>NZ_BONZ01000067.1 GCF_016862975.1 Rugosimonospora africana
ACGACCTACGACACTTCGTAGCCGTAGCAAGGGCCCTGTGGATAACTCGGCGACCAACTTTGCCGGACTCCAGTTTCAGCTAGCACATCCACGTTGTATGGACCTGTGGAGGTGCCGCCTGACGCGAAAGGGGCTCTGCGAAAGGGGCTGCGAGAGAGGGGGCTGCGCGAGAGGGAGCTGCGTCACTTGCACGCTGAGCCGGACTGGTTACCGGTGAAGGTGTCGATGTTCTCGATCCGCCACCGTCCACCCTGGCGTACCGCGTCGACCGCGAACATCGCACCCGCCGTCGAGGTGGCCTTGGTGACCGCGCTGGTGCTGCTCTGTGTCGCGAACACCAGCACCCGGGCCCGGTTTCCGGTCAGCGCCTCGACACCGCTGTTGGTGACCGTCACGGTGACCACCAAGTGCTGCTGCGGTGCCTGCTGCCGGACGACCTGGAACAAGGCGTCGTATTCGCAGACGGCGTTGCCGACCAGCAGACCGTGTGCCGCCTGTTGGGTCTTGTCGAGGTTGCTGTAGTCGTACGAGAAAAGGGTGTTGACCGCGCTGGCCACCTGGCCGTTGACCGCGCTGGTGTCGGCTCCCGCGGTCAGCGCGGTGTTGGCGGCGCTCGTGGTGTTCTGCAGGTGCCGGGCGTTGGCCGCGAACCAGACCGCGAAGCCGCCGAGGAGCACGGCCAGTACGGCGAGTGCGACGGGTACGCTCCACGGCCGGCCGCGCAGTGCGCCCAGCCGGCTGATCCGAGGCTCGGCGGAGGCGGCGGAGGCGGAAGCCGCGGCAGAACCGGCGGAGACTGCGGAAGCGGAAACTGCGGAAGCGGGGTCGGCAGAAGCGGTGGCAGAAGCGGCAGCCTGTTCCGCCGGACGGGGTTCCCGCTCAGCGCTCCGGCGTTCCGGCTCAGTGCTCGGGCGTTCCGGCTCCGCGCCCTGGCGCGTGGCGCCCGTGCGACGGGTGACGCGCCGGGGCGTCGGCGCCTGGGAAGGGCGGTAACGGGTCGGTGGCGGCATCTATCTGCGTCCTCTCAGCTCGCGGTCCTCACGGCTCGCGGTCCTCACGGCTCGCGGTCCTCTCAGCTCGCGCTCACCGGTACCTGCCCGACGGCGGACAGTTTCCAGCCCGTGCCGGTACGGGTCAGCTGCCCGGAGAGCCGCTCCCGCTTGTCGGCCGGTTGCCCGCTCGCCGGAGTGACGGTGATGTCCACGGCGACGATGACGCTCGCCTTGCCGGCGTGCTCGTCGAGTTCGGTCACCGCACCGTCGAGCACCTTCGCCACGGTGACCGTCTTCGCCTCGGCGATCTGGCTGAGGAAGGTCGCGCTGCCACTGACCAGCTGGTTGTGCAGGTCGCCGGTGGTGGAGTCCTGCCAGACCTTGATGCCCTGCTGGGCGGTGCGGTAGTCGAGGGTGTTCAGGTTCTGGATGGCCTGCTCGCCGGCGCGCAGCACGTCGTCCCGGGTACGCGAGTAGGTCAGCGTGTCGTCGTGCGCCGCCGCGTACCACGACCATCCGAACCAGCCGGTCGACACGACGGCGGCGGCCACCATGGCGAGTGCCAGCAACGTCCACAGATTCGCCCGCCCGGCCCGGGCCGGCGGCTCCTCGACCGACGAGGCCGACGACCGGTCCGGCAACAAGGCCGACGACCGCTCGGCCGAGGACACCGACGAGGCCGGCGACCGGTCCGGATCGTCGGGCGGCGCGAGACGAGCCGAGCCGAGCTGGTCGGCGTCGTCGACAGAGGCGGTATCCATTCGATGCTCCACTGTGGATAGTCGCTAGTTGCGCTTGCGGTTGGCCGCACGGGTGGGGCGCTCACGCAGCCGGCCGGCCCGCATCACCAGGTCCAGCGCGAATCGCGATTCGGGATCCTCTAGCTGGTCGCCGAAGACCTGCTCGACCTGGCGCATCCGGTACCGGACCGTCTGCGGGTGGATCGCCATCTTCTCGGCCATTCGCGCGGCCGAGCCGCGGCTGTCCAGCCAGGCGGCCAGTGTCTCGGTCAGCCGCTGCCGGCGGTGCGCGCTCATCCCGTCCAGCGCACCCAGCTCCCGCTTGGCGATCTGGTCGACCAGCGCGGTGTCGGACAGCAGCAGCAGCTCGACGAGGTGTTCCTCGCACAGCACCACCCTGCCGGCCTCGATGCGGCCGTCCTCGGCGAGTGCGAGCGCCTGGCGCGACCAGCGCAGGGATTCGGCCGCGGAGGCCAGGCTCACCGCCGGTCCGACCGCGATGCGCGAACCGGCCAGCCCGACTTCGAGCATCGCCGCGCGCTGTTCGGTCAGTGGTCCGGGAATCAGCAGGTGCGGTTCCACCGCGTCGAGTTCGGCGAGCACGTCGGTGTCGAGCAGGCTCTTGTCGTACGGCAGTGGCCGGGTGGCGACCATCGTCACCTGGTCGGGAACCGGCCAGCAGGCAAGGCCGGCGAGTTCGACGATCGCGGTGGACGGCGCCGGGGGACGCTCCAGGATGAGCCGCAGCAGCCGGCGCCGCCAGTGCTCCAGTACGTCGGCCGAGCGCGCCTGGGCCTCCATGTACCCCTGCCGGGACAGCGCGGCCAGTTCGTCCATGTAGTCGAAGAGCGCGTCGGCGAGCAGCGAGATGATCGTCAGGCTCAGGTTGTACTGCTGGGCCACCTTCATCACCCGGTGCCACGCGACCCGGGTACCGATCCGGTACGCGGCCTGGAGGCTGTCCAGGCTCCGACCCTCGTGAGCCTCGTACTGGCCGAGCCGCCGGCATACCTCGTCGCGGGTGTCGTGTGGCCCGCCGGGATTGGCCACCTGGTCGACGAAGGCGGTCAGCGCCTGCTCCACGCCGAGGCGGATGGCCTGACCGTACGGGCCGTTCATCGGGCGGGCGTACTCCGGAATGGTCGTCCGGATCTCCGAAATGATCTCGGCGGCGAGATCCGGCAACTCCATCCGCATGATGGTGGCCAGATTCCGGGGAACCGCCGCGAACGGGTTGGTGTGGCCATTCGCCCTGGACCGCTGGCCCGTATCGAGGGTGTGCGTCACCGAAGTCAGCTCCCCGTCTCACGTCCGTCTGTGATCCGCGACACCTTGACCGTAACGAAAGTAGCGAGTGCGCGAAACATTCGATCCAGACTATTCAGGGAATGATTGCCGTAAATGCAACCAAGGTCGCATCCAACGGGCGTCCGACGCCGCTCCCCCTACTCCGGAAGTGACAAGGTACGGCGATCCCGCTCATCCAGAAGTGACAAGAAACCGGCCGACAGCCAGGTAGCCGACGCCGCGGCCCCGATCGGCGGGGCACAGTCGATCATTCCGGTGCTGTCCGAGCGGCCGGTGGACCGGAATTGCTCGCTGACTGACAATCGGCGGTCGGCCGGTTCATCGAGTACTGACAAGAAACGAAGGCCCCAGGCCCTCTTTCGACGGTACGCCTTGTAGATCATTGATACTCATCAGTAACCTACCGGCGTTCGGGCCCGACGACCACCACCACCTCAGCCCCGGCCTCGATCACCATCACCAGTCCGTGACTCGATGCGGCTCGGACCCCCGACGTCCGGGCCGAGAGCAGGAGGTCGATCCCTATGACCGATGGCGTTGTCACGCAGCCGGTACCCGGGTTTCTCGCGCCCGGTTCCGGCCGGTCGCATTCCACCCCGGATCCCGTGTTCGTGTTGTGCGCCGGCCGGTCGGGGTCGACGCTGTTGCGGTTCCTGCTGGACGCGCACCCGGACCTGGCATGCCCGCCGGAGACCAACGTGCCGACGCTGTGCGGGCAGCTGGCCACGGTGTGGTCGCTGATCGAGGGGGCGCCACTGTCGGCGAACCGGGGCGACGAGCCGCCGGAGATCCCGGACGCGGCGATCGCCGGGGTGCGGGAGACGATGGACCGGATGGTCGGGTCCTACCTCGCCCGGCGCGGCAAGAAGCGGTACTGCGACAAGAGCCTCGGCACGGCGCGCTACACGTACCTGCTGACCCGGATCTGGCCCCAGGCCCGATTCCTGTGCCTCTACCGGCATCCGATGGACGTGATCGCCTCCGGGATCGAGGCGTGCCCGTGGGGACTCAACGGCTACGGCTTCGACCCGTACATCGCGGAGACACCCGGGAACGCGGTGTGGGCACTGGCCCGGTTCTGGGCCGACAACATGACCGTGATCCGGGCGGCCGAAGAGCAGTACCCGGAGCGTTGCCACCGGGTCCGGTACGAGGACCTGGTGGCCGATCCGCAGGGCACCGCGGACGCCGCCTACCGTTTCCTCGGCGTCGACTCGGTGCCGGGAATCGCGGAGGCGTGCTTCGCGCCGGAGAGGGAACGCTTCGGGCCGGCCGACTACAAGATCTGGCACACCTCCCGGATCACGCCCGACTCGGTCGGTCGAGGGTGGACGGTGCCGGTCGGACTGATCGCGGCGCCGGCCCTGCAACGGCTCAACGAACTCTGTGAGCAACTGGGCTACCTTCCGGTCGACGGGTCCTGGGGAACCGCGGAACGGCCGGCGGACCTGCGGGTCGCGATGCCGGGCCAGGAACTCGCACAGGCCCCGGACGCCGAGCCGGTCCCCGCACAGCCAGCGGCCCACACACAGCCGGCAGCCAGCGCACAGACGGCCAGCGCACAGGTGACAGTCAGGTCACAGCCACCGGCCCACACACAGTCAGCGGTCGAGGCGGCAGCAGGCACGGCGACAGCAGGCACAACGACAGCAGGCACAACGACAGCGGGCCCGGCGGTGGTCGATCCGGGCGTCGCCGACCGGCTTCTCGCCGCGTTGGCCCAGCTCGGCGAGGACTTCGCGAAGCGGTGGGAGCCGTGCTCGGCCGACACGTTCATGCTTGTCGCGACCCCGCCCACCGGGTCCGGACCGGCCGCTCGATGGCGGGTCAGCCTCCCCACGGCCAGCGTGACCTCGGTCAACGACCGACCCGTCGACCACGGCGCGGCCCGCGGCGGGAGCGCCCAGAGCGACGGGACCACCCAGGGCAACAACGGGATCCAGGGCAACAACGCGATCCAGGGCGGCAACGCGATCCAGAGCGGCAATGTCCACGACGGAGAGACGATCCACGACGGAGCGGCAGTCCACGACGGAGCGGCGATCCACGACGGCAATGCGATTCACGACGGAGAGGCCGACGAGCCGGACACCGCGTGGGACGTCATCGGCTCCGCCGAGACGTGGGAGCAGATCCTCGGCGGGCGGGCCAACCTGTCGGTCGCGCTGCGCCACAACCAGTTGCGGTACTGCGAGAGCGGCAACGCCGGCCCGGTCGCCGCCGAGGCCCGGATCGGCATGCTCGGCGAACTGCTCGGGCTGACCTCGTGGCGGCAGGCCCGCCGGCACGCAACCCCGGCCCCGGCATCGAACGGATGACCGCGGCCACCGCCCCGAACCACAGAGGAGGAGGAGACCGCACATGACGAGGTCCCGCACAAGAATCCGCCGGTTGGCGGTGATCGCGTCGGCCGGAGTGCTGGCACTCGGCGCGATGCTGGCCAACTCCGGCGCCGCGTCGGCGGCCGTCACGGTCACGCTCAACTACCCGGTCACGGGCACCACTCACCTCCAGGCACCGGATGGCGACCTGGCGCTCGGCCCGGGCACGCTGAGCACGACCGTCGACGTGGTCACCGGGGCCATGACGGCAGATCTCAGCCTGCCGCCGGCCACCGGCTCGTTCACCGAGCTGGGATTCGTCCCGGTGAAGGCGACCACCGAACTCATCCCGGTCGGGCAGGCAACCGGTACCGTCGCGAAGGTCGGCGGCGCGGTCGCGGCCACCGCCCAGGTCACCCTGAAAATCACCAGCCTGACTGTGGCCGGGTTGCCGGTCCTGGTGGGACCGTTCTGCCAGAGCGCGTACCCGGCGACGATCACGTTGGCTTCGCAACCCGGGTGGAGCCCGCCGGTCGGCGGCGTACTCGCGGGCAGCTACACGATTCCGCCGTTCCAGAACTGCCTGCTGGCCACCCCCATGATCAATCTGACAATCCCCGGACCCGGCAACACCATCGCGCTGACCCTCGCGAAGCCGACGGCGGGATGAGCGGGCATTCGGGAGTTCACCAACCCGGGCACCAGTCGACTCTCGGCCATCGATCCTGAAAAGGAGGGAACATGAGTAAGGCCAAGAAAGTCGCGAGCATCGCGTTCACCGGCGCCGCGGCGGCGGTGGCCACCGGAGCGGGCATGGGCGTGGGCGCCGGTCCGGCATTCGCCTCGGGCGGCACGTGGCACATCACCCCCGGCGGCCACTACACGGCGACGAACGTCAGCCCCGCGATCCTGAACGCCAACGGCATCAGCCTGACCTGTCCGGTCAACGCGGCCACCGCGTCCGGCAGCCTGTCCGGAGACGGCCGGACCGGAACCACGGTGCAGCTGGGCACGATCACCAACGCACAGTTCGGTACCGCCGCCAGCCCGTGCAGTCTGCTCGGCTTCGGCGTCGTCGCCCACCTGCACAAGGCAACCACGCTGTCCGCCACCGGCTACGCCGCTCCGGTCACCACCGGCCGGATCGGCGACGGGGCCACCAGCGCGATCAGCGCGAGTGTCAGCGGAGTCAACGGATTCGACTGCCACATGGAGATCAGGGGCGGCTCGCTGCCGGGCTCGTTCAACAACAGCAGCCACAACCTGACGATCAATCCCAGCCACGCCTCGCAACTGGCCATCACGAGCATCGCGCCCAGCAAGTCCTGCCTGGGCCTGTTCGGCGCGGGCGAGCCGGCCTGGTTCGCGGCCAAGTACAACACCAACCCGCAGCAGACCATCACCGACCCGTAGGCCACTTTCACGCGGGCCTGCCGTGCGGTACACCGGTACCGTGCGGCAGGCCGCCGCATCCACCAACTCACATGACAGGGAGCCGGCACGGATGAGGGCCACCGGACGGCGACGGCGCCACGTCGTCAGCGCGGCGGCGATGGCCGCCGTCACCGCGGCATCGCTCTCGCTCGGCGGTTCGATGCGGCAACCCGACGTGGTTCGCGTCGACGCCCCGGCCGCAGCGGTGCCGGGTTTCTACGACTCGATCGACACCGCCGGGTACGCCGCGTGCGCCGATCCGAAAAGCTGGCTGGGGATCGTTCAGCCGCCGACACCGATCAGCGGTTACCTGGCGGGATTCGCCAACGCGGCCAAGCTCGACAGCGCGCTGGAGCTGGGATACCCGACGCCCGCGCTCGGCCACAGCGTCGGTCCGACCGAGGGCAACCAGGCCGGCGCCGCGCGGGTGGGGACGACGACCTACACCTGCGCCCTGGACACGATGGAGCTGGATCACGATGGGGTACGGGAGTTCCCGCCGGCCACGGCGACGTTCCTGACCTTCGGCTTCCAACCCGTGACCGCGACGGCGCATCTCACCCAGGTCGGGCCGGACCCGCTGAAGGGCGTGCTCTACCTCAACGCCACCAAGGATCCCTCCAACGGCCCGTACCACATCGTCGCCACCACCTCGGCGTCGATGCGGATCGACCACGTCCTGGTCAACGGCGTGCCGCTGGACGTGGGCGACAACTGTCACAGCAGCGCTCCCCTGTCCAGCCCCGGCTCTCCGGTCCACCCCGACATGCTCGTACTGCTGGGAGGCAGCGAGCCGGGGGGTGCCACGCCGTTCTTCGCGCACGTCGCGCTCGGCGGCGCGCTCGCCGGGTACGCCACCGTCCCACCGTTCACCGGCTGCGTCGGCCGGGGTGGCGAAGACCTGGACCCGCTGATGACCGCGACGATCTCGGGCGCCGACAACTACGTCAAGATGTACCTGAGCCCGTTGTGCACCAACACCGGCAACTGCACGCCGGACCGGCTGCCGAGCTTCGAGCCCTACTGGACCGTCACCGGCGGCGGCAACTTCCGGGGGACGATGACCTCGCCGGCATTGACGATCAGAGTGAGCGTCGTGAACGGCGGATTCCTGACCGTCACCTGCCCGCAGTCGGCCCTCGACGGCAGCATCCCGGACACGACGGGACCGCCCCGGGGAGATCTCGGCACGGTGCAGCTCACCGCCGGCGGCTGCCGGGGATCGGACGGGAGCACCTGGACGGTCGCGCAGCAGCACGCCGCCGGCATCTCGGGCAACCTGTACGCGTCCGACGTCACGACCGGGAAGCTCACCGATCTCGTGCTCCGGCTGAGCGGCACGAACGTCCCGGTCGCGGGCGGTGGAACGACCCAGTGCGCGTTCACTCTCCAGGGCGGTGTCGGAGTCAACTACGCCAACCCGAACGCGACCGCGAGTCCGGTCCTGACCCTGGTGCAGGGCAGCGCGAACAAGAACGTCCTGACAGTGCCCCCGGAAACGAACACCTGCGCGTCCGTCCTCACTATCGCCGCCGCGCAGCGGACAGTCGCGGCGACCTACAACCTCGACACCAGAATCAAGATCACCAGCCCCTGACCTCGAATCCCGAGAGACGCGAATCCCAACGAACGCGAATCCCCACAGGACGGCACGACGGCCCGGCCTCACCCCTCAGGGAGGAGCAGTGGAGGTAACCCCCGCGACGGCCGCAGACGGCGGCCGGCACCCCGAGATCCGATCGGCTGCCGGAGCATGACGGCGCCCCGGTGGCCCGCCGGCGCGGCGGCGGCCCGCGCCGACGCCAACGGCAGGGCCCGCGACAGCGCCAACGGCGCGGCACAGGAGAGCGCCAACGGCGCGGCACGGGAGGGCGCCAACGGCGCGGTGCGTTCCGCTCCCGTGGTGGTACTGACGTATACCCACGCGGGGGCCCGCCGGCTGCGGACCCTGCTCGGTGACCGGCCCGAGCTGGCGTGCACCTCCGCGACCGGCCTGCTCGCGGCTTGCGACCAGGCGGCCGCGGCATGGCGGCGGACCGAACGCCGCGCCGACGGCTCGCTCTCGGCCCTGGCGACCAGCTCGGTCCGCGCGCTCGCCACCGGGATGATCACCGCGATCGTCGCCCGCGCCGGCCGGCCGCGCTGGTGCGAGACGGTCGCCGCCGACCGCGGTGCGGCGGAGACCTTCCTTCGGCTGTTTCCGGCCACCCGGTTCATCTGCCTTCACCGCGCCTGTCCGGACGTGGTCTACGCGGCGCTGCGGGCCAACCCGTGGGGGATCTCCGGCCCCGGGTTCGCCCCTTTCACCGCCGCCTACCCGGGCAGCACCGTCGCCGCCCTCGGCGCCTGGTGGGGCGGGCACACCGGTTCCATGCTCGCCTTCGAGCAGGCTCACCCGGACAGTTGCCTGCGGCTGCGCTACGAAGACCTGCTCGCCGACACCGAGCGGACCGCGGCCGGCATCGGTGACTTCCTCGGCCTGACCGGTGGGTACCCCGCGCTGTCGGTACAGCCGGTCGGCGCGGGCGCGGGCGCACCGGATCCGGCCGGGGCCGACGCTCCCGGCTGCGGTGCGGAGCTTCCCGCAGGCCAACTCCCCGATGCGCTCCTGACGCACGTCAATGGCATGCTCGCCCGCCTCGGCTACCCGCCGATGGGCCGCGATCCCCGGCCACCGGCCGCACCGGTCGACGACGCGGACCCCCGGACGCCGTGACCTGTAGACAGAAGTCCAGACACCGTGGCCTCCAGACACCGTGGCCTCCAGACACCCTGACGTCTGAACACACCGTGACACCCCGGACAGCGCCGCACCCAGACAGCGCTGCATCCGGACACCGTGACATCCGGACAGCGGGGCATCCATTGTGGACGGTCTCGGTCGGCCGAGCGACTACCTTGATCGCCGTGACGGTGACTTTATCGAAAACTGCTAAGCCGAAAACCCGCGTTCATCGGTCTTTGACAAATTCGGAGGGGCGTTCAACCCGTTTCTTGTGCGCCGTGTTGCCGGCGCGTTAACGTACCAGCCAGTAGCAATCATGTGGGAGGCTCCCGGTTTCGCCATGCGGTGGTCGTCGTCGCGCATACGACAGGAGACTCCATGGGCATCGAAGTCGTGGTCGAGGGACTGACGAAATCCTTCGGGCGCCAGCAGGTGTGGCGCGACGTCAGTCTCACCCTGCCGGCCGGTGAGGTGTCCGTCATGCTCGGCCCCTCGGGCACCGGCAAGACGGTCTTTCTCAAGTCGCTCGTCGGCCTGGTGCGACCCGATCGCGGCCGGGTGCTCATCGACGGCGTGGACATCGCCTCCTGCCGGGAGAAGCAGCTCTACCGCACGCGCCGGCTGATGGGTGTGATGTTCCAGGACGGCGCGCTGTTCGGCTCGATGAGCCTGTACGACAACGTCGCCTTCCCGCTGCGCGAACACACCCGGCTCGGCGAGCGGGACGTCCGGCGCATCGTCGAGGAGAAGATGGCGATGGTCGGGTTGGCCGGTGACGGGCCCAAGCTGCCCGGTGAGATCTCCGGCGGCATGCGCAAGCGCGCCGGCCTGGCCCGCGCCCTGGTCCTCGACCCGCAGATCATCCTCGTCGACGAACCCGACTCCGGGCTGGACCCGGTGCGCACCGCGTACATCTCGCAACTGCTCATCGACCTGAACGCACAGATCGACGCGACCATCCTCATCGTCACCCACAACATTCAGATGGCCCGCACGGTACCCGACAACATCGGCATGCTCTTCCGCCGCAACCTGGTCACGTTCGGCCCCCGCGAGGTGTTGCTCACCAGCGACGAGCCGGCGGTGGCCCAGTTCCTCGGCGGCCGGCGGGAAGGCCCGATCGGCATGGCCGAGGAGAAGGACGACGCGACGGTGGAGCTGGAACTCACCGGTGCCGGAGGCATCGGCGATCGGGCGGGCGAGGATCGGGCTGGTGGCGATCCTGCGCGCATCGGGGACCGGCCGGGCATCGGCGATGGGCCGGGCCCCGGGGATCGGGCGGGCATCGGCGATGGGCCGGGCCGCGGGGCTCGGGCGGGCGGGGATCGGGCGGGCGGCGATCGGGCGGGCATCCCGCCTCAACTCACCCCGACACCCGGCCTGCCCGAACGGCAGGCGGTCAACCGGCGGATGGACCGGGTGATGCGGGACCTGCACCTGCTCCCCCGGGCCGCGCAGGCCGGCATCCTCGCTGGCCTCACCGATGCCGACCGGGCCCGCTACGGCATCTACCGGCGCGACGCCATCCGAGCAGGCGAGTCATGAGCGCGGGTGGGTCATGAGCGCGGACACGGCCGTACCCGGCATCGGCGCGCTGCGCCAGACCGGCAGCCTCTTCTCGCTGGCCGCCAGCGTGGTGGCCAAGACGTTCCGCCGCCCGTTCCAGGTACGCGAACTCATCGAGCAGTTCTGGTTCATCGCCAGCGTGACGATCCTGCCGACCGCGTTGGTGTCCGTGCCGTTCGGTGCCGTCATCGCTCTGCAGGTCGGCTCGCTGACCCGCCAGTTGGGCGCCGAGTCGTTCACCGGGGCGGCCAGCGTGCTGGCCGTGGTGCAGCAGGCCAGCCCGCTCATCACCGCGCTGCTGGTGTCCGGGGCGGCCGGCTCGGCGATCTGCGCCGACATCGGAGCCCGCACTGTGCGCGAGGAGATCGACGCGATGCGGGTCATGGGCGTGTCGCCGGTACAGCGGCTGATCGTGCCCCGGGTACTCGGCGCGATGGGCGTCGCCGTACTTCTCAACGGCATGGTGTCGGTGGTCGGCGTGATGGGCGGCTACTACTTCAACGTCATCATGCAGGGCGGCACGCCGGGCGCCTACCTGGCCAGCTTCTCGGCGCTCGCGCACCTGCCCGATCTGTGGATCAGCGAGATCAAGGCACTGATCTTCGGGTTCATCGCCGGCGTGGTCGCCGCGCACCGCGGCCTTTCCGCCAAAGGCGGGCCGAAGGGGGTGGGCGACGCGGTGAACCAGTCCGTGGTCATCGCGTTCCTGCTGCTGTTCTTCGTCAACCTGGTACTGACCGCGATCTACCTCCAGATCGTGCCGGCGAAGGGGCAGTGATGGGCGACAACTCGGTGATGGCCGACAACCCGCTGATGGCCGACGACGCGGCGCGCTCCACCAACCCGAACCGGCTGGACCGCTCGCTGGGCTGGCTCGACGTCCTCGGCGATCAGGTGACGTTCTACCTGCGCGCGTTGATGTGGGTACCGCGGGCAATGCGCCGGTACACCAGGGAGATCCTGCGGCTGCTGTCCGAGGTGAGCTTCGGCAGCGGCGGCCTCGGCGTCATCGGCGGCACCGTCGGCGTGATGATCGCGATGACGCTGTTCGTGGGTACCGTCGTCGGCCTGCAGGGGTACGCCGCACTCGACCAGATCGGCACATCCGCGTTCACCGGTTTCGTGTCGGCGTACTTCAACACCCGGGAGATCGCCCCGCTGGTCGCCGGCCTAGCGCTGTCGGCCACGGTGGGCGCCGGGTTCACCGCGCAGCTCGGCGCGATGCGCATCTCCGAGGAGGTCGACGCGCTGGAGGTGATGGCGGTACCCAGCCTGCCGTACCTGGTCACCACCCGGATCGTCGCGGGCATCGTGGCCATCCTGCCGCTGTACGGCATCGGCCTGCTCAGCGCGTACCTCGCCGCCCGCGAGGTGACAGTGCTCTACAATGGACAGTCAGCCGGCACCTACGACCACTACTTCGGGCTGTTCCTCGCACCGGTGGACGTGCTCTGGTCGATCGCCAAGGTGCTCATCTTCAGCGCCATGGTGATCCTCACCCACTGCTACTACGGGTACCGGGCCACCGGCGGGCCGGCCGGCGTCGGCGTCGCGGTCGGTCGTGCCGTGCGTACCGCGATCGTTCTCATCAGCGTCGTGGACTTCCTGCTCAGCCTGGCGATCTGGGGCGCGACGACGACGGTGAAGGTGGCCGGCTGATGGTCAAGCTGCGCCGCCGCCTGGCCGGGCTCGCCTTCCTCGCCGCGCTCGGCCTGCTGGTGTGGCTGTCGGTCGCGGTGTACGACAAGCGGTTCGTCCCGGTCGCGATGGTCACCCTCGAGACCGACAGCGCCGGCAACGAGATGCTGCCCGGGGCGGAGGTGAAGGTACGCGGTGTGGAGATCGGCTCGGTACGCCGGATCACCTCGTACGGCGACGGCGCCCGCCTGCAACTGGCGATCCAGCCGGGCCAACTGCACCTGCTGCCGGACAACGTCACCGCGCAACTGCTGCCCACCACGCTGTTCGGCGAACGCTACGTGGCGCTGATCCCGCCGGCGGCTCCGTCACCCCGCCCGCTCGCCGACCACTCGACGATCAGCCAGGACCGCTCGGCCGACGCGATCGAACTGGAGAAGGTGCTGGCCGATCTGTTGCCGATGCTGCAGGCGGTACAGCCGCAGAAGTTGTCGGTCACGCTGACCGCGATCTCGCAGGCGCTGAAGGGCCGGGGCACCGAGCTGGGCACGACGCTCGCCGATATCGACACGTACCTGCGGCAGCTGAACCCGGAGCTGCCGCGCCTGGACGACGACATCAGCCAACTGGTGGCGGTCGCGAACAGCTACGACCGAGCCGCGCCCGACCTCGTCGGCGCGTTGAACGATTTCACGGTGACCAGCAGGACCCTGGTCGACGAGCAGGACCAACTGCGCCAGGTGTTCCAGACCGTCACCACAGCGTCGACCGACCTGACCGGCTTCCTGTCCGACAACCGGGACACCATCATCGCGCTGTCCGGCCACAGCCGGCCGACGCTCGCGCTGCTGGCCGAGTACGCGCCCGAGTTCCCGTGCGTGCTGCAACAGCTGTCGGACTTCGTACCGGACGTGGACAAGGCGCTGGGAAAGGGCACCAGCGAGCACGGGCTGCACGTGACGCTCCGGGTGGCCCAGTCCCGGGGCGCCTACCAGCCGGGCAGGGACACACCCCGGTACGACGCGACCGGCGGACCGCACTGCTACCCGACTCCGTACGCCCCGACGCTGGTGTCTGGCACCGCCCCGGCGGCGAACGCCTCACCGTCCACAGTGGATGTGGTGGCCACGGACAGCATCGCGAACACGCCGCAGGAGAGCGAGTACGTCAACGAATTGCTCGCCGCGTCGCTGAACATCCCGCCGGCGCAGTTGCCCTCGTGGAGCAGCCTGCTGGTCGGTCCGCTGCTGCGTGGCAAGGAGGTGACGCTGGCACCATGAGGCGCAAGAGCATCGCCGGACCGCTGACGAAGGGAATCATCTTCGTCATCGTCACGGTCCTCGCGACCGCCGTGCTCGGGCTGACCATCGCGAACGCCGGCGTGGGCGACACGACCGGGTACCGGGCGGAGTTCACCGACGTGACCGGGCTGAACCCGGGCGACGACGTCCGTATCGCCGGGGTACGGGTCGGCCAGGTCACCGGCATCCAGGTGATCCGGCGGCGCTACGCCGAGGTCCGCTTCTCCGTGGAGCGGGGCCGCCGGCTACCCGCCTCGGTCACCGCCACCATCAAGTACCGCAACCTGGTCGGCCAGCGGTACATCGCCCTCGGCCAGGGGGTCGGCCCGGTGAACGCCACGCTGGCGCCCGATCACACCATCCCGCTGTCACGCACCACCCCGGCGCTGGACCTCACCGAACTGTTCAACGGATTCCAACCGCTGTTCCAGGCACTGTCGCCGAACGACGTGAACCAGCTGTCCACCGAGATCGTGCAGGTGTTCCAGGGCGAGGACACGACGGTGGACAGCCTGGTCTCGCACACCGCGTCGCTGACCACCACGCTCGCCGCGAAAGACGAGGTGATCGGTCAGCTGATCGACAACCTCAACGCGGTACTCACCACCGTCAACTCGCGCGGCGACGAGCTGTCCGGCATGGTGACCACCCTTCAGGAGCTGGTGTCCGGGCTGGCCGACGACCGCAAGCCGATCGGCGACGCCATCTCCGCCATGTCCACGCTGACCACCAGCACCGCCGGCCTGCTCCAGGACGCACGCGGCCCGCTGAGCCAGGACATCGACTCGCTCGGCGACGTGTCCACCAACCTCGCCGACGCGCAGCCAGCGCTGGACCAGTTCCTGAAGCTGCTGCCGCTGAAGCTGAACGACATCACGACCCTGGCGTCCTACGGCTCGTGGCTGAACTTCTACCTGTGCACGGCCACGGTCGGCCCGGTCGGTGTGATCGGCGGCCCGCCCCTCGCCCCGCCGATCGGCGTGGTCGACACCGGAGCGAGGTGCCAGGGATGAGACGGGGGCGGGATGAGGGGGTGCCAGCGATGAGGAGGTGCCCGGGGTGAGAAGGTTCCTGCGCAATCCCGCGGTCATCGGCGTCCTCGGCCTGATCCTGCTGGCCGGCATCGTGGTGCTCGCGCTCAACGCGGACAACCTGCCGGTCATCGGCGGCGGCACCGCGTACACCGCGGACTTCACCGAGGCGGCCGGCCTCAAGCCGGGCAACGAGGTGCGGGTCGCCGGGGTCAAGGTGGGCAAGGTGACCGAGGTATCGCTGGCCGGAGCGCATGTGAAGGTACGCTTCCGGGTCAAGCACACCTGGATCGGCGATGCCAGTACGGTCGCCATCAAGATAAAGACGCTGCTCGGTGACAAGTACCTCGCGGTGAACCCGCTGGGTGACGACGACCAGCGGCCCGCTCGGGTGATTCCGCTCGGCCGGACCACGTCGCCGCTCGACGTCACCGAGGCGTTCGATCAGCTCTCCTCCACGATCGGGCAGATCGACACCAGTACGCTGGCACAGGGCTTCGAGGCGATCGCGCAGACCTTCCGCGATACGCCGCCGGAGATGCGCTCGATGCTGCAGGGCTTGTCCTCGCTGTCGCAGACCATCTCCTCGCGCGACGCCCAGCTGGCCCAGCTGCTCGCCGCGACGAAGCAGGTCACCGGCCAGCTGTCGGGCGAGAACAGCCAGTTCCAGGCGCTGTTGCGGGACGGCAACCTGCTGCTGGCCGAGATCCAGTCCCGGCGCGACGCGATCGGCGCGCTGCTGTCCGGTACCCAGCAACTGGCCACCCAGATATCCGGACTGGTCGCCGACAACACCGCGCAGCTCGGCCCGACCCTGACCGCGCTGGACACGGTGACCAGCGTCCTGCAGCGCAACCAGGACAACCTCACCAAGGCGCTGGCGCTGGCCGGCCCGTACTACCGGCTGGTCGGCAATACTGTGGGCAACGGCCGCTGGTTCGACAGCTACCTGTGCGGCCTGGTTCCCAACTCGTACCTGCCACCGGGCGCCGGGCCGCCGACCGGCTGCATCCCACCGAAGCCAGGGAGCGGGAAATGACCCGGGCGACGACAAGCAAGCTCGCCGCGGCCGCCGCGGCCCTTCTGCTCGCGACCGCGGGAGGGCTGTACTGGGCCTGGCGGGACGCGGGTACCACCCGGGTCAGCGCCGAGTTCCCAGAGGCGGTCGGCGTCTACGCCGGTTCCGATGTCCGGGTGCTCGGGGTGGTGGTCGGGCGCATCGACGCGGTACACCCGCAGCCCGGCCAGGTCCGGGTCGACATGACCATTCACCGGGGCATCCGGATTCCGGCTGGCGCCCTGGCCGCGGTGGTGGCCTCGAGCGTGGTCAGCGACCGGTACGTGCAGCTGTCCCCGCCCTACACCGGCGGCGCCCGACTGGCCGACCACGCCGTCATTCCGATCAGCCGCACCGCCACCCCGGTCGAGCTGGACCAGCTGTACCAGAGCCTCGACCAGCTCGCGTCGGCACTCGGCCCGAACGGCGCCAACGCCAACGGCGCGCTCTCCGACGTGCTCAACACCGGCGCGGCCAACCTCGACGGCAACGGCCGGGATCTGGGCAACCTGATCGCGCAGCTGGGCGCGGCCACCCGTACCCTGTCCGGCTCGGAACAGGACCTCGTCGGTACCGTCGACAACCTCGCGCAGTTCACCACGATGCTCAAGGACAACGACGCCCAGGTACGGCAGGCCGAACAGCAGCTGTCGCAGGTGGCCGGGTTCCTCGCCGACGACCGGCACAGCCTCGCCGCCGCGCTGGACCAACTGGCCACCGCGCTGGGTCAGATCGCCGACTTCATCCACGACAACCGCGACCGCATCAAGTCCAATGTGGACAAACTCGCCTCGATCACGCAGATCCTGGTGAAGGAGAAGGCGTCGCTGCAGGAGGCCCTCGACGACATCCCGCTGGCCGTCACCAACCTGCTCGGCGCGTACGACCCGAGCATCTCGACCTTCGACGGACGGGCCGACCTCAACGAACTGAGCATGGGCGGCTCGGCGACCACGAGCGCCGTCGCGGCGCCGGCGCTGCCGCTGCCGGCGGCCGGTCCGGTACAGACGACGAAGGCGGGACAGTGATGCGCCGGCGGGCGGCGGACCGGCCGGCGCACGTGGCAGGAGCGCGTGTGGCGGGGGTGCGCGGGGTGGCGGCGTGCGCGACCGTCCTGCTGGCCGCGGCCGTCGCCGGGTGCGGTTCCGGCGACTTCGCCGGGGCGTACAACCTGCCGCTGCCCGGCGGCGCGGACCTGGGCGGCCACCCGTACCGGGTGGTGGCCGACTTCGCCGACGTGCTCGATCTGGTACCGCAGGCCGCCGTGAAGGTCAACGACGTGGCGGTCGGCCGGGTCGAGAAGATCGACCTGCCGGCCGGCGGCTGGACCGCCCGCGTCACCATGCTCGTCAACGGCGACGTGCACCTGCCCGCGAACGCCGAGGCGCACCTGGAGCTGTCCAGCCTGCTGGGCGAGAAGTACGTTCAGCTGATCGCGCCCGACGGCGCGAGCGGCACGCTGAGCAACGGCGACGAGATCCCGCTGGCCAGGACAAACCGCAACCCCGAGGTCGAGGAGGTCCTCGGCGCGCTGTCCCTGCTGCTCAACGGCGGCGGCATCGACCAACTGCACACCATCACCACCCAGCTGAACGACGCGATGAGCGGCAACGAGCCGCAGATCCACTCGATGCTGCAGCAGATCCAGACGCTGGCGTCGAACCTCGACGCGCACCGGAGCGACATCACCGCCGCGCTGGACGCGCTCAACCGGCTCTCGGCCACGCTGGCCGCCCGGGATCAGCAGATCGGTACCGTGCTGGACAGCCTCGCCCCCGGCCTGGCGGTGCTGAATCAGCAGCGGGAGCAGCTGGTCACCATGCTGCAGTCGCTAGACCGGCTCTCCGGTGTGGCGGTGGACGTCATCAACCGCAGCAAGGACGACTTCGTCGCCGACCTCCAGTCGCTGGCCCCGATCCTGCGCCAGCTCGCCAACGCCGGGCAGGCGCTGCCGCAGGCGCTGCAGGTGCTGCTGACGTACCCGTTCAGTGACGCGGTACTCGACGACATCAAGGGCGACTACCTCAACGTGTACCTGTCCGTGTCGGCGATCCCGGGTACCCAGATCGTCGCGCCGCTGGTACCCGACGCTCTGCTGAATCCCAGCGGCGCGACGGCCGGCGTACAAGGCGGCACGCCCTCCGGCGCTGCCAGCCCGAGCGTTCCCCCGCCGCTGCCGCTGCCGCCGGTGAGCCCGACGGCGGGCGCCCCGGCGACGTCACCCACGGCGCCGGGCTCGGCACCCGGGTCGTCGGCCCCCGGGTCGTCGGCCCCCGGATCGTCGGTACCCGGGTCCCCCACGGGCTCGGCACCGGGAGCACCGCCCGGCTCCCCCTCGGACTCGCCGTCCGGGTCCGGTGCGCCCGCCAGCCCCTCCGCGGGCTCGTTGTCTTCCGCCGGAGTGCCCGACTCAGTGTCCCCGGAAGGGTGATTGCCGATGCTCACCGGTATGACCAGGCTGAGGCTCGTGGCGTTCGCCGTCATCGGGGTGCTCGTCATCGCCTTCATCGCGGTCCGGTACGCCGACCTCGGCCGGTACGTCGGCCTGCGCGGCTACTACGTGGTACACGTCGAACTGCGCGAAGGCGGCGGCATCTTCACCAACGCCGAGGTCACCTACCGGGGCGTGACAGTGGGCCGGGTCGGCGCCATGCGGCTGACCGGCGACGGCGTCGAGGTCGACGCGCGGATCGACGACTCGGCGCCACGCATCCCGTCGGACGTGCGGGCGGTGGTGGCGAACCGTTCGGCGGTCGGCGAGGAGTACCTCGACCTTCGCCCGCAGTCGGACAACGGGACGTACCTGGCCGAGGGCGCACACATCGAGCGGGCGAACACCCAGACCCCGCTGCCGGTCACCGGCCTACTGACCACTGTGGACGGTCTGGCCAACTCGGTACCGCAGCAGTCGCTGCGTACCGTGGTCGACGAGCTCGACACCGCGTTCGCCGGCCGGGGCCAGGATCTGCAGATCCTGCTGGACACCAGCAGCAGTCTGGCCAACGCGGCGAGCAACGACATCGGTCCCACCACCACACTCATCGACAACGGTCAGGTCGTGCTGACAAGCCAGCGCGACGAGAGCGACGCGCTGGAGTCGTTCAGCCACGACCTGAACCTGCTGGCCGCCCAGTTGGCCGGCTCGGACCCGGACCTGCGCCGGCTGCTGGCCGCCGCACCCGAGGCGGCCGACCAGATCACCGGACTGCTGCGGGACACCGACCCGGCCCTAGGAGCTCTGCTGAGCAACCTGCTGACCACTTCCGATGTCGCGCTGGTGCGCCAGGACGGCATCGAGCAGACACTGGTGACCCTCCCGGCCGCGGTGGCGGCGGGGTCGACAGCCATCGGGCCGTCCGGTGCCGCGTTCGGGATGGTACTGACCTTCTTCGATCCGCTGCCGTGCACCGCCGGGTACGGAGGCACCCAGTACCGCAACGGGCTGGTCACGTCACCGAACGCGAACCCCAACACCGGCGCCCGGTGCACCTCGCCGCCGTCCAGCGGAGTGGACGTCCGCGGCTCGGCGAACGCGCCGCACTGACCGGCGCGGCCGACCGGCGCGCACTGACCGGCGCGGCCCACCCGCGCGGGCTCACCGGTGCGGGCTCGCGGCGCGGACTGACCCGCACGGGCTGACCGGGGCCACGGCTACCAGGGAGGGCGACCGGTGCCGCGCAGCCGCACCCCGCCCCACGGGTCGACGTCGCCGAGCCGCGCCTCGCACGGCGGGCGGTCGCCGACGCTGACCCGGACGGACCGGGTGCCGGCGCGGACCAGCCCGGCCAGCGCCGGATCCGGGGTGAGCCGGCCGCCCCAGTGGAACCTGCCGTCCACCGGCTCGACGTGCCCGGACAGGTGGGCCTCGCCGCGCACAGTGACCTCACCGGCGACGACCACCACCGGGCCGGCGTAGCCCTCCTCGCCGTGCGAGCCGCTGTCGCTCATGTTCGATCCTGGGGCGCCAGCAGGTGGTGCGGCAGGTCGGCGGACTCGCGGACCCCGGCGATGCCCTGCCACAGCAGGGTCGTCAGGTACTCGGTGAGCGCCGTGCGCGACATCGGCCGCTCCTGTGCCATCCACCAGTCTCCGACCGCCTGCACCATCGCGACCATCCCGTACGCCCACGGTTCGGCCGGCCCGGCGTCCAGGCCGAGCGCGCGCAACCGGTCCCCGATGACCCGGGCCAGCGCCGCCGCGGTCGTCCGCGACGATGCGCTGACCACCACCGAGATGCCGTCCTCGGCGTGGCTCATCAGGTACCGGTACAGCTCGGGGTTCGACTCGATCGCGGCCAGGTACGCGTCGATGGTCGTCCAGATCAGTGGCCGCTCCTCGCGGACCCGCTCGATGGCCGGCGCGACCGCGCCCACCACGCTGGCCGCGACGCGCTCCCCGACCGCCCGCCACAGTTGCGCCTTGTCGGCGAAGTAGCGGTACAGCACCGGTTTGCTGACACCCGCGACGCGAGCCACCTGTGCCATGTCGACACCCGGCCCGTGCCGCACGATCGCGTCGATGGCCGCGCTGACCAACTCGGCATGCCGGTCACGCCGGTGCTGCTCCCAACGGGTGCGCCGGCCGTCATTAACCGGCTCACTGACGGGCTCACTGACGGGCTCATCACCAGGCTCACCGACGGGCCCGCCGCCGGGTTCGCTGGCCAGCTCATTGACAGGCTCATCGATCGATTGCACGATACCAGTAGTAACAGTTACTCCGGGAAACATCAATCCTTCCGGGAGCTGCCATGTCCATCGACAACGGCGAGCGGGTCGACAACAACGAGCGCGACGGCAGCGCCGAGCGGAACGGCGGCAGCGAGCCGATCGGCGGCGAGCGGCTGGCGACCCGCCTGCTCGAGTCCTCCGTGCGGCGCTCGTATGACCCCCTGATCGAAATCGACTGGGCGGCGCCGATCGACGGGGACCTGTTCTGGCTCGATCCGCGACGCAGCAGCCTGTACGGCACGTCGCTGTGGGACGGCCTGGATCACCGGCAACGGGTGGAACTGACCAAGCATGAGGTCGCGAGCGCGGCGGGCGCCGGGATCTGGTTCGAGACGATCCTCATGCAGATGCTCGTCCGGCAGTACTACCACCAGGACCCGACCAGCCGAGACGCGCAGTACGCGCTGACCGAGGTCGCCGACGAGTGCCGGCACTCGGTGATGTTCGGCCGGCTCATCGAACGCCTGGGCACACCGGTCTACCGGCCCGGGCGCGTCGACAACCAGTTGGGCAGGCTCCTCAAGGCGACGGCCCGTGGGCCGGAGATGTACTCGGCCACGCTCATCGTCGAGGAGGTGCTGGACCGGTTCCAGCGCGAAATCATGTCCGACGAGTCGCTCCAGCCGCTGATCCGGATGGTGTCCCGGGTACACGTGGTAGAGGAGGCGCGCCATGTCCGGTACGCACGGGCGGCGCTGGAACGCTGGGTGGCCGCCACCGGCCCGGTCGGCCTCGCGGCGACCCGGCTGTCCCTCGGACGCACCGCGATGGCCGTGGCGACCTGGCTGGTGCACCCGCGCGTGTACGACGCGGTCGGCATCGACCCGGCGACCGGGCACGCCGCCGCCCGCCGCAACCCGCACTGGCGCGAGACGCTGCGTTGGTCGGCGGAGAAGGTGGTGGCGACGTTCGACGACCTCGGCCTGATCAGGGGCCCCGGCGCGGCGTTGTGGCGCCGCAGCGGCCTCATCTGACCGCGGCTCGCGGCCCGGCCACACGGCGCCGCAACGCCCTCAGCTGGCCGCAGCTCCCGACCCGGCCCACAGTGCGCCGCAACGCCCTCAGCTGACGGCGGCTCCCGGCCCGGCACCAACCGCGGGCCCGCCGGCGAGGCCCTCGCGTCGGCCAGCGGCGCGAGGTGTCTCGTCGGGCGGATCGCTGTCGTCGTCGACCGTGCCGGCCGCCGCGGCGGTGGAGGCCGCGCCGGCCAGAACCTCGGTGGCGGCCGTGTCCGCCAGCGTGGCGGTGAGGGCCGGGACGGCCAGTGTGGCGCTATCGGCCAGCACCGCGGTAGAGGCCGTGTCCGCCAGCACGGCGGCAGAAGCCGTGTCCGCCAGCATGGCGGTAGAGGCCGTGTCGGCCAGCACGGCGGTGGAGGCCGGGACAGAGATCGACGACGCCATCGCCAGCGCGGGCATCCGGCGGCGCCGCACGGCGCGGCTGCCGAGCAGGCCGGAGACCAGCAGGCAGGCCAGCGCGACGACCGCGACCGCCAGCCACGCGAACGGAGGTGAGCCGGAGCCGGTCCGCGCGGTCGCCGCGCCCATGAGGACTCCGGGGACGGCGCTCGTGGAGAGTGTGGACACCGGTGGCGACGCCTGGACAGACGTCGCCGCCGCAGTCGTGGCACCGGTCGCAGCCGCCGGCGTCCGCACCGGTTCCAACGGTGCGGACGGTTTCGACGTACGGGCGCCGGTCGCTGGGGCCGCGCGGGTCGGCGCGCGCGTTGTGGACCCCGGCGGACTGCCGCCCGTTCCCGCGGCCAGCCCGACATCGATGTTCGGGTTCTCCCCTATGGACTCCACGTCGACCTCCAGCGCGGGCTGGTCGACCACCGACCCGGACGAGACGATGTCGACCGTGTAGCTGCCCTTCGGTGCGCTGGCCCCAAACGTGAACTGGAAGTGGATGGTGAGCTGTTGCCCCGGCTTCAGCGTGATGTCGTTGCCCCAGCCGAAGATCACCTGCTCCCCGCTGGACCCCCAGGTGGCGTCCTCCTGGCTGCCGGTCTTCCACTTCCCGGTAACGGGGTCCTGTTCTCGGGCCGAGATGTCCGCGTGCGCCGAGGTCTTCTCCCAGGCGATGAAGAAGACGGCCGAGGTGTTGCACAGCAGCGGGTACGGCGTGTTCTGCGTGATCCTCAAGCTCGCCGAGAGCGTCGCGGGCGGCTGGAGACTGTGTGGCAGGGCGCTCAGCGTCTCGGTTTCGTGCCCCTGGCCGGTGTCGGCTGCCGCCGTACCCGTGCCGAGCACCGGTGCGGCCAGAAGCACCAGACACGTCACCAGTGCGATCCGGCTCCCCGTGCGCATCCGCCGCCTCCTGACGCATGGCGTCGCCGGTGAGTCGGGCCGCCCGGACCGGGAGCATACAGCGCATCACCCACCTGCGGTGGCCCACGGGGCGACCCGACGCCGACCCCGGCACGCACCGATCGGCGCGCGACGACCGGAGCGCGGTGACCGGCACACACAGACCGGCGCCCATTGACCGTCGCGTCTTGACGGTCGCGTCTTGACGGTCGCGTCTTGACCGCTTCTGCCTGACAGCGAGAGGATCGCGACGCCGCGATACCCGCCCTGCCGAGAGGTGCGCGATGTCGAACCCGTCTCCGTCGTCCCCGGTACCACCGGCCCGCGTCGCCCACCCGCGTCGGCGGAGCGGCGTCCGGGCAGCCCAGATCTCCGCCATCATCGTCGCCCTGGTCGCACTGCCGGGTATTGCCCTGTCCAGTACCGCCCTGCCCGGCACAGCCCTGAACGGCGCCGCGCTGGCCGACGCGCCACACCCGGCCGCACCCGCGACGCCCAAGCCGGCGCTGCGCGTCGATCTCGCCGTCGGCAGTGCGGCCACGGCCAGCTCCACCGCGGCCGGCGCGCCCGCGGCCAACGCCGTGGACGGCAGCGCGACCACGGCGTGGTGCGCCAACCAATGGACCGGCAGCGTGGTCGTCGACCTGGGCCGGTCCGAGTCGCTCGACAGCGTCGGATTCACGCTGGCGGCGACCGCGTCACCGTCGACGGTCGCGGTCGACCTGGGTACCGTCGCCGGGGTCTGGCAGCCCGTCTCGTCGGCGCGGAACCTGGCCGCGAACGGCGACACTCCGGCCTACGTTCCGCTGCCCGCCGGCCAGAAGGCCCGGTACGCGCGGCTGACCGTCACCACCGGCGACGGCACCCCGGCGTGCGTCGGGGAGTTGCGGCTCTACGGCCGGGACACCGCCACCGATGGCATGATGCTCGGCGCCGACCTGTCGTTCACCGCGCAGGAGCTGGCAGCCGGTACCCGTTTCTCGGACCGGGGTGCCGACACCGATCCGGTACGGGCCATGCGCGACCACGGTGCCAACTACGCCCGGATCCGCCTGTGGCTGGCCCCGCCCGCCGGGTACAGCGACCTCGCCAACGACCTCGCCCTGGCCCGCCGCGTGGTGGCCAGCGGGATGAAGGTGTACCTGGACATCCACTACTCCGACTTCTGGGCCGATCCGCAACACCAGGACACGCCGGCCGCCTGGCAGGGCCAGGATCTGCCCACGCTGGCCGCGACCGTGCGCGGCTACACCCACGACGTCATCGCGGCGTTCGCCCGTCAGGGCACACCGGTGAGCATGGTGTCGATCGGCAACGAGATCCGCAACGGCATGCTGTGGCCGACCGGCCAGATCGACTGGACCGCGGACACCGGCTGGGACAACCTCGCGACGCTACTCAAGGCGGGTGTCGCCGGCGCCGAGTCGGCCAACCCTCCGCACCACCAGCTCCGCGTGATGCTGCACTTCGACGAGGGTGGCAACAACGCCGACAGCTACCGGTTCTTCACCAACCTGGTCAGCCGCGGCGTGCCGTTCGACGTCATCGGCCTGTCGTACTATCCGTTCTTCCACGGGCCGGTGGCCGCGTTCCGGGACAACGTCGACAAGCTGGCGACCCAGTTCGGCAAGGACATCGTGGTCGCCGAGACGCAGTACGCGTGGACTCTCGCCAACGGCGACACCACCGGCAACTTCGTGTGGCAGGCGAGCCAGACCGAGGGCGGGTACCCGATCTCCCCAGGCGGCCAGCTCTCGCTGGACAGCGACCTGCTGTCGATTCTGGCCCAGCTACCGGGCGGCCACGGCGCCGGCCTGTTCTACTGGGAGCCGGAATGGGTGCCGGGCGTGGGTTGGGAGCCCGGTGCCGGCACGCCGAACGACAACCTCACGCTATTCGACTTCCAGGGCCGCGCGCTGCCGTCGATCGGGCTGTTCGAGAACCCTGCCGCGGTGTGCCGGCGCGGCGACCCGTACTCGGTGCCCTGCGTCATCGCGCCGTGAGCGGAGGTTGCGCTCCGGTGGTGAACCGCCGCGTCACTTCCGCGACCATCGGGCGGCTGGTCATCAACAGCGCGGCCGCGAACACCGACGCCAGTAGCATGACGACCGCCTCGGAGGAGATGGCGGTGACGCCGACAGCCACGACAAGGAGGCCGAGGTTGCCCACCGCGACGCCGGGCCGGCGCCCGAGAAAGTACGTGGCCAACCGCAGCACGTCGATCGCCCGGAACGCGAACAGCGACGTGATGACCAGCGCGTTGACCACCACGAGCGCGGCGATCGCGGCGATCAGGACCAGCAGCACCGCCCACCATCCGGGAACGTGTGCGGTGCCGAGGTGGGTGAGGTTCACCGCGAGGACAGTCAACACCACGAGCGACGGAACCCAGATCCGCAGAACGCCTCCGACGTTCAGCTTGTACCCGCGCCAGAACGCGGCCGCGGGCCGCAGGTCGGTCAGGTCCAGGCTGCGCCGGTCCACCGCATACAGGGCGGCGGACAGGGCCGGCCCGAACGGCAGCGCGCAGGCCGCGGCGAGCGGAGCGTTGCTCGCGTCGCGGTCGAGCAGCACGAGCACGGCCAGCCCCGGTGCGGTACAGACCAGAAACAGCACCTCCACGACCAGCAGGGTGTAGATCAGCGCGGCGGCGCGTGCGAGCGGTCCCTCGCCGAACTGCCGGCCGGCTTCGGTCCTGACGCTCATCGTGGATCCCATCGGTTCATGGGGCGCCGGCTGCCGAAGACGGCCGGCGCCCCGGGTTGTCAGCCGTGGTCCTTCTTGAACCGCTCGTACGCGCTGTTGATCAGGTCAATGTACTGCTGCGAACTCTTGCCCTTGAGCTCGTTGACGTAGGCATCCCACTGGCTGAACGGCCGCTGGCCGAGGGCGAACTTGAGCGTCTGCTGGTCCACGTAGTCGGTGAGGCCCGTCTCCCACAGCGCCGCCTGCTCGCGCTCGTCGGCGGTCAGCGGCTTCGGCGGTGCCAGCGGCAGTGTCTTGCGCCCGTCCATCACCTTCTGGAACTCCAGCTCCTCGGCGTTGAACTGGGTGTCGAGCAGCTTCGTGCTTCCGCCGTAGGCGAATACGCCGTTGTAGAAGCCGTAGTCCACCTGCAGGCTCTTCGGAGCGTTCGGGTTGATTCCGGCCCACTTGACGTCGGGTGAGAGCTTGAAGGTGCTGTCGTCGACGTTGCCGGTGTAGGTCTGGCCCTCGATGCCCCACCTGGCGAACAACTGGCCCGCGTCGGAATACCACAGCCAGTCGACGAGCTGCATCATCGCGACGAAGTTCTTGCTGTCCCTGGCCTTCGACGAAATCATGACGCCGTTCTCGATCCGGAGCCCGATCTTGGCCGCGCCGACCGGCCCCATCGGTACCGGGATCTTCACCACCGTCGCGCCCGGAACCTTCGCGAGGTCCTTGCGGTAGGTATTGACCAGCTCCTGCGCGTTGGTGCAGATGACGAACGACTGGCCGTTGGCGAACTTCTGCCGCGCGATGTCGTCGGTCTGGGTGAAGCTCTCCGGGTCGAGCAGTTTCTCGCTCACCAGCGTATTGACGAACTGGAGCAACTGCTTGTACTGGTCCATCGCGCCGTTGAAGGCGAACTTGCCGGCGCTCGCGTCCCACTGCGCGTTCTGGTATCCCCAGCCGGCCCAGACGCCGTACGCCTCGCCGAGCAGCTGGAGCAGGCAGTTGGCGCCCCCGCCCGGCGCGGCGGGAATGCTCCACCGGTCGGAGAAGGGGTAGTTGGCGGGGTAGGCCGCCTTCATCGCGCGCAGCATGGTGTGCACGTCGTCCCAGGTCTGCGGCACGGGGATGTTCAGCTTCTGCAGGATGTCGGTGCGGACCGCCAGCGAGTAGTCCTTCCAGACGTCCTGGTGCAGCCCGGGCAGCAGGTAGAACTTTCCGTCGGCTTGCCGGATCTGATCGAGGTCGCCCTCCATCTTCCACTTGGCGATCTTGTCCTTGAAGTTCGGCATCAGGTCGAGGTAGTCGCTGACCGCGAGGATGGCGCCGCCGGCGATGTACTGGTCCTCGTCCGGGTCGTACGTCTTCGGGATGATCATCGGAGCGTTCCCTGCGCTGATCATCACGCTGCGCTTCTGGTTGTAGTCCGACAGCGGAATGACCGTGGGATCGAAGCTGACGTTGGTCCGCTTGGTCAGCTCGTTGAAGAACGGCCAGTTGGCCTTGTACGGGTAGCCGGGGTTGCTCAGCATCATGATGGAGAACTTGACCGGCTCGGTCGCCTTGAACTGGTCCCCGACGCCGTACTTGTCCATGGCGCCGACCTTGTTCTTGGAGAGGTCGAGGCCCTTCTTGTCGCTCCCGCCGCCGTCGCAGGCGGAGAGGCCGAGCATGGCGGCACCGGCGGCAGCGCCAGCGGCGAGTAGTTGCCGCCGGGAAACCTCGGTCATTGGTGGCTCCTCTTCACAGGTGATGGGGTGTGTATGTGAGGCGCTATCCCTTGACCGCTCCGAGCATGACCCCGGAGACGAAGTACCGCTGGATAAAGGGATAGACGAGCATGATGGGCGCGACGGTGAGCACCACGGTCACCGCCTGGATGTTGCCCGCGATCTGGATCGCCGAGTCGCTGGACGCGGTCTGGTCCGACCCGGTGGTGGCACCGGCGATGAGGTTGCGCAGGTACACGGTGACTGGGAAGAGGTCGCTGCGGTCCATGTAGAGGAACCCGGAGAACCACGAGTTCCAGAAGAAGACCGCGTAGAACAGAATCATCGTGGCGATGACCGCCTTGGACAGCGGCAGCACGATGCGCAGGAGGATGCCGTAGGTGCCCAGCCCGTCGACGGCGGCGGCCTCCTCCAACTCCACCGGCTGGTTCTCGAAGAACGACTTCATCACCAGGAGGTTGAAGACGCTGATGGCGTTGGGCAGCACGACGGCCCACAGCGTGTTGCGCAGGTTCAGGTGACTGACCAGAACGTAGTTGGGGATCAGGCCGCCGTTGAAGAACATGGTGAACAGCGCGACCCCGACCAGGAAGCCCCGGCCCTTGAGGTGCCGCTTCGACAGCACATACGCGTAGCAGGTGGTCAACACCATCGAGATGATCGTGGCGACCACGGTGTAGACCAGGGTGTTGCGGTAGTTGGTCCAGAACGCCGAGTCGGACATCACGTGCCGGTACGTGGTCAGGTTGAAGCCTCGCGGCAGCAGGTTCACCTGACCGGTGCGGATGTAGCGCTCATTGCTGAACGACCGGGCCAGGATGTTGATGAAGGGGTACAGGGTCACGGCCACCACGACGGTCAGGATGACCGCGTTGACGCCCTGGAAGACGCGGTACCCGCGGGAGGGCCGGGGGCCCCGCGACCGCTGCTGAGTCCGGGCCGGAGGCTCGCGCACGTCGACGGTCACCACAGCCCCGATCCCACCGTCCGCTTGGAGATGAAGTTGGCGGAGACCACCAGGATCAACCCGACCACCGACTCGAACAGTCCGATGGCGGCGGCATAGCTGAAGCTGCCGGACACCACACCGACCCGGTACAGGTACGTGGAGATGACGTCGGCGGTCGGGTACGTCAGTGGGTTGTACAGCAGCAGGACCTTCTCGAACCCGACCGCCATGAAGGTGCCGATGTTGAGAATCAGCAGGGTCATCATGGTCGGCCGGATGCCCGGCAGGGTCACGTGCCAGGTCTGCCGCCACCGGCTCGCCCCGTCGATCCGGGCCGCCTCGTACAGGTCGCTGTCGATGGTTGTCAGGGCGGCGAGGTAGAGGATGGTGCCCCAGCCGACGGTCTGCCACATCTCCGAGGAGACGTAGATGGTCCGGAACCAGCCGGGCTGCTGCAAGAAGGTGATGGGGGCGTGGCCAATCGCGCGCAGCCCTTGGTTCACCACTCCGTCGACGTCCAGGATCTGCGTGACGAAGCCGACCACCACGACGATGGACAGGAAGTGCGGCAGGTACGAGATGGTCTGCACGAAGCGCTTGAGCCGCCGGTTGTGCAGCTCGTTGAGCAGCAGGGCGAGCACGATCGGCATCGGAAAGATGAACACCAGGGTCAATGCGCCCAGGATCAGGGTGTTGGTGAAGACATGCCAGAACGTGGGATCGTGTATGAACAGCCGGAAGTAGTGGAGGCCGATCCATTCATCTCCGAAGAGGCTGCCACCGGGCCGGTACCGGCGGAACGCGATGACGTTCCCGGCCATCGGCAGGTACCGGAAGATGATGAAGAACAGCAGCGGCGCGACGGCCAGTGAGTACAGCTGCCAGTCCCGGCGCAGCGCCTTGCCCCAGGTGCGGCGGGCACGGGGCCTCGCCTGGACAGCGGTCTTCCGGCGCGGTGTCTTCCGGCCCGATGTCTTGCGGCCCGGTGTCTTCCGGCCCGGTGCGGACTCCAGGATCTCGGGTGCGCTCATGTTCGGGCCCTGCCGGTCATGCCACCCCTTCGCTCGGATGACGGCGTCGTGCTCGGTTGTCGTCCTGCTCGGTCGTCCTGGTCAGTTGTCCAGGTCGGTCGTCCTGCTCAGTCGTCGTCCTGCTCGGTCGTCGTCCTGGTCGATCGCCCTGCTCGCAGAGCCCGAAAACTCGCGGACAGTTATCGCAATATTCGGAATCGACAGTGTTACATCTTTCGGCAACCTAGGTGTCCGCCGCACGGCGTGTCAAGGGTCTCCTCATGTTGTCAGCCTCGGGTTATAGTCGTCCTTCATTGTCCGCGTGGTCGCGGGTTATCGGGACGGTCGACTTCGAGCGGGGATCGCACGTGCCAGAGTGTCACCGAAACTTTCGGACGTCAGTTCGGATGTCAGTGGTCGGTTTTCGATGACCAGCGACGACACCGTGGCCGTGTCCGGATCCCCGACGATCGCCACGATCGCGAGCGAGACCGGCGTGTCCCCGACCACCGTCTCCAAAGTCCTCAATGGACACTCCGACGTCGCGCCGGAGACGAGGGCGCGGGTCGAGGCGAGCCTGGAACGCCACCGGTACCGCCGGCGGGGCCGGCGTCAGCCGGTCGCCACCGCCCAGATCGACCTGGTCTTCCACGAGTTCGACTCGGCGTGGGCGATGGAAATCATCAGCGGCGTGGAAGCCGTCGCCAACGCCGCGACGGTCGACGTGGTCCTGTCGCAGTTGCGGGGAAGTCACAGCCCGACCCGGGCCTGGCTGGACGCGGTGCTCGCCCGCCGCCCGTTCGGCGTGCTGTTCGTGCTGTGTCACCTGACCTCGGCACAGCGGCAGCGGCTGCACCGCCAGCGCGTCCCGTTCGTCGTCATCGACACGGACAGCGCGACATCCGCCTCGGTGCCTACGGTCGGGTCCAACAACTGGAACGGTGGGCTGATCGCCACCCGTCACCTCCTGGACCTGGGCCACCGCCGGATCGCGATCGTCTCCGGGCCGCACGAGGTGCTGTGCAGCCAGGCGCGGGTCGCCGGGTTCCGTTCCGCGCACGACGAGGCCGGAATCCCCGTCGATCCGGGCCTGGTGCGGTACGGCAACTTCCACGTCGTAGCCGGATACGAGCACGGGATGGAGTTGCTTGCTCGGGCGGACCGCCCCACCGCCATCTTCGCCGGCTCGGACATGCAGGCGTTGGGCGTGCTGCGCGCGGCGCGCCGGCTCGGCCTGGACGTCCCCGGACAGCTGTCCGTCATCGGGTACGACAACCTACCTGTGGCCGCCTGGACCGACCCGACCCTCACCACGGTCAACCAGCCGCTGCGCGACATGGCCGGCACCGCCACCCGGATGCTGCTCGACCTGGCCGGCGGGGTCGACCTGTCGACCAGCCGGATCGACCTGGTGACCGAACTCGTCGTCCGGGAAAGCACCGCCCCTCCGGCCGGTGGACGATGAGCGGCCCGATCGGGCGACAGCGCGCGCACCTCAACCCGGCCGCGCCGTCGGCGGGCGAACACCTCAACCCGGCCGCGCACCTCAACCCGGCCGCGCACCTCAACCCGGCCGCGCACCTCAACCCGGCCGCGCATCTCGAGCCGGCCGCGCATCTCGAGCCGGCCGCGCCGTTCGGGGGCGGGCACTGGGTGACCAGTTGGGCGGCGGCGCCGCAGGCGGCCGGACCCGACGGCCTTCCGCCGGAGCCGTTCACCCGCGGCGGTCGGGCGCTGGCCGGCACGCTGCGCCAGACGATCCGGGTCTCGGTCGGTGGGCAATGGCTGAGGCTGCGCCTGTCCAGCGCGTTCGGTCCGGCGCTGCCGATCACGGCGGTGTCCGTGGCGCTGCCGGCCGGCGGGCGCGCCGGAGTCAGCGCGATCCGCGCGGGTACCTCGCGAGCGGTCACCTTCGACGGCAGGAGTTCCGCGGTGATCCCGGCCGGGGCCGAACGGGCATCCGATCCGGTGGACTTCGCGCTCGCACCCGGCACCAACCTGACCGTCACGGTCTACCTGTCCGAGGGCGTGGCGGCCACCGGCGTCACCGCGCACCTCGGCTCGCGGACGACGTCCCATCTGGCCCTCGGCAACCGGGTAGCGGACGCGGACCTGCCCGGGGCGGTGCCGGTCGAACACTGGTACCTGCTCAGCGGCCTGGACATCTGGTCGGCCCCGAGCACGGCCGCGGCCGTCGTGCTGGGCGACTCGCTGACCGACGGGCGGGGATCCACCACCGACGGCAACGACCGCTGGCCCGACCGGCTCGCAGACCGGCTGCGCGCGCTCCCGGGCAGCGCGCACGTGGCGATCGTCAACCAGGGCATCGGCGGCAACCGGGTGCTCACCGACGGCCTCGGGCCACACGCGCTGTCCCGGATCGAACGCGACGTGCTGGCCCGCGCCGGCGTGGCGTGGCTGCTGGTGTTCGAGGGCGTCAACGACATCGGCACGGCCGGCGCCACCGACGCCGCGCAGAAGCAGGTGGCCGACGACCTGACCGGCGCGTACGAGCGGATCGCCGGCCAAGCGCACGCCGCCGGCCTCCGCGTGTACGGCGCCACGCTCACGCCGTTCGGCGGCAACCCGGACTACGACGATCCGGACGGCCTGCGCGAGGCGACCCGGCGCGCGGTCAATGACTGGATCCGCGGCAGCGGGCGGTTCGACGCGGTCGTCGACTTCGACCGGGCGGTACGCGATCCGGCGGACCCCGGCCGGCTGCTGCCCGCGTACGACACCGGTGACCGCCTGCACCTCAACCCGGCCGGGTACCGGGCGCTGGCCGGCGCGGTACCGGCCCGGCTGTTCACGCGTTGACCGCCGGGCGGCGGCAGATCAGCGCCGGCGGGCCCGCGGCCAACAGATCGGCGCTGGCCGATCAGCGGCCAACGGATGGGAGCCGGCGGGTGGGCGGGCGCAGCGACCAGGACAGGACCGCCAGGACCGCGAACGCGGCCGGCGGGATGAGGTTGCTGAGACCCTGGTGTGCCAGCACGTACGAGGCGCAGGCACCGGTCATGTTGATGACCACGCCGGCGTATGCCCACTCCTTCAACCGCGGCAGGCCGGGTGCCAGCAGCACCACAGCCGCGATGAGCTTCGCGATGCCCAGGATCGTGGACAGGTAGCTGGGATAGCCCAGGTCGATCAGCTTCGGGTAGAACGGCGCGAGCTGGAACAGGTCCATCGCGCCGCCGATCGCGCACTCCCCCACCACGATCACGGTTATCGCCCAGTAGGACAGCGGCCGGTGCTGGCGCCGGGTCCCGGTCGCTGATGCTCCGGTCGTCGGCTCCCCTATCGCTGGTGCCCCAGTCGCTGGTGCCCCGGTCGTTACCGCGGATGCCCGTTCCATCGGAACCACCTCACATCGAAACGCACCCGTTCTCTTAACACCGGTACGGTAGCGTTTCGATGGAGGTGACGCAATGCCTGACTTCCGGGAGCCGATCAGTCGCGGGGCCGGCGCGCGCCAGCGCGTGCTGCAGGCCGCGCTCCAGGTACTGCACGACGACGGGCCGCCCGGCTTCACCATGGAGGCCGTCGCGCGTCGCGCGGGCGCGAGCAAGGCGACCCTGTACCGGCACTGGTCCACCTCGGGCGCGCTGATGGTCGACGCGATGGACGCCACGTTCCAACCGTTCCCGGTGCCCGACACCGGCCGGGTGGAGACCGATGTCGCGCAGCTGCTCAACGCGTTCGTCGCGGTACTCGAACACACTCCGTTCCCCCGGCTGCTCGCCGCCTTCATGGACGCCGCGGAACGTGACCCGGCACTGGCCGAGCTGCACGCCGACCTGACCCGGCGCCGCCGCGAACCGGTGCTCGCGGTGCTCACCCGCGCCCGGGACCGTGGCCAGCTCTCCGCCGAGCTCGACCTGGAGCTGGTCACGGACCTGCTCACCGCGCCGTTCTTCTACCACCGCTTCGTCGCCCACCGCCCGATCCCGCCGGGCCTGGTCGACCACGTCATCGCACACGTGCTCGCCACCGGGCACAAATCCGCCGAGTAGCTGAGCGGTGCCGAGTAGTTGTGACGGCGCCAAGTAGCTGAGACGAGGCCGGGTAGCCGAGACAAGGCCGGGTAGCCGAGACGCTGAAGCCGTGAGTGGCGCGGAAACTCGCCGGTGGCATCGGATTCATTTCATCGCCTCCGTCCACAATGGACACAGCGAAAGGGCACGGTAGCGGCCCCGGCCGCCACGGCAGCGAACTCGGCCGGCACGGGGCGGACTGGCCGGCACGGCAGCGGACCCAGCCGGCACGGCAGCGGACCCAGCCGGCACGGCAGCAGACCCAGCCGGCACGGCAGCAGACCCAGCCGGCACGGGGCGGCCCCGGCCGAAGCTTCGGTGACGCAGGCCACGGCCGGAGACCGGCGCCCATTCGCTATGATCGTCGCCGAAGGGGAGTAGTCCTTCGCCGGTTCGTCGACATACTGGCGCTTGCGCCCGGCGGCCGGGGCCCGTCACATTCGGGCTGGGCGAGACCTTCGACAACCGTTGAACCGTACCGGTCACGGTGTCGAAGGAGCGCCCCCGGATCCGGGTGGAACAGCCGATTCGACGGCCGCGGCCCCGTGCCCCGCGAAGGATCCGCCACCGTGAACCTGGCCCTCATCGCCGCCGTCGCACCGCTCATCTTCCTCGCCGAGCTCCCCGACAAGACTGCGCTGGCAAGTCTCGTCCTCGGCACCCGGTACCGGGCGTCCTGGGTGTTCAGCGGGGTGGCCGCGGCCTTCGCGGTGCACGTGCTGCTCGCCGTAGCCGTCGGGGCGGTGCTCAGCCTGCTCCCCCACCGGATCCTGGAAGCGGTGGTCGGCGCGGTGTTCCTGCTCGGCGCCGTGCTCCTGCTGCGCGGCCGGCACGACGAGACCGTCGACCAGGAGCGGGAGCGCCACGGCTTCTGGCGGGTGTCGACCATGTCGTTCCTGGTCATCATCGTCGCCGAGTTCGGCGACCTCACCCAGATCGTGACCGCGAATCTCGCCGCCAAGTACCAGGACCCGATCTCCGTCGGCGTCGGCTCGGTCATCGGCCTGTGGGCGGTGGCCGGCCTGGCTATCCTCGGTGGCCAGGGGCTGCTCCGGGTCGTACCCATGAAATGGATCATCCGGGCCGCGGCACTGGTCATGGCCGTCCTCGCGGTGGTCAGTGTGGCCAGCGCCATCCGCGGCTGAGCCACCGGCCGAATCAGTTAGGCAATCACTTGACTTTCCGACGCGACGAGCCGACAGTTAAGTAGATACCTAACTGATTCGGAGGGATCTCATGACACCCGAGACCGTGGCACTCGAGACCGCGACCGCGACGACCGAGATCCAGCAACTGTTCTCGACGTGGATCGAGGCGGTACGCGCGAAGGACGTTGTCGCGCGCACCGCGCACTACGCCGCCGATGTGGAGTTGTTCGATGTCGTCGGACCACTGCGCCACCACGGGCGGCCGGCGCTGCGATCCCGGCTCGCCGAATGGTTCTCGACGTTCGAGGGGTCGGTGGACTGCGAGGTGCGGGACCTCGACATCATCGCCGGACAGGACGTGGCGTTCTGCCACAACCTCACCCGGTTCAGCGGCACCACCGCCAACGGGCGCCTGGACATGTGGGTGCGCTTCACCGTCGGGATGCGGAAGGTCGGCACCGAGTGGGTCGTCGTCCACGAGCACGCCTCGGTGCCCTTCGACCCCGCCGACGGCCTGGCATCAAGCGATCTCAGGCCGTAGGCGGGGTCCGCGCAGTCCGGTCCGGTCATGCCGCGGCCGGGAACGACATCCTGGAGATGGGCGTGGCGTACGTGCGGTTCGCGGTCGAGCACCGGGCGCATTTCGAGGTGATGTTCCGGCCGGAGCTGTACCGGGCCGACGCACCCGAGGTGGACCGGGCCCGCCGCGCCGCCGGCGAACGCCTCCGCCAGGGAGTCTCGACCCGCACCTCGGAGGCCCCAACATCGACGAGTGCGGCGGCGCAGCACCGCGATCGCGGCCTGGTCGATCGTGCACGGCTTCGCCACGCTGCGGTCCGCCGGCGCGCTGCCACCGGAGCTGGGCACGGATCCGGCGGCGGCTGCCCGCACGGTACTGCCTGAGCTCTTTCCGGAAGCGTCCCCGAATCGGCCCGACGCGCCTCCCCCGGCGCGGTGAACGCCGACGGGGAGAGCCGCCCGAGGAGTGGTGCCGCCAGAGGACTACTTTGCCAGAGGACTCCGCCAGAGGACTATGCCGCCGGAGCCTCGCGGGCGGGCAGCGCGATGAGCCCGGCCTTGGTCGGCGAGAAACCGCATGCCTCGAAGTAGAACGCGGTGAGATGGTCTTCGAAGTCGACGTGCAACCACTCGCAGCCGGCCGCTCGGGCACCCTCCACGGCGGTCGCGATCAGCCCGCTGCCCACACCACGGTGTCGCTGTTCCATGGCCACCATGGTGTCGAGGATGAAGGCGTGGACTCCGCCGTCCCACGCCACGTTGACGAAACCCACCAGCGTGCCGGCTTCCCGGGCGCACACCCAGCCGAGACTGTGCCGGTGCAGCTGGGTCTGCCACTCGATGTCGAGGAAGCGGTGCTCGAAAGCCTCGGCGTGTAGCCGGTTGACTGAGGCGTTCTCAAACTCGCCCCGCCACTCGTAGATGATCGTCACCCGGCGATTCTGGGAGGAACGCTCCCGGCCGGCAAACCATTTACCCGCACCTGCTGCCGATCACCTGGCTGCCGATCCAGTGACAGTGACTGCCGATCGGCGGTTCGACCGCGGCGCGGCGGGGTACTGCGCAGACGAGCGATCCGCACAGTGATGTGCCAGCACAGTGAGGCGATCGACGGAATGAGGTGATCGGTGTGGCTCGGTCAGTCTGGTCCGGTGTGATCAGTTTCGGTCTGGTGTCGGTACCGGTGACCCTGCATTCGGCCACTCGGGAACACGATGTCGCGTTTCACCAGTTCGAGAAGGGCACCGGCGACCGGATCCGGTACCAGCGGGTCAACGAACGCACGGGCGACGAGGTCGACTACGACGACATCGTGCGGGGCACCGACATCGGCGGCGGCCAGTACGTGATGCTCGAATCCGACGAACTCGCCTCGGTCGCGCCGGGCCGCTCCCGGGCCCTGGACATCCATGCCTTCGTCGACCTGGACGACATCGACCCGATCTACTACCAGAAGACGTACTACCTGGCGCCCGGCACCGACGAGACCAGCAAGACCTACGCCCTGCTGCGCGAGGCGATGGCCCGGGCGAACCGCGCGGCGATCGGCACGCTGGTCATGCGCGGCAGGGAGTACCTCGCCGCGATCCGTCCCGACGACGATCTGCTGGTACTGGAGACCATGTTCTTCGCCGACGAGATCCGGGACCCGCACAAGGAACTCGGCCGCCTGCCGGGTCGGGTCAAGCCCCGGCCGCAGGAGTTGGCGATCGCGCAGCAGCTCATCGACTCCATGACGGCCCGGTGGAACCCGGTGGACTACCGGGACAGTTACACCGACCGGGTCAACGAGCTGATCGACGCGAAGAGCAGCGGCGCCGAGGTGGTTCCGGCGGAGAAAGCCCCGGCCGCGACCAACGTGGTCGACCTGATGGACGCCCTGAAGCGCAGTGTCGACGCCGCCCGGCAGGGCCGTTCGGCTCAGAGGGGTTCGGCTCAGAGGGGTTCGGCTCAGGGGCGTTCGGCTCGGGCATCCGGACGGCGCCCGGCGAAGAAGACCACGGGTGGGCGCCCGGCGAAGGAGACCACGGCTGAGCGCACGGCGAATAAGACCACCGGCGGGCGGCCGACGAAGAAAGCCACGGGTGCGCGCCCGGCGCAGAAGACCGCCGGTGGGCGGCCTGCGCAGAAGACCACGGGTGGGCGGCCGGCGAAAAAGGCCGCCAGCGGCCGGCCGGCGAAAAAGACCACGGGTTCGGACGTCCGCTCGATGACCAAGCCGGACCTGCAGGCTCTCGCCCGTCGGTTGCAGGTTCCGGGGCGCTCCGGCATGGACCGTGCGGAACTGGAGAAGGCGGTGACGGCGGCCCAGCGACGGTCCCGCCGCGCCGCCTGATCCGGCGCCCGCTCAGAAGCCACACCGCCCGAGCCGTACCGCCCGAGTCACACTTCCCGACCGACGCCTCCCGAGCCGTGCCACCGCAGCCGTACACATGAGTGGGACGACGCGCCACGGGGGTATGCGCGTCGTCCCACTGGTCGTCGTCTCACTCGGGAGGCGGTCTGGTTCGGCGGCGGACGGGAGCAGTCGCCGGCTGCATTTGCCTAGGTGACGATGGTGGCCGGTTGCCGATATCGGCTGCGTGAAGATGTCGGGCTAGGTGAAGATGCTGACTCCACCGGGGCCGACCAGCAGCCCGACGATAATCAGCACGATGCCCCAGAGAAGCTGGCGGCGCAGCAGTGCGAAGATCCCGGCGATCACGAGGACTACTGCGATAATCCAGAGAATCAGGTCCATAATTTCAAATACCCGTGAGCCCGATTCACCAAACCGAGGCATGTCACGGGCACGCTGTCCGACACCCCCTACGGCCGGGCATGGGCCGGGCGTGGGTCAGCCGAGAGCCGTCAGGTCCTCGGCCGACAACCGCAGTGCCCCGGCGGCCAGGTTCTCCACCAGATGGTCCGGGTTGCCGGTACCCGGAATCGCCAGCACGTGCGGTCCCCGGTGCAGCGTCCAGGCAAGCCGTACCTGCGCCGGTGTCACCCCGTACGCTTGGGCGACAGAGACAACCGCCGCGCTGTCGGCCACCCCACCGGCCTCCCGACCGACACCGGTGAGCGCGAAGAACGGTACGAACGCGATGCCCTGCTCGCCGCATACCCGTACGAGTTCGTCGTTCTGCCGTCCGATATCCAGGCCGTACCGGTTCTGCACGCACACCACCGGCGCGATCCGGCGCGCCTCGTCGAGTTGGGTGTCGGTGACTCCGGACAGACCCAGATGCCGGATCAGCCCCGCGTCGCGCAACTGCGCGAGCGCGCCGAAGTGTTCCGCGACCGAGCCGACGCCGGTCAACAGCCGCAGGTTCACCACGTCCAGGTGGTCGCGGCCGAGCTGGCGCAGGTTCTCCTCCACCTGACCGCGCAGCTGGTCGGGCCGGGCCATCGGCAGCCACTGGCCGGACGGATCCCGTCCCGGGCCGACCTTCGTCGCGATGACCAGGTCATCGGGGTACGGCGCCAGAGCGCTGTTGATGAGTTCGTTGGCGGACCGCAGTGACGAGAAGTAGAACGCGGCGGTGTCGATGTGGTTCACCCCGAACTCCACCGCGCGGCGCAGCACGCCGATGACCCGGTCCCGCTCGCTGGGCGTACCGCCGTGGAATGCCGCGCTGCCGGTCAGCCGCATGGCGCCGAACCCGATCCGGTTGACGGTCCGGTCGCCGAGCGTCCAGGTCCCCGCGCTGGCGGCGGTGGTCACGGTGACAGCGCTGGTCACGCTGACAGCGGTGGTATCGGTGGTATCGCTCGCAGCGGTGATCTCATCGGTGGGCATTCGACCGACGATAGCCGAGGCAGACGGGCGTCGTCCTGTCGCGAACGAGTCGCCCGCGGCCGCCATTCCGTGCCGCCTGTATGCCGTGTCGCCCGCTGCGCCGTGTCGCCCGCTGCGCCGTGCCCGCTGTGTCAGATCGCCTGGCGTTCAACGGCGCTTCGCGCTCATCCGGTATAAACATTCGACGGTCGACGCCACGAATAAGGAGCGTAATAACCCATGTACTCCAACCTTCCCGACATTCTGCTCGTGGACGGTGCCCAGAAGCAGATCGCCGCCGACTGCCAGGAGCTGGTCGGGCAGGAACTCTCCGCGAAGTCTGGCATGTCGGCCACCGCTCTCAAGGTCGCCTACAAAGCGGTGACCACCTTCGCACCCGGCTACTACCAGTCGACCGTCGAGGACATGGTTCCGCACCTGCTGGGGCAGCTGCAGCCGTTCTGGGCGGACTTCCAGGCGGCCGGAGGCGGGCAGTTCGGCGACTATCTCGCCAAGCGGAGCGACGAGGTGTCCGAGGCCATGCTCGCGGTGACCGATGGCATGACGCAGGGTTCCCCGCGGCCGGCCGTCGTCAAGGCGTACAACGCGGTTCGTGGGGGCGCGAGCAAGCACATCGAGGCGGCGCTGCCGGCGGTCGGCGCGCTGGTGGAGAAGCACGCGGCCTGATCGCGGGCCAAACCCGGGTGCGCTCGGGGAGATACGACGCGATGGCTCACCCGCGATGAGTCAGGTGGCCACGTCCCGACCGGGTCGGGCGTGGCCACGACCGTCTCCGGTGGCCACACCCCGACTACTCGTGGCTGTCGCGCTGCTCGATCAGGGTCGGTGGCGCCTGCTCTGCCTGTAACGACTGCCCCGCCTGTCGCGCCCGCCCTGCCTGGAACGACTGCCGTGTCTGTCGCGCCTGCTCTGCGAGTACCGCTTGCTCTGCCTGCTCCGCGACCGCACGATCGAGCTTCCGCAGGTCCCGCCAGATCTGCGTCAGCCGCCACCACGATCCGGTTGCGACCGCCGCGACGAATCCCGCCGCCGCGGCACCCTGAACGCCCGAGACGGCCAGCAGCCCGAACGCGTACATGCTGGCCGCCGCGCCGAGGACGAGCACACCGATGGCTTCGATGGACAGGCTCGCACCGACCTGGCCACGCCAGAAGACGCCGGTGAGGCCAGCAGCACCGGCGACGATCAGCAGGGCGAACCAGACGGCACGCACCGGCGTGGGCATCGCGACCTTCACCGCCGGCGGTTGGGTGTTCGTCAGAACCAGGACGCTCGCGACGACAGGCGAGGCGATCAGCAGGATCACCTCGAACGGGTGGCGGCCGGAAGTGATCCGGATAGGTTCCACAGGCCCTCCCCAGCGGACGGATCCGACTGGTCCGGCTTGGCGCGTCTCGCGCCGCGACCCAGACCGGTCGACGACCGTGACCGCCGCGAGATCGGCGCCACGAAACGTTTTCATCTCCCGTCGACATCCCCGTCGGCGGCTCCGTAGGCGTCGGTCGCCGCCTGCGGGACCTGTCACTGACCGTAAGCGTGCGGGCTGCGCGTCCGCCTTGTCAACAAGCAACCGTTGCGGACCTATTTGGGACACCTCAGTACCGTCGTTGATCCGACGCCGCCGGACCGCTGCAGGAGTCGGTCGCGGCAGGGTCAGCGGGCGTCCTGAGTGAGGGGGTACGGGATGAAGGTGCTGCGATTCTCGTCCAGGTCGAGCTGCCGGCCGATCGGCGCGGCGGCCCGCTGCGGGCAGGTCATGCGCTCGCACGTCTTGCAGCCCGGTCCGATCGGAGTGGCCGCCTCGGTGGCGTACAGATCCATGCCGGCGGAGTAGACGAGGCGTCCCGCGTGCCGGACCTCGCAGCCCAACCCGATCGCGAACGCCTTGCCCGGCTGGCCGTACCCGCCGTTGCGGTGGATCACGGTGCGGGCGATCCACAGGTACCGCTGCCCGTCGGGCATCGCCGCGACCTGGGTCATCACCCGGCCGGGCGCACTGAACGCCTCATACACATTCCACAGTGGACACGTGCCACCCGATCGGGAGAACGGGAAGCCGGTGGCCGATTGGCGCTTGGACATGTTGCCGGCGCGGTCGACCCGGACGAAAGAGAACGGCACCCCGCGCGCCTTCGGCCGCTGCAGGGTACTCAGCCGGTGGCACACGGTCTCCCAACCGATCGCGTAGTGGTCGGTGAGCAACTCGATGTCGTACCGCATCCGCTCGACCGTTTCCAGAAAGTCGCCGTACGGCAGCAGAAGCGCGGCGGCGAAATACTTCGCCAGTCCGACCCGGGTGAGAATTTGCGTCTGAGTGTCGGTGAATTTCTCTTCCTCGACGATTTCGTCGATGAGGTCGGCGTATTCCAGCAACGCGATCTGAGCGGCCATCCGGATGGCCTGCTGCCCGGGACGCAGCGACGCGGACAGATACAGCGTGCGGTCACCCGACCGGTACCGGTGCAGGTCGCCCCGAAGGTCCCGGGCACCCTGCCGGGCGACCTGGATCCCGTGCCGCTCGGCCAGCCGGTCGCGCAGTGCTTCCGCCGCCTCGCCCCGGCGCAGGCCCATGTCGGCGGCGAGCATCTCGGCGGTCTCGTCGAGGGTGTGGACGTAGTTCTGGCGCCGGTAGAAGAAGTCACTGACCTGGTCGTGGGGGCTGCGGCCGGTGACCAGTTCCCGGTCGTCGACCAGTTCGGCCAGTTGGTCGGCGACCTGCCGGTAGCGGCGATAGAGGTCGATGATCGACTCCGCGACCTCGGGGAACTTGCCGGCGACCTCCGCCAGGTCGCCGACCGCGGTCCGGGCTGGCAGCGCTTCGCGCAGGTCGGCGACCATCCGGGGCGTGTCGTGCGGGGCGAAGTAGGCGGTGTCGACCCCGAACAGCTCGGTGACGCGGATCAGCACCGGCACGGTCATCGGTCGCACGTCGTGCTCGAGCTGGTTGAGGTAGCTCGGCGAGATGGCGAGCTGCCGGGCCAGGTCGACCTGGCTGAGTCCGTGCTCCTCGCGCAGCCGGCGCAGGCGCACTCCGGCGAACGTCTTTTCCATAGGACACGTTAGCACGACCATTAGCACGCCTGAAAAGAACTGCTTCGCAACTTGGCAGAATCGCCGATCGACTTTTCAGTAATTGGCTGTTTCCGTACCTCGACCGCGCCGACGCGGCCGTGTCACCGTGAACGGCACGCGACGGCAATGGAGGCAATCATGGGCACCGAAACCACGGGCAGCGAAACGGCGGAAGAACTGCGGGCCGAGTGGACCGACGATCCCCGCTGGCGGGGCGTCGAGCGGCCGTACAGTGCGGAGGACGTCATCCGGCTGCGCGGCGCCGTACGCGAGGAGCACACGCTTGCCAGGCGCGGTGCCGAACGGCTGTGGCGACTGCTCGCCGAGGAGGACTACGTGCCCGCCCTCGGGGCGCTGACCGGCAACCAGGCCGTGCAGATGGTACGCGCCGGGTTGAAGGCGATCTACCTGTCCGGCTGGCAGGTCGCGGCCGACGCGAACCTCGCCGGGCACACGTACCCCGACCAGAGCCTGTACCCGGCGAACTCGGTACCCGCGGTGGTCCGGCGCATCAACAACGCGCTGGTGCGCGCGGCTCAGATCACGACTGCCGAGGGGAGCAAGGCAGAGAGCAGCGAGCCGGGCTCCGACAAGCCCGGGTTCGACTGGCTGGCCCCGATCGTGGCGGACGCCGAGGCGGGATTCGGTGGAGTGCTCAACGCGTACGAGCTGATGACCGCGATGATCGTGGCCGGTGCCGCCGGCGTGCACTGGGAGGATCAGCTCGCCTCCGAGAAGAAGTGCGGCCACCTCGGCGGGAAGGTACTGATCCCGACCGGCCAGCACGTGCGCACGCTCGACGCGGCGCGGTTGGCCGCGGACGTCGCGGGCATTCCCACGCTGGTCATCGCGCGTACCGACGCCCAGGCCGCCACGCTGCTGACCACCGACGTGGACGAACGCGACCGGCAGTTCCTCACCGGCGAGCGCACCGCGGAGGGCTTCTACCGGGTACGCAACGGTGTCGACCCGTGCATCGCCCGCGGCCTGGCGTACGCGCCGCACGCCGACCTGCTCTGGATGGAGACCAGCACACCGGATCTCGAGGTCGCCCGGCAGTTCGCCGAGGCCGTCAAGTCCCAATACCCCGACCAACTGCTGGCCTACAACTGCTCGCCGTCGTTCAACTGGCGCAAGCACCTCGACGACGCGACGATCGCCAAGTTCCAGCGCGAACTCGGCCACATGGGCTACAAGTTCCAGTTCATCACCCTGGCCGGCTTCCACGCGCTCAACTACTCCATGTTCGACCTGGCCCGCGGGTACGCCAGTGACGGCATGCCGGCGTACGTCTCGCTGCAGGAGAGGGAGTTCGCCGCCGAGGCGCACGGGTACACGGCGGTCAAGCACCAGCGCGAGGTCGGTACGGGCTACTTCGACCTCATCTCCAGCGTGCTCAACCCGGCCGGCGAGACCACCGCGTTGCGCGGTTCTACCGAGGAGGCGCAGTTCTCGTGAGAATCACCATCGCCGGCTCCATGCCGGAACGGTTCGAAGAGATCCTGAACCAGAAGGCGCTGGACTTCCTCGTCGCGCTGGACAGCGAGTTCGCGGCCCGCCGGGTCGCGCTCCTGGACACCCGGCGGGCCCGTCGCGACCGGTACGCCTCCGGCCAACTGCCGGACTTCCTCCCGGAGACCGCGGCGATCCGCGCGGACGACAGCTGGCGGGTCGCCGCGCCCGCGCCCGGGCTGGTCGACCGGCGGGTGGAGATCACCGGCCCGCCCGATCGGAAGATGACCGTGGGCGCGCTCAACTCGGGTGCCCGGGTGTGGCTCGCCGACTTCGAGGACGCCACGTCGCCGACCTGGACGAACATCATCGGCGGGCAACTGAACCTGCTGGACGCCATCAACCGGGACATCGACTTCACCGACGCCCGTGGCCGGCGGTACCGGGTGGGCGACCGGCCCGCCACGATCGTGGTACGCCCGCGCGGCTGGCACCTGGTGGAGAAGCACATCATCGTCGACGGCCGGCCGATCTCGGCCAGCCTCGTCGACTTCGGCCTGTACCTGCTGCACTGCGGGTGGCTGCAGGTCGACGCGGGGCTCGGGCCGTACTTCTACCTGCCGAAGCTGGAAAGCCACCACGAGGCCCGGCTGTGGAACGACGTCTTCGTGTTCGCCCAGCAGTATCTCGGCATGCCGCCGGGTACGATCCGGGCCACCACGCTGATCGAGACCATCACGGCCGCATTCGAGATGGACGAGATCCTGTACGAGTTGCGTGAGCACTCCGCCGGGCTCAACGCCGGCCGGTGGGACTACATCTTCAGCGTCATCAAGAACTTCGGTCAGCGCGACGACTTCGTGCTCCCCGACCGTTCCGACGTGACGATGACCGTACCCTTCATGCGCGCGTACACCGAACTGCTGGTGCGCACCTGCCACCGGCGCGGCGCGCACGCGATCGGCGGCATGGCCGCGTTCATCCCGACCCGGGACCCGGAAACCAACGACATCGCTGTCGCCCGGGTGCTCGCCGACAAGCAACGGGAGGCGACCGACGGGTTCGACGGTTCCTGGGTCGCCCATCCCGGTCTGGTCGAGGTGTGCCGGGGCGCGTTCGACGCGGTACTGGCCGACCGGCCGCACCAACTCGACCGGCTCCGCGATGACCTCACGGTCACCGCAGCCGACCTGCTGGCGGTCGACCGCACCCCGGGCCGGGTCACGTCGGCCGGCGTACGCGCCAACGTGTCCGTGGCGCTGCGCTACCTCGACGCCTGGCTGGCCGGTACCGGGGCCGCCGCCATCGACAACCTCATGGAGGACGTGGCGACCGCGGAGATCGCCCGGTGCCAGCTCTGGCAGTGGGTACAGCAGGCCACCCCGATCGCCGACGGCGGCCGGGTCACCGGGGAGCTCGTCGAGTCCCTCCTCGCCGGCGAGCTGAGCCGGCTGGCCGCCGGACGCTCCGGCGACCCGCTGCGACGCCTGCACGCCGCGGCCGACCTGCTCACCCGGCACGCCTTGGCGGAGGACCTGCCGGCTTTCTTCACCACCACCGGCTACGCCGAGCACCTGGTCTCCTGCTGAACACCGGGTCTCCCTGAGCACCGGCCGGCGGTCAGCTGACCTTCCTGGCGTTCGTGATGGCGCGGGCGAGGTCTTCCAGCAGTGGTGCGGCGCCCGCGTACGAGAATCGCGGGACCGCGCTCCACGGCGCGACCTGGTTGGCCTTCACCGCGGGCAGCCGCGTCCAGGCGGGCTTGGCCGCGAGATCCTTGGGCTGCAACGCGGAGTCACGGTTGTCGAGCAGGATCACGTCGGCGGCGTATGATCCGGCGTTCTCCCAACTGAGGCTCTGGAAGTAGCCGCCCGGGTCCAGCTTCGGAGGTACGACGAAGTCGACGCCGAGCCGCGCGAAGTACATGAGGTCGGTGCTGACCTCGGGGCTCGACACGTAAAACAGATCGGGGCTGCCGGAAGCCGCCATCACCTTGATCCGGTTCGATGTCGCCGCCTGGTGCAGCGCCGCGGACGCTGCCTCGAACCGGGCCTTGGCGTCGGTCACCTTCTTCGCCTTCAGATCGGCGCCGAGTGACGCGGCCAACTCGGCGTACCGCTCGATCGGCGTGGTCAGCGGCACCCGTCCGGTGCTGATCGTCACGCTGGGGGCAAGCTGCAGAATCTTGCTCTTGCTCTCATCCGGTACGTACCAGAGCTGTCCCGGGTCGTACATGTGCGTCACCAGCAGGTCGGGCCGCAGGGCCGCGTACTTCTCGATGTTGAATTCGCCCCAGACGTTGCCGAGGATCGTCACCCTGTTGACGTCGAGGTCGCCGGCCTGCGGATCGGGTTTGCCGTCCCCCCGCTTGGTCTCGCCGAACACGCCCACGATCTGCTTGTCGATGCCGAAGTCGACCAGGGCGGCGGCGGTACCGGTGAACGCGACGACGCGGGAGGGGACGCCCGGCGCGGTCACGGTCGTCTTCCGGTCATCCGTGAACGACCAGCCGCCCCCGGTCCGCCTGCCGGAGGCGCTCGTCGAATCGCCGCCGCTCGCTGAGTCGCCACTCGCTGAGTCGCCGCTCGCTGAACCGCTGCTCGTCGAGTCGCTGCCACACGCGGTCAGAAGGAAACCGGCGGACGCTATGCCGCCGGCGGCGAGCAGGCCGCGACGGGTGAACCTGGTTGAGTACGACATAAGGAATCTCTCTCGCAATACAAGCGGATGGGTCGAATCCCCAAGGCGCGAGTTAGGTTAACCTTACCTAACTCGGTTTGTCCAGCGGTACCTCCCGCTCAGCACCTCCCGATCGGGACACCACACGATCGGGACACCACACGATCGAGGGATCACACGATCGAGGGACCTCACGCTCGGGGAACTTCGCGCTCTAGCGGCGGCCCGCGAGCCGCAGGCGTCCGTTCCTCGCCCGGCCTGGATCGCGCGCTGTATTCCCCGGCCGTTGTACTCCCGACCGCTGTATTCCCCGACCGCTGTACTCCCGACCGCTGGACTCCCGACCGTCCGCCGGCTGGACGGCGGGGCCGTCCCTGACTGTCAGGCATGTCGATTGGCCGCCCGGCTACGACAGAGCTAGGCTGCCGATCGATCCGGACGGTGCCGGCGCATCTAGCCGGCTCCCCGATGGTTGCGACTTCCCGGTCGCTGCGACTGTGCGCTGGCCACGACCGTGCCGTGGGCGCGACTCTTCGGTGGACGCGACCGTGCGGTGGTTGTCATTCGCGTCGGGTGCTTGCTATTCGCGTCAGTGGTAGTTGTTGCGGCGGGGTTGCTGTTCCGCGTTGTCGGGCAGGTCGCGACAGGCCAGGGCCAGCCGGCACACCTCGACCAAGGCATCGGCCCGCCGCTGCCCCGGAGTGCGCGGGTCTGAGTCGCGCGGACCTGAGTCGTGCGGACCTGAGTCGCACGGCCCCGAGTCCCGCGGATCCGCGGTGCGCGGGTTTGGACTGCGCAGGCCCGAGCCGCGCGCATCCCAGTCGCGCGCATCCGAGTCGCGCGGGCCTGCACCGTTCGGATTGGATCGGGGCGCGCACAGCGGGTCGATCGCGGCCCGGACGACGGCCGCTGACTCCCGGTCCAGCCACCCGGAAAAGCGCACTCGAGCGTCGCCGTGCAGGTCAGTCAGGTTAAAGCACCGGTCGGCGTAAGCACGTTCCTCGCTCCGAGCCAACCGCTCCGCCGCTCGCTGCTCCGCAACCTCGGGTGCGATCTGGTCCAGCAGTCGCTCGGCAAGCCAACCCGACTCCCTCGGCCCCAGGTGTGCGCACTGGTCGATGAGGAACTTCTCCCCATCGGCCTGATACTGCCCCGGCAGAGTCGGCACCGCCTTCGCGATCAGCTGCGCCTGCTCGACATTGATGCTGCCATCGACCAACGCCGCTGCCGTCTCCGGAATCCGAGGGTCCAAGGCAGCGGCGAGCCTGACCTGTTGGCTGGCCGTGTGAGCGGATAGCCGGTACCGGTCACGGATCCACGCGGTCGTATTCGCAGCACCCAGCCGCGCCGGGATGCCCTGAGCGTCGACCTCCCGCAACAACTCCAGATTCAGCGCCGCCAGCTGACACGACAACACCTGAACCCAGTCGACATCATCGATCAACTCCTGCGGCGACCGCGCCCACGTGGAAACCCGCGCACACTCCTTGAGCGCGTCCTGCACGGCGGCCCACGGCCTATCCACGAACCCGACGCTACCGACGGCATACGACACTTCCTAGCCGTACCAAGAACCCTGTGGATAACTCGGCGGCGTCCACTCCAGACGTCCACAGCCTGGCAGAGGCGTGGATCCGTTGTGGACAACACGTTCTCGTTGGCGGCCGTTCGCCCAGGCGCAAGCGATCGCCGGAAGGCTGCGGGATGCGGTGGAGGCGCCCCGCTACGGTGGCCCGAGCGGGCGATGTCGTACGGCTCCGGCAGAGCTCAGGACCAGCCCTGTGGCTTCCCGGCTCGGATGCCCTTCACACTGCCCACGAATCGCACCCCGTTGGTCGAGTCGTTCTTGAACCCGATGACGAAGCACTGGATCGTACGGTCGCCGATCAACCACTGGCGCTGCGCGAAATCGGTGTGCTCCCACCCCAGGTATGGGCTGTCGATCGTGGTACCGGAGAAGCCGAGGTACCGTGCCACCACCGCCTCGCAGCCCTGCGAACCCAGTCTGTTCCGCGTGTCCGCTCCGGCCGGCCAGGCGGTGACCGGCGGAGTGAACAAGCCGGCGAGTTCGGCGTTGTGCGGATTGGCGCAGTCGGTCAGCTGCTCGTCGACGATGCTCCCGTCGCCGTCGTCGTCGATCGTCTTGCAGGTCTCCTCGAGCGGATGGGAGCCGGCCATGCCGCCCCTCACGCTTCCGGCACTGCGATCGACCGCGTCCAGGTACGCGCCCTTGAACCGTACGATGTCGCAGCGGAACCAGCGGGCGCCGCCGTCCCAGCCGCCCTGGGTTGGCTGAAGCATGAACAGTTGCAGGGCTCCCCTGTGGTAGTCGCCGCCCAGGTAACGCCCGGCGCCGTTCTGGCACTGCGCGTACGCGTCGGCCCGCAGTTGGCTTCCCCCGGCCGGTGGGCTGGATCGGTTGGTGGAGAAAGCGCCCACGAAGACGGTCTCGGCCTCATGGTCGCCGTCGCAGGGCACCGTGGTGACGTCGGCGGACCAGCTGTCGGTGACGTGGTTCGGGTAACAGTCGCCGACGGCCGGGGCGACGATCGTGGCGGTGGGCAGCGCCGGCCAGTCGTTGGTGAGGTCGCCGTCGACGCCGTGGGGTGCCCCGCAGCCGGACAGGACCGTCACGATGAGTACCAGGGTCGCGCACAACCCACCGGTTACCGGCACGACTCGCCGACGCATGATGATTTCCCCCGTTTGAGCAGGTAGAGCGGCACTTGAGCAGGTGGAGCGTGTTCGAGCGGGTAGAGCGACGTCTGAGCGGGTAGAACCGGCGCTCGAGCAGGTAGAGCAGCTCGCAGGATCATAAACGGGCGCACCATGGCCCGATCGGCGAGCTACCGTCCGGCCCGGCGTCGGAGTTGCTACCCGCGCAGGTGGTCGTGCAGGATCCGGGCGACGCGGGCCATCACCGCCTCCGCCGCGGGCTGGATCACCGCGGGCACGGTGGACTCGGTCAGGGCGGCGACGGCGAACAACCCACCATCGTCGTGCTCCACGACACCGATCTCGTGGCGCTCGTTCAGCATTGTGCCGGTCTTGGCCGACCAGGTCGACGCATCGGAACTGAAATCGGGTGCCAGCCGGTGCCGGATGACGTTCTGCGCCATGAGCAGCCGGACCCGTTCGGCGACGCCGGCCGGGATTCGCGACGGTACCCACAGGGCTTCCAGCAGATCGACGAACGCCCGCGCCGTGCCGGAGTTGGCGCGGCTGACGTCGAGTTGCGCGACCGCGTGGCCGCGCCCGGACGTCCGGGCCCCGATCGCGAGCGAGTGGGCGAGGTGGACGTTGCCCGGTTCGAACCGTTCCGCCGGTGTGTCGACGAGGTCGCGCATGGGATGCCGTACCGTGATGCCGGCGATTCCCGCGTCGAGCATGGCCCGGTGGACCTCGGCCGGCGGGACGAGGTCGAACAGCGCGTCCGCCGCGGCGCTGTCACTGATCGCGGTGCTCAGGTAGAGCAGATCCTCGACGGCGATCCGGGCCGGGTGACGGAACCTGCTCAACCCCGTCGGGCCGGCCGACTCGATCCGCCCGGGCGGCACGTCGATCATCGTGGCCGCATCGATGCGGCCGTCGTCGACGCGTTCGAGCACGGCCACCGCGAGCGGCACCTTCACCAGCGACGCGATCGGGTACTCGAGGTCCGGGTCGATGCCGATCTCGTCGCCGTTGGACAGGTCGCGGACGAGGAACGAGCCGGACAGGCCGGCGTCCTCCAACATGCCGCGAAGTTCGCGGACGAGTTTCTCAGCGGTCACCGGCCCCTCCCGTGAGTCTGCCCCTCCGGTGAGTCCACCGGCGCTCCCAGGCAGTACGCGACCTGTGTTCGGAGTCCGTCGCGCAGGCGCTGCGCGTCTTCCCGGGTCGCCGCGGCGGCGGTGAACCCCCGCGCCACGGGCGCTCCCGCCAGCGGGCGCCAGTGCAGCCCCAACTCCTCGGCCTGTACGGGCGAGCACAGCAGCAGGTTACCCGTGCGCAGGACGTCGGACACGGCGGCGGTCAGCGATGCCGCGACGGCGATCTGCGCGGGTACCAGGGCGGTGCGATGACTGATCTGTTCCATCCGGTCCCTGATCTGGGGTACGTCGTCTTCCGGTTGGATCCAGATCCGGGTGAACGAGCGTTGCCCGCGCCGCGGTCGCAGCGTCTCGATGCGCAGCGGCCTGGGCCCAGCGTCCGCCGACGTTCTCGCGCCCGCTGCCCCGGTGCCTGCCGTTCCCGCGTCCGCCCCCGTTAGGGTCGCGCTGGTGGCGCTCGCCCCTGTCCGGTTCGCCGCGGAGGCGACACCGAGCGGTACCACCCAGGCGGCTTCGTCCGGCGGCACTGTGACGAGTGCCACCCGGACCTCACTGGACAGCAACAGTTCCGCGCGTTCGGCCGGGCCGGCCGCGCGGAAGTCGAGGATCGTGCCCTGCGCGCGGGCGGCCGCTTCCAGCAACGCTAGCCGCCGCACCGAGCAGGTGTCCGGTACCGCGAGCACGAGCGGCCGGAGCTTCGCCTGCTCGGCCTGATCCTGCAACGCGTCGGCGAGTTGCACGAGTCGCTTCGCGGACGGCAGCATGTCTCGTCCGAACACGGTCAGCGCGGCCCGGCGGGCGGAACGGTCGAACAGCCGCTCACCGAAGTGCTGTTCGAGGGCGGCGATCCGCCGGCTCGCCACGGACTGCGGCACCCGGGCTGTCGCGGCACCGAGCGTGAAGCTCCCGCGTTCACCGACATGCACGAATACACGGCAGGCTGCGACCAGGTCCACGACCGGAATGCTATATACCGATACAGCATGGAACCCAGCTTTTGTGTCTTTGACCGCATGGAAACGCGGACGCAGGCTGCTGGTCATGCCGCTTCGTTCACGCCGTCGTCGCCTGCTGCCCAACGCCACAGCCCTTCTCATCTGCGGGCTGCTGGCCGGAGTCGTGGTGGCCGCGGCCCTGTTTCCCGCGGCGGCCCTCGGGGGGCTCTCGGCCAAGGCCGGAGCCGATGGCTTCGACAGCCTGCCCAGCGTGCTGACCGTCCAGCAGACACCACAGATCAGTTACCTCTACGCGTCCGACCGCAAGACCCTCATCTCGACGTTCTACGACGAGAACCGCCGGGACGTATCCATCGACGACATGTCGCCGTACATCACGGAGGCGATCGTGGCCGCCGAGGACATGCGGTTCTACCAACACCACGGGGTGGACCTCAAGGGGGTGGTGCGCGCCCTGGTCGCCGACCAGAAGTCGGGCGGTACCGCACAGGGCGCGTCGACGCTGACCATGCAGTACGTGCGGCAGGCGCTGCAGTACTCGGCCAACACACCGCAGCAGATCGTCGACGCCACCGCCGAGACACCGGGACGCAAGGTACGCGAGATGAAACTCGCACTGGCGCTGGAGAAGAAGCTCAGCAAGCGGCAGATCCTGCAGCGCTACCTGAACATCGCCCCGTTCGGCAACGGCGCCTACGGCATCTACGCCGCCGCCGAGGTGTATTTCAACGAAGACCCGAAGCATCTCACGCTGGATCAGGCCGCGCTCCTGGCCGGGTTGGTCAAGGCGCCCAGCGCGTTCGACCCCTCCACCGCGGCCGGCAAACCCCAGGCCCTGCAACGGCGGACGTATGTGCTCGACAACATGGTGCGGATGCACGACATCAGCCAGGCACAGGCGGACGCGGCGAACCAGAAACCGGTCGCTCTCGCCGACCGTCCTTCGCTGAACGGCTGCGGCAGGGTCGCCAACAACACCTGGGGCTTCTTCTGCGACTACTTCTACCGCTGGTGGCTCGACCAGCCCGCGTTCGGCGCCAACCAGTACGACCGCGACGAACGACTCAAGACCGGCGGGTACACCATCTACACGTCGCTGGATGCCAACGCCCAGGCCGATGCGGTGGCACACATCACGGCGCAGGCCAAGGACCTGAAGGCATCGGACGCTCTGATGCTCGCCGCGGTGCAGCCGGGGACCGGCCACATCGCGGTTATGGCGGTCAATCGCACGTTCAGCAACGACCAGAGCGGCAACGGGCCGAGCACCAACCGGGCGAGGCACGGCCAGAAGGGCAACTATCCCAACACCACGGTTCCGCTGCTGGGCGGCCCGGACGAGACGGGCGCCGCGAACGGCGGCTACCAGTTCGGTTCGACGTTCAAGATGTTCACCATGCTCGCCGCGTTGCAGGAGGGCCTCCCGCTGTCCACGACCATCAATACAACGAATCCCTTCGTATCGAACTATGTCGTCGCGCCCGGCGGTCCGGCCACCTGCCAGGGTGACCGCTACTGCCCGACCAACGACTCCCCCACGCAGCTCGGTCCGTACAACATGTGGACCGGGTTCGGCTCCTCCGTCAACACCTTCTTCGTCCCGCTCGAACAGCGGGTGGGCGCGCAGAACGTGGTGGACATGGCGGAACGGCTCGGCGTCACGTTCAACGGTGACCCCGGCACCCCGGGTACCGATGCGTACCTGGCGAAGCACGGCTCCAACTGGGGTGCGTTCACCGAGGGCGTCGCGGCCGCGAGCCCGCTGGAGATGGCGGGTGCGTACGCCGCCGTAGCCGCCGAGGGCATGTACTGCCAGCCGCTGCCGGTACTGGAGATCCGGGACTTCGGCGGCAAACGGCTCGACGCCGGCAATCCGCGCTGTACCCGGGCGGTCAGCGCGGATGTGGCGCGAGCCGCCCTCGACGCGGCCCGCTGCCCGGTCGGTGACCAGGCCTTCTACGGCGGATGTCGCGGCGATGAGACCGCCTCGGAGACGCGGGGCATCGTGCCCCGCGAGTACCAGATCGCCGGTAAGACCGGCACCACCGACAACGACCGCACCGCCGCCCTGATCGCGATGACCCGGCAACTGGCGGTCGCCGGCATCGTCGCCGACCCCGACAACTCTGACACGCACGGGTACAGCCACGCCCAGGTCGACTCGGCGGTACAGCACACGCTCGCGGACTACCAGCGGGGCAGGACGCCGATCGCTTTCGTGAAGGAGAGCAGGCGGCTGGCGCTCGGCTGACGCGGGCCGCGCTCAGGCGGGGCCGCGCACAGGCAGGGCCGCGCACAGGCAGGGCCGCGCACAGGCGAGCCGCGGCGCACCCTGTGGGTATCCGCCGCGCTGATCGTCGCGGCCGGCCGTGCCCGCGGTACTCATGGCCAACCGGCGACCCGGCCCGGAGCCGTGATCGGTTGGCTGGGCTCAGAGCTTGAGCCCAGCCACCGCGGCGTCGGTGCCGCCCCGCCAGACGATGCCCGTCTCGGTGAACCCGGCATCGCGCAGGGCGGCCAGGTGCCAGGACACCGGCGGCATCCATTCCTGCGAGTGGTGGATGCTGAACAGCTCGTCGCGCCGAACCTTCAGCGGCCCGAGGACTGGATCGGAAGCGACGTGCTCCCACCACTGTTCCCAGGAGCGGACCGCGGCCGCGGCGTACCAAGCGTCCCGGCGGCGCTTGTCCCAAGTGGACAGTGCCGTGCTGAGCGTGGGCAGCCCGTCGTCGGTCATGTGATCCGCGTTGATCAGGACGCCGCCCGGTGCCAGCAGGTCGCGCACCTCCCGGTACACCGTCGCGAGGCGGTCGGCGGCCAGCCAGTGCATGGCGGTCGCGGTGAGGACCGCGTCGAACCCGGCGGCCAACCCGACGACCCACGCCGGATCGCGCAGGTCGACGGTGGCGATGGTGACCGTGTCCGGAAGGCTGGCGCGAGCGATGCGCAGCAGGACCGGGTCGAGGTCAGCCACGGTGATCTCGGCGTCCGGGCGACGCCGGAGCAGGCGCTGGGAGATGGAACCGGTGCCGCCCGCCAGATCGAGTACCCGTGGCGGTCGATCCCGGTCGTGGGTCAGGGCGTCGACGGTGTCGATCATGGCGGCGAACCGGTGCTCCCGGTCGGGCATGAAGCCCTCCTGCTGCCGATCCCAGCTCTGCTGCCAGGCGAGCGCATTCGCGCGGGTGAGGGCGGGTTTCAGGGGTTCGATCATGCGGTCAGCATAGTGAGAGGGGCGGCTAATTGCCAGTAGCTTGCAACTACTAGACTCAGGCGTCATGAGGTCAGACGAGTTGGTGGACTCGGTGACCCGAGCAGCGTCAGACGGCGTCCGGGCGTCAGACGGCGTTCGGGTGGCCGACGGTGTCCGGGGGGCAGACGGCGTCCGGGCGGCAGGCAGTCTCCGGGCGGCAGACGGCGTCCGGGTGACCGTGGAGACCGTGCTGCTCGGCCACGTCGGCCCGTTCCTCACCTACCGGTCAGCCCGTGCACCACTCCGCGACGACCATCCCGATGCGCTCGCCCGGGCCGTGGCCGGGTTCGATCCGGCCAGTCCCACCGCCGGCGCACTGCTGCACTCGACGTCGTGGCGGTTCGAGCCGGGCGGCGTCGTGCTCACCTACGCGGCACTGCCGGACCCGCACCCGGCCGCGGCGTGCCGGCTGAACCCGCGTACCGCCGTCGCGCGCAGCGACGACCAGTTCGCTCCGAGCCCGGCAGTGGTCGGGTTGGACAACGTCGCGGTGCACGCGTGCCGGCACCTCGCCTGGCTACGCCGTACCGATCCGCTGGTCGCCGCGCAGGCCGACCGGCTGCCCGAACTGTGGGCGCTCATCGAGGATCACCGCCCGCTCGCGGCCGGGATGCTGCCCGCGCTGGCATAGCGCGCTCACCTCGCGTCGGTGGCCGGGCCGCGTCGGTGGCCGGGCCGCGTCCGTGGCGGAATGCGGGCCGGGCCAGGCCAGGCCGGGCCGGTGACCGAGTGGCGTCGGTGGCCAGGCTGGGCCGCGGGGCTGGGCTGCGTGGCTGGCCGAGGTGCGGGGGGGCCGGGCTTCGTCGGTGGCGGAGTTGTGGGGGGCCGGGCTTGCGGGCCGGCCTTGCGGGCCGAGCCGGGCCGGGCCGGGCGGGGCCGGGCTTGCGGGCCGGGCGAGCGAGCGGTCCTCGCCGCGCTCAGTTCGCCGCGCTCAGTTCGCCGCGCTCAGTTCGCCGCGCTCAGTTCGCCGAGGTGCGCGACGAACGCAGCAGGAAAGCCCAAACCTCCCGGCGAACCAGGTTGGACACGATCCAGGCACCCAGGATGACCAGCAGCAGCGTCACGATGCTGAGGACGACGCCGGCCCGTAGCGCCAACCCGACGTCCACCAACACCGCCAGCTCGCAGAGGATCACCAGGGGAAACGCGACGGCGAAACCGCGGCGTACCAGGGCCGCGGTGATGGCCAGCAGGATCGCGGTCGCGGGCAGCGCGAGGATCAGCACCTCGATGTGACCCAGTTGCCGCTCGACGGGGTCGTCCGCCCCGGTGGACGACAGTTCGCGGCCGCTCACTATCGCCCCGACGATGACCGAGACGACCAGGGTCACCAGGGTGAGGTGGCACTGGAACCAGGTCAGAATCCGCATCTGGTCGACCCGCCTGGGCAGTTCCGGTCTCGTGCGGCTCGAGTCTCCGGCGATCTCTCGCTTGGACGACTGGGCGACCATGGCCGGCACCATATCAGTGAGGCTCGCCGGGTCGCGATCCGCGGGGGACTCAAGGCCGTGAGGTGAAGCGACGCCACGGGATGTAGCGACGCCATGAGGTGGCGCGACCCATGAGGTGGCGCGACGCCATGAGGTGCAGCGACGCCGCGCGGTGCAGCGACGCCGTGAGGAAGAGCGACGCCATGGGGCATGACGACGCCGTGGGGTGTAACGCCTCGGGCGTCCGCGCCGCTTCTTCGATCGGACTCAGATCTGCGAACTGGACGTGGGAGTTCTCCGACCACGCTCAACTGGCGACCCTGAGCACCGGCACCGAAGAGAGCTCCGACCCCGCGCTCCTGGCACCAGAGCGGGCCTTGTCGGGGCGGGCGCCCCGGTACGGACAGCGGCACTGCCGTACCGGGGCGCCCCCGGTACCGGCTACGCCGACACCGACTCGGTGGCCACCTCTGGACTCGGCGCCGGTACGGACGGTTGCCGGCCCGGCCGCAGCAGCACCACGCCGGTCAGCGCGCAAGCGACCGACAGGCAGGCGCTGATCGCCCAGCCCGCCCGGAAGGCGCCGATCGAACCGGCGTCGATCTGCTTGCCGATCAACGTGACCAGTACGGCGACGCCGACCGACGATGCGATCTGGCGTCCCGAGTTCACGAGCGCGGAGCCGGTCGCCGACCGGTGCCCGGGCAGCGAGGTGACCCCGGCGGCGATCAGGGTGCCGAGCGCGAAGCCCACTCCCGTACCACCGAGCAGCATGCTGGGCAGCAGGTCGCGGACGTAGTCCGGAGTGACCGACACCGATCCGACCCGCCACGCCATCCCGGCGGCGAACAGCAGGCCACCGATGATGATGAACGGGCCGTGCCCGAGGCGCCGCGCCGCCCGGGCCGACAGCAGCGTCACGATCGGTACGAGTGCGGGGCCCGGCACCATCGCCAGCCCGGTACGCAGCGCCGACCAGTGCCACACGTCCTGGCACCAGAGCACGTTCGACAGCAGCATGATGGCGAAGGCGACGCTGAACACGAACATGCCTGTGTTGGCTATGCCGAACCGGGGCAGCCGCAACAGTTGGAGCTCCAGCAATGGCGTGGGGTGGCGCAGGCAGCGACGGGTGAACCAGGCGCCGGTGACGGCGGCGACCGCGAGCAGGCCCAGGGTGCGCGCCGAGGTCCAGCCCCAGTCCGGAGCCTGCACGAGCGCGCCCGTCAGGGTCGCCACAGACGCGGTGATGAGGACCGCGCCCACCAGGTCGGGCAGCGGCCCGGCCTCCCGGGCGGTGGGGCGCGGCAGCACCCGCGCGCCGGCGATCAGCGTACCGATGCCGATCGGCAGGTTGACCACGAAGACCCAGCGCCAGTCGATCTCCACGAGCAGGCCGCCGAGGACCGGTCCGGCCGCCGCGGCCAGGCCGCCGACCGCCGCCCAGCCACGGGTCGCGCCGGTGCGCCGGGCCGGGGGTACGACGGCCAGCATCAGCGACAGCGAACTCGGCAGCTGCGCGGCGGCACCGACGGCCTGCACGATCCGGGCGATCACCAGTACTGGGAGGTTCGGCGCCAGCGCGCAGGCCACCGACGCGACGGTGAACACCACCACCCCGGCGAGGAACACCTGCCGCTGGCCGATCCGGTCGGCCGCCCGGCCGGCGACGACGAGCAGTGCGGAGAGCGCGATCGCGTACGCGTTGAGCACCCAGGACAGCGCGCCGAGCGAGGGTGCGTGTCCACCCTGGGCGAAGCCGGCACCCATTGCGGGCAGCGCAACGTTCACGATCCACAGGTCGAGGTTGGTCATGAACACGGCCAGCACGACGACGGCCACGGTCACCCGTCGGTTTGATTCTCGAACCATCACGAGTGGTACCGTAGGACGCCATGGTTTGAAAAGCAAACCGCCTGGTGTGGGATGCTGGTGTGGTGACTGTGAGCGCCTCGACCGCCTCGACCGCCTCGACCGCCTCGACTTCGGCTGGCTCGACGTCGGCTGGCTCGACGTCGACGGCCTCGACTTCGGCTGCCTCGACGCCCCGCACCGACCCCACCAGCATCGACCCCACCCGCATCGACCCCACCACGCTGCCGGGTCGCCCGTGCTCCGTGGCCGCCGCGCTGGAGGTCCTCGGAGACCGGTGGAGCCTGCTGATCGTCCGGGAGGTGCTGCTGGGCAACGGCAGGTTCAGCCAGATCGCCCGCAACACCGGCGCGCCCCGTGACCGGCTCGCGGCCAGGCTCAAGGCCCTGGTCGAGGCCGGGATCCTGCGCCGGCAGGCGTACCAGGACTCTCCGCGCCGGGAGGAATATCGGCTGACCGACGCCGGCCGCGACCTCGCACGGGTCACCCAGGCGCTGCTGGAGTGGGGCGACCGGTGGGCGGTCACCGACCCACCGGTGCGCATCAAGCACCACGGACACGACCTGGAGACTCAGGTGACCTGCCGCACCTGCGGCGAGCCGGTGCGCCGCGAGGATGTCACCCGGGAGTACGCGAACACCGGCTGGGACAACGCCGGCCGGGTAGCCGGCTGACCGAAGGCGGCGTCCGGCGCTGCCTGGGACCCCAGCGCAGCGTGCCGGAGAACGCTGGAATCTCAGCGCAGCCTGTCGAAGAACGCCCGGATGTCAGCCGCGTGCGCCAGCGGCTTCTCCATGGCCACGAAGTGGCCACCCGTGTTCCCCTCGGGCCAGTGGACGATCTGGTTGTCCCGCTCCGCGAGCCGTCGCATCAGGGCAGACCCGCCCGCGTACACGCCGGACGGTACCCGCTTCTGCCCCATCGGCCAGGCGAACTCGCCGTCCTCGGCCAGCGTCACCCGCTCGTACATGGGCCACGAGGATGTACCCGACGTGCCGGTGAACCAGTAGAGGCTCGCGTTGGTGAGCAGGTGGTCCCGGGCGATCGCCTGCTCCGGGGTCGGCACCATGAAGGTGAACTCCTTGAACTTGTGCATCATCCAGGCCAGCAACGCGACCGGCGAGTCGTTCCAGGCGTACGAGAAGGTCATCGGCGCGGTCCGCAGCAGCGCGTGATGGTCCACGCCGCCGCTCATCCACTGCTGCATCTGCTTCCACTCGACCCGCTCCGCCTCGTTCATGTCCGGCACGTCGGCCGCCGTCGGCATGCCGAATCCCGCGTCGATGTGCACGCCGACGACGTGCTCCGGCGCTACTCTCGCCACCTCGGGCGCCAGGTACGCGCCGAGGTCGCCACCCTGGGTGCCGTACCTGTCGTACCCGAGGCGACGCATCAACTCGGCCCACATCCGGGCGACCCGGGCGACCGTGAAGCCGGTCTCCGCCGGCGCCGACGAGAACCCGAAGCCGGGCACCGACGGTACGACCACGTGGAACGCCTGCGCCGGATCGGCGCCGTACGCCCGGGGGTCGGTCAGCGGACCGATCAGCTCGGTGAACTCCACGACGGAGTTCGGCCACCCGTGCGTCAGGATCAACGGCAGCGCGTCCGGCTCGGGCGAGCGTACGTGCAGCAGGTGCACGTCCAGCCCGTCGATCTCGGTGACGAACTGAGGGAACTCGTTCAGCCGTGCCTCGTGTGCCCGCCAGTCGTACCCGTTCGCCCAGTACCCGGCGAGGTCGCGCAGGTAGTCCAGCGGCACCCCGCGGCTCCACCCGTCCCCGGGCAGTTGCCGGGGCCACCGGGTGCGGGACAGCCGGGTACGCAGGTCGTCGAGGTCAGCGTCGGGAATCTCGATCCGGAATGGCTTCATGCCCGCCAGGCTAGGCGGGATGTAGGTCAGATCCTGTCACACATCGGTGGCATCATTCAGCCATGCCCGACACGCCTGCCCGACTGCTGAACCTGCTGTCACTGCTCCAGACCCCGCGCGAGTGGCCCGGCAGTGAGCTGGCCACCCGGCTGGGTGTCAGCCTGCGCACCATCCGGCGTGACGTGGAGCGGCTGCGCGACCTGGGCTACCCGGTTCAGGCGACGATGGGCACCACCGGCGGATACCGGCTGGTCGCCGGCAAGGCCATGCCGCCGCTGCTGCTCGACGACGAGGAGGCGGTGGCCATCGCGGTCGGCCTGCGCACGGCGGCCGGGCACGCGGTGGCCGGCATCGACGAAGCCTCGGTGCGGGCGCTGACCAAGCTGGAACAGGTGCTGCCCTCCCGGCTGCGCCGCCGGGTCAGCACGCTGGGCGCGGCCACCGAACCGCTGCTCATCTGGGACCGCCCGACGGTCGATCCGGAACACCTGACCGTGCTCGCCGCGGCGGTCACCAGCCGCGAGCAGTTGCGCTTCACCTACACGCGGCACGACGGCGTCTCCGGCGAGCGGCTGGTCGAGCCGCACAAGCTGGTGTCGGCGGGCCGGCGGTGGTATCTGGTCGGCTACGACAACGGTCGCGGCGACTGGCGGCTGTTCCGGGTGGACCGGATCGACGCGCCGCGGTCAACCGGGGCGCGCACCATGCCACGGACGCTTCCGGCCGCCGACGTCGCCGCGTACGTGACCGCCAAGCTGTTCGAACTCGCCCCGGTCTACCAGGCGGTGGCGACCCTGCACGCACCGGTAGAGCGGGTGGCCGGCCGGCTCGGCGCGTCGGCCGACCTGGAGCCGATCGACGAGGCCAGTTGCCGGCTGCGCAGTCACACCGACACGCTGGAGTGGCTCGCCTGGCGGCTGTTGACGCTCGGCTGCGGGTTCGAGGTGCACGAGCCGCCGGAGCTCATCGAGTACCTGCGGGAGATCGGCACCCGGGCCACGAGGGCGGCCGGACCACCCGCCCGGGACGTCACCTCCCGCGCCGTCACCTCCCGCGACGTCACCGCCCGGGATGTCACCGCCCCTTCCAGTCCGGCGCGCGCCCGGCGGTGAACGCGGCGTGGAACTCGGCGTGGTCCTCGGTGGTCATCAGTAGCGCCTGAGTCATCGCGTCGAGTTCGACCGAGGCCGACAGCGGCATGTCCAGTTCGCGGGTCAACAGTGACTTCGTCTGGGCATACGCCAGGCTGGGACCCGCGGCGAGCCGTCCGGCCAGGGCTGCCACGGCGGAGTCCAACTCGTCGTCGTCGACGAGGTGCGAGACGAGGCCGTACCGGTCGGCGGTCTCGGCGTCGATGGTGTCGCCGAGCATGAGCAGCGACGTGGCGCGGCCGAGGCCGACCACCCGGGGCAGCAGGTATGCCGCCCCCATGTCGCCGCCGGACAGCCCGACCCTGGTGAACAGGAACGCGAACCGGCCGGACCGGCCGACCACGCGGAAATCGGCGGCCAGCGCGATCACGGATCCGGCGCCGGCCGCGATGCCCTGAATCCTGACGATGATCGGGATCGGGCACTCCCGCATCGCGCGGATCACGTCGCCGGTCATCTTGGTGAACTTCATGAGTTCGCCGGCCTTCATCGTGATCAGCTCGCCGATGATCTCGTTGACGTCGCCGCCGCCGCAGAAGCCGCGCCCCTGCCCCTGGATGACCAGGACCTTGACGCCGTCGTGGTGGGGCAGCTCGGTGACCAGGTCCCGCAGGTCGGCGTACGACTCGAAGGTGAGCGGGTTCAGCTTCTCCGGCCGGTTGAACGTGACGGTCGCGACCGGGCCGTCCACCGCGAAGTCGAAATGCTTCCACTCGGTGGTCAGCGGCGCGGACGCGCGGAATCGTGTCGCTGCCCCGGATCGTGCCGCTGGCCCGGATCGTGTCACTGAGCTGCCCTCTCCCTGAAAAGCTCGCGGGCGATGATGGAGCGCTGCACCTCGGACGCCCCCTCGTAGATGCGCGGTGCGCGCACGTCGCGGTAGAGGCGCTCCAGGAGGTGACCGCGTTGCAGGGCCCGGGCGCCGTGGAGCTGCACGCACTGGTCCACGATCCTCTGCGCGGCCTCGGTCGCGAAGAGCTTGGCCATCGCCGCCGACCGGGTGATCTCGCCACGGGTGCCGCCCGCGTCGTAGCACCGGGCCGCGGCGTAGACCAGCAGGCGCGCGGCCTGCAGATGGGTGGCCAGGTCGGCGAGCGTGTGACGGACCGACTGCTGGTCGGACAGCGGCCCGCCGTATGCCTGCCGGGTGCTGACGTGGTCGAGGGTGGCGTCGATCGCCGACTGCGCCATGCCCACCGCGAACGCGCCGACGCTGGGCCGGAACAGGTCGAGGGTGCGCATCGCGACGCGGAACCCGGCGTCGACCTCACCGAGGACGTCAGGGGGCCCGACCCGTACCGCGTCGAATCGCAGACGCCCGATGGGGTGCGGCGAGAGCAGCTCGAGGTGCTCGCCGGACAGCCCGTCGGCGTCGCCGGGCACCGCGAACGCGGTGACACCGCGCGCACCCGCCCCCGGTGTGGTCCGGGCGAAGACGGTGTAGACATCGGCCTCGGGGGCGTTGGAAATCCACAACTTCTCGCCGTACAGCCGCCAGCCGTCGCCGTCCGGCTCCGCCCGCAGGTTCAGCGCGGCGGCATCGGAGCCGGCTTCCGGCTCGGTCAGTGCGAAGGCGGCGACGGTGATCCCGCGCACCACGCCGGGGATCCACCGCTCGACCGTCTCCGGGCCGCCGGACTGGAGGATCGGATAGCTGCCCAGTCCCTGAAGTGCGAGCGCGGTCTCCGCCTCGACCGACACCCCGGCGATGGTCTCCCTGAGCAGGCTGAGTCGCATCGCCGCGGCGTCGGTCGGCGGCCGGTCGGGTGAACCGCCGAACAATCCGCGAAGCAGGCCGTGCTTGCCCATCGCGGCCAGCAGCGGCCGGTTGACGTGCCCGTGCGCGGTCTCGTTATCCAGCGCAACGTCGGCCAGGGTCACGTCGGCCAGGGGCAGCAGTTGGGTGACCGCCACCTCGCGGACCCAGCGCACGTACTCCCGCTGCTCCGGCTCCAAGCCACTCATGGCCGAACTCATGGGCGCGCTCATGGCCGCCACCGTGCGTGTCGCGTGCCCGGCACCCCGTCCCGGATCAGCCGCAGCCTCGGCTTGGGACCGTCGGTCCGGCCGGTCTGCGGCCTGCGCCGGCCGGCTTTCCAGGGATTCGGCCACACCACGCCGGGGCCGTCATAGTCCTGCTCGACCGCGGCGTGCAACGCCCAGTTCGGGTCGTACAGGTGGACCCGCCCGAGCGCGCAGAGGTCGGCGCGGCCGGCGAGAAGGAGCGAGTTTACGTCGTCGTACGACGAGATGACCCCCACCGCGATCGTCGGGATGCCCACCTGGTTACGGATCCTGTCAGCGTACGGGGCCTGGTAGGAGCGGCCGAACGCCGGAGTCTCGTCGGGGGTCACCTGTCCGGTCGAGACGTCGATGGCGGCGGCGCCGGCGGCTTTGAACCGGGCCGCGATGGTGACCGCGTCGTCGCCGGTGATCCCGCCGTCCACCCAGTCGGTCGCCGAGATCCGCACGGTCATCGGTTTTTCGGCCGGCCACACGTCGCGGACGGCGGCGAACACCTCCAGCGGGTACCGCAGCCGGCTGTCCAGGTCACCACCGTACCGGTCGGTGCGCCGGTTGCTGATCGGCGAGATGAACGAAGACAGCAGGTATCCGTGTGCGCAGTGCAGTTCGAGAAGGTCGAAGCCGGCCGCGTCGGCACGCCGGGCGGCATCCACGAACTGCTGCCTGATGCGGGCCAGGTCCTCCTCGGTCAGCTCCCGGGGCCGCTGGTTGACACCGGGCCGGTACGGCAGCGGCGACGGCCCGACGACTTCCCAGTTGCCGTCGTCGAGAGGCTCGTCGATGCCGTCCCACATCAGCCTGGTCGAGCCTTTGCGCCCGGAGTGGCCGAGCTGGATCCCCACCTTCGCGGCGCTCTCCCGGTGCACGAAGTCGGTCAGCCGCAACCACTGCCGCGCCTGTTCGTCGGTCCAGATGCCGGTGCAGCCCGGGGTGATGCGCCCGGCGCCGGACACGCACACCATCTCCGTCATGACCAACCCGGCGCCGCCGAGGGCCTTGCCGCCCAGGTGCACGAAGTGAAAGTCGTTGGGCATGCCGTCCGTCGCCCGGTACATGTCCATCGGCGACACCACGATGCGATTGACGAGGTCCAGCTCACCGAGCCGGTACCGCTGGAACATCGGTGGCGTGTCCGGGTCGGCGGGGCCATCGGGTGCGGGGCCACCGGGTGCGGGGCCACCGTCCTGCCGCTCGGCGAACGCGGCGTTGACCCGGCGCACGAACTCGGGATCGCGCAGGTGAAGGTTGTCGTACGTGACGCGCCGGCTGCGAGTCATGATGTTGAACGCGAACTGCAGCGGGTCCTGGTCGAGGTACTGGCCGAGGTTTTCGAACCATTCGAGGCTGGCCTGCGCGGCCCGCTGGGTGGACAGGACGACGGCCTTGCGTTCGGTCTCGTACTCGCTCAGGGCGGCGTCCACGCTGTCGTTCTCGTGCAGGCAGGCGGCCAACGCCAGGGCGTCTTCCATGGCGAGCTTGGTGCCGGAGCCGATGGAGAAGTGCGCCGTGTGAGCGGCGTCGCCGAGCAGCACGATGTTGCCGTGGCGCCAATGCCGGTTGCGTACGGTGGTGAAGTTGATCCACCGCGAGTTGTTGGCCATCACCGGGTGGCCGTCGAGAACGTCGGCGAACAGCTCGGTGACCCGCGCGATGGACTTCTCGTCGGACTCACCGGGTGCCAGCGGCTGGGTGGCGAAGCTGTCGAAGCCGGCCTCCTTCCACACGGCGGCGTTCATCTCGACGATGAAGGTGCTGTTCTTCGCGTCGTACGGGTAGGCGTGTACCTGCATCACGCCGTACGGCGTCTGCCGGATGTCGAACGTGAACGCGTCGAACACCTTGCCGGTGCCCAGCCACATGTACTTGCACGCCCGCCGGTCCAGGCTCGGCCGGAACGCGTCCGCATGCGCCGAGCGGACGGCGGAGTTGAGGCCGTCGGCCGCGACGACGAGGTCGTGGGTCGCGGACAGCGTCGCGGTGTCCGGGGCCTCGGTCTCGAAGTGCACGACCACGCCGAGTTCCGCGCACCGCTCCTGCATGATCTCCAGCAGTCGCTTGCGGCTCATCGCGGCGAAGCCGTGCCCGCCGCTGGTGACCGTCTCGCCGCGGTACCGCACGTCGATGTCGTCCCACCGGGCGAACTCCGACTCCATGCGCCGGTGGATCGTCGGGTCGGCGTGTTCGATGCCACCCAGCGTCTCGTCGGAGAACACCACGCCGAATCCGAAGGTGTCGTCGGCCGCGTTGCGCTCCCAGACCGTGATCTCGTGCTCCGGTCCGAGCTGCTTGGCCAACGCGGAGAAGTACAGACCGCCGGGGCCTCCCCCGATGACAGCCATGCGCACGACGTCTCCTCCCTCGTTACGCGCCCGCCGCGGCCGGTTGCTCGCGCAGGCGGAAGCGCTGCAACTTGCCGGTGGCTGTCTTGGGCAGTTCGGTGACGAAGACGATCCGCCGCGGGTATTTGTACGGAGCGATCCGGCGCTTGACGAAGTCCTGCAGTTGCCGGGCCTCGCCGTCGTCCGTGGGCACGGCGTCGTGCAGCACGACGAACGCGGTCACGAGTTGGCCACGCGCCTCGTCGGGCAGGCCCACGACACCGCACTCGGCGACGTCGGGGTGGGCGAGCAGCGCCTCTTCGACCTCCGGTCCGGAGATGTTGTATCCGGACGACACGATCATGTCGTCGCTGCGCGCCTGGAACCAGAAGTAGCCGTCCTCGTCCATGACGAACGTGTCGCCGGTGATGTTCCAGCCGCCCTGGACGTACTGGTGCTGGCGTGCGTCGGCCAGGTAGCGGCAGCCGGTGGGGCCCTTCACGGCGAGCCGGCCCACCGCGCCCGGCGGCAGCGGGGTGCCGTGCTCGTCGACCACCGCGGCGACGTATCCCGGCACCGCCCGGCCGGTGGATCCGGGCCGGATGTCGTCGTCGGCGGAGGCGATGAAGATGTGCAGCATCTCGGTGGATCCGATGCCGTCGATCATCCTGATCCCGGTGCTGTCGCGGAATGCCTGCCAGGTGCCGGCCGGCAGGTGCTCGCCCGCCGACACCGCGCGGCGCAGTGTGGACAGGCGGTCGACCGCTCCGGACGCGAGCATGGCACGGTATGCCGTGGGAGCGGTGAAGCAGACCGACACCCGGTAATCCGCGATCAGCTGCGCGAGTTCGTCCGGCGTCGCCTTCTCGACGAGCAGTGTCGAGGCACCGGCCCGCAACGGGAAGACGACCAGCCCACCCAGACCGAACGTGAACGCCAGCGGCGGGGTGCCGGTGAACAGGTCGTCCGGCTCCGGCCGCAGCACGAGGGCGGAGAACGTGTCCGCGTTGGCGAGCACGTCGCGGTGGAAGTGCATGGTGGCCTTGGGGCGGCCGGTGGTCCCGGACGTGAAGGCGAGCATCGCCACGTCGTCGGCCGCGGTGGCCACCGGCGTGAACTCCCCCGACTTCCGCTCGACGGCGCTGGTCAGCCCGGCCTCACCGGCGAACTCGTCACCCGCGAACTCGACCATCCGGAGCCCGGGGATGCCCGCCGCCCGCAGGTCGTCGGTGAACCGGGCGTCGCACAGGGCGAAGTCGATGGCCGCTATCTCGGCGATCGTGGCCAGTTCGCCGGACCGCAGCAGCGGCATGGTCGTCACCGCGACGGCGCCCGCCTTGAGCACACCCAACCAGCATGCCGCGAGCCACGGGTTGTTGGGACCGCGCAGGAGGACCCGGTTGCCCGGGACGATGCCGCAGTCTTCGACCAGCACCGCCGCGATCTGGTTGGTCACCCGTCTCACGTCGCCGTAGGTCCACGGACGGGCGCCGGGCGCGAGCAGGCACGGGCGGTCCGGGCCGAGCCGCTCGACCACGGCGTCGACCAGCTCGACCGCGCAGTTGAGCTTCTCCGGGTAGCGCAGGCCCGGCAGGTCGAACACCAGCTCGGGCCAGTCGGCCTCGGGCGGAAGGTGGTCACGACAAAACGTGTCGACATGCGCGGAGGCGGACATCGACGCGGTATCTGGCGTCGACGCGGTATCTGGCGTCGATGCGGCAGGTGACGTCGACGCGGCAAGCGAGGTCGACGCGGGATCTGACGTCGACGTCGGATCTGACACTGACATGGCGACCTTCCTCGACTCAAGTCCAGGAACTGCCCGGTCGACCAAGGTTATGCACTTCTCGTGACGACAGTCAATGGCACGGCATAATGACGGCAGAGCGGCGGCCACCGGCGGCAGCGCCGACAGCGACACCGCTGCGGCAGCGCCGCCACTGCGACTGCGACGCGACTGCGATGGGACTGCGACGACGACAGGAGTGGCAGAGACGGGAGCGCAGCAGAGACGGGAGTGCGGCAGGGACGCGACTGCGGCGGCGCCACAGCGAGCCTGGCCGGAGAGTCGAGACCCCGGCGGCCCCGACGGACTAAACTCTCGCGCGTGTCGGTCGAGGCCAACGATGAGGAGCTCAGCCAGGCGAGAGGCACCCAGCCCCGAGCGCTGATCGTCACGATCTACGGGCTGTACGCTCGCGAGGTCGGCGGCTGGTTGAGCGTCAGCTCCCTGATCAAGCTCATGGCCGAGCTCGACGTCGAGGAGCCCGCCGTACGCTCCTCGATCTCCCGACTGAAGCGCCGCGGCATCCTGATCGCGGAGAAGGTGCGCGGCACCGCCGGGTACGCGCTGTCCGACCGCGCCCGGGGCATCCTCCTGGAAGGCGATCGGCGGATCTTCGAGCGGCCCCGGGCGGCGGCCGAGGACGGTTGGCTCGTCGCGGTGTTCAGCGTGCCGGAGTACGAGCGGGACAAGCGGCACCAGCTGCGGTCGCGGTTGTCCTGGCTCGGTTTCGGCACCGTCGCCTCCGGGGTGTGGATCGCCCCGGCCCACGTCGAGTCGCAGGTACGTGACGTGCTGGCGAGCAACCGGCTGACCGAGTACGTCGACCTGTTCCGGGCGGAGTACGTCGCCTTCCGGCCCGAGCCCGACCAGGTCGCCTCGTGGTGGGACCTCGACGGGCTGGAGCGCACGTACGCGGACTTCGTGTCCTCCTACGGTCCCGTCCTGGCGCAGTGGCGCCGCAGGCGTCACGACGACGATGCCGCCGCGTTCGCCGACTACGTTCAGGTGCTCACGCACTGGCGCCGGCTGCCCTACCTCGACCCCGGGCTCGCGCCGGAGCTGCTCCCCCGCCACTGGCGGGGCTCCCAGGCGGCGGACATCTTCTTCGAGCTGAACGAGCGGCTGGCGCCCGCGGCTCACCGGCACGTCGCCGAGGTCACCGGTCTTCAGCCGACAGGGACGGCGCAGTCGACGGGAACGGTTGAGCCGGGGAGGACGGCTCAGTCAGCGAGGACCGCGTAGCCCTGCACCTCGACCAGGGCCCGCTCGTCCCACAGCCGGGCGACGCCGATCGCGGCCATGGCCGGGTACCGGTCGCCCACGAGGCGCTTCCACACGGCGCCGATCGCCCGCGAATTGGCCCGGTAGTCGTCCACATCGACGAGGTAGATCGTCAGGCTCGCCAGGTCGTCGGGCCGGCCACCCGCGGCGGCCAGCGCGAGCAGCAGGTTGCCCAGCGCCCGGTCGAACTGCTCGACAACGGTGTCGCCGACGACGCGTCCCTGTCGGTCGAGCGCGGTCTGACCGGCGAGGAACACGAGCCGTCCCGAGCCGACGGCGGCATGGGAGAAGCCTCGGGGCGCGCTGAGCCCGTCGGGGTTGACGAACTCCAGGCTCATGACTGCACCCCTCCGCCGTCGACGTTGATGCCCTGCCCGTTGAGGGCGGCGTTCGTCACGCACAGCCAGACCGCCCCGGCGACCTCGTCGACCGTGACGAGCCGCCCGTTCGGCTGCTTCGCGGCCAGGGCGGCGCGCGCCTGCGCGGGGGTGCGCCCGGTCCGGTCCGCGATGGCGGCCACGGTCTGGTCGGTCATCGGTGTGGCCACGTAGCCCGGGCACACCGCGTTGACCGTGACACCCGTGCCGGCGAACTCGGCGGCGGCCGACCGGACCACGCCGAGGACGCCGTGTTTACTCGCCGCGTACGCCGTGATGTAAGGCTCGCCCCGCTTGGCGGCGACCGAGGCGATGACCACGATCCGGCCGTACCCACGATCGAGCATGCCCGGAACCACCCGCCTGACGCACCGGAACGGCGCGGTCAGATTCACCTCGAGCATCCGCGCCCAGTGTTCGTCGGTGGTCTTCACCAGCGGGGCCGATTCGCCGGCACCCGCGTTCGCGACCAGGACACCGGCCCCTCCCCACGCGTCTTCGACCGCGGTGAACAGCCGGTCGATGGCCTCGCTCGAGGTGATGTCCGCCGGCAGCACCAGGGTCTCGCCGGCGCACAGTGCCGCGGTGGCGCGCAGCTCATCCTCACCGCGTGCGGTGAGCGCGACACGGTAGCCCTCCGCGCTCAGCTTCACCGCCACCGCGCGACCGATGCCACGCCCAGCGCCCGTGACGACGGCCGCGGGCTTCAGGTCCACCCTGGAAACCCTGCCATGCTTCGCTAACGACCGTCAAGACAACGACATACCGCCGGTCAGGCACACCGATCAGGCCGGGCACCGATCAGGCCGGGCACCGATCAGGCCAGGCGCCGGCGCGTCCACCAGAAGCAGAAGGAGAGAAGCGCCACGGCGACGGCGACGAAGACGCCGGTCTCGGCCCACTGCATCGGCCAGAAGTGGCTGGCGGGCTGGTAGGTCAGGTCCTGGCGCAGTCCGAGAGTGCCGACCCAGTGGAGGCAGGATTTCGGTCCGTGGTTCTCCCCGCAGTACTGCGGGTCGGCGGGCCCGCTGAAGACCTGACCGGTGGGGGTGACCGTGCGGTTGCTCAGTACCCAGGCGTTATCCGGAACGACGCCGCTGACCACCCTCATCGTGGAGTTGTCTCTGTTGAACATGAACTGCGTAACGTTGCTGACATCCAGTGGCCGCGTGGCGTGCCGCGCCGGCACGAGATGGGCGCGGATCCACAGCGGCATCGACGCGACGGCGAGGACGTAGATGGCCAGGGTGGCGGCCATCGCGGGTACGGTGCGGCGGATGAGCATGCCCAGCGTGACGCCGAGGGCCAGGGCGAACACGGCGTAGCCGATCGGCACGATCCCCCGGGCGCCGTAGGTCTGGGGTGAGATCCAGTGATACTTCGCGTGGTCGACGTGGTGCGCCCAGGAGCCGACTGCCCAGCTGAGCAGGCCGGCGGTGACCACGGACGCAGCCCCGACGACCGCCAGTTTCGTGGCCAGCCAACGGGACCGGGTCACCGACTGGTTCCAGGCCAGCCGGTGGGTGCCGGTTTCGAGTTCCCGGGCGATCAGCGGGGCGCCCCAGAAGATGCCGATCAGCGCGGGTACCACGTACACCAGCATCAGGGTGAACTGGTAGACCAACCCGTTGGCGCCGTTGGTGGCCTGCTGGACGAATTCGCTGATGGCATTGCGGCAGTCGGCGTGGCAGCCGGCAGCGCCGCTGGCGGTCCACTCGCCGGCGAGGCTGTGGCCGGAGACCGCGAGAAGGACGGCGAGGACCGCGAGGGCACCGGCGGTGATCCAGGTCGGGATGCGGAACTGGCGCCAGGTGAACCAGATCATCGGATGCTCTCCAATGCGGGCCGGGGGCTGGTGGTGGCCTGGGTCATGTAGGCCAGGACGAGGTCTTCGAGGGTGATCTGTTCGACGGCCAGCGAGGGATCGTCGATCGGGGTGTCGCTGCGCACGATCAGGGTGGACTGGCGGTCGGTGTGGCTGCCCTCGATCACCGTCACACCCGGATGCAGGTCGGCCGGGTCGCGCCGGGCGCCGGTCAGCCGGTAGTGAGTAGCGAGCAGGTGCTCCACCTCGCCGGCGATCCGGACCCGGGAGGCGACCAGCACGATGAGGTAGTCGCAGACCCGTTCCAGGTCGGAGACCAGGTGCGAGGACAGGATGACGCTCGCGCCGTGGTCGGCGACGAACGCCATCAGGCTCCGCAGGAACTCCCGCCTGGCCAGCGGGTCGAGGCTGGCCACCGGTTCGTCCAGGACCAGCAGATCGGGTCGTTTCGCGACGGCCATGGTCAGCGCCAGCTGGGCGCGCTGGCCGCCGGAGAGCTTGCCGGCCTTCTGCGCGGGCTCCAGGCCGAGCGCGGCGATCCGCTCGTCCGCGAGACGCTGGTCCCACCGGGGATTGGTGTGGGCGCCGAACCGCAGATGATCGGCGATGGTCAGGCCGGCGTAGGTGGGAGTCTCCTGCGCCACGAAGCCGACCCTCGCCAGCTGGGCCGGGTTGGCGGCGGGCCGCCCACCGAGCACTTCGATCGTGCCGGCGGTCTGCGCCAGCATTCCCACGGCGATCTGCAGCAGCGTCGTCTTGCCGGCGCCGTTGGGACCGACCAGCCCCACGACCCGACCGGGCGGGATGCTCAACGTGCAGTCGGACAGGGCCGTGCGCCGGCCGTACCTCTTGGACAAGCCGTCGGCCCGCAGCACCGGGTCAGTCATCGGGTCGTCTCCTCTATCGACGTGCGGAACGTGCTCACGAACAGGGCCTGGATGCTCTCGTCGTCCAATCCGGCCTTCCGGGCCCGCCCGAGCCAGGACTTCAGCTCGTCGCGCAGCGGTCCGTGCGCGGCCAGCGACTGGTCGGTCAGGGACCGGGTGACGAAGGTGCCGACTCCGGGACGGGGTGCCACCAGTCCCTCGTGTTCGAGCTCCCGGTATGCCTTGAGCACCGTGTTCGGGTTGATCGCCAAGTGCGCGACCACGTCTTTGACGGTCGGGAGCTGGTCGCCCTCACCCAGCAGACCCAGCCGCATCGCCTGCCGGACCTGCTGGATCAGCTGCATGTAGGGCGCCACGCCGGAACGACTGTCCAGGTGAAACTCGATCACCCTGACTTCTCTCATTCAACTAGGTTCCTAGTACTATAGAGCAATAGCACGACTCCCGGTCAAGAGGGTTGGCAACAGTCGGTCCGCGGGGCCGCGCGGTTTTTGTCGTACCCGGGGAGTACGTCTGTCACCTGGCACAGGTGTGCAGGCTGGCGGGCCTGTCACTGGCGGGCTGTCACTGGCGGGCTGTCACTGGCGGGCTGTCTCTGGCGGGCTGTCTCTGGCGGCCCGTCTTCGGCGGCGTGTCGCTGGGCGCACCGGTTCGATAAGACAACAGTGAAGACGACTTCTACCGAGGGAAGGCTGAGGGCATGAGCAGCGTGCGGGTGTTGGTGGGTACACGCAAGGGCGCGTTCATCTTGACCGCGGACGGTAGGCGCGACGACTGGAAAGTGGATGGTCCGCATTTCGGCGGCTGGGAGATCTACCACCTGGCGGGATCGCCGGCCGACCCGAACCGGCTCTTCGCGTCCCAGTCAGGCGGCTGGTTCGGGCAGCTCATCCAGCGGTCCGACGACGGCGGTCAGACGTGGACCGCGGTGGGCAACGACTTCACCTACGAGGGCGCGGTCGGCGAGCACCTGTGGTACGACGGGACGCCCCGCCCCTGGGAGTTCAAGCGCATCTGGCACATCGAGCCGTCCCGCGACGACCCCGACACGGTTTACGCGGGGGCCGAGGACGCGGCGCTCTACCTGTCCACCGACGGCGGGCAGAAGTGGAAGGAACTCACCGCCCTGCGCACGCACCCCACCGGCCCGAGTTGGCAGCCCGGCGCCGGCGGCATGTGCCTGCACACGATCATCCTCGATCCCGTGAACAAGGACCGGATCTACGTCGCGATCTCCGCTGCCGGCGCGTTCCGCAGCGACGATGCCGGGGAGAGCTGGTTGCCGATCAACAAGGGCCTGCGCTCCGGCGAGATCCCCGACCAGGACTCCGAGGTCGGCCACTGCGTCCACCACATCACGCAACACCCGTCCCGACCGGACACCCTGTTCATGCAGAAGCACTGGGACGTCCTGCGCACCGACGACGCCGGAGCCAACTGGCGCGAGGTCAGCGGCTCGCTGCCGTCCGACTTCGGGTTCCCCATCGCGGTGCACGCACACGAGCCGGAGACCATCTACGTCGTACCGATCACCAGCGACTCCCAGCACTTCCCGCCCGAGGGCAAGCTCCGGGTCTACCGCAGCAGGACCGGCGGCGACGAATGGGAGCCGTTGACCGCCGGCCTGCCGCAGTCGAACTGCTACGTCAACGTTTACCGGGACGCGATGGCGGTCGACACGCTCGATCCGTGCGGGATCTACTTCGGCACCACGGGTGGCCAGGTGTACCACTCGGCCGACAACGGAGACACCTGGGCACCCATCGTCCGCGACCTGCCGGCCGTGCTCTCCGTCGAAGTCCAGGCACTGCCGTGATCCGCGTCGTCCTCCCGGCTCATCTCAAGACGCTGGCGCACGTCACCGGCGAAGTGCGGCTCACCGTCGACGGTCCGGTCGAGGGGGCCGGACCGGTGACCCAACGGCTGCTGCTGGACGCCCTGGAAAGCCGGTACCCGATGCTGCTCGGCACGATTCGCGACCGCCGCAGCGGGAAGCGCCGGCCGTTCGTGCGCTTCTATGCGTGCGAGGAGGACCTGTCCAACGAGTCGCCGGACGCCCCGCTGCCGGAACCGGTCGTCTCCGGCGTGGAGCCGCTGATCATCCTCGGCGCGATGGCCGGGGGTTAGGTCCTTCTCTGCCGATCTCGTCGCGGGGCATCCGGCGGGCGCCACGGGTCGCCTGGACGCCCCGGGAACGGTGGCGCTCGCGCTCGGGCGTCCCATTACTCTCCGTCAGATCCTGCCGTGAGTGGCGGCCGCCGCCACGCCACCGATCACCCGGCCCCCTCGGCGTCGGTCCGCTCGGAACCCTCCTCGTCACCGGGGAGGTCAATGCCGCTCGTACGGCATCCGGAGAGCGACTTCATCCGGCTACTGCTCATTCTGTCGCATCACCTGATTTCCGGAAAAGTACGCGCATCTGCCGCGCATTACCGGCGCACGTGCATATGCACAACCACAGATCAGCGCCACAGTGGTTACTGTCGGCTGCAGTGACGAGTCGATTACCGTAGGACCGCAATCTCCATCGAGACCATCGTTCGCGTTTGGCCCTGTTCTGTCGATCTTGTCGAGCCGAGGCGGAGGCCAGGCGTCGATCCGTCGTCCGGCCGCCAGCGGTGCCGAGGAACGAGGCGCCGCGGTCAAGCGGCCGGGGAACTTCGCAGGCAGGGTTCGCAGGGTGTCTGGATACCGGTGTTGTATCCAGACACCCGAGAACGCAGCCGGTCGGCGGCTAGGCCCGCCGCAGGCCGGCAGATGATCGGCAGGACAGGGCCTGGCGGAGGGGTGAAGAGCGTGCCAGTCACTGGACAGCGTGTTGTGCGACGGACGCTCGGGCGCAGGCTGACCCGACTGCGCCTGGCCGTGAACAAGACCCGACGCGAGGTCGCCCGGGAGCTCGGCATCTCCGAACCGACTCTGCACCGCATCGAGACCGGGAAGGTACCCGTCACCGTCGCCACCGTCCGCGCCCTGTGCTGGAGCTATCAAACCGACCAGAGCGCCACCGACGCCCTCGCGGAACTCGCCTCCGGCACGAACCAACAGCAGTGGTGGGACTCCAGTCCAAACGTTCCCGAGTGGTTCAAGCTCTTCGTGGGCCTTGAGGCCAGCGCCAACCGGATCTACTGCTACCACGGCGAGGTCGTCCCGGGCGAGTTGCAGACCGAGCAGTACGCGCGCGCGGTCTTCGACGCGGATCGGTCCGGCGACGAGCAGGGAGCCCAACGGCAGGTGTCACTGCGCCTGCAGCGCCAGAACACGCTGCTCACCCGCACCCCGCCGGCACAGGTGACCACGATCCTCGACGAGGGCGCCCTCACCCGTCCGGTCGGCGATCGGGACGTCCTCGCCGGGCAGATCGACCATCTCCGGCAGGTCGGCCAGCGGCGTCACCTGGACATCAGGGTCCTGCCCTGGTCGGTGGGCGCCCACGCGGCCATGGCCGGAGCCTTCCGCATCCTCGAATTCGACGATCCGCAGGACCCTGACATCGTCTACCTCGAATCTCACGTCGGCGCGCTCTACCTCGAAGAACCGTCCGAGGTCGAGGAGTACCGGCGCATCTTCAAGCTGATCAACAGCGAGAGCGTGTCGATCGACGAGTACCGGTAGCTCGGCCGTCCACGCGCACAGCCGTCCACGCGCACGGCCGCCCCACGCGCTCGACCGCCCACGTGCGACACGCGATCGTCCGTCCGGGTGGGCGTCCGGTCCGCGTCGCTACGGAACGACGGTGACCGGCCACAGTCCGGCGCGTACCAGGCGGGTGGCGATGGAGCCGACGAGGCGGTGTCCGGCATGCTCGGACGCGCCGACCACCACCATGTCGGCGTGCACGTCGATCGCGGCCTGACGCAGTTCGTCGAAGGCGTCGCCACGACGAACCATGAACGTGACCGGTATGCCCATCTCCTCGATCCGGTCCTGGAAGTGACCGCGCACTTCGGCGATGGCCTCGTCGAACGTGTCTTCCTGCACGGCGGCGGACGTCCCGGCACCCAGCCCGGTCCAGACTCCCGGCACGGCGACGTACACGATCACCAGGCGGGCGTTCTGTCGCTGGGCCAGGCCGCCCGCGTACGCTCCGGCCCGCAGCCCGGTACGGGAGCCGTCGACCCCGGTCAGGATCACCCGCGGGCCGACGGTACCCCGCTCGAACGGCCCGGGTACCCAGGCGGGACCGTAGTTCTCGATCAGCCGGACCGAACCGGTGCCCTCGCTACTCACCCGGCCAGTATCGACGACAACGCTCCGAAGTCGAGCGGCGGAGGCCGGCTCCCGGCGGGCGCGTGACAGCCGGGCTCGACCAACGCGCCGCCGCACCGCCGTTCACCTACGTCTCATCCCGCCCATGTCACAGGGTCAGCGACGGTTCCCCGGGCTTTGTGACCATGCGAGGCACCTCGTCCTGCCCAGGGCCGACGGCCCGAACCGTCCGAAGGACACACGATGAAACGCTTAGCTCCCGGTGCCGCCCTCGCGATGAGCCTGACGGTCGCGGCCGTCACCCTCATGGCCGGCACCGCCTCGGCACAGAGCACCACCTCCGCACAGAGCACCGCCTCGGCACAGAGCACCACCTCGACACAGAGCAACGGCCCGGCACAGGGCACGGGCCACGCCGCGAACGCCGACCGGCACTTCTACACGACCAAGACGCCGTACTCGCCGCAGGAGAGCCTGCGGAACTACCAGGCCGCACCGAAGGGCTTCGTTCCGGTCTTCACCGAGAACGTCGCCCGTCACGGCTCGCGCGCCATGTCCGACAGCGACGACGGAGACGCCGTACTCGCCGTGCTGCGCGCCGCCGCGGACCAGGGTGCGCTCACCGGACTCGGTACGCGGCTGGGCCCGCAGGTGGAGTCGCTGTTGGCCGGCGGCGCGTCCATCGGGTACGGCAACCTCTCCGGCCGCGGAGTTCAGGAGCAGCAGCAGACCGCGCTGCGGATGGAGCAGCGGCTCCCCTCGCTCTTCTCGGCCATCGTCGCCAAGCAGGAACCGATCGAGGTCGAGACGTCCGGAGTGGACCGTGCCGTGGCCAGCGCCAACGCCTTCACCGGCGGCCTGACCACCGGAGACCCGGCACTGGCCGGCCTGATCGGGGCCCCGGTGACCGACAAGGACCTGCTGTACTTCCACAAGCAGCCGCAGAACGCCGACTACCAGGCTTACCTGGACAGCGACCCCGATCTGGCCGCGGTGATCGCCGAGGTCGACGGGCAGCCGAAGACCGCGCGTACCGCCAAGGAGGTCGTCTCCCGCCTGTTTACCCGCGGCTTCGTCGCGGCGATGGCGACCGACGACCAGATCTCGTTCGCCCGCTCGCTGTACGAGCTCTACAGCGCCGTCCCCGACCTGCGCGTGGAAGCCCCGGGCGTGAACCTCGACGCCTTCCTGCCGGCCCAGGACGCCCAGTGGTTCGCCTACCTCGACGACGCCGAGGAGTTCTACCAGAAGGGCCCCGCCTTCAGCGGTCGCACGATCACCTACGACATGGCGAACGTCCTGCTCGACGACCTGTTCGCCCAGGTCGAGGACAAGGCCGACGGAACCAGTGACAAGGGTGCCGTGCTCCGGTTCACCCACGCCGAGGAGATCGAACCGCTCGCCGTCCTGCTGGACCTGCCCGGCAGCACGAAAGCCGCGGACCTCAGCCGGCCGTACACGTACCAGAACAACCCCTGGCGCGGCGAGAACGTGGCCCCGATGGCGGCGAACGTGCAGTGGGACCTGTACGCCAAGCCGTCGCCGACCGGCGGTGCGAGCACGAAGCCGACCACCGAGTACCTGGTGCGGATGCTCTACAACGAGAAGGAGACGGCGTTCAGCGCCGCCTGCCGGCCGATCGCCAAGGGCAGCTACTTCTACGACCTGAACGAACTGGAGCGCTGCTTCCACCGCAGCTGATCCCCGGTCGGAGCACGTCGAGCCACCCTCCGCGACGCGGCGGCTCACCCTCCCGGCACTCTCCCCCGGCAACCGCGGCGTGGTGTCCGGCGGCGGCAGGTGTTTCCGCCGCCGGGCACCACACCCGCGTTCCTACCCGATCTGTCCGTAGCCGGAGACGGGCGCGAAGTCGACGGTGCTGGTGTGCACCACGGTCCCGGGAGAGTAGACGCCGACGACCTCGTCGCCGCCGACGTAGAGGGTGACCGTGGTGATGCTGTCGGTGCCGTAGAAGACCAGATCACCAACCCGCAGCTCGGCCCGGTCGACGGGCGTGCTCATCGCGGCCTGCGCCGCGGCGTTGTGCGGCAGCGGGACACCCACCGCCGCGTATGACGCCTGGACCAGGCCGGGTGCGTCGTAGCTCGTGGGGCCGCTCTTGTCGGGGTACGACGATTTCCGCGCGATGCGCCAGCCGACCGGTGAGCCGCGCGCTGCCGAGCCAGACCAGGTAAGTCACCCCGGCTAACGCATCCTAGGACGATAGGTTGGTGGCGCGAATGCCCGGTGCGACCTCGCTCATTCCGATTGGTTGCTTCGTCACTGAAACGTGAGAGATTCGCGATTTCGTACCGATCCGACCCGAACGACCTGCTTACGCTCCCCGAGACAGGCGTGGCGTACGCGGGTGAAGGGGGTCGGGCGCCATGATCGGGAGACTTCGATGGCCATCGCTCGCCGCGGCGGTCGGCGCGATCGCGCTGGTGACACCGGTCGCGCTGACCGGATCAGTACTGACCGGATCGCGGTCGCCGGCCGGCGCCGACGGGGGCGCCCAGGCCACCCTCGTCGTCACCAAGGGCGGTGACCGCACGGCACCGGCGGTGGCGAGCACGGCCGCGGGTGCGACCTTCGCTTTCTACGCCGGTGTAGCCAGCAACCCGGCCACGCCGGCCGACACCCCCATCGCCACCTGTACCACCACCGCACCCAGCGGGACCTGCAGCGTGTCGGTACCGGCCCGCACCGGAGCCGGCCGCGGGTACTGGATCCGGGAACTGACCGCGCCACTGGGCTACACGATCGTGCAGTCGCTCGCCGTCGGTGGCCGCACCCTCACGTCCACCCCGTACAACCAGTTGTTCACCGGCCCCGTCCCGGCCGGCGCCACCATCACCCTCCCCCGCGCGACGTCCGGCGCCTCCCCCACGGCCCGCGGCACGCTGTGGGCCGACGCTCGGATCAACCCGCCGACGCCGTCGTACTGCGGCATGCGCATCGCCCTGCTGCTGGACACGTCCGGCGCGGTCGGCAATCGACTGTCCACAGTGAAGTCAGCGGTGAACGGGCTCGTGGACACATTCACCGGTACGTCGACCTCGCTCGCCGTGTACCAGTTCGCCACCCACGCGGCACCGGTGAAGAACCTCACCGCCATCCCGGACGCCGCCGCGGCGGCACCGGTGAAAGCGGCCGTCAACTCGCTGACCGCCGGCGGATCGGTCAACTGGGATTCCGGCCTCTGGCAGATCGCCGCCTCGACGGTCCACTACGACGCGGTCATCATGCTCACCGGCGGCAACCCGACCGTGTTCGGGCCCGACGCCGAAGGCACCGGCAATTCCACCCGGTTCCTGGACGTCGAGAACGCCATCTACTCCGCCAACGCGTTGAAAGCCAAGGGCACCGCCGTGCGGGTCATCGGCCTCGGCACGGCGTTCCGCGATGCCGAGGACAACCTCGCCGTCGTCGGCGGAGCGACCCTCGCCGGATCCGTGGTCAGCTACCGCCAACTCGGTACCGCGCTGCGAGACCTCGCCCGCAACGCCTGCCGCAACACGGTCAACGTCGTGAAGAAGCTCATCCCGTACGGCGGCGACATCGACGACGCCATCCCCGGCGCCGGTTTCACCTTCCGCGAACGCACCGGCAACCTGTTGCCCGAGTCCGCCACCACGGACGCGGCGTCCGGAGTCGCCACCTTCACGGTTCCTCGCAACCAGCCGCCGGAGCCGGTCCGCGCGAAGCTGACCGAGAACGCACGCCTCGGCTACGAACTCGTCCCGGTCGACGGCCGCAATGCCACCTGCCGCCGCAGCGACGGAACCCGGATACCGGCGACGAACGTCGGCGACGACGGATTCCGCACGACGACGATCCCCGACGACCTGATCTCCTGTACGGTCTACGACCGGCCCACCACGCCGATCGGTCTCGCCCAGGTACGCGTGGACAAGCACTGGATCGTCAACGGGGTCCGGTACACCCAGGACAACGCACCGCCCGAGTTCCAGTCCACGCTGAGCCTCACCAACCAGTTCCAACCCGTGTTCGGGCAGACCTACAGCGGCTACACCACGCAGGACACGGTCACCATCGGTGAAACCGTCGCCACCGGCATGCTGCCGCCGGGCTGCACCTCGCGCCTCGCCGACCTGCTCGGCGGCCACCAGTTGTCCGCCGGCCTGAACGTCTTCGCGGTGACCAATGTGGTCACCTGCCCGGCCGGCACGAGCTTCCCACCGCCTTCGGGAGGAACGCCTTCCGGAACAACGGCCTCCGGGACAACGCCCTCCGGGGAAACGGCCGGCGGGGCAGCGACCGGCGGCACAGCGACCGGCACGCTGCCGACCACCGGCCCGGATCTGCGGTACCCGATCGGGGCCGGCGTACTGGCCATCGTCGCCGGCCTGGCACTCGCGGCCCTGGTGCTCCCGACCCGATACGCACGCCGGCACCGGTACCCGCACCACCACATCCACCGCGACCTCGGAGGCATCCGATGATCCTGGGACGTATGCGGCGACTGGCGACCGTCATCGCTGCCATTGCCAGCCTCACCGTCACTTCCGCGACTGCCGTGAACGCCTCCGGCGCTCCGGGCACGGCCTCGGCACCGGGCACGTCCGCGGGAGGGTCGGCCACGGGCGGCACGTCGACAGTCACCGCCGACGACATCCGTTTCCAGCGGCCGCCGAGGATCCTGCGTTACGGCACGGCCGAGGAGGTTGGCCTGATCCCGCGGTACATCGACCAGATCCGTCCCGACATCGCCAGCTTCCTGCAGCCGTCGCCGACCTTCCCGCAGTACGCCGGGGCGGTCGCGCTGGCCGCGCACGACGGCGTGATCGTCGCCCATGACTCGGTCGGGTACGCGCTGCGGTACGCCGACGACAAGCCGACCGAACTGCCGCGGGACCAGTGGATCCCAGTACGCGACAACACCATCTTCGACCTCGCGTCGCTGACCAAACTGTTCACCGCGATCGCCGCGGTCCAGTTGATTGAGGCCGGCCGCATCGACCTGCACGTGCCGGTCGCCCGGTACATCCCGCAGTTCGCCAGCCACGGCAAGGGCGACATCACCATTCTCAACCTGCTCACCCACACCTCCGGGCTGCCCGCCGATCCCGACCCGTCGCTATGCGACTACCCCACCAATGACGAGCGGTGGGCGGCCGTCTACGACATCACCCCGATCGCGCCGGTGAACAGCACCTTCCTGTATGCCGACACCAACATGATGGTGCTCGGCAAGGTCATCGAGACCGTGACCGGCAAGACCCTCGACCAGGTCATCGCGCAGCGCATCACCGAGCCGCTGGGGATGACCGACACCATGTTCAACCCGCCCGCCTCGCTCAAGCCGCGCATCGCCGCCGAGGAGTACCAGCTGACCACCAGTCGCGGCATCGTCTGGGGCAGCGTGCACGACGAGAACGCCTACTGCCTCGGCGGCGTCTCCGGCCACGCCGGGGTCTTCTCCACCGCGTACGACCTGGCGATCCTCGCCCAGGCTCTGCTCAACGGCGGACGGTACGGCAGGGCGCGCATCCTGTCCGAGGACTCGGTACGGCAGCTGTTCACCAACTACAACCAGGCGTTCCCCGGGCACGCTCACGGCCTGGGCTTCGAACTCGACCAGCCACGGTACATGGACGCGCTGAGTTCCCCGGTGACCGCGGGCCACACCGGCTTCACAGGTACCTCGATCGTCATCGATCCGCGAAACCACTCGTTCGTCATCCTGCTGAGCAACCGGGTGCACCCGAGCCGCAACTGGGGAAGCAACAACCCGGCACGCGCCGCCGTGGCACGGGACCTCGCCCTCGCGCTCGGCCTGCCGCCGGTGGAACCGGCCCGGGATCTGGCGGTCGGCCCGGCGGGCTGACCGGCGCGCGCTGACCGGCGCGCGCTGACCGGCGCGCGCTGACCGGCGCGCGCTGCCCGGCGCGCGCCTGCCGGCTCAGTTCTCGGGCAGGCGCTTCTCGGGCAGGCGCTCGACCGGTGGAGTCGAGGCGGCGTCGAGGCGCCGCACCGCCAGCAGAGCGACGCCGGCCACGACGCACATCCCGGCGATGCCTTCGGCGACCCACAGGTAGTCACCGGTCGCGTCCCGGATCGCAGCCGCCACCAGCGGTGCGAGGGCCTTGGCGACGGTGAGGGGTACGGCGAGGATGCCGGAAATCGTGGCGTAGGCGGCGGTGCCGTAGCGGTCGGCGAGGATCGCGGGGCGGGCGATGGTGGAGACCCCGAAGCCGAGCCCGATGCCGAGCACACTCACGACGGCGCCCAGGTTTCCGTGGCCGACCACCGGCAGGCAGGCCGCCGCGACAGCCTGCACGAAGAACATCGCGGCCGTCGCGGTCGCCGGACTGGCCCGGCGGATGGTGGCGGTGGTGGCGAGGCGGCCGGTGACGGACAGGATGCCGAGCAGTCCGGCCGTGGTGGCGGCGAACTGCGGGGTGTGGCCGAGTTCGGTGAGGTACGCGACGAGGTGGACGCTGGCGGCCGCGACGGCGGCGTTGCTGCACACGAAGGCCACTGCCAGCGCCCAGTAGCCGGGGTCGTGCACGGCGGTGGAGACGATGCGGCGCCGCCGCTGGCCGTCGTCGGCTGACCGGTTGGCTCTCTTCCGGCGCCCTGCCGGCTCACGGTCACCGGTCACCGACCGGGGTGGCCGCCGCACCAGCAGGTGGCCGGGGATGGTGACGGCGGCGTGGATCGCGGCGAGGACGAGGATGGCGTCCCGCCAGCCGTACCGGTCGACGAGGTGGCCGGTCAGCGGCAGGAAGATGCTCGATGCGAAGCCGGCGACCACGGTCACCGCCAGCAGCGCGGTGGCGCGCCGCTCGCGGAACCAGGTGATGACCACGGCGAACGCGGCTTCGTAGAGGACGCAGGCGGTGGCCACGCCGATACCGGTCCACACCAGGTACAGGACGGCCACGGTGTGCACCCGGGACCAGGCGAGCAGGAGCAGGGTCGCCGCGACGGAACCACCGGTCATGAGGGCCCGCCCGCCGTGGCGGTCCAGCCACCGCCCGACCGGTACGGCCGCCGCGGCGGAGGCGAGGACCGAGCAGGTCAACGCGCCGGCGATGACGGTGGTACCGGTGTGCAGCGCGGTGGCCATCGGGGTGAGGAAGACGGCGTACGCGTAGTAGAGGACGCCGTACCCGACTGTCGTGGTCGCCGACAGCGCCGCCACGATGAGCCAGCCGTATGCCGGCGCCCGGGTCTGGTCCCCGCCGGCACGGGTGGCAGCCGGCGCCTGGATATGACTCACGGACCAGGCCGCCGCCTGCTGAGTTCCCCGGTTGTCATGATGCTCCGCACGCTCGCATCCGACACCGATCTTACGGCAGCCTCAACCGCCGCTCCCCGACCGCGAATCTCCGACCGCGCTCCTGCGACCAGATGCACCGACCGCGATCCCCCGACGCGCCGTCCGGATCCCGCGCTCCCCCACCCCGGCACATACGATGCCGGCATGGACATCCGGGAACACAACCGCAGGGTGATCGAACAATTTCGTGCCGGTGGCGAGATCGACGGCATGCACCGCGACCGGCTGCTGCTGCTCACCACGGTCGGTCGGCGTACCGGCCAGCGCCGCACCAGCCCCATGATGTTCCATCGCGACGACCAGGGGCTGTTCGTCATCGCGTCCAACGCCGGCGCGACCCGGCACCCGGACTGGTATCTCAACCTGGCCGCCGATCCTCAGGTGACCGTCGAGGTCGGAGCCGAGGCGTACGACGCGATCGCCGTTCCGCTGACCGGCGACGCCCGGGAGCTCACCTGGGCGGCGATCACCGAGCTGTACCCGTTCTTCATCGACCACGCCGGCAAGGCGGGGCGCACGATCCCGGTGGTCGAACTCCGCCGGGCGCCCGACATGTGACCCCTGCCCCACCGCGTCGGTGAAGTTCGCGCCGGGAGCCAACCGCGGCCGTGACGCGGCTCGTCTAAGGGGCACAAGCCATGGGAGGGCACGTGGTGCGGTCCGAAGCGGACGAGGATTACGTCGAGTACGTCAGTGCTCGACTCCCGGCTCTGAAACGCTTGGCCCATCTGCTCTGCGGCGACGACCACAGAGCGGACGACCTGGTGCAGGAGTCGGTCACCAAGCTGTACACGCGCTGGCACAACGCGCGCAAGGCGACCAACCTGGACAGCTACGTCCGGGCGATCGTGGTCCGCACCCACATCGACAACGGCCGGCGACCCTGGTCGCGGGTGCGGCTGTTCGGCCACCCCCCGGATCAGGCGCGTCCGGAGAGTTCCACGACGGAGGACCGGGCGGTGCTGCGAGCCGCACTCGCCGCGCTACCGGCCGGGCAGCGCGCCGTACTGGTTCTCCGGTTCCTCTGCGACCTGCCGGTCGCGGAGGTCGGCGAGCTGCTGGGGTGTTCGCCGGGAACGGTGAAGAGCCAGACGTCGCACGGGCTGGCCAACGTTCGTCAGGCCCTGACCAGGTTGGGATACCCGATGACAGCGATGGGGAGCTGGAAGAATGGATGACGAACAGACCGTACGCGCGCTGCTCGGCCTGCGCGACGAAGAGGGCGCGCCGCCCTCGGTCGATCTGGCCGCGGCCATGCGGATGGGCCGGAGTCGGCTTCGCCGCCGACGTACGGCCCAACTGTCGGCCGGCGCCGTGGTAGCGGTCGCGGTCGTCGTGGCGACGCCGGCGACTGTTCAGCTGGTACGCGAACCGGCGCACCCGGCCGTGGCCCCCACGACCACGCTGGGACTCGCGGCGACCTCGTCGCCGTCGCCGTCGCCGTCACCGTCACCGGCTGCCGGTCCCACGTCGCTGGCCTGCGTCGAGTCCCGGCTGCCGGTGCCGCAGCCCAACCAGGAGGCGCTGGTCATCGGCGCCGATCCGACCGGTCACTACCTGGTCGGGCGGGTGTACAAGAGCGGTCACTCCAGCCAGGTCATCATCTGGCACGACGGGCAGTTCAAGACCCTCACGATGTCGGGTTCCGATCCCGAGCTGCGCGACATCACGCCGAACGGGGTGGCGGTGGGAACCTCGTTCCCGTCCGGGTTGAACAGCACCGGCTGGATCTACCAGAACGGCCGGCTGTCAAAGCTCAAGGGCCCGTACGGCTCTCAAGCCGTGGCAATCGCTGACAACCTCACGATCGGCGGCACCGAGAGCAAGGACGGACTGGAGTACCCCATCGTGTGGCACTCGCCGGCCTCCACGGCTGTGCGGCTGCCGCTGCCCGGCCCGAACTGGCTGGGCAGCGTCGACGACGTCGACTCGGACGGCACCATCGTCGGTACGGTCAGGCCGAGCGTGACGTCCGACGCGAACCAGGGGATCGTGTGGCACCCGGACGGCAGCTACCAGTTGCTGCCGCTGCCCACCGGGGTGGTGGCCGGCGCCAACGGAATGGAGGTGCACTCGATCCGCGACGGCGCGATCGTCGCGGCCGGGACGGTCAGCGACAGCAGCAGCAAGACCATGACGCCCGTGTTGTACCGCCTCTCCACCGGAGAGTTCACCGCGCTGCCGGGGGCGGACCTGTTCATCGAAGCGGGGAACGCCCAGGGGTGGGTCGCCGGCAGTGGGTCCTACGACATGCCGGCGGTCTACACGCCGACCACCGGGATCGTCCGGCTGCCCACTTTGGTACCGCACGGCACGTCGACGCCGCCGTTAGGGATCGTCGCGGGAACCATCAGCGACGACGGCCTGACGATCGGAGGCCAGGACGTCGACGCCCACGACGTGATCCACGCGGTCAGGTGGAGCTGCCACTAAGCCCTTCCCCGCCTGTTCTCGCCCCTTCTCCGGCTCGCGGGCCGTGGTCGTGCTCCCGAGCGCGCCACGGCCCGCGACGTCAGCGCCCGGATCGGTCGGCACCCCGGGGCGTACCGTCGAATTTGCCCGCGACCGCGTGGTCGGTGTCGGTGACCCGCCCGGTCTCCATCAGCTGCTTCAGCCTGCGCAGGTTCGCTGCCACCTCGGCGGCGGGTGGCTTGCCGACCAGGATCAGCGCGACGTGGCCGAGCCTGCCGAACGGCGTCTTCAGCGTCTCGTGCACCTCGGTCGGGCCCGCAGCCGTCCGACCCGGGTCTGTCCGGCCCGCACCCGTCCGGCCCGGGTCTGTCCGGCCTGGGTCCGCCTCGGCCGCGAAACGGACCGTCCATTCGGCCCGCATCCCGGGTACCGTGGTCGTCTCGTACCGGATCAGCTCGTTGACCCGCTCCTCGGTCACCTTGATGGTCGACTTCAACCGGATGCCCAGCGGACCGGCGATCGTCCAGCGATACGACTCCGGGCCGACCCGTTCGATGGCCATCACGTCGCCCAGGAAGCGGGGCAGGTTCTCGAAGTCGCGGTAGAAGGCGAACACGTCAGCGACCGGGCGCTGAATGGTCACTCTCGCCTCGATCGGGATCTCGCTGGGAAGGCGTAACGCCTGGCGCATGGTCGTCTCCGGCGGGTTCCCGTGGACTGGTCGCGAGCGTCGGGCAACGCCTGTCCTCAACCCTAGGCAGGTGGATGGGCGGCGGGGGCCGGGAATGCCGAAGAAGCCACGCGGGGCTGGTCTGCGCCGTGCGGCGTCGCCCGTCAGCCTCCGTTTCGGGCCCGCGCGGCGGCGAGCCGCTGCTGTTCGGCCTGGGCACGGGCACGCTGGTCCAGTACCCGCTTCGGTTCGATCTTCTGCCGCGGCCCGGTCGGCGCGAAGTCCAGCCGGTCGACGCCCAGGCCGCGCAGGACCGCGCGTTCCACGAGCGAGAACGCCGCCGGATCCGGGCGGTCGAACCTCATCGGCTGTCGAAGGCCCACGGGCGGATTTGAGATGATCCGGGAGACACCGAGGACGTTCTGCGACGTGGCATGCAGCGTGTACGGGTGAAGCAGGACCACGTCACCGGCTTCGCCGGTCATCTCGACGAAGTCGTGGCACTGCCCGATCAGGTCCGCGTAGTCGAAGTCGCCGGGCAGGACGCCCTCCGGGTGCTCGTTGAGGAAGCGCGCCACCACCGGTACCGAGTCGGCGGCGACGAACGTGCCACCGCCCCGGTGCCGCATGTCGGTCCACAGCACGAACGTCAGCAGTCCCTGCTCGGGCGAGTCCAGGAAGTGCCGGAAGAAGTCGCCGTCCTTGTGCCACCCGCCCACACTCGGCGACGGGGGCTGCCAGGGCAGGTCGCCGCCGACCCCGAGATTGGCGATGAGGCTGTCGGTCCACTTCCACGGCAACCGCACGCGGTCCTCGCCACCGAGCAGCTCCATGGCGGCGTGCCACGCCTTCGGCGCGAACTCGCGCGCGTCCACCGATTCCCGGGGAGCCAGATGGATGCGCTTCTCGGCCCAGCTGGACGGGTCGTCGCGGTCGTACCCGAAGCGAACCCACGCGGTGTCCAGCCACGCCCTGGCCGCCTGCGTGGTGAAGCACCCCTTGACGACGACGAACCCGCGCCGGAGGAAGTGCTCGACCTGCTCCTCGGTCAGGTACTCGCATCGCATCCGAACGCCTCCCGACTTGTGGGGTACCCGAGGGCCACGGGCTCACCCGCTGACGCTCATGCGACGATACCCGCGTACCGGCATCGATCCGAGTGGCGCTCGCGGACGACACGAAGCTATCGATGATGATTCGTCCCGGATATTTCGGTAGGCTCGGACGTCCCCCGCCCTCACCGGAGGTCCCGCGTTGACTCCCCAGGTAGATCCGAGCCCGCTCGACACCTCTCGGGCTCACGTGGCGCGGATCTACGACTACTGGCTCGGCGGCAAGGACAACTTCGCGGTCGACCGCGCGTACGGCGACGAACTCGAACAACGGGTTCCGGACATCCGGACGGCGGCGCTGATGAACCGCCAGTTCCTCGGCCGGGCGGTGCGGTACCTGGCCGGCGAGGCCGGCGTACGCCAGTTCCTGGACATCGGCACCGGGCTGCCCACCGCGAACAACACCCACCAGGTCGCGCAGGCGATCGCGCCGGATTCGCGGGTGGTCTACACCGACAACGACCCGATGGTGCTGACTCATGCCCGCGCGCTGCTGACCAGCTCGCCCGCCGGCAGGACCGCGTATATCGACGCCGACCTGCGCGCAGTCACCGACATCCTCAACGCGCCCGAGCTGACTCAGACGCTCGATCTCCAGCGGCCGTTCGCGGTGATGCTCGTCGCCGTGCTGCACCTGATCACCGACGACCGGATCGCGTACCCGACCATCGACACCCTCGTCAAGACCATGCCCTCCGGCAGCTACCTGGTCATCTCGCACGCCACCGCGGACTTCTGGCCGGCGGAGAAGACGGCCGCGGTCACCGCCACCAATCGCGCGCACGGAGTCGACTTCCGGTTCCGCGGCCACGCGGAAGTCTCCCGGTTCTTCGACGGCATGGAACTGGTCGAGCCCGGCATCGTTCCGGTGTCGGAGTGGCGTCCGGACGGTGGCCCGACCGCGACGCGGGAGCGGGCCAACATCTGGGCGGGCGTGGCGCGGGTGCGGTAACGCGCCACCCGGCGCCACCCTGCACCCCCAGGTCAGCATGCACCGCCAGGTCAGCATGCACCGCGCGCCTCTCCGCCCGGGGCGGGTGCGCCCACCCGACGAACGCGCCCACCCGGCGAACGCGCCCGCCTGGCGAGTGCGCCCCGCTCGGCGAACGTGCCGCGGCACCGCCGGTCGGAGCCACCGCCGGTCGGAGCAATCTCTTGACAGTCATCGATGGAAGGGGGACTCTGGCCCGCGAAAGGTCAGGAAGGCTACCTAACAATAGATGCCGCAGCGGCCACCCGCCAGCGGTACGCCATCCCGGGAGCGCAGATGAAGAGACAGCTCAGGGTCGCCCTAGTCATGGCCGTCGCGGCCGGCACCGGTACCGTCATGGTCGCCTTCGCCGGCACCGCCTCGGCGGCGACCGTCAGCCGACCCTTCCCGTACCACGTCACGTACCAGACCGGCGTGCTGCCCTCGGCCAGTCCGTCCGCCCGCGACGCCGCCGTGAAGAAGCAGTACGACTCGTGGAAGTCCACCTACCTGGTGCACGGGTGCGCGTCCAGCGAGTACTACGTCTCCACCAAGGGCGACGGCGACGCTCCCCACAACGGCCCGGTCTCCGAGGGCCAGGGATACGGCATGAACATCGTGCCGCTGATGGCCGGGTACGACGCCGACGCCAAGACCGAATTCGACGGGCTGTGGCAACTGGTCAAGGACCACGAGGACAGCCGGGGCATGATGCAGTGGCAGCTCGACGGCAAGACCTGCAAGTACACCGACTCCGGCACGCCGGACGGAGCGACCGACAGCGACCTCGACATCGGGTACGGGCTGATCCTGGCCGACAAGCAGTGGGGCGGCTACACCACCGACGCGAAGAACTGGCTGGCTCACTTCTACTCCGCCGACGTGGCCTCCGACGGGCACCTCAAGTGTGAGGACGACGGACCCACCACCGACACCCGGCCGTCCGACTGGATGCTCGACCACCTGCGCGCGTTCGCCGCCTACGACACGGCGCACGACTGGAACAAGGTCATCACCAAGACCCAGAACCTGGCGCAGGAGTTCACCGCGGCCTACTCCCCGACCGCCAACCTGTTGTCCGACTTCGTGGTCGGCGCCAATACCACGAGCCCGAAGCCGGCCCCGGCCGACTATCAGGAGGATCAGCCGGACAACATCGTCGGGTACAACTCGATCCGGGTCCCGTGGCACCTGGGCACCGACGCGCTGCTGTACGGCAACTCGGTGACCAAGGCGATCGCCACCAAGGAGTCCAACAGCTACAAGAGTCACTCGGGCGGCAACCCGAAGAAGGTGTACCCGCACACAAAGCTCGACGGCACCCCGTACACCACCGACGATCAGGCCGAGGAGGCCGGCGACTCGGTCGGCCCGGCCGCGATGGCCGCCGGTGACCAGGCGTGGACCGACACCATCTGGAACTACCTGGCCACCAACCCGTTCGGCGACGGGTACTTCGGCGAGAGCATCAAGATGCTCGTCTACCTCGTGATGGCCGCGGATTACTGGTCGCCGGCTTCGTAAAAGTCACCAACCCCAACGGCGGGCCGGCCGGTGCGGCGTCACCGGCCGGCCCGCGCCGTCGAAGAGGGCCACGCCATCAAAGAGGGCCACGCCATCAAAGAGGGCCGTGCCATCGGAAAGGGCCGCGCCGGTGCGGAGAGGACCGTGCCGTCGGGCGCTCCTTACCGGGCCGTTGACACCGGCGGCAAACCCCGGGATGATCACCTACGCACCCTGGTGATCCCTAGATGTCGATCGGTCGATCCGTGCGGCAGCAGCCGGCGAAGATGGGCCGGCGACAGAGAGGTCGGCGCGTGAGACCTGGGTCCGTTCGATTCGTCCTGCCCCCTCACTCCCCGACCGCCGCGGACCCGCGGGTGAGAATCCATCCCACTTCCTGATGGCGGTCGCCTCCGCCAAAAGGCGGCTCCGGCTCCGCTCAGGCCCTAACACCCGGCCTGTACTCGCCTCCGCCAAACGGCGGCTCCGGCTCCGCTCAGGCGCTAACACCCGGCCTGTACTCGCCTCCGCCAAACGGCGGCTCCGGCTCCGCTCAGGCGCAGCCCGCGCTCCTCCTTCCCGGTAACCCGTGCTCATTCGTCGCAAGCCACAGCACGAGTCACTTCGACAGGAGGAGGAGAAGTGTTCCGTCACCGTAATCTGGGCTCGGTCCCGCGTCGTTTTCCGGCGATCGTCCCGCTGGGCGTGGTCAGCGCCCTGGCCGCCCTGTTCATGGCCGCACCCTCGGGCCCGGCGCACCAGACGACAGTCGCGGCCACGAAGAGTGGCAGCATCCCGTCACCCAAGCAGTACTTCGGTTTCGACATGGGTACGTCAGGAAAGCTCCAGACCTGGAACCAGGTCACCGGCTACCTGCACCTGCTCGGCGACCGGTCGAACCTCGTGACGTACACGAACTTCGCCAAGACGTCGTTGGGCAACGACTACCCGTACGTCCTGGTGAGTTCGGCGCAGAACCTCAGTCACATCAAGCAGATCATGGCCGACAACGCGCGGCTGTCAGACTCGCGCGGACTGTCCGCCAAGGACGCGCAGGCACTGGCGAAGAAGACCGTCCCGGTCGTCTACGTCGAGGGGACGATCCACTCCACCGAAGAGGTCGGCACCCCGGCGATCGTGAACGCCATCTACCGGCTGGCGACGGAGAAGTCCGACTTCACGGACCGGGTGCTGAACAACGCGGTGATGCTGTTCGTACCGTCGCAGAATCCGGACGGGCAGATCCTCGTCAACGACTACTTCAACCAGACGGCGGACACCAGCCTCAGCCGCATCTACCCCGACCTGTACAGCCACTACGCGGGACACGACGACAACCGCGATTGGTACCAGTTCAACCTGCCCGAGTCCCGCGCCCGGGAGAAGCTGTTCGAGATGTACCACCCGGTGTACCAGGAACTCATCCACCAGGACGCGCTCAACGCGCCCCGGCTGTACGTTCCGCCGTACGCCGAGCCGCTCGGAAACGGGATCGATCCGAACACCATCGAGACCGCGGGCAAGCTCGGGTTCACCCAGGCCGAGGCGCTGACCGCCGCCGGTGACACCGGCATCGGTCACGGCAACTCGTACGGGGTCTTCTGGAGCGCGGATGTCGCCGACCGCGACTCGTACACCGGATCGTCGATCCTGATCAACGAGATCGCCCAGCTCAACAATCTCGTGTACCCGGTGACCAGTTCGAACGGGCAACCGCTCGCGTGCGGTCCGGTCAGCAGCCAGGCCAACAGCATGGACTGCCCCAACCCGTACACCCAGACGACCTGGACCTTCGAGCAGGCCGTGAAGTACACCGACGACGCGCTCTACGGCGCGGTCGACGCGGTCGCGAGGGACCCGCAGAGCTACCTGTACAACAACCTCTACCAGGTGGCCAACGACGGCATGCACTGGACCGGCGGCCCCTACGCCTACGTCGTTCCGGCCGGCCAGCGGGATCCCTACGCGGTCTACCAACTGCTGAGCATCCTCGACTTCAGCCAGGTCGAAATCCAGCAGGCCACCGCGTCGTTCGCGGCGAACGGGAAGACCTACCCGGCCGGATCGTGGGTGATCAAGGTGCAGCAGCCGCTCGGCCGCTTCGCCAACGAGATCCTCAACACCGACGTGTACCCGAACGTGCGGGCGTGCTCCACGTGTCCGCTGATCATGCCGTACAGCGAGATGACCGACAACCTGCCGATGCAGCTCGGTGTCGACGTCCAGCCGGTGACGGACTCGTTCACCGCCCCGCTGCGGATGCTGCACGGCGTCACCGTGCCGAAGGTGACCGTGCCGGCGACGCCGTCGTCGACCGGCGCCTACCTCGTCGACCCGAACTCCTACGGAATCGCGTCGTTCCTGTCCGCCCTCCAGAAGGCGAACCTGCAGACCTTCCGGGCGGCCCAGCAGTTCAGCGCGGCCGGACGCACCTTCGCCGCGGGTACCATCGTGATTCCGCCGTCCAACCAGGCGCGTACGGTCCTGCAGACCGCGGCCACCTCGACCGGCATCCCGGTCTACGCCACCGACCAGACCCCGGCGGTGCAAGGCTTCGAACTCAAGCCGGGTACCCGCGTCGGGCTGATCCGCGGCGTGAACCAGCAGCCGGGCGGCTGGCTGGAGTACATGCTGGACCAGTACCACATCAACTGGAAGCCCGTCACCCACGACGACTACGCGCACCTCGGCGACGAGTTCGACACCGTCGTCATGGGCGACGGAGTCTCCCAGAGCACCATCCAGAACGGTCTGAACACCGCCAACTACCCGGCCGAGTGGGCCTGGGCCGGCGGCGTCGGCACCACCGGCTGGACCCAGCTGCACGACTTCGTCACCCATGGCGGCAACCTGATCGCCCTGGGCAGCGCCTCGACCACGGCGCAGCAACTGCTCGGACTCCCGATGCAGAACGTCCGGACGTCCGCGGTGAACGTACCCGGATCCGACCTGCGCACGACCTACGATCCGACCGTCCCCGCGGCGTGGGGCATGCCGGCGAACTGGCCGGTCTGGTACGACAACAACCCGGCATGGAAGATCACCGACACCACCAACGCGCAGATCGCGTCGTCGTACCCGGATGACTCGTCCACGCTGCTCGCCAGCGGCTACGAGCAGGGCTCCGACGCGCTGAAGGGTGCATCGAACATCGCCACCTTCAGGGTCGGCAACGGACAGGCGACCATCGCCGGAACCGACCTCAACTTCCGGGCCTGGACCAAGGTGGACTGGCTCGTCATCGCGAACATGATCTACCAGGGCCCGGCCAAGGCGGTCAGCGCCGCGCAGATGACCGCCCGGCCGTCGTACGCGCAGTTGCCGGCCCACTGAGTCACCGCTGTTCGCACCGGGGGTCTGCCATGTCGGCAGGCCCCCGGCGTCGTGACAGGCCCGGCGTCGTGACGGGCCCGCAGGCTGCGCCACTACCGTGCCGTCTGTATATACTGTCCATGTACAGTCGGGTAGGAACGGACAGGCAGAGGAACGGGCCGGATGTCGGAGGATCGTCGTGCGAGTGGTGTTGTCCAACAGCAGTGGCGTGCCGCTCTACCAGCAGATCAAGGAGCAGGTGGGGACGGCCATCCTGTCCGGCGAACTCGCCGAGGGCGATGCGCTGCCCTCCGTCCGCGCGCTCGCACGTGACCTGCGAATCAGCATCATCACCACCACCCGCGCCTACACCGAGTTGGCCGCGGAAGGCTTCATCGCCACGGTCCCCGGCAAGGGCGCCTACGTCCTGCCGTTGGACTCGGCGCTCGTCCGGGAGCAGTTGCTGCGCCAGGTGGAAGACGGGCTGCAGACCGCGCTCGACGCCGCCCGACGGGCCGGCCTCCAGCGTGACGATCTCATCCAGATCCTGGACGGTCTCATCCAAGCCGAGCGACACGACGCTGGTAGCGGTGTGCCGTCCGACAGCGGTGCCGTCCGATGACAGAGCCACGACCGACAAGCACGCCTGAGGTCAGAAGGGATCTATCAGTGCGCAGCGACCTCGCGTTTGCTCTGCGCGGCGTGGGTACCGCGGTGAGCGGCACCTTCGCGTTGCGGGATGTGAGCTTCGAACTGCCGACGGGCTACGTCATGGGCCTGATAGGCGCCAACGGCGCCGGCAAGACAACGACGATCCGCTGCCTGCTGGGCATGCGCCCGATCGACACCGGCGAGATCGAACTGCTCGGCCACCGGCTACCCGGGCCGGTCGACCTGCGCCAGGACGTCGGGGTGGTGTTCGACCACGCGCACCTGGTGGGTGACTGGCGGCTGGTCCAGGTCGAGCGGACGCTTCGTCCGTTCTACGAGCGCTGGGACGGTGTGCGCTACCGCCAGTTGCTCGACGAGTTCGGCCTCGACCTGCGGGCCAAGGTGAAAGACCTGTCCCGTGGCATGTCGATGAAACTGATGATTGCCGTGGCTCTGTCGCACCATGCACGACTGCTCGTCTTCGACGAGCCGACCAGCGGCCTGGACCCGGTCGCACGGGACGAACTCGTCGGCATCATCGGGGACTTTCTCCTCGACGAGGGACGCAGCGTCCTGTTCTCCACGCACATCACCGCCGATCTGGACCGCATCGGCGACTACGTGACGCTCATCCACGACGGTCGCATCGTGCGGACCGGCACCAAGGACGAACTCCTGGACGCGTACCGGGTCGTGCGCGGCGGCCCGGACGACCTGAGCGGAGCCGTCGGCGTCCAGCTGATCGGTGTGCGGCGGACATCGACCGGGGCGCAGGCTCTGGTACGCACCGAGGAAGCCGACCTCCTCGGCGGGAATGTCCTCATCGAGGCTCCCACCCTCGAGGAGATCGCCGTCCACGTCGGAGCCCGCGTTCCCCGGCGAAGCCCGGATCCTGGCGCCGAATCACACCGTGACGCCGACCCCCACCCCGCCGCCGAACCCCACCATGGCGCCGGGCCCGACCATGGCGCCGGGCCCGATCATGGCGCCAGCCGGCACGAGCCCGATTCTTCGATGTCCACCAAGGGGATCGCATGACCGCCATCGCACGCATGGCCATGTTGGACCTGCGTACCGTCGCGCCATACAGCAGCCAGGGCCTCCTGATCTTCGGCGCCGAGATCCTGCTGTTCGCCAACAAGCCCACCGTGCTCCTTCCGGTGCTCGTTCTGCTGTTCACCTCGACGCTCACCGCCAACCCGTTCAACATCGCCGACAAGGCGAACCTGGAGACCCTGTACGCCGTCCTGCCGCTGTCCCGCCGCTCGGTGGTGTTCGGGCACTATGCCTGGGCCCTCGCGTGTTTCCTCGCCACCGCCACCGTGGGTGCTCCGCTGGCGGTTCTGTTCGCGCGGGCGCAGCACGTGCCGTTCGACGGTCGCACCCTGGTGACGGTGCTGACGCTGTCCTGGGCGTTGTTCGCCCTCAACGTCGCGATCCAGTTCCCGCTGCTCATCCGGCTCGGCTACAGCCGTACCAACTATCTGGCCTCCGTCCTGCCGTCGGTGGTGGTCGTCGGGGTCGTGTACCGGATGCATCTGAACGTTCCGTCGGTGCGGAGCTGGCTGCCGCTGATTCTCTGGGTAGCCGGCGCTGTCGCCATCGTGGCGTCCGCGGCCGTGACCCTGGCCGTCGACCGGAAGCGCGTGCGCTACCGCCCACCGGCGCACGACGACCGGCCCGGCCGACAGCAATCCGCGGACCGATAATCCCCAGACCGGCATTCCCCGGACCGGCGCGTGTTTCCGGGCCCGGTTTGCCGCGGCCACCGGGTTACGGCGGAAATCGTCGGACCCGCGTGTGAGACTGCGCTCGTGGTCGTCGTCTTTGATGCGCAGCTGTGGCGCTGGGATGCCCGGCGTGCCGACAGCTGGGCCTTCGTGAGCCTGCCCGTCGACGCGTCCGACGAGATCCGTGACCTGGCCGGCGGGGTGCGTCGTGGGTTCGGTTCGCTGCGGGTCCGGGTCACGATCGGAGGCAGCAACTGGACGACCTCGATCTTCCCGGGCGGCGGAAACGGCAGCTATGTCCTGCCCGTCAAGCGCCCGGTCCGCAAGGCCGAAGCCCTCGACGTGGGCGACACGGCGACGGTGACCGTGGAACTCATCGACGTCTGAGGTCCCGGCCGGTCCGGGCCGGCCGGTCCGGGCCGGTCAGTCCCGGCCGGTCAGTCCCGGCCGGTCAGTCCGGGCCTGCCGGTCGCGCCCCTCAGCGAGCGGATCCCTCAGAGGGGCGGCGCTCTCAGCAGGGCGGCGCTCTCAGCAGGGCGGCGCTCTCAGCAGGGCGGCGCTCTCAGCAGGGCGGCGCTCTCAGAGGGGCGGATCCCAGGCGAACCGGCGGACGACGCCGACGGCCCGGAAGCCGAGCGCGGAGTAGATCCCCTCCCCCTGCGGAGAGGCCGTCAGCACCGCGGTGCGGCCGCCCCGCGACCGGACGGCGGCGAGCGCAGCGGCCGTCATCGCCGAGCCGAAGCCACGTCGCCGCTCGCCGCGACTGGTAACGATGTGCTGCACCTCGGCGGCGGCCGATCCGTGGAAGACCGCGGCGCAGGCGACCGGCCGGCCCTCGGCGAAGCCGAGCAGGTGCTCGAATCGCGCCTGGGGTCCGAATCCGTTCGCCGAGCGCAGCCGGACGACGTCCGCCACCACCTCGGCCGTCGAGACGCCCATCCACACCTCGGCGAACCGGGCAAGGTCCCGCCGGTCCGTGACGCGGCGGATGGTGAGTCCGGCCGGCTGGATCGCGGCGGCGCCGACCTCGTTCAGGTCACACACCATCATCGGTTCCGCCTCTTCGAAGCGGTACCCGGCCCCGGCCAGCCGCCCGTCGAGTTCCTTCGGCGCATCCGGGGGCAGGTGCCAGAGCATCGGCACACCGGCGGCGCGGAACGGTGCCGAGGCGGTGGCGAGATCGATCGGCCCGTGGGCCGGGAGGAACACCCCGTTCAGCCCGGCGTACCCGGAACCGGTGAGAAACCAACGGTGCCCGACGGTGACCCCGGGCGCCGACCGGTACGCGGCGCAGCCCTCCCAGATCGTCTTCTCACCGAGCGCGGCGAGTGCCTCGACGCCACCATCCATGCGGCAGACGATACGGCGGGTATTCCGGTGCCCGCGTTCGAGGTGAAGACTCGCGGCATGTCAGGCCGGGCCGCCTCAAGGATCGGCTCAGCGCACGACGAGGGTGACGCCGTCCCGGGGCGGTACCAGTTCGCCGATCACCGGATAGCCGGGCACCTCACCGGCGACCAGCAGGCCGCCCGACGTCTGCGCGTCGGCGAGCAGCAGCAGTTCGTCCTCGCCGGCCGTGCCGGCGCTCAGCCGGTGCCGCACCCAGTCCAGGTTGCGCCGGGTGCCACCGCTGACGTATCCGGCGGCCAGGGCGGCGCGGGCCCCGTCGAGGTACGGCACCGCCGCCGCGTCGATGACCGCCGTCACGCCGCTCGCCCGCGCCAGCTTGTGCAGGTGACCCAGTAGCCCGAAGCCGGTCACGTCGGTGGCGCACGACGCCCCGCCGGCCAGCGCGGCCCGGGCCGCGTCCCGGTTGAGTGTCGTCATCGCGTCGACCGCCTGCGGGAACACCTCAGCGGTCGCCTTGTGCCGGCTGTTGAGCACACCGATGCCGAGCGGCTTGGTGAGCGTCAGCGGCAGGCCCGGGCGCCCGGCGTCGTTGCGCAGGAGCCGCCGCGGGTCGGCGACACCGGTGACCGCCATGCCGTACTTGGGCTCCGGGTCGTCGACGCTGTGCCCACCGGCGACGTGGCACCCCGCCTCGCGAGCCACGTCGAGGCCGCCGCGCAGGACCTGCGCGGCGAGGTCGAGCGGCAGCACCTCCCTCGGCCACGCCAGGAGGTTGACGGCGACCAGCGGCGTGCCGCCCATCGCGTACACGTCGGACAGCGCGTTGGCTGCGGCGATACGACCCCAGTCGTAGGCGTCGTCGACCACGGGCGTGAAGAAGTCGGCGGTCGCCACGATCGCGGTGCCGTCCGTGGTGCGCACCACGGCGGCGTCGTCGCCGTCGTCCAGCCCGACGATCAGGTCGCCGATCGGGCCGGACGGGCCACCGGACAGGCTGCTGGACGGGTCGCTGGACGGGTCGCTGGACGGGCGACTGGTCGGGGCACCGATGGGGTCGCCGGCCGGGCCACGGGTCGGGCCACGGGTCGGGCCACCGGTCGGGATCGCCGTGCGGCCCGAGACACCCCGGACGGCGCGGCCCGAGACGTCCCGGGCCGGATCGGCCGAGGCGCCGACCAGGCCGGAAACCATCGCCTCCAGCTCGCCCGGTGGGATCTTGCAGGCGCAGCCGCCGCCGTGCGCGTGCTGGGTCAGCCGGTACCGCGTGATCGTCTGCGTTAGGTCTTTCACCTGTATGTCTCCCACCCGCACGCCTCTCACCAGCACGCCTCCCCTCTGCACGCCTCCCACCTGTCGGATATTAGCCGGAATGAGATATACGTGCGGGTAGGGTGCTTTCGGAGGCGTTCGGGCGGCTGGTGCGCTCCACGGTCTTCAAAACCGATGTGGCCCGGGATCCGGGCCAGGCGGGTTCGATTCCCGTCCGCCTCCGCCAGACAACTACCGCCACACAGCTACCGCCACACAGCTCGCCGTTCCGGGAGGTCAGCGTGGACCCGCGCCGGCGCGTACCGCGTACCGATGCCGTCCTCGCCGACGCGCGCCTGGTCGCGGCCGCCGCCACGTTGGGCGCCGGGCAGGTCAAGGCCGCGGTCACCGCGGCGCAGGACCGGGCCCGCCGGGGCGAGATCACGCCCGAGGCCGTCGCGGACAGCGCGGTGGCGGCGTTGCCGGGACTGTGCGCGAGCCTGCGTCCGGTGATCAACGCGACCGGCGTCGTGCTGCACACCAACCTCGGCCGCGCGCCGCTGTCCGCGGCGGCGGTCGACGCGCTGGTCGCGGCGGCCGGGCACACCGACGTCGAACTGGACCTCGCGACCGGCCGGCGGGCGCGCCGGGGGCGGGGCACCATCCAGGCGCTGCGCGCGGCGGTACCCGAGGCTGCCGCCGTTCACGTCGTCAACAACGGCGCCGCCGCGCTCGTACTCGCCGCGACCGCGCTCGCCGCCGGCCGGGAGATCGTCGTCAGCCGAGGCGAGCTGGTCGAGATCGGCGACGGGTTCCGGCTGCCGGACCTGCTGGAGTCGACCGGCGCCCGGTTGCGCGAGGTCGGTACGACCAACCGGAGCGCGCTGGCCGATTACGCGGCGGCGGTCGGCCCGGACACGGGCTTCGTCCTCAAGGTGCACCCGTCCAATTTCGTCATCAGCGGCTTCACCGCCAGCGTTCCGGTCGCCGACCTGGCCACGCTGGGCGTGCCGGTGGTCGTGGACATCGGCTCCGGACTGCTGGCCGCCGACCCGCTGCTGCCCGGCGAGCCGGACGCCGCGTCGACCCTGCGAGCCGGGGCGGCACTGGTGACGGCGAGCGGCGACAAGCTGCTCGGCGGACCGCAGGCCGGCCTCCTGCTCGGCGACGCCGAGCTGGTGGAGCGCCTGCGCCGGCATCCGCTCGCCCGCGCGTTGCGGGTCGACAAGCTCACGCTCGCCGCCCTCGAAGCCACGCTCCGCGGACCCCGCTCCCCCACCTGGGCCGCCCTGCGCGCCGATCCGGCGACCCTGCGGGTACGCGTGAAGGAGCTGTGCCGGGTGCTGGGTGACCTCGACGCGGAAATCGTCGCGTCGGCGGCTGTGGTGGGTGGCGGCGGCGCACCCGGGCTGGAACTCGACTCCTGGGCGCTGTCGCTGCCGGAGCGCCTGGCCGCCCCGTTGCGCTCGGGCGACCCGCCCGTCGTCGGCCGGATCGAGCGGGGCCGGTTGCTACTCGACCCGCGGTGCGTACCGGCGGAGTTGGACGCCGTACTGGCCTCGGCGGTACGGCGGGCAGCCACGTGCACGTGATCGCGACGGCGGGTCACGTCGACCACGGCAAGTCCACACTGATCCGGGCCCTGACCGGGATGGAGCCCGACCGGTGGGCCGAGGAAAGGCGACGCGGCATGACCATCGACCTCGGCTTCGCCTGGACCACGCTCACGTCGGGCGAACCGGTGGCGTTCGTGGACGTGCCGGGTCACGAGCGGTTCGTGCCCAACATGCTGGCCGGCGTCGGCCCGGTACCCGCGGCGCTGTTCGTGGTGGCGGCCGACGAGGGCTGGATGCCCCAGTCGGCGGAGCACCTCGCCGCGCTCGACGCCCTCGGGGTGGCGCACGGGCTGCTCGTGCTCACCCGGTGCGACCTGTCCGATCCGGCGCGGGCGGCAGCCCAGGCGCGGGCCGAGTTCGCCGGAACGTCGCTGAGCGGTGTCGAGACCGTGGCGGTCAGCGCCGCGACCGGCGCCGGGCTGGATGACCTGCGGGCGGCGCTCGACCGGCTGGCCACGTGGCTGCCGGTACCCGACCGGTCGGCTCCGGTTCGGCTGTGGGTCGACCGGTCGTTCGCCATCCGGGGTAGCGGCACCGTGGTCACCGGTACCCTCGGCGCCGGGCGGCTGCGCACGGGCGACGAGTTGGAACTTGTCGGCGCTTCGGTGCCAGACGCGCCGGGCCGGGGCGGTCGGACGACTGGTCTGGGTCGTGGCGCGGCGCCAGACGGACCGAGCCGGACCGGTCGCAAGGTTCGGGTACGCGGCCTGCAGGCGCTCGGCACCCCGGCGTCGGAGGTGAACGCCGTCGCCCGGGTCGCGGTAAACCTGCGCGGCGTCGACCGGGACGGAGTACGCCGCGGACACGCCCTCGTCACGCCGGGCCGGTTCCACCTCACCGCTCTCGTGGACGTGCGGCTGTCCGGCGATCCGGTGTCCTCGTTGCCGGCGGAGGTGACCCTTCACCTCGGCTCGGCGGCCGTCACCGCCCGGGTACGGCCGCTGGGCGCCGACACCGCCCGGCTGCGGCTGGCCGCGGCGCTCCCGTTGCGGGTCGGCGACCGGGCGCTGCTGCGCGATCCCGGCCGCCACCACCCCGGCACCCACGATCCCGGCATCCACGATCCCGGCCGTCATCGCGTGGCCGGTGGCGCGGTGGTCCTCGACGTGGACCCGCCACCCCTGCGGCGCCGTGGCGCGGCAGCCGCCCGCGCGGTCACACTGTCCACACTGGACGGTACCGCGTCCGAACGGGACGCCCTGCGCCGGCGGGGCCTGGCGCGCCGGGAAGACCTCGAGCGGATGGGCATCGCCGTGTCCGCCACGCCGGTGGCCGGCGACTGGCTGGCCGACCCGGAGCACTGGGCCGCGCTGCGCGACCGCCTCGCCGAGCAGGTCGCCCGCCACGCAAGGGAGCATCCGCTCGATCCCGGCATGCCGGTCGAGGCGCTGCGGCACGCCCTGGGACTGCCCGACCGCGCCCTGGTGGACGCGCTCGTGGCGCCGCCGCTGTTCGCCCGTGACGGTCGGATCGTCGTCGCCGGGCAGGACGGGGTGCTGCCCGAGCCCGTCGCCCGGGCGGTCGCCCGGCTTCGTGCCGACCTGCGCAGTGAGCCGTTCCGCGCTCCGGACGCGGGCCGGCTCGCCGCGCTCGGGCTCGGCCCGCGGGAGTTGGCCGCGGCGGTACGCGCCGACGCTCTGCTGCGCATCGCGGACGGCGTCGTGCTGCTGCCCGACGCGCCGGAGGAGGCGATGACGGTACTGTCCCGGCTGCCTCAACCGTTCGCCCTCACCGATGCCCGGCAGGCGCTGGCCACCACCCGGCGGGTCGCCGTACCACTGCTGGAGATGCTCGACCGCCGTGGCGCGACCCACCGCCTGCCCGACGGCCGCCGCCGGATCGGTCGGTCCTCCACTGTGGACGGTGTCGCGGGGGCGCCTACCCTTCCGTCTTCCGGGTCAGCAGCTCGCGCACGACGGCGGTGATCTCAACCTCGGTAGACGTGTCCACACGCACCACCTCCCCGATGCCCAACGGCTCGGCACGAGCCGCCCAGTCGTCCCACGAGGTGGCCAGGTGGCGTGCGTCCTCGTACATCGAATGCCTGACCCGAGCGGCGTACCGGCCTCGGGCGACCTCGGCCGGTACCTCGCACCACACCTCCACCAGCGCGGGCTCGCCGCACCGGCGCCAAGCGGCCGTCGTGAACGCCAGATCGCGTGGCCGGAACCACCACGACTCCAGCAGGACTGTGCCCGCGATGCCGGCGGTCAAGCTCCACGCCGCCTCCATGGCGATGGCGCCGAGGCCATCCGGCCTAGCGGTGGGCACCGCCGACAACAGCGCTTCCTTCAGGGCGTCCTTCGATATCACCGGTACGTTCAGAGCGGGACCCAGGCGAGTCGCGAGGGTGGTCTTTCCCGATCCGGGCAGCCCGTTTACGAGGATGACGCGTTCCGCCATCCGACCATGATCGCATTACCGACCGGCCTTCGCCTCGGCCGGATGGCGATTCAGATCCTCGAGAGGTCGATGGTGACCGGGAACGGCGCGGTCGCCTTCACCAACCCGGTGAAGACCTCGGCATCGCGGTATTTCACACTCGCCATGTCGAGGACGTAGGTGTGGACGATCGGCATGCCGGTGAGCGCCTGCTCGATCCGCCAGTAAAACTGGATGCCCGCCTTGGCGTATTGATCAAGCTTGACAACGCGGTCGGTGGTCTCGGATCCGGGGGAAACAACCTCGGCAACCATGAGAACGTGCTCCGGCCGGGTGGGTGTGATGTCCAGCGTGTCCGCCCGATAGACGATCACATCAGGACGCCGGTTGAGTAGCGGTACATCCTGAAGCCTGAGGTCAAAGTCGACGTCGGCATTCCACCCGTCACCGGCTGCCGCTTCCAGGGCAACCGCGAGCGTCTTCGCGATCCGGTTGTGTCGCTTGGACGGGCTTGGGCTCACCACAACCATCCCATCCACGATCTCGACCCCGGCAGACTGCTCCGCGGACCACGAGTCATACTGCTCGGCGGTCACCAGTTCATGCATCCATGCGGGTGCAACAGCTTCCGCGGTCATCGCCACATCCCCAGCAAAATAGATCGTGGGGCCCCCTGTGCCGCCACGACGCACATCGTACCGGGCCTGCCCCGCTCAGGCGTACGAACCGGACGCACCACACAATCCGCCCGGCACGTGAGTTGGTCAGTTGTCACTGTGGCCACGACTGCCGGAGGTCCGTGGCGGCCGGAGCCGCTTCTCGAACCAGTGGTGGGCGTAATGCTCGGTGTTGTACCGCTCGATCTCGCGGTAGCCGGCCGAGCGATACATGGCGATCGCCTCGGTCAGGTTGCGGTTCGTGTCCAGCCGTATGGCGGTCCAGCCTCGTTCGGCGGCATACTCTTCCAGCTCGCCGAGCATCCGCCGGCCGACCCCGAGCCCGCGTACCGTGTCGGCGACCCAGACCCGCTTGATCTCGGCCGGCGTCCCGGGGTGGAGCTTGACCGCGCCGCAACCGACGGGTTCGGAGTTGAGAGTGGCGAGCAAGAACACACCCGCCGGCGGGATGAGCTGTTCATCGCGGACCGGTGTGCTCAGCGCGGGATCGAACCCGTCGTCGAACCGCCGCGCGACGTCGCGCGCATAGGCCCGCAGGCACGCACGCGCCCGCGGATCGTTCGGCGAGCACGGCTCGATCACCACCATCGACGCGACGAGCAGCCGCTCGACCTCGGCCATCGCCGAAGTGAGCCGCTGCCGGCGCTGCGCGGTGAGCGGTTCGAGGATCGACCAGGCGAGTTCGTCGGAGCGCTTGTCCAGCTCAGTCCACTCCGCCCGGCCGGACTCGGTCAGCGCGGCCACCCTCACCCTCCCGTCGCCGCCGAGCTGGTCGTCCGGCCCGACGGTGACGAGCCCGTCGTTCTCGAGGTTGCGCAGCAACCGGCTCAGGTACCCCGAGTCCAGCCCGAGCCGAGCGCGCACCGCGGCGACCTCGGCACCGTCGGGGCCGATTTCCCACAGCAGGCGTGCCTGCGCGAGGGGGCGACCGCGGGCCATGTACTCGTCGTCGAGCGCACCCACGCGTTGGGTGACCGTCCGGTTGAACCGCCGTACCGAGGCGACAAGGTCCGAATGCATAACCTGACTTTAGTCAGGCATCATGCCGTCTCGTCAAGCGCCCCCGTCAAGCGCCCCTCGTGACGCTCTCGCGGCCGGGAGGACCGACACGAAGGTGGTTCGTGGCAAGTCACGAGGGTGTGGCCGGTCCGCCGGGTCAACGTGCCCCGGTCGATTCCTCGACGCGTTGCCGCTGCGGTACCACCGTGTATTTCGGGTCCTTCGCCGACGCGACCCCGCCCTCGAAGACGCCGAAGCGGGTCAGCGCCGCCGCGGCCACCAGAGCGGCGCCCGACAACGCCGAGACCAGCCGGCTGCGCCGGCCCAGCACCGCTCCCGCCGCGCCGGCCACCGTCAGGCCACGCGCCGCCCGCAGCAGGCGCCCGGCGCGCCCCTGCCGGTACGGCTCGCTGACAATCCCCATCGCGTTCTCCACGCGATGCGACGCCACCAACTCCATCGCCGCCCCGGCCACCGCGAGCCGGCTGGCCGGACCGGTCTCGGCCAGCGGTGCCGCGAGCAGCGCGACACCCGAGGCACTGGCCAGCGCGCTGCCCGCGAAGACGAAGGGCAGTTGCGGGTACGCCTCGTGCCAGGACGGTACCGCGGTGTCGGCGATCAGTACGGCGGTGTACGTGGCGACCGCGGGCGCCACCGCCGCGGCCAGGTACCCGGCGGTGGTACCGGCCACCGGGAGCGCGCGGCGAGCCAGCCCGAGTACGCCGCGCCGGGGAAGCGCCGGCGCCACCTCGGCGACCGCGGCGATCCCGGACGCCGGGCCGAACAGGGCCAGGATCCAGGTGCCCATCGACATCGGCGAGGTCGGCTTGGCTATCCGGAGCATGTGGTGGAACCGGTTCGGGCGCCCGAGGTCGTGGATCAGGAAGTAGGTGCTGGCGCCCATCGCGGCCAGGGACGCCAGCCGGGTCGCGCGGCGCATCGCCGGCCGGCCGGTCAGGTCGGCTCCGGCGGCGAGCATCGACGAGCCGGCCGCGAGGCCACCAGTGAAGAAGTACGCGGGGATGTCGCGCTTCCACACCGGCGCCTTGAGGATCGGCCGGCCGTAGTAGGAGCGGAACTCCCGGCCCGGCTCGTCCGCCGGCGGCCCGTCGCCCCGGCCGCGCCGCGCCTGGTACTCCCGGAAGCGGACGCCCACCGGCAACCGCCCGCCCGACTCCTGGCCGGCGTGACCGCCTGGCTCCCGGCCGGCGTGACCGCCGTCCGTCTCCCCCGCGCTCACGCCGGCCTCCCGAGGAACGCCACGGCGACCGCGGCCGCCATGGCCAGCGCCGCGACACCCGCCCGCTTCCACATGTCCGGCAGGTCTCTGGTGGTCACCACCGGATCCGGCGGCAGCCCGTACACCTCGGGCTCGTCGAGCAGCAGGAAGAACGCGCCGTCGCCGCCGACGCCGTCCTCCGGGTCGTGGCCGTACAGTCGCGCGGTCGTCTCGCCCGCCGCGTGCAATCGTTCGACCCGCCGGGCCGCCCGCTCGCGCAGTTCGTCGAGCGGCCCGAACTGGATGGACTGCGTGGGGCATGCCTGCGCGCAGGCCGGGGTCATCCCGTCGCCGATCCGGTCGTAGCACAGCGTGCACTTCCACGCGCGGCCGTCGGTCTTGCGCTGGTCGATGACACCGTACGGGCATGCCGGGATGCAGTACCCGCAGCCGTTGCAGATGTCCTCCTGAACCACGACGGTACCGAACTCGGTGCGGAACAGCGCTCCGGTCGGGCACACGTCGAGGCAGGCGGCGTGCGTGCAGTGCTTGCACACGTCGGACATCATCAGCCAGCGAAGGTCCGTGCGTTCTTCGCGCCCCGGTTGCCTGCCGGGCAACTCGGACGCGGGCATGCCGAGGAACTCGGGTCCGGCGGCCATTCGCGCGGCGGAGTCCGGATGTCGGCCGGGATCCAGGCCGGGCTCGGTGCCTGTGTCGGTGGTGGTGGTCACCGCGTCGGCCGCAGCCGCCGGGGCGATCGTGGGGCCGGTCGGCGTACCCGCGAACGCCGGGGTCTGGCGGCCGGCCGGTACCGGCTGCTCGACGAACGCGACATGGCGCCACGAGTTGGCGGTCAAGGCTCCGGTGTTGTCGAACGACATGCCGAGCATGGTCAGCTCGTGGCCGGGTACCCCGTTCCACTCCTTGCACGCCACCTCGCACGCCTTGCAGCCGATGCAGATGCTCGTGTCGGTGAAGAATCCCATCCGGGCGGGAGGGTCCTGATATCCCGCGTCCGGCGCCGGGTCGAGCGGCCCGTACAGCCTGTTCATGGTTTCTCCCGCTCGACGGCGTCGGTGGTCAGGATCGGCGTCCGGTGGTCGCCGGTCAGCCCGGCCCGGCGACGGTAGTCGGCCACGTAGTCCAGCAGCGCCTTGCCGACCGGCCGCCGACCCGGCCTGATGTCGCACGTGCCCACCTTGCTCTCCTGGATCAGCACGTTGGGGTCGAGGGTGATGCCGAACAGGTCGTTGGCCGAGTCACCGGTGGCCAGGCCCTCGCCTCCCCAGTGGTAGGGCAGCCAGATCTGGTGAATCACGCGGTCCTCGACCCACAGCGGGGTGAGCCGGTCGGTGACGAGTACCCGTGCCTCGATCGCGGCCCGCGAGGTGACCACGTGCGCGTAGTCCAGGTGGACCAGTCCCCGCTCGGCCGCGAGTTCCGGCGATACCTCGACGAACATCTCCGGTTGCAGTTCGGCCAGGTACTTCACGGTGCGGCTCATGCCGCCGGCCGTGTGGTGCTCGGTGAGCCGGCTGACGCTGAACACGTACGGGAACACGTCGCTGTGCGGCTCGGGCGGGCTCGGGTTGGTCGGGTTCGCCGGCCGCCGGTACGTCCTGCGGGTCGGGTTGGCCTGCTGGCCGTGCAACGGGTTGCGCACCGGCGACTCGGCCGGCTCGTAGTGCGTGGGCATCGGCCCGTCGATCAGCCCTGAGGGCACGTACAGCCAGCCCTTCCCGTCGCCCTGCATAATGAACGGATCGATTCCGGAGAGTGCCTCGACACCGGTCGCGTCCGCCGGCGGCCGGTACGACGGGGGCTTCGTCTTCTCGAAGTCGGGCACGTCCGGACCGGTCCACTCGCCCTTGTCCGGATCCCACCGGGTGTATGCCTTGCGCTCGCTCCACGGCCGGCCCTCCGGGTCGGCGGACGCGCGGTTGTAGAGGATGCGCCGGTTGGCCGGCCACGACCAGCCCCACTCGGGCGCGACCCAGCTCTGTTCCCGGCCGGGTTTGCGCCGCGCCGCCTGGTTGACGCCGTCGGCGTAGACCCCGCAGTAGATCCAGCAGCCGCCCACGGTCGAGCCGTCGTCGCGCAACTGGGTGAACGCGGACAGCGGGCGGCGGGTGGCCACCTCGTACCCGTTGATTTCGAACAGCACCGCCTCCGCGCTCGGCTCGTCGTCCCGGCCGTGCGTCGGGTAGTCCCAGGCCAGGTCGAGGATGGCGCGGTCGCGCGACAGGGTCGAGCCGGCCAGCTTCTGCCGGATGACCCGGCCCAGGTGGTAGAAGAACCACAGCTCGGAACGGCAGTCGCCGGGCGGGTCGAGGGCCTTCTCCCGCCACTGCAACAGCCGCTGGGTCTGGGTGAACGTGCCTTCCTTCTCCACGTGCGACGCGGCCGGCAGGAAGAACACCTCGGTACGGCACTCCTCCGGCACGATCTCGCCGGTCTCGATCTCCGGGCTGTTCTTCCAGAACGTGGCGCTCTCGATCATGAAAAGGTCACGCACCACGAGCCAGTCGAGGTTGGCCATGCCCAGCCGCTGCAGCTTGCCGTGCGCGGAGCCGACCGCCGGGTTCTGCCCGAGCAGGAAGTACCCCTTGACCTTGCCGTCGATCATGTCGAGAACCTGGCGGTACGTGCCGTGGTCGCCGGTCATCCGCGGCAGGTAGTCGTAGCAGAAGTCGTTGTCCGGCCTCGCCGCGTCGCCCCAGTACGCCTTGAGCAGGCTGGCGCTGTACGCGCGCGCGTTGTTCCAGAAGCCCTTCTGCTCCGGGTGGCGGATGCTCTCCACCCACTCCGTGAACGTGGTGTGCTTGACCAGCGGCATCGGCAGGTACCCGGGCAGCAGGTTGAACAGCGTCGGTACGTCGGTGGAGCCCTGGATGCTGGCGTGCCCGCGCAGTGCCAGGATCCCGCCGCCGGGGCGCCCCATGTTGCCCAGCAGCAGCTGGATGATCGCCCCCGTGCGGATGTACTGCACGCCGACGGTGTGCTGCGTCCAACCCACCGAGTAGATCAGCGCGGAGGTGCGTTCCCGACCGGAGTTCTCCGTCCAGGCGCGGGCGACCTCCTCGAACTTGTCCGCCGGGATGCCGCAGGTCCGCTCGACCATCTCGGGCGTGTAGCGCGCGTAGTGCCGCTTGAGGATCTGGTACACGCACCGCGGGTGCCGCAGCGTCTCGTCCCGCTCCGGGCGGCCCTGCACCGGGTGCCCGTGCGACTCGTGCTGCAGTCCGCCGGCGGTCTCCCGTTCCGTGCTGGTGTCGAACCGGACTCCGTCGTGTTCCTGCCCCGCGTACTGCCAGCTCTCCGGGTTGTACGTGCCGGTCGTCGGGTCGTACCCGGAGAACAGCCCGTCGAGGTCCTCGGTGTCGCGGAACTCCTCGCTGACGATGGTGGCCGCGTTGGTGTAGGCGACCACGTACTCCCGGAAGTCGAGTTCGTTCTCCAAAATGTGGCGGACGATCCCGCCGAGGAACGCGATGTCGGTACCGGCGCGGATCGGCACGTACAGGTCGGCCAGGGCACTGGTACGCGTGAACCGCGGGTCGACGTGGATGACCTTCGCCCCACGCTCCTTCGCCTCCATGACCCACTGGAAGCCCACCGGGTGGGCCTCGGCCATGTTGGAGCCCTGGATGATGACGCAGTCAGCGTTGGCGATGTCCTGCTGGAACGTGGTGGCGCCACCGCGACCGAAGCTGGTCCCCAGACCGGGGACGGTGGAGGAGTGTCAAATGCGCGCCTGATTCTCGATCTGCAGCGCGCCCAACGCGGTGAACAACTTCTTGATGAGGTAGTTCTCCTCGTTGTCCAGCGTCGCGCCGCCGAGGCTGGAGATGCCGAGGGTACGGTGCAGTGGCCGGCCCTCGTCGTCGGAGTCCTCCCAGGTCGCCTCGCGTGCGGCGATGACCCGGTCGGCGATCATGTCAAGCGCGGTGGCGAGGTCGAGATCCTCCCACTCGCGGCTGTACGGCCGGCGGTACCGCACCGTCGTCTGCCGCAGCTCGCTGGTCACCAGGTTCTTGCTCGCGGAGCCTTTCGGGCACAGGCGGCCACGGGAGATCGGGCTGTCCGGATCACCCTCGATCTGGCTGACGCGGCCGTCCTTGACGAAGACGCGCTGGCCGCAGCCGACGGCACAGTACGGGCAGACGGAGCGGGCCATCGAATCGGCGGTCTCGGTGCGCGCGGTCAGCGCCGCCGAGCGCGGTGACATGGCTGCGGCCCCGCGCCCGAGCGGGTCGGTCCCGGTCAGCTGCCGGTAGACCGGCCAGCCCTCGATCCAGGTACGCACGCCCACGAATCACATGCTAACGACACCGAAAGGGCTCGAAACGCCGTTCCGAAGTCTTCTCCCGTTGCTCGCCGGGTTCCCGTTGCTTGTCGCCGGCTGGGGGACGGCTCGTCGCCGGCCGGGGACGGCCTCCGGAAACCCGGCCGGATAACCAGAACGTTTTACCGGTTCATGTTGGGGCATCAGGTGGACCATCGCACCGGTGAGCACCTAAAACGGAGGAACCCCACCACATTCGGCGCCGGTCGGGGTTTTCGAGCAGATACGCATGGATGCGCATCTGTACCAGCGTCAGAAACCATGAGGGAAACCATGGCCTTCAAGACACCCGACCAGATCGCGACGACGGCGGTGAACTCCGGCGTCGTCAAAGCGAATCTCAGTCCGGACCGCATGATCGTCGGTGGGATCCTGGGCGGCGCCTACATCGCGTTCGCCGGACTGCTCGCCGTCGTCGTCACCGCTGGTATGCCGGTGGGCATCTGGGGCAACCTGTCCACGCTGTTCCTCGGCGCGGTCTTCGCGACCGGGCTGATCCTCGTCATCATCGCCGGCTCCGAGTTGGTCACCGGCAACATGGCGCTACTGCCGCTGGCGCTGACCTCGCGCCGGGCCCCCCTCTGGCGGGTCGTGATGAGCCTCGTGCTGGTCACCGCCGGCAACCTGGTCGGCTCGCTGCTGGTCGCCTACCTGCTCGCGGTCAAGACCGGCGTCATCGGGTCGTCGCACTCGGCCGCCGGAACCGCGGGTGCGCTCACGTTCGCCAAGCTCGCCACCGTCGCCAAGGGCAAGGCGGTGACCGAGACGAGCATCGCGATCTTCCTGCGCGCGATCGGCTGCAACTGGCTGGTCTGCCTCGCGGTCTGGATGGCCTACGCCGCGGAGGACATCGCGGGGAAGATCCTCGCCATCTTCTTCCCGATCATGGGGTTCGTCGCGATGGGCTTCGACCACGTCGTGGCCAACATGTTCTTCATCCCGGCCGCGATGTTCGCCGGCGTTCACGGCATCGGCGCGGCGAACCTGTTCCGCAACCTGGGGCTCGCGTTCGCCGGCAATCTGGTCGGCGGTGCGTTCTTCGTCGGCTGCTTCTACTGGTACCTGTACCTGCGCGGCCAGGCGCGGCCGATGACGCCGGATGGCATCCAGGCCACGCCGACCCCGGATCCGCGCAGCAAGGGCGGCCAGGAGGCGGCCGGCCCGCGCTGACGCGGCGAGGTGCCCGCCGGGCAGGTCTGCCGGCAACTCACCTGACGGATGCCGGGGTCGCGACACGCGCCCCGGCATCCGCCGCGCCCACCGCACCCGCCACTGCGTCCGCCGCACTCACCTCTGCGTCTGCCGCGCCCACCGGTCGGATGGTCTCGTCCTCGATCGGGCGCGCGGACGATCCCCGTTCGTGAGACTGGCGGAGTGGAGCGCTCGCCAGGTTCGGCCATTGACTCTGTCCTCGCCAAGGCCCGGGCTGGCGTGCGAAGGCTGACTCCGGAAGAGACGCTGGCGGCGGGCCGTCGGGGTGCGTTGCTCATCGACACGCGTACCGAGACCCAGCGACGCGAGCAGGGCGAGATTCCCGGTGCCCTGGTGATCGACCGGACGGTACTGGAGTGGCGCCTGGACCCGCTCAGCGACGCGCGCATCCCGGAGGCGGTCGGCCACGACCTGGAGATCGTGGTCATCTGCCGGCAGGGCTACAGCTCCAGCCTGGCCGCGGAGAGCCTGCGGTCGCTCGGGCTGTGGCGGGCCACCGACCTGGTCGGCGGCGTCGAGGCGTGGCTGGAAGCCGGGCTGCCGCTGTCGTCGGGGCCGGCGGACGTCCGCCGCTGACCCCCGAGGGCTCCAGCCCTGCCAGTTCCAGCCCCGCCAACTCCAGCGCCGCCAGCTCCCGTGGCACCAGCCCCCGCGCGGCCAGCCCCAGCCCCGCCAGCCCCAGCGGCACCAGCCCCCGCGCCGGCCGCTCCCGCGCTGGCAGCGACGCATTGGAATATCCTGTGGTTCCGATCGGGGTGGACGCGGGATTCGGAGTGCCGGAGCATGCGGGAGCGGCAGGGACGTGGGAGAGGCTCGCTCGGCATCGTCGTTCTCGTTCTGCTGCTGGTGGTGTGCGTGGGCGGGATCGCCGGCAGACTGCCGCTCTGGGCCTCACTGATCGCGGGTGCGACCGGCGTGCTCCTGGTGTTGCTCGAGGTTCGCCGCGCGGTCGCGCAGGGCCAGCCCGCCCGCGCCGCGGCGTCGGCATTCATGGACGACCTGGTCGCGGGCCAGGTGAACGCGGCCGCGTACCCGCGACACGACACGCAGGTCAGCGACACCGGCACGCTGGTGATCCAGGGCCTGACCGACGAGGGCCGGCAGATCAGCGAGTACCACATCCAGGGCGCCACGATCATCAGCCTCGGGCGACCTCGGGCCGAAGTCACCGGGTGGGCGCGGCTGTCCACCAGCGACCTGGTGCCGTTCAGCCTGCTCCTGAGCCGGCAGGCCGACGCGGGCTGGCGGGTGGTCGGCGTGTCCGCCGAACCACAGCGCTGACAAGCCACAACGCCGACGAGCCCGCCCGCTCAGAGCCCGCCCGTTCAGAGTCCCTGGCCGACCTCGATCAGGTACCCGTCGGGGTCGCGCAGGTAGCAACGGATCTCGGTCCCGTGGTCCTTCGGTTCGGTGAGGAACTCCGCACCACGAGCCGTCCACTCCTGGTAGAGCTTGCGGATGTCGGTCACCCGGATGTTCATCGCGCAGCTCAACGTATTGGAGTCGGCCGGCGCCTTGGCCTGCACCGTCGGCTTGTCGTCCGTCGGGCCGCCCTCGACGTTGATGATGATGTAGCTGTTGAAGAACTTCAGGATCAGCGGGTTGCTCTCGTGGACGCAGGTGGCTCCGAACACCCGCTCGTAGTATTCGCGAGACCGTTCCGTGTCCCGGACGATGAGCAGGGTGGCGAGGAACATGCCGTCCTTGGGCTGGAAGTAGTCCGGTGCCTCGTTGGCCAGGGCCATGTCGACCTCCTATCGGCTGTGCTCGGCTGCCTGTCGATGGCTCGGCTGCCTGTCGATGTGCTTGGCTGCCTGTCGATGGGCTTGGTTGCCTGTCGGTGTGCTCGGCTGTGACGCTCGTGCGTGGCGCTCAGCCGCCGGCCGCCCGCCCGACGTAGAACCTGTCGATCGCGGTGATGACCTCGCCGATGCCGTCCTCGACGACGAAGTGCCCGGAGTCGAATTGGAGCAGCTCCGCCTGGGGTAGGTCGCGCAGGTACATCTCGCCGGCCGTCGGGGTGAAGAAGATGTCGTTGCGCCCCCAGAGGATCAGCGTCTTGGGCTGTTGGCTGCGGGCCGACTCCTGCCAGCGCGGGAACAGCTCGATGTTGGTACGGAAGTCGTAGAACAGATCCAGCTGCGCCTGTTTCGCGTTCTGCCGGGCGAGGAAGAACGAGTCCATGTTCCAGTTGTCCGGGCTGATCGCCTCCGGGTTCTGGTGCCCGTGCGTGTAGACGAGCTTGACGCCGTCCGGCTCCATGAGCGACATCAAGCCCTTCTCGGTTTCCGGGTTCCGGTCGTTCCACAGCGCCTTGAACGGATCCCAGGCCGGGCTCAGGCCCTCCTCGTACAGGTTGGCGTTCTGGATGACCTGCCACTGCAACCAGTCCGGGTGCCGTTCGACGAGCCGGTTGCCGATCGCGCCCCCGTACCCCTCCATGTAGATCCCCATCGGCCCGGTGAACCCGATCTGGCCGAGCAACTGGTCGACGATGTCGGTGAGGTGCTCGAACGTGTACGCGAAACCGGCCGGGTCGGGGACGCCGGTGTTGCCGAAACCCGGGTAGTCGGGGGCGAGAAGGTGGAATCGGTCCGACAACGCCGGCAACAGATTGCGGTACTGGTGTGACGACGCGGGATAACCGTGCAGCAGCAGCAGTTTCGGGGCGTCCGCGATCCCGGCCTCACGGTAGAAAACGTCGATCCCGGCCACATTCGCCGTCTTGTGCACCACGGAACTGCCCTGGGTTCCGGCCCTGGTCGCCACCATGGGCCGGGATTGCATCTTCGTCATCGTGGTCCCCCTTCGCACAACAGTCCCACCCGGGCTACCCAGGCTCGGGCTCCGAAAACCGGGGGCCGATCCGGTACTCGGCGGGTGGGCAGGCGTCGCCGCGGAGCGACCCCTGCCCGTCCGGCCGCAGAGGTTCGTCAGCCGTGGTTCGTCAGCCGTGGTTCGTCTGCCGTGGTTCGTCAGCCGTCGACGCTCGTGTGCGTGGCGGATCCGCACCGCGCCCCGGTCACGTCGCTCGGCCCGTCCAGATGGTCGTTGACCCGGCCCCGTTTCCGTTGTACGTGGAGCCGGCGTAGGAGCCGAGGGAGCCCTCCCAGGCGAGCGCCTCGACACCGTGGTGGTCCGCGCAGTGGGCACGAAAGCATGTCAATGCGCGTTGGCCTACGAGTGTTGACTAAGTGGCAAAGGTCGCAGGGCCTTACCTCGGGAGTCTTAGCGGGGGCCTTACCGCGAGAGCCTTACCGCGACGGGACGAGGGCGTCGTGCAGGTGGCGCATGGCCAACAGCGACGAACGCACCTCCTGCAGCAGTTCGGTCGTGCTCAGCGGCCGTCCCCACTCCCGCATCGCGAGGTCGTCGAAGCCCACCGTTTCGATCCCGCACCCGTACCGGCTACCGAGCAGGCGCACGGCGTCGCAGTGCTGGTGCCGCACGTACGGGTCGTTGGTGACCAGCAGTACCCGGTCGGTCGGGGCCGGGGTGCGCACGTGCTGCGCCCAACCGATGAGCGTGTCCGCGGTGTTCGCTCGCAACGGCGGTCGGGTCGACGCGGCGGCCAGCACGTGGACCTCCTCGACACCGGGGCGCGGACCGTCCCAGTACCGGTGCCACCAGCCGTCTCCCTCGCGCACCGTCGGCGGCTGCGAGAGGTCCAGGAACCGGCGCAGCCCGACCAGCATCATGTCGGCCTCGGTCTCGATCGGGCCGAGTCCGAGCCGGATACTCTCGCGGTGCTCCCGTTCGTGGCGCCACCGCAGGCTGCCCAACCCGGCCAGGGTCTGGACGCGGAGGCCTCCGGCGATCAGCCGGGCGACGTAGTCGGTGCGGCCGAGCGTCACCCGGATGCCGCCGCCGAGCACGACCACGTGGTCGTAGCTGTCGTGGGCGGGCCGGTCCCGTCCGGCGAGGCCGAGTGCGGCGATCAGGGTACGCAGCCGGGCGTCCAGTTCGGGTTCGTAGTCGAGGCGGTCGGTGTCGAACCGCTCCTTGACCCCGCCACGGAAGTCCCACACCCGGGAGAACTCGGCCACCCGATCGAGTACCGATCCGACCGGGCCCGCCGGCACCTCGCCATCGAACTGTCCGACCAGTTCCGCCAACTCCGGCGACGTGACCCACTCCCCGATGGAGGCCACCACCGCCGCCGGGTCGAGTCCACCGGGCTCACACGGGGGCAGCGCGAACGGTTGCCTCACCGCACCCAGACCTCCTCGACCGTGACCGCGACGGATGACCGCGACGGACCCGTACCGGACCAGCAGACTACAAGACCGCGCCCGCCGGAGAGCGCTAGGCCGCCGGCAGTTCGGCGAGTTCGCGGACCACGCGTGCGAATCCCCGGACGAGTGGAGCGTCGGTGCCGTCGGGCCAGGCGAGGGCGACTCGCAGCGGTTCCACGTCGGTCAGCGGTACCCAGGACAGGTCGGGACGCGCGTAGTACCGCGCCATGCTCTGCGGGCCGAAACAGATCGCCGCGCCCTCGGCCACCTGCTCCAGCATCTCCTCGACGTTGTCGTTGGTCGGCCCCCACCGCGGGCTGGTCCCGTCCGGGCGCGGGTTGACCGCCCACCAGTCCACCCAGGCGCGGGGCGCCCGCTCGGTCCACAGCAGCGGTTCGTCGTTGGTCTCCAGGATCGAGATGCCGTCCCGGCTGGCCAGCGGGTGCCGCCGGGGAAGGCCGACGACCCGACCTTCGGTGTGGACGACCTCGGCGTGCATCCCGGTGAGGTCGGCGGGCAACCAGACGAAGGCGACGTCGACCAGGCCGTCGCGGAGCGCGGCCGTCTCCTCGCCCCAGTCGATCCGCTTGGGCTCCACCCGTACGCCCGGGTACCGGCGGGCGAACTCCGCCCGCGACCGCGTGGTCAGCTCTCCCGCCCCGCTCGCCTCGAAACCGACCCGCAGTACGCCGGTCTGGCCGCGCCGGTGGCGGTCGGCCGCGGCGGTGACCCGGTCGACCTGCCGCAGCGTCCGGCGCGCCTCGGCCAGTACGTCGCGCCCCGCCGCGGTGGCCGTCACGCCTCCGGCGTGCCGGTCGAAGAGCCGCACACCGAGTTCCGCCTCCAGGTTGCGCAGGGCGTAGGAGAGGGCGGGTTGGCTGACGAACAGGCCCTGGGCCGCCCGGCCCAGGTTCCCGGCTTCGTCGATCGCTACCAGGTAGCGCAGTTGGCGCAACTCCACCCGGCCATCATAAGTCCGCTTTATGGCTTGAACGATCTTCTGTCTTGGGTCGCGCGGCCGTGACCGGCGACACTGGGCAGGTCATTCCCGCACACGGAGGTCCAGATGTCCACGCAAACCACGCCCGCCCGTCCGGCGTCCGGCCGAGTCTGGCTGGTCACCGGCGCCTCATCCGGCTTCGGCCGGGCGATCGCCGAGGCCGCGCTGCGCGCCGGCGACACCGTCGTGGCAACGGCCCGCCGTCCCGAGGCGCTGAAGGACCTGGTGGCGGCGTACCCCGACCGGGCCAACGCCGCCGACCTGGACGTCACGGATCCGGCCCAGATCACCGCCGTGGTCGCGCAGGTGCTGCTGTGGTACGGCCGGATCGACGTCGTCGTGAACAACGCCGGCCGGGGTTTGGTGGGCGCGGTCGAAGAGACCAGCGACCGGGAGCTGCGTGACCTGATGGAGTTGCACTTCTTCGGGCCGGCCGCACTGACCCGGGCGGTCCTGCCGCACCTGCGGCGCCAGCGCTCCGGCGCCATCGTGCAGATCAGCAGCATGGGCGGGCGGCTGTCCTTCCCCGGGGTGGGGGCCTACTCGGCCACCAAGTTCGCCCTGGAAGGGTTCTCCGAGGCGCTCGCCGCGGAGGTCGCGCCGTTCGGCATCAAGGTGCTGATCGTCGAGCCGGGAGCTTTCCGTACCGGTTTCAACACCGCCGGTTCCCTGCTGCGTTCGCAGCCCATCGACGCGTACGCCGACAGCGTCGGCGCGGTGGCGGCGAACCTGGACGCCGACGACGGCCGGCAGCCCGGTGACCCGGCCAAGGCGGCCGCCGCGATCCTGGCCGCGCTCGACGCGGAGCCGATCCCGCTGCGCCTGCCGCTGGGCGACGACGCCGCCGACGCGATCGCGGCGAGCCTTGAGCGCAACCAGGCCGAGTTCGTGGCCTGGGAGCCAACCGCTCGCGCGGTCGGGTTCACGGCCGACGGATCCTGACGGGGCTGAGCCTCAGGATTTCATGCCGACGCCGGCCCACAGTCCACTGTGTCCGGACCCTTCGGCGAGTGCCGGCGGCGACTCGGGGCGCCACTGCCGGGCGCAGACCACGCCCGGCGTCACCAGGTCGAGACCGGTGAAGAAGCGCCGGACGCCTGCGTGGTCGCGGGCGGTGGCCTGGCTGCCGGTGTACTTCTGGTAGGTCCGGGCGGCGGCGTGGCACGCGTCGGCGTCGGGCGGGAACGTCTCGGCCGCGCCGTGGGAGATCGCGACATAGCTGCCGGCGGGCAATGCGGCGACCAGTTGCGCGACGGCGCCGTACGCCTGGACGTCGTCCGGGATGAACGGCAGCACCGCGGTCAGCAGCAGCCCGACCGGTCGGGTGAGGTCCAGCAGCCGCCGGACCTCAGGGTGCGCGAGGATCGGCTGCGGGGTTCGCACGTCGCCGCGGATCGCCACGGCCCACTGGACGCCTTCCAGCAGTTCGAGGGTTTGAGCCACCGCGCACGGATCGATGTCGACGAACACCGCACGGGCGTCGATCGCGGCACCGCTGACACTCCGCACGCTGCCCTGAGCGGGGATGCCCGCGCCGAAGTCGAGGAACTGCCGAACCCCGGCGCCAACGAGGAAGTCGACCGCGCGGGCCAGGAACGCGCGGTTGGCGTGAGCCGACGCCGTAATGCCGGGAAGCCTCGCCATGACTTCCCGGGCCGCTTCCTGGTCGGCGGGGAAGTTGTGGACGCCCCCCAGGTAGCAGTCGTACATGCGTGCGGCCGTCGCGTACCTGGCGGTCTGCTCGCCGTGCGGGGAATTCGGCATGGGCGTGCCTCTCCGGGCCGATCGGCGTGGCGGGATCGCCGCGCGCTGAGCGTCGCCTTCCCTATCGCTCGACCGGGCCAGGACGCTTCGGCGCGCGCGGATCCCGTCCGTCACGTTTCGGTCGACACGGTGATGGCGACCTCGGCCGGAGGCTCGCAGCGGCCCAGCCTCCGCACGACCGGCGGGGCTGGGCCGTCACTGCTCGTCTCGTCGCTGGTGGTCTGCCGTCGCTGGCTGTCTGCCGGCCTCCGTCTCAGCGCCGGGGCGCCACGAGCGCGTCGATGGCCGCCTCGGAACACGCCCGGGAGGCGCCGAAGGTGCGTACCCAGCCGCGCGCGGCGCTGAAGTCGACACCCGCGGCGCCCATGTCGACGACCACGATCGACGGGTGGCGCTTGATGAGTTCGGCGCTCAACCGCTGCTGCCACTCGTGGCGGTGTGGGCTGCGCACCAGCAGGACCACCTCGGCGTCGTCGCCGAACTCGCCGGTGAACAGGCCGATCTCGGACGTGACCATGTTCTCGCCGTTGTAGGTGCCGCCCGAAATGGCGACCGTCTCGCACTCGTACCCGGCCGCGTCGAGCAACTCCTCGAGCGCGCCGCCGTGACCGCCGACGGCGGGCGAGTGCTCCTGCTCCAGGCGGATCACGAGTACGTGCCGGCCGCGCAGCGCGGTGTCCCCGCTGACCCGGCGGGCTCGCAGCGCCAGCTCCCGGCCGACCGCGTCGTCGCGACGGCCGGTGGCCTGCCGCTCCCGGCGGCCGAGTCGCGCGATCCGGGCGTTGGCCTGTTCGAGCCGCTCGATGTCGAGGCGTCCGTCGGCGACGGCGGCGCTGATCGCCCGTACCGCGATCTCGACGTCCTCGTCGTACGAAGCGGCGCCCAGGCACAGCGCGTCGATCCCGGCGGCCAGCGCGAGCACCACGGACTCGGCCAGCGGCGCGACGTCGAGCACGCCGCGCATCTCCAGCGCGTCGCTGATGACCACGCCGTCGTACCCGATCTCCTCGCGCAGCAGGCCGGTCACCGCCGCCCGGCTGATCGACGTCGGGTACTTCTCGTCGAGCTGTGGCAGCCGGACGTGGGAGACCATGATGCCGTCGACACCCGCGGCCGCCGCGGCACGGAACGGGTCGAGGTACCAGCCGACCAGCTCGTCGCGGCTGAGGTCGACGGCGGGCGTGCCGAGGTGCGCGTCGGTGCCGCTGCGCCCGTGGCCCGGGAAGTGCTTCGCGCAGGCGCTGACCCCGGTGGCCTGCAAACCCTCCACCCAGGCGGCGGAGTGTGCGGACACCCGGGCACGGTCCTCGCCGAAGGTGCGCATCGCGTTGGGCGTCAACGGGTTGGAGATGGCGTCGACCGCCGGTGCGAGGTCCCAGTCGATGCCCGCGTCCACCAACGAGAGACCGATCTGCTCCGCCGCCGCGCGCGTCGCGTCGAGGTCGTCGATGCGACCCAGCGCGTAGTTGCCGGGCACGCTCGTGCCGCCGTGCCCCTCGAGGCGGGTGACGTCGCCGCCCTCCTCGTCGGTCGCGATGATCACGTGGTCGCGCAACGCGTGCAGCGCGGAGGTGAGCTGTGCGACCTGTTCGCGCGAGCGGATGTCCCGCCCGTACAGGACGACGCCGCCGAGCCCCGCGTCGACGCGCGGGGCGAGCCACCGCGGCAGTACCGGCCGGCCGATGGAGGGGAAGAGGACGCCGTGGGCGAGGGTCTCAAGCTTGGTCATGTCCACCTTCGTTGCGGGGGTACCGGACGCGCTCCGGCCCACCGGTCCCACCGGTCGCGCGGGGCGTGCCGGTCGCGGGGAGCGGAAATCGGGGAGCGTCCACGAATTCCATTCAGTGTGAAACTAATTCACCGCCCCAGCCTAGGCGCCGCGTCCCGACCCGGCCACCCGGGTGTTCGTCACGCCAGCCAATCCCGGCGGGGGCTTCCGCACGGAGCGTCGGCGGGTTTATTCTTCTCACGGCGAATAAAGTTCAGCCTGAGAGGAATTATGGACTCGGGAACCGCGGTACGACGATCCAATCGCAGCTCGGTGCTGGAACAACTGTTGTCCGGCCGGGAGATCGACCGGCAGGAGCTGGTCGCCGCCACCGGCCTCAGTCAGGCGACGGTGTTCCGCGTGGTCAGCGAGCTGCTGGAATCCCGCATCCTGGTCGAGGGCCCGACCATCACGCGGGCGGGCCGCGGCCGGAATGCGACCAGCGTCCGCTTCAACGGCGAGATCGCGCTCGCCTGCGGCGTGGACCTCGGCGGCACCAACTGCCGCCTGGTGTTGACCGACGCCCTCGGCCGCACCATCGCCCGCCGCAACTACCGCACCCGCCACGATGTCGACGCGCGCGGCTTCGGCGAGTGGCTCGGCTCGTGCGTACGGGAACTGGTCGAGCAGGACGGCGCGAACGCCACGCTCGGCGCCGTCACCGTCGGCCTGCCCGGCGCGGTGGCCGGCGACAAGACCCGGGTCGTCGGATCGCAGAACCTGCCGCAGATCCGCGGCCCCGAGTTCCTGGTGGCCCTGCGTGGCTCGCTGGACGCTCCGGTCAACATCGACAACGACTCCAACCTGGCGCTGCTCGGCGAGTTGCGCTACGGCTCGGTACCGCCGACCGAGACCACGGTCCTGCTCATCCTCGGTACCGGCCTGTCCGCGGCCGTCGCGATGGACGGCGAGATCCTCTCCGGCGCCCAGGGGTTGCTCGGCGAACTCGGTCGGCTTCCGCTGCTCGGGCGCGAACAGCGCCTGCGCGACCTGCTGTCCGGCGCCGGGCTCGCCGGCTACGGGCGCTCGCTCGGCTACACCCTCGACACCACCGCCGAGGTGTTCGCGCAGCCTCAGCGGTTCGGCCCGCTCGTCGCGGACTCCCGCGCCGCGTTCACGCACCTGATCGACATCGTCGCACTGGCCTACGAACCGGCGAGCATCCTGGTCACCGGAGGATTCTCGGAATCCTTCACCGACGACTGGTTCGCCGACACCCGGGCGCGCCTGCGTGACCTGGTGGGTGTCGACAGCGTGATCCAGCGCTCCACGCTCGGCGCCGCCGCCGGCCTGCTCGGGGCGATGGCGCACGCGCTCAGTCACCTGCACATCGGCCTCGGCGCGCTCGGCGCCCTGTCCGCCACTGTCGGCCCCGGTCGCGACGAGATCCTCGAACGATTCCGCTCGTACTCCCCCGAAACCCTCGCCAGTGGAGTCTGACCATGACGGTGCGAATCCTCACCAACGGGCGCCTGGTCCTTGAGGACCGTGTCATCGACAACGGATGGCTCGTCGTCCGGGACGGCGTCATCGATTCCCTCGGCCCGGGTGAGCCACCGGAGCCGCGGCGCTTCAACGGAGCCGCGCTCGACTACGTCGACCTCGAACGGCAGTGGGTGCTGCCCGGGTACATCGACCTGCACTGCCACGGCGGGGGCGGCCGGGCGATCTACAGCGGCGACATCGAGGACGTCCGCATCGCCGCGGCCGCCCATCTGGGTCGGGGTACCACCAGCATGCTCGCCTCCATCGCCAGCGCCCGGCTGGAGACGATGATCGCGGCCGCGGAGGCGATCGGCGCGGCGATCGACGACAACAGCGCACCGAACATCCGGGGCATCCACTTCGAAGGCCCGTTCCTGTCCCCGGCGCGGCGCGGCGCCCAGACCGCGACCGCGCTGCGCCTGCCCGACGAGGGCGTCTTCCGCACCCTGATGCGCGCCGCCGGAGGGCACGCGGCGTCGATGACCATCGCCCCCGAACTGGACGGCGCGATCGAGCTGATCCGGCGCCACAGCGACGACATCGTCTTCTGCGTCGGCCACACCGACGGGGGCGCCGAGGCGTTCCAGGCGGCCGTGGACGCGGGAGCCCGCCACGTCACCCATCTGTTCAACGCGATGCCCGGCATCACCCACCGGTCCCCGGGCCCGGCGATCCGGGCGCTGCTGGACCCGCGGGTCACCGTGGAACTCATCGCCGACGGCCACCACCTCGCCGCGGACACCGTGCGCCTGGCGCTGAGTACGGCCGGCACGCGACGCGGGGTACTGGTCACCGACGCCATGGCCGCCGCGGGGCTGGAGGACGGCAGGTACGCGTTCGTGGACCGTACCGTCGATGTGCGCGGCGGCGCCGCGTACCTGCACGGCACCGACACGCTGGCCGGCTCCACCCTGTTCATCGGGGACGCCGCCGCCCGGGTCGGCGCGCTCGCGGACCTCTCACCGGTCGACACCGCCCGGCTCACGTCCGCGAACGCGGCGCGTGTGCTGGGCTGGGCAGACCGCGGCGTGCTCACGGCGGGTACGCCGGCGGACCTCGTCATCAGCCCCGACGGCGCCCACGCCTCCGCTGTGGCCATCGCCGGCCACTGGCGCCCCGCCGAGGTCCCGCCCGACGTCGCCCGTCGCGAGTTCGCGCTCAACTGACGGCGCCGGCTCACCTGACCCCACCGGCTCAACTGACGGCTCCGACCCCGTTGGGTCAATCGACGGCTCACCTGATCCCGTTGACTCAACCGACGGCGCAGGCTCAACCGACCCCGCCCGCTCGACCGATCGCGGCGGCGTTGGACGGTGCACGATCCCGGCCAGCGATCCGGCCACCACGACCGTGACGAGCGGCGCGATCAGGGCGCGCAGCAGGCCGACGTGGTCGCCGGTGAGCCCGAGCAACGGCGGTCCGGCCAGCGACGCCGCGTAGCCGATCGTCGCCACGACGCTGATGTTGCGCACGGCTGCCCTCGGGTCGTCACCGGCCGCGGACATGCCGATCGGGAAGCCGAGCGCCGAGCCGAAGCCCCACAACGCCGCGCCGACGACCGCCACGGCGGGTACGGGCGCGGTGATGAAGCACGCGATGCCCACTGCCGCGCACAGGGCCGAGACGCGCAGGGCGCCGACGCGGCCGAGCTGCCGCAGCACGGCGGAACCGAGCAGCCGGGTCACCGTGGTGGCCACGACGAACACCCAGAACGTCAGGGCACCGATCTCGGGCGAGACCCGGTGCCCGGTGACCATCGCCAGTGAGATCCAGTCGTTGGCGGCTCCGTTGGCGAACGACATGCCCAGCACCAGCAGGCCGATCAGCACGGTACGGCGGTCCCGCCACCCACCGCGCGCGGGCTGGCCGGTGGCCGTGGACGGGTCGGCGTCGTGGACCCGCAGCGGCGAGTCCGGGTCCGGGATGAAGCGGACGACCAGCACCGTGACGGCCACCGTGACGAGGGCGACGATCAGCAGGTGCGGGGACACCGCCAGGTGCAGTGCGGTGGCGGCGGCCCCGACACCGGCGCCGAGGACGCCCCCGAGACTGAACATGGCGTGGAACCACGGCATGATGCCGCGCCGCACGGACCGTTCGATCGCGACCGCGTCCACATTCATCGCGACGTTGCAGGTGCCGGTACCGAATCCGAGCACGGCCAGCCCGCCGAAGACCCCGACCGGGGTGTGGCCGGCGACGGCCAGCGCGGTGACCGCGCTACCCAGGCCCGCGACGCACAGCGCGCCGAGGATCGCCTGGCGCGCCGACAGCCGGGCCACGATCCGTCTGGCCAGGACGAATCCGGCCACCGAACCCACCGACAGCCCGAGCGAGAGCACGCCCATGACCAGTACCGACAGGTGAAGCTGCCCGCGCACGGTGGCGAGCCGGGACAGCCAGCTCGACAGGCCGATCCCGGACAGCGCGAACACCGCGCCGACCGCCGCCCGCCACCGCCGGATCCCGGCGTCCGTGCCGGGCCCGGCGTTCCCGCCCAGCCCGGTGTTTTTGCCCGGGCCGGCCCCGTCGAACTCCACGATCAGCCCTTGACCGCGCCCGCGGACATTCCCGAGACGAGGTTGCGTTGCACGATCATGAAGAAGATCACCACCGGCAGGGCGAACAGCACCGATGCCGCGATGAGCCCGCCGTAGTCGGTGCCTTCGTTGGTGCTGAACGAGACCAGCCAGACCGGCAGCGTGTACTTGGACTGGTCCTTGAGCATGACGTACGCGGTGATGTAGTCGTTCCACGCCGCGATGAACGCGAACACGCTCGTCGAGATGAGGCCGGGCAGCACCAGCGGGAAGTAGACGCTGCGCAGGATTCGCGCCGTACCGGCACCGTCGATCTTCGCCGCTTCCTCGATCTCGATCGGGAGGTTGAGGAAGAACCCGCGCAGCACCCAGATGCTGAACGGCAGCACGCTGGACACGTAGGCCAGGCCCAGTCCCCAGTAGCTGTTCAGCAGGCCGAGGCTCTTGAACGACAGGAACAGCGGGATCAGCAGGGCGCCGCCCGGAATCATCTGGACGGCGAGAATCGCCACCATGATCGCCCGGCGCCCGAAGAAGCGGAACCGCGACACCGCCGCCGAGGCGAGGAAGCCCAGCACGATGGACACGATGACCACGCCCAGGGACACCACCAGGCTGTTGAGCAGCGAGCTGAGGAACCCGGGTTTAGTGAAGGCGTCGGCGTAGTTGCCGAAGCTGAACGGCACGGGGAAGAACTGCGGCGTGGTACTGGTGATGTGGTCGCGGGTCTTGAACGACGTGTTCAGCATCCAGTAGATGGGCACGGCCCACAACACGCAGCAGATGATGGCGCCGGCGAACGAGATCGGGTGCCTCGCCCGCCGGCGCCGCGACCGGACGCCCGAGGTCTTCGCGTTCCCGGCGGCGCTGGACAGTTGGGTGGCGGTCACTGCATTTCCCCCGACCGGATGAGGCGGCGGATGTAGACGCCGGTGAGGATCATGAGCAGGATCGCGGTCACCACCGCGATCGCGGAGCCCTGGCCGAAGGAGTTGGACGCGAACGCCTTCTGGAACGCCCAGATGCTCAGGGTCGTCGTGCCGTGGTCCGGGCCGCCCTGGGTCAGGATCCACAGCTGGTTGAAGGTGTTGAAGTGCCAGATGATCTGCAGGATCGTGGCCAGGTAGAGCACCGGGCGCAGGAACGGCAGCGTGACCGACCGGTAGATGCGCCAGTTGCTCGCGCCGTCGAGTTGCGCGGCTTCGTAGAACTCCGCGGGGATCTGCGACTGCCCCGCGTACAGGGTCAGGGCGACGAACGGGACGGACTGCCAGACGATGAGCAGCCAGACGATCGTGAAGGCACCGCCCGCCGAACCGGTCCAGCGGTGCGAGGTGTAATCGCCGAACCAGCCCACCTGGGTGATCAGCCAGTTGAACACGCCGTAGACCGGTTGGAACAGCCACTGCCACACCAGGGTGGAGCTGACCGTCGGCAGCGCCCAGGCGAGGATCAGCAGGAAGTTCAGCACGGTACGGATGCCCTTGCCGAGGTTGGTCATCATCTGCGCCATCGCCATGCCGATGACCAGGCATCCGATCACCAGCGACAGAGTGAACACGCCGGTGCGCAGCAGGACCGGGCCGAACTGCTGATCCTTGAAGATCGCCTGGTAGTTGGCGAAGCCGACCCAGTCGGTGGTACCCGTGAACAGGGCACGCAGGCCGAAGTCCTGGAACGAGTTGATGACCAGCCGCACGAGCGGGTAGCCGAGCACGCCGGCCAGGACGATGCCGGCCGGCGCCAGCAGGATGGCCGGCGCCCAGTTCCAACCGCCGCGCCGGCGGGACCGAGATGTGCTCCCGGTCCCGTCCGGCTCAACGACTCCGGTGACGACCGCTTTCGAGGTGTCGACGGACATGGCTAGCTCGCGTTGAGAGCGTCGTTCAGGTGCTTGTCAAAGTCCGCCCCGGCCTGTTGCGGAGTCTTCGTCCCGGCGGCGATCTGCGAGAAGAAGTCCGTCACCGAGGCGTCCGACTCGATCGTGGCCCAGCCCGGCGTCGCCGGCGTGGAGATGCTGAGCTTGGCGCCCTCGTAGAACGACTTCAGATCATCCGGCAGCGTCTTGACCACCTGCTCGATGAGCTGGTCCGAGACCGGCACGTGACCCGACGCCTCGGCGACCTGCTTGACCTGGATGTCGTCGGAGCCAATGAACTTCACGAACTGCAGCGCGAGCTTGGGGTTCTTGCTCTTCGTCGCGATCGCGATGTCCGAGCCGCCGAGGAAGTTGGGCATGTTCTTGCCGGGGTCGGCCTTGCTCGGGAACGGGAAGCTGCCGACGTGGCCGACGAGCTTCGGGTTGGACTGCTCGATGGTCTTCACCGCGTTGCCGTTGCCCATGACCGTGGCGGTCTTGCCGGTGGCGAACAGGTCGGTCGGGTTCGGCGTGTCCATGGGCGCGGTGCGGGAGGCGCTCGTCGAGTACTTGTTCTCGAAGTCCTTGAAGTCCTGCAGACCCTGCTGCGACTGGCTGGTCTCCAGCTGGCCCTTCCAGTTGCTTCCCGACTGCTGTGCCAGGGCTCCCCCGGCGTCGTACAGGAACGACAGCGCGTTGTACCAGTACGTGCCCGGCAGGTAGAACGCGCTGAAGTCGGCGGCCGAGTTCGTCGCCTTGACCTTGTCCAGGTCGGTGAGGAGCTCGGTGTAGCTCTTCGGAGCCGCGGTCACCCCGGCCTTGGACCACATGTCCATGTTGTAGATGACCGATCGGGTACCGGCGTAGAACGGCGCGGCGTACAGCTTGCCGTCCACCGTCGCCGGTCCCTCGAGTCCCTTCAGCCAGGTGTTGGAACCCTCGAGGTCCTTCTTGTCGGAGGTGAGGTCGGCAAGGGCACCGTTGGCCGCGAACAGCGGCACGTCGGTGTTGCCGATCTCCACCACGTCCGGCGGATTGTCGGTGGCCAGCGCCGTCGTGAGCTTCGTGTTGATGTTGTCCCACTGCTGGATCTCGACCTTGACCGTGGCGCCGGTCTGCGCCTGGAACTGGTCGACAACGGCCTTCTGCGAGGCTTCGGTCAGCGTGTCCTGCATGAGCCAGACGGTCAGCGACTTGCCGTCGCCACCCCCGGCCGAGCCCCCATCGTTGTTCCCCGAACAGCCGGTGAGCGCGAGTGCGACGGCTGCTACCGCCGCACCGACTGCGATGGAGCGTTGCTTTCTCATCTCACTCCTTGCGAGGCGTCGTCTGTCAGAACTCAAGCCGCGCCGATCCGCCCAGCGGAGTCGCCGTCACGCCACCGCCTTCGCTGGCCGAACACACGCGTCGAAAATGATCTCTGGGTACCCGCGAAGCGCCGGCAGCAGAGCCGACGTACCGGTTGCGGCTCGGACGTCGCAGGTTTGTTTCTAGATAATTCTTCAAGAATCTTTCGAAAGTCAAGAGGTAGCCAGCTACGAAACGCAGGCGATACGTCGGCTGACCCTCCGCACACGGCTCCACCAGGCGCGAGAGAGCGCTCTCGACACGACAACGCCGAGGATGGCCAGCGGATCCCTGTCCCAAATGTCTTGCTACCGGTGTCTTCTCACCGGCGCCTTCCTACCCGGCGGCGTCGATCCGGCGCGCCCACCCCGCGCGCCGCTGTGCGCCGGCGACCCTGACTGCTGCGCGCCGAATCCTGACTGCGCTGGGAGTCCTGGCTGCGCGAGGAATCCTGGCTGCGCTGGAAATCCTGGCTACGCTGGAATTCCGGCTACGCGCCGGGAATCCTGGCCATGCGTTCGGCGAAGATGGCCTCACGCGCGACGGCGACCCCACGGGTGACGGCGCCGCGCACCGCGACGTCGACGCCCAGCACGCTGGCCACGATCCGCGGGCGCAGCGGACTGAGCTGGTTCAGCCGGTCCGCGAGCCCCACACCCAGCAGGTCGAGGTTCTGCCCGATCCCGCCCCCGACCACGATCAGCTCGGGGTCGAGGAACGCGCTGATGCTGGTCAGCAGCGCCGCGAGGATCTCCGTCTGGCGCTGCACGGCCTTCTTGGCCGGGGCGACGCCCTTGCGGGCGAGTTCGAAGACCTTGACCGCGGTGGTCGCGCCCTCCAGCCCCAGCCGGCGGGCGTACTCGACGACCGAATCGGCCGCGAACGCCGCCTCCAGGATGCCGTGCTCACGGTCCACCGTGTCGGTGAGCGGCTCCGGGCCAGCGAACGGGAGGAAGCCGATCTCGCCGGCCGCCCCGGTGGCACCCGTGTACACCTTGCCGTCGATGACGATCCCGATCCCGATCCCGGTGCCGATGTGCAGGTAGACGAACGGGTTGACGCCCCGCCCGGCTCCCTCACCGTGCTCGCCGAGCGCGGCGAGGTTGACATCGTTCTCGATCGTCACCGGCATGCCGAGCGTGTCCCGCAGTTCCTCGTACAGCCGCGGGCGTTGCCACTCGGGCAGCTGGGCGGCGTAGATGACGCGCGAGTCCTGCTCCTGGTACACGCCCGGGGACGCGATGATCGTGTGGGTGATGGCGGTGTACTCGATGCCCGCTTCGCCCGACGCCGAGGCAATTGCCTCCTTCACCATGCCCACCAACGACTTCGAGCTGCGTGCGGTGTTGCGCACCTCGGCCCGCGCCAGGATCGTGCCGACCAGGTCACTGACCATGACCCGCAGCCAGTCACGCCCGACGTCCACCGCGGCGATCGTGCCGGCACCGGGATCGACCTCGTAGATGAGGGCGGGGCGGCCGTTGGACTCCTCGGACTGGCCCCGGGTGCGGACCAGGCCGACGTCCTCCAGGTTGGCCAGCGTGGCGAACACCGTCGGTTGCGACAGGCCGACCGCGCGGGAGATCTGCGGCCGGGTTGCGGGACCGTTCTGGTACAGCCAGTCCAGGATGAAGCGCTGATTCATTGAGCGCAGCAGCGATGGCGCGGCCGCCGGAGCGGACGCTCCGCCGTTACGGATCCACATCACGTCTGTCCCCCATCTGCGTCGTTCACCAGTGACTTCCCGCCCACAGCGCTGCCGCCATCCTTGACTTACTAAAGAGTCTTAATGAAGAATCCTAAACATCCCGGCACCGTTCAGCCTAGATCGGCGGCTGGGACACGGACGAGACCCACCCGACACCGTCCACCACGGAGTGCCAGCACACGTACGTCCCTCCCGGCGGTCCGATGCGCGACGCGCTCCCCGGTTACCGCGTGCCGAGGAACCCCTCTCCGTCCGTGATTTTCAGATCATGCCGTATCTCTAGCGAAAGGCAGTATCGGTGAAAGAGTCGACAGCGGCCACCTCCGCGCAGACGCCTCTGCGCGTCGGTGTGCTCGGCGCCGGTGGCATCGCGACGATTCCCGAAGGCGTCCTGCCCAACATGCACCACATCGCCGACAAGGCCACCGTGGTCGCGGTCGCCGACGTCCTGGCGAGTCGCGCCGAACAGACCGCGGCGCGGTTCGGGATCCCGGCGCACTACTCGAACCTCGACGACATGCTCGCCAACTCGGACCTGGACGCGGTCGTCAACCTGACGCCGATCCCCGCACACGCCGAGACGTCGCTCAAGATCGTCGAGGCCGGCAAGCACCTCGTCGTCGAGAAGCCCCTCGCCACCACGCTGGCCGAGGCCGACGCCATCATCGACGCGGCCGGCGCCCGCGAGCTGACGATCGTCTGTGCGCCGCCGGACATGCTGTACTCGCCGTACGTCCAGGCTCAGCGGCTGATCCGTGAGAACGCCATCGGCAAGGTCGCCTTCGCGCGGGTCCGCAGCTCGCACGGCGGTCCCGGCGGCGGCCCGGACGGCTGGCCGTTCGACCCCACCTGGTTCTACCAGGACGGCTCCGGCCCGCTGCTCGACATGGGCGTGTACGGCATCCACGAGATCACCGGCATGCTCGGCCCGGCCAAGCGCGTCACCGCCTTCGCCGGCATCACCGAGCCGACCCGGGTCGTCCGCGGCGACGGCCCGTACGGCGGCCTCGAGATCCCCGTGACCACCCCGGACAACTGCCTGTTCATGCTCGACTTCGGTGACTCGACCTTCGCGGTCGTGGACGGCACCTTCAACGTGGTCGCCTCCCGCAGCCCCAAGGTCGAGGTGTTCGGTCGCAGAGGCGCCCTGGCGCTGTTCCGCAACGACGGCCCCGACCTCGAGGTCTACCGCACCGACCTCGCGCCCGGGCTCGACGGCTGGATCGCCCCCAACAACTGGCCGGCCGTGGCCGACCCACGCCGCGCGATGCTCAAGCGCGCGCTGCTCGTCGACCACCTCGTCGACTGTGTACGCGACGGCAAGGCACCCGTTCTCAGCGCCGAGCACGCCCGCCACGCCCTTGAGATCATGCTCGCCGTGTTCCAGTCGGCGCGAGAGGGCCGTGTCGTCGAGCTGACCACCACCTTCTGATCACTCCCTCCGTTCCCATCAGGAAGGACACCATGACCGCACCCACACGTTTCGGCGTTGTCGGCCTCGACCACTGGTACTCGGCGATCCCCCTCGCGCAGGCGGTGGCCGGCGACCGCCGCACCGAACTCGTCGCCATCGCCGACCTCAGCATCGACCGTGCGAACGAGGTCGCCGCCAAGACCGGTGGGCCGCGCACCACCACGTCGTACCAGGAACTGATCGAGGACGACTCGATCGACGTCATCGCCAGCTTCGTCAGCGTCGACCAGAACCCCGACGTGTGCGTCGCGGCCGCGCGTGCCGGCAAGCACATCGTCTCGGTCAAGCCGCTCGCCCGTACGCTCGCCGAAGCCGACCGCATCGTCGAGGCTGTCAACGCGGCGGGCGTCACCTTCACTCCCGGCGAGTCGCGTTCCCGGTCGGCAGACCAGAACCAGCTCCTGCACGAGTGGGTCTCCTCCGGCCGGATCGGCCGGGTCACCTCGGCGTCGTTCGCGCTCGTCGGTGGCCTGCCGCAAGGCTGGCCCGGCGCCACCGACCCAGGCTGGTGGGCCGATCCCGCACGGGTACCGGGTGGTGGCTGGATCGACCACAGCCTCTACCAGATCGACCGCATGCGCTGGCTGCTCGGCGAGGAGGTCGCCGAGGTCAGTGGCCGGGTCGCCAACCTGCTGCACCCGGACCTGAAGGTCGAGGACTACGGGCACGCGATCCTGCGCTTCGACGGCGGCTCGATCAGCAGCATCGAGGACACCTGGAGCGGCCCGGCCGGCGGTTGGCGCATCACCACGAGCATCATCGGCACCGAGGGCGCGATCGCTCTGGACACGTCGACCGGTCTCGTCTCGGTCATGGAGACGAAGGGCTCGCACAAGGGCTGGCACCACTTCAAGTCCCCGTCCGACCACACGGTCGGCCTCGACGCGATCCTCGACGCGGCAACCGGTCAGGGACCCCTGGCCACCGTGGAGGACGCCTGGGAGAACCTCTCGGCGACCGTGGCGTTCTACGAGGCCGCCGCGTCGGCGTCGATCGTCGCGCCGGCGCACCTGCGCGACCGGGTCACCGCGGCCTAGGTCTGTCGGGACGGCGCCGGCTGCTCGGCGCCATCCAATCGGCGCCATCCGATGAACGAGCGCCGTGCCGGCGAGTCCGGTGCGGCGCTCGCGGCGTTTGTGCTGCGCCGCCGGCTTCCGCTGCGCCGCCGGCTTGCGCTGTGCCGGCGTTTCGCTCTGCCGGCGGGGTACCCTCAGGCCATCGCGACCGTGTGGCAGGTCGCCGCACGACGGACCCGCCGCATCACGGACAACCGCATCACGGACCCGCCGCATCATGACCGGGCGCGGGTTCCAGGAGGAGGGCGAGGCGGCCAGCAAGTGGCGGCGGGCGCTGCTCACCGGACAACCGCACGACGGACCGCCGCATCACGGACCCGGTGCATCACAGGCCGGTGATGACAGCGACACGAGACCCGCGACCACCCCTCGTCACGGCCGCGCCCGAGAGGAGCCGACACGTGGACCCGATGACCGCCCTGGACGCCTCCGCTGCGCGCGTCCTCGACCTGGTCGGCCGGGCGGACCGTTCACTGTGGACGAGGCAGACACCGTGTCCGGAGTGGAACGTCCGCGAACTCATCGGGCACCTGCTCGCCGGCATGCTCGGCTACACCCGGATGCTGCACGGCGCACCCGCCACCGCCCTGCCGGAATTGGGGCGACAGCAGGCGACCCTCGGCGGCGACGATCCGCTGTCCGCCGTCACCGACGCGGTCGACCAGCTGCGCGCCGCCTTCATCGAGCCCGGCGCCCTCGAGCGGACCGTGCACCACCCGATGGGCGACCTGCCGGGCAGCTATCTGGTGCCGATGCAGACCGGCGAGAACGTCATCCACGGCTGGGACCTGGCCACCGCGCTCGGGGTGCCCGCGTCGATCGATGACGCCTTGGCCGAGTACACCTATCAGGTCTACGCCCAGGCGGCCGGCGGCCTGGCCGCGAGCGGCTACTTCGCGCAGCCGCGGCAGCCGGTTCCGGCCGGCGCCAGCCCGCAGGAACGGCTGCTGGCCCTGGTCGGTCGCTGACCGCCCCCAGTTGTTGAGGTGGCGGCTGCACGGGCACGATCCCTCGCCCGGTGGCTGAGAGTCACGATTTCATCGCGGTAGCGCCGAATAGCCTTGGCGATTCGTGGATCCGCCGGGAATGATGACCGCCGTGCCCGATCGAACTGCGCCCGCGGTTGGCGACCCGTGCCCCGAGTGCCGTGCTCCACTCGTCAGTGAGCGGCAGGCAATGCCGTGGTGCACCGCGTGCGAGTGGAACCTTCCGGTCTACGAGCCTGAGCGGCGCCGGGCAGAATTGGGTTGGCGTTGGGTCGACCGGGCCACGCACCGGGTTGCGTACCGCTTGGCCACCCGTCAGTTCGCGGCACTGTCCGGTGCCGCCATCACCCGCCCCGGCTGGGGCGCGGTGCGAGTGGGCATGGTGGTCGCCGGAAGCATCTTCCTGGCGGCGATCGCCGCCATGGTGGTGGGTGGGGCCTACCTGACCGTGGCGTACTGGCCTCACCTGCCGGCGTTCCTCGGGCTCCTGTTGATACTGGTCGCGATAGGACTGCGCCCACGGCTGGGCAGGCTCGACAAGGATTCCGAACCCCTTGCCCGGCAGCAGGCAACCGCCCTGTTCGCACTGGTCGAGAAAGTGGCCGACGAGTTGGGGACACCGCGCCCGCACATCATCGTGCTGGACGAGCGGTTCAATGCCTCGTGCTCGACCGTCGGTCTGCGCCGGCGGCACGTGCTGCGGCTGGGCCTGCCGTTGTGGGCAGCGCTGCCACCACAGCAGCGAGTCGCGCTGCTCGGCCACGAACTCGGCCACTTGGCCAACGGCGACATGCGACGCGGGATACTCACGGGTATCCCGCTCGGCACGCTGGCGGCGCTCGACGACGTGACCCGCCCGTACCACGTGATCAGGCGCAGCCACGGCGACATCGCGGTCGCCGCGGCGATCGCCCGCCTCCTGCTCGGTGTCGTCAATCGGTTCGTCTGGTGCGGCTACGTCCTCACGGCGTGGATCACGCTCCGCGACGGCCAGAAGGCCGAGTACCTGGCCGATCAGCTGGCCGCCCGCGTCGCGGGCACGACGGCGGCGGCCGGCCTGATCGACACACTGGCGGCCAGCGACGGCATCACCACCGCCCTGCTGGCCGCGGCGCGACGCGGCGGTACCGCGAACGCATGGCGGGCGGCGGCCGACCAGACCCGGCAGGCACTGGCCGAACGGATCGACCAACGACGCCAGTTGTCGGTCCGGGACCAGTCCTCGCTGTTCGCCACGCACCCGCCCGCCGGCCTGCGGGCGCGCCTCATCGAGTCGCGGCCGGAAACGCCGCCGAGCGTGGAACTGTCCGAGGCCGACTCCGACCGGATCGACGAGGAACTGGCCCAGCGGTACAGCCGGCTCCAGCGGAATCTCGTACACGCCTGAACCAGCGCGCCAGCATCGGCAGCGCGACCGCACGTCCGGTGAGTCGGCGCCGACACTGACGGTGGGCACGGGCCGACCCGCGGTGGCACAGCCACCGGGTCGAGGTCGCCGGATGAGCGGTGCCGGTGCAACGAAAGCTGCAACTACGATCCTATTGACTGTCGTGGATATTGGTGCGAGGTTTTCCCGGAGGAAATCGCTTTCCACGCTCTCCTCCAAGCCGAACGGACACCCACCTGCCGGCCCGGCGCACCCGCCCACCCGCCGGCAGGGCGTCCGATCCTGCCCACCGGAAGAGGTGACATGAGACTCGCACCCCACACGTCCCGCCGCCGTTGGTGGATTCTCGGGCTGACCGCGGGCCTGGCCGGGTTGACCGCGACGGCGGTACTCGGCCTGGGCTCGGCGGCCCAGGCGGCCACCCTGTTCAGCGACAATTTCGAGTCCGGACTGTCGAGCACCTGGTCGAAGTCCGGCGGCACCTGGGCCCTCGCCTCCGACGGCAGCCAGGTGCTGCGGGAGTCCAGCTCGACCAGCGACCTGGCACGCGAATTCAACGGGTCGACGAGCTGGACCGACTACTCGCTGCAAGCCTCGGTCAAGTCGCTCGCTTTCGGCTCGTCCGACGGTCTGGTCGGCATCTCGGCCCGCGCGTCGAGCTCGTCGAAGTTCTACCGGCTGGCCCTGACCAGTTCCGGCCAGGCGGTGTTGCAGGCGTACGCGGGCAGCGCCAGCATCACCACACTGGGCAGCGCTTCGATCGGCGCGAGCACCGGCACCTGGTACACGCTGCGCATCGATGTCTCCGGCACGACCGTCACCGGCTACGTCAACGGCCAGCAGGTCGCGTCCGCGACCAACACGCTGGCCGGCAGCGGCCGGATCGGGATGCAGACCTTCCACGCCAGCGGCGAGTTCGACAACGTCGAGGTCACCTCGTCGGCCGGCGGTACCCCGTCCGGTTCGGCGAGCCCCACCCGACCGGCGAGCCCGAGCCCGACCCCCAGCCGCACGACGAGCCCCACGCCGCCGCCCAGTTCGAGTCCACCGCCGACCAGCCCGCCCCCGACGAACCCGCCCGGCAGCACCTTGTACGTGGCACCGAACGGTAGCGACAGTGCGGCCGGTACGCAGTCGGCCCCGACGACGCTCACCTCGGCCATCACCCGCATCGGCTCCGGCGGGACCATCTACCTGCGTGGCGGGACGTACAACTTCTCTCAGACGGTCAGCATCGCGACCGGCAACAACGGCACCTCAAGCGCCCGCAAGACGCTGTCCGCCTACCCGGGCGAGACCCCGGTGCTGAACTTCTCCGCGATGGCCGAGGCCGACGCCAACCGCGGGCTCGCCCTCAACGGGTCGTACTGGCACGTCTACGGCATCGTGGTCCAGAACGCCGGCGACAACGGAATCTTCGTCGGCGGCAGCAACAACGTCATCGAGCGGGTGGTCACCCACGGCAACCACGACACCGGGCTGCAGATCTCCCGCGCCGCGTCCGACACCCCGCAGAGCCAGTGGCCGTCCAACAATCTCGTCATCAGCTCGGAGTCGTACGACAACGCCGACTCTGGCGGCGAGAACGCGGACGGCTTCGCGGCGAAGCTGACGTCCGGTCCCGGGAACATCTTCCGGTACGACGTGTCCCACAACAACATCGACGACGGCTGGGACCTCTACACGAAGAACGACACCGGTCCGATCGGCCCGGTGACCATCGAGTACTCGCTCTCCTACAACCAGGGAACCCTGACCAACGGCACCCAGGCCGACAACGGCGACCGCAACGGCTTCAAGCTCGGCGGCGACGACATCGGGGTCAACCACACCGTCCAGCACAACGTGGCGTACCACAACGGCAAGCACGGCTTCACCTACAACAGCAACCCGGGCTCGATGTCAATCTCGAACAATGTCAGCATCGACAACGCCGACCGCAACTTCTCGTTCGACGAAGGCACCTCGACGTTCCGGAACAACACGTCGTGCCGGTTCAGCGTCGACGGGTCCAACGACAAGACCATCGGGGACGCGGACAGTTCGAACCAGTTCTGGACCGGTTCGAACGGGTCCCGGTGCACCACCTACAGCGGCGCGCTGGGCTGGTCGTTCGCCTCGGACGGCCACCTCGTCGTGACCTTCGGCGGCCGTCCGGTAACGCCGTAATCCGGTTCACCGCAGCCGGCCGGGCAGCCCGATCGAGGCTGTCCGGCCGGGCGGGTGTCGCTCAACGGGGCGCCGGCCGGAGAGCTCAGGCGGCGGGACGGGCGAGGCGGGCGTTGACCGGTTCAACGGGTACCAGCCGGTTGGTGCACGCAGCCGTCGCCGCACCGGTCTCGGGCAGCACGATCAGTGACGCGGCGGCCCCCGGCCCGGCTCCCGGGTGCCCGTAGCGATTCTTCGTCCCGTTGACCAGCCAGCCCAGACCCACGCTCGCGCCGGAGGGCTGTGCCACCTGCGGGCGCAGTGCTTCCCGGGCGAGTTCGCCGGGCAGCAGGGACGCCCAGGTCAGGCCGAAGCGTACGAGGTCGGCCGCGGTGCTCCACAAGCCACCGGCGGCGGGCATGGTGCACACCTGGCCCGGTGCCCGGACGAAGACGCCGTCCTCGGTGAGGCTGTGACCGGTGACCGCGGCGGCCCGCGGCCAGCTCGCCGGAAACCCCGAACCGCTCATGCCGAGCGGCTCCAGCACCAGGCGGGTCGCGGCCTCCGGGTACGGGACGCCGGTGATGTCGGCGATGAGTTGCCCGAGGACGGCGTACCCGACGTTGCCCGGCACCAGGCAGCCGCGGCGGTTGTCGCAGGGGACGGTCGCGCCAAGCAGAGCGAGCGGATCGGGTACCTCGTCGGCGTACTGCCCGGCCGGGCCGCTCACGCCGCCGGTGTGGGTCAGCAACTCCCGTACCGTGACGACGTCGTCGGCGAGCCGGACGGCGCGCAGGTACTCGTTGGCCGGCCCATCGAGTTCGACGTCTCCGCCCGCGACGAGCCGCAGTACGGCGGTCGAGGTGATCAGCTTGGTCACGCCGTAGACCGGGAACCGGTGATCGGGGCGCAGCGCCTCGTTCCGGTCGAGGTCCGCCCAGCCGCGGACCACCGTCCACGGTGTCGCGGTCCCACCGTCCCGGTCGCCGCCATCCCGGTCAGCACCATCCCGGTCACCACCGACCCCGTCAGCACCGGCCAGTACCAGGCCGACCAGACCCAAATCGGAGAACGACTCCTCGGCCACCCGTACCGCCCGGTCGGGCGCGTCACCGGAGAGCTGAGTGGCGGCGGCGGTCCGCTTGTCGGTGAGTCGCTGGTCGGTGAGTCGCTGGTCTTTCACTCGCTGGTCGGTGACCCGCGCGCCCGACGGGTACACGCGCAGCATCGTCAGCAGGTGGGGCGAGTCGGCCGCGGTCGCGGCCTCGATGCGCAGGTCGGCGATCCGCGCGCGGACGGCCACCTCGGTGGCACGGGAGACGATGAGATCGTCCCGCAGCCGGGTGGCCACGGAGCGCAGCGTCCGGACCAGCGTGTCGGCCGGGACCAGGGCGAGGTAGCGGTCGTCGAAGTGCTCGCTCAGCTCGTTCGCGTCGGGCGCCGTCCAGGCCGGGTCGCCAGCCTCCCGGAACCGCTCGGTCACCCAGCGCACGTGCGTGAGGGCACGGCTCGGCCGGTTTTCGGCCGCCTCGATGGCTGCCTTGAGCGATGCCCAACTGGTGCGCCCGTGCTCGCGGGCGATGGACAGTTGGGCATCGTGCAGGCTGGTGAACTCGCCGTCGGCGAGGCGTCGCTTCGCCTCGATCTTCAGGTACCGCAGACTGGGCCGGTCGGGCAGCGCGCGGAATTGCTCGGACATGGCAGTCCTTCCTCAGCGCCCGCGGGTCCGCGACATCGGGCCGGAAAGACGTGCCGTCAGTGGTCAACGAAACCGGTGAGCTTGCAGCCCTGCCCGCGGACCCAGCGGCGGCCGGAAACCGCCGTGCCACAGTGTAGCGTGTCCCCGGCTCCGGCTCCCGCGCTGCGGCAGCGGCAGCGGCAGCGGCAGCGGCAGCGGCAGCGGCAGCGGCAGCGGCAGCGAAGCTTGACTGACACCTGACAGGTCAGCGGTATTGACCCATCGGGCCATCGATGAGTGACCATTGACTACCGGTCATGCAGCCATTCTGAGGATGTCGGCGACAGATCGACGTGGGAGGCCATCGCGGTGCGTCAGTGGCCGTTGGAAGGACGCGGGTCGGAGTTGGTGTCCGTACGCGAGGCATTTTCCGGGTCGGCGGTCAACGCCGTGCTGGTACGCGCCGCGGCGGGGATGGGCAAGACTCGGCTGACCCGGGAGGCGTTGCACGGCCTGGACTGCCGGACCGAATGGGTAGCGGCCACCCGGGCTGCCACAAGCATTCCCTTCGGCGCGTTGGCTCACCTGCTTCCCGACGACGTACAGCCGTCAGCCATGCCGGTCGGCTTCGTCCGCGCGGTGTGCTCGCGGGTCGCCGGATGGGGCGGCAGAACGAAGGTCGCGATCGGTGTCGACGACGCTCATCTGCTTGACGACGCGTCGAGCACGGTGATCGCTAACCTGGTTGCCGCCGGGGCGGCGTTCGTGGTGCTGACGGCGCGTACCGGGGAGCCGCTGGCCGATTGCCTGGCCCGGCTGGGCAAGGAGGGCGAGGCCACGATCCTGGACCTGTGCCCTCTGTCCAGTGGGGTGATCGACCGGTTGATTGATCATGACACGGGCGGTCGGATCGACGCCGCGAACCGCCGTCGCCTGCGCGCCGCTGCCCGAGGCAATCCACTGGCGCTTCGCGAGTTGTTGCACGGCGCGGTGCCCGGCGGGCTCACCGACCTGGTGTCGTCCCGGTTGGACGGACTGGATCCGGCTACCCGGCACGTGGTCGAGATGGTGGCCTGCGGCGAACCGGTACCACTGGGTTTCTTGGAGCGGCAGGTCGGTCTTCCGGCGGTGACCGCCGCGGAGGACAGCGGCCTGGTGGTGTGTGAGAAGTCCGGTGCCCGGGTCCAGGCCCGTCTGGACCATCCCTTGTTCGGTGAGGTCATGCGGGCGCGGATGGGCGCCGCGCGTTCCCGTCGGGTCTACCGGGATTTGGCCGGACAGCTGTTGAGTACTCCGATGCGGCGGCGTGAGGACACGCTGCGGGCGGCGCTGTGGCAGGTCGAGTCGGGCCAGATCGTGCGACCGGATCTGGTACGGGAGGGGGCTCGGCAAGCCATCGGCCGGGCCGGACTGGTACTGGCCGAGCGGCTGGCGAGGGCGGCACGCGAGGCGGAACCGGGTGCGGAGACCGACTGGCTGTTAGCTGAGATCCTGGAGTACCAGGGGCGCAGCGATGAGGCCACCGACCTGGTGCCGGCGACCCCGCCCGCACAGTTGACCGACCGGATCCGCTGGGCGGTGACTCGCGCGGACGGGCTCTACTGGGCCTACGGCAACCTGGCCGGTGCCGCACAGGCGCTGGATACCGCGGCCGGACAGACCACGATCGAGGGCGCTCGGGCGTTCATCCTCTTCTTCGCGGGTCGCTGCCCGGATGCGGTTCAGACCGCCCGCGAGGTACTGGACCGTGAGGACAGCGACCCGCAGGGAGTGGTCTGGGCAGCCGCCGCGGGTACGGCGTCGCTGGGTTTCCTTGGTCGGATCGACGAGGCCGAGCAGGTTCGCACGCGGGGCAACTCGGTCGCGGCCGCTCACATGGCTGCGCTGCCGTGGGGTGCGTTCCAGATCGAGATCGGCGCGTGCCTGGCCTATCTCGCCTGCGGGTACCCGCGCACAGCCGCCGCCATCGCGGCCGATGGATACGACGCCGCGGTGCGAAGCGGAGTTCCGATGATGGTGAGCGGGTGGGCGCTCTACCGTGGCATGGCCGCGGCCACGCAGGGCGACCTGAGCCACGCCGACGTGTTACTGGCCGAGGCGCTCGCCGGCTTCGACCGCACCGACACGTTCCGGCTGCGCCGCTGCTGCCTGGCCGCGGGGGCATGGGTCCAGGCCATGCGCGGCCGCGGCCCGGCCGCGAGCGACCTGATGGCCCAAGCCGACCGGCTCGACAACGGAACCAACCAGATCTTCGCCGCCTGGATCGACACCTGGCGGGCCTGGGTCGCGCAGGCATGCGGAGACACCGCCGCCGCCACGGAACACGCCACGCGCGCCGCTGACCTGGCGACGGCGGCAGGCATGCCTGGTGTGGCGGCGATGGCCCGGTACGACGTGGTTCGTCTCGGCGGCGCCGTCGACCCGGCCCAGATCATCGCCCCGCCGCAGGCCGCACCCACGACAGCCGCAGTGCCCGCGACAGCGGCCGCGTTCGCCGCCACACGCGCGCTTTCCGAGGCCGGCGGGGCCGCGCTGGCCGAAGCCGCCGACGGCATGGAACGGCTCGGCTACCACCTGCACGCCGCGGAGCTTGCTACCGCCGCGGCGCGAGCGCTCCGGCGGGCCGGGAACCGCGGCCGGTCCGGGCTGGCCACCGCCAACGCCGCCGCGCTGCGTGCCCGATGCCCGGACGCCCGCACCCCGATGGTGGCCCACGACGATCTCAGCGACCTGCTCACCGCTCGCGAGCGGCAGGTCGCCCTGCTGGCGAGTCGGCACACCAGCCGACACATCGCCCAGCGGCTCGGCCTGGCCGTGGCCACCGTCAACAACACTCTTGCCCGCGCGTACACGAAGCTGGGCGTCACCGGACGCGAAGAGTTGCGCGCACTGCTCGGGATCGACGACGACTGCCCCGACGCAGGGCGGGAGTCGGGCGGGTGACCTTCGCCGTTTGCCTTCGCCGTCTGCCCGACGGCGCACCGCGGCCCTCGGCCAGAAGCCCGGTCGAGGGCCGCGGTGAGGTGCTCCGGTGTCAGTGTCGTTTGGTGTCAGCGTGTTTCGGCGGCGACTTGTTTCGGTGTCGACTTGTTTCGGTGTCGGCGCCCTTTGGTGTCAGCGCCCTTTGGTGTCAGCGCCCTTTGGTGTCAGCGCCCTTTGGTGTCAGCGCCCTTTGGTGTCAGCGCCTTCGACATCATCGCCAGGCGCAGTGGATGTGCGTGTTGTGGCCCTTGTCACCGGGGCCGAGAACCTCGTACGCGCCCAGCGTTCGGCATCCATCCATGAAGGCCCGATAGTTCGGGTTCGACGCTGTGACCTGCACACCGTTGATGATGCCGACATCGAACGCCTCCCCGGCATAGTGGAGAGAATTCGTGCTGTGGTCACCGCCGGAGACCTCGGTCACGTAGAAGTTGTAGCCGTACACGGCGTTCATCCACAGCAGCCCTCTCAGCATCCGGATGTCGAGGTACACGGACCTCGCACCGACGTCGCTGTACCCGCTGGTCCTGGCGGGCAACCCCGCCGCGGCGTCCAGGATGTTCTGCCGTGCGGTGGACGCGGCATCCACGCCTCCGGTGTGACCCGTGGCTAGCGTGATGCTCGGGTCGTCGCGGATCGCGGCCGCCGGGTTGTACGCCGGCAGACCGGTGTCGAAGATGCCGGACCCTATCTCCACGCTCAGCCTGTCGGTGCCGAGACCGTCGCAGGTGGACAGGTAGCGCTGGCCGGAGGGCAGCGGAGCGACGCACGAACCCCACGGCGTCCCGTCCAGGGTCTGCAGCACAATGCTGAATCCGATCTCCACCTGCCGGGCACCGTCATAGAGATTGCCGTTCACCGTCACCACTGCGCCGCTGACGCCCTGGTAGTCGTCGTAGAAGTAGTAGGGATCCGCGTTGGAGATCACCGAGCCGTTGTTGAAGGCACCGTTGGTGCGGTCGTACAGGTATGCCTGAACCGCGCCGGCCAGGTAGAAGTTGCACAGCACCTCGGCGGCGTAGGAGACGCTCACCGTACCCGGGCCGTTCACGTTTGGCGTGATGAACCGGGCCATGTAAGGCACGCAGGTCGGAGCGTCCAGCGCCCGTACGCGCTCGACCATCCGCAGCTCCGAGTCCTTCGTCGCCTTCGTCGAGTCCAGCGTCATCCCGATCGGCTTGTCCATCCGCGGCAGTTGCCGCGGACCGACGGACTTCTGCGGGGCCGACTGGGTTGCGTTCTTCTTTTCCGAAGGGGGTGTGAGGGGCCGCAGGGCCACGGGCGCCGGGTTCAACCCGGGAGCGCCCGGCGGCACCACTTGTGGGATCGCCCGTTCGACGTGTGCCCGGTCCGACGTGGTGGAGCCCGCGACCGCTGGGGAACCGCTGCCCAGCAGTGAGCCCGTCACCATCAGCAGGGCGAGGATCGGAACGGCTGTCCGTCGCCAGTACGACGTCATAGCCATGACTTGACCAACCTCTCCGGTCGACGTAATGGATTGCGGCGGCGACCCGGTCGGTCACCAGCCAGCAGCCAGAGAGTAGGAAGCCGGCCCGCTGCGTGTCTTGAGTACTGGCGCTGCCCAATCCGGCCGCGCCGCGGGGCCGGTTAATCACGTTGCGAGCGCCGACCGCACCGTTGCCTTGCCGGATCCGGCATTGCTCCGACCGCGGGAGCGTGAACCCGATCGCGATGCCCGAGCGACACCGGTAGCGTCCACGGGATGAGTCACCTGGTGGAGATCGTGCTGGACTGCCGTCACGCGTCCAGGCTGGCGCGGTTCTGGGAGACCGCGCTCGGCTGGCGGATCCGGCCATACGACGAGGCCGAGGTGGCACGGCTCGCCGCGCTGGGCCTGACACCGGAATCCGATCCGGCGGTGGCCATCGACTCCCCGGACGGTTCGCTGGTCTTCTTCGTCCAGGAGGTTCCCGAGCCCAGAACCGTGAAGAATCGCATGCACGTCGATATCAGGCTACGAGACCAGGCACACTTGGACGAACTCGTGCGGCTGGGTGCCACGGTGATATCCGAGTATGACGACTGGCGGGTCATGGCCGATCCGGAAGGCAACGAGTTCTGCGCCAAGCACCCGGGTTAGGCGCCCGACGGCAAGCCTGCCGCCTGTGCGTCCATACATCCGCTAGCTATTCGCCGAGCAGCAGCGCAGCCACGGCCTCTGGGGCCTCATGCATCGCGTCGTGCCGGGTTGGGAGGTCGTGGACCTGCCACTCGGGATCGGCGTGGAGTCGGGTGCGGAGTTCGGCGAAGGGTGTGCGGTCGGCCCATCCCGAGCAGTAGACGAACTCGCGGCGGGGTACGCGATCGACGGCACCTGTGAGCCGGATCGTCTGCAGGAACGAGGCGAGGGGATGGGGACGGCGGCGGGGATCGCCGCCGTCGGGCGGGCGGACGGCGTAGCCGGTGCCCGCAGCGCCGGCGGCGAATGCCTGTCGGTAGCGCTCGGTCGTTGACGACCAGCACGACTCGCCGTCACGCGGTACGTAGGCGTCGAGATGCACCAGTCGTGAGACCCGGCCGTCAGCGCGGTCGGCGGCGGCAGCGATCACCATCCCGCCGTAGCTGTGGCCGACCAGCGTCGCGCTGGTGATGTGGGCGCGATCGAGGAGCCGCAAGACGTCGTGGGCGTGCGTGTCGAGGTTGGCGGTCGCGACCGTCGCATTGTCGTCGTCTGGCCGCAGTCCGGTCAGGGTTAGGGCGTGAACGGTATGACCGGCACGCTCCAGCAGCGGAACCACCGCCTCGAACGACCACGAACCATGCCAACCGCCGGGCACGAGTACGAATGTCGCCATGTGTTTCTCCTTCTCTTTCAAGCAGTCTCAGCTCTCTCGGGCCGTGTCACCGAGGCAGCCTGCCCCAATGACATGCGGTTCAGTGTCACCAGATCGAGGCGTGGCTGCCTACCGGTAGGATGCCAACCGATGCCTGTTCACCGCCAAACTCGCCGGATCGCCGCCGTGACGTCACATATGTGGCCGTCTGGCGGGCGCCACCTCTGGCCATCCGGTGAAACAAGCGCGGTACAGTCGCACGCGCGGGGACACCTGGTATACGCGGCCAGCGGCGTCTTGGCCGTTCACACCGAGCGCGGCACGTCGATCGTTCCCGCCAACCGGGTCGCCTGGACCCCGGCCGGGTTCACGCACTACCACCACGCCCACGGCGATACCGATATGCGGATCGTCTTTCTCGCGCCATCCCTCGCCCGGCTCGTACCAGATCGTCCCGCCGTGTTCCTGGCCTCCGACCTCGCCCGCGAGGTCCTGCTCGCCCTGACCGGCCCCCGCAACTACGACGACGACGCGCCTGGCTACAGCCGCTCCGCGCGCTCTCGCCTCCTTCGAGTCCTCGTCGATGAACTCCGCGAAGCGTACGAACAGCCACTGCACCTGCCCGAGCCGCAGGACGACCGGCTGCAAGCCATTGCCCGCATGCTGCAGGAGAAGCCGGCAGACAACGCCTCGCTGGCTCAACTCGGGAAGACGATCGGAGCCAGCACCCGCACCCTCAGCCGACTGCTCCGCGACGAACTGGGCATGACCTTCTATGAGTGGCGCACGCAGCTACGCATTTACCACGCGCTCGTGCTCCTCGCCGACGGCCACGACACCACCCAAACCGCCTACGCCTGCGGATGGGCCAACCCCAGCAGCTTCATCGCGGCGTTCACCAGCATCATCGGAACGACCCCGGGCCGCTACCGAACCAGTCGCCAGACCACCGCCCGCGCATCTCAACGCCCGACGGTGGTCAAGTCCTCGGCGTGACTCGTACTCGCGGCGCGGCGGCCGACCCAAACAGGTTGATGGCTCGGCGATCATCGCAGCGACGTTGGAGCCGCCCCCGGCGTCGTTGGCTGTGACGCATTGGTCGAGCCGGTTGCTGGGCAAGCACCTCGGCACCGGGGACGCGACGGTGGGCGGCGTGAGACGCTCGGGTTCCCCTACGCCGGGCCTCGGCGCGCCGCCCTCCGCGCGCCAGCTCAGTGAGCCGGACCAGATCACCGGGAGCCCCGGGTAACTCGGCCTCAACTCGGCGGTACTCCTCCGCCGCGGTGGACCGCATCCCGGCCGCCGGACCGGTACGCAGGCCAGCCCGCTGACCGATGACTTGCCTGTAAACGGGATTCAGACGCGGGACGCTAGAGAGACGGCACCAACCCATCGGCTTGACGACGCGACTAACGATCGGGATCAGAGCGTTGCCCTACGACGACCAGCCGGCAACCTCTACACCCTCGACTGCGAGGAGCCGGCCGACCTCGATACAGGCCCACTCGGAGTTATCCACAGGGCCCTT
>NZ_BONZ01000068.1 GCF_016862975.1 Rugosimonospora africana
CCGCATGCTTGGCCCGGCGCTGCCGTTGTCGCAGCGGGTGTTCAGTTGCGACGGGTGTGGTTACCAGGCCGACCGGGATCACAACGCGGCGGTCAATCTCGCCGTCTGGGGCGAGCAGCACCACACCCAGACCCGGGACCCCGAGGTACGAGGCCCGGTCACCAACGCCTCCCGAGGGGCAGGCTCTGACCCACACCCAGGTGTGGGTGAAACCGACCCCGGTGACGGAGGAACCCCACCACCACACCCCCAGGAGTGCGGTGGCAGGGACGCCCGAGGAGGGCGCTGTCAGACGAGTCAACAACCGTGACTTTGAGACAGACCGTAGGCTTTGGCATGGTCGAGACGTATCCCCCGCCCCGGCTCAGCGACATCCGTACGCCCGGTCGGTTCCTCCGGTGGCTGGCCCGCAGCCAGCCGAAACGCATCCTGGCCGGAGCATTCCTGGGCACCACCTGGATGATCGGGCTGATCGTCCCGCCGTGGCTGCTGTCCAAGGCGGTCGATGAGGGACTCATTCCCGGCGACCTCGGCCGGCTGGTCGAGTGGGTTGCCGCGCTGATCGGCGTGGGCGTGCTCACCGCGTACCTGTCGATCATGCGGCACCGCACCATGACCCGCATCCGGATGGACGGCGCTTTCCGCACCGTGACCGCGGTGAACCGGCATGCCACCGTGCTCGGCGCGACGCTGTCCCGGCGGGTGACCAGCGGCGAGGTGGTCACGATCGGGATCGGCGATGTGGGAGCGGTCGCCATGGCACTGACGATGGCCGGGCCGGGGTTCGGTGGGCTGGTCGCCTACGCGGTTGTCGTGGTCCTGGTCTTCGCCATCTCGCCGCTCCTGGCGATCATCGTGCTGGCCGGCGTGCCGGTCCTGGCCGGCGTGGTCGGGCCGCTCCTCAAGCGGCTGAACCACACCGGCACCGCGTACCGGCAACGGCAGGGCGTCGCGACCGCGCGGATCGTCGACATCGTCGGCGGGCTGCGCGTGCTCAGCGGCCTCGGTGGCAAGGACGTCTTCGCCCGGCGGTACCGCGCCGACTCGGCGGCACTGCGGGTCGAGGGGTACCGCGTCGGTGCGGTGTCGAGCTGGATCGCCGCCTGCGGTGTCGGTCTGCCGGCGTTGTTCCTCGCGGTCGTGACGTGGATCGCGGCGCGGATGGCCGCACAGGGCACGATCCGGCCAGGCGACTTGGTAGCTGTCTACGGATATGTCGGCCTTCTAGTCATTCCGGTGTTCCAGTTCATCGAGGCCGGCGAGTCGCTGAGCCGCGCCCTGGTGGCGGCGAGCCGGATCGTGCGCTTCCTCAACCTGGCGCCGGACCGGTCGACCGGCACCGGAGCCGCACCGCCGCGCCCGTCGGAACTGCACGAGCCGCGGTCCGGTGTCCGGATCGCGGCCGGCGAGTTCGTGGCTCTCGTCGGCGCGCGCCCGGCCGAGGCCGAGGCCGTCATCGAACGGCTCGGCGGATTCGCGCCGTCGGATGCGACCTGGGGCGGTGTGCGACTCGACGCGATCGACGCTGACGAGCTTCGGCGCCGGATCGTGGTCGCGGACAACGACGCGTACCTGTTCGCCGGCGCGTTCCGCGAGGTCGTCGGCGGCGCCGACGACGCCAGTGTGCTGGCCGCGGTCGATGCCGCGGCGGTGAGGGACGTGGTGGAGGCGCTGCCCGACGGGTTGAACACGCGGATTCGCGGCCGGGCCGCGAATCTGTCGGGCGGTCAACGGCAGCGGGTACGCCTGGTCCGCGCGCTGCTGGCCGACCCGGAGATCCTGCTCGCCGCGGAACCCACGTCGGCCGTGGACGCGCACACCGAGGCCGCGATGGTCGACGGGCTGCGGCGCGCTCGCTCCGGTCGCACCACCGTGGTGACGACCACGTCACCGCTGGTCCTCGATCGAGCCGACCGGGTGATGTTCCTGGTCGACGGCGTGGTCGTCGCCACCGGAACGCACGCCGAGCTGCTCACCGGCGAGTCCGGGTATCGCGCCGTGGTCGCGCGCACCGCCGGAGAGGCCGCAGAGGTGCGCCGATGACCGTCGATCAGCTGCCGGTCGCCGGTACCCGCCAGGTGTGGCGCGCCGCCGGACGGCTGGTCGGGCGCGAGCGCCGCGCGGTCGCCGTCGTGCTGGCGCTCAACGGGCTCGCCGCGATCGCCGGGCTGGTCGGGCCGTGGCTGCTCGGCCGGATCATCGACGCCATCACCGGGGCGCACGACCCCGCGCAGCGGCACGCCGCGGTCGGCACCGTCGACCGGCTCGCCGCCGTGATCCTCACGATGACGGCCGCGTCGATGCTGCTCACCCGGTACGCGCGGCTGGTCGCGTTCCGGTTCGGCGAGCGTACGGCGGCACGGGTGCGCGAGGAGTTCCTCGACCGTACGCTCGCGCTGCCCGCCGCCGCCGTCGAGCAGGCATCGACCGGCGACCTGACCGCGCGCGGCACCACCGATGTCTCGAACGTCGCCTACACGCTGCGCGACGCCATGCCCGATGTCCTGCTCTCGCTGGTACAGGCTCTCGTCATCGTCGTCGCGGTCGTTCTGCTGGATCCGGTCCTCGGAGCGTGCGGCATCGTCAGCCTCGCCGGCGCCTGGGGTGCCGCCCGCTGGTACCTGCGGCGTGCGCGTGCGGCCTACCTCGCCGAAGGTGCCGCGCACTCGGTTCTCGCCGAGGAGCTGACCGCGACAGCCACCGGCGCCCGCACGGTCGAGGCGCTGTCGCTGGCCCAGCGTCGCATCGCCGCCGGCGACGACGCCATCGCCGGATCACGGCGGGCGCGGCTGCGTACGCTCGCGCTGCGTACCGTGCTGTATCCAGCCGTCGACATCTCGTACGTCATCCCGGTCGCCGGTGTGCTGCTCATCGGCGGCGCCTTCTACCATCGCTCGGACCTCGGTACCGTCGTCGCTGCCGCGCTCTACCTGCGCCAACTGGCCGCGCCGCTGGACGTCGTGCTGATGTGGGTCGAGGAGTTGCAGAGCAGCGGTGCGTCCTTCGCGCGTGTCGAGGGGCTCGCCGATCTCACCGAACCCCGTCCGGTGGCCGACGCCGAACCGGCCGACGATCGCATCGCCGTCACGGATGTCCGGTACGCCTACGACGAGGGCCGCGACGTGCTGCACGGCGTCGACCTCACGGTACGGCCGGGCGAACGGCTCGCGGTCGTCGGTGCCTCCGGGGCCGGCAAGTCGACTCTCGGGCGGCTGCTGGCCGGCGTCGACCGGCCGCGTACCGGTTCGGTGACCGTCGGCGGCGTGCCGATCGCCGACCTTCGGCCGGAGCGGCTCCGGGAACAGGTCGTCCTGGTGACGCAGGAGTACCACGTCTTCCACGACTCGATCCGCGGCAACCTGCTCATCGCGCGCCCGGAAGCGACCGACGCGCAACTGCTCGCGGCGCTCGACGCGGTCGGCGCGTCCTGGGCCGGGAACCTCGACACCGTGGTCGGCGGCGATGCGCTGAGGCTCGACGGTGCACAGGCACAGCAGCTCGCGCTGGCCCGGGTCGTACTCGCCGATCCGCACACGGTGATCCTGGACGAGGCGACCGCGATGCTGGACCCGGCCACGGCACGCGACGCCGAGCGGGCGCTGGCCGCGGTACTCGACGGCCGTACGGTCATCGCCATCGCCCACCGCCTGCAGACCGCGCACGACGCCGACCGGGTCGCCGTGATGGACGGCGGTGCGGTGACCGAATCGGGTACGCACGACGAACTGGTCGCGGCCGGCGGCACGTACGCGGCGCTGTGGCGTTCGTGGCACACCGCGCGCTGACGATCCGCCACCGAAGCCGTCACTGGTCGCCTTCTCCCCGATCAGTCTGACGAGCCGGGAGCGGCAAACCGCTGCTGGAACGTGAACGCCTCCGCCGTCGGTCCACGCTCGGCCAGCAGGTCGAGCCGGTCTCGTGCCTCCTTGAGTGTCGGGATCGTGCCGGCCGGCACCCACCACAGCACCGAGTGCGCGCCCAGCCCGTCGTGGGAGAACCACTCCCGGCGGCGGCGCAGCAGGTCGAGGTGAGCGGTGCGGTACATGTAGTCGTACAGCGTCTCGACGCTCTCCCACACCGACATGTTCACCATCACGTCCGGACCGTACGGGCGCAGTGCGGTGGCGTCGGACCCGCCGTCGTCGACGAGTCGCCAGACGAAGCCGGGGGCGGCGTCGGCCAGTGCGTTGATTTCCTCGAGCCGGGTCATGAAGCCGGCCATCTCGGGAGTGTCGAGCGGCTCGCGGGGCAGGGCGACGTTCAACTGGGCGAGGTGATGGTCCGTCATGGCGTCGAGCAGACCACGCCCCGATGTTCTATGTCAATCGTGATTGTTTTTAGAAGCGAGATCGATGACCACGCAGCAGTTCGTGCCGGTCGGCGCGATCCGCGGCACGGCCGGCGATCCGCCCAGCCCGTCACTCGACCGCTCGCCCAGGTCCGCGCCCCGACTCGCGCTCAGGCCGTCCAGCAGGCCCTCCAGCAGAGCGAGATTCATGCCGCACACCAGTGGCGGGTAGTCCCGCGCCAACGCGTGGAACGGGCAGTTGCGCAACACGATCGAATCGTCGCGCCGCTGCGGCTCGTACCCCTGCCCGGCAAGCACCTCGACGATCCCGGCGGCCGCGTCGGAGCCCGCGCGGTCGGCGTCACCCTCTCGAAGAGCGGCGGCGGCCAGCCCTGCCGACCGGCCCCGGTCGCGGGCCACGGCGAACAGCTTCTCGTCGGCGGCCGCGCGCTCCACCGTCTCCGCCAGCAACTCGGCGACGGCGAGGTACCGGCGCGGCGGAAGGCTCACCTCGTGGTCGGTGGCCGAGCGCCGGTACAGCTTCGCCGGCCGGCCCGCCCCCGGACCGGTGCGCCCCGACCTGCGCCCGAACGACACGTCCAGCAGCCCGGCCGTGGCCAGCCGGTCGAGATGGAAGGCGGCCAGGGTACGCCCGATGCCGCACGCCGAGGCGACCTCGTCGCGGCCCACCGGCTCGTCCTGGCTCACCGCGTACTCGTAGACCGCCCGGCGTACCGGCTCGCGCAGTTCGCCAATGGCCTCGACCGACATCCCGCAACGGTAGCGCGGGCCGCCCCCGCCGCCGTGGGACGGCGAGCGGCCGGCGAGCAGCCGGACGGCGGGGGGACGCCGCTACCCGTCCTGCTCGGAGCCGGCGTCGAAGCGCTGCTGGTGCCGGCGGATCTCGGTGTGGTGGTCGGCCGACCAGGCGGCCAGCGCGAGCACCGTGGACAGCAGCGAGGCGCCCAGGTCGGTCAGCGCGTATTCGACCCGTGGCGGCACCTCCGGGTACGCCGTCCGGGTGACCAGGCCGTTGCGCCGCAACTGCTTCAGCGTCAGCGTCAGCATGCGCTGGGAGATGCCCGGGATCGCGTCGGTGAGGTCGGAGTAGCGGGTCGGGCCGCTCTCGAGGGTACCGATGATCAGCACGCTCCACTTGTCGCCGACCAGGTCGAGGATCTCCCGGATGAAGTCGGCGTCGCGATCGCTCCACTGCGCGCACGGCCCCGGCACGGTTCGCACGTTTCTCCGGACACCGGTCCGGGCCTTCCGCACCGCCCTCGCACCCACCACCGATCCCCTCCCCTGTCGCTACTACGCACATAGATGTGCCTTTTGTACGCCTCCGAATCTAATGCACCATGGGGCTACGCACAATTCGTAAGTAGTGAGGGGATCATGAGGATCGAATTCTGGTCGGACATCGTCTGCCCGTGGTGCGGGCTGATGGATCACCGGCTGAACCGGGCACTGGGGCGCTTCGAGCACAGCCCGGACGTCCAGGTCGTCCACCGGTCGTTTCAACTGCATCCCGACCTGCCGCGGGACGGGGTCACGCAACGCGAGCTGTTCGACATGTTCGGGGTGGCGCGCGCCACCGGCGAGCGGACGCTGCGCGGCACCGAGGAATCCGCCGCGGCCGACGGCCTGGCGCCGTACCACGCGCTGGACCGCACGCTCGGCCCGACCGACCTGGCGCACGAGCTGCTGGCGTACGCGACCGATCGGGGTCGGGGCGCCGAGGTCTGGTCGGCGATGTTCCGGGCCCACTTCGGCGAGGCCCGCAAGCTGTGGATCCTCGATCAGGTGCTCGACTTCGCGGCGGAGGTGGGCCTGGACCGGGACGGCGCGGCCAAGGCGCTGCACGACCGGCGGTACCGCGAACGGGTGGCGGCCGACCAGCAGGAGGCGCAGAGCCTCGGCGCGCACGGAACCCCGTTCATCGTTCTGGATCGCCGGTACGCCGTCCCCGGCGCGGTCGGCACCGACGAACTGCTCGCCGCCATCACCACCGCCTGGCGGACGCGAGACTGACCTCGGCAACGACCCGACCGGGATCGCGGTTACCGTCGTCACGACCCGTAGAGTGGTCGGGATCTTGCGGTACGCGAGGCTGGGAGGGAGCAGGGCCAAGTGATCATCCTGATGCACAGCTCGAAGACGATGCGGCCGCCGACCTCCGGCACGAAGCCGACCGGTACGCCGGTGCTCCTGGACCGGGCCGAGGAACTCATCGGGTACCTGCGGACGCTGTCCACCTCGCAGCTGGCCAAGGTGATGGCGATCTCGCCCGACCTCGCCGAGAAGACCCGCGACCAGTACGCCCGGTGGAGCACCGATCCGGCCGACCAGGCACCCGCGGCCGAGAGCTTCGTCGGCGACATCTACAGCGGGCTGCGCGTCGACTCGTTCGGCGGGGCGGACCGGCGCTACGCCGACACGCACGTGCGGATCCTCTCCGGCCTGTACGGGATCCTGCGGCCGTTCGACGGGATCAGCCCGTACCGGCTGGAGATGGGCTACCGGCTGCGGCCGGCCGGGCACGCGAACCTGTACCAGTTCTGGGGCACAGCCATTTCGGAGCAGTTGCCCGCCTCCGGCCGGGTGGTGAACCTGGCCGCCGGCGAGTACAGCAAGACGGTCACCGGCCACATCGCCGCCGACCGGGTGGTGACGCCGAAGTTCCTCACCGTCCACCCCGCGAGCGGAGAGCCGAAGTTCGTCGTGGTGCACGCGAAGATCGCCCGGGGTGCGTTCGCCCGGTGGCTGGTCACCGCGCGGGTCAAGGACACCGACTCCGCGCTGGCCGGTTTCAGCGACATCGGGTACCGGTACGACGAAAAGTTGAGCACGCCCACCGAGCCGGCCTTCGTGTGCCAGGAGTTTGGCGGCAAGGGGTTGTCCGTCCGGCTCACCTGAGCGCGGCACGGCAGAAGTCGGGTAGGGGTACTCATCGAGGATGAGTAGCGCGACTCAGGCCCCGGGCACACCGGTCATGGGACGTTACCCGCATGCTTGCTCCCCTTCTCGTACCGGTGCCTCCCGGCCCGTTCTACGCCGACCCGCACGGCGTGACCGGCTCGGTACGGCGCCGGGACCGCGCGTACCGCGTCGTCACCCGGGCGCTGGCGGTGGCGCTGGTACCCGCGGCATTCACGGTCGCGCCGCGCCGGGCGCGGCACGTGGCCTGCCAGTGGGCGCTCGCGGCACGCTTTCCCGCGGAGGACCTCACCGGCCTGACGCCGGCGACCCGTGCCGCGTTCGAGGCGGCACGTACTCAGGCACTGTGGTGCGACGGCGAACTGATCGGCCTGACCGACGGGTACCGGGACGCGGAACAGCAGGCGCGCCTGTTCGCCGAGGAGGTCCGCCGCACCGGGTCGGTGGAGGCCGCCCGGCTGTGGATCCTGCCGCCGAACCAGTCGCGGCACGTGGCGGGTACCGCCGTGGACGTACGGCCGGCCGAAGGCGCCCGCTGGCTGGAGCGGCACGGGGCGCGGTATCACCTGTACCGGCTGTACGACAACGAGTGGTGGCACTTCGAGTACCGGCCGGACGCCCAACCCGAGCGCCTGCCCCACCCCGGGGCGCCGGTACCGCCGCCGCACGACGTGCCCCCGACCGCACCCCCGACCGCACCGGCGATCAGTCATGATCTGCGGCATGGATGAGCCGACGGCCCGCCCACCGGTCACGCGGGAGTCGAAGTCCTGGCGCTGGCCGGTTCCGCTGGCCGGGTTGGGCGGTTCCCTGTTCCTCGCGGTGGCCACGTCACCCTGGTACAGCGGTGTGGGGCAGGCGTTCCTCACCACGCCCGGGCGCGCCGAGTTCTCCGGCCTCGGGTGGGTGATCATGGCGGTGCCGATCGCGGCGACCCTGGTCGGCTTGTGCGCGCTGCGCTGGTGGCCGTACCTGCTCACCGCGGCGGGATTGCTGGCGGTCGCGCCGACGGTCGCCGAACTGACGCACGCGGAGTTCCCTCTCGCCGCGGACATAGTCTGCCGGGCGGGGTACCCGCTGGCGGTGGTCGGCGTGCTGGCCTGCGCCCAGAGCCTGGTGAGCAGCGCGGTCGGCTGGGCCGCGGCCGTCGCCGGACTGACGATGGGGGCCCGGTTGTTCGGTACCGTCTTGATCGGGCCGGGTTGGCTCCTCCAGACCCAGACCGTAGCGACCTGGCACGCCGTCCTGACCGCGGTCGGGTTGGCCGCGCTGGCCCCGGCCGTGTGGCGGCACCGGCGCGGTGACCGGACCGCCAACGGGCCATCGGACCAGAGTCTCTGGTCGTGGCAGCGACTCTGGCTGATCGTGCCCGCCACGCTCGCGATGTGCGTGGCCGTCCCGCTGTCGTTCCTGACCACCGACCGGCTCGCCGCGCTGCTCGGGGTCACCGAGTCCGCTCTGTACCGGCACCGGTACGCCGAGATCGGCGTCATCGGGGTGATCACGTTGGTGACCGTGGCCATCCTGGCCGCGATCGCCGGTCTGTGGTCGCTGGCCGGGACGGTGACCGCCGCGGTGATCCAGGTCGCCGTCGCGGCTCCGATGCTCCTCGCGGTGGCCGCGCTGGCGTTCAAGGACCCGGTACGCCTTCTCGGTGCCCTGGCCGGCGTGGCGCTCGGCGTGGTCGCGGCCGGCAACCGGTGGCGGGTACCGCTGGCCGGTACGGCGACGGTGCTCGGCGCGGCGGCGTTGTTCATCGCGTACGGGGCCACGACCGGCCATCCCGAGAAGCTGGCCGACCAGCGGAGCGTCATCCCGGGGCTGCTGATTCTCGTCCTGGTCACGGCGGCGGCCACCGCGGTGGTCGGCGCCACGGCTCCGGTCCTGGCACCGCGCGGCGCCCTCCCGGCCGTCCTGGGCCCGCTGGCCGCGACCCTGGCGGCGGGCGGGCTGCAGACGGTGAGCGTGACCTACCTGCACGACGGCGAGCCGGTCTCGTCCACACTCAACTCGGTCTACCACCTGACCACCTCGGCCGTGCTCCTGCTGGTGGCCGGCGCGGCGATCGGCGGGCTGGGATTCGCCCAGCAGCTGGCGGTGCGGCGGGCCGAGCGGAAGCAGACCGAACAGATCCGGTGGGAAGCCGCCGCCGCCGAGCGGGACCGGCTGGCCCGGCCGATCCACGACGGCGTGTTGCAGGTGCTGGCACTGGTCCAGCGGCATGGCCCCGAACTGGGTGGGCAGGGCAGCCAGCTCGCCGCGCTCGCCGGTGAGCAGGAGGTGGCGCTGCGCACCCTGCTGAGCAGAGGCGTGACCGCTCGCGGCGACGGCAACGGGGACCTGCGGACCCCGCTGCGGGACCTGGCGTCCCCGGCGATCGAGGTGGCCACGCCCGCGCAACCGGTGGTGCTGCCGGCCATCGCGGTCACCGAGCTGACCGCGGCCGTGCAGGCCGCGCTGGACAACGTGCGCCAGCATGCCGGGGCCGGCGCGCACGCCTGGGTGCTGCTGGAGGACGAGCGGGACGGGGTGCGGGTCACGGTCCGCGACGACGGGGTCGGGGTTCCCGCCGGGCGGCTGGACGAGGCGGCCGCATCCGGCCGGCTGGGGGTGGCCCAGTCGATGTGCGGCCGGGTCGCCGATCGCGGCGGTACGACGACCATCCACAGCACCCCCGGTCAGGGGACCGAGGTGGAGTTCTGGTTGCCGCGGCGGCCCTCCGGCGGCCGGTGACGCCGGGCCGGGGCGCCCCACCGGCCGGATGCGCCTCACCGGCCGGTGAGGGCCGCCGGGCGGGGGCGCCGCGGCCCGGGCGGCACCGGCGGGCAGGATGGGAGCATGCGCCTGGTGTCCCTGCTGCCCTCCGCGACCGAGATCGTGTACGCCCTCGGGCTCGACGACCAGCTCGTCGGGGTGACCTTCGAGTGCGACCATCCGCCGGCCGCCCGGACCGACAAGACCGTCGTGGTCGGCGGGCGGGACACCCGGGACCTGAGCCCCGGCGACATCGATGACTACGTCAAGGCTCAGCTCGCCGCCGGTGCCGACCTCTACACCCTGCGCGCCGACGCGCTGGCCGGGCTCGACCCGGAGCTGATTCTCACCCAGGACCTCTGCCGGGTCTGTGCCCTGCCGTCCGATCACGTCTCCGACGCCCTCGACTACCTCGGCTGCCGGGCCGACGTGCTGTCCCTCGACCCGTACACGCTGGACGAGGTACTGGGCACCATCGTCGCCGTCGGTGACCGGGCCGGCGTGCCGGACCGGGCCGCCACGCTGGTGGCCGGGCTGCGGGCACGGCTGGCCGCGGTGGCCTCGGCGGTCCGGGACCTGCCCCGGCCGCGGGTCGCCGTCGTGGAGTGGGTCGACCCGCCGTTCACCTCCGGACACTGGGTACCCGACCTCGTCCGGGCGGCCGGCGGCGAGCCGGTCGCCGCCCGGCCCGGCGCCCGGTCGACGCAGACCACCTGGCGGGAGTTCACCGACGCGGCACCCGACGTGGTCCTCGTGACCCCCTGCGGCTTCCACGTCGAGGGTGCCGCTCGGCAGGCGCGGACGATCGTTGACCGCTTCCCCGGCACGCAGGTATGGGCGCTGGACGCGGACGGGATCGTGGTGCGACCCGGCCCGCGCCTGGTCGACGGGGTCGAGGCGATCGCCGCGATCCTGCACCCCGGCGCGGTTCCCGAGCCGCCGGCCGGCGCCGCGCTGCGGGTGGCGTAGCCCACGTGGACGCGGGTACCGGCATCGAACTCGTCGCCGTTCCGCCGGGGCGGGTGACGCTGTCCGACCGGCGTACCCGACGGAGCTGGGTGATCGATGTGGCGCCGTACGAGCTGGCCGCGTTCCCGGTCACGCAGGCGCAGTACGCGCGGGTGACCGGCCAGTGGCCGAGTAGTGCCCGGGGCGACCGGCTGCCGGTCGAGGGCGTCTCCTGGCTGGACGCGATCCGGTTCTGCAACGCGCTGTCCGGGTGCGAGGGGTTGACGCCCGCGTACCGGCTGCCCGCCGGTTCCGGGGACGTCGCGTGGGACGAGTCCGCCGACGGGTACCGGCTGCCGACCGAGGCCGAGTGGGAGCACGCGTGCCGGGCCGGCGGCACCGGCCCGCGCTACGGCGAGCTGGACGAGATCGGCTGGTACCGCGGCAACTCCGGCGAGCGGATCCACGAGGTGGGCGGCAGGCGGCCCAACGCCTGGGGCCTGTACGACATGCTCGGCAACGCGTGGGACTGGTGCTGGGACATCTACGACGCCCAGGTGTACGGCAGCTACCGGGTACTCCGTGGCGGCGGATGGGCCGACGAGCACTGGAGCTGCCGGGCCTCGGTACGGCGCCGCAGCCACCCGACCTTCCAGATCGACGACGTGAGCTTCCGCCTCGCCCGTACCCCGAGAAACGGATGACGCGGGCCGTGCCGGGACCGGTGTGAGCCGGCCCCGGCACGGCCGCAGATCAGTTGTCCGGGGCGCCCGGCGGGATGAACAGGGCGGCGAGCGCGGCCAGCGCGGCGGAGGCGCCACAGACCGCGAACAGTGCCCGGTAGGCGCCCAGCGACGGCAGCTCGAACCCGCCGAGGACGATGGTGCTCGCGGTGAGCAGGCTGCCGCCGATCGCGCTCGCCAGCGAGCTGCCCAGGCTGCGGGACAACGAGTTGAGCCCGTTGGCAGCGGCGATCTCGGAGGTCGGTGTGTTGCGGTTGATCAGGGTCGGCATCGCGGCGTACCCGATGCCGGTGCCGCCACCGATGATCGTGCTGCCGATCACGACCTCCCACAGCGATCCGGTCGCGACGATGCGCAGTACCCAGCCGGCCGCGACCACCAGCGCACCGAACGCCAGCGTGCGATGCGGGCCCCACCAGCCGATGAGCCGGGCCGCGACCGGCGCGAGCAGGAGCATCAGCAGGCCGCTGGGCAGCAGGCACAGGCCGCCCACGACGATGGACGAGCCGAACCCGTACCCGCTGGCGCGCGGCGCCTCCACGAACGACGCGGTACCGATCAGGCTCGCGAACAGGGCGAAGCCGAACAGCAGCGAGGCCAGGTTGGTCAGCACGATCGGGCGCCTCGACATCGCCGCGATGTCGACCAGGGCGGCCGGCACGCGCCGCTCGACCACGACGAACACGGCGAGCACCACCACCGCGAGCCCGAGCAGCCCCAGGGTCCACGCCGAGGTCCAGCCCCAACTGGAACCCTGCGCCAGCGGCAGCAGCAGAGCGACCAGGCCGCCGGACAGCAGGACGGCGCCGATCAGGTCGACCCGCCCACCGGTGCGGATCGGCGATTCCCGGACGAACCACACGGTCGCGGCGAGAGCCACCGCCCCGGCCACCGTGGTGATCCAGAACAGGACGTGGAAGTCCGCGTGCTCACCGACCAGTCCGGCCAGCGGCAACCCGAGCGCGCCGCCGACCCCGAGCATCGCGCTGACCAGTGCGATGGCGGAGCGTACCCGTTCCCTGGGCAGCACCGAGGACAGCAGGCTGATGCCCAGCGGGATCGCCGACAGCGAGGCGCCCTGCACGGCCCGGCCGACGATCAGCAGCGTGACGTTGCTGGTGAGGGCGTCGAGCAGCGACCCGGCGGCGAGCGTACCGAGGGCCACCATCAGCATCAGCCGCTTGCCGAACATGTCGCCCAACCGCCCGAACAGCGGCACGGCGACCGCCCCGACCAGCAGGGTCGAGGTGAGCAGCCACTCCACGTTGCCGGCGGAGGTGTGCAGCCGGGGCGACAGCACCGGCAGCACCGGTACCAGCAGCGACTGGGACAGGGACACCATCAGCGCGCCGAGGCCGACCACGACCAGTTCGACCCAGGCCCCGCCCGGCGAGGTGTGCTCACGGAGGTCTCGCTCGGCGGCGACCCGCCGGTCGGCGATTGCCTCAGCCACGACCGCCCCCGACACCCACCGCGATCTCACTGGCCAGCTCGGGCCGGTGCACGAAGCGGTGCAGCAGGCGGGCGAACTCGTACCGGTCGCCCGCCGACCAGTCGGCGAGTACGTTGCCCAGTCGGGTACGCCGGTCCACCTCGGCCGCGTCCAGTTGGGCCACCGCCTTCGGGGTCAGGTGCACCAGTGTCGCCCGCCGGTCCGTCGGGTCGGGCCGCCGCGCGACGAGGCCGCGCGCCTGGAGTTCGTCCAGGTGCCGGGTGACCGTGGTGGAGTCCAGCCCCAGCTGGACGGCCAGCTCACTGACCCGCTCCGGACCGGAGCGGTGCAACCGCAGCAACGGTTGTACGGCGCCCCGGCGCAGGCCGGGTGAGAGCCGGGTGGCGAAGTCGGACAGGTACTGCTCACCGAGCGCGGTGAGCTCGACGAAGGCGTCATGGATCGCGTCTTCGATGCGAAGGCGTGGCATGCTGCTCCCAGATTAGCTGTACGCGTACACCAATCGGGGACCGTACCACTGGATCGGCCGCCGCCCGGCGGCGGCTCGCCGCACTGCGCCGGGTGACCGGGCCGACCGGTGGCGGCCCGCCCGGCTGTTGCCGAAACGGGCCGCCACCGAACGCGTTGTCTAGTGGTTGTACTGGAACCAGGGCTGGGCCCAGCCGAGGTACGGCTTGCCCCAGGTGTTGATGATTTCCGCGATCGTCGTCTCGGTCAGCGTGCCGTTGCCGTGGATGTCGTTCGAGACGAACTTCCCGCCGCCGATGGAAATCATCACGTGGCCGGCGCCGCCGGAGAAGAAGGCGAGGCCGCCGGCCGGTACGTTCTTGTCGCCGGCGTGCTTGTACGAGGCCGGAATCGCTTGCCAGTGCGCGTACGCCGTCGTCGAGCCGCTGGCCGGGAATCCGTACGCCAGCCCGACGACGTGGTCGCAGAGGTTGTAGTAGTCCGCGTGGTACGTGGTCGTCTCGTGCGACGTGGCCCAGGACACCGCCTGCGCGCACGTGTTCGGGTCGCCCAGGCCGCTGGTCGAACACGTCGGGGTGGTCGAGCCGCCACACAGGGGCGCGACCGTGCCGTCGGATCCGGTGTAGACGTACGCGTCCGAGACGTACCCGGTCGAGATGTGGTCCCAGAGGTCGGTCGGCCCGTACACGCCGACCACGGAGTCGCCGTGGATCTGGCAGTCGAAGGTGATGGAGGCGCCGTCGGCGACCGAGCCGACCGCGGTCGACGTGGTGTGCGGTCCCGACCGTACCGTCAACGAAGCACCGGACGTGGTGTGCACGGTACCCGTGGCGGCCGCCGCCGGACCGACGAAGACGAGCATGGCGACGACCGCGCCACCGATCGCGGCACCGGCGATCCGGAGAGCTCGTCCCGATCGGATCCTGTGTTGGTTCATGCGGACTCCCGTCTGAACGTTCGTTCGTGTGCGACAGAGTACGCAGATATATAGACGATCAACGCTGATTCGTCCAGGCGAACCGGTGAACAGCGCCAAAATATCCCGGTTGCCGGCGCGACCGAAGTCCACAGTGGACACATCGAGCCACGGTCGGCGGTCAGCCGGCGGCGTGCCCCAACCGCCCGTGGCTGCCGTGCAAGCCGTTGCGTCGCAACCTGCTCGCGAAGTCGTAGAACACCTTGCCACGCCAGGCGAGCAGACCGTCGAGCCCGACGATGGCGGCGAGGAAGGTCATCGCCGGCTATCGCACCTGATACGTGCCGGCGTGGTACCGGACCAGCCGCTCCTGCATCTCCGGGTACCCGGTCGCGGTGGGCGGCAGCCCGCCGTCGCGCAGGCCGGTCGCCACGCCGGCCGCGGCATCGAGCGCGGCACGGTAGGGCAGCGAACCGGTGCTGATCCGCCGGATGCCCAGCGCGCCGAGTTCGGCCACCGGCAGCCGGGGGTGGGCGAGCACGTTGACCGGCACCGGAATTCCGGCCGCGAAGCGCCGCAGGTCCTCGGGGTCGGTCGCGCCGGGGATGAACACGCCGTCGGCGCCGGCCTCGGCGTACGCGCGGGCACGGTCGAGGGTCGCCGCGACGGTGGCTTCCTGACCCAACCAGTACGTGTCCACCCGCGCGTTGACGAAGACTCCCGGCGCGGCCCGCTTGATCGCCGCGACCTTGGCGGCGTGGGCACCGGGGTCGATGAGTGCCTCGGCCGAGCTGTCCTCGACGTTGACACCGGCCACGCCGAGTTCGGCGACGAAGCCCGCGACCGCCTCGGGGTCGTCGCTGTACCCGTCCTCGATGTCGCAGCTCACGTGCACCGGCAGGCTCGCGAGCCCGCGCGCGAGCGCGAAGGTCGCGTCCCGGGTCGAGCGGCCACCGTCCGGGAAGCCCGCGCGGGCCGCCACGCCGAAACTCGTGGTTCCGATCGCGGAGAATCCGGCTTCGGCGAACGCGAGCGCGGACCCGATGTCCCAGGCGTTCGGCAGGAGCAGCGGCGCGGGCTGGTGGTGAAGCTCGTGAAAGCTGAGCATGGGCAGGCTACCTCTCTCGACCAGTCTGGCTCGGCGCGTCTGACGCCGCGCCACGACCCAGACCAGTCGGCTTAAAGGTGCGGCGCAGGTCGTCGACCCACTCGCCGGGAATCTCCCACGGGATGAAGTGGCCGCCGCGGTCGTGGACGGTGAGGTTGACGTGGTTGTACCAGGCCGCCCGATCGCTGTCGAGGAAGCTGCGCACCCGCTGATCGGTCGTGACGCCCGGCGGGTTCTCGTAGGCCACGAACGTGATGCCGGTCGGCGCCTCGATGACCGGCTGCCGGTCGTGGGACGGCGTCCACGGGTAGCGGTTGTTGTTGGCGTACGTGCGGATCGACGTGCCGATCGCGTTGTTCACCCAGAAAATCATCGCGTGGGTGAGCAGATCGTCCTTGGTGAACACGGACTCGATGTCGCCACCGTTGTCGCTCCAGCTCATCCAGCGCCGCAGGATCCAGGCGAGCATCCCGGCGGGCGAGTCGGACAGCCCGTAGGCCAGGGTGCTCGAGTCCAGCACGTGCGCGGCGAGGTGAACGGCGAAACGCTTGTCCAGCGCGACGATCTGCGCGTGGACGTCGGCGGGCAGGCCGTCCGGGATCGGCCGTCCGCCACCGAAGTCCCAGGCGCGGTCGCCCGTGAACAGGTTCAGCTTGAGCCCGGAGCCGATGTGGATGCCGTACAACTCGTCCGCGTACTTGTGGCCGAGCTGACCGGTGACCAGTGCCCCGACATCGCAGCCGGCGGCGGCATACCTCGCGTGGCCCAGGATCCGGGTCATCAGGGTGTGCCAGAGGTCGGCGACCTTCCAGAAGTTCATGTCCGGGTGGTTCGGCAGCGGGGTGGAGAACCCGAACCCGGGGAAGGACGGCACAATGACGTCGAACGCCTCGGCCGGGTCGCCGCCGTGCGCGCCCGGGTCGGCGAGCGGGTCGATCACCTTCGACCAGTGCCAGAACGTCCACGGCCAGCCGTGGGTGAGGATCAGCGGTGTCGGGTGCGGCCCGACCCCCGCTTTGCGCATGAAGTGCACCGGTACGCCGTCGACGTCGACCCGGTAGTGCTGGTACGCGTTGATCGCGGCTTCGGCGGCCCGCCAGTCGTACCGGGTGCGCCAGTACTCGACGAGTTCCCGCAGGTACCCGCCGTTGACGCCGTAATACGAGTCCTCGTTGCCGGCGTCTACCGGAAACCGGGTCAGGTCGAGACGAAGCCGCAGGTCGGCGAGCACCTCGTCGGGCACGTGGATCGGCACCGGTTCCAGCATGTCGGTCACGCCCCGCCCCCGCCCTCCCGGTGCCTCACCGGCCCACCGTACCCAGGCCGGCACGCCTCGGCGTGGCGGGGGCTCCCGCGACAGCCCGTTACGGGGGCGCCGGGACGTAGGTGCGCGGACCGAGCAGGGCGATCGACGCCTGTACCGCGACCTCGGTGATGTCGGTCATCCGCCCGCCGTCCTCGACCGTGCTGGCGAACAGCTCCCGCAGCCCGCCCAGCAGCATGACGGCCAGTTGCCGGGGCACCGGACCGACCCCGATGGCGTGCCACTCGTCGGTGTCGCAGAGCGTCTGGACCATGGTGATGAACGCTTCCATGGTGTCGCGATGCAGATCGCGGGCCGCGGCGCCGAGCGACGGTACGTCGCGGATCCAGCTCAGCGTGATGGCCGGCGCGGACTCCGCGCTGTGGATCCACGCCTCGATCGCCTGCCGCACCTGCACCGCCCAGGCGGCGGTCGGGTCGACCGAAGTGGAGATGTGCCGCACCAGTTCCGCGTTCGCGTCGGTGAGCAGCGCGATGAAGCACGCCTCCTTGCTGGCGAAGTGCTCGTAGAAGGTCCGCCGCGAGGTCCGTGCCCGGCGGACGATGTCGGCGACCGTGGTGTTGCGGTAGCCGTCGGCCGCGATCGACGCGACCAGGCCGTCGAGCAGCCGCTGGCGGAAGGTGCCCACGTCGCCGGGCCCGGTCGCCGTCCGGGCGGCCTGGGGCTGGCGAGCCGCGGTCGTCACGGTGATCACGGTAGCCCTTTCCGGTGGGACGGCTCTTGAACGGAATGGTACCCCGGCGTACCGTCGACTGGTACGTGCACGTACCAGCCCCGCGCATCAACCCCGCGTACCAGCCCGCGTTACATGCCAAGGAAGGTGGTGGCTGATGGCCACGGTGACGCTTCCTCGCGGCCCGTCGACCCCGTCCGTGATCCAGGCTGCCATGACGCTGACCCCCGGAAACAGGATGCGCCGGCTGCGCGACCGCTTCGGGGACACCTTTCGCGTCAAGCTGCCAAAGATCGAACACGCCCTGGTCGTCAGCGATCCGGCCGAGGTCAAGCAGCTGCTCCAGTCCGGCGCCGACACCGTCGACAACCTCAGCCTCAATCTCAGTCGGGTGCTGGGGCCGGGCTCGATGTTCGCCCTCAACGGGGAGAGGCATCACCGGCAGCGCCGGTTGCTCGTGCCGCCGTTCCACGGCCGCCGGCTGGCCGCATACGAGACGATCGTCGAGGAGGAGACGGTACGCGAGCTGGCGACCTGGCCGCAGGACCGGCCGTTGCCGACGATGCCGTCCATGATGCGCATCACCCTGAACGCCATCCTGCGCACCGTGTTCGGCGCCAAGGGCACCGAGCTGGCTGAGCTGCGTGAGCTGCTGCCCCGGATCGTCGTCCTCGGCTCCCGGCTGGCCTCGCTGCCGATCCCCGATGTCGGCCGTGGCCGGTGGAGCCCGTGGGGGCGGTTCTGGGCGATGCGCCGCCGCTACGACGCGATCGTCGAACGGATGCTGGCCAGTGCCGCGGCAGACCCGCAGCTCGACGAGCGCGACGACATCCTCGCGATGATGCTGCAGAGCCGGTACGAAGACGGCGGCCGGATGAGCCACAGCGAGGTCGCGGACCAGTTGCTCACCCTGCTGTCCGCCGGACACGAGACGACGGCCACGACGCTGGCCTGGACGGTCGAGCGGCTGCGCCGCCACCCCGAGGTGCTGCGCGACCTGGTCGCCGAGGTGGACGCGGGCGGCAGCGCGCTGCGCCAGGCGACGATCATCGAGGTGCAGCGGACCCGCCCGGTCGTCGAGGTGGTCGCCCGGCAGGTGATGGTGGACAGTCTCCAGCTCGGTCGCTGGACGCTTCCCCGGGGATGCGCGGTCATCGTCAGCATCACGCTCGTCCACGACAACGACACCCTCTTCCCCGACGCGGGGACGTTCGATCCACACCGGTTCGTCGACGCGAAGCCGGACCTGTACGAGTGGATCCCGTTCGGCGGCGGCACCCGACGTTGCCTCGGCGCGGCGTTCGCGAACATGGAGATGAACGTCGTGCTGCGTACCATGCTGCGTGACTACACGGTGCTGCCGACGTCCGAGGCCGCCGAGAAGCGGCATTCCCGCGGCATCACGAACGGCCCGGCGTTGGGCGGACGGGCGGTCGTCCGCCGCCGGAGCACACAGCCGGGGTCCGCGGCAGCGGGCCACACGACCACCGGCCACCCGACCACCGGAGAGCAGTCGTGACCGAGCAGCTTGTCGACGTCGGGCGAGGCGTCCACCTGGCCTGCGAGCAGATCGGTGACGCCGGTGCCGAGCCGGTCGTCCTCGTCGCCGGGCTGGGCCAGCAGCTACTCAGCTGGCCGACCGAGTTCTGTGAGCGGCTCGCCGCGCGGGGGTACCGGGTCGTCCGCTTCGACAACCGCGACGTGGGCCGGTCGACCCACCTACGGTTCCGGCCCCGGCACCCGCTCGTGACGATGGCCCGGCGCTTCCACCCGGACCAGTACGACCTCACCGACCTGGCCACCGACACCCTCGGCCTGATCGACGCGCTCGGCTACCGGCGGCCGCACCTGGTCGGCATCTCCATGGGCGGCATGATCGCCCAGTCGGTCGCGACGCTGTGGCCGGACCGGGTACGCACCCTCACCTCGATGATGTCGATGACCGGGGCGCGCGGTTCCGGTCGTCCGGCGCTGTCCACCATGCGGCTGCTGGCCGGGCGCCCGTCGAGGACCCGGCAGGAATCGGCCGACCGGGCGGTACGGATGTTCCGGCACATCGGCTCGCACGGCTTCCCGTTCGACGAGACCTGGGTACGCGAGCTGGCCGGCGAGGGGTACGACCGGGATCCGTCCAGCGGCGGCGTGGCCCGGCAGCTCGCCGCGATCGTCCGCTCCGGCGACCGGACCGCGCAGTTGCGCGCGATCACCGCGCCGACGCTGGTTATCCACGGCGACCGCGACCGGATGGTCCACCCGAGCGGCGGGGCCGCGACCGCGCGAGCGATCGCCGGCGCCCGGCTGGAGACCATCCGTGGGCTGGGCCACGACCTCCCGCGGGACGCCTGGCCAACCCTGGTCGACCTGATCGACACGCATGCCCGCCGCGGCGGGCAGCCCGAGCTGGCGGGGAGCACCGATGCGTCGAGCACATCCTGACATCACCGGCCGCCCGGTAATGATCACCGGAGCCGCCTCGGGGATCGGCCGCAGCCTCGCCCGGCGGCTGTCCAGGCTGGGCTCGCCGGTGGCCATCGCCGACCAGGACGAGGCCGGGCTCGCCAAGACCGCTGCCTCGCTGTCCGGCACGGTACTGACCCGGGTCCTCGACGTCCGGGACGCGGCCGACGTGACGCGGTTCGCCGGCGAGGTACGCGAATGGATGCCGGCGCCGCTGGCGGCGGTGTTCAACAATGCCGGCGTCGCGCTGACCTCGACCGTGCTGGACGCGGTGCCGGAGGACGACGACTGGCTGCACGAGACCAACTTCCACGGCGTGGTCAACGGCACCCGGGCGTTCCTGCCGATCCTCGTGGCGCAGGACGCCGGCGCCATCGTGAACACGTCCAGCGTCTTCGGTCTGCTCGGCATGCCCTACCAGAGCGCCTACTGCGCGGCGAAGTTCGCGGTCCGCGGCTTCACCGACGCCCTACGCCAGGAGTTGCGGGGCACGGGCGTGCGGGCGATCACCGTGCACCCCGGGGGCATCACCACCAACATCGCCCGCAACGCCCGGATGCGCAAGGACCCGCAGGGCCTCGGGCGCACCCGGGAGCAGATGGCGGCCCAGTTCGAGGCGGCCACCCTGACCTCACCGGACCGCGCCGCGGCGATCATCCATCACGGCGTCGAGCGCGGGAAGGCACGGATCCTGGTCGGGCCGGACGCGTACGTGTTCGACGCGCTCGCCAGGATCACACCCACCCACTACTACAGCCTGATCTCCGGGTTGCAGTCCACCCTGAGCTCCCGGCGCCGGAGGGCCCAGTGACCACCTCCACCGAGCACGTCGACGTGCTCATCATCGGCGCCGGACTGTCCGGCATCGGTGCCGCGCACCACATCCAGTCGGCCTTCCCGCACCGGACCTACACGATCCTGGAGGCGCGCGACGCCATCGGTGGCACCTGGGACCTGTTCCGGTACCCGGGTGTGCGCTCGGACTCGGACATGCACACGCTCGGGTACCGGTTCCGGCCGTGGACGCAGGCCAAGGCCATCGCCGACGGGCCGTCGATCCTGGACTACGTGCGGGAGACCGCCGCCGAGGCCGGGATCGACCGGCAGATCCGCTTCGGCCACCGGGCCGTCCGGGCGCAGTGGTCCACTGTGGACGCCCGCTGGACCGTGGACGTGGTACACGGCGACGAGCCGGTCCGGCTGACAACGAGTTTTCTCTACCTGTGTACCGGCTACTACCGGTACGACGCCGGGTACGTGCCGGAATTCCCGGGCATCGAGCGGTTCACCGGTACGGTGGTCCATCCGCAGTTCTGGCCGGAAGACCTGGACCACACCGGCAAGAAGGTGGTGGTGATCGGCAGCGGCGCGACGGCCGTGACGCTCGTCCCGGCGCTGGCCGACCGGGCCACGCACGTGACGATGCTCCAGCGCTCCCCCACGTACATCGCGTCGCGGCCGGGCGAGGACGCGATCGCGAACCGGCTGCGGCGCACGATCGGGGCACGCCGGGCGTACCCGGTGACCCGGTGGAAGAACGTCCTGCTCGGCACTGCGTTCTACCGGCTGGCCCGGAGCCGCCCGCGGGTCATGAAGTCGTTGATCCGCAAGGGGGCGATCCGGCAACTGCCGCCCGGGTACGACGTCGACACCCACTTCAACCCGCGCTACCAACCCTGGGACCAGCGGCTGTGCCTGGCCCCCGACGGAGATCTGTTCACCGCGATCCGGCGCGGGGGCGCCTCGGTGGTCACGGACCGGATCGCCGAGTTCACGCCCACCGGCGTGTGCCTGGAATCGGGTGCCGAACTCGATGCGGACATCGTCGTGACCGCGACCGGACTGCGTCTGCTGGCGTTCGGCGGGATGGACCTCGTCGTCGACGGTCGCGAGGTGACGCTGCGGGACACCATGGCGTACAAGAGCATGATGCTGTCCGGCGTGCCGAACTTCGTGTTCACCATCGGGTACACCAACGCGTCCTGGACGCTGAAGGCCGACCTCGTCGGCGAGTACACCGTCCGGCTGCTGCGCTACCTCGACGCCCGCGGGTACGACCAGTGCGTACCGGCCGACGACGATCCCACCGTCAACCGGCAGCCGCTGCTGGACTTTCAGGCCGGCTATGTGCTGCGCTCCGTCGACGAGTTCCCGCGGTCCGGCTCACGGACGCCGTGGCGCCTGGGCATGAGCTACGCGCACGACGTCCTGAACCTTCGGTACGGCCGGATCGACGACGGTGTCCTGCGGTTCTCCCGCCGCCCGGCGGTCGCGCCCCCGATGCCCCGGGCCGCCTGACCCGGCCGTACCGTCATCCCCCGCTCCCCGCGCCGGTCAGCTGTCCTGGCCGAGCAGAGAGCGCCGCACCTCGATGGTGCCGACGTGGGTACGCGCGACAATCTTCACGGTCGAGTCCGACTGTGCCGGGGCGTCCGCGTCGTTCAACGCGTTGCGCACGCCGCCGATCAGGGAATGCGCGTCGAGGTAGGCCGAGGTGCCCTCCCGGATCCCGACTTCGATCGACCCGGCCGTGGCCTCCAGCGAGACGGATCCCTGCCGGACCTCACCGATCCGCAGGCTGCCGTTGGCCGTCTTGGCCGTCACGTCGGCGTACGCCCGGTCGACGGACAGGCTGCCGTTGACACCGGTCAGCTTCAGGTCCCCGGTGATCTGGCCGATCTCGACCGGGCCGCTGAGGTTCTTGATCTCGGCGCTCCCCTCGATCCGGCCGATCCGCACGTGGCCATGCGCCGTGGTGGCCTCCACGTCGCCGATCGCGGATCCGATACTCACCAGGCCGAGCGCGGTGTCCAGGCGCAGCGGTCCGGTCTGCTCCAGCTCGATGTCACCGGCGGCGGTCGAGAAGCGGCACTCGCCCAGCCGGCCCTCGCCGTGCATGCGTCCCAGGGCCGACGCACCCCGCACGCCGGAGCCCGCCGGAAGGTCGACCGTCACCTGGACGCGACCCTCCTGGGCCGCTCCGGAGATGCGGCCGAGCAGGCCACGCCGCTTCGGCGTCTGTACCGACAGCGTGCCGTCGGCGTACTCCACCCGGGTCCGCTCCGCGGCCCGCACGTCGACCTCCCGATCGCTGGCCGGGCGCACCGTCACCACGGTGTCCGCGCGGTCGCCGGCAGTGAGGTGGACGTCCCCGGCGATGAGGTCGAGCTTGACGGTGATCGGTGCGGGAGTGGCGAAGGTTGGCATGGTGAAGCCCTTTCGGTCGGGTGGTGTCGGCGTTCGCGGGGAAAAGTGAGGGGTGACGGGTCAGCGGGTCCAGCCGCGGTAGCTCTGCCCGATCTGCAAGCCGCGCCGGCCGGAACTGCCGCGACGGTCCTCGGCCTCGATCGTGGCGGCCACCACCCGGACGAGCCAGGTGTTGACGGACAGTCCCTCCCGGCCGGCGGCCTCGTCGACCCGTGACTTCAGCCGCTCGGGGAGCCGGAGGCTGATCCGTGACGTGGCGCCGTCGTCGGCGAGGGGTGCGGCCGGCGCGGCGGGTGACATGTCGTCCGCGACGTCCTCGGGCATCCCGCCGGAAGCCGGCGAGTCCACGACGAACTCCGGGTTGCCTTCGCGGAGTCGGACGTACACCGAACCGGCCGCCAGGCCGGTGCTGATCTCGTCGGCCGCGGCGGACAGCGCGTTGAGCATGTTCAGGCGGATGGCCGATTCGAGCGGCCCGACAAACCGGTCGAGGAACGCCTGGGCATCCTCTCCCCCGGCGGTACCGGCGGCGGCGAGCGCGCGGCTGAGGCTGTCCACGTACGGCTCAAGGTCCATGACAGCAATGTAGCGTCAAATTGGCGCCATGCCAAGCCAGATGGCATCAATCTGCTGTCAGATTGCCCCGGAGAGGAGCCGCGCATACGGCAGCGGGCGGCGGGCGCACGTGTCGCGCCCACCGCCCGCCAGTGCGGAGGTGACTACGCCGGTAGCGTCCACAGCTGGTTCGCGGCCCCGGTGCAGCTCCAGATCTGCAACGGGGTGCCATCCGCGGAACTCGGCCCGGTCGCGTCCAGGCACTTGTTCGAGCCGACGTTGACCAGCTCGTTGCCGCTGCGCCGCCACTGCTGGGCTGCGGTGCCGTTGCAGTCGTACAGCTGCGCCTTCGTACCGTTGACGGTCCCGGCCGAGGCCACGTCCAGGCACTTGCCGAGCGACCGGATCGTCCCGTCGCCGCCGACCGTCCACTGCTGGGCGGCCGTACCGTTGCAGGTGTAGAGCTGCACCTTGGTGTTGTTCGCCGGGTTGGCACCGGCAACGTCCACGCACTTGCCGCCGTACCCGACGATCTGGCCGGTCCCTCCGGACGGCGGCGGCGTCGACGAGGATCCGACGAAGGCGGTGGCGGCCGAGGCGCCGACCTGATCGATCACCGAGTTGTTCTCCACAGGGTTCGGTACCGTACCGGTGAACACGATGAACGTCACCGGCCCCTCGGTCCCGCCGGTGGCCGGATCGGGGTCCACCCCCAGCGCCTGTGCGGTGGCATAGGACGCCTCGCCGATGATGTTGTCGGGGCCCTCGTCGGCGAACACCGCGTAGACGACCTTGTTGTTGTAGATGACCGCGCCCACGTTGCCCGGCCGGATGCCGGCGCTGGAGTAGTTGAATCGCGAGCTGGGCAGCGGGATCACGAAGTAGTGCGTGACGTCGGCGGTGAAGAACTGATTGGTCGACGTCTGGAACGAGGTCTCGTCGAAGTACCACGGGTCGGTGCTGGAGTTGCACCGCGACGTGGAGATGCCATCGCAGTCGACGTCCATGTCCGAAGTCCAGAAGTACGCGGATCCGGTCTTGCAGATGGAGACGGTGGCCGGACCACCGTCGTCGGTGGCGTACTTCCCGTTGGACGCTGGTGTGCAGGTCTGGGTCTTGGCCAGCAGCGCGGCGGCGCTCGGGCCGGCGGCGGCCGCAGCCGGAACGCTGGTTGTCGGGGTGGTCGACGCCAGCGCCGCGGTGGCGGTTGCCGATAGCGCGGCGACGGCGAGCAGGACCAGGGCGGGACGCAAACGTCTCACGTTGCTGCCTCTCCGGTGGGGCGGTGAGCGACTGACGGGGTACGGCCGGGCCGCCCGTACGCGCCGCCCGAAGGTCACCTGGACACGACGCGACCGGCCGGAGTGACGGCCCAGGGTGTGCCCAGTGACTCGGCTCGGCGCGAGAGGAGCGGTACGGCGAGTAATAGGAAGGGAACCATCCTAACTCGCCTGTGTCAATACCTCGATGTCTGCCCGAGCGCGTGTCACCGGGGCGTACTCCCAGTTCAGGGCTTTGTTTCGAGCTTGGTGTTGGCTCGCTACGAACCCGTCCGGGCTCGGCGGGCGCGAACCCTGGCGACAGGCTCCGGTACGGTCAGTCATCTTCCCGGGCCCGACACCGGGGCGATATCGGATCGCGCGCGACGGTCGGGACTGGCAGGCTGCCCGCATGGATCGCGCGGAGGTGCTGCTGATCGGCGGCCGTGCCGGGGTGGGCAAGACCACGATCGGGTGGGAGGTCTCCGCGCGCCTGCGCGCCGCCGCCGTCCGGCACGCGATCGTCGAGGGCGACTTCATGGGGCAGGTACACCCGGCACCGGAGGGGGATCCGGACCGGTCGAGGATCGTGGCGAGCAACCTGGCCGCCGTCTGGTCCAACTATCGCGGGCTCGGCTACCGCCGGCTCATCTACACCAACACGCTCAGCGTGTTGCCCTCCAGCACCGGCATGTTCCGCCGGGCGATGGGCGCCGACGTGCGGATCGTCCGCGTTCTCCTCACCGCCGACGACGCGACGGTGGACGACCGGCTCGCGCGGCGGGAACTCGGCACCGAACTGGAGGAGACGCGCGACAGCAGCGTCCACAAGGCCCGGCTCCTGGATGAGCGGGTGCCGGCGGACACGGTGCGGATCGCGACCGATCGCCGGAGCGTCACGGACATCGCCCACGACGTGGTGACCGCCACGGGCTGGGCCCCGTAGCGTCGGGGCCGGTAGGGACTCGGCCCGTTAGCGACCGGGCCCGGCGGCCACTAGGTCGGGACCATCCGGTTCTCCTCACCGGGGTCGCGCAACGCGGCCGGTACCCCGCGGGGCAGCAACAGCACCGACACCACCGCGCCCAGCAGGAACAGGCCGGTCGACCACCAGAACGCGGTCGTGTAGCCGTGCACCGCGGCCTGTGCCCCGGTCTGCGCGGACGGCGTCCGGCCGGCGAGGAAGCGCGCCGCGGCGGTGGCCGCCAGCGTGTTGAGTACCGCGACGCCGATCGAACCGCCGACCTGCTGCACGGTGTTGAACGTCGCCGACGCCACCCCGGCGTCCTCGGACAGCACGCCCAGCGTGGCGATGCTGGAACTGGTGGAGAAGACCAGACCGAGCCCGATGCCGAGCAGCGCCATGCTGGGCAACAGGTCGGCGAAGTAGTCGCTGGTCAGGCCGATCCGGGTCATCAGGTACACGCCGGCGGCGCCGAGCACCATCCCGACCGGCACGATCACCTTCGGCGGGACCCGGCGGGCGAGCGTCGGGCCCAGGATCGCGGCCACCACGACCAGAACCAACGGCAGCGGCAGGAACGCCAGGCCGGTGCGTACCGCGCTGTAGCGCAGGATTTGCTGGAGATACAGGCTGGTGAACAGGAAGACTCCGAGCATGGCGCCGGTGGCGAGCAGGATCGCCAGGTAGCCGCCGCCCCGGGTACGGTCGAGCAGCACGCGCAGCGGCAGCAACGGGTTCGACACGCGCGCCTGCAGGACGATGAACGCGATCAGCAGCACCGCGCCCACCGCGAGGAAGCCCACGGTCGCCGTTGACACCCAGCCGTCGCGGGGTACGTTCGCGAAGCCGTACACGATCGCGAACAGCCCGCCGCACACGGTCGCGGTACTCGGTACGTCGATGCGCGCGTGGGAGGCCGCGGGGCCGCGCCCGGGCAGCAGCGCGATCGCCCCGGCGGCCGCCGGGATTGCCGCCACGATGTTGATGTACAGGGTCCACCGCCAGGACAGGTACTCGGTGAGCACGCCACCGAGCAGGAGACCGACGGTGGCACCGCCGACGGCGATGGCGCCGAATATGCCGAATGCCCGTCCCCGTTCCCGCCCGCGGGCGAACGTGGTGGTGAGCACGGCGAGGGCTGCCGGCGCCAGGAACGCGGCGAACACCCCCTGAATCGCGCGGCTGGCCACCAGCATCATGAAGTTGCGGGCCGCACCGCCGACCGCCGAGGCGATGGCGAAGCCGATCAGCCCGGTGACCAACACGTTCTTGCGGCCGATGCGGTCGGCCAGCCGTCCGCTGATCAGGAGCAGGCTGCCGAACGCGAGTGTGTACCCGGTGATCACCCATTGCCGGTCGCCGGCGCTGAAGTTCAGCGCGCGCTGCGCGGACGGCAGCGCGATGTTCATGACGGTGTTGTCCAGCGCGATCATCATCTGCGCCAGGCCGACGACTCCGAGGACCCACCAGCGCCGGGACTCCAACTGGCTCCGCGCCTCGCGCGCCGGCACCCTCCGCGTGGCGGCCGGGCGGGCGAATACCCTGCGGTTGATCTCCGAGCTCATGAGCGCCTTCCGCCGGTCGTCGGTGATCGCGTGGCGCTGGTACCGGCGCACCGGCAGCAGCCGGCGGTCCGGTCCCGAGCGCGCCGAAAGGCCCCGGAACCCCTGGCACGGATCCCCGACCTGCAAGGCGATTGCCCAGGAGACGGCCGGGAAAACCCGCCCGGCGTCTTCCGCCCGGCGTCTTCCGCAAGGCGCCTTCCGCCCGGCGCCTTCCGCCCGCGCCCGGTCTCCCGGTGCCTTCCGCCCGCGCCCCGGCCTCCCCCGGCGGCACATCCCACCAGCGAGGCGGCACATCCCGCCGGCTCGGCGCGCGAACCGACCGCGGGATCGGGCGGACCCGGACACGCGTCGACTTTTGGCGTCGATAGCGGGCGGGGCGTCGAAGAACGGGGCGCACCGCAACACGCCGGTCGAAGCCGGTGGATAGTGCCTTGGCGATTCGCGGACCCCGTTCGAATGCGCGGTGTCGAACGCCATCGAAAAGCGGAATCCGCATTGGCTGATGCCCACCAATGGGAACGACAATCGCGGGCCCGACAAGGGTTTGACAAGGCCACCCGGTGCCGAACAAGCGTTTGCGCAAGGGCTTTAGTTCACTATTATTTCTTGACGCACATCAATGTCTCACGCATTGTTGACCCATGCCACAAATAGCTGCCCCTGCCGCATTGCGCCGCAGGCGGCCACAGCTGTACGCCACGATTGTCCTCAGCGCCGCGATGGTCGCCACCGGTCTGGTCGCCGTCGGGGCCGCGAACGCGGGCACGGCACCCACGGGATCGGTCGGCACCGGACCCCTGCCCACCGACAGCGTCACGCCCAGCCAACCGAGCACGTCGCCGTTCGCGCCGACGGCGCCGACCGACCTGACCGTCACCAGCCTCCTGTCACACTCCCTGACGCTGAGCTGGACCGCCTCGACTCCCGGCTGCTGCCCGATCACCGAGTACGGCATCACGATGGCTCGACCATTCACCGACGTCATCGGGGGAACGAGGGTCGCAAACGTCGCAACGGCCACGGTTCCGGTCTACCCGAACGATCAGTACACGATCTCGGTACACGCGATCGACAGTTCGGGGCAGTCGTCGCCGTCGTCCAACCTGATCACGCTGGTCGCCCCGGCCAACGACACCGGCGACATGAGCGCGCCGACGACCCCGGGCAACCTGACCTTCACCGACGCCACCGGGCCGACGCTGACCTGGTCGGCCTCGACCGACGACGTGGGCGTCACCGGGTACAACGTCTACCACTTCGACGGTTGGTACAGCTCGAAGCTCGTCGGCACGGTGACCGGGACGACGTTCGCCGTGCCGCCGTGGACCGGACCGCCACCGCCTGGCGTCTTGCACCAGTACTACGTGCGGGCCTTCGACGCGGCCGGCAACCTGTCGATCGCGACCAATGCGGTCAACGGGCATCCGGCCATCCCGACGCCGAGCCCGTCGACCGCACCGCCGAGCCCGTCGCCGAGCCCGTCGCCGGCCTGCACCGTGACGTACACGAACGTGTCGCAGTGGCCGGGCGGCTTCGTCGCGAGGCTGAAGGCGGTCAACTCGGGGTCGGCCCCGATCCGCGGCTGGAAGCTCGGCTTCACGTTCGGCGGCGACCAGCGCATCACCGCCGCGTGGGACGCCACGTTCAACCAGTCCGGCGCCGCCGCGACGTTGCGGAACACGCACGGCAACGCGGTGATCCCGGCACACGGCAGCGTGTCCATGGAGATCAGGGGAACCTGGCACGGCAGCGACGCCGCGCCAACGGCCTTCCTGCTCAACGACGTCCCCTGCGCGGCCGGATGACAACGCGGCCGGCTCGTGACGCGGCCTGCCAACGACGCGGCCTGCCAACGACGCGGCCGGTCAACGACGCGGCCGGCTCATGACCAGCGGGGGTCAGGGCCGGCCACCGGCGAGGCGGCGTGAGGTCGCCTCGCCGGGATGTCCACAGTGGATTATGACGGAATCATCGGATGACTTCGCCGGCATTCGAGGAGATGGTCCGGTGATTCAGTCAACACAGCCGTGTCCCGAGACGGATCTAGACAGGTTATGCGGGCTGTGCGAGGCTGCGAGGCGATCGTACATCGGGTTAATCTGCGCGACGGCCGGCTGAACGGACTCTGTCCCACAGGGCGCCGGGGCGGGTTCGCCAGACACGCTCGCCTGCCGCTGCGACGAGGGGACAACTTCATGAGGCTGGTGCGGATCGGACCGGCGGGTGCCGAACGGCCCGCGGTGCTCGACGGTGACGCGCGGTATCTCGACATCTCGCCACTCACCACAGACATCGACGGTGCCTTCCTCGCCGGCGACGGGGTCGACCGGGTGCGCGACGCCGTCGCCCGCGGAGAGCTGACCGAGCTTCCCACCCCCGAGCGGATCGGGTCGCCGATCGCCCGGCCCGGCAAGGTCGTGTGCATCGGGCTGAACTACTCCGACCACGCCGCCGAGACCGGGGCGGCCACCCCGACCGAGCCGATCATCTTCATGAAGGGGCCGGACACCGTGGTCGGCCCGAACGACACTGTGCTCATTCCGCGACGCAGCGTCAAGACCGACTACGAGGTCGAGTTGGGCATCGTCATCGGCAAGCCGGCCCGGTACCTCGACTCGCCTGCCGACGCGGCCGGGGTCATCGCCGGCTACGCGCTGGCCAACGACGTGAGCGAGCGCGAGTTCCAGACCGAGCGGGGCGGTCAGTGGGACAAGGGCAAGTCCTGCGAGACCTTCAACCCGCTGGGCCCGTGGCTGGTGACCGCGGACGAGGTACCCGATCCGCAGGCGCTGGGCCTGCGCACCTGGGTCAACGGCGAGGTGCGCCAGGACGGCAACACCAAAAACATGATCTTCGGGGTGTACCACGTGGTGTGGTACCTGAGCCAGTTCATGGTGCTCGAACCCGGCGACCTGGTGAACACCGGCACTCCGGCCGGCGTCGGCTTCGGCGCCAACGACTTCCCGTTCCTGCGCGCCGGCGACGTGGTCGAGCTGGAGATCGACGGGCTGGGCCGGGCCCGGCAGGAGATGGGTCAGGCATGAGCAACGGGGATTTCGCCGGGCTTGTCGCCGCCGTCACCGGGGGCGCATCGGGGATCGGACTGGCCACCGCACAGTTGCTGGCGCAGCGGGGCGCCACCGTGGCGGTACTCGACCTCAAACCCGACAACGTCGACGCGCCGCTGCGCGGGATCGTCTGCGATGTCAGCGACGACGACAGCGTGCGGGACGCGATCGGCGAGGTCGTCGGGCGGCACGGGGCGCTGGACATCCTGGTCAACAACGCCGGCATCGGCGCGCAGGGCAGCGTCGAGGACAACTCCGACGCCGAGTGGCAGCGGGTGTTCGACGTCAACGTGATCGGCATGGTGCGGGCCAGCCGGGCCGCACTGCCCCACCTGCGCCGCTCGGCGCACGCCGCGATCGTGAACACCTGCTCGATCGCGGCGACCGCCGGCCTGCCGCAACGCGCGCTGTACTCGGCCTCCAAGGGGGCGGTGCTCGCCCTGACCCGGGCGATGGCCGCCGACCACCTGCGCGAGGGCATCCGGGTCAACTGCGTCACCCCGGGCACCGCCGACACCCCATGGATCGACCGGCTGCTGTCGGTGGCGCCCGACCCGGCCGCGGAGCGCGCCGCGCTCGAGGCCCGGCAGCCGCACGGCCGGCTGGTCCGGGCGGACGAGGTGGCCGCCGCGATCGCCTACCTGGCAAGCCCCGCGGCCGGCTCCACGACCGGCGTGGATCTCGCAGTGGACGGCGGGATGGCCGGCCTACGGCTGCGCCCGGCCGGCCAATGACGCCGGGCCCAGCCACGAACCTGCCGGCCGCGCCCGGCCGGCCAATGACGCCGGGCCCAGCCACGAAATGCGGCTGTGCCCGGCCGGCCGATGAGGCCCGGCACGGCAGGCCATGAGAGTCCAGCTCGCGTACGGCAGTGACGGTCTGGCCGTCGACCTGCCCGACGGGCGCACGACGGTGATCGCGCCGACCCATCCACCCGGCGTCGGCGACGAGCGGGCCGCGCTGCGCCAGGCACTGCGGCACCCTCAGGCCGGGCCGCCGTTGCGCGAGCGGGTGCGCCCCGGCCAGACGGTAGCCATCTCGGCCTGCGACGGCACCCGCCCGCAGCCGCGCCAGGTGATGGTCGAGGCGATCCTCGACGAACTCGATGGCGTACTCGCCCGCGAGGACCTGGTGATCCTGGTGGCCACCGGTACGCACCGGGCCAACACCGCGGCCGAACTGCGCGCCATGTTCGGCGACTGGATCGTCGACAACGTACGCATCGTCAACCACGACGCGCGGGACGCCGGTTCGCTGCGGTTCCTGGGCCGCTTCGGCAACGACGTACCGGTGTGGCTGAATCGCGAGTGGGTCGACGCCGACGTACGCATCACCACCGGTTTCGTCGAGCCGCACTTCTTCGCCGGGTTCTCCGGCGGTCCCAAGCTTGTCGCGCCCGGGCTCGCCGGCCTGGACACGGTGCTGACCCTGCACGACGCCGCGCGCATCGGCGACGCCCGGGCCACCTGGGGCATCACCGAGGGCAATCCGGTGCATGACGACGTGCGTGCCATCGCGGCGGGTACCGGCGTGCACTTCGCCCTCGACGTCATCCTCAACCGGCAGCAGCGGATCGTGGCCGCGTTCGGCGGCGACCTGCTGGCCATGCACGCCGCGGCCATCGAGGCGGCCCGGACGATCGCGATGCGCCCGGTACCGGCGCCGTTCGACGTGGTGGTCACCACGAACGCCGGCTTCCCCCTGGACCAGAACCTGTACCAGTCGGTCAAGGGCATGTCGGCGGCGGCCACCGTGGTGAAGCCCGGCGGCACCATCATCTGCGCGGCCGAGTGCCGCGACGGCTTCCCCGATCACGGCTCATACCGCGAGGTGCTGACCTCGCAGCCCTCCCCGGCCGCGCTGCTGGAGGCGATCCGGGCCCGGCCGCGTACCGTGCCGGACCAGTGGCAGGTGCAGGTTCAGGCGCGCATCCAGTCCGCCGCACGGGTGGTCATGCACACCTCGTACCTGTCCGACGCCCAGCTTCGGGAGGCGCACCTGGAGCAGACCGCCGACATCGCGGACTGCGTGGCGCGGCACGGTTCGCACGCGACGGTCTGCGTCCTGCCCGAGGGCCCGCAGACCATCCCCTACCTCAGTCCCTGATCGCCGACGGCGCGGCCGGAGGTGCCTGGCCGACTCGGTCAACCATCCTGCGCTGACGCGGCGGCCTGCTCGACGACGACCACGATCACCCAGATCGCGACGCTCAGGCTCACCGCCACGAGTGGCGGCAGCCCACCGAGCGCGATGACCAGCGCGACGACCGCCAACGCGCCGTGGGCCGACGCCACCCTCCGGCTGACCGGCCGGTTGAGACCGAGATAGAGGATCAACCCGCCCAGCACCAACGCCAGTTGGCTTCCGCCCAGCAGCGGCCCGGAAACGCCGCGCTCGTGGTGCGCCGCCTCCCGCGCGGCCAACTCGACCGCGACGCCCAGGGCCGCTATCGCCCCGTACACCGCCAGATGGCCGTACCCGTAGAGGAAGCTGCGGAGTGTCGCCCGCCTGCCGGCGCGTAGTGCCCGGTTGGCTTCGCCGCGGTGGAACGCCGTGATGAAGTACACCCACCACACCCCGCTGGCGATGACGAAGCCGCCTGTTCCGATGGCCATGGTCGACGGTCGCCAGCCGGTCGCGTCGATCGCATTGGCGAGCGCGAGGACAGCCTCCCCGAGCACGACGATGGTGAACAGTCCGAACCGCTCCGGCATGTGTGACTCCTGAGTCGGTAGGCTGCTCACCCTGGCGTAGGCCACTGGTCCGGAGACCGCCGCGTTGACGACCAGCGCGGCACCCCAGACGGCGTACCGAGCCGGGGTGGGTACCAGCAGCGAACCGAACCAGGCGGCGGCGCCGACCAGGTACCCGAGGACGAACCACCGGCAGAATTCCCGTACCTGTTCGTCCAGCCACCCGACGACCGCGTACATGCCGAGGAGCAGCAGCAACAACAGTCCGTACGCCACCGCGAACCGGCCAGAGTTCCCGGCCGCTACGCCGCCGAGCGACGTGGACAATGCCAACACGCCCAGCATCGCGACCAGTTGCACCAGGCGGCTCGGCGGACGGTCGTCGTCGAAGAGGTCAGCGAAGTAGGAGAAGCTGATCCACAGCCACCAGACCGTGGTCAGCAGCCCGGCAAAGACCAGCACGCCGTGCAACGACGGATCGTCCACCAACAACCGGCCGAGCCGGAACACGGCGACGACGAACACCAGGTCGAAGAACAGCTCCAGCCAGCTGGACCGCCGTGTCTCGCCGTAGCTGTGCGTCAGTGAACGCCGGCGACCCGCTGGTTCCGCCACGGCGGCAGCATAGCGACGGACCGGCCACAGAGTCGCCGGCTTCGCGGGAAGATCACCCGATCTGGTCCGACCGGCTCCGGTATCCGATGCCGACCGGCCGGGCCGGCGTGCCCCCGGAGCGGGGTTGGCCTCAGGCCGGGCGGCTCAGGCCGCGTGGCGGTCCGGTGCCGGAGTCAGCCAGCCGAACGCTTCCCGGGTCGCCGACCGCACCGGGTTGGCCAGCCGGCCGACGCCCTCGATCTCGACGACCACCTCGTCGCCGGGTGCCAGGCAGAAGTCCAGGTCGGGAACCAGCCCGGTGCCGGTCGACAGCACGGCACCGTCCGGGAAGGTCGCCTGGCGGAACAGGTACTCGACGAGTTCGGCGAAGCCGCGGCGCATCCGCGCGGTGGAGGTCTGCCCGGACCAGGCCACGTCGCCGTCGCGCAGGACGGTGACCGCGATCGACAGTGCGGCGGGATCGGGAATCTCCCAGATCGGCGCGATGCCCGGACCCAGCGCACACGAGCCGGAGTAGATCTTCGCCTGCGGGAGGTACAGCGGGTTTTCCCCCTCGATGGAGCGCGAGGACACGTCGTCGCAGATGGTCAGCCCGACGATGTCGCCGTGCGCGTCGCAGACCAGCGCCAACTCCGGCTCGGGTACGTCGATGTCGGAGTCGACCCGCACGCCGATCGGCTCGCCGTCGCCGCAGACCCGCCAGGCCGGCGACTTGAAGAACAGCTCGGGCCGGGCCGCGTCGTACACCCGGGCGTACACGTCGGCGACCTGGCTCTCCTCCTGCCGCGCCTCGCTGGACCGCAGGTACGTCACCCCGGAGGCCCACACCTCGGTCAACCCGTCGACGGGTGGCAGCAGCCTGGCACCGGGTACCTCGTCGCCCGGCGACTCGACGGCCTTCCGCAGGGCGGCACTCCCCTCGCGCAGCAGGGCCGCCAGGGAGGGTGCGGCCAGTGCCCGTACCACCCCGGTGTCGCCGTCCCGGAGACCGACGCCGGCACCGGCGCCATCCGTTGTCGCGTACCGGACGATCTGGTTGGGCACGGCTGTTCCCCTCGCTGTCGACTCCGCAAGATCTTACAACCGCCCGGTCGGACCGGCACTCGTCGCCTTCTCGCGCAGCCACTCGCCGCCTTCTCGAAGCCCATGCGGCAGGATCGGCGCATGGACAACGTTTCCGTCCGCCCCGCGGAACCCGAGGATCTGGCCGCCGTTGCCGAACTGCGCTGGCGGTGGGCACGGGAGAATGGCACGCCCCCGGTCACCACCCGGGAGGAGTTCGTGACCGCGTTCACCGAATGGGCGCGCGACAACCGGGGCTCCCACCGGTGTGTGGTCGCGGTTCGCGGCGATGTCGTCGGCGGCGATGTCGTCCGCGACAATGTGGTCGGCGGCGATGTCGTCATCGGGATGGCCTGGCTGGCGACCGTCCGGCGGGTGCCGCACCCGGGTTCGCTGGACCGGATCTCGGGCGATGTGCAATGTGTGTACGTGGTACCGGAACAGCGCAACGGCGGCCTGGGCGGCCGGCTGATCGAAGCGGTCCTTGCCCACGCACGCGATCTGGGAGTCGAGCGCGCGACGGTGCACTCCAGCATCCGCGCCATTCCCGCGTACCGCCGGCACGGCTTCGTCCAGTCGCCGCAACTGCTCGACGTCGACATCGCACACCGGTAGCGTCGCGCGACGGTCCACTGAGACGAGCCGACGTCGCGGTTCGCGGCCACCCGCGCTCGCCGCCGGAAGCTCAGGCCGCGGCGCTCAGGCCGCGGCGCTCAGACCGCGCCGCTCAGACCTGGCCGGCCGGAGTCTCCGGTCCCGGCGCCCCCGCCTGAGCCGCAGCCCGGTCGGCCGCCCCGGGCGCGACCCGGTCGCCGGTACCCGGGCCGCTGCGCCGGCGCCTCCTGGCCCTGGACACGGCGCGGTTCCAGACCCGGATCACCCGGATCAGTGCCGGCACCACGCCGGCCGTCGCGAACAGCTGCAGCGTGGTCCACAGCGGCAGGGTGGTGGTGAGCATGACGAGCCCGATCGCGACCTGGTAGACCGCCAGCGCCATGAGGATCACGTGCGACCGGCGCAGCGACCTGAGGCCGTTCGCGTCGTCCTTCAGCGCGACCGCGGGCCAGCGGACCATGCGCCGGGTGCCGCTCGGCAGCCGCCGGTACGCGAGGCCGGCGAGGACCACCGTACCGGCGGCGACCAGGGCGGCCAGGCCGTCGCGTACGGCTCCCGGCGACAGCGTCGCGGCCGCCAGCCAGCAGGCGAGGTACACGCCCGATGTGGCCAGGTGCAGCCGGCCGAGCCACATGGTCGCCGCCAGCTGGACGTTGCGCACGAGCCGCGGATTGCCCGGGTTCGCCGCCACCACAGCCTGGAAACGGTCGGCGGCGGCGGTTGTCCGGGACTGGTGCAGGTCCAGTACGGCGAGGTTGACCCGCGCCGCCGCGTCCTCCGGCGACACGGCGAGTACCTGCTCGTAGCGCGCCCGGGCGGTGCGCAGGTCACCGAGCGCCAGGGCGACCCGGCCGGCGAGTACCAGGATCTCGTTGTTGTGCGGCGACAGCTCGAGCGCCCGGTCCACGGCGTCCCGCGCGGCCAATGCGGACTGGGCGTCCTCACCGGCCAGCAACGCCTCGGCGAGTACGACGAACGGCTCCCATTGCTGCGGCTTGAGGCGCACCGCCTCGCGCGCCGCCGCGACGGCCTCCGCCGGCCGGTCGAGGCGGCGCAGCGCGATGGACCGCAGCCGGTGCGCCCACTCGTCGTTCGGTGCCAGCGCGCACGCGCGTGCCGCCTGCTCCAGCATCGCCGGCCAGTCCTGGCCCAGGTGATGGCACCGGGCCAGCAGGCACGCCAGCCGCGCCGAGTTCGGGTCGCGAGCCGCGAGCCGGACGAGGATCTCCGCGGCCGCCTCCCAGCGGCCCACTTCGAGCAGCGCGTTGACCCGCCGCAGCTCCGGGTCGGTCATCGGGCGGGGCGTTGTCGCTTGAGGTACTGCGCCAGATCGTCGTAGCTGCCGTCCTGGTTACCGAACTGCGCGACGTTTTTCGCGGAGGCGAACCACGAGCCGGTCGAGGGGCGCAGCGCCCGGGCGGCGGCCTCCATGTCCCGCTGCTCGATCATCCGCACCTCGCCGGAGGAGATGGCGTCCTGGATCGCGTTCTCGGCGGCTGTCTCGCAGAGGTGCTCCAGGTCGGCTCCGGAGAACGACTCCGTCGCCGCCGCCAGCTTGGCCAGATCGATGTTCGCGATCGGGCGGTCCCGCAGGTGGTATTCGAGGATCGTCGACCGTGCCGGGGCGTCCGGCGGCGCGACGAACAGCATCCGGTCCAGCCGCCCGGGCCGGCGCAGCGCCGCGTCCACGTCCCAGGGCGCGTTCGTCGCGGCCAGCACGAACATCCCCTCGTTGACGGCGTCCACACCATCGAGCTCGGTCAGCAGTTGGTTGCCGAGGGTCCGCATGGCCGAGGACCGCAGCTGGCTGCGCTTGTGGCCCAGCGCGTCGATCTCGTCGAAGAACAGCACGCACGGCGCGTTGCGCCGGGCCGCCTCGAAGATCTCGTGCAGGTTCCGTTCCGCCTGGCCCGACCACATGTCCAGCACATCGACAATGGACACCGAGAGGAACCGGGCGCCCATCTCACCCGCGACGGCGCGGGCCAGGAACGTCTTGCCGCAGCCGGGCGGACCGTACAGGAGCAGGCCACCGCGCAGCTTCTTGCCGTACAGCGCCCGCAGCTTCGGGTTGCGCATCGGTGCCAGGAAGGCCAGCTCCAGGCGGGTCTTCACGTCTTCCATGCCGCCGACATCGGCCAGTCGTACCGAGGAGATCTCGGCCTGCACGATGCCGTCGTCGTCGGACCGGATCGGTTCCGGCTCGTCGCCGGCACGCGCGAACCGGGGCGGTATGACATCCTCCAGGTCCCCGACGATCGCCGACCAGGCGGCCTCCGGGCTCGGGTCGTGGACCGCCGAGGACGCGTCCGGCTCGCTGTCCGGCCCCGCGGCCGCGCCGGCTTCGCCGTCCGTCGCCTCCGCCGGCCCGGCCGGTCGCCGCGGACCGGGCACGTCACCGTCCGCCGGGGCCGGCTCGCCGCCGGCGATCGCTCGCGCCATCAACGCCCGTACGCCGGCGTTCTGCGGGTCTCCGGCCAGTGCCCGGGCCAGCTGCTCGATGGCTTCGTCCCGGCGCTTCGCGGCCAGCAGCAGCTCGGCGAGGTGTACCCGCAGCGGAACGTCGTCCGGACGGTCGGCGACGGCCGCGCGCAGGCTCTCGATCAAGGACGAGTCCATGCCCGGAGCGTATCGGCCGGCCGGACCGTGCGGCCATCCGGTTCCGCCGGTCGGCGGGGCTGGCCCCTGGTACATTTCAGGACAAGTAGCACGCCCGCGTCCTCGAGGTTGACGGTGCCCAGGTGACGGCCGATGCCAGAGCGGCCACCCTCGCCGCCCGCCTCGACCTTCTGCCGGTGTCCCGCTGGCACCGGATGGTCACCCTGATCGTGGGCCTCGGCTCGTTCTTCGACCTCTACGAGGTGTTCCTCGGCGGCGTTCTGGCTCCCGTGCTGGCCAAACAGTGGCACCTGTCGTCGACCGGCAAGTCCGCGGTGATCTCCAGCGCCTTCGCCGGCATGTTCATCGGGGCGAGCCTGTTGTCGCTCGCCGCCGACCGCTGGGGCAGGCGACGGATCTTCATGGTCAACCTGCTCGTCTACTCGCTCTTCTCGCTGGCCTCCGCGTTCTCGCCGAACCTTCAGGTGTTCCTGGTGCTGCGGTTCCTCGCCGGCATCGGGATCGGTGCCGAGCTGGTCCTCGTCGACGCGTACCTGGCCGAGTTCCTGCCCGCGCGGGTACGCGGCCGGTACATCGCATGGGCGTACACGGTCGGATTCTTCGGCGTACCGCTCGTGGCGCTCGTCGGCGCGCGGGTGATCGCGTCGGCGCGGTTCGGCATCGACGGCTGGCGCTGGCTGCTGATCGGTGGGGGGCTCGCCGCGCTGGTGGTGCTGTTCTCCCGGCGCGCGTTGGAGGAGTCCCCGCGCTGGCTGGCGGCGCGCGGCGACTTCGCCGCGGCGGACGCCGTGGTGGGACGCGTGGAGGAGCGGGTGCGCGCCTGGATGCGGCGAGCCGGCAGGCCGGTACCCGAGCTCAGCGAGGCGACCGGGCGGCACGCCGCCGAGCTGGCCGCCGCGCAGCGGCGCGAACAGCGCCCGCGGCTCGTCGACATGTTCCGCGGCCGGTACCGCGGCCGCACGATCATGATGTGGACCTTCCAGGTGCTGCAGACGGTCGCCTACTACGGCTTCGGCTCGCTGGCACCCATCGTGCTGGTGTCCAAGGGCTTCACCGTCACGTCCTCGCTCGGCTACGCGGGACTGACCTACCTCGGCTACCCGTTGGGTTCGCTGGTGTCGTTGCCGCTGGTGGAACGCTTCGAACGCAAGACGCTCATCATCGTCTCGGCGATCGGCATCGCCGTCTTCGGACTGATCTTCGGCTTCTCGACCAGCACACCGCTGATCGTGGCCGCCGGATTCCTGCTGACCATCTGCAGCAACGTGTTCTCGAACGCCTTTCATGTCTATCAGACCGAGATCTTCCCGACCGCGGTGCGCAGCAGCGCCATCGGCATCGCCTACTCGCTCTCGCGTGCCGCGTCGGCGCTGCTGCCGTTCATCGCGGTCGCCGCGCTCGACCGGCTCGGTGCCGGCGGGGTGTTCGGCGGGTCAGCGGTGCTGATCGCCGCGCTCTGCGTGGACGTCTGGCTGCTCGGCCCGCGAACGAACGGGCGGGCGCTGGAGGACACGGCGGCCACGAGCTGACCGTGGGCCACCCGTCCGGTGGGCACCGCCGTGCGCCGCGTGGTCCGGCCGCCGGCGAGATGCTTGTGGCCGGTGAATGCCCGCTGCCGGTGGGTGCCTCAGCCGAGCCGGCCGCGCAGCGCGAGGACGCGCTGCAGCGCGTCGGCGCCCAGTCCCGAATCGAGCTGCCCGTTGGCGATCGCCGCCTGGAGGGCGTCGACCGCGTCCTGACCCTGGCCGACGTCGCGTGCGGAGCAGAGCACGATGTCCATGCCGGCCGCCGCGGCCGCGACCGCGCGCTCACCGGTATCGCCGAAGTTCTGCAGCGCGCCGGCCTCGATCGCGTCGGTGATCGTGACTCCGCGGAACCTGAGCCGCCCGCGGAGTTCGAGCACGATCCTCGGTGACAGCCCGGCCGGCAGGTTCGGGTCGAGCGCCGGGTAGGTCGCCCACGACATCATGACCATGTCCACGTTGGCCTGCACAGCGTGGGTGAACGGGAACTCGTCGACGCGACGCAGGTCCGACGACGACACGTTGAGCGTCGCGGTCCCGAGATCGGTGTTCTGGGCTCTGGTCGCGGCACCGAGCCCGGGGAAGTGCTTGGCGGTCGTGACCACGCCGAGCTCTTGCTGCGCGGTGATGGACGCGGCACCGCACACGCCGCAGACGGCGGGATCCATGCTGTACGAGCGCCCGAACTGGTCGTCGAAGTTGCCGGCCTGCCGGTACACGTCGAGTACCGGCGCGAGGTTGCAGTTCATCCCGGCGTCGAGCAGGTTCTGTGCCGCGCCGACGCCCGCGGATCGCGCCGCACCGACCGGGTCGGCCGACGCGCCGACCTGCTTCTCGGAAACCCCGGGGGCGCCGGGAAGCCGCTGCACGACGCCGCCCTCCTGGTCGGTCATCAGCAACAGCGGGTATCCGATGCCGCTGTCCGCCTGCGCCTGCGCCAACTGGCCGGTCACCGCCTGGATCTGGCTGCGGTCGTTGCGGTTGATGTTCTCGCCGAAGAAGATGACCCCGCCGACCAGTCCGGCACGGATGGCGTCGAAGAGTGCCGGCGGCGGCGTCAGACCGGGGTAGGACCAGATCACGCGCTGCCCGGCCTGCTGCTCGGGGGAAAGGCCGAACGGGCCGGGCTCACTCTTCGCGCTCGCCGCACCGGTCACGCCATCGATCGCCGCACCGGTCGCCCCACCGGTCGGGCCGGCGCCGAGTGCCCGCGCCGGTTTCGCGAGCGCGGCGCCGCCAGCGAGCAGGGCCGCCCCGCCGACGAGCAGGCTGCGCCTACCGACGCCCCGGCTGTTGCCGATTGCCGGAGGCGAGTCGAAGTCGATCGAGGTGCCAGCGGAGCCATCGTTCGGAGCCATTGCCGTCCTCCTCGCACAGTCGGGGCAACGCCCCCGATCGGCTGCGCGCGAAACGTCCGTCTCGCCCGGAACCTCGAATGATCGCCGCATGATCACATTGGCAGAGACCAATGTGGCAGAGACCAATGTGGACGTCAAGGCTCACCCAGCCGCCGCCAATGCCGAGCCGGCGGCTCACTCCACCGGCCGCATCCCGTCACCCTGGCGCGGAGCCCCGGCGCAGCACCACCGCGCTGTTGAACCCGTCGAAGCCGCGCGCCGCGATCAGGGCGAGATCCGACCGCTGCTGCCGGTGTTCGCGGACGAAATCCAGGTCGCACCCGGACGCCGGCCGGTCCAACCCAGCGGTCGCCGGCACCAGACCCTGGTGCATCGCCAGCAACGCGTTGGCCACATCCAGAGCCGCGCCGCCCTGGTGAGCCCGGCCGGTCAGCGGCTTCTGCGTGGTCACCGGCGGCGAGGTCGGACCGAAGACGGTACGCAGGGCCCGCGCTTCGCTGAGGTCATAGCCGGGTACGCCGAGCGCGTCCGGTACCACGATGTCCACCTCGTCCGGCCGGGCCCCGGCGCGCTCCAGGGCCAGCTCCATCGCGCGGGCGTACTGCGTGGCGTCACCGCGCTGCCGAGCGTCGGTGTACCGGGCGTCGTGCGTCGAGGCCCAGCCGGCCACCTCGCCGTAGATGGTCGCACCGCGATCCAGCGCGTGCCCGAGCTCCTCGACGACGAAGACCGCACCGCCCTCCCCCGGCACGTACCCGCTGGCTGTCTCGTCGAACGGCCGGTACGCCCGGGCGGGGTCGGTACTGCTGGTCAACAGGCCGCCACGCAGTTGGCAGGCCAGGGCGTACGGGCTCAGCGGGCACTCGGTACCGCCGGCGATCACCACCGGGGTACCCCGGCGGATCATCCGTACCGCGTGGGCCAGGCTGTCCAGGCCGCCGGCGGTCTCCGACACCAGTACCCCGCACGGGCCCTTGAACTGGTGGTGGATGGAGAGCTGGCCGACACTGGCGGCGTAGAACCAGGCGATCGACTGGTACGCACCGACGGTACGCGACGGCTGGCTCCACAGGCGTTGCAGTTCCCGCTGACCGAACAGGTTCCCGCCGGACGAGCTGGCCAGGGTCACCCCCACCTGGTACGGGTCGCCGGCCACCTCGGCCAGCCCGGCGTCCTGCAGGGCGAGCCGGGTGGCCGCGAACCCGAGGTGGGTCCACCGGTCGGTCTGCACCACCCGCCGGTTGTCGGCCCATCCCAGCGCGTCGAACTCGGACACCTCGCCGGCCAGCGTGGACGGGTACGGGGTCGGGTCGAACAGCGTGATCCGCCGCAGCGCACTCTCCCCGGCCAGTACCCGCTTCCAGTGGGCGTCCGCGCCGACACCGGTCGGCGCGACCACACCGATCCCGGTCACCACGGCCCTCTTGCTCGTCGCGCCGCCCCGGTCAGCGCGCGGGGCGGTCATCGGACCGCCTCGGTCAACCGGCGGAACACCATCGCCGACTGGAACCCGCCGAACCCGCTGCCGACCGACAGCGCGACATCCACGTCCACTTCCCGCGCGGTGTTCGGAACGTAGTCGAGGTCGCATTCCGGGTCCCGGGTGCTCCAGTTGGCGGTCGGCGGCACGACCCCGTTCTCGATGGCCAGCGCGCACGCGGCCATCTCGATGGATCCGATCGCGCCGAGCGAGTGCCCGACCATCGACTTGATGGAGCTGATCGGCACGCGGTACGCGGTGTCGCGCAGCGCCCGCTTGAACGCGGCCGTCTCGTGCCGGTCGTTCTGCCGGGTACCCGAGCCGTGCGCGCTGATGTACGACACGTCGTCCGGGTTGAGCCGTCCCTCGTCCAGTGCCGCCGTGATGGCCAGCGCCATCTCGGCGCCGTCCGGCCTCAGGCCGGTCATGTGGTACCCGTTGCTGCGGTTGGCGTAGCCGGCCAGTTCGCAGTAGATGTGCGCGCCACGCCGCCGGGCGTGGGCCAACTCCTCCAGGACGAGCACGGCGGCGCCCTCGGCGAGGACGAACCCGGCCCGGTTCCCGTCGAACGGGCGGGACGCGTGCGCCGGGTCGTCGTTGGCCGCGGTGGTCGCCTTGATGGCGTCGAACGACGCGACGGTCACCGGTGAGATCGGCGTGTCCGACGCCCCGGCCAGCACCACGTCCGCCTCGTCGTCGCAGATCAGCTGGTGCGCGTACCCGACCGCGTCGATCCCGGACGTGCAGCCCGTGGAGATCACCTGGGCCGGGCCGTGCAGCCCGTGCCGGCAGGCGACCTCGGCGGCCAGGCTGCTCGGAACCAGCGCCTGGTAGAGGAACGGAGTGGTGCGGTTGTGGTCGACCAGCCACTGGGCGCCCGAGTCGCTGGCCACGACGTACTCCCGCTCCAGCGCCATGGTGCCGCCGACGGCCGAGCCGAGCACGACCCCGGTCCGTTGCCGGGTCGCCTCGTCGGTCGCGAGCCCGCTGTCGGCCAGCGCCTCGATCGACGCGGCGAGCGCGAACTGCACGTACCGGTCGGCTCGCTGCCGCTCCACGGCGGTGAGCCCGGCCGCGGCGGCGTCGAAGTCGCACTCGGCGGCGATCTGGGAGCGGAACGGGGACGGGTCGAAGAAGCTGATCCGCCGGGTCGAGGTCCGCCCCTCGGTGATGGTGGCCCAGAACTGGTCGCGGGTGACCCCGCCGGGAGCCACCACACCGACCCCGGTCACCACCGTCCGGCGCGGGTTCACGCCGGGGCCTCGGCGGGCTGCTCGGCCGGCTCGTCGCGTTGAGCCGCCGCGGACTGCTCAGCCGGCGCTGACTGCTGGGCCGGCGCCGGCTGCGCGGCCGGCGCTGACTGCTCGGCCGGCGCCGGCTGCGCGGGAGGCGCGGCGCTCTCGGTGTCGACGTGCCCGAGTTCGGGCCGGGGAGCCAGCGGCCCCAGTTGGAAGACCGCCTCGGCCGGCTCGTCCCCGGCGTTGCGCAGCCGGTGCCGGGCGCCTATCGGGATGAACAGCGCCTGGCCGGTAGCCAGCGGGACCGGCTGGTCGTCCAGGTCCACCACGATCTGGCCCCGGATGACGCACAGGAACTCCTCGCTGTACGGGTGGTAGTGCTCCGCGATCCGCTCCCCCGGCAGCAGCCGGGCGACGCCCATGAAGCCCGACGTACTCCCGACGGTCTTCGGTCCCAACAGGACCCGCAGCTCGCCGCCGCGCCGGCAGTCCGGCGGTACGTCCCGCGCCGCGACCACCCGGCGGAACTCGGCACCGGTACCGTCACTCATCGCCGGCCCCCGTGCCCGCCGTGGCGTCCTGCCGGGTAGCCGCCCGTTCGACGCGCTCACGTTCGACGCGCTCCCGGATGACGGCCATCTGAATCCGCGAGTTGGAGTTGATCCGCTCAGTCATCTGGCGGTTGTTCACTGGGGCGGTCGGGCGCATCGCGAAGTCCTGCACCCAGGTCATCCGGGTACCTTCCGGTACCTCGTCGTAGTGCCAGCCGATCCGCATGTACTCGAACGGCCCGGTCTCCACCCGGTGCGCCCGCACCTTGCGCCGTACCGGGTCGGCGGTGCGCTCGCTGACCCAGCTCCAGACAGCCCCGTTCTCGTCCGGCACCATGGTGAGCCGGAACAGTACCGTCTCCCCGGTGCGCTGGAGCACCTCCACCGAGGCGTACTCGGTGAACAGGTCGGGCCACCGCTCGACGTCGTTGGTCAGCTGCCAGACCAGTTCGATGGGGGCGTTGATGACGACGGTGTTCTCGGTGTGCCCCGGCTGGTCGGGGTCGGCCGCCGGCGCGGGGATCGGGTTGCCGCTCGGGTTGCCGCTGGGCGAGGGTCCGGCCGGCTCGCCGGGCGGGCGGATGTCCAGCAGTTCGGCGAGTTCGTCGATGGTGAGCAGCGCGGCGTTCTCCGGCACGTGCGCGCCGTGCCGGTCCGCGACGACGGCCTCCAGTTCGAGCAGGGCGAGCGAGTCCATGCCGAGTTCCGCCAGTGTCGCGGTCGGCGCCGACGCGGCCGCGTCGGGATCCAGTCCACAGTTGCGCACCAGGATCGCGGTGATTTCGGCGGTCACGGCCTGGCGCCGCTCCGAAGTGTTGAGAGTCATCTGGCCTCCCTGGCATCAGGTGGTTGGGTGTGGAAGACGGGAGTCCCGCGGCGCGGGCGGATTCACGAGACGGTCGACGAGTCCGGTCGAGTAGCGGCCCTTGCGGAACGCGGCGTCGTCGAGGATGCGGCGGAGGAACGGGATCGTGGTGCGTACCCCGGGTCCGGCGATGTCGAACTCGGCCAGCGCGCGTTCCATCCGGTCCAGGGCGAGGTCGCGGTCCGGAGCCCAGACGATCACCTTGGCGAGCAGCGAGTCGTAGTACGGGCCGACCAGGTAACCGGGGTAGCCGTGGGTGTCCACCCGGGTGAACGGGCCGCCCGGCGGCCGGAACCGGTCGAGGCGCCCGGGCGCCGGCGCGAAGCCGCGGTCCGGGTCCTCCGCGTTGACCCGGCACTCGATCGCGGCGCCTCGCAGCCGTACCTCGTCCTGCCGCATCCGCAAGCGCACGCCCGCCGCGATGTGCAACTGCTCGTGCACCAGGTCGAGACCGGTGATCATTTCGGTCACCGGGTGCTCCACCTGGATGCGGCAGTTCGCCTCGATGAAACGGAATCCCTCGGTCTCGTCGACGAGGAATTCGAAGGTGCCCGCTCCCCGGTAGCCGACGGCGAGCGCTCCGCGCACCGCGGCGTCGGCGATGGCGTCCAGGGTGCACGGGGACAGCCCCGGCGCCGGGCCCTCCTCCACCAGCTTCTGGTGCCGGCGCTGCGCCGAACAGTCCCGGGTACCCAGGTGCACACCGTTGCCGTACGCGTCGCAGAGCACCTGCACCTCGACGTGCCGCGCGTGGACCAGGTAGTGCTCCAGGTAGACCCGGTTGTCGCCGAACGTGGCCTGTGCGGCCATCTGGGTCCGCGCGAACGCGTCGGCGAGTTCGGACGGCGACCACACCACGGCCATCCCGCGACCGCCGCCGCCCGCGACGCTCTTGATGATGACCGGGTAACCGATCTCCTTGGCGACCGTTCGCGCGGCTGCCGCGCTGGCCAGTGTCTCGGCGCTTCCCGCGTTCAGCGGCAGTCCGGCCTGGCGCATCAGGGTGCGCGCCCGCGCCTTGTCGCCGAACGCGCGCACCACCTCCGGGTCGGGTCCGATGAAGACCAGCCCGTTGTCGGCGCAGACCTCGGCGAAGTCGGCGTCCTCGGAGAGGAAGCCGTAGCCGGGGTGGATCGCGTCGGCGCCGGTCTGCCGGGCCGCCTCGACGATCGCCGCGGCGTTGAGGTAGCTGTGCCGGCTCGCCGGCGGCCCGATCCGGACCGCCTCGTCGGCCATCCGCACCACCGCCGAGTCGCTGTCCGCGGTCGAGTAGACCGCCACCGTCCGTACGCCCAACTCCCGGCACGCGCGGGCGACCCGTACCGCGATTTCGCCGCGGTTGGCGATCAGTACCTTCTCGAACATGCTCGCGCCCTCCCCCTGTTCGTCTCGCGCGGCAAATCCCCGTGCGGCAAATCCCTGTACGGCAAATCCCTGTGCGAAAATCCCCTGCGGCAAATCCCCCCGCGGCCGGTCACGCCGGTGCCAGGGCGATGAGCGCCTGTCCGAACTCGACCGGCTGGCCGTCGTCGACGAGCACGTCGAGCACCCGACCCGCCTGGCCGGCGGTGATCTCGTTCATGAGCTTCATCGCCTCGACGATGCCGATCACCCGGTCCGGCTCGACCAGATCGCCGACGGCCACGAACGGCGTCGCGCCCGGCTCGGGGGCGCGGTAGAACGTGCCGACCATCGGCGACACGATGCTGTGCGACACGGCGCTGCCCGACCCGGGCCCCGCCATCGCCTGCGGTACGTCCGCGGGAGCGGTCGCGGTAACCGGTGCGGCCGGCGGTACGGCGGCTGGCCGCGCCGGCCCGCCGTTGTGGTCGCCGTGCCATTCGATCTCCACGGCGGCGTCACCGCGACTGATCTGGATCCGCCGCAGCGGTCCGGCGACCTCGCCCACCAGCAACCGGGCCTGCTGGCGCAGGGCGGCCAGCACGCCGTCCTCATGCTCCGGAGTACTCATGGACGCTCCCCAGTTCGGTGCGGGCCTTGTCACCGGTGGCGCAGAACCTGCGGAACCGCGCCCGGCGCAGCGGCACGAGATCCTGGGCGGGTACGTCCAGCAGCGGCGTGAGCGTCCCGGTGAGCGCCGCGCGCAGCTCGCCCGGCGCGTGCTGCCCGCCGGGGACGGCCGGATCGCCGACGATCGCGTCGATCACGCCGACCCGCAGCAGGTCGGGTGCTGTCAGGCAGAGGGCCTCGGCGGCCCGGGGCGCCGCGGACGGATCGTTCCAGAGGATCGCGGCGCAGCCCTCCGGGCTGATCACCGAGTACACCGCGTCGTGACGCATCAGCACCCGGTCGGCGACCGCGAGCGCCAGCGCTCCCCCGCTGCCACCCTCACCGGTGATGACCGCGACGACGGGTACCGGCAGGCCGGCCATGGTCGAGATGCTCTCCGCGATGGCGAGTGCCTGACCCTGCTGCTCGGCCTGCACGCCCGGGCTCGCCCCGGGAGTGTCGATGAGCGTCACCACCGGCAGGCCGAGATTGGCCGCCGTCCGCATGACGCGGACAGCTTTGCGGTACCCGGCCGGACTCGCCATGCCGAAGTCGCGCGCCACCAACTCGGCGGTGGTGTGGCCCTTCTGGTGCCCGATCACCGCCACCGGGATCCCGTCCAGGCGGGCGAAGCCCGCGACGACCGCCGGGCAGTCCGCGCCCAGCCGATCGCCGTGCAGTTCCACGAACCCGTCGAACGCGGTGGCCAGATAGTCCAATGTGGTCGGTCGGTCGGACCGCCGTGCGGCGCGTACGATCCCGATCGCCTCGGCCGGCGCGGAGGTGCCGTCGCGTACCGGCGCGCCAGCCGTGCCCGGAGACTGGCCTGGGTCGTCGTGCGGTGCCAGACGCACCGACCCGGGCCGGTCGGGAGCTTCGACGTCCGGCTCCGGTGGCGGTACCCGAGGGGACGGCACGGTCGCGTGCACCGGTGCGGCGGCCGCCAACGCGGGAGCGGGTCTCGTGGCTACAGACCGCGGGGCTTCGGGCCGCGGGGCTTCGGCCCGCGGGGCGGGCGTCGGCGCCGCCACCGAGAGCAGCGAGCGCAGCGCCGGCCGCAACTGCCGGCGCTCCACCACCATGTCCACATAGCCGTGACGGAACAGGAAATCGGCGGTCTGGAAGCCGTCGGGCAGGGTCTGCCGGAGCGTCTGCTGGATGACCCGCGGTCCGGCGAAGCCCATCCGGGCCCCGCTCTCCGCGACGATGACATCGGTGGCGGTCGCGAACGACGCGGCCACGCCCCCGTACGTGGGGTCGGTGATGACGCTGACGCTCAGCAGGCCGTCCGACCGCAGGCCGGCGATCGCCTGGATCGTGGTCGCCATCTGCATGAGCGACAGCGCGCCCTCCTGCATCCGCGCTCCGCCGGACGCGGTCACCACGACGAACGGCAGCCGGCGCTGGCGGGCACGCTCCACGGCACGCACGATCAGCTCACCGGTGACCGAACCCAGGCTGCCGCCGAGGAACCGGAAGTCCATCGCCGCCAGCACCAGGCGGTGACCGTCGATGGCCGCCTCGCCGCACAACACCGCCTCGGACAGGCCGGTGGACGCGCGGGCGCCGGCCAGCCGCGCCGGGTACGGGACCAGGTCGACGAACCCGAGCGGGTCGACCGCCGGAACCCGGTCGGCGAACGCGGTGAAGCTGCCCGGGTCGGCGAGCTGTTCGATCCGGTCCGCGGCGGCGAGCCGCCGGTGGTCGCCGCACTCCGGGCAGACTTCCAGATTGCGGTACAGCCGTTTGCGATAAAGCAACGTCGAGCACGACGCGCAGCGCACCCACGGCTGCCGCTCAGCAGTGGCCGCTGCGGTCATCGCCGGTTCCCGCGTGTCGTGGTCGCGGTCGTGACAGCATCCATGTGTTCCCCCAGACTGGATCGCCGCACCACCGTGACCCGGGGGGTGTCAATCGCCTGTCACAGAAAACTCACAGGTTTGGGCGAGCTATGACGCTGGGGTGACGGCGCGTACCGGATCGTTCCGCGTGGGCCTGCGCTCCCCACGCAGGTCACGTGAGGTTTTCAGGAAAATCTGCCGGTCGCACCGCCGGCCGAACCGTTGACGGAGCGTAGTAGCGATTGATAACGTTCGTCACACTTTATGACTAAGCAGGTATTCGGGTCAGGGCACCGGCCGTTGCTTGGGGACAGCGGTGTCACACCAGCCAACCCCCCGGCAGCGCGGCTTTCCGAACGAGAGTCTCCGTGCAGGGGGTTCAACGATGGCCTCTGAAAAGAGCACGCCGATCTCCGGGAGGAAGAGCCCTCCGCGGCAACCGGCCGAGCGGCGGCAACCGAGCGCGCCGCGGCAACCGGGTGAGGAGCGGGAAGCGAGCGAGGAGCGGCAACCGGCCGAGCTCCCGGCTGTCCATGCCGAGGTGACGATCCAGCTGGTGCTGCTCGGTGGGTTCCGGCTGCTGCACGACGGCAAGCCGGTGGTGGTGCCGCGCGGCCTGCAGCGCGCCATCGCGCTGATCGGACTGCGTCCCGGTGCCACCCGCTCGCACCTTGCCGGGCTGCTGTGGCCGGACACACCGGAGGAGCGTGCGTTGTCGTCGCTGCGGACCGCGTTGTGGCGGTTGCGCCAGGACCCCTTTTGCCCGATCGTGGCGGCGGGCGACACCGTCCGGCTTCATCCGCGAGTCAACGTCGACGTCGACGAACTCGTCCGCGCCGCGAGCGGGGTGAACCAGGGAGGCGATCCGCGCCCGGCCGCGCCGGTCCTCGCCGCCGGCCGGCACGACCTGTTGCCCGGCTGGTACGACGACTGGGTGTTGCTGGAACGCGAACGGCTCCGGCAGTTGCGACTTCATCTGCTCGACGAGACTGCCCGTGCCCACCTACGGGCCGGTGACCACGGGGCGGCGCTGCAGGCCGCGCTGGAGGCGATCGCCGCGGAGCCGCTCCGGGAAACCCCGCACCGCCTGGTCGTCGCGACGCACCTCGCCGAGGGCAACGCCTACGAGGCGCTGCACGCGTTCTACGTGTACCGGGATCTCCTCCTCCGCGAGCTGCAACTCGAACCGTCCACGGCGATGCACGAACTGATCAATCAAGTCCTTCCTCCGATCATTTCGTCTGGCCAGCGCCAGGGCCGCCCCGGTACCGATCCTCCCCGCGTCACGCGGCCATCCTGAGAGCGGCCGTCTCGAGAGCGGCCATCCTGAGAGCGACCGGCCTGAGGACTACCTGCCTCACCGGCCGGCCTCACCGAGTCCCCCTCGCCGGGCCGGCGTCGGCGAGAGCGGACCCATCCTGGCAGCCACCCGTCCCCGCGGCGTCACCGTTTCGCGGCACGGCGACCGGATCGCGGTGACGGCGCAGAGACGCGACGGCCGGCAGGGTCACTGGCGTCAGCCCGACCGCACCCGGCCGTACGGTGTCGCCGCGGCATCTACGGTGTCGCCGCGGTGTCTACGCCCGTCAAGGATCCGCCAGCCAAGGAGCAGCCATGACTTTCCGAAGCGTGATCGTCTGTCGCATCGTCCCGGGCAGTGAGAGCACTGTCGCCGAGGTGTTCGGCTACTACGACAAGACGACGCGACCGCAGGACTTCGGCGTGATCGGTCGGACCCTGCTCTCGTTCGACGACCTCTACATCCACGTCATCGAACGCAACGTGGACCCGAAGACGCTGGAGCGTCCCCGCGGGCTGCCCGCGTTCCAGCAGATCGCCGAGAAGATCGCGCCGTACGTGACGCCGTACCCGAGGGACTGGAAGGTGCCGTCCGACTCCGTCGCCAAGGAGTTCTACAGCTGGACCGCCGAGGATGAGTCGGGCAAGCCCCCGACGGTCGCCGAGAACCAACTCGTCATCGTCGCGCGCATGAAGCCCGGCGCGGAACCCGACATCGCCCGCATCTTCGCCGAGTCGGACAAGACCGAGCTGCCGGTCCGGATGGGCGTCACCGGGCGCTGGCTGTACGCGCTCGACGACGTGTACCTGCACGTGATGGAGCGCGGCGACGAGTCGTTCGCGGACACCGCGAGGGACAACCACGACCAGCCCGCGTTCGCCAAGATCATGGAAGATCTCAGCCCGTTCATCGAGGCGTACAGCCCGGACACCTGGCGCAGTCCGGAGGACGCGGTGGCCCACGAGTTCTACCGCTGGAAGGCGGAGGACTGACCGCCGCGCACTGGCCGCCACGCCCGTTGGCCGCCACGCCCCACTGACTGCCACGCACTGGCCGCCACGCCCACGCTGACCGCCGCCCGCTGACCGCCGCAGGTCGCCACCGGTTGAGGAGACCCCGTGATCAGGACGATGCTCCGGACGCGCGTGCGCCCGGGGTGCGAGCAGGCCGTCGAGTCCGCGTGGCGGGCGCAGGCCGGGCAGGTCGGTCAGCTGGCCGGCAACCTGGCCTGGCAACTGCTGCGGGACGCGCACGATCCCCGCTCGTTCGTCGTGGTGGCCGAGTGGGACGACGAGTCCGCGCTGCGGGACTACGAGGACGGGCCGGTCGCCGCGCGCTTCGCCGACGCGGTGCGCCCGCTGCGCGAGGCGTCCGGCGCGGACAGCTACCGGGTGATGCGCGGCGCCGCTCCCAACCACCCAGCCGCGGACCATTGGGACGGTGCCGGGTCGCGGATCTGCGTGGACGTCGAGGTGACGGTACCGGTCGCCCGGCGCGCGGAGTTCGCCGGCGGGTACGCGCAGGTGCTGTCCCGGATGGCCGGGGTACCCGGGTACCTGCGCGAGGACCTGCTGTGCGAGCCGGGTACGGACGTGTTCCACATCGTCGCCGAGTGGGACAGCGAGGCGCAGTTCTTCCAGTGGATCGGCAACCCGGCACACGCGCAGGAGGAGGCGGGGCCGATCGCGCCGTTCCTCCTCGACTTCCGTCGCCGCATGTTCCACCTCGCGACCGGTCCCGAAAACGGGCTCGCGGAGCGCTCCCCAAGCAGGTTCACGCCCGGGACCGGACGAGAACCCCGTACCGGCAAGGAGATCGACGTGAACAGCACAACGGACGTACTCATCGTGGGAGCGGGGCCCACCGGGCTGACCGCAGCCGTCGAGCTGGCCCGGCGCGGCATCCGGTGCCAGGTGGCGGAGAAGTTGGCCACCCCGCCGGCCCAGGCCGACAAGGCGATCGGCGTGCACTGCCGCACCATGGAGATCTGGGAGGACCAGGGCATCGTGCGGGACGCCATGGACGCCGGAATCTGGCTGACGGGCCAGATGGTGTTCGTCAACGGCAAGGAGACCTACCGGGGCAGCTGGGAGCTGCCCGAGTTGCCGTACGCGCACCTCGGCCTGCCCCAGTACGAGACCGAGCGACTGCTCACCGGGCGGCTGGCCACGCTCGGCGTGGTTCCCGAGCGGGGTGCCGAGCTGGTCGCGTTCAGCCAGGACGACGACGGCGTACTCGCGACGCTCGACCTGGCCGGTGGCGGCCGGCAGACGGTACGGGCGAAGTATCTGGTCGGCTGCGACGGGGCGCACAGCAAGGTCCGCGAGCTGCTCGGGTTGACGTTCACCGGTGGGCTGGGCAAGTTCCCGCAACTGTTCATGCTCGGCGATGTCGACGTGGACTGGGTCATGCCGGAGGGCCACCTGCTGCGGTTCATGCACGAGACCGACGGCCGGATGGACAACATGCTGGTGTGCGTCCCGCTGCGCGGGGAGTCGCGGTACCGGCTCGCGACGATGGCGCCGCCCCGGTTCTTCGCGCAGACCGGCGGCAGGGACGCCCCGCCCGGGTTCAGCGAGGAGCTTGCCGAGCCGACCCTCGCCGACGTTCAGGCCGCGCTGAACCAACTGGCCCCGCCCGGTACCCGCGCGTCGAACCTGCGCTGGTCCTCGGTGTTCCGGATCAGCCACGGGATCGTCGACCGGTACCGCGAGGGTCGGGTGTTCGTGGCCGGCGACGCGGCGCACCTGCACCCGCCGGCCGGCGGGCAGGGCATGAACACCGGCATCCAGGACGCCTGGAACCTGGCCTGGAAGCTGGCCCTGGCGGTGCGCGGGATGGCCACGCCCGGCCTGCTGGACAGCTACGAGACCGAACGGCGTCCGGAGGGCGAGGAGATCGTCGGGCGGGCGGTGCGGATGGCGTTCACCGACGAACTGGACCGCGAGGACCTCAAGCGGCAGTTCCTGCAGGAGATGTCCATGCTGCTCAGCTACTCCGCCAGCCCGCTGGTCGGCCAGTCGGTGACCACGCCCGAGGCGCTGCGCGACGGCCCCCGGCCCGGCGACCGCGCACCCGATGTCGGCGGCCTGTACCGGCGCGGCGTCGGCCACCTGCTGCGCCTGCGCGACCTGACCCGGGGCACCCGGTACACGCTGCTGGTGTACGCCGACCGCACGGCCAGCGAGGCGGCGGTGATCGCCGTGGAGAAGCTGTGCGCCGACGTCCGCCAGCAGGCGTTCGGGGAGATCGACGTGTACCTGCTGCTCGACGCGGACGCCCGGGTGCCGTGGATGCTGGACCCACCGGTGATCCGGGACGACTCCGGCGAGTTCCGCACCGCGTACGGGGTCGACGGCACCGCGCTGTACCTGATCCGCCCGGACGGGCACGTCGGGTTCCGCAGCCAGCCGATCGACGCCGACGCGCTGCGCGCCAACCTGCAGCTGACCTTCGGGAGCGCCCGATGACGATGGTGCGCACGGTGCTCGCGATGCGTGCCCGGGAAGGCTGTGAACAGCGTTTCGAGGCGGAGTGGCTGGGCGCGGCCGAAGAGATCCGGCAGCTGCCCGGGTGCCTGCGCCAGGACCTGGTCCGCGATGCCGACGACCCGCGCAGCTACCTGATCATCAGCGACTGGGCGGACCGCGACCGGCTGGACGCCTTCGGCCGCAGCGAGCACCGGGACCGGCTGCTGGCCATGATCCGTGAGCTGCGCGAGTCCGCGCAGCGACACACCTACCAGGTGCTGCACAGCGTGCGCAGGGAACCGGAGGAGCCGCGATGAGCGAGAACCAGGCCGGCCGCCCGGCCATACCCGCGCAGGCCATACCCGCGTCGGAGCTCTACACCGACGAGTTCGCCGCCGACCCGTACCCCGCGTTCGCCCGGCTGCGGCAGGGCGCCCCGGTGTGCCCGGTCACCGGCGCGCGGTTCGACACCTACCTGATCAGCAGGTTCGACGACGCTAAGGCGGCACTCACCGATCCCCGGCTGTCCAAGGATCTCTACGGTCCGGAACAGCACTACCTGCGGATCTTCGGGCCGAACTCGGAGGGCTTGAACAAGAACATGCTCAACTCCGATCCGCCGGAGCACGATCGGCTGCGCCAGATCGTGTCGCAGGCGTTCACCACACGGCGGGTCGAGGCGCTGCGGCCCCGGGTGGCCGGCTTCGTGGAGAGCCTGCTCGAAAAGATCATCCCGCGCGGCGAGTGCGATCTGATGCGCGACTTCGCGATCCCGCTGCCGATGATGGTGATCTGCGACCTGCTGGGGATACCGGAGATCGACCACGACCGGGTTCTCGGCTGGACCCAGGTGATCCGGACGTCCGGGTCGTCCCGCCGGCCGCCGGAACAGGAGCGGGCGGCCGTACAGGAAGCGCAATTGCGGCTGAACCACTACCTCGCCGACCTGGTACAGGCCAAGCGCGCCCACCCCACAGCGGGCATGATCAATGAACTCATCGACGCCTGCGACCGCGACGGGAAGCTCACCGAACCGGAGGTCGTCACCACCACGTTCCTGCTGCTGTTCGCCGGGCACCAGACCACCGCGGACTTCATCGGCAACGCGACGGTCGCCCTGCTGACCCACCCCGACCAGCTCGATGTGCTGCGTGCGAAGCCCGACCTGCTGCCGGCGGCGATCGAGGAGCTGCTGCGGTTCGACGGTCCGTTGCCGGTCGCCAGTCCGCGGATCGCCACCGAGGACATCGAGTACCAGGGTGTTCGGATCCCGGCCGGGTCCATCGTCGGCGTCGTGATCAACGCGGCGAACCACGACCCGGCGTTCTTTGCCGAGCCGGACCGGCTCGACGTGTGCCGCGAGCGCGGCCCGCACATCGGCTTCGGTCACGGCGTGCACTACTGCCTGGGGGTGTCGCTGGCCAGGATGGAGGCACGGATCGGCATCGGCGCGTTGCTGCGCCGGCTTCCCGGGCTGCGGCTCGGCGTACCGGCCGACCAGTTGCGCCGGCTGCCGGCCGGCTCACCGTTCCGCGGCCTGCTGGAACTTCCGGTGCGGTTCGTCGCCTAGGTGTTCTGTCCACCAAGGATCTGTCACGACGCGATGCCGGGGCGTGGGCGGTTGCCCGCGCCCCGGCGTTCCGTGGGGGCGTCAGCCGCGCGTGTCCACCAGGCCGACGACCTGCGGCATGTCCGACCAGTCCGACGAGGCGACACTCGCGTGCGCCGCGGCGAGCGCGGCCACCCGGGCCTGCGCCGCCGCCGCGTCGCCGTCGGCCACCGCCGGCGGCACGTTCTGCGCGTCGGTCATCACCAGCAGGTAGTGGTTGGTGTCGTACCAGGAGGTGTCGATGCCACCGGTGACGTACTGGGTCGCGTCGCCGTCGAAGACCACGAACCACGGGCGCAGCGTGGCGTCGCCGTAGCGGGTGCGCGGGTCGCCGCTGGCCGCGTTGTGCACGGCCGGGAAGATCTGCGCCTTGGACAGCGTCCCGGAGGCGGCGAGGCCCTTGAGGTACTGCGCGTACTCGACGTCGGTCCACAGCGAGTCGGTCGGGTTGTTCTCCTCGACCGTACCGGGGATGATCTCGATGACCACCTTGCCGGCCAGCTGCGCCCGGGTCGGCCACGCGTTGGCCTTCGCGGCCGCGTCCAGCGACGCGTACCCGCTGGCCAGGTCGGCCGGCTTGAACACGGCGGAGCCGAGGTGCGCCGCGATCGCCGAGTCGAGCTGCGCCGGTCCGAGGCCGGTACGGCTGCTGAATCCGGCCTTCAGCTCCAGCTTGAGGAACAGCGGCCCGGTGCCCGGGTGTGCGGCCAGCCAGACCCGGATGTCGTCGAGGCAGTACTCCAGGTCCTTGTTGGCCCCGCCGGTGTAGAGCTGGGACGCGCTGCTGGCCGCGACGCAGTTGTTGCCGTTGCCCAGCGGATTGTCGTGGCTGACCTTCCACTCGCGGGTGAAGATGTCGTCCCAGACGTCGAGTTCGATCAGCCCGGGGTGCTGGTCGAGCGCCTGGGCGAGGTACTGGAACGTGGCCGGGTCGTACGTGTTGTGCGTGCCGACAGTGGTCGTCTCGGAGAACCGGCTGCCGGAACCGGCCGCCGACGCCGGGGAGGCGGCCGCCACGACTAGAGCGGAAGCCACGACGAAAGCGGAGGCCGCCGCGACGGCCGCGGCGACGAGGAAACGGGATCTGCGCACGGGGAATCCTCCCTGACCGGCCAGCGTCGCGCTGGCCACCCTGATCACGATTCAAATCGATGAAGGTGAACATGGGGTGGACGATGGCCGCCGGCTCAGGCTCAGGCGATTCCCGCGGAGTCGAGGAAGTCGCGCACCACCCGCTGGAACAGCTCGGGCTCCTCCAACTGCGGCGAGTGGCCGGAGTTCTCGAAGACGACCAGCCGCGAGTCGGGAATCAGGTCGGCGATGACCTGCGAGGCTCCCACCGGGGTACGCCAGTCGTGCCGGCCGACCGTGACCAGGGTCGGGCAGGAGACCCGCGGCAGCTTCGGCTTGAGGTCGTAACGCGGCATGTTCTGCCCGAAGGCGGCGTTGTGAGTGCGGTAGTGGAACCGGGTCGCGGCGAGCTTCGCGGCGTCCGCGGCCGGGTCGTGGTCGTGGTCGTAGAGCGGCAGGATCGACTTCCAGTACTCGCGCAGTTGCTCGTTGCTCTCGAAGTGGCCGGTACCGATGCGCTCGATCACCCACTCCGGGATGACCACGCGGTCCGTCGACCGGGCCCGCTCGACGGCCAGGTGGTCGTGCGCCGTGTCGGCGGCGGTGTCGCGCAGCACCAGGGCACGGACCCGTTCCGGGTGGGCGATCGCGTACTCCATCGCGATGAACCCGCCGTACGAGCCGCCGGCCATGACGATCCGTTCGTACCCGAAGTGCTCCCGGATCGCGTCCACGTCGGCCACCCACTGTTCGTGGGTGAACGGCTCGTCGTCGCTGGACTCGCCCGAGCCGCGGGCGTCGAACACGATGACCCGCATCCGGTCGGCGAACGCGCCGAACGACCGCTTCGGCTCGGCCCGGGAACCGAGCCCCGGAGCGCCGTGATGCACGATCATCGCCGGCCCGTCCTCCGGCCCGAACGCCTCGACCACCAGCTCCGCACCGTTGACTTTCAGCCGGTTCACCAGACCTCCCCGAGCACGCGGACGATGTTGCCGCCGACGACCTTGGCGATCTCGTCGTCCGAGTAGTCGTGCGCGACCAGCCAGCCGACGATGTTGCCGAAGCACTCCGCCGGGTTTTCCATGCCGGACACGTACGGCACCCGGGGGTGCTCGGCCACGCCGTGCGCCCGGCCGATCGCCAGGTGCTGGGTGAAGCTGTTGTGCAGCCCGACGTGGTCGCCGAAGTTGGTGTCTGGACCGAACGCCACGTGGTCGATGCCGACCAGGTTCACGCAGTACATGAAGTGGTCCATCACCGATTCGATGGAGTGGTGCGGGTGTGCCGGCGAGAGCGTGGTGTGCGGGGCGGCCTCGATTCCGATGACACCGCCGCGTTCGGCGCACGCCCGGATCACGTCGTCCGGCTTCATCCGCGGGGTGTTCCACACCGACCGCGCCCCGGCGTGGGTGATGAACACCGGTACGCGGCTGGCCTCGACCACGTCCATCGACGTGCGGTCGCCGGAGTGCGAGATGTCGATGGCGATGCCCAGCTTGTTCATGCGGTCCACCGCGCGCCGGCCGAAGTGGGTCAGTCCCCCGTCGTGCTCCTCGGACAGTCCGGAGCCGAGCTGGTTGGCCTGGCTGTACGCGACGCCCATCTGCCGTACCCCGAAGCCGTACAGGATGTCGATGCGGTCCAGCTCGTTTTCGATCATCGTGGCCGCTTCCAGGCCGGCCACCAGTGCCAGCCGGCCGTTCCGCCTCGCCTCGAAGACCTGCTCCAGCGTGGTGGCCAGCACCACGTAGTCCTGCTTGGCGACGTCGGCCAGGCGCAGGCCGATGTCGTAGATGACGTCGTCCCACTTCCAGGCGTGCTCGCTGGTGACGCAGCCGGTGCCGTTCATGAAGTTGTCGAACACCGCGGTCAGGCCGGACCGCGCCAGGCCCTCGAAGCCGAAGGCGTTGCGGCCGGTGCGGTTGTAGTCACGCAGCTGACTCACGTCGGCCGGCAGGATCTTCGGGTGTTCGTGCAGCGAGATCGCCGGATGTTCGCGCAGCAGGCGGGCGACCCGGTCCCGTTGCGCGTCCGAAAGGCCCAGATCGTACCCGGGTACCCGGCCGATCTCCGGAGCCAACTCGAACACCTTGTAGTCACGGTGCGGCTCAAGGTAGTCGAACGATCGGTAACCGCGGTACCCGGCTGCTGCGTCCAGCACGTGCGCTCCCCTCATCACGGCCTCGTCACGGGCCAAGAGGTCTGGCGCTAGAGGTCAGACCTCTTACCAGATGGAGGGTACAACCCCGCTATGCCCCTCATCTCGCCGGTGTCTCCAGCGGTTGACAAGGCGGTCCGACCCGGGCCGCGGCCGGCAAGCGGCGAATACAGTGTCATTAAGGAACAAGCTCCAGCAAATCGGCCCCCGCAATCGCGCACCTCACACCCGTGCGTCTCACATCCGCGCGCACATCACGCTCTTGGCGGAGGCCGCACCTCGGCACGCGCGACGCCAGATCTGGAGGTGGAGGTGAGCCGCCCGTCGTCGACAGCGCCGGACGCGGGCGGCCGGGGCGCCGGCAGCTACCGGCAGGCGGCGCCACTGTCCAAGCGGCCGGCACTGACCGCGCGGGACCGCCACGCGTCCGCGCCCACCGAGACGCATCCGGCCGGACGCGGCCAGCCCAGGCTGGGACTCGCCGGGCTCACGTTCGTCATACCGTTCTTCTTCCTGCTCGCCGCCGCGCTCGGAGGCGCGGAGGCATCGTTGCTGGTCCTCGGGCCGCTGACCACGTTCGCCCTGCCGGTCATCGGGATGATCGCGTTCTGGTGGCAGGACTGGCCCGGCACCGGCCTGCGGTCCGGCTGGTCCGGACTGGTCGACACGCTGATCGCACTCGCGGCCGGAACGGCGCTGACCGTACTGGGGCAGATCGTGGTCAGCCGGTTCGACCTGCGCGGCTTGTTCACCGCGAACGCGGGGCTCGGGCATCCGCCCACCTTCCCCACCACGATCGGCCTGGGCGCCAGCACCTTCACCGCGATCCTCCAGCTGACCCTGGTCTGCGAACGCTGGCCGCTGCGCCGGCTCGGCCGGATCTGGTCGGGTGCCGCCGCACTCGTGGTGAGCTGGGCGGCCGCGGTGGTGGCGTACCTGACGCTGGTCAACCTCGACCAGGTGCCCGCTTCCATGCGGGCCGCCGAGGGTCTCCGCAACCCGCACGGGCCGGTTCCCGCTCCGGTGTACGGCGCGCTGCTCATCACCCTTGGGGTCTGGCAGGTGGTCATCTTCGTCGTCCTGCGCGGCCTGCCGTTCACCCTGATTCCGCATCAGGGCCTCCGGTTGCTCGCCGGCAACCTGGGGATCGCCGCGGTCACCGCCGGGAGCTTCGCCCTGCTGCGCGGGGTCGCCGGCTGGGAGCCCGGCCGGATCGACGCATTCGGTGGCGCCGTCATCGCCAGCGGGTTGCTGGTGGCCATGCTGTTCGAGGGATGGCCGGCGACCCGCCTTCCGCCCGCGCCGGGCCGGACTCTGCTCTTCGTACTTGTCGCCGCGGTCGCCACGGTGGTGTACCTGGCGCTGCGGGCGTACGCCGCGCAGGTCGACTTCCGGCGCGCCACCGTCGACGACTGGGTCGCCCTGGCCTCGTTGAACTTCCTCGCTCTCGGCATCGTCCTGCACGTGGCGGTGTGGCGGCGGTGGCCGGTGGTGGCGGACCGGCCGCACGGCGCGTCTTCCGGCGCGTCTTCCGGCGGACCGGGCGGCGGCCCCGCCGGCCGGCCCGACCGCCGACGAAGCGGCAGTTGACCGGCCCGGGGCGGGTGGCGGGCCGCGCCGGCCTCGACCACTACCCTGGACCGGTGGCGCCTTCCGCACCCCCGCTACTGCTCGTGCTCGACGGCAACAGCCTGCTTCACCGCGCATACCATGCGGCGGCGACCGGGCAGCTCGTCGACGCGTCCGGCCGGGCGGTGTGGGCGCTCAAGGGCCTGGTCGGCTACGCCGCACGGGCCGCCGCCCTGCTGCGCCCGGACGCGTTGGTGGTCGGCTTCGACTGTCCGGACTACTCGGCGCGCAAGGAGCACTACTCCGAGTACAAGGCGCACCGCCCGGAGAAGCCCGCCGACCTGACCGACCAGATCACCGCCGCCCCCGCCCTGCTCAACGCGACCGGCATCGCCACCGTGGTACCGCACGCCTACGAGGCCGACGACGTCCTGGCCAGTTCGGCCGCGCACGCCCGGCGCGGCGGCTGGCGCACGGTACTGATGACCAGCGACCGGGACTCGTTCGCGCTCATCGACGCGTCCACGTCGGTGCTGCGCGTGCGCAACGGCGGGTTCGACCAGGCGGTACTGGTCACGTCGGCGGCCCTGGCAGAGACGTACGGCGTCACCCCGTCCCAGTACCGCGACTACGCCGCCCTGCGCGGCGACCCGTCCGACAACCTGCGCGGCGTACCGGGCTTCGGTGCCGCCACCGCCGCCCGGCTACTCGCCGCGTTCGGCAGCGTGGAACAGGCGTGGGCGGTCTGGGACGGCGGCGACCACAAGGCGGTGTGTGCCGTGGTCGGCGAGCGATCCGGCGAGCACTTCGGCTCGGCGGCCGGCCGGGAGACGATCGACCGCAACCGCCGGCTCATGGCCATGCGTGACGACCTGCCGATACCGGAGTTGCACACGCTGCGGTTGCCGCTGAGTCTCACGGTGATGAAGCGCGCGTTGGCCGGTCGCGGCATAATCCTCGGACCGTCGCTGTGGGCGCTCACCGGCGGATTGCCACCGGACGCGCCGGATCCGGCGCCGCTACCCCAACAGTGGACTCGCGGTTCGCGTCGGCGCCGCGATCCGCTCCCCGGACAGCTCGCGCTCTTCTGACCGGACGGCTCGCGCTCTTCTGACCGGACGCGCGGACCGAGGCGGATGTCCGTCGCGGATGCTTTGCTCTGCTTACCCATAGGCAACACTCGAACGCCGTTTGTGTTGCGTAGAGGTAAGCAGAGCAAAGGATGTCGACGCGACTTCCATCCCGGTCCGGGCAGGCCCGCTTCCGGCCGCTCGACCGCGTCCCGGCCGCCGGCTCACGGCCGCCGCGTCCTGGCCGCCGACTCACGGCCGTCCGGGTCGCGGCCGTCGGGTCAATGCTGTCGGGTCACTCCGATTCCAGCAGCCGCTTCAGCCGGGTGAGGTCGGCCTGGACAGCGCCCGCGTCGCGGGCGAAGTCCTCATCGCTCAGGCCCGGTCGGCGGCGCACGGTGAACAGCACCTCGCACGAATCGCCGTCGGGGACGACCCGCATCGGGTTGTAGAAGACCTCACCCGAGGACATCGTGACGTAGTGGTCGAGGACGCCAAACCCGTTGCGTTCCACGAACGCCAACTCGGCCCGGCCGTCGGGCGTGTCCACGAACCACCGCCCGTCGACGTTCTCCACCGAGCTGCCGAGTCCGGGCGCCCACCGCGGAACGTTCGCCGGCTCCACCACGAAGTCGTACACCTCGGACACGCGCCGGTCGATACGCTCGCTGACCTGCCGGGATTCGGATGCCATGCCGCCATCATGCCGTACGCCCGACCCCTGGACGCCCGACCTGCACGCCCGGCCCGGACGACTGTTCCGTATCGCCGCGTGGCGCCGGACGCGTCGAGCCGGACCAGACCGTGAGCACGTACGCGACTACCAGGACCACGGACAGGCCGCCATCCCAGCCGATGATCGTGCCGGTGTCCGCGATGCCACCGTGGGCGGCGTAGAAGACGGCGGTCACGGTCAGCGCGACCTTGTTGAGGATGACCAGCTCCCACATTCCTCGATAGCCCCGCGGGCGGAGCGCGAGCAGGGCGAAGAGTCCGGCGAAGACGACGAAGCCGTACGCGCGCCAGGTCTCCACGACCTTCGTCGACCCGCCGGCCGAGGCCACACCACCGAACGCGGTGACCGCGCTGGCCGCGGCCGCGACAGCGGCGAGCCACAGCAGCACCTGTGCCACGCGCGTGCGCCGCCCGACCGTCATGGAACCGTGCACTGCCATTCCGGGTCACCCTCTCGCCATTGGCTAATAACCGTAGCTTACACGCTAAGTCGGATAGTCCCACGCGTCAAGCGGGTCAACGGTCGTCACTCCCCGAGATGCCGATGTGCGTCGTCGACCCGATACTGTCCTCATGCGCGTGTCGGACTATCTGGTCGCCATCCCCATCGGCCTGGTCATCGGAGTACTCGGCCGGCTCGTGCTGCCCGGCCGGCAGCGCATCGGCGTCTTCGTCACGTTCCTCATCGGCGTCGCGGCCGCAGTCGCCGGCACCTGGATCGCCGGACACCTCTCGCTGAGTCGTGGGGACGCCCACTGGCACGGCCTGTCCTGGAACTGGATCCTGCTGGGCATCCAGGTCGGCTTCGCGGTCGTCGGGGTGGGGCTGGCGAACAAGGTGACGCACACCGCGCTGGCCGACAACGACGACCGGCCACGCCGCCGCACCCGCCGGCGCCGCACGCGAACGGCGCGCTGAGACACCCGCGGCACGCTTCGGGGGCAGCTGGACGTCGTACTCGCCCGCGACCACGAGGATCCGTGCGCCGAGACGGGCGAGAGCCGATCGGCGTACAGAGAGGCGACGGCCGCACCGGTGGAGTGCGCGTCCACTGTGGACAATGGTGCCGTACCGGACCGTGGTGTAGCGATTTTCGTGCCGGCCGGATAGCATTTCGTGCCGTACGCATGGCACGAAATGGAGGCGTAATGGCCGACGCGGCAATCCCGGACAGCTGCGCCCACTGTGGCCGGGAGCTACCTGCGCAGCGAGACAGGGGCAGGAAGCGAGCCTACTGCGGGCCGACATGCCGAAGCGCCGCCCGGCGGGCCAGGGAGCGAGCCGGCAGCGGTGACGTAAAGGCGTCGTTGACAGCGGGCACGCGTCAGGAATACCTTGACAGCGTGAACGGCACGGTAACCGATCCGGCCACCGCGGCGAGCCAGGGTCAGGAGGCAGGTCGCGAGTTCGCCCGCGACCTGCTCGCCTCGCACCGGGCGCAGAGCCCGCTGGACACCATCGCGATGATGCAGGGCGCGGTGCACAGCCTGTCTGAGGGGCTGCGCCGGGCCGTCGAGCAGGCGAGGGCGTCGGGCAGCAGCTGGGCCGACGTGGGACGCATGCTCGGCACCACCAGGCAGGCGGCCTTCCAGCGGTTCGGCAGGCCGACCGATCCGCGCACCGGCCGGCCGATGACGGAAAACCTGCTCCCCGACGCCGCGGACCGGGCGGTCGGCCTGTTCTCCGACCTCGTCGCCGGGCGGTGGGAACGGGCCCGCCGCGACTTCGGCGAGCGGGTCGCGAGCCGGCTGGACGCGCCGCGGTTGGCGGCTGTGTGGGCGGCGTTGTCCGGCCGGGCCGGGGCGTACGAGCGGATGGGGACTCCGCTGGTCTACCCGGGCGGCGATCTCACGATCGTCGACGTGCCGCTGTTCTTCGAGGCCGACGAGCGGATCGGCCGGGTCAGCTACGACCAGCGCGGCAAGGTGGCCGGACTGTTCTTCCTGCCGCCGGCCCTCGCCTGATCGTGCGAACGGAGGGATCGGCCCATGCATACCCTGGCCAACGCTTTCGCCTCGGTCCTGCTGGTTCTCGGGGGACACCAGCTGCCGCACGACCCACCACACCACCCGCCATCCCGCCCGCCGGCACCAGCGCCGGTCGCGGCGGCCGACCGGGAGGTGACCTTCGTGGTGGACGGGACCACGACCTACGGCACCGTGCACGTCCCGCGGCACCGGGCTGGACAGCATCTCCCGGCGGCGCTGCTGCTGCCCGGCAGCGGCCCGACCGACCGCAACGGTGACCAGCCGGCGGCCGGATACACGCCGCACACCCTCGCGTACCTCGCCGACCAGCTGGGCGCGCAGGGCATCATGAGCCTGCGCTTCGACAAGTACGGCACCGGCGAAACCGGCCTCGGCGCGTACACCGGCCGTATCTCCGACTTTGACTACGCCGCGCAGGTGCGGCAGGCGGTCGCCGCCTACCGGCTGCTGGCCGGGCAACCGGAGGCCGACCGGCGCGCGTTGTCGGTTCTCGGTCACAGCGAAGGCGGCCTCACCGCCCTGCTGGTCGCGGAGAGCGGCGCGCCCCGGCCGGCCGGTGTGGGCCTGTTGCAACCGCTGGACGAGCGTTTCCTCGACCTGGTCCGCCTTCAGCTCGGCGAGGCGCTGGACGGACAGGTCGTCGCCGGAACGATCAGCGTCGCGGACGCGGCGACCAACAAGGCCGGAATCGATCGGGCGACCGCCCAGTTCCGGGCCGGCCAGCCGGTCGACGTGACCGGGTTGCTGCCGGGCATCGCGGCCGCCCTGAACCTGTTCTTCGGTCAGGTCAACGGCCGGTACACGCGCTCGATCGACGCGATCGACCCGTCGTCGGTGGCGTCGCGGCTGCGCTCCGGTACCCGGGTGCTGGTCACCTGCGGCACCGCCGACCCGCAGGTACCGTGCTCGACCGCCCCGGCTCTGGTGCGCGCACTGCACCGCGCCGGTACCGGCGGCCCCGGTCTGGTCGTGCTGCCCGGGGTCGACCACGACCTGCGCGCCGGGACGGCCGCGCAGGGCCTCGCCCCGGTTGCCGTCGCCGCCCTGCGCGCGTTCACCGCACCGTGGCGGGAGCCGTGGCGGGGCGGGCCTGGCGGTACCGGCGTGGTCGGTGGGCACCGGTGACAGACCTCCGTCCCTCCCCACCCGCCAACGGCGCCGGCCTCCGGCCGGACGGCTGACCCGCGCGTTAGGCATCGCGAGTGCCGGCCTGGGCCTGGCCGGGTTCATCCGGGCCGGGGCGCAAGCGGGAAGGCTTCAACAAGGTGGTACTGCACCCGTAACCCGCCCGGCAGCCACGCGCCACGGTTATCCGCGCGGCTCGCCCCGGCTCGCCCGTACCTCCTGCTGCAGGCTCCAGTCCGCGTCGCGGCCGGGACGGATCTCGCCGGTCCACACGAACGAGTCGCCGGTGATCTGCGAGAAGCGCCACCGCAGCAGCGGCTCCTCCTCGTCGCTGACCAGTTCGATGTCAGCGCCGACGATCCGGCCGACGAAGCGGCGCACCCTGGCGTTGGGTGGGTCGATCCAGGTGGACCGCCACGCGCCGATGCCTGGGTCGTAGAACCGGACGGTCGTGCCGTGGAATCCGGCGAGTCCGCCGGCCGGCCGCTGGCCGAGTAGCGGCACGGCCCACACGTCCTGTACGGCCGTCCCACCGAGTATCCAGCCGACCGACAGCGTGCCGTCCATCGTCACGGTGTGCGTACCGGTGCTGTCCCGGCCGGACCACCGCAGCACCCAGTCGCCGACGAACTGACCGAACGCCGCCAGCTCCGGCCCCGATCCGGGTGCCGGCCCGCCACTCAGCAGCGCGCCGGCCAGCGGCTGGGATGCGGGGTCGATTCGCGCCTGTTCCATCCCGCCTATCTGCCCCACCCGGTGGGTGGACCAAACGCCCGGGACACGGCCGACCGGCGAATCACGTAACCGGGTCTCTGCTCACCCGCCGGCCCATCCGGTGCAGCAGGCGGTCCTGCCGGGACGCACCGGCGCCCGGCGAATCCCCCGGCACGGCGAAGAATCGGTGGGTGGTGTCGGCCGCGGTCGGGGTCTCCGCCAGGCCAGCGTAGATCTGCTCCAGGTGGTCGTCGATCCAGGTGACCAGACCGGCGTCGAGGTCCTCGTCGGCACCGATGGCCCGGGCGAGATCCCAGGTGTGAATGGCGCTGTCCGTGAGCCGCACCGCGAGTGCCTGCTCGCCGGTCACTCGACCGAGCGGATAGTCCAGGATCTGTCGCAGCGCGTCGGGGCGGGCGAACGCCTCGGCGCACTCCCGCACGGACCGGGTGTAGGCATCGAGCGCTTTCCCGCCCAGGGCATTCCCGCTCAGGGCTTTACTGTCCAGGGCATTCCCGCCCAGGGCATTCCCGCCCAGGGCTTTACTGTCCAGTGCGTCGGCGTCCCGGAGCCGCAGGAACTGTGCCGCGCTGCCACCCTCCAGGAGGTCGATGTAGTTGAGGTTTCCGCGCGTCGTGTGGTTGACCAGTTGGCGCACGTCCCACTCGGTGCACGGCGTGGGCCAGTGCCACTGGTCGGGCCACACCGCTCGGAGCCGCCGCTCGAAGCCCGCGCTGGCCAGAACGAACCGGTCGATCAGCTGCTCGGAGAGGATGGTCACGGGACCACCATGCCCACCCGGCGGCGACCGTGGCTGGCGGATATCGGACGCCACGTTTCCGGCGCCGCCGTCAGCGGCCGACGCCGAAGCGGGTCGGACGGCGCTTCTGTCCTTCTGTTCCGGGACGATCGTGCCTTCTAATCCGGAACGATCGTGCCTTCTATTCCGGGACGATCCTGCGGGCGAGGTCGCGAACCGCTGTCCGCAGTCGCTTGACGCCGCCGTGATCGGTGATGTGACGGACGAGTTCGCCCTCGAACGAAGCGAGCAGCAGGTGGGCGACGAACTCGGCGTCGGTGTCGGGACGGACCTGGCGGATGAGTCGCGTGACGTGGTCGTGCCAGCGCTGGTAGGTGGGGTCCTGGTGCTTGTCGGCCGCGCACGCTTGTTCGTGCGCGGCGATCAGCGTGATGTTCTTCGCGGCGAGCTTGGCCAGTTCATCGAGGAATCCGAGGAGGCGATCGCGCGGGGGCGCGCTGGGTCCCAGCGGGGGCGGGCCGCTGTCGATCGCGGCTCGGATGCGGGCCGCGCGTTCGGCGAGTAGGTCCTGGAACAGGCCGGTGCGGCTGCCGAAGCGACGGAACACGGTGCCTTTGCCCACGCCGGCCCTCGCGGCGACGGAGTCGAGCGAGACGTGCTCTGGGCCTTGTTCCGCGAGTAGTTCTTCGACGGCTCGCAGGATCGATTGACGGTTTCGCGCGGCGTCCGCGCGTTCGGCTGCCATCACACCCCCCTGGGAAGTGGACTGTAAGTCCGTATAGTATCCGCACATCAAGCGGACTATCGGTCCGCCTATGGTACTGGAGGTGCCCTGTGCAAGCGCTGATCGCCGCCCCGGACACGGAAGACGGAATCCGGCTGGTGGAGGTCTCGGAGCCGGTGCCGCAACCCAGCCAGGTGCTCATCGAGGTGCGACACGCGTCGGTGAACTTTGGTGAGGTCCGCTACCTGGGCTTCCAGCCCGCTGGCTCGGTGCTCGGGTATGACGCGGCCGGATACGTCGTGCAAACCGCCGCCGACGGTTCCGGGCCGGCTGTCGGTGAGCGGGTCGTCGCCTTCGGGGCCGGCGCCTGGGCGCAACGCGCCGCGTTCGCCACGGACAGCGTCGCGGTCGTCCCTGAACGGCTCGAGCTGGCCAAGGCCGCTGCCCTGCCTCTGGTGGGCATCACGGCGCTGCGCACGTTGCGCGCCGCCGGCTCCGTGCTGGGCCGCCGAGTGCTCGTCACCGGCGCATCCGGCGGCGTCGGCCGGCTCGCGGTGCAGTTCGCCCGGCTCGGCGGCGCGTATGTCATCGCGTCGGTCGGTTCGGCACACCGAGGTGAAGGGCTGGACGCGCTCGGGGCACACGAAGTGGTCGTCGGGCTCGACCGCATCTCCGAACCGGTCGATGTCGTGTTGGAGAACGTGGGCGGAGAGCACCTGGTCACCGCCTGGGGTCTCCTCAAGCCAGGCGGGAGTCTGCAGAGCATCGGCTGGGCATCGGGGGAACCCGCGGTGTTTCCACCCAATTCGATCTTCGCCCACGGGTCAGCGAAGACACTGCAGTCGTTCGGCGACGCGTCCCATCCACGCCCTGAACTGACCACCCTCGTTGACCTCGCCGCCCGGGGCGTCATCTCAGTCCAGGTGGGCTGGCAAGACTCCTGGAAGCGCGTCGGCGACGCGATCGCGGCACTGCTGGGCAGGCAGGTACCCGGAAAGGCAGTTATCGATCTTGACTAGGAGTTCCGGGAGACGCGCCGTGGAGCGGGTCGGCGCCGGAGCGGGTCAACCGGCGAACGGCGTCGACGGCGTGCCGACGGCGCCCGGCCGGGTGACCGCGAACACCGAACCGGCCGGGTCGTCGTCGGAGAGGTCGAGTCCCTCCCGGGCCGACGTGATGTAGAGGACGTCGAGGCCCGGCCCGCCGAACGCGCAGGACGACGGCTGGTGTACCGGCATCGGGATCTCGCCGAGCACGTCCCCGTCCGGCGAGAGCCGCAGCACGCGGTCACCGCCCCAGATCGCGACCCACAGGCATCCGCTGGCGTCGACGGTGAGCCCGTCCGGCATGCCGGCCTCGACGGGCATCCGGAACAGGACTCGCCGGTTGCTGATCGACGCGGACTCCAGATCGCTGTCGAACGCCGAGATCTCACCGGCCATCGTGTCGGCGAGGTAGAACGTGCGCCCGTCGGGGCTCCAGTCGAGCCCGTTGGGCAGGGTGAGTCCGTCGAGGACGACCCTGGTCGTCCAGTCCGGCATGAGGAGGTGCAGGGCGCCCCGGCCGGGTTGGAAGTCCATCGTGGTGCTGCCGGCCCAGAAACGGCCGTACCGGTCGCACTTCGCGTCGTTCATCCGCTCGCCGTCCGGCAGGATCGCGCACCGGACGGTCATCGACCCGTCCGCCTCGACGCTGGCGAATCCTTCGGCGGTCGCGGCGAGGAACCCTCCCCCACGGCGCGGTACCGCGGCGCCGACCTGCGTCGGCAGTTCGATGCTGGTGGTTTGCCCGATCGACTGGTCTGGCTCGGCGCGTCTGTCGCCACGCGGCGACCCAGACCAGTCGGTTCCTGGGTCGCTGGTGTGGATGTGCCCGGCGGGGATGTCGACCCAGTGCAGGCGACCGTGCCGGGCGTCCCACACTGGTCCTTCGCCGACCCGTGCCCGGCCGGCGAACGCGACCTCGGGGCTCAGCTCGCGCATGGATGGCTCGGTCATTCCGGCAGCGCCACCGCGAGCTTGGCCAGCAGTCCACCGTCGACCGGGAGCGCGACCCCGGTGATGAAGCTGGCGCGGTCACTGGCCAGGAACGCGATCGCTTCGGCCACTTCCTGTGGTCGCGCCACCCGTCCGAGCGGGTGCATCCGCCCCCAGGACTCGACCAGTGCCTGCGCTCCCTCGTCGGTACCGTCGGAGAACATCCGGGCCGAGGAGCGCAGCATCGGCGTGTCCACCGACGCCGGGCAGACCGCGTTGGCTCTGATTCCGTGCCCGGCCTCGTCGATGGCGATGGACCGGGCGAGTGCGTTGAGCGCACCCTTGCTGGTGGTGTACGCGGCGACGGTGCTCTGGGTGGCCATCGACTGGACGGAGGACACGAGCACGATGGCGCCGGCCGCCCGGGCGCGCAGTGGGGGTACCGCGTGCTTCACGATGTGGAACGCGCCGGTCACGTTGACGGCGAGCACGTCGTTCCACTCCTCGGCGGTGGTGTCGGCCGCCGAACCGTACCGCTGGATGCCGGCGGCGGCGACGACGATGTCGAGTCCGCCGTGCCGGTCGACCACGTCCGCGACGAGTCGCGCGGTGGCCGCTTCGTCGGTGACGTCGAGGTGAACGTCTTCGACTCCGGGGATGTCGGGCTCAGAATCCGGTTTCGACGGAATGCCGGCGGCCACGACCGTCGCGCCGCGCGCGGAGAGCAGCCGGGCGCTCGCGCGTCCGATGCCGCTGCGGCCGCCGGTGACGATGGCGACCTTACCGTCGAACTCCACAATGGACTCCCTCGGTGTCGTACCCGAACCTCACAGGCGGGCGGGCGCGGAATTGGGCCGCAGTAGGCATTCCGGGCAACCACCGCCGCGACTGCCGTGGCACGACAGGCTGCTGTGGGCCGCGTCGGGTTCGCATAGTGTAAGCAAGGTCGTTTGACGCCGCCAGTCTGGGCGGGCCGGCGGGCCGGCGGGGCCGGTGCCAGTGGGCCTGTCGGCGGTGTGCCGGTCGGCCAGTGAGCTAGTGAGCCAGTGAGGAGAAGAGTCCGTGCCGACACAGTGGATCCGGTGGCCCGCGAACGTTCTGGCCCGGTTCGATGGCGAACCGGTGGCTTTCGGCGGTGACTACAACCCCGAGCAGTGGGACGAGAGCGTGTGGCCGGAGGATGTCCGGCTGATGCGCGAGGCCGGCGTGAACCTCGTCACGGTCGGCGTGTTCGCCTGGTCGACGCTGCAGCCGGCACCCGACCGGTGGAACTTCGGCTGGCTCGACCGGGTGCTCGACCTGCTGCACGCCGGAGGCATCGCGGTGGACCTCGCCACCGCCACCGCCTCCCCTCCGCCGTGGCTCACCACACGGTTTCCCGAGGTGCTGCCGGTCGACCACGCCGGCCACACGATGTCGCAGGGCGGGCGGCAGGCGTGGTCGCCGTCGTCACCGGTGTACCGCGAACACTCGCTGGCGTTGGTGGAGAGGCTGGCCGAGCGCTACGGCGAACATCCCGCGCTCGCGTTGTGGCACGTGTCCAACGAACTCGGCGGACACAACTCGCGGTGCTACGACGACGCGACCGCCGTGGCTTTCCGGGACTGGCTGGCGCGGCGGTACCACGACTCGCTCGATGAGCTGAACGTCGCGTGGACGACGGCCGCGTGGAGTCAGACCTACTCGGCGTGGGAGGAGATCCTGCCGCCCCGGCTGACGTTCACCGACTCGAACCCGACCCAGGTGCTGGACTTCGACCGGTTCAGCTCGGATCAGCTGCGCGAGCAGTTGCGGGCGGAGACCGCCGTGCTGCGCCGGGTGACCCCGGAGGTACCGGTCACCACGAACCTGGTGCTGTTCGACGCAGGCAAGAATATGGCCTACAGCTCGTGGACCGGCGACCTGGACCTGATCGCCAGCGACCACTACCTGAGCCCGGAGCCGGACGCACACGTCGAGCTGTCGTTCTCGGCAGATCGGGCGCGCGGCCTGTCGGCGGGGGCGCCGTGGCTGCTCATGGAGACGGCCACCGGTGCGACGAGTTGGCGCCCGGTCAACCCGGCGAAGCGCCCCGGGCAGTTGCGCCGGGACGTGTTCGCCCACCTCGCCCGCGGAGCCGACGGCATCTGCTTCTTCCAGTGGCGGGCCGCGGGAGCCGGAGCCGAGCGGTTCCACTCCGCGATGCTTCCGCACGCCGGGCCGGACAGCCGGAAGTTCCGGGAGGTCGCGGCGCTCGGCACGGAACTCGCCTCGTGTGCCCGGGTGCGGGGCAGCCGGGTGGTCGCGGACTGTGCGCTGCTGTTCTCCGAGGAGGCGTGGTGGGCCGCCGAGCGGGAAGGGCACCCGCACAACGGCCTCTCGTACGCGGAGTGCGCGCTGCGCTGGTACCGAAGCCTGTGGGACGCGGGTATCACCGCCGACGTGGTGCCTGCCTCGGCCGACCTGTCCGGGTACCGGCTGATCCTGGTACCCATGCTGTACCTGGTTTCCGACCCGGACGCGGCGGCTGTCGCGCGGGCCGCGGCGGCGGGCGCGACCGTGGTCGTCACGTACTTCTCCGGCATCGTCGACCCGCTCGACCGGGTGCGGCTCGGCGGTTACCCGGGCGCGTTCCGGGAGTTGCTGGGCATCCGGGTGGAGGAGTTCGCACCGCTGACCGGAGCGGAGTCCGTGAAAATCGACGGCGTCACCGGTCCGTCCCTGGTCTCCACCTGGCACGAGGAGATCGACCTGGTGGACGCGGTGGCCGAGGCACGCTATGTCAGCGGTGACTTCGCGGGCGGACCGGCGGTCACCCGCGCGACCCGGGGCGCCGGCGACGCCTGGTACGTCGGCGTGGAGCTGGACACCGACGCCCGCGCGTACCTGGTGGCGGCGATCGCGACGCGCCTCGGGCTGGCGGAGCGGCCGGTCGCCGGGCTGGACGTGGTGACCCGCCGGAGCGCCGGGGACGACTACCTCTTCGTCATCAACCACGGGGACACCGGCGCGACCGTCGCGGGCTCCGGCACCGACCTGCTGGACGGATCCATCCACAAGGGACTGATCGAGGTGCCCGCGGGCGGGGTACGAGTGGTCAGGTCGCCGCGGTGAGAACGCGCCCGGCCGGCTCGTCGAGCGCCAGACCGTTCAGCACGCCCTGCAGGTAGCCGATCGCGTGCGCGCGACCCCGGCTGCAGTATGCCTCCGACGAGATGTCGCCCCAGGTGTCCACGTCGCCGACCATCGCGGGAACATGGTCGTCGATGAGGAACCCGTCGAACCCGCGGTCGTGCAGCCGGCGGATCACCCGCGCCGGGTTGAAGTTGCCCTCGCCGAGGAAGCACTCCTCAAACCGCGGGACGGTGCCCCGGACGTCGCGAAAGTGCACGTAGCAGATGGCCGGCCCGAGCAGGTCGATGACCTCGTTGACGCTCTGCTCGCCGTTCATCTCGGAGACCGTGCCCAGGCACAGGTTCAACCCCCAGGACGGGCTGCCGCCGGCCTGCGCGCGGGCGCGCCCGATGGCCTCCGGGGAGGTGAAGATCCGGGCGACGCCGCCCAGCGGCTCGTCGACGGGCGGATCGTCGGGGTGCAGCGCGAGCCGTACGCCGACCTCCTCGGCCACGGGCAGCACGGCGTCGAGGAAGTACTGGTGGTTGGCCCACATCTGGTCGGCCGTGATCGGCTCGTCGACCGGTTGGTCCGGAGTCAACCGGTACCCGGCGAGCGCGTTTCCACTGTGGACATCGGCGAGGTCGAACCCGGTCACCCGGGCACCGCCACGCCCCTTCGCGGCCATGTCCGTGCGCCAGACATAGGTGCCGAGGAAGTTGTAGCCGAGGATGTCGATGCCAACCGCGGCGATGTTCCGGATCGTCGCCCGGTAGTTCTCGATCTGCTCGTCCCGGCCGGGCAGGCCACGCTGGATCTTCCAGAAGTGGGCGAGCGGAACGTTCTCCAGACCGTCGATCGCCAGCCCGTCGGCATCGCAGCGTTCCCGCAGCGCCCGCAGTTCGGCCAGGCTCCAGAAACCGCCGGCTCCGGGCAGCAGGTCGGGCGTGTGCAGCTGGACGCCGGCCAGCCCGAGCTGGTGAGCGAATGTCGCGATCCGGGAGTCGTATTTGTCGATGTGACCGAGGGAGATACGGATGCTCATGCCTGCCTGATTTTCGTGTGGTGGTGGAGGTGGTCAACCCGGCGAACGACCCGGCACCCATGGCGGGCGTGGCGGGCGGGTTGACGGGGATATCTATGCCGGGGACATCTGTGACGAGGGGCGCCGCCCGTGCTGGCGCACCCGGGCGGTTGTCGAGTCTATTCAGTGGCGATCAGATCAATGGCGATCAGTCGGTGAAATAGTCCGGGTATCTCGCCCGCAGCGATGGCGCGAGTTCGATGGCGCGCCTGGCGTGCCGACTGATCAGGGTGCGGCCGGCCGCGATGTCCGTGGCCTCCAGCGCGTCCACAATGGACCGGTGCTCGTCGATCAGTACGCGCACCGCCGCCAGATCCGGCAGGACGAGCCTCCGCAACCGGTCGAGCTGGAGCTTCGTGCGCTGCACGGCCTGCCAGGCCCCCGGGTACCCGCTGAGATTGAAGATCTCGCCGTGCAGCGCCTCGTCCGCCGCGAAGAACGCGTTGTAGTCCTCGGTCCGGTAGCTGTGCTCTTGCCGTTCGAGTAGTTCGCGCAGTGTGCTCACGTCGGGCGCGGAGCCCTCGCACGCCACCTCGAACGCCGAGATTTCGAGACTCTCCCGGACAAAGCGCGCCTCTTCCACGTCACGCAGCCCGATCAGGCCGACGCGCGTGCCGACCTGCGGGACGACGTGCACGAGTCCGGCGTCCGCGAGGCGCGCGAGGGCCTCGCGGACCGGTGTGCGGCTGACGTGCAGTCGCTCGGCGAGGTCGGTCTCGGACAGCGACGCGCCCGGGACGAGACGCAGTTCGCGGATCGCGGAGACCAACTCGTCGTACACGCGGTCCGAGGTCCGCGTGACCGCGCGCCCCCGAACGACGGGAGACAGTCCCTGACCGGGGCCGGCCGATGCCGGATGGGGAATGAACGCTTGGCGAGAACTCACGGAGATGATCCTTGCATGACTGATCCTTGCATGCCAGTGCACTTGTATGCAAGTATGCTGATCATTAACCTACTCGTCTGAGACTCGTCACACCTGCTCGTCCGTCCCACGCGTTACTCCCACAGCGCCACCCACGCGCCACCGCGCCACCCTTCGGATGTCACAGCAGATCGCGCCACCTCAGATCGCACGCGCCACCTCGCATCGCACAACCCCGCATCGCACAACCCCGCATCGCGACACCCCACATCGCACCACCTGGCCGGGCGGCACACGCAGCCCGCGCGATCCCGCACGCCCTGAGCGCTTCCGCAAAGACACGCTCCCGCAAAGACACGCTCCCGCAAGACACTCCCCCACGGCCCGGCCGTCCGGACCGTTCGTCCACATAGGAGTTGAGAGGAAAGTCATGGAGAGACGCAAGGCGAGACTCGCGGCGGCCGCGATCGCCGTCGCCGCCAGCATCGTGCTGGCCGGCTGCGGTGGCGGCAACTCCGCGTCGACCAGCAGCGGCCCGGTGGACATCAGCTTCTGGGGATGGGCCAAGTACGACCAGGCCGTCGCGCTCTGGAACCAGTCCCACCCGGACATCCATGTGAAGTGGGAGGGGCTGCCCAGCGGTGGGTCCAGCGGGTACGACAAGATGCTGACCGCCGCGAAGGCGGGTACGGCTCCGTGCCTGGCCCAGGTCGGGTACGAGACGCTGCCGACCTTCCTGGCCGCGGGCGCCCTGCGGGACATCACCCAGTACGTCAAGCCGCAGCACGACGAGTTCCCCGACTGGGTGTGGAAGAACGTCGGCGTCGACGGCAAGGCGTACGCGGTGCCGGTCGACACCGGCCCGATGGCCATGTACTACCGCGCCGACCTCTTCAAGAACGCCGGCATCCCGGTACCGAAGACCTGGCAGGACTTCGCCACGGCCGCCGCCAAGGTGAAGGCCGCCAACCCCGCGGACCGCATCATGAACCTGCCTACCGACCCGTACCTCTACTCGGGCTTCGCCTGGCAGGCCGGCGCCGCCTGGTTCGGGACCAAGGGCGACTCCTGGACGGTCTCCATGGACAGCGCCGCGAACACCGAGGTCGCCTCGTACTGGCAGGGACTGTTCAGCCAGGACCTGGTCACCACGTACCCGGCCTCCGACGCGTCGTTCTACTCCGCGCTGAGCAAGGGCCAGATCTGGGCCGAGGTCGGCGCGGTCTGGGAAGCCTCACTCATCCGTGACAACGCCGGCGACTCGTCTGGCAAGTGGGCCGTCGCTCCCATGCCCAGGTGGGGCACCACAGACGCGGTCGGCAACTCGGGCGGGTCCTCCACCGCGGTGATGAAGGACTGCAAGTACCCGAAGGAGGCGACCGAGTTCGCCATGTGGATGTCGACCAACACCGACTCCGTGTCGAACCTGATCGCCACCGGCGGCCTGTTCCCCGCGTCGAAGTCCGGGCTGGCCAATTCGGCCCTGGACAAGCCGCAGGACTACTACGGCGGCCAACCCATCTACCAACTGTTCCGGGACGAGTCGGCCAAGGTGAACCCGAACTGGCAGTGGGGCCCGGTGATGAACGACACCGCGGCCGCGCTCGGCGACGGCCTCGGCAAGGTGCACACCAAGGGCGGCACCTTCCAGGACGCGCTGAGCGGCGCTCAGAAGGCGAGCGTCTCCGCGTTGCAGACGCAGGGATTCACCGTCGCCAAGTAGTGACTTCGCGGGGGCCGCCGTGGTACGCGGCCCCCGCGAACCCTTCCACAGATGGGGTGACCGTGTCCTCCGTTACCATCGGGCGGCGGCGCCGCCTGCGCGAACTCCGGCGAGCCGCGCCGTTCGTCCTGCCGTTCGTCCTGCTGTTCATCGTCGTGTACCTGATCCCCACCGGGTACTCGATCGCGCAGAGCCTCTTCAAGGAACAACGCTCGGGGCTCGGCCTCGGCGGTGCGCAGACGGTGTTCGCCGGATTCGGCAACTACCTGCGGGCGTTCCAGGACTCGGCGTTCATCGGCTCGCTCGGTCGGGTCGCCTTCATCGGCGTCATCCAGGTGCCGGTGATGCTCGGCCTGGCGCTCTTCTTCGCCCTGCTGCTCGACTCCCGCGTGACGACCCCGGGGCGCAGGTTCTTCCGGATCGCCTACTTCCTGCCGTACGGGCTGCCCGGCGTGATCGCCGCGCTGGTGTGGTCGTTCCTGTACGCGCCGACGCTGAGCCCGGTCACCCGGCTGCTGTCGTCGGTCGGCGTGCACGTCAGCTTCGTCAGCGACGCCGCGCTGCCGTTCTCGATCATGAACATCCTGACCTGGGCGTGGACCGGCTACAACACGATCCTCATCTTCGCCGCGCTGCAGGCGATACCCGAGGAGACGATGGAGGCCGCCGCGCTGGACGGCTGCTCGGGTTGGAAGGCCGCGCTGCTCATCAAGGTACCGCTGGTCCGTCCGGCCCTGCTGCTGACGCTGGTGTTCTCCATCATCGGCACGTTCCAGCTCTACAACGAGCCGGTGACGATGAAGGCGGTGGCACCCAACCTGGAGTCCACGTACACGCCGATGATGGCCGCACTCCGGGCCCTGTCGGCCAACGACTTCAACTACGCGGCCGCGCAGTCCGTGGTGCTCGGCGCCCTGATCTGCGTGCTGTCCGTGCTGGTGTTCCGTTTCTCCGCGAAAAGGGTCGACGAATGACTTCTCTCGATCGGGGTCACTCCGCCCTCGACGCCCTCGACGCTGGCGACCGGGCGACCGCCGTGGCGCGACCGGCGGGGCGTTCGGAGAATACCGCCGCGGTGCCGCGCCCGCGCCGCTCGCGCGACAGTCCACTCACGACAGTGTCGCCGGCCTCGCGCGTCTTCGTGCTCGCCATCATGAGCCTCTTCGCCGTCTACTTCCTGGCACCGGTGTGGTGGCTGCTCGTCGCGGCCACCAAGGGCCAGGGGGAAATCTTCTCCGGCAACGGGTTCTGGTTCAGCCGGCACTTCGCCCTCGTACACAACGTGCAGACCCTGTTCGAGGCCCAGGGCGGGATCTACTCGCGGTGGCTGCTCAACTCGTTGCTGTACGCGGTGGGCGGCGGGATCGTCGCCACCCTGTTGGCGTCGATGTGCGGGTACGCGCTGGCCAAGCTGCCGTTCCCCGGGCGCGAGGCGGTGTTCGGCACGGTGCTCGCCGCGGTGCTGCTGCCGGCGCCGGTGCTCGCCATCCCGCTCTACCTCGTGTTCAGCTACACCCACGTGGTCAACACGTTCTGGTCCGTCTTCATCCCGAGCATCGTCAGCCCGTTCGGTGTGTACCTCAGCCGGATCTACGCCGCCTCGTCGGTACCCGACCAGCTCATCGAGGCCGGTCGGCTCGACGGCGCCAGCGAACTGCGCATCTTCGGCATCGGGGTACGCCTGATGGCACCCGCGATGGTCACCATCTTCCTGTTCCAGTTCGTCGCCATCTGGACGAACTACCTGCTGCCGTCGCTCATGCTGGCCAACGACAAGCTCCAACCGGTGACGGTGGGGCTGGTCAGCTGGCGCGAACTGCAGGGGTATCCGATCAGCTACACCACCGTGGTGACCGGAGCGTTCGTCTCCGTCGTGCCGGTCGTCGCCATGTTCCTGTCGTTGCAGTCCTTCTGGAGCAAGGGACTTGCGACGGGGTCCGTCAAGTAACAGGTCGTCCGGCCAGTTCGGCTCGGCGCCCCGGCGCCGCGTGACGACCCCGACCGATCGCTCACACACCCCGAAAGGATGGTCCATGCGCATCCTGAAACGAGTGATCACCGTACTCTGCGCCACCGTGCTGCTCGCCGCCGCGCAGCACGGTGTCGCGTCCGCCGAGTCAGATCCGCCACCGACCAACCTGCTCGCCGCCGACATGGACACCCAGTTCAACGGCCCAACCACCCCGCTGTCCACCGACACCGCCGCCAGCGGAGCCGCGCAGAAGTTCGTCGCCGTGGGCGGCGACAGCGCCATCGAGATCCGGGACTCGGCCCTGGGGGCGGCCAACCCCAGTTCCTTCACGCACCGCTTCACCGGCGGCGCCCTGATGACCGCCATCAACGACGTGTACAAGCAACCGGTCGGCAGCCCCGCCCGGCAGTTCAGCCTGTCGTTCGACCTGAGCCGCAGCGCGGCGAGCGACCAGCCGGTCGCCAAGGACATCTGCGCCTACATCGCCTTCGGCAACTTCGACAACAAGTTCGTGCCCCGCTTCCCGGTGCCGTTCGAGACGACGCTCACCAACACCGCGGCGTACAAGAACACGTCCGGCGCGCTGCTGCCGGTCACCGACGCCGACATTCCCCAGTACCGGTTCACCGTCGTGCCCAACGGCGGGCAGCGCCTGGTCACCTCCGTCGACCTGACGTGGGAGATCCGGGTCAACTCCACCGGGACGGACGAGGCGCTCGTCATCGACAATCCCTCGGTTGTCGAACTGCCGGATCCGGTCGTCGACAACCAGCCGCCGTCGGTGCCGACCGGGCTGACGAAGGGGCAGGTCTCGGAGAGCAGCGCCTCCTTCTCCTGGTCACCGTCCACCGACAACTTCGGCGTCACGGCGTACGACGTCTACCGGGACGGGTACCTGGTCACCTCCACCACCACCTCGCTGGCGGTGGTCGCGAACCTCGTGCCGTCCACGACCTACCAGTTCACGGTGCGGGCCAGGGACGCGAGCGGGAACGTCAGCGCGCCCACCGCACCGCTGTCGATGACGACCAGCGCGCACGTACCCAACGCGCCCGCTCCGTTCCCCGGTACCGAGCAGACCCGCTCGCAGTGGCTGTGGGACGAGACCAAGGCCATGAAGGAGGAAGAGGGTCCGCTGGACACCGCGTCGTACGTGGCGCAACTGGCGGACGATCAGAACACCGCGGCGAACCTCGGCAAGCTCGACCACCTCTACCAGGTGTACGACGCCGAGGCGTACAAGTGGGTGTCGAAGATGTACGGGTACCTCATGGTCGGCGACCAGTTCGGCACCGACCTGGACACCCACGTGCGCGGCTACTTCGCGCAGTACAGCTACAAGCTCCTGCCCCAGACCGAGAACCTGCGGATGAGCACCTACGTCACCGGATACCTGCTCGGCCAGTACCTGCCGGACGTGAAGGACCTGGACGGCAACTCCGGCGCGCAGCTGATGGCCGAGGACAAGGCGAACATCCTCGCGATGATCGACGCCGGAGTGCACCGCGGCTGGGCGGAGTACGAGAGCAGCGAGTACACCTTCATGACGTACTTCGGTCTCAACGCCATCTACCAGTGGGCCAACGACCCCGAGCTGGTCCAGAAGGCCAAGATGGCCATGGACGTCATGTGGTTCGAGTGGGCCAACGACTGGATCGACGGCTACCGGATCTCGACGGAGAGCCGGGCGAAGGGTGACGGGAGCCTCGCCGACGACCCGACCTGGCGGGGCGCGAACCACGCGCTGCTGGCCTGGACATACTTCGGCGCCTACCGGCAGCAGCAGGGCGAGGGCGAGTCGGACAACATCACGCCGTCGGCGTACCGCCCGGACCTCGAGTACGTCGGCCTGATGGCCTGGCCGGGGATGAAGTACACGCCGCCGCCGCTGGCCGTCGAGATCGGCCAGAAGACGGACAAGTCCTACACCTCGTACAAGACGAACCTGCAGAACTCCAGCGGTCGCGCGATGGACATCTACCGGACCAGTTACGTCCGGCCCACCTGGGGCCTGGGCACCGAGGTCCAGTACCGCCGGGTCGACAACTGGCTCGAGGACATGCCGATGGTACTGCGCTGGCAATCCGGCGCACCGCAGTCGGTGTTCCGGGTGTCGATCGACGTGGGCACCTCACAGATCGGCACGTACGACGATCCCTACCAGCACCGGGTGATGCAGGACGGTCCCGCCGCGGTGGGGGTCTACAAGTCGTCGGGCGACCAGACCGAGAACTACCTCAACGCGATGTTCCCGGACACCGGCTCCATCGTCGAGAAGCGGGACAACGTCGACGGGTGGACGCTGGTCAACACCGGAACGTCGTACTTCGCCTTCCGGATGGCGCAGCCCGGGACCTGGTACCACCAGACCCCGAGCGACCCGTCGAACGCGGTGAAGAAGACGACGCAGATCCACCCCACCACCACGCTCACCTACAGCTACAACATCCTGCGCAGCCAGGCCGACAGGAACGGCTGGGTGCTGGACACCGCGGACGCGTCGGAGTATCCGAGCCTCGACGCGTTCGCGAACGCGATCACGACAAAGACGAGCCTGGACACCAGCCACGTCAACGACACGGACCCGCGGCTGGTGTACCACAGCCTCCACGGCGACACGCTCGACATCACCTACGACAACCCGGCCGGGGCGCCGGGCGCCACGCACCTGGTCAACGACACCCCGATCGACTACGACTCGTTCAAGCTGTTCGACACCCCGTACCTGGCGCAGGACCCGCTCGGGAACACCTTCACCGCCACCGTGGACGGCAAGTCCGTCGTCTACGACTTCGCCAACTGGACGGTGACCACGCCGGTCGCCGACGACGGAGCCACCTCTATCCCGGCCGCCGGCACGCTCTCGTCGAACAACGGGTGGGACACCGGCCTGCTCGACGGTGACTACACCGTCTCGATGAACCTCTGGTCCGGCGAGAACGCCACGTCGTTCCGGCTGTACGAGAACGGAAAACTCATCAAGACGACTCCGCTGACCATGAAGTCACCCGGAGCACAGCAGGTCGCCGTGGACATCTCGGGGCGGCCGAACGGCACCTACGTCTACACCGGTGAGCTGGTCAACTCGAAGGGTACCCGTACCCTTGCCCCGCTCACCGTCACGGTACGGGACGCGAACCCCGCCGTACCAACGGTCAGCGACGACGACTGGGACCACGACGGCTCCTTCACGGTCACCGCGAACCTGTGGTGGGGCACGAACGCCACGCACTACCGCTTCCTGGAAAACGGGGTGCAGGTGGGTGAGGGCGACCTCACGGCCGCGACGCCGGGGGCGCAGCACGCGTCCCTGAACGTCACCGGCAAGCCCGCCGGCGTGTACGACTACGTCGTGCAGTTCTCGAACGCCCTCGGGGCGACGACGAGCCTGCCCCTGTCGGTGACGGTCGCATAAGGCGAATCATCCTGTGCCCCCGGCGTCCGTGCCGGGGGCACAGGCGCGGTAATTCCGAGCGCGACTCGCGCGGTTTCTGCCAGACTGCCGACCGTGACCGAACCCGACGCGGCTGCCGCCCTCAGCAAGCACGTGGCTGCCTTCAACTCCCGCGACCTCGACGCCCTGATGGCCGGTTTCACCGAGGACGCGTCCTGGGTCACCGGCACCTCGGTGGCTCGCGGGCACGACGAGCTGACCGAGCTGTTCGCCGGCGCGATGGCCGGTCTGCTGCCGACGCTGAGCATCGAGAACCTGCTCGCGGACGGCGACCGGGCCGCCTGCCAGCTGACGGAGACGCTGACGTTCGAGGGCGAGGAGCGCATGTACTCGATCGCCGGCTTCTACCGGTTGCGTGACGGACGCATCGCGTCGGCGAAGATCTACCGCGAGGGCAGCGCCGAACTCGCCTGAGCCGGCGGCTTCACCGCTGGTCGGTCTTCCGCCAGCGACGCCGGCGGGTCCGCTCCCCCACCGCGCCCGTGTGCGCCCGCTGCCGCGGGTGGCGACGCGACCGCAGCAGGCTCGCCACCGTCGTGGCGGCCAGAACCGAGAGAATCACGGCCAGCGACACCGGAATCGTGATCTCCGGTATGCCCGTCGAGACCTGCTCGTGCAGGAAGGTCAGGATGAGCTTCACGCCGATGAAGCCGAGAATCACCGCCAGCCCGACCGCGAGGTAGACCAGTCGCCGCAGCAGCCCCTGGATGAGAAAGTACAGGGCGCGCAGGCCGAGCAGTGCGAAAGCGTTCGCGCAGAAGACCAGGAACGGGTTCTGGGTCACCCCGAACACCGCGGGGATCGAGTCCAGGGCGAACAGCAGGTCGGTGGTGCCGATGCTGAGGAACACCAGGAACAGCGGTGTCACCATCCGCCGGCCGCCGGATCGGGCGAAGAGCCGCCCGCCGTCCATCTCCGTTGTCGTCGGCAGGACGCGACGGGCGTAACGCAGCACCGGATTGTCCTCGGGGTCGGGGTCGTCGTTGCGGTGACGGATCAGCTGGACCGCCGTGAACATGAGCAGGAGCCCGAACAACAGGAACGTGGGCGAGAACAGCGTGACGGCCGCGGCGCCCACGGCGATGAGCACCGCGCGTAGCGCCAGCGCGGCCGCGATGCCGAACAGCAGTGCCTTCTGCTGGTACGCCGGGGGTACCGCGAACCGGTTCATGATGATCACGAAGACGAACAGGTTGTCGACCGACAGGCTCTTCTCGACCAACCAACCGGTGACATAGGTGGTCCCGGTCCCCGGTTCGGCGGCGTACCCGAGCAGCAGACCGAACAGCAAGGCGATGCCGATGTAGACGCCCGACCAGCTGGCGGCCTCGACCAGGCCGACGGCGTGCGGTCGCCGTCCGGCGACCACGAAGTCGATCGCGAGCAGCGCCAGTATGAACGCGATCGTCGCCGCCCACGCCCACAGGGGCGTCCCGCCCAATCGAAGCTCCTCACGCACCGCCTACTCGTGGAAAGTACTCTCTTTCAGCGACTCATCCGGGCGAACGCGCAGGTTTGTCGCACCGGTGTCCCGGCGGCCGGCCAGCGCGGCGCCGTCGGCTCGGTCACCCGGCCGATCTCCGCGATGCTCGACGCCGCGGTAGCAGCGCCACGCCCGCTCAGAGCCCGAAGGCTCCGGCCACCCGCTCGACCAGATCGTCCTCGGTCACCGTGCCGTCGAGGTCGAGGCCGCGCAGGCCGAGACGCGCCGTCTGGTGGCGAAGGCGGTCGGTGAACATCCGGTCCCGTTCGGCGATGTTGCGCCGGGCCCGCTCCGGGTCGCTGGTCCGCTCGGTGAAACTCCACACGTCGCCTCGATGGATCAGCGCGGCTTGGCGGAACTCGGGGGTCGGCAGGAGCCAGACCGCGTGATCGGGCACCGCGAGCAACGGCCGCACCAGGTGCGGCAGCAGCCGGAACCCCTCGACGACCACCCGCGGCTGGCGGGGCAGCCGGAGCAGGTCGTCGACGATCAGACCGAACCCCTCGCCCCGGTACCAGTGGAACGTGTCGAGCATGACCTCCGGGGTCCGGTTCACCCAGCGCTGGTCCAGGTCCATGGCGAGGAACTCGGCCAGGAACGGGGCGTCGCCGGGCGTGGTACGGCGGGCGTGGTCGGGCATCACGTCGTCGGTGACATACCGGCGCAGACCGTACCGGTCCGCCAGCCGGCGGGCGATCGTCGACTTGCCCGCGCCGCTGCCGCCACCGATCCAGTACACGTGCCGCAGCCGTTCGCGGAGTGCGGCCGCCTCTCCGGTCCCGTCAGCCCGCATGGCTCAGAAACGGTTCCCAATGGGCGGCGAGGGCGTCGGCCACCGCCGTGGCGTCTCGGGTACCGTCCACCTCGATCACCCGGACGCCCAGCCGCCGGGCGTTGCGCACCGCGTCCTCGCCGACGATCCGGTTGCGTTCGAGCCGGTTGCGTTGAGCCAGCCGCGGATCGCTGACCCCCTCGCGCGCCCGGTGCGCCCGGGGAAGCACTCTGAGCTGTCGCCGCCGGAAATCCTCGGTGGGAACCATGACGACCACCCGCCGGAGCGACTCGGTGACCGTGGCGATCAGCTCGGGGCGCAGCCCCCACCCCTCGGCCACGACGGGTCGGGGTGAGCTGAGCGCGCGCAGGTCGTCCTGGACCCACGCGAACCGTTGGTGGAACCGCTCGATCGCCTGTCGGGCCATCTCCGGCGGTGTCGTCCGTACCCAGGCCGCCTCCGGGTCGGGGTCGGGGTCGGGGACCGCCTCACCGTGCCGACACCGCTGCGCGATCCACCGGTCCTGGTGCCCGCGGGCGTCGTGATAGTCATAGCGGTAGCAGGTCAGGCCGTACCGATGCGCGAGGATGCCCGCGACGGTGGACTTCCCGGCCCACTGTGCGCCGCCGATCCACAGCGCATGACGAAGGGTGGTGAACGGATCCCAGTACACACGGATGACGATGACCCCGGCGCAGCGGAAGATCAAGTCTTGTTCTTCTCCCCCGCCCCTGGTTATCTATTGGGTAGAGGCGGTCTCGCGTTCGATACCGGCCTCGCGGTTGATACCGGCCTCGCGGTTGACGCACTCCGCCAAGACACGTTCCGCCAAGACATCGGCGAACCCGCGACAGAATTCGTCCAGCCGCTCGCGCGGCAACAGGCGCGGCGGTCGCGTGGGGAAGCGGCCGACGGACTGGACCAGGTAGCCCCGCGCGACCGAGAAGAGGGTGTTCGCGTTCGAGGTCAGCGCCGCCCTGACCGTGGCCCGCGCCGGTGCCGCTCCGCCGAACCGGCTCTCGACGAACGACGACAGCCTCGGCGTGCCGGCGTCGAACACCTCACAGACCGCGTCGAGGATCGGCATCCCGTCGCGCAGTCGCAGGCCGACCATGACGGCGTCGGCGTCCTCGACCAGGTCGTTGAACATGAAGGTACTGGCCCGGTCGGTACGCGCGAGCACCCGGCGGCAGTAGTCGTAACCGGATTCGTCACCGGAGTCGTCACCGGCGTTGTCACCGGACGCGTGCCGTTCGCGGTCGCGGCGCCACTCGCCATAGAAGGTGATCAGGTCGCCGGCCCAGCCGGTGAGATCCCCCAGGTTGACGCCGGCATCGGGTGCCGGACCGTGCCGGTACACGCCGGCACACGCCGCGCCGAAGTGCGCCGTCTCGTACGCCGGGCCGGCCAACGGGTCCGCGAAGAGTCTGGTCACCGGCAGCCCGGAACCCTTCACCCGCCGGACGAAGGACCAGTCGAGCGGGCCGACCAGCATCCTCCACGAGTAGCTGGCGTAGGTCTCGTGCCGCAGGAAGTCCAGCACCAGCCGGTTCGGATCCCCGCCGCCGTCGTGGCGCTTCGCGGCGCCGTACAACTCTTCGAGGTGGCCGAGGAAGTCATCGGTCGTGGAAGTGGTCGCGGCCCGGTGCATGACGGAGGATCTTAACGATCACGCCGGCGGGCGTTGGTGGCGGTCTGCTGGTGGCGGCCTGCTGGCACCCGCGAAACGGGGCTCGCAGACCGCCACCCTTCGTCAGATCCTCGGCAGCGCGAAGTCCGCCGGTGTCTCGACACCCTTGCTGATCTGAACCACGGTGAACTGCGGCTGGTACCCGTTCATCGCGGCGGTGATGTGCAGCGGGTTGTAGCCCTTGTCGAGCCACAGTTGGTAGTGGCCGCTGGCATCGGTCTTGAGCGTGTAGCTGACCTGGCCGCACTGGCCGGTCTTGCCGCGGTACATGGTGCAGACCTGGACAGTGGCCCCGGCGATCGGCGCTCCGGTACCCGCGTCGGTCACCGTACCGGCCACCTTGCCCCACGACTTCGGCGGCTTCACCTGCACGGTGACAGCGATCGGGTGGTAGCTGTACGGCGAGTCGGTGTCCAGCGACAGGTTCGCCGTGTAACTCCCCGGCTGCGGAACGGCGGCGGAGTTGGCGGTGACCGTGATCGTCGTCGACGCGCCGGCCGCCAGGTCGATCTCGCTCTTGCTCTCCGCGAGCCACGGCACATCGGAACCGCCGCACGAGTCGTAGCCCGGCAACACCTCGGCAAACGGCTGGCCGGTCGGCAGCCCACCCGCCGAACCACCGATCTGGTACAGCCCGCAACTGCTGCCCGGGCGGTAGAAGACGTTGTTGGCGTTGGGCAGAGCCGACCAGGTGTTCGTCACCGGGTCGTACTCGGCCGCCCGGTTGGTGGCGGCCAGGCCGGTGATGCCACCGGCCACCTGGAGCCGGTCATTGGCGCCGGCGTAGGCCATCCCCCAGTTGTCGTAGGGCATGTCGGCCTGCCGGGTCCAGGTGTTCGTCTCCGGGTGGTACGCGTACGTGGTGGAAAGCGACTTCGCCACGTCGATGTCGACGCCGCCCGCGCAGACCACCTCACCGTGGATGCCGGCACAGGCGGCCCGGGTCTGCCGGGTCGGGTAGTCGGCGATGCGTGTCCAGGTGTTGCCGGCCGGCGCGTACCGGTAGGCCGCGGACGTACCGGTCAGGCAGATCCCGGTGCAGCCGCCGACCACGTACAACTGGCCGCCAAGCACGGCAACGCTCGGGGAGCCGACCAGCTCCGGCAGGTTCGCCAGCTGCGTCCAGGAGTCGGTACCCGGGCGGTAGGCGTAGAGCACGTTGACCGTCTGGGACTTGGTGTTCCAGCCGCCGACGACGTACATGGTGCCGTTCACGAACGCGCCCGACAGTCCCTCCACCGGTTGGGGAAGGTCCGCGATCGGGCTCCACGCGCCGGCTCCCGGATCATAGACGTACCCGGCGGCGGTGACGGCGGTGTCGGTCGCGCCGCCGACGGAGTACACCTTCCCCTGGTCGTACCCGACCGCGTTGTCGATGATCGGGGTCGGGTAGTCGGCGATGTCGGTCCACGGCCCGCTCGCCGGGGTGGCGTCCCGGACCGCGGGCGCGGCGCCCGGCTTGGCTCCCGGCTTTGCCGCCGCAGTCGCGGCTCCCGGCTTCGCCGGCCCGGGCGTGTAGTTTCCCTTCACCATCCGCAGCGGCGCGCCCTTGGTGCCGGTACCCACCATCGGAGTGAACCCGGTGGTGTGCTCCCCGATGGAGAGGTGCAGCGGGGCGCCGCCGGTGTTGGTGAGCTTGACCGCCGTGCCCTTGGCCGCGCCCAGTTCCTCGCTGACCGAGACGCTGGCGGTGCTCACCTTCAACTGGCCGGCCTTCAACTTCCAGTCGTGCCGGGTCGCGGTGTCGGCCGCGACGGCGACCGTACCGTTGGTGTCCGCGTACCGGCCGGCGCTGGCCGTCAGGTGCTGCGCGCCCGGCGCAGCGAACGTCCAGGCGAACCCGTCTGCCGTGCTGGGAACCGCGGCTCCGGTGACCGTGGACGGGGCAACCGTGGACCCTGTGACCGTGGCGCCGGGTACCGGCTTGCCGTTGTTGGCGTCGGACACCACGCCCTCGACCAGACCGCCGGGCAGCGCGGCGCACCCGCCGACCGTGACGTCGTCCAACTGCCAGAGCGTGACGCCCTGGCCGGCGTAGTGGAAGCGCACCTTCACGTCGGAGTGGTTGGCCGCCTGCGGGATCGCGATGGTGTTCTGCCCGAAGAAGGCGGGCACCGGGTGACCCGCGAGCGTCCAGGTGGCACCGCCGTCGACGCTGACCTCGACGTCGCCGGTGGTGCTGCCGTCCTCGGCCGGTACATAGGTGGCCTGGAACCGGACCTGCGGGGCGCTCTGCCCGGACAGGTCCACGGCCGGCGAGGTCAGCACGGTGTCCTCGGTCGCGCCCGTGTTGTACGGGTCGGCGGTGGCGAAGTTGCCGGTACCGCCGGTCAGGTTGCCGAAGTTGGCCGGGTTGTCGAACTCCCAGCCCGGCGTTGGCCCGGACACCGTCCAGCCCTGCTGCGGCGTCGTCCCGGTCCAACCCTCGAAGTCGGTACGGCTCGGGTACGCGTAGCCCGGCGCGGTGCAACCGGTGCGGTCGACGCCCAGGGCGGCGTCGGCGCGCACGTTGGCGGTGCCGAGGTCGACCGACACGTCGCGGCTTGCGTAACCCGGGTAGTCGGCCGACACGTGGAACGTGTAGTCGTGCTGCTCGGGAAGCGTGACGCTGTACCGGCCGGTGTATGGGTCGGTGCTCACCGCGCCGTACGGGTACCCGTCGATGGTGACCTTCGCGGACAGCGGCCAGCCGTGGTCGTCGCCGTCGGTGACCGTGCCGGAGACCGTGACGCTGGGCACGGACTGCATCGTCAGGTCGGCCGTGGCGGCCTGCCCGTCGGCCACCTGCACGCCGGTACGGGTGGTGTCCTGGTAGGCGTACATCGACGCGGACACGTCGTAGCCGCCGGCCGACACGATCAGCTGGTACCCGCCCTGGGCGTCGGTGGTGGCCCGGTAGGTCTTGCCGTTGCCCTCATTGGCGGCGGCCACCGAGGCTCCGGCGACCGGCTTGCCGGTGTCCTTGTCGGTCACGTGGCCGCTCAGGGTGCCGGCCGGGCCGAACGTCAGCGCGCCGACGCCGGCCGGGGTGCCCAGGCCGGTCGGGCCGTCCCATCCGGCGCCCGCGGTGCACAGCACGGTACCGCAGGTGCCGTCGGTGCCCGTGGTGACGTCGTTCAGGTCGGAGGACGCGGCGGAGTACGGGTAGGTGGCCGGGTTGGTACCCGCGACGGGATTGCCGGCCAACGCGTACATGGACGCGATCAGCGGCGACGCCAGGCTGGTACCGCCGAACTGCATCCAGCCGCTCTGCCCCTGGTACGGCAGGGAGTCGTAGACGGCGAGCCCGGTCGACGGGTCGGCGTCGGCCGCGATGTCGGAGATGGCCCGGCCGTTCGGGCACTGGGTGTCGATGCCGTCCTGGTACGCCGGGTGCGGCTCGTAGGGTGAGCAGCCCGACCCGCCCCCGGACCAGGCGGCCTCGGTCCACCCGCGGGCGGCGGTCGAGTCCCTGGACAGCGTGGTGCCGCCGACCGCGACGACGTTCGGGTCGCTGGCCGGCCAGTTGGTCACGTTGCCCAGGTCGCCGGTCGACGCGGTGACCGCCACGCCGGGATGGTCGTAGTAGTGGTTGTACGCCACCTCGTCCGGGTCCTCGCCGGAGACGCCGTACGAGTTGGAGACGAACTTCGCCCCCAGCGCGACGGCGGTGTCGGCCGCGGTACCCAGGTCGTCGGCGTTCGCGGTGTTGCCCTCGACGAGCAGGATGCGGCACAGCGGGCAGGCCGCCGACACCGCGTCCAGGTCCAGGGATGTCTCCTGAGCCCAGCTCGGGTCGTCCGCCGGAAGGTCGGCGCCGCCGTTCTGGTCGACCTTCCGGAAGCAGCCGTTCGCGGTGGTGCACTCGGGAAGCCCGTACTGGGAACGGAACACCGCGAGGTCGGCCTCGGCGGTGGAGTCACCACCGGCGTCGACGATCGCCACCGTCTGGCCCTGGCCGCCGGTCGGCAGGTGGTACGCGGACTGGATTTCCGCCGGGCCGAGAGCGGTCGACGGCGGTCCCGAGACGTTCGGGACGACCCGGTGCGTCGATCCGGTCCGGATCTCGGCGAAGCAGCGGGCGTAGCCCTTCGGCACGTCCGGGCTGTTGCAGCCGGCCGGCTGGTAGTCCACGGTGGGGGCGCCGGGCAGCCGCGGCGGGGCGGCCGGCGCGGCCTGCGCCCGCGCCGCGGGTACGGCGAGCAGGCCGGCGCCGAGGCAGGCGACGGCGGCCAGTACGGATAAGCGCATCCGGTTTCCCTTTCGTCAGAGCGGCTCGTAGCCGCGGCGGCGCTCGTCGTCGAGGCCGGTCGGCGGGTCTTCGGCGGGCGGGGCGAGGTGTTGGGTCGGCCGTGGCGTCCCGTCGGCGGCGTTGGCTTTGTCGGCGGCGGCCTTGTCGGCGACGGCGGCCTTGTCGGCGGTCTGGGCGCCACCGGTCTGAGCACCGTCGGCCCGGCCGCCGCCGGCCTGGGCACGGTCGGCCTGGGCACGGTCGGCCTGGGCGCCGCCGGTTGGCGGCGTCGCGGGTTGGATCATGCGGCCGAGTATGTGCGCTCTCGTCGATGCGTCGCGATTGGGCGGATGACCTAATCTGAGCCGCACCCCGACCGCTGGACCGGCTCACTCACAAGCCAGGCGGGCCTGGCGACTCCGCCACCCCACCCCCGGCCGCCTGACCGATCCAGCCCACAGACCAGGCGGGCCTGGCGACTCCGCCACCCCACCCCCGGCCGCTTGACCGACCCGCCCACAGACCAGGCGGGCCTGGCGGCCGGTCTCAATCCGAATCGCCAGCGGTGACGATGCCCGCCTGGGTCGCGCTGACCGCGACCGCGGTGCGCGACGAGACGCCGAGCTTGCGCATCGCCGACGTCAACTGGGCGGCGACCGTCTTCGGTGAACGGGACAGCGCCCGGGCGATCTCCGGGTTGGTCAGCCCGGCGACCACCAGCCGTACCACCTCCAACTCGCGCGGTGAGAGCTGGTCGCCGTACCCGCGGCTGCCGCCCCGCCACGGCCGGCGGGCGGTCACGCCGTGCCCGCGCAGAACCGCGGCCACCCGGTCGGCGTCCCCGGTCGCGCCGAGTCCGGACAGCCCGCGCGGCACGTCGCCGAGCACCGCCAGCCCGGCGTCGAGGTCACCGGCGGCGATCAGGTTCATGCCCTGCCGCTCGCGCGCCAGCAGTGCGTCGTACGGGCGGGGCAACCCGTCCCAAGCGAGCGCGGCGGCGGCGAAGGCAGCCGCGGCGGCGGAGCGATCACCGGTGGCCTCCGCGAGGCAGCCCCGGCAGGTGGCCAGCGACGCGGCGGCGACCGGGGCGTCGCAGCCGCGAAGTCCGCGTTCGAACGACGACACCAGTTGGTACGCGTCGCCGAGGCGGCCCGCCGCGCTCAGCGCGTCCACCCGTACCGCGGCCGTCTCGCTGGCCCACAGCCAGATCTCCTTGCCGGCCACCAGCGCCAGGACCTGCTCGGTCAGGTCGATCGCGGCGTCCACATCGCCGTCGGCCAGCCGGATACGGGCCAGCGCCGCCGCCGGCTCGTGCAGCAGCTCGACCATCCCCCGCTCGCGCGCCTCGTCGAGCACCGCGCGCAACGCCGTCTCGGCACGGCGCGGGGCGCCCGTGGCCGCGTCGAGCAGGCCGCCGACGACCTTCGCGTCCAGCCGGATCAGCGCCTCACCGTCGAGTTCGGCCAGCGCCGCCGCCCGGTCGGCCAACCCGGTCCAGGCGCCGGTGAACCAGTCGAGGTGGACCAGCGTGACCGCGATCATGTCACTCAGCCGGAGCAGGTCGTACTCCTCGGCGAGGCCGACGCCGACCGCGAGCCGCCGGCGTGCCTCGGCGTACCGGCCCCACCGCATGGCCTCGTTGCCGATGTTGAGCGCGGCGCGCGCCACGTGCGGCCGTTGCCAGGTCTCGTTCGCGGTCACCGGCAGCTCGGCGGCCACCTGCCACCCCTCGGGGTCGCCGAGGTCGAGCAGCGCGGTCATCCGGTCGATCCGCAGGGCGAGCCGGTCCGGCTCCGGGAACGCCGTCGTCGTCGCCGCGGTCATCGTCGCTGCGGTCGTCGCCGCCGTGGTCGGCTCCGCCTGACTCACCGCCGCCTGACTCATCGCCGCCGCGGCGCGGTCCAGCCACTGCCGGTGTACCGGGGCCGGCCACGCGGTGCTGAACGGCAGGCCGAGCGTGGACATGGCGTACGCGGCCTCGACCGGTTTGTGACCGAGGTCGGGGATGGCCAGTTCCAGCATGGCGGCCCCGGCCTCGTACTCGCCCGCGTGCATGAGGACCCGACCCAGTTGAGCGCGCAGCTCGGCCCGTTCCGGGACGGAGAGGGCGGCGCGGTCGAGCATTCCGCGCAAGGTACCGACGACGCCGCTACGGCGCAGGTAGCCGCTCGACGCCAGGGTCGGCATCTTGCGTACCACCCGGGCGAGCGTGCCGGCGGGCAGGTCGGCACCGGTCACCATGTCGTGCAGCAGCATCACGGCCACGCGGTGGTCCCCGGAGGCCAGCGCCAGGTCGGCGGCCCGCTCGGCATAGCGGCACCAGGTCTCCACCTCACCAGCCTCGCGGAAGTGGTGCGCCAGCCGCGCGACCGGTTGCGTCGCGGCAGCCTCCAGTACGCGTCCGGCCCGTGCGTGCAGCCGGCGCCGGTCCGGCCCGGGTACGGCGTCGTACACCGCCCGGGCGGCCAGCACGTGCCCGAACCGGATCCGGCCACGATCGTCCTCGACCAGCAGCCCGCGGTCGATCGCCTCGATCAGGCCGGCATCCGCGCTGGCCGGAAGCAGGCCGGCGGGGGCACCGGCACCGCCACCGCCACCGGCACCGGCACCGGCACCGGCACCGGCAGCTACATCGGGAGAACCCCCGGCAAGGGCGACGGCGATCAGGGTGGCCTCGCCGACCGGCTCGGCGAGGACGGCCGCCGCCTGCAGGACGCGGCGCGCGGCGGCGTCCAGGCGCGCGGCGCGTTCCAGGACGGCGTCCCGGATGGTCGGTGGTACGACGATGTCGTCGAGCGTCCGGCGGATCCACTCGCCGTCGAGCCGGACGAGGTCGGCCCGGTCGCGCATCAGCCGCACCGACTCCTCGACGGCCAGCGGCAGCCCTTCGGTGCGTCCGTGCAGGAACGCCGCGAACGCCGCCGACACGTGCTCGTCGTCGAGCATGGACGAGACCAGCTCCGCGGTACCGGCCACGTCCAGCGGGGCGAGCGTCACCCGGACCGGCTGGCCGCGTGAGGACAACCGGCGCAGCAGCGAGTCGGGTGGCACGTCCTCGGGGCGGTAGGTCAGCACGAGGCCGACCCGGCGGTCTCGCCGGGACACGAGGAACAGCAGGAACTCCAGGGTTGCCTGATCGGCCCAGTGCACATCCTCGACGACGAGCAGTTCCACCCCGAGGCGTTCGAGCAGTTCGGCCAGCGACCGCAGGAGCCGGTGCCGGGCAGCCCCGGCGTCGCCCAGCGGTTCCGGCGCTTCGGGCAGCTCCGCGGACCATTCGGGGAACAGCGGCCGCAAGGCGCCGGCGAGCGGACTCAGGCCGAGCACGGCGACCTCCGTGCACGCCTGGCGGGCCGCGTCCACGATCGGACCGAGGGTGAACGCCTCCCGAAACGGCGGGCAGACGGCCACCATGGTCCGGTCGCGGCCGGCGAGGAGTTCGTGGACCAGCCGGCTCTTGCCGATACCCGCCTCACCCTCGACGAGGGCAAGCCCGGGTGGTCCGGCGAGGGCGTGACGCAGCCGGGTCAGCTCGGCGTCCCGGCCAACCAGGCGCGGGACGCGGACGGTGGGCAGGGTCCGGTCGCCATCGGTATCCGTCACCGGCACTTCTCCGCCCTGGTCGTTACACCTCGGAGGTCTTCACAACTCGGACCAGGGTAGAGGTGAAGATCGCTTTCTGGGAATGACAGCCACCACTGGCATCGATCCCGGCGGCCGTCGCGGGGTTTGACGGCCGCCGGGATCGATGCCACGGGTCTCGCAGGCCGATACGAGCGCGAAGTCCCGGGTTTCGCGGGCCCCGCCGGACGGGAACGAGTCCCTTATCCGACGTAAGGAATATTCCGACGCGAAGAGTAGCGACGTGAGGAGTAACGAGGTGAGTGCACAAGAACGACTGCCCACGACTACGGACGCCGGCGTGCCCGTCGCCAGCGACGAGCACTCGCTGTCCGTCGGGCCCGACGGTCCCCTGCTGCTTCAGGACCATTACCTGATCGAGCAGATGGCCACGTTCAACCGGGAACGCATTCCGGAACGGCAGCCGCACGCGAAGGGCGGCGGCGCGTTCGGCGTGTTCCAGGTCACGCAGGACGTCGGCCCGTTCACCCGGGCGGCGGTGTTCCAGCCCGGTACCCAGACCGATGTGCTCATCCGGTTCTCGACCGTCGCCGGGGAGCGGGGCAGCCCGGACACCTGGCGCGACCCGCGCGGCTTCGCGGTGAAGTTCTACACCAGCGAGGGCAACCTGGACATCGTCGGTAACAACACCCCGGTCTTCTTCATCCGGGACCCGATGAAGTTCCAGCACTTCATCCGCTCGCAGAAGCGGCGGGCCTCGAACAACCTGCGCGACCACGACATGCAGTGGGACTTCTGGACGCTCTCGCCGGAGTCGGCGCACCAGGTGACGTGGTTGATGGGCGACCGCGGGATCCCGCGGACGTGGCGCCACATGAACGGGTACTCCAGCCACACCTACATGTGGATCAACGCGCGCGGCGAGCGGTTCTGGGTGAAGTACCACTTCAAGTCCGATCAGGGCATCGAGTTCTTCACCCAGGACGAGGGTGACCAGATGGCCGCGGTCGACACCGACTACCACCAGCGTGACCTGTACGAGCACATCGAGGCCGGGGACTTCCCCAGCTGGACGCTGTACATGCAGATCATGCCCTTCGAGGACGCGAAGACCTACCGGTTCAACCCGTTCGACCTCACCAAGGTCTGGCCGCACGGCGACTACCCGCTGCGGGAGGCCGGCCGGCTGACGCTGAACCGCAACGTCACCGACTACCACACGGAGATGGAACAGGCCGCGTTCGAGCCCAACAATCTCGTGCCGGGCACCGGGCTGTCCCCGGACAAGATGCTGCTCGCCCGGGGATTCAGCTACAGCGACGCGCACCGGGCCCGGCTCGGCGTCAACTACCGGCAGATCCCGGTGAACACGCCGCGGGTGCCGGTACACAGTTACTCGAAGGACGGCGCGATGCGCGTCCAGAATGTCAGCGACCCGGTGTACGCGCCGAACTCGTACGGCGGACCCTCGGCCGTACCGGAGAGCACCGACGACGGCGGCCGCTGGTACGCCGACGGTGAGATGGTGCGTTCCGCCTACACGCTGCGTACCGATGACGACGATTGGGGCCAGGCCGGCACGATGGTCCGCGAGGTGCTCGACGCCGCAGCTCGCGAGCGGCTGGTCAGCAACATCGCCGGGCACCTGCTCAACGGAGTGAGCGAGCCGGTCCTCGCGCGCGCCTTCGAGTACTGGCGCAACGTCGACAAGGGTCTGGGCGAGGCGGTCGCGGCGCAGGTGCGGGCAAAGCAGGGCGAGAAGGATCCGAAGGCCGGGCAGCAAGCCAACCCGGCGCGGTCGAGCATGCAGCGGAAAGCCTGACCGTCGTACGCGTCTCCGGCCGGGTGGTCCGCCACCCGGCCGGATTCGTGGCTGACCCGACGGATAGTTCGGTCAGCCGTCGTAGACTGAGCGGCGTGCCAGATCCGCAAGAGCAGCGGCCTCGCGACGCTTCCCCTGCACCCGCAACCGGCACCGACGACATCCGGCAGTGGGCCATGGCACTGCCGGAGGTCGAGGAGACCAACCACTTCCGCCTTCACGTCCCGGTATTCAAGGTTGGCGGCCGGACCTTCGTCGGGCTCGGCAAGGACGAGACGACCGCCGTGTTCTGTGTCAGCGAGCAGGAAGCGGACAACGCCGCAACGGCCGACCCGGACAGCTGCGCGGCCGTCCGGCGGCAGGACGCGCGGAGGAGCTTCCTCGGGCTCGAGGTCAATCTCGGTGACGTCGACGCGAAGCGGATCCGCGACCTGGTCGAGCGGGCGTGGCGCCAGCAGGCCCCGAAGAAGCTGGTGGCTCAGCGCGACCGGGACGCGTCGCCGTCCTGAGGGGCGTCCCGTGAGGCACCCTGGGGTGCGCCCGGAGAGTCGCCCACTGCGCGCATTGCCGCCAGGAGGGCCGGTAACGCGGCGAGCAGCGCGATGCCCCGCACCGCTCCGGCGATCGGGTATGCGGCGCGGAGCCCGAACACGTGCGCGGTCAGGCCGCCGGCAAGCGCACCGAGCGGGATCAGGCCCCAACCCACCATCCGGTACGCGCTGTTCACCCGGCCCAGAAGCTCCGCCGGAACCAGGCGCTGGCGCAGGCTGACTGTCACGACGCTCCAGATCGTGGTGGCGAACCCGCCAGCCGCGAGCAGCGCGCCGAGCACGGTCGCGTTCGGGCTGAACCCGATGCCGAGGAAGACCGCGACGTTGGCCGCGAGCGCCACCAGCAGCGCCGGCAACGAGCCGATCCGGGCGACGATCCGGGCATTGACCAGACCTCCCAGTACGCTGCCGACCGCGCCCGCCGCGAGCAGCCAGCCGTAACCGCGCTGGCTCAGGTGCAGCGTCGAAGTGGCGAGCAGGACCAGGGTCACGGTGCCCAGTTGGAAACAGAACGTGTTGACGCCGAGCAGCACAGCCAGGGTACGCAACAGCCGGTGCCCGGCCAACCAGCGCAAGGCGTTCACGATGGCCGTACGGAACGGCGGGTGCCCGGCCGCCGAGCCGGAACGCCGTACCGGCAACTTCGCCAACAGCACGGCCGACAGCACGAAGGAGCCGGCATCGACCCCGAACGGCAGCGCGACGGCGACGGCGAACAGCATGCTGCCCAGCGGCGGGCCGACGAACGTCTCGCCGGCGACGGTCGCGGTGTACTGGTGCGCGTTCGCCCGGTGCACCAACGACGGCGCGACGATGTCCGGCAGCACCGCCTGGGAAGCGTTGCCGAACACCACCTCGCAGACTCCGAGCCCGAACGCGATGACGGCCAGGCCGGGAATGGTCAGGTGGCGGACGGCCACCAACGCCGCGAGCAGTCCGACGATGACCGCCTGTACCGCCTGTGAACCCCACATGAGCCTCACCCGGTCGCGCCGGTCGACGAGCGCCCCGGCGGGTAGCGACAACAGCAGCCAGGGCAGGTAGGTCGCGGCGGAGACCACCGAAACGAGCCGCGGATCCCGGGTAACCGTGACGGCCAGCAGCGGGACGGCCGCGGCGAAGGCGCCGTCTCCGACGCTGTCGGCGGCGGCCGCCCACCACACCCTCCAATACGCGGCGGACAGCCGGGGTCGGGTGGGCGCTGTCGTCGCGGGCATTGGTGTCGAGGGCATTGCTGTGGACGGCATTGCTGTCACGGGCCTTACTGTCGAGGGCTGGCTGTCACAAGCTGGCTGTCACGGGGTTGGCTGTCACGAAGACATCCTGCGGGCGATGCACACGCCCGAACACCTTTTAGCCGGTCGCTACATCATCGAGGGCATGTCACTGACCAACCGGGCGCTACTCGGTCGGACGCATGCCAGATAATCGGGGGCATGCCGCTGACCGTCGACCTCAGCGTCTCCGAGCTGGCCAACACCCGGTTCGCCATCTCGCCGCTCTCGGAGACCGTGTCCGGACTGCAACTGCTCGGCGCCCGGTGGCTCGCCCAGCGGCGCGGCCAGCGCCGTGACCAGTGGCGCGGCCAGTGGCGCGGCCGACCCGGATCGCAGGACAGCAACCTGCGCTGGATCCGTTGGGCGACGGATGAACTCGCGGCGCGTCCGCTCACGCTGCCGTACACCTGGCCGTTGATCGTCGGCGACCGGCCTAGCTGGCCGCAGTTCCTGGTTCCCGCGCCGCTCGGCGCGCGGACCACCATTGACGACGACCTCGCCGCGATGTGCCGGACCACCGCCCGGCAGGTCCGCGCCAGCCTGCGTCGGGTGTTCGGCGCAGACCTCCCAGACGCCGTTCCGCCCGCCGAGCCGGACGCCGTGCCTGAAGCAGCGCCGCCCGCCGAGCCGGACGCCGAGCCTGAAGCAGCGCCGCGCGCTGTGTCGCCCCCCGCGCCTGACGCGGCGCCAGATGCCTTGCCAGATGCCGTGGCGGAACTCGCCGCGCGACCGGCCGCCGGACTCCAGGCGATCGCGGCCGAGTTGCGCGAGGCGTACGACCGGCTCATCGCGCCGCACTGGCCACGCATCCGGGCCGTGCTCGACGCCGACATCGCCTACCGAGCAAGGCGTCTGGCGGCCGGCGGAGTCGAGCGGCTGTTCGCCGACCTGCACCCGGACCTGCGATGGCACGATGGGCGTCTGACGCTGCACAACTGGCGGAGCGGGCAGGTGTCGCGGGCGACGGCGCCCGGTGGCCTGGTGCTGCTGCCAGTCGTGTTGGGCACGTCGTACCCGCAGGTAAAGCTGCACACCTCGACGCAGACCACGGTGCGCTACCCGGCCCGCGGCGCCGGCACGCTGTGGTCGACGACGCTCCGGTCGGCGGCGCTACAGTCGGCCGGCACCCAGTCGATGCCAGAGGCTGGGGGGTGCTCGCCCTCGCCACAACCCTGCTCCGGCTATGCTCCCCCGGGCAGCGCGATCCGCCTGCTCGGCCGGCACCGGGCCGAGTTGTTGGCGGCGCTGCGCTCCCCCGCGACGACCACCGACCTCGCCCGCGCGCTGCGCGTGTCGCCCAGCGCGGTGTCACAACACCTGCGGGTACTGCGAGACAGCGGCCTGGTCGCCACCGAGCGGAGCGGGCGCAGCGTGCTGTACCTGACCACCGAACGCGGGCTGGATCTGCTGGAGCCGGCGCCGGGCCCACCACCGACGGGCCCACCACCGAGGGACCTACCATGGATGGATGGTCAGCGTCAGCGGTGAGATCGCCGCCAACCAGGCCAACTGGGACGAGCGAGTACCGTCGCACCTGGTGGCGTACGGTGTTGACGAGTTCATCGCCGACCCCGGCCGCATCAGCGCCACCGTCCGCGACGACCTGCCGCTGCTGAGCCCGCACCTGCCGGGCCGGTCTCCCGCCGGACTGACGCTGCTGCACCTGCAATGTCACATCGGGCTGGACACGCTGTCCTGGGCCCGGTTGGGCGCCGCGGTCACCGGCCTCGATTTCTCAGCGGCCTCGATAGCCGCCGCTCGGAATGTCGCGGATCGGGCCGGCCTACCCGCGCGGTTCATCCACAGCGAGATCGACCACGCCGCCTCGGCGTGCCGCGACCGGTTCGACGTCATCTACACGGGAATCGGCGCTCTGTGCTGGCTGCCAGACCTGACCCGATGGGCACGGGTTATCGCCGAACTCCTGGCGCCCGGTGGCGTCTTCTACGTCCGTGACTCCCACCCGATGCTGAACAGCGTGGACGACGAGCGCGACGACGACGTGCTGGTCGTCAGCCGGCCATATTTCGCCGGCCGTCCCCTGCGCTACGACGAAGGCACCACGTACGCCGACGGCAGCGTGCGGCTCACCAACGCCACCACGTACGAATGGCAGCACTCGCTGTCGGAGATCGTCCAGTCGCTGCTCGACGCCGGGCTCGCCCTGACCTCGCTCACCGAGCACCGGACCATCCCCTGGCGGGCGCTGCCCGTGCTGGTCAGGAGCGAGCACGGCTGGGTCCTGCCGGAGGGCTCGGACCGGCTGCCGCTGACGTTCTCGCTGACCGCCACCAAGTCGGTCGGATAGCGCCCTCCACGCGCGACGCACCTTCGCGACCTACCGACGCACGTGCTGGTCGAGGACGAGCACGGCTGATTCCCTCCGGAGGAGCGGACCCGCAAGCCACAGTCGTTCCCCCCGCCGGGGCACTACGTTTCGCGGGTGCGTCGAGGGGTTCACCCTTGGCAAGCGCGGGTTGCCACGCCTAAGACGTAGGCGTACGTTGATGGAACCTCAGCGATGATCTAGAACAGTCTCGTCGCGCGGGCTCGGACGATGGCGCGCGGAGCCGGTCACCCGCCCACGTCCAGCTGTGGCGTCCCCTCAACCGTTCCGGAACCACACACACGAAAGTAGGGCCCGGTGCGCAGACCTCGCTTAGCTACCGCAACCGCTTCCCTGACCCTGGGCGCTGCCCTGGTGCTGTTCGGCACCACGGCACCCGCCGGCGCAGACCCCGGCCCGTCCGCCGCCCCCGCGCTCGATGGTGCCGACGCCGGTGGTGCGGTCATCGTGGTACTGAAGAACCAGCACACGGACATCACCCTCAAGGAGCACGGCGCGCAGCGCACCGCGACCACCCGGTCGGAGCAGAGTTCGATCGTGTCGGACATCAAGGCCAGCGGCGGCACCGGCATCACTCAGTTGGTCAGCGTGAACGCGGTCGCGGCGCACGTTTCGGCCGCCGAGGTGGACCGGCTGCGCCGCAACCCCGCTGTCAGCAAGGTGGTTCCGGACGATTCCATCCTGGTACCGCCGACGATCAGCACCCCGCACGGGAAGCCGGCGAAGCTCGATCCGAAGCTGTGCCCGACCGATCCGGCCAAGCCGCTGCTCGAACCGGAAGCGCTGGCGGTGACGCACACCGAGACGGGCGTGAAGAACGACAAGCAGCAGGCCGCCCTGGTATCCACCGGCAAGGGCGTCATCGTCGCCAACGACGGCATCAACGCGCTGGCCGGCAACCCGAACTTCGTGCGGGCGGACGGATCGCACGTGGTACTGGACGCCCCGGACTACACGCGGGACGCCAGCGACGGCGAGTACTACGGTGACGCCTCGTCGATCGCCGGCCAGGGCCTGGTGACCTACGACTTCTCGAAGGAGTTGCCGTTCTCCGGCCTACCGGCCGGCTGCACCTTCCGCATCAAGGGGGTCGCGCCGGACGCCTCGCTGGTCGACACGTCGCTCATCGACACTCCGCCGAGCGCCGACGGCGAGGCCGCGCCCGAGTCCGAGTCGCAGATCGTCGCCGGCATCGACCGCGCGGTGGTACAGGAGCACGCCGACGTCATCTCCGAGTCGTACGGCTACCGCCAGCAGCCCGGCCGGTACTCGGTGTTCTACGCGGCCAACGACGCGGCGGTGGCGGCCGGCGTCACCGTGGTGGTGTCCTCCGGCGACAGCGGCGTGTCCGGCACGGTGTCCTCGCCGGCGACCGACCCGAACGTCATCGCGGTCGGCGGTACCAACACGCTGCGCCTGCTCAGCCAGGCGTACGGCTACACCAACTGGACCAACGACAACATCACCCCGCTGTCCTCCGGCGGTACCGCGCCCAACAACCGCGTGGTCGACCTGGTCGCACCGGGCTACGGCGGCGAGGCCGCGTGCAGCCCGACCGGCAGCGACTGTCCGACGAACACGCAGACCGAGGCGTTCGGCGGCACCAGCCAGTCGTGTCCGCTGGTGGCCGGCGCGGTGGCCGATGTCATCCAGGCGTACGCCGACACCCACAACGGCACCAAGCCCGCCCCGGCGCTCATCAAGCAGATCCTCACCAGCACCGCTGACGACATCGGCGCGCCGGCCGACGAGCAGGGCGCCGGGCAGCTGAACGTGTACGCCGCCGTCCGCGCCGCCCAGCAGCAACCGGGCAGCGGCAAGGCGATCCAGCTCGCTCCGTCGGACTCCGCCAGCCTGGTCGCCTCGCCCAGCCAGCTCGACATCACCGCCGCCGCCGGAACCAGCAAGCAGTCCGTGACGCTGTTCAACACGAGCCAGGTGCCCGCCCTGGTGACCGGTGCCTACCGCTCGCTCGGCGCGGCCAAGCAGATCGGGAAGACGGTCACCGAGCCGGTCAGCGCGCCGGACCCGAGCCTGCCGGTGCCGGCGGAGGGTGCCACCGCCGCCACGCCCATCAGGTTCACCGTGCCGGCCGGGTTGGACCGGCTGAACGCCGACATGCTCATCCCGGATCCCACGAACTCCACCATCCTGTCGTTCACCCTCATCGACCCGGCCGGGAAACTGACCCAGATCTCGTACGACTACGGGACCCCACCGACCCGCGCCGGACAGCTCGGTACCGTCTCGAACATCCAGCACGTCGAGGTCGCCGCCCCGAAGGCCGGGAAGTGGACGGCGAAAATCCTGTGGGCGAACGGCCGCGCGCACCTGCAGTCGCCGCCCAACGTCCCCGGTACGTTCACCGGTGACATCTCCTTCCGGGTCACCGGCCAGCACTACGTCCTCAGCCCGGCGGTCGGCCTGGTCCTCATCCCGGCTCACTCCAGCGTCAGCGTGCCGCTTCGGGTCGCCATGCCGGCCGCGCCCGGCGACCACCCGGAGTCGGTGCAGTTCGTCGGGTCCACCGGGGCGCGGACGTCACTGCCGATCGCCCGCCGTACGCTGATCCCGCCGGCCGGTGGCGCGTTCACCACGACCATCACCAGCAGCGTCGGCCGTGGCGTCGGGCAGATCAGCACGTACAACGTCGATGTGCCGCAAGGCAAGCAGGACCTGGACGTCACGTTCCACACGGCGGACGCCAGCGCCGACAACAAGTACACGTTCTTTCTGATCGACCCGAACGGTACGGTGGTCGCCCGCGCCACCACACCGACCACGGACAGCTCGGGTGCGTCGGTGGCTGACGCCACCCTGGTCGCGCCGGCCCCGGTCGCCGGGCGCTGGGAGATCGACGTGGAGCTGAACCTGACCGTCAGCGGGAAGGAGTTCACCCAGACGGTCGCCGGTACGGTCGCCTACGACCAGGCACCCGCCAGCCCTGCCGTCGTGAGATAACACCGAGTCGGCGGTACCCGACCGAAACAGCGCCCCGGGGACCCGGATCCTACGGTCCCCCGGGGCGCTGTTTCGTGCTCGGCGACGACCGGCAGCGCCGTCACAGGGCGATCGGGCGGATCGCGGTCACAGGTCTTTGGCCAGGTTGCGGCCGGTCTCGGTGAAGCCCAGCTGCTCGTAGAGGGCTCGGGCGCCGGTGTTGTGGGCGAACACGTGCAGACCGATTCTGGTCAGCGCGTTGTCGTGGCACCAGCGCTCGGCGGCCAGCATGATCGCGCGGCCGTAGCCCTGACGGCGTACGTCGGGTTCGACGGCGATGTTGTAGACGAACGCGGTGTTGCGGGTGACTTTGACCCAGAGGAAACCGACCCGGCGGTCGCCGTCGTAGGCGTACCAGAAATGGTGGTCAGGGGTCGCGGACTCGTTGGGAAGCAGCTGCGCGTAGGTGTCGGCGGCGTTGCGCTCCGCGTCCTGTGCCGACTGGCCCGATGCGATGACACTCTGCGCGTAGTGCGCCTCGGCCTCGGCCCGCCACGGCTTGTACTGATCCTCGGTCATCGGCTCCAGCCGCACATCGGTCATGACCGACAACCTACGCGGTCCGGTTTTGTCGGTGCCTGGTGACATGATGCCGCCATGCGGTATTCGGTTAATGTTCCCAATTTCGGAGAGTTCGCGGCGCCGGAGGTCTTCGCCGAGGTAGCCCGCCGGGCGGAGGAGGCCGGGTGGGACGCGCTGCTGGTGTGGGACCACATCGTCGAGCAGAAGGACGTGCACCGGGAGATCGCCGATCCCTGGATCCTGCTCACCGCCGCGGCCCTGGCCACCCGCCGGATCCGGCTGGGCACCGCGATCACGCCGGTGGCCCGGCGACGTCCGTCCAAGCTGGCCAGAGAGGTGACCACGCTCGACCGGCTGACCGGCGGCCGTATGATCCTCGGCGCCGCACTGGGCGCGCCGGTCGACGACGAATACGGAAGCTTCGGTGACACGACCGACACCCGGGTGCTCGCCGAACGCCTGGACGAGGGCCTGCACGCATTGGATCTGCTCTGGTCCGGTGAGCCGGTGACCTACCGGGGCAACCAGGTCACGGTCGACGACGTGGTCTTCCTGCCGACCCCGGTGCAGCGTCCCCGGGTACCGATCTGGGTCGGAGGCGCCTGGCCGAACAAGGCGCCGATGCGCCGGGCGGCACGCTGGGACGGGGCCATCCCCGCCATGGAGGGGTTCACGGACGCGCGCCCGCCGGAGGTGCACCAGGTCCGGGACCTGGTGCTGTTCCTGCGCGGCTGCCGGGCGGAGTACGGGCTCGCGGACCAGCCGTTCGACATCGTCATCGGCGGCAAGAGCCCCACCGTGCCGGCGGCTGCCCGCGACCTTGTCGGCCCGCTCGCGGACCTCGGGGTCACCTGGTGGGCCGAGCAGCTGCCCTGGGGCGATGACTTGGAGCGCGCCGAGCCCATCCTGCGCCGGATCGAACAGGGCCCGCCCCGCATCTGACCCACCCCGCATCTGACCCACCCCGCATCCGATCCGCCCGTGCGAGCGCGGCGAGTACCCGAGCACGGGCCGCTCGACGTATGGCGGCCGCGCCGCACGTGCGCGGGTCTCGCGCGGCGCGGCCTCACCCTGCGCGGGTCTCGCGCCACGGCCGCTGCGCGGGCGTCGCGTGCCATGCGCCCGGTGCGGGCGTCGCGTGCCATGCCCCCCGGTGCGGGCCTCGCGCGGCGCGGGCGGCCTCCGGTCGGCCGCGCCAGCCTCGCCGGCCGCCGGGATTCCGACGACGGACACCGCCCGGGCTTGACAGCTAGGGGGATAACCGTTAGGTATAGCTAACGGTTATCCAGTGGGCAGTAATTCCGGGGCCGGTAATTCCGGGAGCGGTAATTCCGAGGGGCGGGTGTCCGGGGGGTGTCATGCAGCAGGAAGTAGTACTGGCGATGCTGGCCAAGGAGCCCTCGCACGGATACCAGCTGCGTGCACGGCTGCGCGACGCGCTCGGCCCTCTCGGCGACGCGATGAACGCCGGGCAGGTCTATGTCACGCTGACCCGGCTGGAGAAGGCCGGGCTGTTGGCGGTCGAGACGCCAGCCGACGGCACCGACCGATCGGATCGCAAGGTGTACGCGCTCACCGCCAGCGGCCAACAGCGAGTCGCCGAGTGGATCGCCGAGCTGAGCTGGCCGAGACCCGACCTCGCGGAGTTCCATCTCAAGTTGATCGCGGCCGCGTCGGCCGGGCTGGCCGACCCGCTCACCATCGTCGACACCCAGCGCCGCGAACTGCTGCGCCGGCTGCGTGACGCCCAGCGCGCCGCCCTGGCCGAGTCGGACCGCTCGGATGCGGCTCTGTTGTTGGAGGGCATCGTGCTCCGGCTGCAGGCGGACCTGCGCTGGCTCGAGGCATGCGAAAGGACCTGGAGCCACCGGAGGGGTCGATCGTGAGCAACGCCGCGAACACAAACCCCGCCAACGCAAACACCGACGCGAACGCCCCTCACGCAAACGCCGCCGATACGAGGGTCGCCGACATGAACGCCGCCAGCATGTCCGTGCTTCGCACCCGCGGGTTGCGCAAGGAGTACGGCAGGGGGGACGGACTGGTACGCGCCGTCGACGGGGTCGATCTCGACATCGGTGCCGGAGAGACGGTAGCGGTGATGGGCCCCAGCGGCTGCGGGAAGTCCACGCTGCTGCACCTGCTCGGCGGGCTGGACCGGCCGTCGGGTGGCGAGGTGTCGCTGAATGGCCGTCGCATCGACGACATCGGGGAGAGGGCTCTGGCCCGCATGCGACGGACTTCCGTCGGCTTCGTCTTCCAGTCCTTTCACCTGATGGAGGAACTCACCGCGGTGGAGAACATCGAGCTGCCGGCGCTGCTGGCCCGTCGCTCGCCCCGGGCCGCGCGACGACGCGCGACGGCGCTGCTGGAGCAGGTCGGGCTCGCCGACCGGGCGCGTTTCCTGCCGTCCGCGCTGTCGGGTGGCCAGCGGCAGCGGATCGCGATCGCGCGCGCGTTGAGCAACGAACCGTCGGTCGTCCTCGCCGACGAGCCGACCGGAAATCTGGACAGCGCCGCCGCCCTGGATGTCCTCCGGCTCTTCGAAAGGTTGCACGAGTCCGGGCAGACGCTGGTCATCGTCACTCACGACGCGCGGATCGCGGCGACCGCGGACCGGATGATCTCGATGCGTGACGGCGCGTTCGTGGACGAGACCAGGCTGTCCGGTGGCACCGGGCAGCTCGGCGTGTTCATCGGGCTGGAGGACTGAGAAGCCATGGGCGGGACGATGGGTCACCTCCTGCTCGTGGGTCGCCTCGCCGTACGCGACCTCCGGCGGCGGCGTGTCGAGGCCGCGCTTCTGCTGCTTGCCGTCCTGGCGGCCACCACGACGTTGACGCTCGGGCTTGTCCTGCGCGACGCCGCCAGCAACCCCTATCTGCACACCCGGAAGGTAACCAACGGACCCGACGTGGTGGCCAGCGTCAGCCAGCCCGTGGCGCTCTCCGGCCTCGAGCAACTGGCCAGCGCTCCCGGTGTCGTCGACCACAGCGGACCGTACCCGGCCATCCCGGCGAAGCTTCAGGCATCCGGTCGAACGTCAGACATACAGGCCGTGGGGCGCGACGCCGCGCACGCGTCGGTCGACCAGCCCGAGCTGGTCGAGGGCAGCTGGGTCAGCGATGGCGGCGTGGTGGTCGAAGCCGCGTTCGCGGGTGCGCTCAAGGTACACACCGAGGATCGCGTCACCGTGAACGGCCGGGCGTTCCGGGTCGTCGGCATCGCGGTCACCGCCGCATCTGCGCCCTATCCGGGAACGTCCTGCGTTGTCCGCGTCGGTTGCGCCAACGGCGCCGTACCCGAGGATCAGGCCGCCGCACTGCCGCTGGGGGTGTTACGCGATCCCGGGCTGGTCTGGCTCACCCAGGCGGACGTGCGGAGCCTCGCCCCGGACCCGAACTCCCTGTCGTACGTGATGAACCTGAAGCTGGCCGACCCGGACACGGCGCAGGCGTTCGCCGACGGGCACCTCAGCGACGGGCACCCTGGCGACGGGCACCCTGGCGGCACGATGCCCATGCGGACCTGGGAGGACATCCTTCGGGACGCCACCGAGCTGGCCGGAGACTCGCAGATCCTATTGCTGATCGGGGCCTGGCTGCTCGGTCTGCTTGCCGTGGCCAGCCTTTCCGTACTGGTCGGCGGCCGGATAGCCGACCAGACCAGGCGCGTCGGTCTCCTCAAGGCGGTTGGCGGCACACCGAGCCTGGTCGCCGCCGTACTGCTCGCGGAGTATGTCGTCGTGGCCCTCGTCGCGGCCGGGGCCGGGTTGGCGATCGGATCGCTGACCGCGCCGATGCTGACCGGGCCCACCGCCGGTCTCATCGGCAGCGCGGGCACACCGCCGGTGACGGCGTCCACGGCCGGTCTCGTGACCGCCGTGGCGCTCGGGGTCGCGGTGGTCGCGACCCTCGTGCCGGTCGTGCGCGCGGCCCGCTCCAGTACCGTCAAAGCATTGCTCGACGCCCCGCGCCCACCCCGCCGCATGGGCTGGCTGATCGCGGTCTCGGCACGGCTGCCCGTCCCGCTGCTTCTCGCCCTGCGCCTCGCCGCCCGCCGGCCCCGACGGGTCCTGCTCGCCGTGGCCAGTATCGCCATCACGGTCAGCGGGGTCTACGTGCTACTGGTACTCAACGCCTTCCTCGCCGGCCAACCGGGGACCGGTGGATACCAGGACGCTCAGGTGGAGGTGCTGCGCCACGTGCTCGGAGTCTGGGCGGTCATCCTGCTCTGCCTGGCGACGGTCAACGCCATCGTGATCACCTGGGCGACGGTACTCGACAACCGGCGTTCGTCGGCGCTGGCGCGCGCCCTCGGCGCAACCCCTCGTGAGGTGAGCGTGGCACTGGCCGCCGCGCAGGTGCTCCCCGCGCTCGTCGGCGCCATCGTGGGCGTCTTCCCGGTCGGCTTCGCACTGTTCTCCGGAATAAACGCGATCACCGGCGGCGACAGCGACCGGGCCACGCTTCCCCCACCCTGGCAGTTGGTCGCCGTGGTGGTCGCGACCGTGCTCGTGGTGGCGGCGCTCACCGCCGTACCGGCCCGCCTCGGCGGTCGCCGTCCGGTGGCCGAGAGTCTCCAGGTCGAACTCGCGTGATCCCCGGCGCGACGACTCACGTGACGACCCGCGTGACGACTCGCACGACGAACGGCGTGACGAACCGGACCAAAAGACGGCTCAGCCCGGCATGCCCGCCTCCTCGGGCAGTGCGACACCGATCCCGGCGAGCAGGCCGGCCTCGACCGGGATGTCAGCGCCGGTGATGAAGCTGGCCCGCGTCCCGGCCAGAAAACCGACCACCTCGGCGACCTCCCTCGGCTGAGCGATGCGGCCGAGCGGATGCGCCTGGCCCCACCGGTCCAACAGTTGCCGGACCGCGCCCGGACTGCCGTCGGTGAACAGCTCGGCGGAACGGCGCAACATCGGGGTGTCCACCGATCCTGGGTTGACCGCGTTGGCCCGGATGCCGTACGGCGCCTCGTCGATCGCTATCGAGCGCACCAGCGCGTTGACCGCGCCCTTGCTCGCGGCGTACGCGGCGACGCTGGTCTGGGTGGCCCGCGACTGTACCGACGACACCACCACGATCGCACCGGCCGGGCTGCTGCGCAGATGCGGTATCGCGGCCCGGGCGGTCAGGAAGACTCCCTTGGCGTTGATGGCGAACACCTCGTCCCAGGTCTTCTCGTCGGTGTCGGCGACCGTGCCGTAGCGCTGGATGCCGGCGCAGACCACGAGAACGTCCAGGCGCCCGAACGCGGCGACCGTCGCCTCGACCGCGGCGCCGATCGCGGCGGCGTCGGACACGTCGGCGTACACCGGGATCGCCCGGCCGCCGTTCGCGGTGATCGCGTCGGCCACTTCGCGGGCCTCGGCGGCGTCCAGCGCGTTGACGGCGACGGCGGCGCCGCGCTCGGCCAGCAGCGCAGCGCTGGCCTGCCCGATGCCGCCGGCTGCCCCGGTCACCAGCGCGACGCGTCCCGCGTGCTCCTCCATTGCCCGCTCCATCTCTGTCGTTGGTGTGCTGTCTGGCGGGAGGCCGGCTAGCCGAGAGGCATGGTGCAGAACCCCCCGCCGACCCGGTGGTTGCGTGGTTCGCCGGGATCGAAGCGACCATCGGTGAGGATCTGCCTCGCGTACCGTTCGGCGTCGTCCTCCGGGTGGTAGCCGATCGCCTCGGCCTCCGACAGCGACCACCACCGGCGGGTGTTCGCGGATATGCCCCACAGGATCCGGAACGCCGCCGGTTGCGCCCGCAGGCACACTTCGAACAGCCGGACCGCGTCAGCCGGCGACAGCCAGGCGGCCAGATCCTCGGGGACCAGCGGCCGGGGTCGGAACGCGCCGATGCGCAGGCAGGTCACGTCGATCCCGAAGCGGGAGTGATAGAGGCTGCCCAGCGCCTCGACCGCCGCCTTGCTGACGCCGTAGAAGGTGTCCGGACGCGGTGAGCTGTCCGCCGGCAGACTGCCGCCGCCGGTGACGCCATCACGCGAAACGCCATCGCGAGACACGCCATCACGCGAAACGCCGTCACGAGAGACGTCGTCACGGGAGCGGAACCCGGCGGCGTGGATGCTGCTGGCCAGCACGACCCGCGCGACACCCTGTCCCCGGACCGCTTCGAGGACCCGCGCGGTGCCGTCGATGTTGACCGCGCGGATCGTGTCCCAGTCCGCCTCGCTCGCGCGTCCGCCCAGGTGTACCACCGCGTCGACGTCGCGACACGCGGCGTCGATGGCGTCCGGGTCGGTGAACGACGCCTGCACGATTTCCACGTTCTCACCGGGCTCCGCCGGATCGACGGGCGCGATGTCCAGCAGTCGCAGCACCCGGCCGGGACGGGCCAGCCCGCGCCGCAGCGCGGTGCCGATCCGGCCGGCCGCGCCGGTGATCAGAATCCGTTGACCGTTGATGGGAGATGGTGATGGCACAGCGGAACCCCCTTCGGCTACCGGAGTTCGGCGATCGACGGCAGCTCGGGTGGCGCCGCCTGGTCGTCGTAGTACTCCGGTATGACACTGTCCCGCCGGTACGGGGGTTCGTGGTAGGTGTGGCGGCGACGGAAGACGAGGGGTACCGGCGGGCGCCAGTGCCGCCAGCCGCGCGGGTCGGTGTCCACCGGGGTACCCGGCTCGCCGGCACCGTTGAGGTTCTCGGCCGCCACGGCGTACTCGTAGACCGTTGCCTCGGTACCGTCCGGTTGGCTGAGGGGGTCGCCGTGCGGCGGCTCGACACCGTACGCGTTGCGGTCCAGGTACGCGAAGGCGAACCCGGAGAAGACCTGCCGGTACCCGGTCTGTCCCCGACGGCGGCGCAGCACCCGGTACCCGCTGGCACCGAGCACCTCACCCCAGGTCAACGCGACGGTGCCCGGAGACAGCCGGAGGCTCAGCCCGTCGGGCGCGGCCGGCGGCTGATCGCTGACGTGCAGCGGATAGTCCGCGCCGGAGGGGGCCCGATGCTCGGCGTTCGCCGCGACGATCCGCAGGTGCACCTTCCGGCCGTTGGTCAGGCCCGTCAGCCGGTACGGGCTGGTGTGCGCCGCGCCGACCGTGGCCCACGTGGTGCCACCGTCCTCGCTGACCCGCACGAAGTACTCCTCAGCCGCCGCGACCGTCGTGAAGTGCACCAGGGCGCCACCGCTGACGTTCTCGGTACGCAGCACCTCGGCGGCGACCGGACAGGGCGCCCCGCGGGTCAGCTCCCACTCGTGCGTACCGGCCGGCAGCGCCACGGTCAACTCCTGTGCCGTCGCACGGGTCGGCCGGACCGGCGCCCCATCGACGTAAAAGACCGCGCCGTCCAGGCCGGCCGGCACCCGCAGCGTGAGCACGGAACCGGCCGGCACGGAACCGGCCGGCACAGAACCGGCCGACGCTGAACCCGCCGATGCTGAACCGGCCGACGCGTTACCGGTCGGCGCGATACCGGTCGGCGCGTTACCGGTCGGCGCGCTGAACCTGCCGGACAGCCGCCGGGTGTCCCGGTACGTGAGGCTCACCCCCAGGTTATGGTCCACAGTGGACAGGCACACGTCCCGGGTACCGATACTGGTGCCGTGGAACAGCACCAGTTGCCGCTCGCCGCTGTCCAGCAGCCGGATCACCCCCGCCGTACCGGCGAACCGCAGTCCGTCCTCGTCCACGTCCAGCGCGGCCGGCTGGTGGTACGCGCCGGCCTCGTACCGGAAGACGTAGTCCACCCCGTGCGGCGCGACGATCCGCGCTCCCCACGGCGCCTGGCGCTGCGGGTCGACGGCAGGGCCATCAACGGCACTGCCATCAACGGCAGGGTCGTCGACGATAAGGCCATCGACGGCGAGGTCGTCCCGGTGACTGACGACGGCCAGGGTGTTGCCGGTCGCCGCCTCGGGATCCTCCAGGCGCAACCCGCGCGAGAGCGGGGTGCTGACCTCACCGCGTGTGTTCTGCGCGGCATCGGACGCGCCGACGCCGCGTACCACGTGAATGAACGGCATGCGGTCGGCGACGTGCCCGACGCTGTTGGCGTCCGTGGCGGTGGATCGGGTCAGCGTGGTCCACGTCCAAACCACGCGCTGGGTGCCCGCGACGGCGTCGTACGTGACGAGGTAGTCGCTGCCGACCAGGATGACGCTGCGGCTGAGGTACTGGCCGTGCACCGGGCTGTCCGGGGACGGAGTGATTTCCGCGTACTGGGCGGCACCGAGATCGTAGAACGGACGGTCGAGCGTGTTCTGACCGAGCGACCGGATGGCACCGTCCTTCCACACACCGCAGGAGCTGACGAACGTCGCGTCGGGCACCCGGCGGTCCCCGGCGTCCTCCGGGCCGTGTCCGCTGTAGGCCCGGCCGCGGGCGTAGTAGTACAGGTGCCCCGATCCGTTGTCGTCGGCGATGCCCCACCGGTAGTTCGGGCCCGGATCGGTCTGCTGGAGGTGAACCGAGACCTCGTCCGGGGAGTCGACCGCGGCGCGCAGGATGATTCCGTACCCGGTGTACTTGGCGCTGCGCAGCCGGGGATTCGTACCCCGGTCGTCGGCCGGGCCGTGCAGCACCCGCCACGGGTCGGCGGTGCCGGGCCGCTGGTCGAGCCGGGCCCCGGCCGCGCCACAACCCCACAGCAGGTGCTCGGCGACCAGCGGGCGGTAGCGGCGCAGTGCCTCGCCGAGCAGCCGCATCTCGATCGGCGGTCGCCGTGGCCAGTGGGCATGTGCGCCCTGGGTGGGATGCATGCGCAACGCGCCTTCGGCGGTCGCCGAGTCGCCCGAGCCGGCCAAGCCGCCCGCGCCGGCCCAGCCACCGCCCCAGTTAACCCAGCCGCCCGGGTTGGCCGAGCCACTGCCAGGGCTGACCGAGCCGCCGCCCGCACTCACCGAACCACCGCCCGGACTGGCCGAGCCACCGGCCGAGCCGTCAGACCCGACCGGCCGGGTCATGACCGGCGCGCTGAGCGCGCCCACCAGCCAGTCGCCGAGCGCCGCGAATTCCGGTGTGCACAGCCGGTTGTGGCCGTCCGCGCGGATGCCCAGCGCGTTGCCCAGGGTGGCCGGGCGCAGGAACGCCCACACGTAGGTGGCGAGGCTCTCCGTCCAGCGGCCCGGTTTCGCCGCCCGGCCCGGTAGCGCCGGCCGGGTGTGGAACACGCCGGCCAGCCTGACGAACGTCTCGAACTGGTCGAGCCAGTCACGGGCCGCCGGATGCTCGGGGTACAGCCAGGCAAGGCACGCCAGCGCCGCCTTGCCGTCGGCCATGAAGTTGGGGTGGCCGCCGAACATGCGCAGCATCGGGCCGATCTCCTCACCCGCCGACACATATCCGGTCAGCAGCAGCAACGCGTCGACCCGCCGCCGGTCGGCCGGGTCGAGCCGGTCACCCAGCCGGTGGCAGCCGTCCAGCAGCCGGTCATAGAGCGGCCGCTGGCCGATGTTCAGGTAACCGGCCAACTCGTTGACTCCGTGAGCGATCAGCCGGGGACCCTCGGGCCCGGTGAACAGCGCGGTGAGAAACCGCCGCGCCGTGCGGAACTCGCCGCCGGAACACTCGACGTTCGCGCACTCGTTGCCGGGGCACTCGCCGCCGGACCACAGCGGCGCCGGGCGCCGGCCCTCGTAGGTCAGGGTCCAGTCCTTGACCCGGTCGAGGTCGAGCGTGCTGTGCCACTGGTACAGGTACCGGACGTGAGTCGACTGGTACCGGGTGGCCAGCCGGGCCGCCTCGGCGGAAATGCCGTACCGGTCGGCCAGCGCGGCCGCGTGGCACCGCTGGGCGCGCAGCACCTCACGGTCGAGATCGTGGTCGTAGAAGGCGATGCCGGTACGCCGGGTGCCGTCGCGCACCGGCCACGTCCAGTGCAGCACCCGCCCGTCGTACCGGAAACGCACCTGCAGGTCCCGCGCCGAGGTCCAGGACGCGTACCGGCGGTCGTCCCAGTGCTCCGGATGCCGGACGAACAGCCCCGCGCTGTCGCAGGTGTGGACATCCCAGAATGTCGCGTGTGGACGGATGTCCCAGGCGTACGACGGAGCGTACGGCCCGACCGTGAACGCGTACCGCTCCCCCGGCGCCTCGGTGCCGCCGGGTCCGGAGAACGACGGGTCCTCACCGCTGTCCGCGACCGCCAGCGGATCGGCGATCCCCGGCCAGCGGTACGTTTCCGGCGATCCGGGATCCAGGTAGTCGTCCGCGTCCTGGGAGTACGGCCAGGTCGAGGAGAACCGGTGGGTCGGGGCGAACCCGTCCCAACTCAGCTCCCAGCCGACATCCAGCTCGTCGATCCCGGACGTTTCCTCGGTCAGCTCGACGAAGTCGTACCCCTGAATGAACCGCACCGTCGCCGTGTAGCGCGCGCCGCCGGCGAACCGGTACCCGATCTCGAATGCGGCGGTCAGCGGCCCGGCCTCCACCTCGCGGACGTCGATCCGTTCGACGCGCGCCCGGCCCACGCGCAGTGACGAGCGGCCCACCCAGCCGCGTCCCCGGTTCAGTTGCAGGATGGGTCCCGGCACATCGGCTCCACCGACATCCCCGGATCGGCCGACAGCCTGCGAACACGGCAGCCGCACCTGGATCGCGCCGGTATCCACGACCAGGCTGTCGGCCAGCCGAGTGACCGTCACCGGCCGGGCCGTCACCGAGCCGGTCGCCAGCGAGCCGGCCGAAACCGCACCGGCCGGTGGGGCCAGCGGCACCGAGGGATCGGCGGACAGCCGAAACTCCCGCACCTGCCCCGGTTCGAGCGCGGCGAAGAACCGCACGACCGCGAACGACAGCCGGTCCCCCACCAGTTCGATGCACGACAGCTGGAACGGCACCGGTTCCGCCCGTTCGTCGACAAGTCGCAGCGCACCGGCCGGTACCGACGGCTCCGCCCACCGCACCGGCCAGCCGAGCAGCGTTTCGGGCCAGGCGAACTCCGGGTGGTCGATCGGGTTCTCCAGCCGGAACGTCACGCCATGCTGGTCGCGCGCCCAGTACACACACCGCTCGGTCATCGCTCAGCACTCATGGAATCGGCGCTCATCGGATCAGCGGGCCTCGACAGACGACGCGGACGACTCGGTCGCGACGGCCACCGGATCGCGCCCCACACCCTGCGTACCGAGGCTGGCCCCGCCCGCGACGCCCTGCACCAGGTAACGCTGCAACAGGATGAACAGCACCAGGATCGGAGCCGCCACGATAAACGTGCCGGCGGCGACCAGCGGCCAGTTCGAGGTGTGCTCGCCGAAGAACGAGTAGAGGCCGCGGGTCACCGGCCACAGCGCGTCGTCGGAGAGCATCACCAGAGGCAGGATCAGGTTGTTCCACGAGTAGACGAAGCCGAAGATGCCGAAGGTGGCGAGCGCCGGCTTCATCTGCGGGATGATGATGGTGAAGATGAACCGGATGTAGCCGCATCCGTCGAGCACCGCGGCCTCGTCGATCTCGCGGGGGATCCCCTTGATGTACCCGACGAAGAAGAAGAACCCGGCGCCCGACAGGCTGGTCAGCACGAGATAGCCGGGCATGCTGTTGTACAGGTGCAGCGAGCGCGCCTCGATGAACAGCGGGATCAGGCCGCCGGGCAGGAAGCCGGAGAAGATGAAGAACGTGTAGAGCGCGTTGGAGTGCTTGAAGTAGCCCCGCGAGATGGGGAAGGCCAGGAAGACCCCGAGCACGAGGGTGATGGCGTCCGGGACGATCGCGTACACGAGACTGTTGATCATCTCGTGGCCGAAGTCGCCCTGTTGCCACGCGTCGGTGAAGTTCTGGAACGTCCAGCCGTGTGGCAGTCCGGTCGGGTGCTGCAGGAAGTCCGGGTAGGACTTGAATGCCTGCAACAGCAGGTACAGCAGCGGAAGCGCGAACAGCACGACCGAGATGAGCAGGCACACCACGTTGGTGCGCAGCCCGCGCAGGCGCTGCGCCACGCTCGGCCGGCGCCGTGAGCGCGGCTCGGTCGCGGGCAGCGCGCGATCACTCAGTACCGCTGCCACGTGCGGCCGGTACTCGCCTCCGCCCAAGGAAGGCTCCGGCCGCGCTCCGGCTGAACTCACAGCGCCACCTCCCGCCGCCGCAGGGTCCACAGCACTCCGCCGCCGACGATGAGGGTGAGGAAGAACTGCAGCATCGCCAGCATCGAGCCGTACCCGAGTTCGGCGCTGCCGGCATTGAACGCGGAGGTGAACATGTAGATGCCCAACGTCTGGGTGCCGTGCTGGCCGCCGGCCAGCACGAGGATCAGTGCGTACTCACCCAGGGAGCCGACCACGGTCAGGAACATGTTCACCGTGAACGCGGGCGCCAGCAGGGGAAAGGTCATGTTGCGGAACAGCCGGAAGCGCCCCGCGCCGTCCAGCGACGCCGCCTCGTAAACCTCCGCCGGAATGTTGCGCAGCCCGGCGATGTAGATGAGCATCGAGTACCCGGAGAACATCCACACGTTGACGAGCATGACCAGCGGCAGCGCCAGCCGGTCGGAGCCCAGGAACGTGCTGGTGACCCCGAAGGCGCCGTGCAGCAGCTTGTCGAGCGGGCCGCTGAACGGGTCGAAGATGAGCGAGAAGATGGCACCCACCACCGCGACCGAGAAGATCTGCGGCATGAAGATCAGCGCCCGGTACACCGCGTAGGACCGGCCCCGCCGGTTGAGCAGCAGGGCCAGCCCCATGCCGATCGCGTTCTGGAAGACGGTCACGCCCACCACGTAGATGAGCGAGACCCGGATCGCGTCCCAGACCGTCGAGGACAGTGCGGTGAACGCGTTCGTGTAGTTGCACAGACCGCAGAAGTTGAGCGGCGTGCCCGGCAGCCCGGAGTACTGCGTGAACGAGTAGCCGATGGTCGCGAGCGACGGGTACAGGCCGAACAACAGCCACCCGAGCCCGGGAATCGCGATGCTCGCCCAGGGAATGAACCGTCGGGTCCGTGGGGTCCCGAACAAACAGCGGGGCACGCAGCCCTCCCTTCTACCGCTTCTGCGCGCGGGCTACTTGACGGCCTTCTGGTATGCCTCGGCGGAGCGCTTCAGGATGGTGTCGATGCTGTCGCTGCCGATCGGCGCCAGCTTGTAGAAGTCCGGCCCCCCGGCGTCGGTCGACGCACCCGCCGGGACCCACGGGTTGGTCAGCTGGGCGAAGGCGTCCTTGGAGTGCGCGTCCAACCAGTCCATCCAGGACAGTCCGGCGTTCGTCAGCGCCGGCTGCGTCGAGACCGATCCGGTGGCGGTCAACCACTTCTTGTAGTTGTCCGGCTGGGAGAAGAAGGCCAGCCATTGCATGGCGAGGTCCTGGTGCGCCGAGGTGGTCGGCACCACCCAGGTCAGGTCCGGCTTGACGACGACTCGGTTGTCCGCCGCGTTGTTGGTTCCGGGCAACTGGAAGAAGCCCAGGTTCAGCTTCGGGTTCGCCTGCTGGATGGTCGCGCTGTCCCACGAGCCGTCGAGCAGGAACGGGTAGTTGTTCGCCTGGGTGGCCCATACACCCGGCGCCGTCAGTTGCGCGACGCCCGCCGCGCCCGGCTCCAGGTACTTCACCGCCTGCTGGTACTCCTGCGAAATCGTCTTGTAGACCGGGTCGTTCCAGGACTGTGTCTTCTGCCAGAACGCGGTGGCCCGGTCGGTGGACACCTTCACCGAGTCCGATGACGGGTGGCCCGCCATCAGCGTCTGGTTCATGATTCCGTTCCAGATGCCGCCCTGGAAGCCATCCTTGCCTGCCGCGAAGATGGGCGTGACTCCCTTGGACTTCAGCGTCGCGCAGTCGTCCAGGAACTCCTGGAAGGTGCTGGGGACCTGCAGGTTGTACTTGGCCAGCAGGTCCTTCTTGTACCAGATGGCGCCGGTCGACACGTACTCCGCGGCCATCACGCCGTAGACGCCGCCGTTGTACCCGACGGCCGCCTGCTGCATGGTGGTGTCGTAGTTCTTCATGAACGGCTGGTCCTTGAGGTCGACCAGCTTGCCCGCGGTCACCAGCGCGGCGGCACCGCCCGGCTGCAGCTTGGTGTAGGAGGGCGCGTAGGCCTGTTGGGTGGGCGCGAACTGGGCCAGCACGTCCACCGACTTGGACTGCAGGAGGCTGCTGGTCAGCTGCTGCCACGCGTTGTTGGCGGTCGGGGCCTGCTGGAGCTTGACCGTCACGCCGGGGTGCGCCTTCTCGAACGCGGCGTTCAGCTGCTGGGTGAACTCGATCGCGCCCGGGTTCGTCCACTCGCCGATGGTCAGGGTGACCTTCGAACCCGAACCCGAACCGTCGCTGGAGCAGGCGGTCAGGCCGGAGGCGATGCAGGTGGCGGCGATGGCGACGGCGGTCAGCGACCTGACCGCGCCGCGCCGCCGCCGGAAGTGCGCTCGCGGCGGTAATGCGCTGATGCGGGTATCCACTGGTGGTACTCCTTCGGGTTGGGTGTGAGGATTGGGCGCCCTAGGGGCGCTGCAGGGCACCGTCGTCCCTGCGCGGTGGCGCCCAGGCGTGGCCGAGGCGTGGTGAATCCGGCGAGGTTGGCGGGAACCGCAGCGCCAGTTGTTCGTCGAAGTCGACGCCGAGGCCGGGGCGGTCACTCGGCCACAGGTACCCGTCGCGGATCTCGGGGCAGCCCGGGAACACCTCGCGCAGCCGCGGCGCGAACAGGTGCTGTTCCTGGATGCCGAAGTTGGGGCACGCGAGGTCCAGGGCGAGGTTCGCCGCGTGCCCGATCGGTGACACGTCGCCGGGCCCGTGCCAGGCGGTCCGGATGCCGTACAGCTCGCACGCGTTCGCCAGCCGCCAGGCGGGCGTGATGCCGCCGATCGCCGAGACGTGTACCCGGATGAAGTCGCACAGCCCGCCGGCGAGCAGCGGACGGTACTCGGCGGGGTTGGTGAACAGCTCGCCGATCGCGATGGGGGTGGTGCACTGGGCACGCAGCCGGCGGAGCCAGTCGATGTCCTCCGGGGCCACCGGATCCTCGAGATAGAACAGGTGGAACGGTTCCAGCTCCTTGGCGAGTTGGACCGCGTCGGTGGGATGCACCCGCTCGTGCACGTCGTGGATCAGCTCGATGCCGTCGCCGAGTTCGGTACGCAGGTGCTCGAACAGCGCCCGCACGGCGCGCCGGTACGCGGCCGGATCCCACGCGTTCGCGGTCAGCGGTGGGCGGGTACCCGCGGGTGCCGCCGCGCTCGGTGCGCCATAGGTTCCGGCTCCCGGCACGGCGACCTGACACCGCACATACCGGTAGCCGTCCGCGGCCATCCGCCGTGCCTCGTCGGCGACCTCCCGCGGATCCCGGCCGGAGGCGTGGCTGTAGAGCGGGACGGCGGTGCGGCACCGACCGCCGAGCAGTTGCCAGACCGGCAGGCCCACCTGCTTGCCCTTGATGTCCCACAGCGCCATGTCCACTCCGGACAGTGCGTTGTTCAGCACCGGCCCGCTGCGCCAGTACCCGGACAGGTGCAGGGCGCCGGCGATGTCGGTGATGTCCGCCGGGTCCCGCCCGATCAGCTGCGGCGCCAGGTACTCGTCGACGGCCGTGGCGACGGCGGCGGCGCGCTGGGTGAAGGTCGCGCAGCCGAGCCCGTACAGGCCGGGTTCGTTGGTGTCCACCCGGACCACGACGAGCGTGGTACCGGCGGGGGCGGTGAGCACCGCCCGTACGCCGGTGATCCGGGTGCCCGACGAACCCGCCCAGGGTGGCGCTGATGCGGTACCGGCGACGGTGTCCACGGGTGCGGCTCCTTGGTTTTCGGGAAAGGGGTACCGGGCCCGGCCGCGGTGGGGTGTGTGCCCGCGGCCGGGCGGTATGCGGTGTCACGTGGCGGGTGCTCGCGCTCCCCGCGACCAACAGGAACGGATTAGCGGCCGAGGCCCCATAGGGTGTCGACGCGACCGCCGCTGTACTGGGCTCCGGTGCCCCAGAACGGCGCGAAGTTGTAGCAGCCCGACTGCGGCGCCTCGGACTGCGTGGTGGAGAACGTCTGCCCGTGCCCACCCGTTCCGGCGTCGCCGACCGCGAACCCGAACACCATCGTCGAGGTCTGGCCGGCCGCCTTCGGCAGGGTGGCCGCGAGTTCCGGCAACTGGCTCCAGGCGATGGCCACCTCGTACGTGGTCACCTTGGCCACCGCGTCCCGGGTGATCTGCACCCGGCCCTCGCTGCCACCGGTCGGCGAGGCGTCCATCGGGCCGAGCGGGGTCGGCAGGGCGGCGTTGGTCGGGTAGTAGGTCTGGTAGTTGGTACCCGGCGCGCACTGGCGATGCAGTTGCGGGAAGGAGTCCGCGGCGGCGTGGTCCGAGGTCTTGCTGGCCAGCGTGGCCACGTAGAGGTGGGACAGCGAGGCCAGGCACTTCTCGTAGTGCCGGTCGCCGGCGAGCAGGTCGTCGGGTTTGGCGCCGGTGTCGAACCCGAGTTGGATGTCGTCGGCCTGGAACGGGAAGAGGTACGGGTTCGTGGCGAACGCCGGGTTGAAGAACGCGATGGCGTCCTGGATCTCGGCGCGGAAGTACACGAAATCGTCGTCCCACGCGCCGCGGAGCACGTACTGCTTGCTGTCGCCGGTCTTGCTCACGCTGGTCAGCGTCACCGGGATGATGTCGCTCCACTGGTCCGCGCCGCCGCCGACGACGATCGACCGGTACGGCAGGTAGTTGACCCGTACCGTCCCGGATCCGCTGAGGTCGGCGCTCTTGAGGTCGGGCCCCTGATGGCCGGCGACCCGCACGGTCCAGTCCACCCGGTACTGGTTGTCGGGGCTCACCTGGTGCCCCGAGATCGGGAAGCTCACCACCCGCTGCTCGCCTGGCTTCAGGTTGGCGCACGGCGCGTTGGTGTACCGCAGCTTCCACCCCGGTGGCTCGGCCACGCGCAGGTTCGCGGTGACCGTCGTGGGCGACGTGTTCTCCACCCGTACCCGCAGTTCGTCGCGCTGACCGAGTGGCCCGGTCAGCGCCAGCGGGGTGACCACCAGCGGTGTGTCGTACGCGAAGGTGGCATTGGTGGTCAGCACCGCGCCCAGGGCGTCGGCGCTGCGGTCGGTCTCGAAGTACAGCACCTCCCACGGGGACAGCGTCAGCGTCACGCGGCTCTTCGAGCCGTCGGCCAACTGCCGCCCGAGGTAGTCGTAGACCCGGATGCCGCTGGCATCGCTCAGGGTCAGCGTGCCGCGGTAGCCGGCGGCCGGGTGCTCGTCGGTGCCGTCGTAGATCTGGTCGGCGTAGACAGCGGCCCGGCCCTTGCCATCCGCGGTACGGAACAGGAAGCCCCAGGTGGACTTCGCATCCGGGTACAGCTCGGACTCCAGCCGGGCGTCCTCGAGCAGGCTGGTCATCGTGGTGTACGCGACCACCGCCGGCAGCGGGGTCTTGGTGGCGATGTCGTAGATGTTGAATTCCTGGCCGGAGTACGGCTTGTCGTAGCACAGCGAGAACCAGAAGATCCGGATCGGCGAGTCCTCCTCCGCGCCGGCAAGCATGTGCAGCAGGTACGTGGGAGCCAGCGTGCGGGCCACCCCGTAGATGGCTTCCTCGACCGGCACGTCCGGGAACGAGTCCACCACCGCCGTGCCGCACTCGGTCTGCCACTGGCCGCCCTTGCCGTGCGTGCGCGACCAGAGCTTGTCCATCTTGACCTGCGTCTTGGCCATCGCGTACTGGGCCGCGTCCGGGTACCCGTAGGCGTGGTTCACCGACCCGTCGATGTACCCCGCCGAGGTGGAACCCTTGGCGTACACCGCGTCGCGGTTGTAGCTGACCGAGCCGCCGCCGATCAGGTTGACGTCCGGGAACTCGGGCTTGACCCGGTCCCAGATGAGTTTGGTCATGTCCCGGTAGTCCTGCGAGTCACCGGTGGACCAGAAGTGGCCGTGCACCCACGGCTCGTTCCACAGTTCCCAGTTCTTCACCAGATCCTGCAGCGGCGCGATGGCGTGGTACACCATGTCGGCGTACGCGACCAGATCCTTCGGCCGGTTCTGGTACACCTGCAGCGGCTGGCCGTTCGCGCCGGGCTGCACGTTCCACGCCATGTTGTAGTTGATGAACCCGGTCGGCTGGATGCCGTGGCTGACCCACTCCGCGACCTCGGCCCGGGCGACATCGATGTCGGCCTGGCCCCAGAACGTGTTCGGCGCCGGGCTGACCGTCGTCGGTTGCACCGACGCGACGCCCCGGGTCCACTTGACGCCCATCAGCGCTGCGATGCGCTTGGTGATGGCGGGGTCGCCCTCCGACCGGATGCCCAGACCGAACGCCGAGTCGGGACGCACACCGGCCACGGTCGGGCGCACCACGCCGAGGCCCAGGGTCTGCGCGAGCAACTGGGTACCGGCGGCGTCGGTGACGGTCGCGGTCACCCGGTAGTAGTCCGGGCCCAACGCGCCCAACGGGATCGCGGTGGTCTGCGCGGTACCCGCCGGGGCGGCGAAGCTCGCCGTACCGCTGCGGACGGTCTGCGTGCTGCGGGCGTTGACCGACCAGGCGACGCTGCCGGTCAGTGCGGCCGCGCTGGTGACGGTGACGCGCAGCTCCGGCGTCGCCCGGCTACCGGCGTCGACGACGAACAGCGCGGCAGGATCGGAGAAGCTCAGCACCACCGACGGTCCCGTGGCCGCGTTCGCGGCAGCTGTGTTCGCGGCGGCCGTGTGTGCGGGGCCGGTGTTCGTCGAGGCGGCCGAGGCCGGCTGATTCGGCCGCAGGACGCCGGCCATGGCGGTGCCGAGCGCGGCGGCGGCGCCGTAGGTGAGGGTGCGGCGCCGCGACAGGCCGCCCGGTCCGGTGTCTCGACTCTCACTGTCGGGATGTGCGGGTGCGGTGTGTGCGGGTGCGGTGTCTTCGGGTTGGGTGTGTTCGGGGTGTGCGGGGTCGGACATGAACAGACCTCCGAGTGCGTGGTGGAACTCAGGTAGGTGCCATGCGGGGTGTTACGCGCGTGCGGGCGTGCTTTCCGGGCTTGGGCCGGCCCCGGTTGCGGCGCCGTCGAGGTGCTCGATGACGCACAACCCGGCCGGGGGTACCGGCAGGCGGTGCAGGCCGGGGCTCAGATCCTTGAGGTGGGTACCGGCCGGCCGGCCGCGGGAGTCCATGACCGTCAGGCGGGCCCTGGCCGTACCGGTGACGTCGACGACGACGTGTCCGGCAGCGGTCGAGTTGACGAGGGCGATCTCGGTGAACCGCCCCGGATCCAGGGGCACCACCCGACGCTCGCCGAACACCGTGACGACCGCCCGGTTGCCGGCGGACGCGGTCACGGTGCCGGCGCGCTCGTCCAGCCGGCTGGCGGGGTGCTGCCCGTCGAGCAGCACGTCGCGGTACCGCAGCCAGAACCGCAACCACCACGCGGTCATCGCCCGGTGCCCTGCGGACTGCCCGGCCAGCCGGACCGAGATCTGGGGCACGGAGTACAGCGCGGACTGCACCTGCCGGGCCGCCGCGTCGACGTCCGCCGCGGGATCCCACATGAGCATGTCGCAGTGCACCGCCGCGCCGGGGGCGAGCACCGCGATGTCGCGGGTACGCAGGCGGTTGGCGCTCGCGTCGGCCGGGCAGTCGCTGGCCCGCAACAGGTTGCCGTACGCCCGCATCGCCGGCCCGGCATAGGGCTGCCGCAGTTCGATGAGCAGGTCGTCGCCGCGTACCGCGTGCAGCCGCTCGCGCAGTTCGACGAGCAACGCGCGGGTCGCCTGGCCCACGTCGGCGGCCGTGTTGTCGCCGGCGGTGTCGTTGTGGGCCGTGTCGTCGGCGTACGCCATCGCCTGATCGAGGAAGTCGACCTTCAGGCCGTCCAGCCCGTACCGGTCGACGAGCCGCACACAGCTGTCGACGACGAACGCCCGCACCTTGTCCTGCCGGGGATCCAGGATCCGGCAGTCCAGCCGAGGCGCACGCCGCGGCGCGACATCCACCAGCGTGTCGTGGACGGTGCTGCGCTCCCCGAGCAACAGCGGCGCGATCCAGGCGACGTAGCGCAGGCCCCGCGCCCGGACCGCGGCGACGTGCGCGGCGAAATCCGGGAACTTGGCCGGATCGGGAACCCAGTCACCGCAACCGGAGTAGCCCCGGACATCCGCGTTCGCCTGCCAGCCGTCGTCCAGTAGCAGCACACCGCACCCCAGTTCGGCGGCGACTGCCGCGTCGGCCTCGACGAGGTCGGCGCTCACCGCGCGGTGCATCGAGTACCACGTGGAGTACGCCGGAGTACGGGCCGCCTCGGGCGTGGGCATCGGGTCGACGGGGGTGAGCCAGCGCGCCAGCGCCCGCACCGTGTCGGCGGCGGATGGCCCGGCCGGTCGCAGGCACAGCCGGAACCCTTCGCCCGCGGCCAGCCGCGTCGCCAGCCAGACACCATAGCGCGCCCGGGATTCCGAGACGCCGAACCGCATCCAGGTCACCGCGTCGGTGCGGTCGCTGGCGAACGCCAGCAGCGATCGGCCAGCGCTGTCGTACAGGCAACCGAGGGCGGCGGACTCGACCAGGCCGACCCGGCGCCAATCGCCCTCCCAGTCCGCCGGCAACGGTCGCTCCCAGTCCGCCGACGGGTGCCAGTACCCGACCGCGTCACCGAGCGGGACGTCCAGCCGGACCAACGTTGTCTCAGCCACGCTCGCCGTGACGTGCACGGTCGCGGCTTCGGCGCCGTCCTCGATCCGCATCCGGACGCCGTCGCCTAACGCCGTAACGGCAGTTTCTCCTGCAAAGAGGGTGTTGCCGGCGGACCAAAGTCGCGTCTTATCCCTGAAATCCGTCATGACCGTTCCCCTCGGTTGACGGGTGGAACCGTAACCCCGGCCGGACAACGTTGTCCAGTATCGACCCGAAACAATCCCACCCTGCTTCGATCGCCGGATCTCCCGCCGGCAGCGACCCGCCGGCACCGTCGTCATGGGGAATGTCGGCTGGTCAACGGGCGGATCGCGGAGCCCGGGCGGGTGGCCGCAGGGCGGGTACCGGCTCGCGGGCACCGACCGGCCGCCGACGTCGGCGGATCCGACAGCGTGCCTGGTCGCGACGCCGGTGCGGCCCACCGGTAACAAGTTCGTCACGCCCGCGACCCCCGTCGCGCTCGCGGTCACCCACGTTCGATCCGGTCGCACCGCAGTCTCATCGCGGCTCAGCACCGCGGCTCGGCACCACGGCTCAGGACCGCGACTCAGGACCGCGACTCAGGACCGCTCGCGGCCCGCGTTTCACGGGCCGCCCGCGACCACGTTCCGCGATTCGCGGCTTCCACCAGCCGTTTGCGACCCCGCCGGGGCGCGTTCCACCGCGGCGCTTACCCCGCGCTGCGCTCCACCAGCCTGGTCGGCACCACGACCGTCTGCGGGCGTGACTGCTCCCCCGCGATCCGCCGGAACAGCAGCTCCGCGCCGACCCGGCCCAGCTCGCCGGCGTCGTGGGAGACGATCGTCAGCGGGTGCGGCATCAGCGCCGCGGTCTCGAAGTCGTCGAAGCCGACCAGCGCCACGTCACTGCGCCTGCGGTTGAGCACGCCGAGCGCGCCGAGCGTGAGCCGGTTGTTGAGCGCGAACAGCGCGGTCGGTGGCTGGTCCGAATCCAGCATCCGCTCGACCGCGGCCTCGGTGTCCGGGATCGTGTGCAGCCCGTCCCGGATCAGGTCGGGCCGGTAGGGCACCCCCGCGCGTTCCAGCGCCGCCTCCGCGGCCGACAGCCGCTGGCGCATCGTGTAGATCCGCAGCCAGTCGGACAGCACGCCGATCCGCTCGTGCCCCTTGGCCACCAGGTACTCGATGGCCTCGCGGGCGCCCTGTTCGTTGTCGATCAGCACGGTGTCCGCGCGCAGGTTGGTGGGCGGGCGGTCGAGGAAGACCACCGGCGTACCGATCTCGATCTCCGTACGCAGGTACCCCTGGTCCTCGGCGGCCGGCACGACGAGCAGCCCGTCCACCCGCCGCTCACACATGGACAGCAGCAGCCGGCGCTCGCGCTCGCCGTCCTCCTCCGAACTCGCCGTGATCAGCATCGCGTCGTGGTCGATCGCGCACTCCGCGGCCGCGGCGGCGATCGCCGAGTAGAACGGGTTCGCCAGGTCCTCGATCAGCAGGCCGACTGTCCCCGACGTGCTGCGCGAGCGGAGGTTACGCGCCATGTCGTTGCGCCGGAACCCCAACTCGGACACCGCGGCCAGGACCTTCTCGACCAGCGCGGGGTCCACGGTCGGCACGTGGTTGACCACCCGCGACACGGTCTTGAGACTGACCCCGGCCACCCGGGCGACGTCGGCCATGGTCGGGCGGTGCGGGCCGGCGCCGTTGCCCATCGGCGTGCTCATCGAGTGCGCTGGCTCCTCACGGCGTCGCGGCGCTGCGCCGTCCACGGTACCCACGTTGCCGTCCACGGTACCCACGTTGTCTCACACCACCAATCCGCCCGACCGTCCGCGGTGCGGGCGAAGCCAGAGCCGGCGGATGACGAATCGCGGTGCCGTCGTACAACCGGGTGGGCCATGGCCTGCGCTTCCATCCGCGACCGCGGGTCCGAGCCTGCCACCCGCGAGGCTCGGATTGTCGCACACGCACGGTCATCGGCACGACGATCGGCGTCCGCTCCCGCCAGCCCCTGCGATACTTCAGGCACCGCCATGCCACCGGCGCTGAACCCACCGCTGGCCGTGCGACTCCGCCGGCACTGCCGCTCTCCACTGTGGACGACCACGGCATCGAGACGGCGGAGCACCAGAACGGCCCGGAGCGCCGAGACAGCCGGAGTAGCGGAACCGCAGGAGCACCGGAACCGCAGGAGCGCCGGAACCCGGCCCCGGCGTCACGCCTCACCGTCGACGACCGGTGCCGACCGGTCACAGGCGAAGCGGCGAGCCGGCCGGTAAGGCGACGCACAGTAACACTACATACAGTGTCCGGGCAGTCACGGAGAATCGCGATTCGCCTCGACGCGCCGGCCGATTTGTGTGGCCCACGCGACTTCTTTGTAGGGAATCTACAACTGATCGACTCGGTACTGTGCCATTGGAGAGGTTGGTGTACGCACCGGTAGCGGGGCAGGGTGATAGGCCGGTGCAGGCGACGGTCCGCGATGCGGACGTCGCCTTACGTGTGTAGGTATGGAACGTGTGTGGGTATGGAGGGAGTCAGCCGGTGTTCAGTCGTGTCGCCATCGTCAACCGGGGAGAGGCTGCGATGCGGCTCATCCACGCCGTGCGCGACTTGTCCGCCCAAACCGGGACCCGGATCGAAACGGTCGCCCTGTTCACCGACTCCGACCGGGCCGCGATGTTCGTGCGCGAAGCCGACATCGCCTATCCCCTCGGCCCCGCCGCGGCCCGGCCCTACCTCGACTACGACAAGCTGGAGCGCGCGCTCGTCGAGACCGGGGCCGACGCGGCCTGGGTCGGTTGGGGCTTCGTGGCCGAGCACCCGGCTTTCGCCGACCTGTGCGAGCGGATCGGCGTCACGTTCATCGGGCCGAGCGCGGACGCGATGAGCAAGCTCGGCGACAAGATCGGTGCGAAGCTGATCGCCGAAGAGGTCGGCGTCCCGGTGGCACCGTGGAGCCGTGGCGAGGTCGCCACGCTCGGTGACGCGCTGAAGGCGGCCGAGCACATCGGGTACCCCCTGATGCTCAAGGCGACCGCGGGCGGCGGCGGGCGCGGTATCCGCGTCGTCGCGTCACCCGACGACCTGACCGACGCGTACGAGCGCACCAGCCAGGAAGCTCTGCGCTCGTTCGGGTCCGGCGTCGTGTTCCTGGAGCGCCTGGTCACCGGCGCCCGGCACGTCGAGGTCCAGGTCATCGCCGACGGCCAGGGCACCGCGTGGGCGCTCGGCGTGCGCGACTGCTCGGTGCAGCGGCGCAACCAGAAGATCATTGAGGAGTCCGCGTCGCCGGTCCTCGCCCCGGAGCAGACCGCCGAGCTGAAGGAGTCGGCCGAGCGGCTGGCCATCGCCGTCGGATACCGCGGCGCCGCGACCGTGGAATTCCTGTACCACCCGGGCGAGAAGCTGTTCGCCTTCCTGGAGGTCAACACGCGGCTCCAGGTCGAGCACCCGATCACTGAGATCACCACCGGTACCGACCTGGTCAAGCTGCAGTTGCACGTCGCCTCCGGGGGCAAGCTCGAAGGCGTCCAGCCGGTCGAGATGGGGCACGCGGTCGAGGCGCGGCTCAACGCCGAGGACCCGGACCGGGACTTCGCTCCCTCCCCCGGCCGCATCACCCGGCTGGTCCTGCCCGCTGGGCCGGGCATCCGGGTCGACACCGGCGTCAGCGAGGGCGACAGCATCCCCTCCGACTTCGACTCGATGATCGCGAAAATCATCGCGTACGGCCGGGACCGCGACGAGGCGCTCGGTCGCCTCCGTCGCGCCATGGGCGAGACGACGGTCATCATCGAGGGCGGCGCGACCAACAAGAGCTTCGTGCTCGACCTGCTCGACCAGCCCGAGGTGATCAGCGCGGCCGCCGACACCGGCTGGATCGACCGCGTCCGCGGCGAGGGGCGCCTAGTCTCGCACCGGCACTCGGCGATCGCGCTCGCCGCCGCGGCCATCGAGGCGTACCAGGACGAGGAGGAGGCCGCCCTGCAGCGCCTGCTGTCCACCGCGCACGGCGGGCGACCCCAGGTGCAGCACGAGAGCGGTCGTCCGCTGGACCTCAAGCTGCGTGGCGTCGGCTACCGGGTGAGCGTGACCCGCACCGGCCAGAAACGGTTCCGGGTCGGCATCGCGAGCGGCGGCGACATCCACCCGGCAGACGTCGAGATCGAGCGGTTCGACGAGCACAGCGGGCAGATCACCGTCAACGGCACCCGGTTCCGCCTGGTCACCGGTACGCACGGACCGACCCACCTGGTGGAGGTCGATGGCGTCACGCACCGGGTCAGCCTCGACGAGGGCGGCGTGGTCCGCTCACCCTGGCCGGCGCTGGTCGTCGCGACGCCGCTGTCTGTGGATGACGAGGTCGAGTCGGGCGCACCCATCCTCGTGCTGGAGAGCATGAAGATGGAGACGGTCCTGCGCGCGCCGTTCCGCGCCCGGGTCCGGGAACTGCCGGTCTCGGTCGGCAGCCAGATCGAGGCCGGCTCGCTGCTGATGCGGCTGGAGCCGCTGAGCGACGACGCGGAGGCGGAGGCCACCGCCGCGGCGACGGAGTCGGTCGAGATCGACCTGCCGGCCGAGGACGCATCGGCGACCGCGGCCGTCCGTGCCGAGCGCGGCTTGCAGGACCTGCTGAGCCTGGTGCTCGGATACGACGTCGACCCGCACGACCAGGACCGGGTACTGACCGGGTACCTCGCCGCGCGCAAACAACTCGGCGAGGCGCACCGCCCGCTGGCCGGCGAGCTGGACCTGCTGCGCGCCTTCTCGGACCTGTCCGAGCTGAGCCGCAACAAGCCGGCAAGCGAACTGGAGGAACCGCAGAGCCACGTACACAGCCCGCGCGAGTACTTCCACGCGTACCTGCAGAGCCTCGACGTCGAGCGCGCCGGCGTCACCGAAGGCTTCCAGGCCAGGCTGAGCCGGGTACTCGCGCACTACGGCGTGACCGACCTCGCCCGTACGCCCGAGTTGGAATCCGCCGTCTTCCGCATCTTCCTCGCCCAGCAGCGGGCCACCCGCGACGTCGCCGTCGTCTCGGCCCTGCTGCGGCAGTGGCTGGCGGAGGCGCCACCGGCGGAACCGCTGCGCGAGCGGGTCGGCCTGACGCTGGAACACCTCGTCGAGGCGACCCAGGTGCGGTTCCCGGCGGTGTCCGACCTGGCGCACGGCATCGTGTTCCGCTGGTTCGCCATGCCGATCCTGCGCCGCAACCGCGCCGAGGTGTATGCCGGTGTCCGCCGCGAACTCCGTTACCTGGACCAGAACCCGGACGCGCCGGACCGCGCCGACCGGATCGCGGCCATGGTCGCCGTCTCCGAGCCGCTGGTCCGCCTGGTCGGGCAGCGTATCGGCCGGCCGGAACGCGACCAGGCGACGCTGCTGGAGGTGCTGACCCGCCGCTACTACGGCAACCGCGCGCTGTCCGGCGTCGAGTTCCGGGACCTGGCCGGGTGCCGGTTCGTCACGGCGAACGCCGCCGGTACCCACGTCGTCACCACGGCGGTCGACTTCCCCGGGCTCGGCGACGCGGTACGCGCGATCGGGCAGCTGGCGCAGGAACTGCCCACGGACGCGGGGTTGGTCGCCGACATCTACCTCGTCTGGGAATCCCAGCCGGACGTCGACGCCATGGCCGCGCGGCTCGGCGAAGTCCTTGCCGCGTCGGCGTTGCCGGCGCAGGTCGAGCGGATCACCACCACGGTCGCCGGCACCGCCGGCGCGGTGATGCACCACCACTTCACGTTCAGGCCTGGATCGCGAGAGGCGACCTCCTTGCCGCCGGCGGCGTCGGCCGCCGAGTCACGAGAGGCGACCTCCTTGCCGCCGGCGGCGTCGGCCGCCGATGAGGATCATGCGTTCACCGAGGACCGGCTGATCCGCGGGCTGCACCCGCACATCGCGCAGCGCATGCAGCTGGAGCGTTGGCGCGAGTTCAACCTCACCCGGCTGCCGTCGTTCGACGAGGAGATCTACGTCTTCAAGGCGGTCGCGCGGGAGAATCCGGCCGACGAGCGCCTGGTGGCGATGGCTCAGGTCCGTGACCTGACGCCGCTGCGCGAGGCCGACGGTCGCCTCGTCGCGCTGCCCACTCTGGAAAACGCCCTCGCCGCCTGCCTCGACGCGATCCGCAACATCCAGGCGCAGCGGCCGCAGAACAAGCGCTTCGACACCAACCGCATCTTCATGTACGTCTGGCCGCCGAGCGACGTGTCGACGGACGAGCTGCGCATGCTCGCGCACCGCATCCTGCCCACCACCGCCGCGGCGGGGCTCGAGGAGGTCGAGTTCATCGCCCGCGAGCGCTCCGGAAACGGCGAGCTGACCGAGATCTCGGTCCGGATGGGCATCGACGCCGGCCACGGCCCGCGGCTTTCCATGGGGCAGCCGTCGACCGAGCCGGTGCGACCGCTCGACGACTACCGGCAGAAGGTGCTGCGCGCGGCACGGCGCGGCAACGTCTACCCGTACGAGATCACGGAAATCCTCGCCGGCCTGGAAGGGTCGTTCGTGGAGCACGACCTCGAAGACGGCGTGCTGGTACCGGTGGACCGGCCGAAGGGTCGCAACAGCGCGGCGATCGTCGCCGGTGTGGTACGCACGCCGTCCGAGCGGTACCCCGAGGGCGTCACGCGCGTGGTGTTGCTGGGCGACCCGACGAAGGCGCTCGGCGCGCTGTCCGAGCCGGAGTGCTCGCGGATCATCGCCGCGCTGGATCTGGCGGAGCGGATGCGGGTACCGCTGGAGTGGTTCGCGCTGTCCGCCGGTGCGCGGATCTCGATGACCTCCGGTACCGAGAACATGGACTGGGTGGCCGCCGCGCTCAAGCGGATCGTCGAGTTCACCCAGTCCGGCGGCGAAATCAACATTGTCGTCGCGGGGATCAACGTCGGCGCCCAGCCGTACTGGAACGCCGAGGCCACGATGCTCATGCACACCAAGGGCATCCTCGTCATGACGCCCGACTCGGCCATGGTGCTCACCGGCAAGCAGTCCCTGGACTTCTCCGGTGGCGTGTCGGCCGAGGACAACTTCGGCATCGGCGGCTACGACCGGGTCATGGGCCCGAACGGCCAGGCGCAGTACTGGGCGCCGAACCTACCCGCCGCCCGCGACGTGTTGATGGCGCACTACGACCACACCTACATCGCGCCCGGCGAGACGGCGCCGCGCCGGGCGAGTTCCAACGACCCGGTCGACCGCGACGTCTCGACATTCCCGCACGAGTTGCCCGGCAGCGAGTTCGCGACCGTGGGCCAGATCTTCTCGACCACGCACAACCCCGACCGCAAGAAGCCGTTCGACATCCGTACCGTGATGCGCGCGCTCGCCGACCAGGACCACACGGTACTGGAGCGCTGGGCCGGCATGGCGGACGCGGAGACCTCGGTGGTGCAGGACGTGCACATCGGCGGCTGGCCGGTCTGCCTCATCGGGATCGAGTCGCGATCGGTGCCCCGGCGCGGATTCCCGCCGACCGACGGCCCGGACTCCTACACCGCCGGTACGCTGTTCCCGCGTTCCTCGAAGAAGACCGCGCGGGCCATCAACGCGGCGTCGGGCAACCGGCCGGTCGTGGTGCTGGCAAACCTGTCCGGCTTCGACGGCTCACCGGAATCGCTGCGCAAGCTGCAGCTGGAGTACGGCGCCGAGATCGGCCGCGCGATCGTGAACTTCCAGGGTCCGATCGTGTTCTGCGTGATTTCGCGCTACCACGGCGGTGCGTTCGTGGTGTTCTCCAAGACGCTGAACCCGAACATGACGGTACTGGCGCTGGAGGGCTCGTTCGCGTCGGTGCTCGGTGGTGCGCCGGCGGCGGCCGTGGTGTTCTCGGCCGACGTCAACAACCGCACGGCCACCGACTCGCGCGTCACCGACCTGCAGGCACGGGTCGCCGCGGCGAGCGGTGCCGAACGCGCGGCACTCAACGCCCAGCTGTCCGAGGTGACCGCCTCGGTGCGGGCGGAGAAGCTCGGCGAGGTGGCGGCCGAGTTCGACCGCGTACACAGCATCCAGCGCGCGGTCGAGGTCGGCTCGGTGGACGCGATCGTCTCGACGGCGCAGCTGCGTCCCCGGATCGTGGCAGCCATCGAGAGCGGCCTGTTCCGCTGAGCTACGGGGCCCGAGCAACGGGGCCCCAAGCTGCGAGGCCGAGCGGCCCGGTCCGCACGTCGTGCGGGCCGGGCGGTGGCGGAGCCTCCGGCGGTGACGGGGCTAGCGGATGCCGCCGCAGGCACGCAGGTTCTGGCCCGTCATCCAGCGGCCGTCCGGGCCGGCCAGGAACGCCACCACGTCCGCCACGTCGGACGGCTGACCGATCCGGCGCAGCGGTGACAGCCGCTTGAACATCTCCAGCCCCTCCGGCGAGTTGGTCTGGTGGATCAGGTCGGTGTCCGTGGCGCCGGGCGACACCGTGTTCACCGTGATGAAGCGCGAGCCCAGTTCGTGCGCCGCCACGGCGGTGAACTGCTCCAGGGCGCCCTTGCTGCCGGCGTACACGCTGATGCCCGGGCCGGGCAGGACGGTGTTGAGAGTGGAGACGTTGATGACCCGGCCGCCGTCGCGCATGTTGCGGGCGGCGTACTGGAGCGCGAGGAACGGCGCCTTGGCGTTGACCGCCATCATCCGGTCGTAGTACTCCTCGGTCACGTCGACCATCAGCGCCGGCAGGAAGTGGTCGGCCGCGTTGTTGACCAGGATGTCGAGCCCGTCGAGGTGCTTCTCGGCCTGCTCGAACAGCCGGGCGACGCCGTCGGGTTCGCCGAGGTCCGCCGCCACCGCGTGGGCGGTGCCGCCGGCTTCGGCAACGGTACGTTCGACCTCCGCGGCCGCCTCGGCGTTGCGCGCGTACCCGAAGACCACCTCGGCGCCGTCCCTGGCCAGCCGCTCGACGATGGCCCGGCCGATGCCGCGCGACCCGCCGGTGACCACCGCCGCCTTACCGTTCAGGACTGCCTCTTCGATCGTCATAGGGCCGAGTTTATGGCGTGGTCTGCGGGGCGGTGAGCGGGCGCACGTGGGACAGCAGGCCGCGCAGGAACTCCTCCGGTCGGGTGAAGGCGCAGAAGTGTCCCGCGTCGCGGATCCTGACCAGGGCCTTGGTCGGCGCCTGGAGTTCGGCGAAGTACTCCTCGGCGAGACCGGTCAGGGTCACCACGTCGGTGTCGCCCTGGAACAAGAAGTACGGCACCTCGAACCGGCTACCCAACCGCCGCGCGTCGAACGCCATGAACTCGTCGAAGAGCCGATCCCTGGAGTACGCGAAGCCGCTGAACCAGTGAGCGACGTCCCGCAGGGTGTGCGCCGGTGAGGTCAGCACGCGGGAGAGCATCAGCTTCATCGCACCGTTCGGGGTGACCGGGTCGGTACGCATCGCCCACTGCATCTTCACGCCCCAGGCGCGCACATCCCAGCGGGACGGGTCCGGTCCGATCCGCTCCAGGGCTGCCACCGCCCTCGAGACACCCCTGCCGTTGCCGGCCGCCCGGACCCGGTCCAGGGTCATCCGGTATCCGGCCGCCTCGTTGCGCAGCATGTCGACGTAGCAGTCGGTCGCCACGTACGCGTGGAAGAGGCCGGGGCGGCGCAACGCCAACTGGGCCCCGACCAGGGTACCCATCGAGCCGGCCAGCAGTACCACCTTGTCCTGGCGCAGGTGTTCGCGGAGGTGTTCGACGACTTCCGCGGCGTCGTCGACCATCCGGTCGAGCGTCAGCTCACCGCAGCCGGCCTTGCCGTTGCGGCCCAGAGTCTTGCCTGCACCGCGCCGATCCCACTGGACCACCGTGAAATGCTTCTCCCACGAGCGCAGCAGCGGCGTGAAGACCGAGTACGGCGAGCCCGGCCCGCCGTGCAGAACGAGCAGGACCGGGTTGGTCCGATCTTCGCCCCGGATGCCGATCCACTGGTCGATGCCGCCGACCCGGACGAACCGCTCCTCGGCGATCCCGTCCCGGGTACGGATGGCGGTGGCGCGCGCGGTCCGCCAACGCCGGACGGCGCGGTAGCCGAGCCCGGCGATCACCGGAGCGGCGATGACGCCGGCGGCAACGGCGGTCGTGACAACGGTGGTTGCGAGCATGACATCCTCCTCGGTCGGCGTTGCCTGAAGCGTCCGGCGTTGCCTGCGTCCGGCGCTGCCTGAAGCGTGCGGCCGGCGGCCGGGGCCTATCCAGTGGTGCGGTTTACCTAGGTCTGGCAGAACCAGGCTCGGCCGTCGCGCCGGGGTCACAATGAGAGCCATGAGCGACACCCCCGCCGACATCGGCGAGTTCCTGCGCTCCCGCCGCGCGCGGCTGCGGCCCGAGGACGCCGGCCTACCGGCCTTCGGAGGCCGGCGGCGCGTCCCCGGACTCCGCCGCGAAGAGCTCGCTCAACTGGCCGGCGTCAGCGCCGACTACTACATCCGCCTCGAACAGGGCCGGCTGCGCAACGTCTCCGAGGCGATCCTGGACGCCGTGGCCCGGGCACTGCGGCTGGACGACACCGAACGCATCCACCTGCACCACCTGGCCAAGCCGACCCACCGGCCGCCGCGCCGGGAGCGCCGGCAGCCGGTGCGGGCCAGCACGCAGTGGCTGCTGGACGCCCTGGTCGCGACGCCGGCCTACGTCCTCGGCCGGCGACTCGACGTGGTCGCGTGGAACGACCTGGCCAGTGCCGTGCTCGGGGTCGAGCTGGACGGGCTGGCACCGGACCAGCGCAACATGGGCCGCCTGGTCTTCCTCGACGACAGCGCCCGCGACCTGTGGGCCGACTGGGACGCCAAGGCGCAGGAGACCGTGGGCGGCCTGCGCATGCACGCCGGTGCATACCCCGACGACCCGCAACTAGCCAACCTGGTCGGCGAGCTGTCGATGAAGAGCCCGGAATTCCGGCGGCTGTGGGCGGACCAGCACGTCTGGGCGACCCCGCACGGGACGGTTGACGTGCGACATCCGCTGGTCGGCGACCTCACCCTGGCCTACGAGACGCTGGCGACGCCCGACGCGCTCGACCAACTCATGGTCGTCTACACCGCCGAACCAGGCTCGGCCACCCACACCGCTCTGCAGTTGCTGGCGAGCTGGACCGCCGGTACCGCCGACGATCCCACCGCGGATCCCGTTGCGGCTCCCGTCGCGGATCCCACCGGCGATTCCGCAGCCGATCCCTTCGCCGGTCCTCTCGCCGATCCCTAGCCGATCCGCTCGGCGACGCCAGCGGCGATCCCACAGCCGATCCCACAGCCGATTCCATCGGCGCTGCCAGCAGCGATGCCGCAGCGATGCCGGCATCGATCCGAGCGGCGGAGCCCGCCGGACGGAGCCGGACGGCGCACGAGGCCGGGCCGACGAACGGTAGCGTCCGAGCCGAGTGGCCGTTCCATGCGCTGCGCCGAGGCCGGGTCGCCCCCGACCGACGCGTCACTCGGGCGGCGCGCGGGGCGCCGTCAGCAGCGGCAGCAGGATCTCGTCGACACAGCGTTGTACGTACTCGTCCGACGCACCCGCGCCGGTGAGGAACATCTCGCTGCGAAGCAGGTCCAGCGGTAGCCGCACAACCAGCGGAGTGAGGCAACTCTGCGGGCCGGCGACCGCGCACCCGATGCCCCGGTCACGCACCCCACCACCGGCTCCGGTGCCCGCGTGTTCGACCTCCTGCGTGGCCCGCAGGCCACCAGGCTGGTCTTCGGCGGCCCCGACCTCGTTGGCCCCGACCCCGCCGACCAGCCCCGCACTCTGTACGGCATCGACGTCCACACCGTCCCGGTCATCGACGGCACCGGAACGGCCCGCGAGATCTACGGTCTACCCGCCGGTGGCCCCACCACCGCCGTCACCGTCCGACCGGACGGCTACGTCGCCGCCATCACCCCCGCGTGAACCGCCGCCCCGGCGTAGGTCTGGCCGCGTCTCGGCCGTGCGCGGGGCGGCACCGCGTGCTCGCCGTGCCGCCCCGCCTCCCCCAGGCCGTGCTCGGAACGCGTGTCGAAACGCACTCCGGAACACGTTTCCGGACGCGTTCCTTACCGCACTTCGGGAACGCGTTCGGAACGCATCACTGAAGGATGAGGTCGTCGCCCCGGAGGGCGACTGTCCGGGCCGACAGCGGCTGTTGGGACGGGCCGGCCTCGACCGATCCGTCGCTGGCCGAGAACAGGCTGCCGTGGCACTGGCACTTGATGACTCCGTCGCTGACCGCGGAGACGAGACAACCGCTGTGCGGGCAGACCGCGTCGAACGCCTTGTACTGTCCGGCGACCGGTTGAGTGACGACGACCCGTTGCTGGTCGAAGATCTTCCCGCCGCCGATCGGGATTCCGCTCGCCGTGCCCAGATCCTCTCCCGCGACCGCCGGACTGGGAGCAGCGGCCGTCGGCGGGGTACTGGTGCGAGCCGTGGTGTCAGAAGGGTGTTGTGTGTCAGAAGGGTGTTGCCTGCTGGACGCGTCGGTACCGCAGCCGGTGAGCGCCGCGACGACGCCGGCCATCCCTGCCCCGGCTAGGACCGCTCGACGCGCCGCGGTCCCGGGGCGTTCCTGGTCATCGCTCAACGGACCCCTCCCTGTCTCATCGCTGTCTCTGATACGTCGCTGTCTCTGATACGTCGCTGTCTCTGATACGTCGCTGTCTCTGATACGTCGCTGTCTGTGGTACGTCGCTGTCTGTGCTGCATGGCTGTCTGTGCTGCATGGCTGCCTCAGATACCTGGCAGCCTGTCGCGCACGGCTGCCTCTGGTTTGTCTCAGTCCCTGGTGCGTCGTTGGGCAGCCCCTTCCCGATGCTTGCCGGGTCGCGTCACGCGGTCGTCAACGAACGTCCGCGTCCCGTGCCGAGCGCAGGGTCAGCGCGTGTGGGACCCGACGTGCACCGGCTCACAGCGTTGCCGGCACCTCACAGCGTTGCCGACACCCGCGTCGTACCGTGGCCGGATGGTCGCAACCACCGGTCGCATTGAGGTCGGTTTCCAGCCCAGCCGGGTCAACGGCTGGTTCTTGAAGGCGTTCGCCCGACCGTACGTGTCGGTCGGCGGCACTGAGCACGCCGGCAGCTGGTCGGCACCGGTGACGGTCGAGGCACCGGTGGGCACGCAGCGCGTCTGCGCCTACGTGCGCTACCGGGGCACCCGGTGGAATCTCGGAGCGCGGCCCACAGTCGTCGACGTCGAGCCGGGATCGCGAATCACGCTGACGGCGCGCAACGGATGGGCAAACTCGTCGACCTTCACATTGAGCCCGCCGGCTCGGTCGTAGGCGGGGTCCGGATGTGGGCGCGCGGCCCTCTCGCGGTGGCGCGCCGCCCGATCCCGGCGGTGGCGCCAGGATCGGGCGGCGGGATCGCGCGGCGGGATCGCGGCGCGCCGCCACGGTGAATCCGTGCCGTGATCTCTGTGGCTTGGTTCTCTGGCTTGGTTCTGTCGCTTGGTTCTGTCGCTTGGTTCTGTGGCTTGGTTCTGTGCGTTGATTCTGTGCCGGGAAACGCGTCAGACGTCCGCGATCTGGAACACGCCGATGTCGTCGCCGCTGGTGCCCTGGGACGGCACAGTCTGGTTGAGCGATGCCTCGACGCCGACCCAGCCGTGCAGGACGCCGTCGTTGTCGATGACTTCCAGCATGGGCTTCACATGCGAGTTGCCGGTGTAGCAGTACTCGCCGCGGTTGTCGGCGTTGGCGGTCCGCCAGTACCAGAGGGTGTCGCGCAGATCTGTCGAGGTCTTGTTGGCGCGTGAGATGTAGTACTGGTTGTCGGTGGTGGTGCCGCCGAGGCAGCGGCCACCGGTGCACGGTGTCCAGTTCAGGTTCCAGAACCGGGAGCCGTCGCCGTGGTCGATGTACGGATTGAAGTTGCTGTCGGTGGCCCAGGTGTAGTACGTGAAAATCATCCCGGTCCAGTTCGCCGCGGCGATCTGCGCGGTCGACACCGGAGCGTTCCACGCCCTGTCGCTGCCGTACCCGAACCCGTTGGTGGCCCCGAACGAGTTGGCGCGGTACGTCAGCTTCGCCAGCTTGCCGTCGATCGGCTCGCTGATCGTCCACTCCTCCCAGCCCGTGGTGCCGTCCCAGGTGACCCGCAGAACCGAGCCGGTCACGGTGTACGTTCCGTGCAGGGTGTTGGGCGCGGTGGTGCTCTGGTAGCCGTTGCCGGTCATCACGACGCAGTTGCGCGCCCCGCAGTTGGAGGCGGCGTTTCCGGTCGAACTGCGCGACACCCGGTCCCGCTGAGTCCAGTGCCAGTGCGTCTCGGTGACACCGTTGGTGTCATCGAACGTGTACATGCCCAACCGCTCCCAGTTGGTCCGTACGCTCGCGTTGACCTCACCGATCGCCACCACGAACCGGTGCATCCCGCCCGGAGCGTTGCTCGCGGCCGTGGCCGGTGCCGAGGCGACCAGAACCGACCCGAGCACCGCAAGCGCGGTCGCGGCCACGGCCGCGACGCGTAACCTTTGATACTTCATTGACGCAGGCTAATTCTGGCCTCTTGCCATCGGCCTTGCCAATCCGATGGCCACCGGCGCCGACCGATGGTGGCAGGACGTTCCAGATCGCGGTCGTCGGTCCAGATCGCGGTCGTCGGTCCAGATCGCGGTCGGTCCAGATCGCGGTCGGTCCAGATCGCGGTCGGTCCGGATCGCGGTCGGTCAGTCCAGCGCGAAGACGCCGTATCCGAAGCCGTCGACCGTGAGTTCACCGCCGGCCACCTTGACGCCCCGCGCCTCCAGCGGGCGCGCCGTGGACAGCCGTGCCGCGGTGGCACCCGCCACGGCCGCCCGGGCCGGCTCACGCCGCGGGTTGACGACCACGAGATAACTGGTACCCCGCAGGTAGACCAGCGGGTACCCGGAGCACAGCACCTCCGCGCCGCCCGTGGTGCCAAGCGCCGGATGCGCCCGGCGCAGCGCGATGAGCCGCCGGACGAGGTTCAGCAGCGAATCGCCGTCGGCCCGCTGCGCGGCGACCGACGAGCGGTCCGCGGCCGGGTCGAGCGGCAGGTAGAACCGCTCCGGCGCGGCGGTGGAGAACCCGGCGCCGGCAGAGTCGTCCCACTGCATCGGGGTCCGCGAGCCGGCCCGGTTGTGGTCGGGGGCCAGCTCGCTGCCCTCCTTGTCGGGCAGACCGGGGACGTACCGCATGCCGATCTCGTCGCCGTAGTAGATGGCCGGCACGGTGGGCCAGGTGAGCAGGAACGCGAAGGCGGGGCCGAGCTGGTCGCGGGTACGCGGACCGCAGGCCAGCCGGGAGAAGTCGTGGTTACTGGTCGGCAGCGCGACCCAGCCGGCGCCGGCGATGGTGGCGGTGGCGGCCTGGTAGGCGGCGAGAAACTCGTCGACCGAACCGCGCCCCTCCGCGTCGAAGTAGCACGGCCCACTCAGCGCCGCCCTCTGCTGCACACCGGCGCGGTTGTCCCACAGCGAGAGCAGGGCCCGCCCGGTGAAGTGCAGGAAGAAGTCGGCGTGGAAGCCCGCGGGGACCGACACGGCCGGGTCGCCCCATTCGGCGATGAGCGCGGCCTGCGGGTACCGCTGCTCCAGCCAGCCACGCAGCTCGGTCCACAGGCGCCCGGTCTCCGCCCGGTCCGGGTCGTCCTTCACCAGGCTGGAGGCCATGTCGACGCGGAATCCGGAAATCCCGCGATCCAGCCAGTACGTCATGATGTCGCGCAACGCCGCGCGGTTGGCCCGCGGTCCCGCAGCGTCCACCGGTTGGCGCCACGGCTCCGCGTCGTTCATCTGGGCGTAACCGAAGTTGAGCGCGGGTTGGATCGGGTAGAAATTTTGCAGGTAGTAGCCGGGGCGCGAGCCGGGCGACGGATTCCACCGGGACCCGGCGGCGCGGTCCGACCAGATGTACCGGTGGTCGTCGGGGTCGTCCGCGGCGGCACGGAACCAGGGGTGGTCGATCGAGGTGTGCCCGGCCACCAGATCCAGCAGTACCCGGATCCCCCGCGCCCGGGCCGCCTCGGCCAGCGCGATGAGTTCCCGGTTGGTGCCGTACCGTTCGGCCACCCGCAGGTAGTCGGCGACATCGTAGCCGGCGTCGCCGAACGGTGAGGCGAAGCACGGGCTGAGCCAGATCGCGTCGACGCCGAGCCAGGACAGGTAGTCCAGGCGCTCGGTGATGCCGGCGATGTCGCCGATCCCGTCACCGTTGGCATCGGCGAAACTCTGCGGATAGATCTGGTACAGAACGGCGTCAGCCAGCCACGATTCGGTCGACCGCGGCTCGGTCAGCTGGGACTCGGTCGGCCGCGACGAGGATGGCGTTCCAGACATCAGCATGACTCCACAGTGGACGGTCGGGCGATTCGTCTTCGAAGAAGCCTACCGCCGGTCGCGGCGCGAATGCACGGTCGCGGCCCAGACTCACGATCGCGGCGCGAATGCACGGTCGCGCGGGCGTATGGTTGGGCGGCCGGAGATCGATCGCCGGAAACGCCCCCCGGTCGGGTGGCCCTGGCATGCCGTTGCCCTGGCATGCCGTTGCCCTGGCATGCCGTTGCCCTGGCATGCCGTTGCCCTGGCATGCCGTTGCCCTGGCATG
>NZ_BONZ01000069.1 GCF_016862975.1 Rugosimonospora africana
GGCATGCCGTTGCCCTGGCATGCCGTTGCCCTGGCATGCCGTTGCCCTGGCATGCCGTTGCCCTGGCATGCCGTTGCCCTGGCATGCCGTTGCAGTGACACGCCCGTTCTCGCTGACATACCGTTGCCTCTGACATACGGTTGCCCCTGACATACCGTTGCTCGGCGGTGCCATCCTGGTCCTATCCGGCATCGGGTGGAATCCGCGCTGATCGGAGGGGTGTGTGCGAGACCTTCGAGGGTCGGTGGCAGCCATCACCGGCGGGGCGCGCGGGATCGGCCTCGCGGTCGCTCGCGCGCTCGTGGCGCGCGGTGCCCGCGTCGCGGTCGGCGACCTCGACGGCGAACTCGCGGGCCTGGCGGCGCAGCGGATCGGCGCTCTCGGCCTCACTCTCGACGTCCGCGACGAACAGTCGTTCGAGGCGTTCCTGGCGACCGTGCGCGAGTCGCTGGGCCCCGTCGACGTGCTGGTGAACAGCGCCGGCCTCGCCGCGATCGGCGGGTTCATCGGGTCGTCCCCCGAGGAACAGTCGGCGATGTTCGGGGTGAACAGCGGCGGGGTCGCCCGGGGCATGCGCCTGGTGTTGCCGTCGATGGTGAGTCGTGGATCCGGAAGGGTCGTCAACATCGCGTCAGCCTCCGGGCGGATATCCGCGCCCAACGCCGCGGTCTACTCGGCCTCCAAGCATGCCGTCGTGGCGCTCACCGAAGCCGTTCAGTTCGAACTCCTCGGGACGGGCGTCCGCCTCACCGCCGTCATGCCGTCCCTGGTCAGCACGGAGATGGCGGCCGGGCTCACCATCCGCGGCATTCAACGGGTCACCGCGGATCGGGTGGCGGCGTCCGTGGTGCGGATCCTCCGCCGGGAGCATCCTCCGCTGACGGTCATGATCCCGGGCTGGCTCCGGGGAATCGCCGCGATCGACACGGTGTCCCCGCTGTGGATGCGGAGCCTCGCTCGACGGTTCGTATCGGTACGGGCGGATCGCTCGTCAGAAGAAAGCGCGTTTTACCGCGAGCGGATGCGGCGACAGGCCCACGAGTCCGCCCCGCCACCGTTGTCGCGACGACCCGGAGCGACGGAGTAGCCCGGCGTCAGTGCCGTTCGAGGAAGAAGGCGAGCAGCGTGCCCAGGACCGCCGCGGCGTACTGGACCATCGACGCGGCGTTGAACGGCAGGCCCGGACTGGTCTCCACGAGCCGGTAGAGCTCGATCCTCGCGTGCAGTTGCTCGGCGTTCTCCCCGGTGCCCGGCGGTTCGTTGTCGATGAGCGGCCGCAGCTTGTCGAGGGCGGACCGCCGCGCGTCGCGTACCGCGAGGTAGAGCCAGATGTGCGGGAGGATGCCCGCGAGCAGCGCGCCGACGCCGGCGAGTACCGGCATAATGTTCGAGATCACGGTGAGCACGGCGCTGTGGCCGTAACTCAGGGCGTGAAGTGTGAGAATTTCCGCGGCGAGAAACGCCACCAGTGCGGCGGCCGTAAGGCTGGCGAACGCGTCGCTGAGCAGGCTCAGCCCCGGAGTGCTGGCGGGAGAGTGCCAGACGACGGCAAGACCCGGCCGGCGCAGAAGGCGGCGGCTGAACTCCGACATGACAACCAGCCAGTACAGGCAGTTGCCGGCGATTAATCCGGTCAGGGCCACCGCACAGTACGAGACCGGACCGATCTCCAGATTTTGCGCGATCGCCGGGGCCGTGAGCCTCAACAGAACGCAGGCGCCCACGGCGGACGCGGCCGAACAGACCAGTTGGCGCCCCAACGACAACGTTCCGCGAAACCAGGTGGCCAGCACGACCCGGTCACCGGCGTTCTGCAGGAGGTCGTCAATCTTCGGTCCGGCGCGGCCCAACAGCGTCCAGGTGCGCCACCCGAGCAGAATGGCGAACAGATCCAGGCCACTCATGGTGAGCACCCAGGTGACCGCGCGAACGGTGTGCAGCGCCGCTCCGGGCACGATCGCGACGAACCCGAGTTCGAGGAACAGCGGCAGGGAAGCGACCAGGCAAGCCGAACGGACGGCGGTGCGGAAACTCGTCGGCGTCGGTCCCGGACGCCCCAACTTCGTGGCGCGAACCGTCAGTACCTTGGCGAATCCGGCATTGATCACCGTCGTCATTTCGCGGTCATCGGCGATCACAGTATCGACCATGACTCTCCTCGACGCCGCGAATGACACACCGGAGCTTTCACGGTACGGCGGCGCCGCAAGGATTCGCGCGTGCGCATTTGCCGGACTCCGGTATGCCGCGTATCGAGGGGTCCGGACGGAATCGCGGCAAGACCACCGGGATCGGACTCGCGCTAACGTGGCTGGCCCGGTCGTATCGGTGACCAGCGGATTGCGGCCATCACCGCTTCCGCGGTTTCACGGATGGATGTCGTCGTGGCATCGACCACGACATCCTCGACCCGTGCCTGTTCCAAGATCCGGTCAAGTTCGCCGGACCGGTTGAGGTGCCAGCGCAACCCGTCATCGTCGTTCTCGTGGCGTCGAATCAGGCGTTGCCGAATCGTCGACAGGTCGACTCGAAGCCGGCAGACCGTGAGGGGAACCGTCACCGCGTCCTGGTAGGCATCCCGCTCTACACGGCTTTCCAGGACGCCGGCCAGGACGAGCCGCGCGCAACCCGCCCGGAGGTAGTTCTGGGCGACGGCGCGCAGATTACGCAGGGCCATCCCGCCGTTGAATGGATCGTCTGGCGGGCAGGGCCACGACCGGCGCAGCCAGTCAACGTCGATGACAGCATGAGCGATGCCGGCGTCCGAGAGCAGGTCGCCGACCGTCTCCGCCACCGTGGTCTTGCCCGAACCGACGGTACCGGTGAGGAGCAGCGCCCGGATTGGGGTTTGATGCATGCCGGCGAAGATACGGCAGGTCGAGCGTGTCGATGATCGATATCTGCGACCCGATTCCGGATGCTGCCGAGTTATCCACAGGCCCGCTGGCACGGCTAGGGAGTGTCGTAGGTCCTC
>NZ_BONZ01000070.1 GCF_016862975.1 Rugosimonospora africana
GGTTCGGTCGCCGTACCGGTGCCGGGCGCCCTGCTCGGTGAGGTGGCGCAGCCAGCTCATCTCGGTGTGCCCGGCCGGGACCTCCCAGTCGGGCAGGTTCGGCGCGACCAGTTTCAGGTCGAAGGCCAGTTCGGCACCGATCGCGCCAGCCCGCGCGACGGCTCCCGGGTATGCCGCGAACCGGGCCGCCATCTCATCGCCGCTACGCAGATGGGCCACGCCGGCGGCGGGCAGCCACCCGTCGATCTCGTCCAGCGAGCGACGCGCCCGTACCGCGGCCAGGGCGGTGGCCAGGCGGCGCTGGCCGGGCCGGGCGTAGTGCACGTTGTTCGTGGCGACGCAGGGCAGCCCGGCCCGCGCGGCAAGCTCGGCGAGGGCGTCGTTGCGCTCATCGTCCTCGGGATGGCCGTGCTGGGTCAGCTCGACCGCCACACTGTCCCGGCCGAACAGCGCCGCCAGCCGGTCCAGCTCGGCCGCAGCGGCCCGCTCCCCCTCCGCGAACAGTGCCGCCGGGACGTACCCCTTGCGGCAGCCGGTCAGCACGATCGCGTGGTCGCGCAGGGCCGCGGCGGTCTCCTCCAGGTCGTACACCGGCCGGCCCTTCTCGCCGCCGGCAAGCTGAGCCAGTGAGATCGTCCGGGCCAGCCGGGCGTACCCCTCCGGTCCGCGCGCCAGTACGAGCAGGTGCCGCCCGAGCGGATCGGGCTCGCCGTTCTGAGCTCTCGGCAGCTCCAGCGACAGCTCGGCGCCGAAGATCGTGGGCAGCCCATGCTCCCGGGCCGCGCCGGAGAACTGGACGACGCCATAGAAGCCGTCGTGGTCGGTGACCGCCAGCCCGGAAAGGCCCAGCCGGTGCGCCTCCTGCACCAGCTCGTGCGGGTGGCTCGCGCCATCGGAGAAGCTGAAGTTGGTGTGGCAGTGCAGTTCCGCGTAGTCCACGGTGGACTTTCCGCGGATCAGGTCGGGCGCCTGGTACGGCTGCCGCTTGCGGGTCCAGGCCGGGGAGTCGCCACCGTCGCCGTACTCGATGGTGATCGGGTCAACCACGATGGGCTCCCGGCCGGACAGGCGCCTCTCGAACTCGGCCCAAGGCAGGTCGGAGTTACTCCATCCCATCGGGCATCGACCCCCACCGCTCCGCCACGCCGCGGCTCCGGCTGCGCTCAGTCACAACATCGGGGACTGTGCTCGCCTCCGCCACACCCCGGCTCCGGCTGCGCTCAGTCATAGACCGCCGCCACCCACCAACACCCAGAAGTGAGCACCAGCAGCAGAGCCCGCCCATCGGCCAGGGACACCTGGAACCTGACCCGCCGGCTGGCCTCCTCCGGCGACCACCAGCGCTCGTCGACCGGCCAGGGGCCGGCCCAGCCGGTGATCTCGACGCGCTCCGCCCCGTCGAGTTCGAGCCAGGACGGCGGCCCGGTCACGGCGAGCCGAGCGGTCACTCCCACCGGGGTACCGGCGGGGTCGTACACCCGCGCGGCCAGCGGTTCGGTCAGGACGGTGGCGGGTGACGGCGCCGGAAGCCGGCCGGGCCATGAGGGCTGCCTGGAGCGTGCCGAGCCCGAGCCCGAACCCGAACCCGAGCCCCGCGCCGAGCCGGGTCGAGCCGAGCCATCCGGAACCGGGCCGCCCGAGGCCGACCCGCCCAGGGCCGGGCCGCCCGAGGCCGAGCCGCCCAGGGCCGAGCCGCCCGAAACCGACCCGCCCGGAACCAAGGCACCCGGGGCCGAGCCGTCCGGGGCCGAGCCGTCCGGGGCCGCGACCGGGGGCGCCGCGGGGCCGCCCGGGCGAGCGGGCAGCCGCTCGTCCCCCCAGGGCACCAGGCGTACCTGGTCAGCCGGGTCGCGCCCGCCACCGAGCACCGCGGTGAGCACCGCCTCCGGCCCGAGCATGCCCTGCACCCGGGTCAGCGCGCGGTGCGCCCGGTCGCGCTCGGATCCGGCGTCACCCCACAGCCCCAGTTGCAACCCGGCGTGCTCCATCACCCCGTCCGGGACCAGGCGCAGCCGCAGGATGCCCGAGGTCGGCTGGGCGGGTTCCCGGCTGGTGCCGGACAACCAGCCGTCCAACTGCCAGCGCAGCCGGTCGGCGATGGCCGAGGCGCTCAGCAACCCGTCGTGTCGCCAGGTGCGGTGCAGTTCCTGGCCGTGCTCGGTGACGGCCACGATGCCCAGCCGGGTGCACGCCAGGCCGCGCCCGGCAAGCCGGTCGTGCAGCCGCTGGGCCAGTTGCCGGGCGGCGAACGCGGCCGAGTCGACGCGTTCCAGCGGCTCGTCGAAGGTCTGCTCCACCTCCAGGTCGGGCGGCGGCTCCCGGATCGCGAGCGGCCGCTCGTCCAGCCCGGCGGCCAGCCGCTGAACCAGCGCGGCATCCAGGCCGAAACGCGCCAGCACGTCCGCTGGGGGCAGGGCCGCGAAGGCGCCGAGAGTACCGATGCCCAGCCGGCGCAGCAGGTCGACCAGGGGTGGCCGCTCCACCGTGGAGATGTTCAGGTCGGCGAGGAACGCGGCGGTCTGGCCGGGCGGGATCAGCCGCCCGGCCCGGGCGGCCAGGCCGGCCGCGAAGACCCCGTCGGCGACCCCGACCTGCGCCTCGACGGCACACGTCTGGGCGATGTGTTCGACGATCCGTTCGGCGGCAAGCTCCTCCGAGCCGAAGTACCGGGACGGCCCGCGGGCGGCCAGCGCGCATGCGCCGGGCCGGACCACCTCGACTCCGGGCGCCAACTCCTCGACCGCCGCCACCACCGGCTCGTAGGCGCGGGCATCCCGGCCCGGATCGTGGTCGAGCACAACCAGCTGTGGGCAGCGGCCCTGCGCCTCGCGCTTGCGCAGGCCCCGCCTGATCCCCTCGGCACGGGCCGCCTCGGAGCAGGCGATCACCCGGTTGGCCGCCAGGATCGCGACCGGTCCGTGCGCCGGTATGCCCTCGACGATCTCGGCGGCGAGCACCGGCCAGTCGGGGCACCAGACGAGCAGCGTCCGGCTCATGGCCCGCCCCGCGCCGGCCCGCTGCTTGCCACACCGCTCCCGGAGCCTGTCACGACACCGCCTCCAGGACCGACGGACCGGTGTGCTCCGGAGCGGAGCCGAGCGCACCGGGATCGACGGGTGCCAGGGCGCCGGTGCGGTCGGGCAGCCAGACGGTGATCCCGCGAGGCCGGGCCGCCGCACCCCGCCCTCGCGCGGAGATCGTCATTTCCCGCCGGAGCAGCCTGCCGCGTCCCTGGCCGAGGCCGTGCCAGCTCCCGCCGGACGAGTCGAGTACCACGTCGGCGCCGCCCCACCGCGCGTACGGTACGAGGACGCTGCCCCGCTGCCGAGCGCGCGCGGCCAGCCGGCTGGACACGCCCGCGACGACCGGCCCGGGTGGCGCGGCGACCACGATGTCCACGCCGTCCAGCAGCGCGGCGACCACGCTCGGCCACTCCGGGCCGGGATGGGGCACCAGCGCGAGCCGGTCCAGGGCGATGCCGAGTTCGGCGGCGGCCGCCGGCCCCAGCGTCGGCAGCCCCACCACCGCGCACCAGGAACCGGATCCGGAGGCGGCGGCCAGCAGTGCCAGCAGGACCGACGTCGTGCCGGGAGTCACCGCGACCGTGGAGCCGCGCCGAAGCCCACCGGCGGGAAGCAGATGTCGCAGTTCGGGCAGGACCGGCAGCACCCGGTCGCCGGCCGTACCGGTCTCGTCGGCATGCTGCGCGCTGGCGGGGCGGACCAGGCCGGCCAGCCCCGCGTCGCGTACCAGCGTGGCGAGACCCGCTCCGGTTTCCTGGCCCGGCCGAACGGAAAGCCCGGCCGGGCCGGTACCGGAGCCCGCGTCCCCCGTGGACGCGGGGCCCTTCCGCGCCGCATCACCGATGCGACGACGCAGCGCGACAATGCCGGCCACGGTGGTGCGCCCCCTCGTTGTGCCGGTCCCGCCTCAGGCGACCATCTCGTCGAGCAGTGAGGGGTGGGTCAGGCCCAGTGTCAGCTCGACAACCCCCACGAACGACCCGGCAGCCCGCACCAGGTCGTCGGCCTCCCGCGTGCTGACCACCCGGGGAATGCCCGCCTCGGCGGCGGCCCGCTTGCCCGCGCTGGCCGCGAAGTAGGCCGCCCAGTCGCCCAACTCCGGGGCGACCATGGTCAGCAGCACCCACACGTTGGTCAGCCTGCCGCGACGGGCCGGGACCGGGCGGGCGCGGGCGGCGAGTACCGCGGCGGCGGCCCGCAGCGCGGCCAGGTGGGCGGTGGCGTAGCGCAGGCCGTCGAGGCGCAGATCCTCGGCCTCTACCAGGCCCCGGCGGGCGAGCGAGAGAAGTTCGGCGGGAGTGCGGTGTGGGAGGGCGTGAGCCGGGATGGCGGGCGCGGAACGGGTCGGCCCCACTGCCGACGCCGAAGCCGGATGAACCTGGTCAGCCACGGTGCGCGTTGGGGTCGGGCGCATGCTGTCTCTCCTCCAGATCGACGGGTTGTCGAATCTCTGCTGCGGAGGAAGTCGCAGCAGCAACTGTGCCGGTCCGGGCGTGAGGCCGTGGACCAGCGAACGTCCCGGGCCACTCGGCCGCGCCGCGCGACCCGGAACGTCCGGTGCCGGTAGGGGTGGCGCTTCCCCACGCCACGCCCTCCGGCTCCGGGTCTCGTCCACCGCCCGGGGGTCGGGGGCGGTGGACGAGCACCCTGTCGAGACCGAGCCCGCGAATGCCCGGCCTCCGCAACCGCCCATGGCTGGCCTGCCAGTGGCGGCGCCTCGGGAGGCGCGCCGCGAATCGCCCCTCCCGATCGATTCGAACAACCGTTCGAACCACTACTAGAGTAAACCCCGGGTACGACAAGACCGCAATCCCGTAGCGATGGGTCTCGGAATTTATTCGTGACCAGCGGTTTTCCCGGCCCCGGGCGCGCCGGAGGCGGCTTCCGGGCGGTCCCCGGCGCCGGCACCGTCCGCGGAAACGGTCGAGCCATCCGACCCGACCGGACCGGATGCCCAGGACGGCGACGAGCGCAACAGCCAGAGCACCGGCAGCAGGCCGCCGGCACCGCTGCACCAGAGGGTGGCGCGCGTCCCGATCGCGGCACCCGCCACGCCGCCGAGCAGGGCACCCACCGGCGCCATCCCCCAGGACAGGAAGCGCATCGTGGCGTTCATCCGACCGAGGAGCCGGTCGGGGCACAGCCGCTGGCGGAAGGCGACCGACACGATGTTGAACACGACCACGCCGAACGAGCACACCCCGGTACCCACGCCGAACAACGCCAGGCGCGGACCCGGCACGGTCAGCGGGACCAGCAGCATGAACGCATGGCCGAGCAGGGCCGCGCCGACGATCGTGCGAACCTCACCGAAGTGGCGGCCGAGCGGGCCGGCCGCGAACGCGCCGAGCACCGCGCCGACGCTGGCGACGCTGAACAGCAGCCCGACGCCGGCCGCCGACAGGCGCACCGTACGGACCAGGAACACCACTTCGAGCGCCTGTTCCGCCGACAGGAACAGCACGGCGCTGGCGTTGTAGAGCGCGAGCGCGCGCAGCGCCCGGTGCCCGGCGACCAGCCGCAGCCCCTCGCCGACCTCCCCCAGCAGCGCCCGGGGGCGCTCCGGTGGCGGTACCGCCGGTTCGCGCCCACGGATCGCGCAGATCCAGGCCGCCGACCACACGAAGCTGGCCGCGTCGACGAGAACGGCCACCGGCGCGGTGAGCGCCTGTACGAGGGAGCCAGCGGCGCCCGGACCGAGCGCGTACGCCGTGCTCCGGCTCGCCTCCAGCCTGCCGTTCCCCTCCACCAGGTGCTCCCGGCCGATCAACGCGGGCAGGTAGGACTGGTAGGCGACGTCGAAGAAGAGGGTGCCGAGCCCGAGCGCGAACTCGACGACGTACAGCTGGGCCAGGCTCAGCACCCGCAGGGCGGCGGCCACCGGCACGACCACCAGTACCGCCGCGCGCAGGAGGTTGCTGGCGATCAGCACCGGCCGGCGCCGCGCCCGATCCACCCAGGCGCCCGCGAGCAGCCCGAAGACCAGGAACGGCGCATACCCCACCGCGCTCAGCACGCCGACCTGGAACGTGCTCGCGCGTAGGGTCAGTGCCGCGATCAGCGGCATGGCCAGCATGCTGACCTGGCTGCCGAACTGGCTCACGGTCTCCCCGATCCACAGCCGGCGGAAGTCCCGGTGCCCGAAGATCAGCCCGCGACGGGCCATCACATCGCCCCCTCCTTGAGCCAGATCAGCTCAAGTCATGGAAGGGAGCTTCGAGGAAACGCGAGTACCTGTCAACCCTTTCTTGAGTCCACTCGGGTCAAGGTGCCAGTACGGCCAGCTCCCGTACCCGGCCCACGGCATCCCCCACCGCCCGATTGCCGGCCTCGGCCCGGACCATCGGCTCCAGGTCCTCGGCAGCGAGTCTGGCCAGGTCAACCAGGGCTCCCGGGTCGGCGTCGAGGGCGATGCGCAGGGTACGGCGGGCGAGCCCGAAGGCCGGCCGTTGCGCGGGTGCCGGCGTTTCCCGGTCCAGTACCGTCAACAGATCCTCGACCGCGGCGCGCAGGGCGACGGCCTGCGCGCCCGCAGCAGCGTCAACGGATCGCTGACGACGACGTTGCTGGCGTGCCTCGGCAGCGTCCCGGCCGGCACCCGACCCGAGCCGCAGCCGGCGCTGCTCGGCAGCCTGCCGGCTGCGCAGCCCCAGCGCAGAGGCGACCTCGGTCCAGCTGACCCCGGAGCGCCGGGCCGCGTCGATCACCGCCCGCTCGACCCCGTCCAGCTCCTCGCGCAGCGCCGGGATCAGCCGCAACGCCTCGACGACCTCCGCGCGTACCGGCGGCACCGCGTCCAGTGCGTCGCGCACCGCCCGATATCGGCCGGCCCAGCCCTCGCCATCGCCCCTCGTCGACATGCCCTCATCATCGCCGGATTCGAACAGAAGTCAACTATTCGTTGACAACCGTTCGAGACCTCGGCGATCCCGGCTGGACCACCAGCCCGCTGGGGCAGCCGGGCACTGCGACACCCGACGGGCAGCCGCCAGACGACAACGGCGGCGGGCGCTTCGCGACCGGGGCGATCGACGCGCGGTCACGGCGGGACGATGACCGATCGGCGGTCACGGCGGGGCGATCACGAGCAATGACGGGCGGCAGCGGCGGTCGGCGGACCGTAACGGCGGTCGGCAACAATTCGAAAAGTCGTCCGACTCGGTCAACTCGCCCGACGAATAGGCTCGACAAACTCGGTAAATTCGACAAACTCGATCAACCGCAACATCTCACAAATCCCATATAACGATCAGTACCGATGAGGACTACCGACGCCCCATGAACCGGAAGAGGAAGGTGCGATGCACCCCAATGTGACCGCGGTACAAGACGTTCTCGACTCCGCCAGCGCGCGTGCCGGCGGCGACGCACCGAGCCGGGTACGCATGCTGCCCGACGCCGTCTCCACCGCGGTCGCGGCCGCCGCCGCGCTGAACGTCGAGGTCGGGCAGATCGCGAACTCACTGATCTTCGACGCCGACGGCGGCCCGCTCCTGGTGCTGACGTCCGGGGCGCACCGGGTGGACACCACCAAGGTCGCCGCGTTGGTCGGCGTGAGCACGCTCAAGCGGGCCACCCCCGATTTCGTCCGCACCCACACCGGCCAGCCGATCGGCGGCGTCGCCCCGGTGGCCCACCCGAATCCGCTGCACACGCTGGTCGACACGGCGCTGGAGCAGTACGACGAGGTCTGGGCGGCCGGCGGCATCCCGCACGCGGTGTTCCCCACCACGTACGCGGAGCTGATCCGGATCACCTCGGGCACGCCCGCCGAGGTGGCGTGAGCCATCCGGAGCGACCGCCCGACCGGCGCACCGGCGGAAGCGGGGCCGACGGCGACCGCGACCCCCAACCGGAGCGACCGCCCGACCGCGCCGGCGGCAAGCGAGGCCCTTCCGGCGAACGACGCGCTGCCCGCGAACGAGGCGCCGACGACGACCGCGGCGCCGGCAACGTGTCGCTGTACGTGTGGCGGGTACCCGCCGCCGCGGTCCCGGCCGCCCTGTGGCGGATGGCCGTCGACCCACGGCGGGTACGCCGCCAGCCCGGCGTGCGGTTCGTCAAGCTGCTCGGTACCGGCCGGGACAGCAGGTTCGGCCCGGCGAGCCCCGACCCGACCCGGTGGGCCGCGCTGGCCGTCTACGACGGAGACCGGCCCGAGTTCCCCGGCTGGGCGCGGCACGCGATCGCCAGTTGCCGGCTCGACCTCGCCCCACTCGCCGCGCACGGATCGTGGGCCGGACACCGGCCATTCCGGATCAACGGAGCAAACGACGCAGAAGGAACAGAAACCCCGATACTGGCACTGACCCGGGCACGGCTCCGTCCGACCCGGGCGGCGACATTCTGGCGCGCGATCGGTCCGGTTGCCGCCGCGGCGTCCCATGCGTCCGGTCTGCTGGCCGCGTTCGGCGTCGGCGAGGCCCCACTCGGCTGGCAAGGCACGATAACCCTGTGGCGTCGACCCGCGGATCTTTTTTCATTCGCGTACCGTCACCCACAGCACCGCCAGGCGATTGAGTGGACCACGACCACCGGCTGGTACGCCGAGGAGATGTTCGCCCGCTTTGCCGTGCTGAACGTCGTCGGCGATACCGGGGTGATCGGGTGGGGCTCGGAGAGGCACGCAGCGAACAGGCCCAGCACGGGCAGGTAGCGGGCAGGCGGGACCTCGCCGAACCCGCGGGCGTGAGGCTGGTGGCGTGGCCGCCGGAGATGCTCGCCCGCAGGTTGGACGACGTCATCGGGGTGTACGGGCAGGCCATGGGCTACTCGACCGAACTGCTGGAAGCCCGTCGCGGGTACGTGGCCGGGCACGTCCACCGCTCCGGTTTCCGGGCCGTGGCCACCCTGGGGCCGGACGACCGGCTGCTCGGCTTCGGGTACGGGTACACGTCGGGTTCCGGGCAGTGGTGGCACGACCAGGTACGCGGCGCGCTGCGCCGGGACGCCCGCAAGTCCTGGCTGTCCGACTGCTTCGAGGTCGTCGAGCTGCACGTGCGCCCTGACGCGCAGGGCCACGGCCTGGGCGCCGGGCAGCTCCGCGCGCTGCTGAGCATGGCCACCGGCCGCACCACCCTGCTGTCCACCCCGGAGGCGGACGAGCAGCGCTCCCGGGCCTGGCGGCTGTACCGCCGGTTCGAGTTCGTCGACGTGCTGCGTCACTTTCACTTCCCCGGCGACGACCGGCCCTTCGCGATCCTCGGCCGCCCGCTGCCGCTGCGGTGATGCGTGCCGCCGACCGGGTACGGGCCGCCGGCCCGGTGCCCGGCGCGCGGAGCACGGCCGGCACCGGCGCGGCGCGCTGGCTCCCGCTCGGTGGGCTGATCGTCGTCCAGATCGGGTACCCGATCACCCATGGCGGCGCCCGTACCGGCCTGGTCATGGCGACCGTCCTGATCGGCTTCGCCGGCTCGGTGGGCCACGCGCTGGCCACCCGGGGACCGCGCACCGCCGCGGCACTGGTCGCGGTGACCGGCGCCGGGGGCCTGGCCGTGGAGGCGCTCGGGGTGCGCACCGGGTTCCCGTTCGGCGGGTACGGGTACTCCGCCTCACTCGGACCGCGGCTGCTCGGAGTACCGCTGGTCGTCCCGCTCGCCTGGACCTGGATGGCCTGGCCGGCCTGGCTGGCCGCGACCTCGCTGGTGGGGCGTGGCGCGGCCCGGCTCGGTGTGGCCCGGCTCGGTGTGGCCCGGTGGGGCGTGGCCCGGGTCGCGGTGGCCGGGCTCGGGCTGGCCGCCTGGGATCTGTTCCTCGACCCGCAGATGGTGGCGGACGGGTACTGGAGCTGGCGGCACCCGGAGCCGGGGCTCGCCGGCATCCCGTACACGAACTACCTGGGTTGGCTGGGCGTGGCCGTGGCGATGATGGCGCTGTTCGCCGGCACCGCCGGGTCGCGGGCGCGGATCGCCGACCGGCGGGCCGACGCCCCGATGCTCGCCCTGTACCTGTGGACCTACCTGTCCTCCGCGCTGGCCCACGCGGCCTTCCTGCACCTGCCGGTCTCCGCCGCGGCTGGAGCGATCGGCATGGGGCTGGTCGCGATCCCGCTGGCGATCGCGCTGTGCTGAGTCCGGCCGGGGGCCCGGTCGCCGTGCTGGCGCTGGTCATCGCGGGCGCGGTCGCCCTGCTGACCGTCCACACCGCGGTCAACGCCCGGCTGCTGCGCCGGCCGGCCCGCCGACCGTCCACTGTGGAGGTCGCGGTCTCGGTCCTGCTGCCGCTGCGCGACGAGGCACAGCGGGTACGGCCGTGCCTGGAGGCGCTGCTCGCCCAGGAATCCGTGCCAGGGCTGGAGATCGTCGTGCTCGACGACGGGTCCACCGACGGTACCGCCGACGTGGTGCGCGCGGTCGCCGGCGACCGGGTCCAGTTGATCACCGGCACCGTGACGCCTCCCGGCTGGCTGGGCAAGCCGTGGGCGTGCCACCAGTTGGCCGGCGCGGCGCGGGGTGAGGTGCTGGCCTTCCTCGACGCGGACGTGATCCTCGCGCCGCACGCGGTGGCCGCCGGGGTGGCGTTGCTGGACGGGTTCGACCTGATCTGCCCGTACCCCCGGATGGTGGCCGCGACGCCCGGCGAGCGGCTGGTCCAGCCGCTGCTCCAGTGGCTCTGGCTGACCTTCCTGCCGCTGCGGGCGATGGAGCGCTCGCCGCGCCCGTCGCTGGCCGCGGCCGGCGGGCAGTTCCTGGTGGCCCGGCGCGCGGGGTACGAGCGGGCCGGCGGCCACGCGGCGGTGGCCGGCGCCGTGCTCGAGGACATCGAGCTGGCCCGCGCGGTCAAGCGCGCCGGCGGGCGCATCGCCCTGGCCGACGGATCGGGGCTGGCGACCTGCCGGATGTACGCCTCCTGGGCCGGCGTCCGGGACGGGTACACCAAGTCGCTGTGGGCGTCGTTCGGCTCGCCGGCCGGTGCGGCCGCCGCGGTGCTGGCGCTCCTGCTGCTGTACGTGGCGCCGGTCGCGCTCATTCCGGTCGCACCGTGGGCCGGACTCGCCGGGTACCTGCTCGGTGTCCTGGGGCGGGTCGTCACGGCCCGGGCGACCGGCGGCCGTACGCTGCCCGACGCGCTCGCCCATCCGGTCTCGATGCTGATCTTCGGTTACCTCACCGCGCGCTCGTACCGGCTACACCGCAAGGGTTCGCTGGTCTGGAAGGGTCGTGGAGTCGATACGCTGGCCCCTTGAGTCGGGTCGTGGTCATCGGTGCCGGGGTGGGCGGGCTCACCGCCGCGGTGCGGCTGGCCCGGGCCGGGCACCGGGTGACCGTGTTCGAGCAGGCCGGCAGCGTCGGCGGCAAGCTCGGGCGATACTCGCGCCGCACACCGGAGGGGCTGTTCCGGTTCGACACCGGGCCGGGCCTGCTGACCCTCCCCCAGGTGTTCACCGACGTCGACCTGGACCCGCAGCCGGTGGACCCGATCGTCCGGCACGTGTTCCCGGACGGCACCCGGCTGGACTCCTGCGCCGACCCGGACGAGTTCGCCGCCCGCGTACGCACCGCGCTCTCGCCTGCCGCGGCACGGGACTGGCAGCGGCTGTGGCGCCGTGCCGCGAGAGTGTGGGACACCTCGTGGCGGCACGTGCTCACCGCCACCGTGGACTCCCCGCTGGCGCTGTACCGGCTGGCCTGGCGCATCCGTGACCTAGCCGCCGTCGCGCCCGGCCGCAGCCTGCGGTCGCTGAGCCGCGGCTACCTCGCCGATCCCCGGCTGCGGATGATGCTGGACCGGTACGCCACCTACGCCGGCGCGGATCCCCGGCGGGCACCGGCCGCACTGGTCGCCATCCCGTACGCGGAGCTGGCCTTCGGCGGCTGGTACCTGCGCGGTGGCCTGGGGACCCTCGCCGACGCGCTCGCGACCCGGTGCCTCGAACTGGGCGTGGACGTGCACACCGGACGGAGGGTGGCCCGGATCGATCGGGCCGGCAACCGGGCCAGCGGCGTCACCCTGGCCGGGGGCCGAACCGTGCCGGCCGAGGTGGTGATCGCCAACGCGGACGCCCGGACCGTCTACCGTGACCTGCTGCCCCACCCGCGGCGGCTGTCCCGGCTCGGCGCGGCGAGCCTGGCCGGATTCGTGCTGCTGCTCGGGGTCCGCGGACGCACTCCCGGGCTGGCGCACCACACCGTGTTCTTTCCGGCGGACCCGGACGCCGAGTTCGACGCGGTGTTCGGCGGCCGGCTTGCCGGCGACCCGACCGTGCTGGTCACGGTGGCCGACGATCCGGCGGTACGCCCGGCCGGGTACGAGTCGTGGTTCGTACTGGTCAACGCGGCACCTCAGGGGCCGGTGGACTGGCGGGCCGCCGGGGTGGCGGACGGGTACGCCGACCGGATCCTGGCCGTACTGGCGGAGCGGGGCGTGGACGTACGCGACCGGATCGTGTTCCGGGAGATCCGTACTCCGGCGGACCTGGAGGCCGGGACCCTCAGCCCCGGCGGCTCGATCTACGGCACCGCCGCCCATCGCCTGCTACGCCCCGCTAACCGCGGCCCGCTGGCCGGCCTGTACCTGGTCGGCGGTTCGACGCACCCGGGCGGCGGGCTGCCGCTGGTCACGCTGTCCGCCGGGAACGTGGCGGACAGGATCGGCCCGGCGCGCTGAGCTGGATTCGAGGCGCGGCGCGGCCGGCACCGTTCCGCAGAGCGCGAGAAGCGCCCTTCTCAGCGAAGACGCGTCAGCGCCGTCGCTGCGGGGCGGTCAGCGCGGTCTGGATCGTGGCCACCAGCTGGATCAGGCCGACCACGCCGAGCAGCACGAAGATCGCGGCGACGACGGTCGCGGCACCGGCCGGCAGGTCGATCGCGATGAGTCCGGACACGCCGGAGAGCACCAGCCCGACGACGATCAGGATGAGCCGGGACGGCCGCTCGCCGAGCGTGACCACACCGATCTCCGCCATGCCGGCGGCGGTGGCCCGGGCCCGGATGTACTCGTGCAGCCAGGCCAGCCCGCCGACCAGTACGGCGAGCCAGCCAGGCACGCCGATCAGCCAGAGCGCGCCGACCCACGCGGCCTCCCCGAGCCGGTCGGCCACCGAGTCGTACACGTAGCCGAGCCGGGTGACCCGGTTGGTGATCACGGCGACCGCGCCGTCCAGGCTGTCCATCACGCCGGAGAGCACCACCAGCACGGCGGCCACGATCGGCCAGAAGCTGTGCTGAGCGGTGACATACAGGACCAGGGCGTTGCACACCAGCCCGAGCGTGGTCAGCAGGGATGGCCGCACTTTGATCCGGGCCAGCAGCCTGCCGACCCGGTACGACATCCGCAGCCAGCTCGCCACCGTCGCCGAGCTGGTGCGCGGGTCCACACCTCCGTGCAGGCCCGCCCACCGGGTGGCGTACTGGTCCCAGGTGCGCAGTCCATCCACGCTCAGATACGCACTCCCATGGGCAGGTTCTGCCAGACCTCGCGGGTGGCGGTCGACCGGTTGAGCGTGATGAAGTGGATGCCCGGCACGCCCTCGGCGAGCAGCCGCTCGCACAGCAGGCTGGCCTGCTCGATGCCGAGCCGGCGCACCGCGACCGGGTCGTCGCTGATCCGCTCGAACTGCGCCGCCAGGGCCGGAGGGAACGGCGCCCCGGACAGCACGGCCGCCCGCTCGATGGTGCGCATGCTGGTCACCGGCATGATGCCGGCCAGGATCGGGGTCCGCCCGCCGGCCTCGGCGACCCGGTCGCGCAGCCGCAGGTAGTCGTCGGCGTCGAAGAACATCTGGGTGATCGCGAAGTCCGCGCCGGCCCGGCACTTGCGGACGAAGTGCTCCGTGTCGGCCTCGACGCTCGGTGAGCGGGGATGTTTGTACGGGAAGGCCGCCACGCCGACGCAGAAGTCGCCGGCCTCCTTGACGAGCCGGACCAGGTCTTCGGCGTAGAGCACGCCCTGCGGGTGGCGGACCCACTCGCCCTGCGGGTCGCCCGGCGGGTCGCCCCGGACGGCCAGCACGTTGCGGATGCCGGCTCCGGCGAACCGGCCGATCACGTTGCGCAGCTCGGCGACCGAGTGGCTGACAGCGGTCAGGTGCGCCATCGGCAGCAGCGTGGTCTCGGTGGCGACCCGCTCCGTGGCCGCGACCGTGTTGTCCCTGGTCGAGCCGCCAGCGCCGTAGGTGATCGAGACGAACGACGGGTGCAGCGGCTCCAGCTCGCGGATCGCCTGCCAGAGCTGGCGCTCCTGCTGCTCGTCGCGGGGCGGGAAGAACTCGAACGAGAACGTGGGTTCACGTCCGCCGATCAGCTCGCCGACGGACGCGGGGCCGCCGGGCATCACGGACGGGAGACCAAGTGCCACACCATGACTTTAGCGGTGTACCGGGCTCGGATCGCCGCTCATCTCATCCCCTGGCCATACCGGACCGCGTACTGATGGCCATCACATGGTGGACATGCCGGATTCGATCGGGTCTACCGACCGGCTACCGTCGGTGGGTGAACCTCGCCCCGGCCGACCGTGCCGACCTCCGTTTCCGCGTGGAAAGGGCGCTGAACTCCTTTCTGTCCCGGCAGCGTGCCCGGCTGGTCGGCATCGACCCGGCGCTGCGGCCGGTGGCGGACGCGATCGAGGACTTCGTCCTGAACGGCGGCAAGCGGCTACGCCCCGCGTTCGCGTACTGGGGCTACCGGGGGGCCGGCGGCGAGGACAGCGACGAGGTCGTGGCGGCCCTGGCCGCCCTGGAGTTCGTTCAGGCCAGTGCCTTGATCCACGACGATGTCATGGACGGCTCGGACACCCGCCGGGGCCGGCCCTCGGTGCACCGCCGGTTCACCGACGCGCACCTGGCCGACGGCTGGGCCGGTGATCCACAGGGGTACGGGACGGCCGCCGCCATCCTGCTCGGTGACATCTGCCTGGCCTGGTCGGACGAGTTGCTGCACGGCAGCGGGCTGAAGCCGGTCACCCTGGCCAGGGCCCGGCCGGACTTCGACGAGATGCGCACCGAAGTCAGCGCCGGACAGTACCTCGACGTACTCGCCCAGGTGACCGGCGACACCTCGGTCGAGCGGGCCGGCACGATCGCCCGGTACAAGTCGGCCAAGTACACGGTCGAGCGGCCGCTGCTGTTCGGCGCGGCGCTGGCGGACGCTCCGGCGCCGGTGCGGGCGGCCTTCTCCCGGTACGGCCTGCCGCTGGGCGAGGCGTTCCAGCTGCGCGACGACATCCTGGGGGTGTACGGCGACCCGACCCGCACCGGGAAGCCGGCCGGCGACGACCTGCGCGAGGGCAAGCGGACCTACCTGGTGGCGGTCGCGTTCGAGGCCGCCGGCCCGGCCGGGCGGCGGACCCTGCGGGCCGGCCTGGGCAACCCGGACCTGGACGGGGCCGGCGTGACCCAGCTGCGGCAGATCATCGAAGAGACCGGCGCACTGGAACGCACGGAGCGGCGCATCGACGAGCTGACCGCCGAGGCGCTGATCGCGCTGGACGGCGTGTACCTCGACGGCGAGGCGCTCAAGATGCTGCACGAGCTGGCCGAGGCCGCCACCAGGCGGCTGGACTGACGGCTGCGGCTACCGCACCCCGACCACGTCGAGCAGCGGGATCGGGGCGCCGGAGACCGGGGAGCTGATCGGGCCGAGCCCGCGCAGCAGCAGGTACAGCGGCGCCATGTTCGTACCGGCGCGGCTCGCGATGGCCGCCTGGAACACCTCGTACGCGCGCTGCCACGCCCGGGCGTCGGCGTGAGCGAGCACACCGTACCGGTCCCAGATCAGCACGTGGCCCCGGGCACGCAGCCAGGTCAGGTCGGACAGGCAGTCGGCCAGCGTGTCCCAGTTGTGCCCGAACCAGGCCGGAAAGGCGAGAATCCGGGCACACTCCTCATGCGACCGGTTCGCGTCCGTGATCCGGCGCCCGTTGAGCGGGTACGCCGCCCAGCCGAGCGCGCTCAGCTCCCGCCGTACCGCGCCGTGGTGTGCCCGGGACCGCCACAGGTACACGCCGGGCGGTTGGGCGGCCCCGACCACGGCGCCGAGCCGGCCAGTCATGCGGGTACCGCCCGTCCGGCCGGTCCACGGTCCGGTACGCCCGGCATTGGTAGCGTTGCGATGACGGTCGCCGGAGGGGAGTCATCTGTGGTTGACCCGCCCCCGCACCAGGCCCGGGACACCCCCGGTGGCACCCGCACACCGACCGGTACCGCTCCCTCGGCGACCAGCGACCCACGCCCCCCGGACATCGACCGACCCCACGCCAGCACGCCCAGGACACCCCCCTCCGATCAACCGGTTCCGGCCCCCCAGCCCCCGGTGCCCTGTGCCTCCGCGCAGTCTGCGCGGCCGGGGGCGTGGAGGCAAGCCGCCGGGCGGACGAAGGCCGCCGTCACCGGTACCACCGGCCTCGGTGCCCTGGGGCTGATCGGCGCCGCCCAGTTGACCGCGGCCAGCTACCTGGCGCGTGGTGCCCATCCGCGCGGCGTGCCCACGGTCACCGTCTGGCTGCTCGGCACGATCCTGCTCGGCGCCGCCTGGCTCGGGCTCGGTCGCCGGCTGGACCGCCTGCCGACCCGCCGGCTGCTGGTCATCGGCCTGTCCTGGGTGGCGACGCTGGCCGCCAGCGCCCCGCTGGCCAGCCGGGACGGGTACGCGTACGCCTGCCAAGGCGCGCTGGTCGCGCACCGGGTGAGCCCGTACACCCACGGGATCGCCGCGCTGCCCTGCCAGTGGCTGCACGCCGTACCGGAGCTGTGGTGGCGCACGCCGGCCCCGTACGGGCCGCTGTGGCTGCTCCTGTCCGGCGGCGCGGCGGCCGGCTCGGGCGGGCACCTGGGCGTGGCGATCGCCCTGTTGCGGGTGATCGCGCTGGCCGGCGTGGCGCTGATCGCCTGGGCAGGTCACCGGCTGGCCGTCCGGCTGGGCGTGGACCCGCGCCGGGCGGCGTGGCTCGGCGTACTGAGCCCGCTGGTGCTGGTACACGCGGTGTCCGGCGTGCACAACGACGCCCTGTTGGCCGGGTTCGTGGTGGCCGGGTTCGCGGTGGCGATCCGGCCCGGTTCGGCCGGCGGGATCGGGCCGGCGGCGGCTGGGCGGGCGGTTCCTGGACGGGCGGTTCCTGGACGGGCGTTGCTTGGGCAGGCAGGGGCTGGGCAGGCAGCGGCCGGGCAGGTAGCGGCCGGGCGGGCGACGGCCTGGTGGGTGGCAGCGTCGCGGGCGGTCGCGGCCGGCGCGTTGCTCGGGCTGGCCGTCGGCGTCAAGGCGACCGTGCTGGTCGTGCTGCCGTTCGTGGTGCTGCTGGCGGCCGGCGACCGGCGCTGGTGGGAGATCGCCCGCACCGCGCTGGCGACCTGCCTCGGGCTCGCCGCCGGCTACGCGGTGTTCGCCGTGCCCAGCGGGTACGGGCTCGGCTGGCTGGGCGCGCTGCGGGGCACCACCGACCTGATCCAGTGGACCTCGCTGCCCACCGGCCTCGGCATGACCGCCGGCTACCTGGCCCGGGCCCTGGGCCGGCCCGACCTGGCCACGCCCGCGCTGGCCGCCGCCCGGGTGGCCGGACTGCTGGTACTCGCGGCGATCCTGGTGGCGTTGTGGTTGCGGGCGCGCAGCCGGGTGGCACAGCCCAGGTCGGTGGTGGCCGCGGCCGGGGCGGCCATGGTGGCGACCGTGCTGCTGGCTCCGGTCGCGTTCCCCTGGTACCTGCTGGCGCCGCTGGCCGTGCTGGCGTACTCGGTGTCGACCGACCGGGTCCGGTACCGGCTCGGGCTGGCCGCGGCGGTGCTGGCGCTGTTCGTGCTGCCGGACGGCAGCGGGCTGGCCGCGCTGACCAAACTGCCCGGCGCGCTGCTGGACACCGTGGTGATCGTCACGGTCCTGGTCGTGGTGCTCCGGCACCGCGCCGGCCGAGCCACGCCCACAGCGACAGAGTGGTGAGCACCAGGGCGAAGCCGAAGGCCAGATCCTCCACCGGGGCGTACCCGAACCGCCAGCCGATGATCGCGTGCGGGTCGTACCGGACGATGCGCCGCCCGGTGAGCAGCCCGTTCACGATGAGCTGGCCGACCAGCACGATCGGGTACGTCAGCCAGAACGTGCCCGACCCGACCAGCCGGGTACGCAGCAGGAACAGGTCCACCAGCAGCGCACCGGCCACTCCGGCCACCGCCGCCTCGGTGTACGTCACCGGGCCACCCGGTCCCGCGGTCGCGCCGCCGGCTCGTCCGCCCGCTGTCGTTGCCGCCGCCGCTGCCGGGTGAGCCGCACCGCCTCGTACCCGAGCACCGAGCAGACCGGTACCACGATGAAGAACAGCAGTTCCTCCAGCGGCAACCGGCCGGGCAGCCGGACGCCGGTGGTCTGGCCCGGGTCGTAGCTCCAGTGGTGTGCCGCGATGGCGGCGACGTCCCAGCCGCCGAAGACCAGCACGATCGGCACGACGGTGAGCAGCAGCCGGCGCCACTGGCGCAGCACCCGCACCCGCAGCGCCGGCTCCAACCACAGCGCACCGGCCAGGCACCCGGCGAGTATGGCCAGGTAGATCAGGTGGCGCATCCGCTTCGCCGCGGGTCAGAAGCCCAGCGCCTGGGCCCGGCGCTTGACCTCGGTGGCCCGGCTGCCGGACAGCCCCTCGGCGGGCGTGCCAGGCAGCGAATCGTCGGCGGTGTACAGCCACCGCAACGCCTCTTCGTCGTTGTACCCAGCGTCGTGCAGCAGGGTCAGGACCCCCGGGAGGTGCTTACGGACGGACGGGGTCGCGATCAGCTCGACAGGCACCCGCAGGATGCCGTCTCGGCGCACCGCGAGCAGATTGCGATCGCGGATGAGCTGGTGCACCCGGGTCACCGGGATCTCCAGCCGTTCGGCGATATCGGGCAGGTCGATCCACTCGGCCGGTTCGACGGCCTGGCCGGTCGTGGAGGCGGATTCGGTCACCTCACCACCTTGCCACGCCCGGGCCGCTGGTGGGCGGCCTGTCCCGCGCGAGGACCGGCACCGAGGAAGGGGAACCGCCGATGACCCGCTGGCCGCCGGGGCACGAGCACGATCAGGACGAGCCACCCCGACCCATGTTCGCCGCGGTAGTGGCCCTCCTCCTGGCCGGGGGCGGGGCCGGTACCTACCTCGCAGTGTCCGGGGGCCTGAACGCACTGGGGGCCAGCGCGTCGCCGGCCGGCGCGGCACCGCCCACCCTGCCCGCCGCCCCGACCGCCACGCCGCCCGGTAGCGTGCCGGCCGCCGGCGAACTCCGGGGTCTGGCGGCGCGACCGGAGACCCCAGCCGTACCCGCTCCCCCGGCCGGGCACCCGACGCCCAACCGGCACACGGCCAGTCCCGCACCCGGTGCGACTCCCCGGCAAAGCTGCGACTGCCCGACCGGGCAGCCCTCCCCCAGTGACTCAGTGTCGCCGTCGCCGACACCCTCGGTGGCCAGTCCGACGCCGACGTCGTCCGATCCTTCGCCGCCAGACCCCCAATGACCAGGCGCGGTACCGCATCCCCGCCGCGCTGTGGCATTCTGACTGCCGTTGACCACTCGTGGCCGAACGCACCAAAAAATCGTCCGGACTCGCCTCGTAGACTTGCCTGCTGATGGACACCAAGGTCGTCGATTTACTTATCGGAGCGCTGATCGACGGGCGCTATCGCATCCGCGGACGGGTCGCCCGCGGCGGGATGGCGACTGTGTACACGGCCACCGACGAGCGGCTGGAGCGCACGGTCGCGCTGAAGATCATTCATCCGACCCAGTCCAGGGATCCACATTTCCTGGAGCGGTTCACCGACGAAGCCAAGACCATCGCCCGGCTCACCCACCCCAATGTGGTCGCCGTCTATGACCAGGGCGTACACGAGGGTCTGCCCTACCTGATCATGGAGTACGTCCGCGGTCGCACCCTGCGTGAGATGCTGTCCGACCGGCGCCGGCTCAACCCGCCGGAGGCACTGGCGATCCTCGAACAGGTGCTGGCCGCGGTGGCCGCCGCGCACCGGGCCGGTCTCGTGCACCGGGACATCAAGCCGGAGAACGTCCTGGTCGCCGAGGCACCCGGCGGCGGGAGCCTGCTCGACGCCGTGGTGAAGGTGGCCGACTTCGGGCTGGCCCGGGCGGTCGAGGCCAGCGCCGACGACAAGGGCGGGCAACTGCTGGCCACCGTCGCGTACGTGGCACCCGAACTGGTGACCGACGGGCGCGCCGACCCGAGGACCGACATCTACTCGGCCGGCATCGTGCTGTTCGAGATGCTCACCGGCCGGGTCCCCTACGAAGGGGACAAACCCGTCGAGATCGCCTGGCGGCACGTCGACCAGGACGTGCCCCCGCCGTCGAAGTACGTCGCCGGGCTGTCGCCGGCCCTGGACGCCCTGGTCGCGAGGGCGACCCGGCGCGACCCGGGCGGACGGCCGAGCGACGCCGGCGTGATGCTGGCCGAGGTCCAGGCGGCCCGGGAGGAGGGCACCTCCGCCCCCGCCGGCGCGCATGCCGCCGCGGCGCCGACCATGGCCGTCCCGCTCTCCCCCGCCGCCTCGACGCAGATCATCTCGATGCCGGGCGCGATGCCCAACCAGCGCCCGTCCTGGGCCCGGTTGCCGGACGCCCCGCCACCGCCCCGGGCCAACACCGGCACCGTGCACCGCGCCGGCGACCTGCTCGACCGCGACAAGCCCGGCATGCGTCAACGCTTCGCGTCGATGGTCGACACCACCGGCAAGCGCCGAGCCGTCGCCATCGCCCTGGTACTCGTCGGGGTGCTGGTGGCCGGCAGCGGCTACTGGTTCGGGGTGGGCCGATACACCTCGGCCCCCTCACTGACCCAGATCACGCAGGCACAGGCCCTGGCAAAGGCGAAGCAGCACGGGCTCAAGGTGAAGATCGGCCCGGGCCGGTACGACGAAAAGATCGCCAAGGGCACCGTGGTCGGCCAGCAGCCCGGCGGGAATCAGCGCATCCTCCGGGGCGGCACAGTCACCCTGACGCTCTCCCTCGGGCCCGAGCGCTACACCGTGCCGAACGAGCAGGGCCGGGCGTACAGCGAGGCGGCCGGCGCACTGACCGCGATGAAGATGGTCCCGAAGCGGGTCGACAAGTACGACGACTCCCTGCCGGCCGGGTTCGTGCTCAGCACGGATCCGGGGCCGGGCACGATCGTCCCACCGGGTGCGCAGATCACCGTCAACGTCAGCAAGGGCAAGGCGCCGATCCAGGTGCCCAACGTCATCGGCCAGGACCAGGCGACCGCCACGCAGCAACTCACCGGGCTCGGGCTGAAGGTCGCCACCACCCAGCAGCAGAGCGACAAACCGGCCGGCCAGGTGATCAACCAGAGCATTCCGGACGGCGCCGGGGTGGAGAAGGACGCCACCATCATCCTGACCGTCAGCAGCGGCCCGCCGCAGGTGGCCGTACCCAACGTGTCCAACGTCGGGCTCTCGTTCGACCAGGCCAACCAGGTCCTCCAGCAGGCCGGCCTGGTCGGGGTTCAGGTGCTGGCCATTCCCGGCGGCCAGGTACGCCAGCAGAACCCGCCCGCCGGGACGCCGGTGGCACCGGGGACGCAGGTCCAGCTGTGGATCACGCCGTAGCCGACGTCGACCGGGCGCTGGGCGCCCACGCTCCGGTCGCCGGAGGACTCGCCCGCGCCGCGCTGCCGTACCTGGACTCGACCGGGGCCCGGGCAGTGCAGGTGTACGTGTCGAACCCGCGCGGCTGGGCCCGGTCGCCCGGCGATCCGGACCAGGACAAGGCGTTCCTGGACGGCATCGAGAAGCGGGAGGCCCGGGCGTACGTGCACGCCTCGCTGCTGACCAATCTCGGCTCGCCGACCGAGGCGACGGTGGCCTCGTCCGTGGCCACCCTGGACCACGCGCTCGAACGCGGCCGGGCGATCGGCGCCGCGGGCGTGGTGTTCCACGCCGGCAGCGCGGTGGACGCCGGCCACGCGGAGCGGGCGATGACCCAGCTCCGCGAGCACCTGCTGCCGCTGCTCGACCGGGCGGCGAAGCTCGGCGGGCCGAAGCTGCTGGTCGAGCCGAGCGCGGGCGGCGGCCGGTCGCTGGCGTCCCGGGTGGAGCACCTGGCCGGGTACCTCGACGCGGTGGAGTGGCACCCGTGGCTCGGCGTGTGCTTCGACACCTGCCACGCCTGGGCGGCCGGACACGACCTGGCCGCTCCGGGCGGCATGACCGCGACCCTGGACGCGCTGGTCGAGGCGGTCGGACAGGGACGGCTCGAGTTGGTGCACGCGAACGACTCGAAGGACCCGCTCGGCTCGACCCGGGACCGGCACGAGAACATCGGGGCGGGTTCGATCGGCACGGCACCGTTCGCCGAGTTGCTGGCCCATCCGGCGGCGGCCGGCGTACCGATGATCGTGGAGACTCCGAGCACCGGGTCGGTGGGCCACAGCCAGGACATCGCGACCCTCCGGGACCTCGTCCGCCGTGGCGACTGATCCGGACCTCGACGAGGCCGACCCGGGCGCACCACGCCGGCTGAGCTGGGGCTGCCTCGGGGCGATGATCGTCGGTGGGATCGGCCTGATCGTCGTCGTGGTCATTGCCGCGAAGCTGGCCGGTACCGCCTTCGCCGGCGTACACATCCGCTGAGCCGGCCGGGGCCGGTCACGCGCCGCGCAGGATCCCGGTGAGCACCTCGGCCGCCCGGTCGATCGCGGCGTCGTCCACGTCCAGGTGGGTCACCAGCCGGCCCCTGCGCGGCCCGACCACCGACACCAGGACGCCGCGCTCACGGGCCGCCGCACCCAGGGACGGACCGTCGATCGGTGCCTTGGTCAGGTCCAGCGGAACGATGTTGGTGACCACCCGGGCGGCGTCCACGATGCCGTACGGCGCCAGCGCCTCGGCCAGCCGCGCGGCCCGGGCGTGGTCGTCTGCCAGCCGCTCGATGTGGTGGCTCAGCGCGTACTCGCCGGCCGCGGCCAGGATGCCCGCCTGCCGCATCCCGCCGCCCAGGCGCTTGCGGATGACCCGCGCCCGTTGGATGCGTTCCCGGCTGGACACCACCACCGAGCCGACCGGTGCGCCAAGACCCTTGGACAGGCAGACCGACAGCGTGTCGAACAGCCCGCCGTACGTCGCCAGCGGTACGCCGTCGGCCACGTGCGCGTGCCAGATCCGGGCGCCGTCGCAGTGCAGCCCGATCCCGGCATCGTCCGCGACGCCGCGCAGCGCCCGCAGCGTGGACAGCGGGATGACACCGCCGCCGCCGAGGTTGTGCGTCTGCTCCACCGCGATCGCCCGGGTGGGCACCGCGTTGTACCCGGCGGGTCGGATCATGCCGGCGACCGCTTCGGGGTCGAGGTCCGCCCCGGCAGCCGGCCAGGTACGCGAGGAGATCCCGCCCAGCGCGGCCGCCGCCCCGATCTCGTACGTGACGACGTGCGCGTCCGCGTCGCAGAGCAGTTCCTCGCCGGGCGGTACCAGCAGTTGGAGGCAGATCTGATTGGCCATCGAGCCGCTGGGCGTGAACATCGCGGCCTCGTGTCCGAACAGCTCCGCGACCCGCGCCTCCAGCGCGTTCACGGTGGGGTCCTCGCCGTACACGTCGTCGCCGACCTCGGCCGACGCCATCGCCTCGCGCATGGCGGCGACCGGCCGGGTCACGGTATCCGAACGGAGATCAACAATCGAGGTGGTCACCAGCGAATAGTACGAGCAGCTCCGAGCCGGGCCGCTGACGGCTTCCCGATCTTGGTGGCTCGCTACCCGCGGAGCATCTCCGCGACCAGGAACGCCAACTCCAGCGACTGCTGGGTGTTGAGCCGGGGGTCACAGGCCGTCTCATACCTGCCCGGCAGGTCGGCGTCGACCAGCGCCTGCGCGCCGCCCAGGCACTCGGTGACGTCCTCGCCGGTCAGCTCGACGTGCAGGCCGCCCGGGTGGGTGCCCAGCTCGCGGTGCACCTCGAAGTAGCCGAGCACCTCATCGACGATCCGGTCGAAATGCCGGGTCTTGTACCCGTTGGACGACTCGTGGGTGTTGCCGTGCATCGGGTCACACTGCCAGACCACCTTGTGCCCCGCCGCGGTGACCTTTTCCACGATCGGCGGCAACACGTCCTTGACCCGCTGGTTGCCCATCCGGCTGATCAGCGTCAGCCGGCCCGGGATGTTGTCCGGGTTGAGCCTCTCGCACAGTTCCAGGGCGGCTTCCGGGGTGGCCGACGGGCTGAGCTTGACGCCGACCGGGTTCGCGATGCGAGACGCGTAGTCGATGTGCGCGCCGTCCAGCCGCCGGGTCCGCTCGCCGACCCACAGGAAGTGCCCGGACAGCCCGTATGCCCTGCCGCCGGCCACCCGGGTCAGGGCCCGGTCATATTCCAGGGCCAGGGCCTCGTGCGAGCAGTACAGGGTGACGGTGCGCAGCGCCTCGTCGTCGGTCATGCCGCACGCACGGATGAACGCGATGGCCCGGTCGATCTCGCGGGCGATCGCGTCGTACCGCTCGCCCGCCGCGCTGGTCCGCACGAAACCCTTGTTCCAGTCGTGGACCAGGTGCAGGTCGGCCATGCCGCCGCCGAGGTATGCCCGGAGCATGTTCATCGCGCTGGACGCGTTGGCGTACGCCCGGATCATCCGCTGCGGGTCGGCGACCCGCGCCTCCGCCGTCGCCTCCAGCGAATTGATCATGTCGCCGCGGTATGCCGGCAGCCCGAGCGCGTCCACCTCCCCCGACCGGGGCTTGGTGTACTGCCCGGCGACCCGGGCCACCTTGATCACCGGCAGGCTGGCGCCATAGGTCAGCACGACCGCCATCTGGAGCAGGGTGCGCGCGTTGGCCAGCAGGTGCGCCTCGGTGTTGTCGGCGAACGTCTCCGCGCAGTCGCCGCCCTGGAGCAGGAACGCCTGGCCCTCACAGACCAGGGCCAGCCGCTCGCGCAGCTCGTCGACCTCGTACGGGGCGACGATGGTGGGCACCGTGGAGAGCACCTGGCTGACCTCGGCGACCTTGGTCATGTCGGGCCACGGCGGCATCTGGTCGCGGGGCAGCGTGCGCCAGTGGTCGAGCCCCAGGGACTCGATCTCCTCGGGTTCGGTGGCCGGGCGCCCGATTTCGAGACCCGGATTACGGAAGCGATGCCACTCCTGGCGCATGGCTCCTAGGGTACGGCCGGCCGTCGATCATTCCGGCACAGAGTGTCGAGGTTCCGGTGGGTGAGACTGAGCACGTCAGAGCCCTCAGAGCGGTCGCGGTATCGGCCGCCGGCCGGCGAAGCCGGCGTCCAGCCGGTGGTACCAGGTGATCTCCGGATCGCCCTCCAGCCAGCACCACAGCACCGGCACCCCGTCCAGCTCGCCGGGGAAGTCCAGCAACAGCGGCGCGTAGCCCTTGATCTGGGCACCCTGCTCGGCGAAGTGCTCCAGGTCGGCGTACAGCCTGGCCTCCAGGCCCTTGACCTCGGCCAGCCCGCCCAGCCGGCTGGTGCCGTCGCGGGACAGGTCGGCCCGCAGCTCCGCCAGGTCCGCCCGGACCACGATCAGATCATCCAGCCGCGGCCGCAGCGCCGCGAGCGTCGTGCGCGCGTCATCCAGCCCATACACGACGCTCAGTATCCGGTCACGACTGCTGCTCGGCGATCTGCCGGGCCCGGTCCCGCGCGGCTTCCAGCGCGGCGAGCAGAGCCGCGCGTACCCCGTGGTTCTCCAGCTCCCGGATCGCGCTGATCGTGGTACCGGCCGGGGAGGTGACCGCCTCGCGCAACTTGACCGGGTGCTCCCCGGAGTCGCGCAGCATGATCGCCGAACCGATCGCGGTCTGCACGATCAGGTCGTACGCCACCTGCCGGGGCAGGCCGAGCAGGATCCCGGCGTCGGTCATCGCCTCGACCAGGTAGTAGAAGTACGCCGGCCCGGAGCCGGACAGCGCGGTCACCGCGTCCTGCTGCGATTCCGGTACCCGCACCGTGCGGCCCAGCGGCGCGAACATCTCCTCGGCCAGCTCGAGATGCGCCGGGGTGGCGAACGCGCCCGCCGAGATCGCGGTCATCGCCTGGTCGACCAGTGCCGGGGTGTTGGTCATCACCCGCACGACCGGGGTGGCCTCCGGCAGCCACTTGGCGAAGAAGGACGTGGGTAGGCCGGCGCACAGCGAGACCACGAGCTTTCCGGAGGGCACCTTCGGCCCGATGTCGGTCATCAGCGCCTCGGCGTCCTGCGGCTTGACCGCGACCGCGAGCACGTCGGCCTCGCCGACCGCGGCCTCGTTCTTCAGCACCCGGATGCCGTACCGGGCGGCCAGTTCCTCCGCCCGTTCCGTCCGGCGTGCCGTAGCCAGCAGGCGACCGGCCGGCCAGCCGGAACGCAGCAGGCCGGACAGCAGCAACTCGCCGATCTTGCCGGCGCCGATGACCGCCACCGTGTGCATCTCGATGCCCTCCTCCGCTGTACCGCGCCGGAAGCACCCGCCCCCGGCGCGGCACGGGCGTCACGAACCGAAGAAGACCTCGGCCTCGGTGTACCGCTCGATCGGAACCGTCTTCAACTCCCGGGTCGCCTCGACCAGCGGTACCCGCACGATGTCGGTCGAGCGCAGCGCGACCATCTTGCCGAAGTCGCCCTCGTGCACCGCGTCGATGGCGTGCAGCCCGAACCGGGTCGCCAGCACCCGGTCGAACGCGCTCGGGGTACCGCCGCGCTGGATGTGGCCGAGCACCACGGTGCGGGCCTCCTTGCCGGTCTTGGCCTCCAGCGACTCGGACAGCCACTGGCCGATGCCGCCGAGCCGCACGTGCCCGAACGCGTCCAGCTCCTGGTTCTGGGTGACCATCTGGCCCTCCAGCGGCTGCGCGCCCTCGGCCACCACGACGATCGGCGCGTACTGGTGCTGGAAGCGCTTCTCGACGTACGTCGCCACCTGGTCGACGTCGAAGTTGCGCTCGGGCAGCAGGATCACGTTGGCGCCACCGGCAAGCCCGGCGTGCAGGGCGATCCAGCCGGCGTGCCGGCCCATGACCTCGACGACCAGCGTGCGGTGGTGGCTCTCCGCCGTGGTGTGCAGCCGGTCGATGGCCTCCATCGCGATGTTGACCGCGGTGTCGAAACCGAAGGTGTAGTCGGTGGCGCCCAGGTCGTTGTCGATGGTCTTCGGTACGCCGACCACCTTCACGTCCAACTCGTCGAGCTTGGTGGCCACCCCGAGGGTGTCCTCGCCACCGATCGCGACCAGCGCGTCGATGCCCAGCTCGGTCAGGTTGGACTTGATCTGCTCGACGCCGCCGTCAATCTTGAACGGGTTGGTGCGGGACGAGCCCAGGATCGTGCCGCCCCGGGGCAGGATGCCGCGTACCTCGGCCACGCCGAGCGGGCGGGTCAGCCCCTCCAGCGGGCCTCGCCAGCCATCCCGGAAACCCACGAACTCGTGCCCGTAGGTGTCCACCCCCTTGCGCACGACCGCGCGGATCACCGCGTTCAGGCCGGGGCAGTCCCCGCCGCCGGTCAGCACACCGATACGCATAACGTGCTCGTCCTTCCATCTGGAACGCTGGGCGTCCGGCGCCGAGGGGGGCGCCGGCAAACCGCCGACAGGTCGTTGGGTCGCTGCCCAACAAGCCCCAGGAGCACAGTTCGGCGACGTTGCCGGTCCCGGGAGGTTCGCGTCGCCGTCCGGCTTGTCACCGGTCCGACTTGGCGCTCACGAGCGCACTGTAGTACCCGGTCGCCGGGGCAGAAAGCGCCACCCCGGAGAACGCCGGATGAACGTGGGACACGCCGCCGCGGCCACGCCGAACAGGGCGGAAGCCGCCGGTCAGGATCTGCCGTCGCTCAGTACCCGCCACCGGGCCAGGTTGTGCCGGGCGTCCACGAGCGCGTGGTGCCGGCCGGTCGCGTCGGGCAACTCCGGCCGCCCCCGGTCGTCCCAGAGCTGGCGCAGGTCCTTGGTGAACCTCGGGATCTCCCGGGGCAGTGCGGTCATCGGTCCCCACAACTGGGCCAGGACGACGTGGTCGTACGCGGCGTACCAGGCCCACAGCTCGATCTCATCGGACCGGTCGCGCAGCGGCTCAGTGAGGAAGGCGTACAGGTCGTCGCGGATGCGCTGCCGGGAGCGCCAGACCGGATCGCCGGGTGAGGGCAGCCGGTCCAGCACGTTCCGGCGTACCCAGGGCACGGCGCGTGAGCCGTCGAACTCGGTGGAGACCGCGTAGAACTCGCGACCGTGCTCGTCGACCATGCCCATAGAGACCAGGTCGACGGTGCGTCCGTCCTCGATGAACTCGCAGTCGTAGAAGTAGCGGTAGACCATCACCGCCCATCATTCACTGTTCGAGTGGGGCCGGTGCCGGCGGGCGTGGCTGAAGAATCTTCACGCCGTCGCGACCTGGGCTCCGCCGTTGCCGATCACGTGCGGTGCGTGACGGTCCGCGATACGACATCAACGCCATCCGCGACCACGCCCGGATCGGCTCGTCTGGCGGACGAAAGGCGATTATCGTACGAGCAGACCCGGGCAGGGTCGGATCGGAGCCGGATTCGGGCCTGCCGCACCGGCGACCGGCGGGCGACCAGCCTCCCTGGCTGGCGCAGACCACCGGAAACCGGCTAGCCTGCCACGCGGTACCCGTCACGTAGCGGTATGGGGTCACCGCGTACGTCAGGGGTGTACACAGAGCAACATCAGCGTCATGATCTAGTTACCTGTTGTACGGCGACCGGGGAGGGGTTGGCCCGTGGATGTACGGCTGCCGGATCCCGGCGACGCATTGACCGGTGTTGACATGTTCGCTGGCCTGGAACCCGAGGTTCGCCAGCGGGTCATCGCCGCGGCGGTTCCCCGCACGTACCGCAAGGGTCAGCTGCTGTTCGTCGAGAACGATCCCGGCGACTCGCTCATCATTCTCAAGCGCGGCGCGATCGCGGTCTTCCGCACCTCGCCGACCGGCGAGCGCGCGGTCCTCACCGTGATCCGTCCGCCGGACGTGTTCGGTGAAGTGTCGCTTCTGGACGGTTCGGCGCGCTCGGCATCGGCCGAGGCCATCGAGGACTGCTCGGCGCTCGCCCTGTCCCGTGGCGCGTTCATCGAACTCGTGCACGCGAACTCGCACATCCTCGACGCGGTCATGCGCTCGCTGGGCGCGCTGATCCGCCGGCTGACCGAGCAGAATGCCGACCACGTCTTCCTGGACCTGCCCGGGCGGGTGGCCAAGACTCTGGTCCGGCTCGCCGGGGACAGCCACGCCCCGATGGTCACCATCGAGCTGAACCAGAGTCAGCTCGCGGAGATGGCCGGCGGCTCCCGGCAGAGCGTCAACCAGGCGATCGGCTCGTTCGCCAGTCGCGGCTGGCTGCGCACCGAAGGCCGGCGCATCGTCGTCACCGACCTGGCCGCGCTGCGCCGCCGCGGCGGCATGACCGACCGCTGAGCGGCGGGGAGGCCGTGGGTCGCTCGCCGCTCGCCACGAGCCCGGCGTTCCGCCGCTACTGGGCGGGGCGCCTCGCCTCCTACGCCGGGGACCAGATAGCGCGCACCGCGCTGCTCATCGCCGTGTTCGATCGCAACGGCGGCGCGGCGGTGGGTTGGCTGCTGCTGGTCAGCACCGCGCCCCGGCTGCTCGGGCCGCTGCTCGGCGCGCTGGCCGACCGGTTCGACCAGCGCCGGCTGATGGTCGGCTGCGACACCGCGCAGGCGGTCATCTACCTGGCCATCGCCGTGACGATGCCGTCGCTGCCGGTACTGCTCGGGCTCACCGCGCTGGGCACCGGCTTCGCGACACTGTTCACTCCGGCCGGACGCAGCCTCGTGCCCCAACTGGTCGGCATCGAGCGGTTGCCGGCCGCGAACGCCCAACTCGCCGCCGCGGTCAACACCGGCATCGCGGCCGGGCCGGCACTCGGTGGCCTGCTGCTGGCCGGCGCCGGGCTGCGGGCCACGCTGCTGGTCAACGCCGCCACCTTCGTCCTGTCCGCGGCGCTGCTGGCGGCTCCGGGCTTCCGGCGCCGGTTGCCGGCGGTCTCGCCCGTCGCTCCTCCCGCCGTCGCTTCTCCCACCGTGGCTCCTCCCGCCGTCGCCTCTCCCACCGTGGCCGCCGGGGCCGGTGCGCGGTCCGGTGCGCCGGTCCGCGCCAGGGTCACTCCGGACCCGGCCGACTCGCCGGGCGTACCGGCCGGGTCCGGCGTCGCGCCGGCCGCGGTACCGCCCGGCTCCGGTGTGGTCGCGGCGGCCACGCCGACACCGCACGAGTCGGTACTGGGCGACCTGCGCGCCGGGCTGGCCATCGCGTGGGCGGACCGGGTGGTCCGGGCGGTCGCGCTGACCCTGCTCGTGGGCGTGGTCTTCGCGGCGCTGGACAACGTGGCGGTCGTACCGTTCGGTCGCGGGGTGCTGCACGCCAGCGACACCGCGGTCGGCGCGCTGGGCACCGGGTACGGGGTCGGGATGGCGCTGGCTCCGATGCTGCTCACGCTCGGCGGGTCGTTCCGCGCCGAACGGGTACTCGCGGTGGGGCTACTGTCGTTCGGCGCGGGTACCGCGCTCACCGCCGTCATGCCGGTGCTCGGGCTGGCCCTGATCGGTCAGGCGCTCGCGGGTGCCGGGAACGGCTGGCAGAACGTGGCCAACGACACGCTCATCCAGCAACGCGTACCGCAGCAGCGGCTCGGTACGGTCTTCGGCACCGTATACACGTTCCCGTACGCGGCCGAGGTCCTCGCGTACGCGATCGGTGGCCCGCTGCTCGCCGAGATGGGACCGCGCTGGGTACTCGTGGTCGCCGGTGTCGGGGTGCTGGGCACCCTGGCGTTCGCGTACCCGGTGCTGACCCACGCGGTACACACCGGCCGCCGGCCGGCCGAAGCGCACTGAAAGGCTCACGACATCCAGAAGGCGGGGCCGGATCGATCCGGCCCCGCCTTCTGACACTCCTTGCCGCTCGGTTCGTTACTCGTCGTCCGAGTCCTCTTCCGATTCCTCGGTCTCCTCGCTGGGCCCGACGTAGCTCGGGCCGACGTAGCCCGGCTCCCGCTCGTCGCTCTCACTCGGACCGACGTAGCCGGATTCCTCGTTCTCTTCGCCAGCGTTCTCTACCACGCCCTGCTCCTCCAGCTCGGCGAGCGTGACCACGTCGACATCGACGAACTCCCCGGCGTCATGCACCGCACCGGAAGGGTCGGCCCAAGTTGCCGCGAGTCGCACGTACACCGTTCGGGTCCCTCCGCTCGCGCCTGTCTGACTGACCTGTCCTCAACCAATCGCCGCGAACGAAGTCTGATCGCCGCAGGCGATTGCCGACTTTACTTCCAGAGACGCTTCACTCGCTGTCCTGCTTCGCCTATCAGACACGTTGGTCGGACCCCTGCCGCCGTGTCACGATACTGAGCGTCTGCCGAGCGAGCCCGGAACTCCGGAGGACGACATCGAATCCACGTGCCCGACCTGCCATCGGATCGCCAACGCCGACGATCGCTTCTGCGGTGGTTGTGGCGCGAGCCTGCGACCGGCGTGCCCGCACTGCGGGCACTCCAACGATACGGGCGCGTCGTTCTGCACCAGTTGCGGGCGGCCTCTGCAGGAGCCGGCGGCCGATCGGCGGCGGGTCAGCGTTCTGTTCATCGACGTTGTCGGATTCACGTCCTTTACCGAGGGTTCCGATCCGGAGCAGGTCCGGGCGATGCAGAACGACTACTTCACCGCGGTACGGCGGGTGATCGGCCAGTACGGCGGGGTGGTCGAGAAATACATCGGCGACGCGGCGATGGCGTTGTTCGGCGCGCCGGTGGCCACCGAGAACGACGCGTTGCGTTGCGTCCGGGCCGCCCTGGAACTGCAACGGGTGCTACCCCGGCAGGCCCGCATCAAGGTCGCCGACCTGACCTTCCGGGTCGGCATCGCCACCGGCGAGGCGCTCGTCGACGTGTCCGCTGCTCGGGACGGAGGCCAGTCCATCGTCGCCGGTGACGTGGTCAACACGGCCGCCCGGCTCCAGGAACTCGCGCCCGGCGGTGGGGTCTTCATCTGTGAGAACACCCACGCCGCCACGCACACCGACATCGAGTATGACGAGCAGCCGACCTCGGTGCTGCGCGGCCGGTCACGACCCAGCCGGATCTGGCTGGCGGTCGCCGCCCGCCGTTCGCGGGCCAGCCAACTGGACACCGAGCTGACCCCGATGGTCGACCGGGAGCACGAGCGCGGCCTGCTCATCAACGCGCTGCACCGGACCGTCCGCACCCAGACGCCGCAGTTGGTGACCATCTTCGGTGCGGCCGGCATCGGCAAGAGCCGGCTGCTGCGCGAGCTGGCCCGGCATGCGGCCACCATCACCGACCCGCCGATCTGCTGGCGGATCGGGCACTGCCCGCCGTTCGGCGAGAACGTCGCGTACGCCGCGCTGGCCGACATCGTGAAGGCGGAGGCGTCGATCCTCGACTCCGACGACGAACAGACCGCCCGGCGCCGGTTGCACGCCACGCTGACCGAGCTGACCGCCGGCGACGACGTGGACCGGCTCGCCGGCGCGCTGGAGCCGCTGGTCGGGTTGCCCGGTGCCGGCCTGTCGCCGGCCGAGACCGAACAGTCCTGGCGGCGGTTCATCCTCGCGATGGCGGCCCGGCAGCCGACCGTACTGGTCTTCGAGGACCTGCACTGGGCGGACGAGCCGATGCTGCGGTTCGTCGAGATGCTCGGCGCCTCGGCCCGCGGGTTGCCGCTGCTGGTGATCTGCACCGCCCGCCCAGAGCTGCGCGAGCGGCAGCCGAGCTGGACCAGCGCCATCACCGGCACGGTGTCCATCTCGCTGCCGCCGATGTCCGACGCCGACATCGGCGCGCTGTACTCGCTGATGTTCGGCGCCGCCACGGTCACCCCCGACACCCTCGTCGAGCTTGCCGACGGCAACCCGCTGTACGCGCACGAGTACGTGCGCATGCTGCTGGAGGGCGGCATGCGCCGGCCGGCCAGCACCCCGTCGACCGCCGATCTCGCCGCCGCCCCACCGATGCCGGACAACGTGCAGGCGGTCATCGCCAACCGGCTGGACCTGCTCGACCCGGCGGACCGCACGATCCTCCAGGCCGCCGCCGTGGTGGGTCGGCAGTTCTGGCCCGGTGCCGTGGCGCACGCGGCCAACCGGCCGGTCGAGTCCGCCGAGCGGGCCCTGTACCGGCTGGAGCAACGCGACCTGATCCAGGAGTTGCCCACCTCGACGATGGCCGGCCAGACGGAGTACCGGTTCCGGCACATCCTGGTCCGCGACGTCTGTTACCAGCGACTGCCCCGAAGCGAGCGGGTGGCCCGCCACCAGCGGACGGCGGATTGGCTGGAGCCGGTCTCCGACGCCCGGCAGAGCGACCTCGCCGAGGTGCTCGCGCACCATCGCTGGGCGGCTCACGAAATCACCCGGACGCTGGGCATGGATACCGCGCCGTACGCTCCGGCGGCCCGGGACGCCATGCACCGCGCGGCCCGCCGGGCGTACGCGCTGCACGCCCTGGACGCCGCCGCCGAGTGGGTACACCGGGCCCAGGGGCTCAACCTGCCCGAGGATCCGGCGCTCGACCTGCTCGCCGCCGAGCTGGCCTTCTACCGCGACGGCGACGCGTTCCTCGCCGACAATGGGATCGACCTGCTCGAACGGCTCGCCGGCCGGCTCATCGAGGCAGGCGACCGGGCCGGCGCGGCGCACGCCTGGACGCTGCTCGGCACCGCGGCCTGGATGCGCGCCGACCGGCCGGCCACCCTGGCCTACCTGGACCGTGCCGTCGACCTCTACGCCTCGCTGCCCGACTCGGCCGACAAGGCCACGGCGCTGCTGGAGCTGGCCCGGGCGCGCATGGTCAACTTCGAGACCGAGCCGGCCATCGTCGCCGCCGACGCGGCCGCCGAGCTGGCCGACCGGCTCGGGCTCATCGAGGTGCACGCCAGCGCGATGATCACGCTGGCTACCGCCCGGTTCCTGGCCGGCGATCAGGAGGGGTTCGAGCAGCTGCGGGAGGCGACCGAGCACTCCCGGCGGCACCGGCTGGAGAGCCGCCGGCGTGCCGTCAACAACCTGGCCTGGGCGTACATGGAGGAAGGCGACCTGGCCGCCTGCAACCGGTTGATCGACGAGCAGAACAGCCTGGACGTGGCGGGCGGCCACGGGTTGACGGCCAGCTTCGCGGAGGAGGCCGGACGGGCATACTACGCGGGCAACTGGGCCGACTCCATCAAGGCGACAGTCGCCGTGATGCAACGCCCGACGGCCGACTGGGACCTGTACGTGGTGGTCCAGAGCATGTGGCTGCGGGCCCTGCGCGGGGAGGACGTCGATGACGTGGCCGTCGACCGGGCGGTGGCCACGGCGAAGCGCGGCGGATTCCACCGGGTACTGCTGGCCACGCTCGCGCACGCGACCCTCTGCCGGGTCCTGCAGGGCCGCACCGAGCAAGCCTGGGAGCTGCTGGAGTCGCTGGAGGAGGACTGGGCCGGCACCGACATGCTGGCGTTCGCCGAGTGGGTGATCGCGATCGCCAACGCCGGCGTGCTGCTGGGAACGGAGGGCGCCGCCCGGGTACGGGCGATCCTGGAGCGCTCGCCGCGGTACACGCCCTGGGTCCTGGCCGCCCTGAGCATGCTCGACGCCTGCCAGGGTGAGGACCCGGAGCCGTACCTGAAGGCGGCCGAGCGGTACACGCGCATCGGCGACGCCACCGACCGGGTGCTGGCGCTGGTCCACGCCGCCCGGGCGATGCACGCGGCCGGGACGCTCCGCCGGAGCGACCCGATCCTCGCCGAGATCGCCGAGTTCGCCGGACGCAACCAGGCCCAGCGGCTGCTGGACGGGCTGCCGGTCCGGAGCTGACCGGCCGGCGGGCCGTTACCCGGCGGCGGTCAGGCCGCCAGCGCGGTGTTGTTGGCCGGGGTCTCCGGCGTCTTGACCTTCTGGGCGTAGACGTCCACGTACTCCCGGCCGGACAGCTCCATCAGCTCGTACATGATCTCGTCGGTCACCGCGCGCTCGATGAACCGGTCGCCGGACATGCCCGAGTACCGGGAGAAGTCGATCGGCCGGCCGAACCGGATCCGTACCCGCTTGATCCGCGGCAGCATCCTGCCCAGCGGCTGGATCTCGTCGGAGTTGAGCATGACCACCGGGATCACCGGCGCGCCCGAGTCGAGCGCGAGCCGGGCCACCCCGGTCTTGCCACGGTAGAGCCGGCCGTCCGGCGACCGGGTGCCCTCCGGATAGATGCCGAACAACCTGCCTTCGGCGAGGATGCGCAGCCCGGTGTCGATGGCGGCCTGGGCGGCGCGGCCACCCGAGCGGTCGACCGGGATGGTACCGGTACCGACGAAGAACATCTTGGTGACGAAGCCCCTGATGCCCTTTCCGGTGAAGTATTCGGCCTTCGCCACAAAGGTCACCTTTCGCTTGACCATGAGCGGCATGAAGATCGAATCAGAGAACGAAAGGTGGTTGCTCGCAATGATCGCGGCCCCCACGTCGGGCACGTTGTCGCGCCCCTCGACGTGCGGCCGGAATATCAACCTCAGCCAGGGGCCGAGGATGACGTACTTGAGCAGCCAGTAGAGCACGTGGGTCCTTCCTGGTTTCCATCCCGGACTCAGGGAGTCGGCATGAGCCTACGAAGACTGCGTGGCACACCACAACGCACTCCCCGAAGTACCCGTCGCCGTGTCACGATTCAACCCTGGGCCGCGATCGGCTGCCCCGGCTGCCTGAGGGAGGTGGGCAGGGTGACATCGGGTGGTGCTCGCCGGGGACGGCGGGACAACGGACTGGTCGCGGCCGCGTATGCGGCTGCCGGAGATGTGGATCCCCGAGTCGGCGAACACCTGCTGGACGTGCTGGGCCTTCGAGGCATAGCTGCCTACCTGCAACCCGCGTCCGATCTTCATCCGGTCACCCGGACCACGACGCTGCCCTCGCGCCCCACCGACCGGCTGTACGTGGACCGCGCGCACCTGGAGACCGCCCGGGAATACCTGGCCCAGTTGGGTCCCGACGCTCCCCCGGCCGCGCAGCACAGCGACCAGGAGGTCGACGAGGCGTTCGCCGAGATCATCGCGGGCTTCGACCTGCCGGACGAGTCGGTGAGCTGGCCGGCGGTCGAGGATCTGCCGAGCGAGCGCGAGGAGGAGCCCGAGCAGGATCGCGGCGCGGAGGCGTCGGCCGGCGCCACGCCCCCGGCCCTGCAGCGCTGGTCCCACAGCACGGTCACCACCGGTCAGGACGAGCCGTCCCTGCTCGACGGCCTGGACGCGCTGGACAGCATGCAGGCGGAAGACGAGGAGGGATACACCCCGCCGCCGCCACCGCCGCTGCCCAGGTTCGCCCCAGTGACCATCCTCGCGGTGGCCGGCATCCTGGTCGGCGTGGTGCTGCTGTTCGATCCCGGCCTCCTGCCCACGGCCAATAGCGTCGCCATGACGCTGGGCTTCTGCGGCATCCTGGCCGGCTTCATCACGCTGATCTGGCGCCTGCGTTCGGGCGACGACGATGACGACTGGGATCCGGACGACGGAGCGGTCGTCTAACCTTCCGCCCCCTTCTCCAGCCAGTCGAGGATCGCGTCGAGCGGTTCGGCCCACCGCGAGTCGAGCATGAGGTCATGCCCCATCCCGGGGAACATCAGCGGGGCGCCGCCGTACCAGCGGGCCGTCCGGGCCAGCGCCGAGCGCGGTACCAGCCGGTCGTCCGGGCTGCCCAGGACCAGCACCGGCGGCTGGCCGACACCGGGCTCCGGCGTGCCGGCGACCAGCAGCTGCCACTGCGCCAGCGCGGCCGCGCGACCCAGCCGGGAGGCATAGCCACGGGCGGTCGCCGCCGGCAGCTCCCGCCCGAACAGCGCGCCCCGGCCGGGGCGCAGCGGGCCGCCGAACAGCGCCGGTACGGTCGCGGCCGGGTTGCGCGCCGCGACCGCCGCCGCCATCTTCCAGCCGCCCAGCACCGGAGCCACCAGCACACCGGCCCGGGCCGGGTAGCGGGCCAGCGCGCCGGTCACCACGCGGGCGCCGGCACCGTGCCCGACCAGCACCGCCTGGCGGGGCAGCGAGGCGGCGACCTGGACCACGTCGTGCACGTACGCGCGCAGCGTCGTCTTCGGGGCCCTGCCGCTGGCGCCGTGGCCGCGCAGGCTCATCGCGTACGCCGGAAAGCCGCGGGCGGCGGCGTGCTCCAGCCAGTTCTCCGCGAACGCCCAGGCACCGTGGCCGAAACCGGGGACGAACAGGACCGGCGGCTTGCCCTCGTCGATCCCCGGAGTGGCCGCCCGAATCTCGCGGGACACCGGCCGGATCGGGTACGCCCACTCCACCGACCGGATAATCTTGGTGCTCACTGGAGTTCTTCCTCCTCTGGCCGCGACGGGTGCGGCTCGTGCCTTGCCTGACCGGCTCGTACCTCGGCTGGCCGGCTCAGGCCGGGCTGAGCTGGTCCAGGGTGTGCTGCAGGGCACGCAGGTAGTCGACGTGATTGATCTCGAACCAGTGCCGGCTGGAGTCCTTGATCCGGGCAGCGGTGAACCGCTGGTCGGGCGCCACGGCGGCCTGCCGCCAGAACGCCGCGGCGCGGCTCGGATCCGACTCGCGCAACCGCAGCCAGCGGGCGATCGCCACGGCCTGCCAGTGCGTGATCGCGAACACGCCCGAGTCGGACTGGATCAGGCCGGCGACGGCCAGCGTGGGGTGCCGGCGGGCGAACGTGTGCAGATGGAGCCGGGGCCGGCCCTCCGCATCGACGTTCAGCACCTCGGGCGCCAGGAACTCGAACCGGGGCAGGTAGCCGGTGGCCATCACGACCAGGTCCGGCTCGATGGTCTGGCCATTGGTCAGAACGACGGCGGTGCGCTCGAAGCGGGCCACGTCCGGTACCGGTCGGATCCCGCCGTGCCCCACGTAGTACACCAACTGGCTGTTGACGATCGGGTGCGTCTCGAACACCTTGTGGTCCGGGGCCGGCATGCCGAACCGGGTCAGGTCGCCGACCTGACGGCGCAGGATCCGCTGGAGCAGCCACTGGCGCATCCGCAGCGGAAGCCGCAGCGCCAGGAGCCGGTCACCCAACTGGTCGGCCGGGCGGCCGCCGACGAACTTCGGCGCGTACCAGTACCCCCGGCGGGTCGAGTGCCAGCACTCCGCGGCCTGCTGGGCGGCCTCGACCGCGATGTCGCAGCCGGTGTTGCCGGCACCGATCACCAGTACCTTGCGCCCGCGCAACTGGGCCGCGTCCTTGTACGCGCTGGCGTGGATCACCTCGCCGCGGTAATCCGCCAGGCCGTCGTAGGCCGGCAGCTTGGGCGACCAGTTGTGCCCGTTGGCGAGCACCACAGCGGCGTACCGCGAGGTCCGCTCCCGCTGCCCGACCCGGGTGGTGACGTCCCAGTGCTCCGCCTCGGCCGGTTCGACGCGGACCACCTCGCTGCCGAACCAGACGTGCTCGCGCAGGCCGAAGTGCTCGGCGTACCGGTCGAGGTAGCCGTGCACCTGGCTGTGATGCGGGTAGTCCGGCCAGTCGTCCGGCATCGGGAAGTCGGGGAACTGGGTGAACGGCTTCGAGGAGACCAGGTGTGTGCTGGCGTAGACCGGGCTGCGGTCGTGCCGCCAGTTCCACGCGCCTCCGACGCCGGTCTCACGCTCGTAGCAGTCGACCGCGAAGCCGTGCTCGCGCAGGTTCTTGATCGCGACCAGGCCGCTCGCCCCGGCGCCGATCACGCACACGGCGCCACCGCGGTCGTAGACCGGCCGGTCGCCTCGCCAGATCGTCGCCGTGGCTCCGGTGCTCTCCCAGTCGGCCGAGTCGAGACTCACCGGGCCTCCCCACGTTGCTGTGCGTGCACGGACGCGGACCGTCAGCACGTAGCGGGCGGCGGTCCGGCTGCGCCATCTTCGAGGCTCGGGCGGTGGTTTGTCCAGTGCGGACGGCAGCCCTCCCCCGTCACGGCGCCGTGAACAGCACGAGGCCGCCGGAACGCTCCGGCGGCCCCACACGGGTACGGGTCAGCGACCGTTGTTCTTCTTCATCCGCCCGGTACCGGCCGACGCCACGTTGTCCTGCTTCATCGACCGATCGATGACGGTACCGTCGGTGTCCGGGCCGGTCACGATCGCGGCCCCGCGGCCCGATCCTCCGGCGGTCTTGCGCCGACCCTTGCTCTTGGCCTGGTGAATAGCGCGTTTGTCGGGCACTCTCGGCTCCCTTCGCGATACCCGTGCCGGGTCGCGGTACGGATGACAAGCGACGTATCCGGCAAATCCGCCCAAATTCGGGCGTATACTGTCCACGCTATCAGCGCCGGAGTGGCGACACGCCCTCCATCGATCCATACGACTGCCCGCGACCGGTCGGTCGGTCAGGTGGGTCACGCCGGACTGTGCTCGCCTCCGCCAAAAATCGGCTCCGGCTGCGCTCAGTCAGGTCACGCTCGGACTGTGCTCGCCTCCGCCACAGATCGGCTCCGGCTGCGCTCAGTCAGGTAGCCCGAGTTCGGCGACGATCGGGAAATGGTCGCTGGCCCGGTGTGCGGCCGGGGTGTCCGCGACCCGGTAGCCGCGGACCTCGATGGCCGGGTCCACCAGCAGTGCGTCGATCCGCCGCCCGGGCGCGTGCACCGGGTACGTCGGCGTGCCGTCCTCGCCGGCCACGTCCGCCAGGTTTTCGACCAGCAGCCCGCGGCAGGCGCCGTTCGGCTCCTCGTTCAGGTCGGCGCCGAGCACCAGCGGCACGTCGACGTCGGCCAGCGCCTTGGCCAGCGTCCGTGCCTGTCCCGGCCGCTCCGCGGAGTCGGTGGCCAGGTGAGTGCCGACCACCACGAACGGAGTCCGGCCGACCACGCAACGGGCGAACGCCGCGCCGCGCATGTGCCGCCCCGGGGTCAGCGGGTAGCGCAGCGCCCAGGTGTCTCGCACCCGGACCCGGTAGCTGACCAGGATCAGGTTGCCCAGCGACGGCAGGCCCCCCGCCGCGTATACCAGGCCGAAGTCCCGCGCGAGCCCGGCGCAGCGGGTACGCCAGCGCAGCCCGCGAGGCGCCTCCTGGACCACCAGTACGTCCGGATCCAGCGCGCGTACCACCTCGGTCAGCGCCCGCCGGTCGTCACGCAGCGAATGGACGTTGTACGACGCGACCCGCAACTGCGGCATCGATCCCCCTACGGCCGGCGGGCCAGGTCGGCGGCGCCCACGACGCCAGCGGTGTTGCCCAACAGTGCGCCCCGGATCTCCGCGGTCGGCAGCCGCCCGCGCTGGGCCAGCGCATTGACGTACGCCTCCTGTGTCGGGTGCAGCAGCAGGTCACCGGCGTCGATCACGCCACCGCCGAGCACCAGCACCTGCGGGTCGAGGATCTGGACCAGGTCGGCCAGGCCGTTGCCCAGCCAGTACCCGATGGCCGCGAACGCCTCCCGTGCGACCGGGTCGCCGGCCTTCGCGGCCTGGGTCACCATCAGCCCGGTGATCGCCTCCGCCGAACCGCCGGCCAGCTCCAGCAGCTGGGCGGCCCGTGCCGGGTCTCCGGTCGCCAGCTCCTGCGCGCGGCGGACCAGCGCGTTTCCGCTGGCGTACTGCTCGATGCAGCCGAGCCGGCCGCAGCCGCACCGGCTCCCGTCCGGTACGGCGAGCATGTGACCCAGCTCGCCAGCGATACCGTGCGCCCCGCGAACCAGCTCTCCACCGAGCACGATGGCGCCGCCGACACCGGTACCGATGGTGATCATGATCATGGAGTCGGTCGCGTCGGCCGCGGCACCGAACTGGAATTCGGCCCACGCGGCGACATTCGCGTCGTTCTCCACCACGACCGGCACCTGCACGTACCGCGCGATCTCGTCGCGCAGCGGCTCGTTGCGCCAGGCCAGGTTCGGGGAGAACAGCACCGTCGAGCGCTTGGCGTCGATCCACCCGGCGGCACCGACGCCGATCGCCTCGACCTCGTGCGCGTCCGCCAGTTCACCGACCACATCCATGATCTGACGCAGCATCTTCCCCGCGTCGTCGGCTGGGGTGTCTCGGCGCGCCAGCGCCAGGACTTCACCGCCCGGATCGACCACACCGCCGAGCACCTTCGTGCCGCCGATGTCCAACCCCATGGTCAGACCCACCGCCGTGCTCTCCCTCCGCATGCCTTTGACATTTGTTGCTGGCCGGGGCCAGGCGCGTACTGCTGACCGGTCTCAGTCGGCGTCCGGCGGTGCCGGTTCGTCCGCTGCTTCCGGAGGGCCGGCGGGGGGAACCGGCGCGGTCGTCGCCGCGTGCCACGGATCGTCGGCGGTGGCCGCCGCCCACGGATCGTCGGGGGCGGCGGGCTGTTCGGAGCGTTCGTCGGAGGCTCGGTCGGCCGGCCGGCCGCCGGACCGGGCCGGCCGGCGCGTGGTCGCCGTGTGCCAGACCGAGTCGGGGTCGGGCGCCGGGCGCGGCCGGGACTCCTGGGGCTCGGAGCGCGGAACCGGGACGCCGGACACCAGATCGCTCACCGAGCGCAGCACCCCGCTCAAACCCGACGCCAGGTCGCTGGCGCCGGACGCGAGCTTCAGGGCCAGTTCCGGGCTGGGGTCGCGGACCGCCGCGATGGCCCGGCACAGCGGGCAGACACAGCATTCGGCGGAACCGGTCGCGACGTGGCCACCGGTGTTACCGGCGAGCAGCCGTTCAGCCGTGCCGGCGACGCCGGCCAGTGGCGAGGCGTTTCGGGCGATGCCGCGGGCCGCGACGGATGCCGCCGCCAGCGCGGCGGCCACCAGGCGCTCCGCCTCTTCCCGGGCCGATCCGGTCGAATTCGCGTTCTCGGTCATGCTCAAGTATCCATCGACTCGACCCGGCGCTTGAGCTCAAGCAGGGCAGTGTCCATGATCATCTTTTCCGCCTTGCGCTTGAACATGCCGAGCATGCCGATCAACAGCGCGACCTCCAGCGTGTACGTGACCGTGCACGTCCCGTCGCCGTGGTCCTCGATGTCGTATGAACCGGTCTGCATCTTCTGAATCTTGGAACGCTTGACCAGGTGCCACTGGATGCGGGAGAGGTCCCCCGCGTACTCGTAGCCCAACAAGTACTCGTCCTGGATCAGGCCCGCGTCCAGCACGAACCGGACCTGGCTCGCGTACCCGTCCTCGTACTCCTCGATCACCTCGACCGTCTTCGCGGCGGAGACCCACTCCGGATACCGCGCGAAATCGCAGATCACCTCGGCCACGCGTGACCCTGGCGCGGCGATCAGGATCGACTGGGTGGAGGTGTCCGCCATGGTGGGGAGGTTACCTCGTGACACCTGACACACACGCGCCCGGCTCGCTACGCGCCGGTAGCCATCGGGCACCCGGATGACCCGCCGACCGGCGGGACTGGACGACCTCGGGGCCTGTGACCGACGCTTGCATAACGGCCCGGTAGGTTCCCGGTTGCCCACCATGACCTGTTCGCGGGCGAAGCCCGCCACCAGAGGAGACAGCTGTGCAGGAGCTCACCGTACCGCCGGTCGCCACGGTCGGCGAGGCGGTCAACCTGACCGATCCGGTCTGGGACAACGCGGTCGCCGCCCCGGACGCCGCCCAGTTCTGCCTTCCCACCGAGTCAGGCTGGCGGGATGTGTCCTGCGCACAGTTCCACCGGGAGGTGGTGGCCCTCGCCAAGGGCCTGATCGCGGCCGGCATCGAACCCGGCGACCGTGTCGCGCTGATGAGCAAGACCCGGTACGAGTGGACGCTCATCGACTACGCGATCTGGTCGACCGGCGCGGTCACCGTGCCGATCTACGAGACCTCCAGCAGCGAGCAGGTCGAGTGGATCCTGTCCGACTCCGGGGCGGTGGCCGCCTTCGTCGAGACCGAGGGCCACGAGACCTGCGTCGCGGGCTTCCGGGAGCGGGTACCCGGCCTGCGACACCTGTGGCGCATCGAGGGCGGTGCGATCGACAAGCTCGTGGCCGGCGGCGACGCGCTGGAGGACGCCGAGGTGGACCGGCGCCGGCACAGCGCCGGGCCGGACGACCTGGCCACGATCATCTACACCTCGGGGACCACCGGCCGGCCCAAGGGCTGCGAGCTGACCCACCGCAACCTGTACTCGGACATCGCCAACGCGATCCCGGGCCTCGACGCGCTGTTCCACGAGGGCTCCTCGACGCTGCTGTTCCTGCCGCTGGCCCACTCCTTCGCCCGGCTGATCCAGATCGGTGTGGTCTACGCCCGCTGCCGGATGGGCCACACCTCGGACGTGAAAAACCTGGTCGCCGACCTCAACGCGTTCAAGCCCACCTTCCTTTTGTCGGTGCCCCGGGTGTTCGAGAAGTTCTACAGCACGGCCAAGCAGCGCGCCCACGCCGACGGCAAGGGCGGGTTCTTCGACCGGGCCGAGCAGGTCGCGGTCGCCTACAGCGAGGCACTGGACGCCTCCGGCGGCCCGGGCCTGACGTTGCGCCTCAAGCACCGGCTGTTCGACAAGCTGGTCTACGGCAAGCTGCGCGCCGCGATGGGGGGTGCGTGCCACTCGGCGATCTCCGGCGGGGCGCCGCTGGGCGACCGGCTCGCCCACTTCTTCCGCGGCGTCGGGGTGACCATCTACGAGGGGTACGGGCTGACCGAGACCTCGCCGGCCGTCGCGGTGAACCTGCAGAACGCCATCCGGATCGGTACGGTCGGCCGGCCGCTGCCCGGAGTCACGGTGCGCATCGCCGACGACGGAGAGATCCTGATCAAGGGTGATCTGGTGTTCCGCGGGTACTGGCAGAACGCGGAGGCCACGGCCGAGGTGCGCGACCGGGACGGTTTCTTCCACTCGGGAGACCTGGGCGAGCTGGACGCCGACGGCTTCCTGAAGATCACCGGGCGGAAGAAGGAGATCATCGTGACCGCGGGCGGGAAGAACGTCGCCCCGGCGGTACTTGAGGACCGGCTGCGGGCCCATCCGTTGATCTCTCAGGCCATGGTGGTCGGTGACCGCCGTCCATTCATCGCCGCCCTTATCACCATCGACGAGGAGGCATGGCCGAAGTGGCTGGAAAGCCACGACCGGGCGGCCGGTACGCCAATTGCCGACCTGCGCGAGGATGAAGCGCTACGGGGAGAGATCCAGCAGGCCGTCGATCACGCCAACGAGGCTGTGTCCCGGGCCGAGGGGATCAGGGCGTTCCGTGTCCTGCCCCGCGACTGGACCGAGGAGAACGGCGAGATGACGCCGACGCTGAAGGTGAAGCGCAACGTGGTGCTCGACGGGTGTGCCAGTGAAATCGCCGCCATCTATGGCAGCTGACCTGGTCAGGCGCTGGCGGGCGCGAGCCCCCGTCATGATCGACATCGACGCGGAGCCGGGCGCGACGCTGCGCTTCTGGCGACGCCCGCACCCGATCACGATGATCGCCCGGGCAGCGCTGCTGGCCCTGGTCGCCGTCCAGTGCGTCGCCGCCACCCATGACGCGCTGTGCGTCGTCTGGGCGGTGCTGCTGGGCGTCGCCGCCGTACCGGCGCTGGCCATGCCGCGGCACCGGGTGGTCGGCCCGCTCAGCCGGCTGGCCGAGGTACTGATCACCTGCCTGGCGACCGACGTGATCGTGGCGCACGCGGCGCACGGTACGCCGCCGCTGCGCGGCGACTCGGCCGCCGCGGCGACGCTGCCGTACCTCCTGGTGCCGTTCATCGCCGCCACGCTGTACCGCCGGAACCTCGAAGCCGTGCTGCTGTTCGTGGTGGCCGCGGCCGTGCTGGCCGGCCTGGGTGCGGCCGACCATCGCCTGTCGCACTACGACTATCTCCTGGTCACGCTGCTGTGGCTGATGCTGTCCGGCCTGGCCGCCGCGGTGACCGCGACCTTCCAGCGGACCCTGCTCGACCGCCGCGAGCTGCCCCAGCCGTACGCCGAAGCGACCCGACTGCTGACCCAGCTGCGCAGCGTCGCGCGCCGGCTGCCCGGCGCGACCCTGGACCCGGGCGGGCTCGCCGAGCACCTGATCGACGACGTACGCTCCGCGGCTCCGGCCGACCGGGCCGCGGTGCTGTCCGCGAGCGGCGGCTCCCGCCTGGTGGTCCTGGCCCAGTCAGGGCTGGATCGGATCGACTGGGAGACCGACCTGGACTCCGACTCGGCGATCGGCGACGCGTGGGCCACCCAGCAGCCCGTGACGGCCAGCCGCTCGCAGGCCCGCTCGCACTCCGGCGGCGACGTGTCCGCGCTGGTCGTACCGCTGGTCGCCGGGGTCCGCACGGTCGGCCTGCTGGTGGTCGAGGCGGACAACACCGGCGCCTACCCGGGCCAGGTGATCGAGCGCGTCACCGGGCTGACCGCACCCGCCGCCCTGCGGCTGGAGGCCGCGCTGCTGTTTGACGAGGTGCGCTCGCTGGCCACCAACGAGGAGCGGCAGCGACTGGCTCGGGAGATCCACGACGGGGTGGCCCAGGAACTGGTCATGGTCGGGTACGGCATCGACAACGCACTCGCCGTACTGCCCGAGGACGCCAAGGACGCCCTGGACGAACTGCGTACCCTGCGCGGCGAGGTGACCCGGGTGATCACCGAGCTGCGGTTGTCCCTGTTCGAGCTGCGGACCGAGGTGGACCGGCACGGCGGGCTGGCGGCTGCCATCGCCGAGTACGCGCGGGCGGTCGGCGCGTCGGGCGGACTCCGGGTGAACCTGTCGCTGGACGAGTCCACCGCCCGGCTCCCCGCGGCGGTCGAGGCCGAGTTGCTGCGGATCGCTCAAGAGGCGATCACCAACGCCCGGAAGCACGCCGGTGCAAGCAATTTGTGGGTTACTTGCGTTGTGGACCCGCCATTTGCGCAAATCGAAGTGTCGGATGACGGTCACGGCATAGCTGACCAGCGCCCGGAGGGTCGGTACGGTCTTGCAATCATGGCGGAAAGAGCGGAACGTATCCGGGGCCGACTGGAGATCAGCCCACGTTCACCGAATGGCACGACGGTGGCAGTGGTGCTGGGCACCCCGCTGAGGCGCGGTGCCTCGTCCGGCTAGGCGTCCTGTTGCACCCGGCGTCAAGTCGGCGATTGAACCTGTCGATACGATGCGCAGTCGTGGCATAACTGTCACAGGAGGAGTGACGGTCAGTCATGGTCCAGAAGGGAAGATAATCCGGAATGTCCACCAACGCGACGCCGACGGCTCGTACCAAGGTGCTGCTCGTCGATGACCATGACCTCATCCGCAAGGGGCTGCGCCACGCCTTCGAGCGGGATCGGCAGTTTGAAGTGGTCGGGGAGGCCGCCACCGTCGCCGAGGCGGTCCGCCAGGCCGGTGCGCTTCAGCCCGACGTCGTGATCATGGACCTCCGGCTGCCCGACGGCAGCGGGCTGGAAGCCACCCGGGCGCTGCGCAAGTCGAGCAACACGATGGGGATCGTGGTGCTGACCATGTACGCCGGTGACGACCAGCTGTTCGGCGCGCTGGAGGCCGGTGCCAGCGCGTTCGTCCCCAAGACCGCTCCGGCCGACGAGGTCGTCGCCGCGGCCCGCCACGCCGCGAGCGCCCCGAGCGCGTTCACCGCGGCCGACCTGGCCGAGGCGATGAAGCGCCGGCTCGCGCCCAGCGGACCGCAGCTGTCCCCGCGCGAGGGCCAGGTGCTGCGACTGCTCGCCGACGGGATGAGCGTGGCCGGGATCGCGAAGCAGCTGTTCGTCAGCGAGTCGACGGCCAAGACCCACATCTCGAAGCTCTACGAGAAGCTCGGCGCGGCCAACCGCGCTCAGGCGCTGATGACCGCGCTGCGGCTGGGCCTGCTCGAAGCGCCCGACGCGCCCAAGTTCTGACCGGCAGAGCAGGGAGGGTCGTGATGGCGACTGGTCTGGGTCGCCGCGCGGCGCCAGACGCGCCGAGCCAGACTGGTCGGAGTCTTCCCTCCGTCTCGTTTCTCCCTGCTCCGGCTCGGCTACGTCGGGCCGCGGTCAGGGCGCGGGCACCCGGGCGGCCATCGGGCGGTGGGTCAGCCGCCGGAACGCCAGATACGCCTCGCAGCCCAGGCACAGCCCGAACACCGCGTTGAGAAACGCCGCCACCAGCGCGAGCCCGGCGAACACGAGACCCAGCACATCCTGACCGGCGAGGAACCCCACCGCCGCGACCAGCGTGAAGACCAGACCGACCAGCTGCGCGAAGCGGACCGGCTGCGCCGGCTCCAGCTCGCTGGGCCGACCCAGCCTGGGCGCCAGCGCGGCGCGGTAGACCAGCCCGTACGGCGAGTACCGCGGGGACAACGCCGACAGCGCGAAGACGGCGGCCTGCGCCAGGGCCAGCCAGCCTGACTCGAAGACCAGGACGAGTACCAGCACGATCGCGGTCACGCCCGCCGCGAAGCGGGGACCGCGGGGGTCGATCAACATCACACCCTCCAGGCAGTACGGCGGCGGCTCCCGCCGCCGTTCGTTGCCGCCACGTCGCCTCGCCGCACGGTCAGCGCGCGGGGCCGGCGCGCCGCGTCGGCTCCCGCCGCCCCGGTCAGCGTGCCGCTGTCGTGGCGGCCAGTTCGGCGGCGACGGCGGTGTCCAGCTCGGTCTTGCGGACGGCGCCGCTCGACCGGTACCGGATCCGGCCGGTCGAGTCGACGACCAGTACCGTCGGCGTGCGCCACACCCCCAGCGACCGCACCGGGTCCAGCTGGTTCTCGGCGTCGACCTCGAGGTGCGTGACGCCGTCACGGGAGCCGGCGATCTCGGCGCAGACCCGGGCCGCGACCCGGCACGGCGCGCAGACCGCCGAGGAGAACTGCACCAGCGTCACCGGCGTACCCGACACCACGCCGAGCGCGGCCAGGACCTCCGCGTCCCGGTCTCCCCCGTCCCGGTCTTCCCCGTTCCGATCCGCGGACGGCGGCGGCCCGATCACCCGGAGCCGCCCGTTGCGGCTGCGCCACCACAGACCGATGACGGTCGCCACGGCCAGCACGCCGGCCGCGACCAGCAGTCCGGTCACGCCAGAAGATCCCATCCGACCACAGTGGCACGGTGCCGAGCCGGACGGCCAACGTCATCCCGCGCATCGGAAGCCGCGCGTGCCGAGGACGCGCCTGCCGGAGCTACCCCGCCGGGCGCAGCAGGTGGCTCATGCGCTCTGCGAGCAGGTCCCAGCGCCACTCCGCGTCGACCCAGGCCCGGCCGGCCGCGCCCATCCGCCGGCACAGCGCCGGATCCCCGAGCAGCGTGGCCAGCGGGTCGGCGATCGCCGCCACGTCCCGGCCGTTGACCACGAAGCCGGTCTCACCGTCCCGTACCGCGTCCGGAGCCCCGCCGGAGTCGCCGGCCAGTACCGGCAACCCGGTCGCCGACGCCTCCAGGTAGACCATGCCGAGCCCCTCCACGTCCAGTCCCCGGTGCCGGGTGCGGCACGGCATCGCGAAGACGTCCCCGGCCGCGAAGTGCAGCGGTACCTCGGGCCAGGCAACCTCGCCGGTGAACACGACGTGATCGGCGACGCCGGTGTCGCGGGCCAGGCGGCGGAGCGAGTCGCCGTACGGGCCGCCGCTGACGATGAGCAGCGCGGCGTCGGGTACCCGCCTGCGCACCTCGGGCAGCGCGCGGATCAGCATGTCCTGGCCCTTGCGCGGAACCAGCCGGGACACACAGACGATCACCGGGCGGTCGGTCAGCCCGTACCGGGCCCGAACCTCGGAGCCGTCCAGGTCCGGGTGGAAGGAGTCGGTGTCGACCCCGGGTGCCAGCCGCACCAGCTCGGTCCGGTCGGCCAGTACCGGGGCCAGCCTTGTGCGGAAGTAGTTCCCGAGGTACGTCACCACGTCGACCCCGTCACCGATCCGCCGCAGCAGCCCGCGCGCCCCGGGCAGCGCGGCCCACCCGGCCTCGTGCCCGTGGGTCTGCGCCACCGCCCGGACGATGCCGGCGCGCCGGCGCAGGCCGTGGGCGAGCAACCCGAGCGGCGCCGCGGCACCGAACCAGACCGAGTCGCACTCGTACGAGCGGGCCAGCTCGGCGGCCCTGCGGGCCACACCCGGCGTGGGCAGCAGCATCCCGGTGTTCTCCCGGATCACCTCGAACGGCTGCGCGGCGTCGAACTTCGCGGCCTGGCTGGGATCGCGCGCGGGCCACGTGGAGGCGTACACCACCAGCGAACCGGCCGGCTGGCGTACCGCGAGGTTGTGCACGAACCGCTGGATCCCGCCGGACCGGGGTGGGAAGTCGTTCGTCACCATCAAGGTGCGGCTCATCCGGCTCCTTCGGGGGGCCCGGCCGCGGCCGGGTCGTGGCGGAGGCCGGCGTCCCGCGCGTACGCCCGGGCGGCGGCGATCCGCTCCACCGTGGACGGGTGGCTGGCGAACAGCAGGTGTTCGATCCGGTTCGGATCCGGGTCGGCCAGGTTGGTCGCAAACAGTCGGGCGTGGGTGGCGATGAACGTCGCCGGATCCCGGGTCAGCGTGAGCGCGTGGGTGTCGGCGCGCGCCTCGACCCTGCGCGAGACCAGGCTCTGCGCGGGTCCGGTGGCGAGCCCGGCCAGGGCGGCGACCGCCAGCAGCAGGGCCACCGAGCGCGGCTCCGCGACCGAGGTCACGCCGGCCAGGCGCAGCAGCCCGTGCCAGGAGTCCAGCAGGTACACCACGACGACCGCGATCGCTGTGCCCAGGGCGCCCAGCACCGTACCGGTCACCACGTCGCGGCGTTTGGCGTGGCCCAGCTCGTGCGCGACCACGCTGCGTACCTCGGCCGGATCGGCCCGATCGATCAGCGTGTCGTAGACGACGATCCGGCGGGTGGCGCCGAACCCGGACACGTAGGCGTTGACCGCCCGGGTACGCCGGGAGGCGTCGGCGACCAGGACGTCCCGCACCGGCACCCGGTCATCGGCGGCCAGCGTCATCAGGTCGGTACGCAGTTGACCCTCGGCCATCGGGGTGAACTTGTTGAAGATCGGCTCGAACAGAACCGGGAACACGAACGACAGCAGTACGGTGAGCCCGGCCGCACCGGCCGCGCTCCACGCCCACCACCAGTCGGGCGCGTACCGGGCCACCGCGTAGAACGCCAGCAGCGCCAGGCCACCCAGCACCGCGCCGATCCCGTACCCCTTGAGCTGGTCGACCGCCCAGCCGCCCCAGCCCTGGGTGGACAGCCCGTACCGCGTCAAAACGACCTTGCGCCACATCGAGAACGGCAGGGTGACCAGCGACGAGATCAACACGACGGCGAGGCCCCCGACCGCGGCGCGTACCGCCCAGTTGCCACCGAACAGCGCGACGATCCGGGCGCCCAGCGGGGTAAGCCCGAGCACCACGGCGGCGACCAGACCGACCCCCATCGAGGCGTAGGTGGCCGGGCGCAGGTCGGACCGGAACGCGCGCCCGCGGGCCACCTCGTCGGGTGGCAGCTGCCGGAGCGCGTCCAGCTGGTCGGCACGTGGCGCGGGCGCGGCGCGCCAGGGCACCAGCGACAGTGCCGCGACCCCGGCGGCCACGATCAGCACGGCCAGGACCACGAGCGCCGCCGTCCGGGGGCTCATGTCCGCTCGCTCTGTGATCGCACCCGACCATCGTAGGGTCGACCCGCCGGCGGGCTGCCGCCCGCCGGCAGCCCACCACTGGCGCGGGAGCTATGCCGCGCGGGGCCGCTCCGGGCGCTGGCGGGTCACCAGGCGTAGCCGCGGAACCATGCCGGCGTCGGCCAGCACGGCGATGGCGGCCTGCTCCGATTCGTCCAGTTCGACCCCGGCGGGCGGCGCGCCGAGCAGGACACTCACGACGCAGCCGGCGCAGGCCGGCCCGCGCACCTCACAGTTGTCACAGTCGATGAGCATGTACGCAATGTAAGCGAGGGGTACGACAAAAACCGGGGTATCCGAGCTCAGCCGCGAGCCAGCCGGCGCAGCAGGGTCGATGAGTTGAGCGGGTACGCGCCGTGCCGGCGCACGCCGTCGGCGACCTCCTTGTCCGTGGAGATCACCGCCACCGGGCGGCCGGCCGGTTCGGCCCGGACCAGCCTGCGGATCAATTCGTCGGCGGTCTCCCCCTTGCGGGAGAACAGCACGCGGACCCCTCGCGGCGCCGGCGGCAGCCCGACCATCCGTTCGGCCCCGTCGAAGACCACGGTCACCTCGGCGCCGGTCTGCGCGGCGATGCCGCCCAGCCCGCTGACCAGCCGGTTGCGCTGCTGCTCCAGGGATATCTCCGGGAACCCGGTCTTGGTCACGTTGTACCCGTCGACGACCAGGTGCACCTTGGGCAGCGCGAGCAGCTGGTCCAGCCGCACGGGGTCATCGGCTTCCAGACCCCTGGCCCGGCCGGTGTCCGCCGAGCCCGGCCGTACCGCCGCCTCGTCCGCGACCACGTCGGCCGGCAGCACCGACGACGGTTCCAGGGCCAGCTCCCGGCGCAGCCCGGCGGCCGCCTGCCCGATCGTCTCCAGCAGCAGCCAGAGCCGCGCGTCGTCGACCTGCCGGGCCTCCTTCGCGGTCTGCCGGGTCGCCCCGGCGGTCGCCTCCGCCTCGGCCAACCGGGCGCGCAGCCGGCGCACCTCGGCCTCATGATCGGCGTTTTGCCGGCCGATCCGGCCCTTCTCGGTGGCCAGCAGCTCATTGGCCCGCTTCTCGCGAGCCTGGAGCTCACGTTGCGCGCGGTGCAGGGCGCGGTTCTCCTCGCGCAGTCCGGCGGCCTCCTCCCGGAGCCGAGCCAGCTCGTCGCGCAGCTTGTCGGCCTCCACCCGGGCCACCGCGCGATCGTGCTCGGCACGGGCGGCCCGGTGCTCGGCGTCCCGGACGAGCCCGGTGATCGCGGCGCTGTCCGCCTCGGCGCGTACCGCCTCCCCCGCAGCGTCGACCAGCGCCAGCCAGCCCGCCGGCCGTACCAGATAGGCCAGCGCGGCGACCTCGACCGGATCCGCGGCCGCCGGGTGGATCCCCTCGCCGACCGCTTCGCCCAGCTCACCGGCCTCCTCCTGGACCCGTGCCGCCACCCGCTGGCGGAACACCGGATCGCCGGCCAGCGCGGAGGCGATGGCGGCGCCGCCGAGCCGAGCCCGGCGGGCCGGGGCGAACCGGGCGACCCGGCGCAGGGCGATCGGGATCTCCTCGGCCGGCATTCCGGTCAACGCGGCCGAGGCCGCCGCGATCACCCGCTGCCGTACCGGCTCGGGGAGCGGGCGCTCCGCCGCCTCCGCATCGATCTCGTCGTCCTCGGCGTGGGCGCCGAACCGGTCGCCGCCGATACCGTCGGCTCGGAAATCGTCGCTGTCCGTGTCGTCGCCGGCGGCGTCCGGCTCGGGTGTCGATGGCCGGGCCGCCACGGCCTCTGGCTCCGCCGGCTCGGCCGGCAAATCGGCCCTGACCTGGGGCGTTACGGAATCGGACAGTTCGGGCGTCGCCGGGGGCTCAACCGGCCCGGAGGAGGGCGTACCGGGCGCAGGCTGCCCCAATGACTGGAGCTCGCCGTCGGGCACCTGCGCGGACATCTGATAATTGTCGCATCGTTAGCCCGTTCGGCGCCCGTCAGAAGTGTCGTACCCGGCCCGTACCGTCCGGTCGTGCCGTCGATCTTCGTCCAGCAGACCATCGACCAGCTCCTTGACGATCCGGAGGCGCACTCCCTGCGGGACACCACGTTCGTCGTTGTTGATCTTGAGACGACCGGCGGCCGGCCGGAGGACTGCGGCATCACCGAGATCGGCGCGGTGAAGACCCTGGGCGGCGAGGAGCTCGGCGAATTCGCCACCCTGGTCAACCCCGGCCAGCCCATCCCGCCATACGTCACGGTGCTGACCGGGATCACCAGCGCGATGCTCGCCCCGGCGCCCCCGCTGACCGAGGTGATCCCGGCATTCCTCGAATTCGCCCGCGGCGCGGTCTGGGTGGCCCACAACGCGCCCTACGATGTCGGCTTCCTCAAGGCGGCCTGCGCCCGGTTCGGCTACCCCTGGCCGCACCCGAAGGTGCTGGACACCGCCGCACTCGCCCGCCGCGCGCTGACCCGCGACGAGGTGCCCAACCGCAAGCTGGCGACGCTGGCCGCGTTTTTCCGCACCCGGGTGCCCAGCCACCGCGCGCTGGCCGACGCCCGGGCCACGGTGGACGTGCTGCACGGGCTGTTCGCCCGGCTCGGCGGGCACAAGGTGTTCACCCTCGGTGAGGCGATCGAATTCGCCCGGGCGGTGAGTCCGGTCCAGCGAAGCAAGCGCCACCTGGGCGAGGGCCTGCCGGACACGCCGGGGGTGTACGTGTTCCGGGCGCTCGACGACCGGCCGCTCTACGTGGGCACCAGCCGGTCGATCGCCACCCGGGTGAAGTCATACTTCACCGCGGCCGAGAAGCGGGCGAGGATCACCGAGATGCTGGCCGCGGCGACCCGGGTGGAGGCCATCGAGTGTGCGCACTCGCTGGAGGCCGAGGTCCGTGAGCTGCGCCTGATCGGTGCGCACAAGCCGCCGTACAACCGCCGGTCGAAGTTTCCGGAGCGGGTGCACTGGCTCAAGCTGACCGCCGAGGCATACCCGCGCCTGTCCGTGGTCAGGCAACTGGCCGGCGACGCCGCCAGCTATCTCGGCCCGTTCTCCTCGACGAAGACGGCCGAGCTGGCCGCCGCGGCGGTCTACGACGCCCTGCCGCTGCGCCAGTGCACGCACAAGCTGTCCGTACGCACACCCAGGCCGGCCTGCGCGCTCGCCGAGCTGGGCCGCTGCCCGGCTCCGTGCGAGCACCACATCTCGGTGGAAAGCTATGACGCCGACGCGGCACAGCCGTTCCGCACCGCCACCGCCGGTGACCCCGGCCCGCTCGTCGAGGCCCTGCTGGCCCGCATCGACGGGTTCGCCGCCGGGCAGCGCTACGAGGAGGCCGGCGTATTACGTGGACGGCTCGGCGCGCTTCTTCGGGCCACGATACGCATGCAGCGACTACACTCACTTACCGTGATCGCCGAGCTGGTCGCGGCCCGCCCGGCCGCCGGAGGCGGTTGGGAGCTGGCTGTGGTCCGCCACGGCCGGCTGGTTGCCGCCGGCACCTCCGCTCCCCGTGTCCACCCGCAGCCGACCATCGACGCGCTGCTGGCCACGGCCGAGACCGTCCGTCCAGGGCCCGGCCCGACCCCGTGCGCCAGTGCCGAGGAGTCCGAGCGGGTGCTCGCCTGGCTGGAGAAACCGGATGCCAGGCTGGTCGAGGTGTCCGAGGGGTGGGCCCTTCCGGCCACCGGCGCGGGGCGGTTCCGCGACCTGCTAGCAAAGGTTGAGCGTGCGACTAATCAGCCGTACGTTCAGCATCATGTGACCGATCGGTCATCCGTTGACTTATTAGGCTAGAAGGACAACACCGCGTCCGGATCCGGCGAGGAGGTGAGTAGTGGACCTCACTGCCGGTCCACCCGCGCCTTCGGGCGCCCCCATCGCGAAGGGCCAACCGGTCGCGAGCGGGGCGCCTACCCAGCGCGAACCGGGCGCATCGGAGGGATGGTTCGCCGGTCGCCTCCGATCGATGTTCCCCTGGCAGGCCCAGTCCGACGATCCTGTCGTGACGCTGCTGCGCGATCACCGGCAGATCCACCCGCACGCCGACGTCGGCGTCCTGCGCCGCAGCTACGCCATCGCCGAACGGATGCACCGCGGCCAGATGCGCAAGAGCGGCGAGCCCTACATCACCCACCCGCTGGCCGTGGCGCAGATCCTGGCCGCTCTGGGCATGGACACCACGACGCTGGTCGCCGCGCTGCTGCACGACACCGTCGAGGACACCAGCTACACGCTGCCCCAGCTGCGCGCGGACTTCGGGCCCGAGGTCGCTCTACTGGTCGACGGCGTGACCAAGTTCGACAAGGTCTACTTCGGCGAGACCGCCGAGGCGGAGACCATTCGCAAGATGCTCGTGCTGGCCGGTCGCGACGTGCGGGTCCTGGTCATCAAGCTGGCCGACCGGCTGCACAACATGCGGACGCTCGGCGTGCGGTCGCCGGCCTCCCGGATGCGCATCGCCGGCGCGACTCGCGAGGTGCTCGTACCGCTGTGTGACCGGCTCGGCATTCAGGCGCTCAAGCGGGAGCTCGAAGACACCGTCCTGTTGAACCTCGACCCCGACCGCTACGCGGCCATCGACGAGCACGTCCGCAACCGTCCGCAGTGGCTGCCGTACCTGAACAAGGTGATCGGCACGATCCACCCGGAGCTGACCCGCGCGAAGATCAAGACTGCGATCTCGGCCCGGCCCCGCCACTACTACTCCATCTGGAAGGACACCGAGTCCTCCGGCCGGCAAATCCCGATGGAGCTGCCGCGCATCGTGATCGTCGTGGACGGGTCACAGACCGACTGCTACGCGGCGCTCGGCACGGTACACGCGACCTGGCGACCGGTTCCGGGACGGTTCAAGGACTTCATCGCCTCGCCGAAAAACAACCACTACCGCTCGCTGCACACCACCGTGCTCGGTCCGGAGCACCAGCCGCTCGAGGTGCTCATCCGCACCGAGCCGATGCACCGCGAGGCGGAGTACGGCATCGTGGCCACGTTCCGCGACTCCCCCGTCAGCGCGGCCGGGCGGGGGAAAGCGGAGTCGCCGGACTGGCTGCGCCGGGTACTGGACTGGGAAGTGGTCGCCGACGACGCGGAACGCTTCCTGGACGCGCTGCGCTGCGACCTCACCGATGCGCAGATCCTGGTGTTCACCACCGACGGCCGGCGCATCCTCCTGCCCGCCGGGAGCACACCGGTCGACCTGGCATACACGCTGGACACCGAACTCGGGCACGGCTGTGTCGGCGCGCGGCGCGGCGGCCGGCTGATCCCGCTGTCCTCGCCGCTGGTCGAGGGCGACGTGGTGGAGATCATCAGCCAGGGGCCGATGGCGTCCGGGCCGTCGAAGGAGTGGCTGCAGTTCGTCAAGACTCCGCTGGCCCGACTCCAGATCGACCGGTGGTTCGCCGACGGTGGCGAGCCGTCCACGATCGCGCACAAGGTCAAGCTCGGCCGGGCCGCGATCGGGCTCGCTCTGCGCAAGTGCGACCGGGGGCTGGTCGACGACGCCCCGCTGCTCGCGCTCGTCGAGGAGTTGGGCTACCCCGACCTGGAGGCACTGCTCGTCGCGGTCGCCGATCACCGACTGTCCGCGGATGGCGCGGTCGAACGGATGATCGCCGCGGTCGACCAGTCGCCCCGGTAACCCACGACCGCCCCCAGCGCCACACGCCACGGCCACTAGCCTTGGCGGTCATGACCGATAGGGAGCGGGCCGCGTGACCAGTCGACGAGTGGCACGTGTGCGGGGAGTCTTCTACAGCACCTTCTACCGTCTGCCCAGCCGGTGGCGGCGGCGGCTGGTGCGGCTGGCCACGCAGAAATACATCGTCGGCGGGGTGGTGCTGGTCCGCGACGCCGACCGGGACGCGCCCGACCGCCTGGTCCTGCTGCGCCAGCCGCCCGGGTACGGCTGGTCGCTCCCTGCCGGCCTGCTCAAGCGAGGCGAGCCGCCGGCCGTCGGAGCCGCCCGGGAGCTGTTCGAGGAGTCCGGCATCCAGGTGTCCGCCGAGGACCTGATCCCGCTGTCGCCCAACGCGCTGGTCCACTCGAACGGCCGCTGGGTGGACATGGTGTTCGAGGCCCGGGTGCCGGCCGACGTCGCTTTCGCGGTCGACGGTGCCGAGGTCTACGAGGCCGCCTGGCACCGGATCGACGCGCTGCCGCCGCTGACCGCGCCCACCGCCCGCCTGCTCGCCTACTACGGGATGGGACCGTACGCGGAGTATCCCGAGGTACGCGGTGGCGACTGAGATCTGTTCGGTGGTGCTCGCCGCCGGTGAGGGGCGGCGACTGCGGCCGTTGACCGAGACGGTCCCCAAGGCGCTGTGTCCGATCGGCAACGTCCCGCTGCTGGACCGTGCCCTCGCCCGGCTGGCGGAGTTGGGCTTCACCGGCCCGACCCGGGTCGCGGTCAACGCCTGGCACCTGGCCGACCAGGTGGTCGCGGCGGTCGGCGACCGGGCGCACCTGTCGGTCGAATCTGGGCCGCAGCCGCTGGGTACCGCCGGTGGGGTCGCCGCGCTGCGTGACTGGGTCGGCGGCCGGGGTGTGCTGGTCGGCAACGCCGACGCGTACCTGGCCGGTGGCGACCTCGCCCCGCTGCTGGGCGGCTGGGACGGCACCGAGGTGCGGCTGCTCGGTACGCCGGGGCCGCCGTACGAGTTCGGCCGGTACCGGTTCGCCGGGCACTCGCTGCTGCCGTGGCACCGGGTACGGGACCTCGCCGTGGAGCCCGGCGAGTTGGTGAAGCGGCTGTGGCGGGATGCGGAGGCGGCCGGCGAACTGACCGTGGTGCCGTACGGCGGCCGGTACCTGGACACCGGTACCCCCGGCGACTATCTCGCCGCCAACCTCGACGCCGCCGGGCCGGACGGCCGGATCGTCGCGCCGGACGCCGACGTCACCGGCACCGTGCACAGCGCGGTCATCGGTGCCGGGGCGGTGGTCCGCGGTCGGGTGGAGCACGCGGTCGTCTGGCCCGGTGGCTACGTCGGCCCCGACGAACACCTCACGAGCGCCATCCGGTACGGCCGGGACGGTACCGTAACCGCAGCACCCGACGAAGGAGCCCCCGAGTGATCACCGCGATCGTCCTCATCGACTGCGCCACCGACTCGATCCCCGAGGTCGCTGACGCCCTGGCCAACCTGCCCGGCGTCAGCGAGGTCTACTCGGTCGCCGGAGGCGTCGACCTCATCGCCATCGTCCGGGTACGCGAGTTCGACCAGATCGCCGAGGTGATCGCGGGCGGCATCTCAAAGACCGACGGCGTGATCAACACCGACACGCACATCGCGTTCCAGGCATACTCGCGGCACGATCTCGAAGAGGCGTTCGCGATCGGCTTCACGGATGCCGACTGACGACCTCGGCAGGCCCGAGCCCAGGCTGGTGAGGGCCGCCCGGGCGCTGGCCGAGGAGTCCGGCTTCGCACACTCGTCCTCCGCGACCACCGGCCGGCTGCTGGCCACCCTGTCCGGGGCGGCGAGCGGCACGGTCGGCGAGTCCGGCACCGGCTGCGGCTTCGGCACCGCCTGGTTGCGCCACGGTCTGCGGGACGGCAGCCGGCTCGTGACCGTCGAATGGGACTCCGACCGCGCCAAGGCGGTCGCCGGCATGTTCGACGGCGACGCCGCGGTCACGGTCCTGACCGGCGACTGGACGGCGATCACCGAGCACGCGCCGTTCGCCCTGCTGTTCCTCGACGGTGGCGGGAAGCGAGACGGCGTGGACCGGGTCGCCGACCTGATCGCGCCGGGCGGCGTCGTGGTGATGGACGACTTCACCCCGGCCGACCGCTGGCCACCTCATTTCCAGGGCGAACCGGACGGGCTCCGGATCGCGTGGCTGACCGATCCCCGGTTCACCGCCGTCGAGCTGATGACCTCGCCCACCGAGTCGGTGATCGTCGCCACCCGGCGCTGACCACCGCCCGGCGGGCGAGGACCGCACCCGTCACAGGTGCCGCGACCACCAGTCCAGGATGGCCTCGAACCGAGCGACCCGGTGCGACGGCAGTCCGGAGCGCGACATCTCGTGCCCCTCACCGGGGAACAGCAGGAACTCCGCGGGCACCCCGCGCCGGCGCAGCGTCACGAACAGCCGCTGCCCCTGCTCGACCGGGCAGCGCCAGTCCTGCTCCGAGTGGATGATCAGCACCGGCATCTCGATCCGGTCGGCGTACGTGAGCGGGCTCTGCGCACGCTGCCGATCCGGATCCGGGCCGTACAGGTCGTCGGCGAAGGCCCAGCCGATGTCGGACGAGCCGGTGAAGCTGTCGATCGCGTTGACCGCGCGCTCGGAGACGGCCGCCTTGAACCGGTCGCCGTGGTTCCCGGCCATCCAGGTGGTCATGAACCCGCCGTGCGAGCCGCCCAGCACGCCCACCCGCTGCCCGTCCAGCGACGGATCGGCCAGCGCCGCGTCCAGCAGGGCCAGCAGGTCGGTCGCCGATGCCTCGCCGACGTTGCCGAGGATGGCCCGGCCGTGCGCCTGCCCGTACCCGGAGGAGCCGCGCGGGTTGCCCATCACCACGGCGTACCCGGCGCTCGCGTACACCTGCGCCTCGTCGAACAGCCCCCAGGCGTACTGGGTGAACGGGCCGCCATGGATCATCAGCAGTACCGGGTGCGGTCCCGGCCCGTCCGGCCGGACCACCCAGCCGTGCACCGGGTACCCGTCCGGAGCCACGGCCTCGATCTCTACCTGCGGCCGGATGCCGGCGGTGGCGCGGAACTCCTCGCTGAAGTTGGTCAGCACGGTCCCGGAGCCGGTGACCAGCTCGCCCCAGCTGTTCTCGTCGGCGATCGTGGCGACCAGCGTGCCCCCGGCCTGGTCGAGGCCGTTGACCTGCCGGCGCCCGTCCAGCACCACCCGGGGTTCACCCCCGGCGTACGGCACCAGAAGCAGCTGGCCCGCGCCCCGGTGCTCGTTGGGGAACAGCACGCCATCTGCCGTGGTCACCATCCGGACGGCGCGTGACTGGTGGTGACGCTCCTCGTCGGTCAGCCGGACCGGCTCGCCACCAGCCACCGGGACCGCCCACAGCGAGTCGTTCTTCGCCACCGCCTGCCGCCCGTGCTCGCCGATCTCGATGCCGGCGAAGCAGACCAGGGTGCCGTCCGCGCTGAACCGGGGCTGGTCGGCGGCCAGCCCGCCGGCGGTGAGCGCCCGCAGCCCGGAGCCGTCCGGCGCGCACACCCAGATGTCCGAACGCATGTCGTCGCCCGCGGTCTCGTGCCGCGCGGCGCTGAAGGCGAGCAGGTCGCCGGACGGGCTCCAGTCCACGTCGCCGTGGTCGGCGTCGCCGTGGGTGACCTGCTCGGTCGTGCCGGCGAGGTCGACCAGCCAGACGTGCTGGGGCCGCGAGTCGAGGAAGCCGAGGTTGTCCAGCCGGTACCGGAACCGGGTGATCCGGCGGGGCGCCTCCTTCTCCGGACCGACGCCTTCCTGCGAGCCGTACCGACCGCCTTCCGGCACCCGGGCGACGTAGGCCAGCCGGGTCGAGTCCGGGCTCCACATCGGATCGGCGGCACCCAGCGGGTGGTCGGTCAGCCGGTGGGGCTCGCCGCCGTCGGTCGGCAGCACCCAGACCTGCGGCTTGCCGGTGGCGCCGTCGTCGGCCCGTTCGGAGCGGGTAAAGGCGATCCATGCGCCATCCGGTGACCATCGCGGACTGCCGTCGCGCCAGCCATGGGTGAGCTGGCGAGGCTGGCCCGAACCGTCGGTGTCGACCAGCCACAGCTGACTGGTGTAGTCGTCGGCCTCAAGATCGGCGCGGCGTACCGCGACGACCGCTTTTCGGCCGTCGGGACGCAGCGAGGGCGCTCCGGGGATGGGAACACGGGAAATATCAGCAGGCTTCACGTTCGGCAGGCTACCGGGCCGGTGGCTACTGACAAGTACCCTCGTGGCGTGATCGACGATACCGACGTCCCGGTTGCCGGTTATCGCCAGGAACACGTGGACCGGGGCACCGACCACATCGGGCTGCACGTCTACCCGGATCCGGAGGACGCGCTGGCCCCGGCCGTCGTGATCTGGCCGGCCATGGGCGTACCGGCCCGGTACTACCGGCCGTTCGCCGAGCTGCTGGTCGCGGCTCGGTTCGCGGTGATCGTCGCGGATCTGCGCGGCACCGGCAGCAGCACGCCACGGCCGTCCCGCGCCTCCCGATACGGGCTCGCCGAGCTGGTCGGCGACGTGGAGGCGGTACAGGAGGCGCTGCGCCCGAGGCTGGCGGACCGGACCACGCTGCTGCTCGGACACTCGCTCGGCGGGCAGGCCGCCCTGTTGCACCTCGCCATGTCGGACGAGCCCACGGTGGACGGGCTCGTCCTGGTCGCGGTCGGGTTGCCGTTCTTCCGCGCGTACCCGGGGCGTCGCGGCGCCGCGGTGCTGCCGTACACGCAGTCGATCGCCGCGACGAGCGCGCTGCTGCGGGTGTGGCCGGGTTGGGGCTTCGGCGGGCGGCAGGCGCACGGTGTGATCCGAGACTGGGGGTACACCGCCCGGCACGGGCGCTACCCGCGGCTGGGCGGGATCGATCCGGAGCGGGCCCTACGCTCCGTACGCACCCCGGTACTGGCGATCAGCGTCGACGAGGACCGGTTCACCCCGGCGTCCACCGTGGACTACCTGGTCGGCAAGCTGCCGGCGGCGCCGGTCCGGCGGGAGCACTACGCCGCGTCCGATCGTGCCGGCGACATTCCGGTGCTGGCGGCGCCGCTGGGCGCGCGGCTCGACCATTTCGCGTGGGTACGGGCGGCCGGACCGCTCGCCGACCGGGTCGCCACGTTCGCCGCCGCGCTGTCGAACTAGTTCATCCCGCCCGGTCACCGTGCCGAGTCACCCGGCGACGCACAGTGCCGGGTCACGCAGTGCCGGGGTTACTCGGCGGCGCGCAGCCCCTGGGCGAACGACACCCAGCGGTCCAGCACCGCGGCGGCCGCGCCCGAGTCGATGGAGGCGTTCGCCCGCTCGATGCCCGCGCGCCACGCGGCGCCGAGATCGCCACCCGGGCCGGCGTGCGCGGCCAGGGCCGCCCCCGCGTTCGCCACCACCGCGTCGCGGACCGGCCCGGTCGCGCCGGCCAGCAGCTTGCGGGTCACCTCCGCGTTGTACGTCACGTCGGCACCGCGCAGGTCGCCCTCGACCGATCGCGGGATGCCCAGGTCGAGCACGTCGACCACGGTCTCGGTGACGGTGCCGTCGCTGACCACCCAGACCCGGGTCGGCGCCGTCGTCGTCACCTCGTCGAGCCCGTCCTCGCCGCGTACCAGCAGCACCGAGCTGCCCCGCGCGGCGAACGTCTCGGCCATCACCGGCGCCATCCGCAGGTCGGCGCACCCGACCAGGCCGGCCCGGGGCTGGGCCGGGTTCGTCAGCGGCCCGAGGAAGTTGAAGAAGGTCGGCGTCCCCATCTCGCGGCGGGCGGTCGACGCGTGCCGCATGCCCGGGTGGAACGCCGCGGCGAAGCAGAAGCCGATGCCGACCTCGTCGAGGCAGCGGGCCACCGCCGTGCCGGACAGGTCGAGCGGGACGCCGAGATATTCCAGCAGGTCGGCCGCGCCGCAGGAGGAGGTGGCCGCCCGGTTGCCGTGCTTCACGACGCGTACCCCGGCGCCGGCCGCCACCAGCGCCGACATGGTGGAGATGTTCACCGTGTGCGCCCGGTCGCCGCCCGTGCCGACCACGTCGAGCGCGTCTACCCGTACCGCCTCGGGCAGTTCGACCAGGCTCGCGTTCGCCAGCATCGCCTCGACCAGGCCAGCCAGCTCGGCCGGCGTCTCGCCCTTGGCCCGCAGCGCGATCGCGAACGCGGTGATCTGGACCGGCGTCGCCGACCCCGACATGATCTCGCCCATCGCCCACGCGGTCTCCCCGCTGGACAGTTCGGTGCCGCGCACCAGCGCGCCGATGAGGCGCGGCCAGCTGTATTCACCACCGCCGGCTGCCGGCGGAGCCGAGGATGCGGGTGCCGCGGCAGGGCGGCCAGGCTGCGCGGGCATGTCGGCCTCCGGTATCGGAAGGGGGGAGTTACCGGGCTGAGGCGCGGTCCCGCAGCAGGCCGGCCACGGTGGCACCGGTGGTCACCGGGTCGAGCGGGTGCGCGAGCGTCGCGTCCACCTGCGCGTACGCGGCCAGCCACCGGTCGGCGGCACGGGCGATGGCCACCGCGATCGGCGGGCAGTCGTCGAGTTCGTCGCGCAGCTGCCGGGCGATTCCGATGCCCCCGGTCGGGGTCGCCTCGCCGTCGAGCACGACCAGATCGATCTCGTACGTGTCGATGAGCGTGAGGCACTCCACATAGCTGGACGCGTCGACGAACTCCACCGACAGGTCGGCCGCCGGACGCGTGCCGATGGCCTGCCGCATCCGATCGCGGACCTGCGGATCATCGCTGTAGAGAAGGACCGTGTACGTCACGGGCTGAATCGTAGCCGCCGCTACGGGTCAACCGGCGGCCGGCCGCCACCGACCCGCCCCGGTGGCCCGGTCGCGGCCTCCGCGATGGGTAGCCAGCCTCCGGATCCCGCCAGGGCCGGTCATGACACGCTCAAGAGCGACCCGGCCGCGAGCCGTTCCTGCTCGGGGGCAATAATGACCGCGTGACTGCGGCCTCAGCGATTGAGAAGAGCCGGATCCATTCCCTGACCAGGCCCAACATGGTCAGCGTCGGGACGATCGTCTGGCTTTCCAGTGAACTCATGTTCTTCGCGGCCTTGTTCGCGATGTATTTCTCCATCCGCGCGGCGGATTACGGGTTGTGGAAGGAGCACACTCCACACCTCGATCTGTGGTACGCGACGCCGTTCACCCTGGCCCTGGTCCTCTCGTCGGTGACCTGCCAGATGGGCGTGTTCGCGGCGGAGCGGGGCGACGTGTTCAAGCTGCGCCAGTGGTTCACGCTGACGTTCATCCTCGGCCTGGTCTTCCTCCTCGGCCAGATGAACGAGTACCGGATGCTGATCAGCGAAGGCATCAAGATCAACGCCGACGGGTACGGATCGGTCTTCTACCTGACCACCGGGTTCCACGCGCTGCACGTCACGGGTGGTCTGCTCGCGTTCATCTTCTACATGATCCGCACCACCATGGGCCGGTTCACCCCGGCGCAGGCCACCGCGGCGATCGTCGTCTCGTACTACTGGCACTTCGTCGACATCGTCTGGGTCGCCCTGTTCGCCATGATCTACCTGATCCGATGATCATTGTCACGTCACATTTCGGCTTGACGCTTCGTCATAACTGCTGGGACCTGCCAACGCAGCCGGCACGACCATCCAAGGTGAGGCCATGACCGCCAACAATCGGCCGCTCGACCCCGGTGCCGATATCCCCGGCACCGTCGGCGGCCGCGAGACCGCTCCTGACGAGCAACCCGACACGAGCCGGGCGCCCCGAGATGGGCGGCCCGGCCGCCGTGGCGTTTTCACCCGGCTGGGTGCGCCCCGCGCGCCGCGCAGCCGGCTGCGCCGCCGCGCCTGGGCAGGTGCGCGCATGGTCGCCGCGCTAGCGCTGGTGGGCGGCCTCTACGCGGCCTTCGCGCCGAACGTGCACGCCGAGGACTCCTCGACCCTCTCGGGCGCCGCGCAGCAGGGTGAGACGCTCTACAACTCGAGCTGCATCACCTGCCACGGCCGCAACGGGCAGGGCGTGCCGGGTCGCGGACCGAGCCTGGTCGGGGTCGGGTCGGCCGCGGTCGAGTTCCAGGTCACCACGGGCCGGATGCCGCTGAACCAGCAGCAGAGCCAGGCCGACCGGAAGCAGCCGATGTTCTCCGACGACCAGGCCCGCGACATCGGCGCCTACATCGAGGCGCTGGGCGGCGGCCCGCAGTTGCCGAACGGCAACGACTTCCACTCCGACGGCAACATCTCAGACGGCGGTGAGCTGTTCCGGGTCAACTGCTCCTCGTGCCACGCGTTCGGCATGGGCGGCGGCGCGCTGTCCTCCGGCAAGTACGCGCCGAGCCTAAGCAACGCGACCGACCGGCAGATCTACGCGGCCATGCTGACCGGGCCGGAGAACATGCCGGTGTTCGGCAACAACCAGCTCACGCCGCAGGAGAAGCAGGACATCATCGCCTACGTCAGGCACCAGACCAACGACCAGGACCCGGGTGGCTTCGGCCTGGGCCGGCTCGGTCCGGTACCGGAGGCGCTGGTGATCTTCCTCGTCGGGATTGTGGCCCTGGTCTTCGCTGCGCTGTGGATTGCGGGTAAGTCATGAGCACGACAACTGAGCACGACGACGACTTCGACGTCGACGACCGGTCGTTGAGCCGCTTCGACCTAGTCCGCGAGGGCGCCCGGCGCGACGGCGTGGAGATCGTCCACTACGCGCCCAAGTTCCCGGTACCGGGCACGAAGCGGGAAAAGCGGGTGGTCCGGACCGTCGCCCTGCTGTTCGCGATCACGGGGCTGGCCGCGTTGGGCTTCCTGATCTCGTACATCTGGTGGCCGTACGAGTACAAGTCCGGCTTCAACATCAACAAGTACTACACCCCGATGCTCGGCATCACCCTCGGGTTGACCCTGCTCAGCGTCGGTCTGGCGATCATCACGTGGGGCAAGAAGCTGCTGCCCGACGAGATCTCGGTCCAGGACCGGCACGACCAGATCGTCGACCAGACGGAACGCAAGCTGACCGGGGCGACCATGCTCAACATGGTCGACGAGCTGGGCATCGCGCGCCGCCCGCTGCTCGCCAAGGCGGCTCTGCTCGGGCTCGCCCCGGTGGGGGCGCTGGCCGCGGCCCCGCTCGTCGGTGGTCTCATCAAGGACCCGCACCACCCGGACGTCCTCGTGCACACCGGGTGGGACAACAAGCTGACCAACAACGGGCAGCCGATCCGCCTCGTCCGCGACGACATGACTCCGATCCGTCCCGAGGACATCAGCGTCGGCGGCCAGATGACGGTCTTCCCGGGCATTCCCGGTGGCAACACGAACGACTACGGGGACTCGCCGACACTGCTGATCCACCTGCGTGACGACGACGCCGACCGGCTCCGTGGCAACATCACCGGGCAGGTACCGGCGAACGAGAACCACATGTACGGCAACCTGGTCGCATACTCGAAGATCTGCACGCACGCTGGCTGCCCGGCTAGCCTTTACGAGCAGCAGACCAGCGTCCTGTTGTGCCCGTGCCACCAGTCCCAGTTCAACATCCTCGACAACGCCCGGCCGATCTTCGGACCGGCCACTCGACGGCTGCCCATGCTGCCGCTCGACGTTGACAGCGACGGGTTCCTGATCGCTAAGTCCGACTACCAGCAGCCGGTCGGACCGGGTTTCTGGGAGAGGCCATGAAACGACGCAAGGTTGATCTAGCCGACCTGCCCGCCAGGAGCGCAGGCGAAATCGACGATCGGCTCCAGGTAGCCAGCCCGCTCCGGCGACTCTTCAACAAGGTATTCCCGGACCACTGGTCGTTCCTGCTCGGCGAGATCGCGCTCTACTCGTTCATCGTCCTGCTGCTGACCGGTACGTTCCTGGCCCTGTTCTTCGACCCCTCGATGCAGGACACGAAGTACAACGGCAGCTTCATCCCGCTGCGCGGCATCGACATGTCCGGGGCGTACCGCTCCTCGCTGGACATCTCGTTCGACGTCCGCGGCGGCCTGTTCATCCGGCAGATGCACCACTGGGCGGCCCTGCTGTTCATGGCCGCCATCGTGATGCACATGCTGCGCACGTTCTTCACGGGCGCGTTCCGCAAGCCGCGCGAGCTGAACTGGATCATCGGCATCCTGCTGTTCTGGATGGGCTTCACCGAGGGCTTCGCCGGATACTCGCTGCCTGACGATGCGTTGTCCGGCACCGGCCTCCGGATCGCCAGCGCGATCATGTTGTCCATCCCGATCGCCGGCACCTGGGTGACCACCTCGCTGTTCGGCGGAGAGTTCCCCGGCCACGTGATCCTGGACCGGCTCTACATCGTCCACGTCCTGATCATCCCGGGCGTCATCCTGGCGCTGATCGCGGTGCACCTGGGCCTGCTGGTCAAGCAGAAGCACACCCAGTGGCCGGGACCGGGGCGGACGAACAGCAACGTGGTCGGCGTGCGGATGTTCCCGGGCTTCGCCCTCAAGGGCGGCGGCTTCTTCATGATCGTGTTCGCCATGATCGCCCTGCTCGGCGGCATCTTCCAGATCAACCCGATCTGGCTGTTCGGGCCGTACAAGGCGGCGGTGGTGTCCGCGGCCAGCCAGCCCGACTGGTACGTCATGTTCCTGGACGGCTCGACGCGTCTGATGCCGGCCTGGGAGTTCCGGTGGCACATGTTCGGCAACTACTACGACATTCCGCCGCTGTTCTGGCCGACGGTCGTGTTGCCCGGCATCCTGACCATGCTGCCGATCTTCTATCCGTTCATCGAGGCCAGGTTCACCAAGGACAAGGCGGTGCACCACCTGCTGCAGCGGCCCCGCGACGTACCGACCCGTACCGGGATCGGCGCCATGGCGGTCAGCTTCTACCTGGTGCTGCTGGTCTCCGGCGGCAACGACGTGATCGCCGACAAGCTGAAGATCAGCCTGAACGCGATGACCTGGGCCGGCCGGATCGGCCTGCTGATCATCCCGCCGCTGGCCTACTACGTCGTGTACCGGATCTGCCTCGGCCTCCAGCAACACGACCGTGAGGTGCTGTCGCACGGCGTGGAGACCGGCATCATCCGCCGGACCCCGGAGGGCCGGTTCTACGAGGTACACCAGCCGCTGGGGCCGGTCGACGAGCACGGCCACGGCGAGCTGCCGTACGCCGGCTGGGTGGTACCGAAGAAGATGAACCGGGTCGGCGCCCTGCTGCCGACGCTGCGCGGGTTCTTCAAGCCGGTCGAGACGGTCGAGGACGTGGAGAACGAGCAGAGCAGCAACGCACCGGTCTCGCCGGCCCCGAGCCGCCACCACGAGATCGGTACCGGCGGCCGGTCCTGACCGATCGCCGGGGCCGGTAGCACCGGCCACAGCAACGATGAGAGCGCCCGCCGGATATCCGGCGGGCGCTCTCACTTTTCCGGGGACAAGGGTGAGCCGGTGCGGTCTCCCGGCGGCCTCAGGACGCTGGCGCACTGAGGCCGGGTGCTCCCCCACAGCGGAGCCCGGGACTGCGGAGCGCGGGACTGGTGCCGCGCGGCTCTGCTCACGGCTCTGTGTGGCTCGCCCGGCCCGGCGCTTGCCACGCTGAACGCTGGCCACGACGGCACGGGGGCTCGCCCTTGCTCGGAGTCTCGCCGTGCCCCGCGTGCCCTGGCTCGCGCCCCTGGAACGCGTGCTGTGCGCTGCGCGCGCGGCGGCCCCACACTCGCGGCGCTGAACGCTCGCGGTGACAGGGTGCTCGCAGTGCTGGACGCTCGCGGCGGCACGATGCTCGCCCGTGGGGGGCAAGGAGAGTCCGGAGGCCGCATCGTGCGGGGGCGCCCGCGGCGACCAGGAGCGGCAGACGGAGACGGCCCGCACCCCCGGACCACAGCCAGTCTCCCGAGACGCTTCTGGAGCTTCTGAGCCCGCTCCGAGTGCCTTCACACCCCCCGGCCACCCGCTCCAACCGCCATACACATCTGGGTGGCGACCCCCGTTGGGGATCGCCACCCAGGGGTGAACGATGGTGAGGCGGTGCTACTCCGCGGTCCGGCGCGCTCCCGAGTAGTACTCGAAGAGCAGGCCACCGGTCGCCACCAAGACCGCGAGCAGACCCACCACGAGCAGCCAGATCTGCCAGTACACCACGCCGATGCCGGCCACCAGCGCGGCCAGCGCGAGACCGAACGGCCAGTAGCTGCCGGGGCTGAAGAAGCCGACCTCGCCGGCGCCGTCACTGATCTCCGCGTCCGGCCGGTCCTCCGGGCGCGGATCGATGCGCCGGGAGACGAACCAGAAGTACGTGAAGCACATCAGGCACAGCAGGCCGGAGAGCACCAGCGCGGTGGTACCGATCCAGTCCATGTGGTCCAGGGACGCACGGGTCCAGAATCCGTACACGATCGCCGCGATGAACAGGAACGCCGAGATCAACCCGAACAGTTTCCACTCGCTCTTCATGAGCTTTCCTCGATCCTGATTCCAGCAACCGGTTCGACTAGGACGCCGTCTTGCTGTCGCGCGATGTGTCGAACGGGTGCGTCTTCACCGCGAGCGGGCCGTTCGGGTCACCGGCGGCCACCAGCGCGTCCGGAGTACTCATGCCCTGTTTCTTGGCGGCGATGAACTTGGCGTACTCGGCCTGAGGCACGGCGCGCAGCTCGAAGTTCATCTCGGAGTGGTACGTGCCGCACAGCTCAGCGCAGCGGCCGACGTACGCGCCCTCCTTCTCGATGGTCACCTCGAACTTGTTCTGCACCCCGCCGGGGAAGACGTCGCGCTTGAACAGCAGCTCGGGAACCCAGAACGAGTGGATCACGTCCTGCGAGTCCTCGAGGAACCGGATCCGCTCGTGGGTCGGTACGACCAACACCGGCACGTAGTCGCTGGCGCCGATCGTCTTGACCACCTGGCCGCTGTTGTCCTTCTCGTCCGGGTACTCGAACTCCCAGTTCCACTTGAACGCCACCACGTGGACGGTGACGTCCGGGTTGGGCTTGATCTTGTCGACGTCACTCTCGACGATCGCGGTGTAGTAGAACAGCACCGAGATGACCAGGAACGGCAGCACGGAGTAGAGGATCTCGATCGGCATGTTGTACCGGGTCTGCGGCGGCAGTTCCTCGCCACGCTTCCGGTAACGGATCACACACCAGAAGATCAGAGCCCAGACGAAGACACCCACGACCAGCGCGGCGATGACCGACCCGATCCACAGGTCGAACATCCGCTTGGACTGGTCGGTGATCCCGTCGATCGGCCAGCCGAACCGGAATGCCTGGTCGACCGAGCAGCCGGACAGCACCACGACCGCCGCCACCGCCACGGCACCGAGACCGATAAGACGGCCCACGGGACCACGACGACGGCTTACCGGGCGCACCCCCGAACCTCTTGCGACCACCTGCTCCTGCCTCCTTAGCAGCGCCGTACCCGTTGTTCTGGTTCACATGCACGGCAAAGGCGTCACCGACGGTCGCAGAGTACTCGACCATGCCGCTCCTGCTCGGATCGGGGGTACCGGGGCGATACCGTCGTGTCGTGGCTGCCCAGACCTACTTCGATGCCGCCGCCGGCCTTCCACCGCACCCGGTGGCCCGCCAGGCGATGCTCGCCGCCGCCGAGGACGGCTGGGCCGATCCGGCCAAACTGTACGGTCAGGGGCGCCGTGCGCGGCAGCTGCTGGACGCGGCGCGCGAGGCGGTCGCGGAGCAGCTGGGGGTACGCGCGGACGAGATCGGGTTCTGCGCCAGCGGTACCGCCGCCGCACAGGCCGGGATGCAGGGGGTCCGGGTTGCCCGGCAGCGGGTCGGCGCCACCGTCGCGCACTCCGCCATCGAGCACTCCTCGGTGCTCTACGCCGCTGGGCAGGGGCCGACCGCGCCGGTACCGGTGGATCGGCTCGGGCGGGTGGACACCGAGGCGTTCGCCGCCGCCGTACGGGCGCCTGGTGTGGCCGTGGCGGCGCTGATCAGCGCGAGCCACGAGGTGGGCACCGTGCAGCCGGTCGCGGCCGTGGCGGAGGCGTGTGCCGGCGCCGGGGTGCCGCTGCTGGTCGACGCCGCCCAGTCGGTGGGCCGGATGCCGGTGCCGGGCGGCTGGTCCCTGCTGTCCGCGAGCGCACGGAAGTGGGGCGGGCCGGCCGGGGTGGGGGTGCTCGCGGTCCGCAAGGGGACCCGGTGGCTACCGCCGTGGCCCGGCGCCGAGCCGGGCAGCCTGGACCAGCCGGGGGCGCTGAACCTGCCGGCCGTGGTGGGCGCCGCGGCCGCGTTGCGGGCGGTGTGCGCGGCGGCGCCGGACCAGGCCGCGCGGCTGTCGGCGCTGGTCGCGCGCATCCGGGACCAGGTGGCGGCGACGGTACCGGACGTGGAGATCGTGGGCGATCCGGTCGGCCGGCTGCCACACCTGGTGACCTTCTCCTGCCTGTACGTAGACGGAGAGGCGCTCCTGCATGCGCTGGACCGGGCCGGGTTCGCCGTCTCCTCGGGCTCCTCGTGCACGGCGTCCACGCTGCGCCCCAGCCACGTGCTGGAGGCGATGGGTGTGCTCTCGCACGGCAATGTCCGCGTGTCGCTGCACCCGGACACCACCGAGGAGGAGGTCGACCGGTTCCTGGACGTCCTGCCCGGGCTGGTCGGCCGGCTGCGCGAGGAGGCCGGGGTGGTCGGGCTGTGACAGAGTCGCCAGACGTCCTGGACTGCCGGGGGCAGCGCTGCCCGCTGCCGGTGATCGCCCTGGCGCGGCGGGTACCGACGGTGCCGGTCGGGGCGGTGGTGCGGGTACTGGCCGACGATCCGGCCGCCGCGAACGACATCCCTGCCTGGTGCCGCCTGCGTGGCCAGGAGTTTCTCGGCGCCGTCGAAGCGGACGACGCGACCGGATTCGACGTCCGGCGAGTCATCTGACTCGCATCGTTTGCCTGCCCGTCACGTCACGGTTGCTCCGGATACGCGTCAGGGCGCTGAACTTCGGCGCAGGGTGCATGCGGCGACCGTCGCCGGGGCCCGCCCATGGAGGAAACGTGGCAGACCGCGCAGCAGTGCTTCAGCTGGACGCGACGTCGCGCGCGCCCCGTGCGATCGGCCGACCGGTGATCATCGGCCATCGCGGGGCCTCCGGGTACCGGCCCGAGCACACCCTGGCCTCGTACGAGCTGGCCGCCCGGATGGGCGCCGACTTCATGGAACCGGATCTCGTCTCCACCCGGGACGGAGTGCTGGTCGCCCGGCACGAGCCTGAGATCAGCGGGACCACCGACGTCGCCAGCCGGCCCGAGTTCGCCGACCGCCGGCGCACCATGTCGGTGGACGGCAGGCCGACCACCGGCTGGTTCACCCACGACTTCACGCTCGCCGAGCTGAAGACGCTGCGCGCGATCGAGCGGGTTCCCCAGGTACGCCAGCACAACACGCTCTACGACGGGATGTTCGAGGTACCCACCTTCGACGAGATCCTGGCCCTGCGCACCCGGCTGTCCGGAGAGCTGGACCGGGAGATCGGCGTGTACCCGGAGACCAAGCACGCGACCTACTTCCGCGATCTCGGCCTGGATCTCGAGACCCCGCTGGTGGACAGCCTGCGGCGGGAGGGGCTGGACCGTGTCGACGCCCCGGTCTTCGTGCAGTCGTTCGAGGCCAACAACCTCCGGGCGATGTACGCCGACCACGGGCTGCGCGCACCGATGATCTTCCTCACCACGTCGTCCGGTGCGCCGTTCGACGACCCGCGCACCTACGCCGAGTACCTGACCCCGGCCGGCCTGCACGAGTTGGCTGGCTTCGTCGCCGGCATCGGACCGAACAAGAACCAGGTCATCCCGTGCCGGGCCGACCGGACGCTGGGTACCCCGACCAGCCTGGTCGAGGACGCGCACTCGGCCGGCCTGGCGGTACACCCGTACACGTTCCGGGCGGAAAACCAGTTCCTGCCGGCCGACTACACGGTCACCGAGGCACCCAATGCCTTCGGCCGGGCCATCGACGAGCAGATCGCGTTCCTGCGGGCCGGGGTCGACGGGCTGTTCACCGACCATTCCGACATCGGCGTGGTCGCCCGCACGAGGTTCCTGACCGCTGGCTGACGACTCCTGACCGGCTGATCCGGGCAGCGCTGGAACCGGCGGATGGCACCGGCTCCAGCGACGGGGGCGGACGGGTTCAGGAGAGGTGGGCGCCGACCTCGTCGGCCGCCTCGTGGCCGTACGAGTCGGCCAGCCGCTTGAGGAACTCCTCCGGCCGTACCGTGTACTCCTGCGTACCGGTCGTCTCCAGCACCAGCGTGGCCAGCAGCGCGCCGACCTGGGCGCTGCGCTCCAGGCCCAGGCCCCAGGACTGGGCGGTGAAGAAACCGGCCCGGAACCCGTCGCCGACCCCGGTCGGGTCGTACGCCTGGACCTCCCGGGCCACCGGGATCCGTACCGGCTCGATGTCCTTGCCGGTGACTGACACGCCGTCCTTGCCCAGCGTGGTGACCCTGATCCCGACCCGGTCCAGGACCTCGGCCTCGCTCAGGCCGGTCTTCGACTCCAGCAGGTCTTTCTCGTACTCGTTGGTGAGCAGGTACGCCGCGCCGTCGATGAGCTCGCGGATCTCCTCGCCATTCATCCGGGCCATCTGCTGAGACGGGTCGGCCGCGAACGCGTACCCGAACTGCCGGCACTCCTGCGTGTGCCGCACCATCGCCGTCGGGTCGTTCGGGCTGATGATCACCAGGTCCAGGCCACCCAGCCGCTGCGCCACCGGCGCCAACTCGATGTTGCGTGCCTCGGCCATCGCGCCGGCGTAGAACGAGGCCACCTGGCACATGTCCTCGTCGGTGGTGCAGACGAACCGCGCGGTGTGCGCCACCTCGCTGACGTAGACCGATGCGCAGTCCACCCCGTGGCGCTCCAGCCAGGCACGGTAGTCGTCGAAGTCGGCGCCGACCGCACCGACCAGCGACGGCCGCATGCCGAGGACTGCCATGCCGAAGGCGATGTTCGCTCCGATCCCACCGCGCCGCACGACCAGGTCATCGACCAGGAAAGACAACGAGATCTTGTGGAGCTGGTCGGGAAGAAGCTGCTCGGCGAACCGGCCGGGGAAGTGCATGAGATGGTCAGTGGCGATTGAACCGGTGACGGCGATCTTCATCGCGGCACTCCGAAAATTGGGTACGGCGGGCAATGGGCCCGGACAGCGTACCTGCCAACACCAGAGCGGCCGTGCCTGTCGGAAAACAGGGCACGGCCGCCGTAGGTCTGATCGGGCGCGGGTCGGTCGCGACCGGCGCCGGATGGGTCAGATCAGTGGAACGAGTCGCCGCAGGCGCACGAGCCCGTGGCGTTCGGGTTGTCGATGGTGAAGCCCTGGGCGTCGATCCGGTCGGCGAAGTCGATCGTCGCCCCGGTCAGGTATGGCGCGCTCATCCGGTCGACCACGACCTCCACGGCGCCCTCGCCGGCGCCGAACTCGCTGACGATGTCGCCGTCCAGCGAACGCTCGTCGAAGAAGAGCTGGTAGCGGAGCCCGGAGCAGCCACCGGGCTGTACGGCGACCCGCAGCCGCAGGTCGTCACGCCCCTCCTGGTCGAGCAGCGCCTTCACCTTCTCGGCGGCGACGTCGGTCAGCACGACTGTGGTCTGAGCCTGCTCGCTCTCGGTAACGGTCACGGTTCCTGCTCCCTGGCGTGGTGATACTGGTCCTTCGCGCCAACGCTACTCGGCCAGCACGACATTCCCATCGTCGCACGCCCGAGTGCCCGTGACACCCATCGCTGGTTGGATGATGTAGCTCACCCCAGCCCCGCTGGTCACACCGGTAACCGGAGTCACATGCCCAGCTCAGCCCCGGGACCACTGACCGGCCAGCCGGCTGGCCAGCTCGGTCAGGCCCTCGACGGGCCGACTCATCGCCTCCTCAACGCTGCCGAAGTGATCTACCAGGCTGTGCGTCTCGGTCACCCCGGCCGCCGCCGCCTCACGCCGGCCGGCGGTCACCCTGCCGGCCAGGACCACGCACGGTAGCCCCCGGTCCCGGGCCGCCTCCGCTACGCCGGAGACCAGCTTGCCGCGCAGCGACTGCGCGTCGAACGACCCCTCGCCGGTGATCACCAGGTCCGCCCCGTCCATGGCGGCGTCCAGGCCGGTCATCTCCCGTACCAGCGTGGTGCCGGACACCATTCCGCCGCCCAGCGCCAGGATCGCGGCTCCCAACCCGCCGGCCGCTCCGGCCCCCGGCTGGACCGCCAGCCCACTGGGGCAGCCGGGCAGCGCCTTCTCCAGTACCGCCGCGAAGGACTCCAGCGCGGCGTCCAGCAGCAGAACGTCCTCCCTGGTCGCGCCCTTCTGCGGGCCGAACACCGAGGATGCGCCGTAGAGCCCGGTCAGCGGGTTGTCCACGTCGGTCGCGGCGATCAGCCGCACCCCGCGCGTCCGGGGCACTCCGCCCAGCGCGACGCAACCGGCCAGCGCGGCGCCGCCGAACGGCAGCGCGTACCCGGCCGCGTCCAGCGGTGCGGCGTCCAGCGCGGCGAGCATCCCGGCACCCGCGTCGTTGGTGGCCGAGCCGCCCAGACCGATGACGATCTCCCGCGCGCCCGCCTCCACCGCGGCGGTGATGAGCAGGCCCAGCCCGTACGACGTGGTGATCTTCGGGTCTCGCTTCTCCGGCTCCACCAGGTGCAGGCCGCACGCCTGTGCGCTCTCCAGGTAGGCCCGCTCCCCCAGCACCAGCACCTCGCCGGTGACCGGCCGACCCAGCGGGTCGACGGTGGCGGCCGGGATCCGGGTGCCGCCCAGGGCGGTCGCGAGGACCTCGATGAATCCGGGCCCGCCGTCGGCCAACGGCCGGGCGATCACCTCATCACCCGGGACGGCGGCCCGCCAGCCGTCGGCGATCGCCGTGGCGGCTTCCACCGCGGTGAGCGTGCCGGCGAACTTGTCCGGGCAAATGAGTACCTGCACGGCGGCAGTCTCCCACGTCACTCTCTCGAGCGGTCCACGCCGGCCAGGGCCGTGCGACGATCTAGCCGTGACGACCTTTGTCGAACCATCGCCGACCGCCACCGCCCTGCTGCTGCTCGGCAGGGGCAGCGACCCGTCCTCGGAGCGGGGGGTGGACTGCCCCGGCGATCTGCCCGCGCCGAGCGATCCCGGGCTGGTCGCCCGGGCCCGGGCGGCGAAGGCGGCGCTGGGCGACAGGGTGTTCGTCCTCGGGCATCACTACCAGCGGGACGAGGTGATCGAGTTCGCGGACGTGACCGGCGACTCGTTCAAGCTCGCCCGCGACGCCGCGGCCCGACCGGACGCGGAGTACATCGTGTTCTGTGGTGTCCACTTCATGGCCGAGAGCGCGGACATCCTGACCTCCGACGCGCAGGCCGTGGTGCTGCCCGACCTGGCCGCCGGCTGCTCAATGGCGGACATGGCGGTGCTGTCGCAAGTCGAGGCGTGCTGGGACCGGCTCGCCGAGCTGGGGCTCGCCGACACCGTGGTACCGGTCACCTACATGAACTCCTCCGCCGACATCAAGGGCTTCGTCGGCCGCCACGGCGGGGTGGTCTGCACCTCCTCGAACGCCAAGCGCGCCCTGGAATGGGCGTTTGCCCGCGGGCAGCGCGTGCTGTTCCTCCCCGACCAGCACCTCGGGCGCAACACGGCCGTGCTGGAGATGGGTTACGGCCTCGACGACTGCGTGCTCTACGACCCGCACAACGCGGAAGGCGGCCTGAGCGCGGAGCAGCTCACCGACGCGAAGATGATCCTCTGGCGGGGGCACTGCTCGGTGCACGGCCGGTTCACCAAGGAGAGCGTGGACCAGGTCCGACAGCTGGTGCCCGGGGTCAACGTGCTCGTCCACCCCGAGTGCCGGCACGACGTGGTCACGGCGGCCGATCTGGTCGGGTCGACCGAATACATCATCCGGGCCATCGAGGCGGCGCCGGCCGGATCGTCCTGGGCCGTGGGTACCGAGCTGAACCTGGTACGCCGGCTGGCGGCCGCGCACCCGGACAAGCAGATCATGTTCCTCGACCGGACCGTCTGCTACTGCTCCACGATGAACCGGATCGACCTCCCGCACCTCGTCTGGGCACTGGAGGAGTTGGTCGCGGGCCGGGTACCCAACCGGATCACGGTGGACCCGGAGACCGCCCGGTACGCGCGGCTCGCCCTTGACCAAATGTTGGCCCTCCCCTAACCCTGCGTAATTCCACCCGTTGTGTGTCACATCACGCCCTCGATGCTTATATGCTGCCCACGCGAGATCTGATCCACATCTTCAAGGCCACCACCCGGCGTAACGAAGCCATTTCTCAGCGGAAGCGTGGCCAGGAATCCGCGTTGGAGGTTCGTGTGACGAACGACGTCCTCAAGGTGCACGGCGGCGCGCCACTGCACGGTGAGATCACTGTGCGTGGTGCCAAGAACCTGGTTTCGAAGGCCATGGTGGCCGCGCTACTCGGTGATACGCCGAGCCGGCTCGCCGAAGTACCGAGGATCCGCGACGTCGAGGTGGTCCGCGGGCTGCTGGAGCTGCACGGCGTCAAAGTGATCGAAGAGGGCAACGGCCTGGTCTTCGATCCGGCCAACGTGGGCACGGCCGAGATCGACGAGATCAACGTGCACGCGGGTTCGAGCCGGATCCCGATCCTGTTCTGCGGTCCGCTGCTGCACCGGCTCGGCCACGCGTTCATCCCCGACCTGGGCGGCTGCCACATCGGCGACCGGCCGATCGACTTCCACCTGGCCGCACTGCGGCAGTTTGGCGCGATCGTCGACAAGACTCCGCAGGGGCTGCACCTGACCGCGCCCAACGGGCTGCACGGCACCAAGTTTGAGCTGCCGTACCCGAGCGTCGGCGCGACCGAGCAGGTGCTGCTCACCGCGGTACGGGCGGAGGGCGTCACCGAGCTGCGCAACGCCGCGGTCGAGCCGGAGATCATCGACCTGATCTGCATCCTGCAGAAGATGGGCGCGATCATCAAGGTGCACACCGATCGGGTGATCGAGATCGAGGGCGTCACCAAGCTGCGCGGATACAACCACCGGCCGATCCCGGACCGGCTGGAGGCGGCCAGCTGGGCCTGCGCCGCGCTGGCCACCCAGGGGGACATCACGGTCAAGGGCGCCCGGCAGGTCGACATGATGACGTTCCTGAACGTCTTCACGTCCGTCGGCGGCGCGTTCGAGGTCAACGACTCCCCCACCGACGGCGGGATCCGGTTCTGGCACCCGGGCAGCGAGCTGCGCGCGGTCGCCCTGGAGACCGACGTGCACCCCGGCTTCATGACCGACTGGCAGCAGCCGCTGGTGGTCGCGCTGACCCAGGCCCGGGGCCTGTCGATCGTGCACGAGACGGTGTACGAGCGACGGTTCGGCTACACCGACGCGCTCAACACCATGGGCGCGACGATCCAGGTGTACCGGGACTGCCTGGGCGGTACCCCGTGCCGGTTCGGCCGGCGCAACTTCAAGCACTCGGCGGTGATCGCCGGCCCGAGCAAGCTGCACGCGGCCGACCTGGTGATCCCTGACCTGCGCGGCGGCTTCAGTCACCTGATCGCGGCGCTGGCCGCGGAGGGCACCTCGCACGTGTTCGGAGTCAACCTGATCAACCGCGGGTACGAGGACTTCGACGCCAAGCTGGCCGCGCTCGGGGCGCACGCCGAGCGCGCCTGACCGGCGAGCCGCTGCCGCGCTCCTGGCACACGCCGAGCGCGGCGGCGACAACCGGCGGCCGCCGGCCGCCCTCCGGGTGTACGCCCGCCGCTGCACCGACAACCCGGCGACCGCTGGCCCCGCGCGGGCCGGTGAAACCGGGTGCTCCCGAAGGTCCGAGAGCACCCGCGACGGCTCTGGGCAGCGGCTTTGCCGAGTGCGCCGGCCGGCGGCCGGCCGTGTCCGATGTCGGCTACCCTTCATGGCGTGCCATCCATGTTCCGACGCAAGCCCGTTGAAGAGCCCGTCGACGAGACCGCCGAGGCGGTGACCGACGAGCAGGCCGAGGCTGCCCAGCGGAAGTCCTACACCCCGAAGAAGGGGGAGGCGACCCCGAAGCGGGTGATCGCCGGGCGACGGCCGGCCGCGGCTGCCCCAGCCACCCGCAAGGAAGCACTCAAGCGGAGCCGGGACAAGCAGCGGCAGGATCGCATGGAGCAGCGCGCTGGGATGATGGCCGGCGACCAGCGCTACCTGTCCGCGCGGGACAAGGGACCGATCCGGGCGCTCGCGCGGGACGTGATCGACTCCCGGATCAACGTCGGGACGATCTTCATCTTCGTGCTGATCGCCATCCTGATCGGATCGCTGCAGTCGATGCCCGGCACGGTTCAGGCTGCGGCGAACCTGCTGTTCCTGTTCATGATCGTGGCGCTGTTCGTGGACAGCGCGTTCGTCATCCGCAAGATCCGCAAGCTGGCCCGGGAACGGCACCCCGACGCCAATGAGCGCTGGGGCTCGCTGTACTTCTACACGATCATGCGGTCGATCAGCTTCCGCTTCATGCGGGTACCGAAGCCGCGGGTCAAGATCGGTCAGCGGATCTAGCTAGTTGACCCCGGCGAAGCGCAGGAGCGCGGCGGTACCGGCGGCGATCACCACGACCAGGATGAACGGCAGCCTGCGCCACGCGGCCACGGCACCGGCCAGTACCCCGGCGGGTCGGGCGACGCCCACGAAGCCATGCCCCTCGGTCAACGCCGAGGTGGCCACGAGCGCGGCCAGCAGAGCCACCGCCGCGAGCGGCAGCAACCGGGCGACCGGAGCGGGCAACACGACCCGCTCGCGCAGCAGCGCCCCGCCCAGCCGGAACCCGTACGTCCCGGCGGCCAGCAACAGGATCACCACGATCAGCATGTGACGGCCGCCTTCCGGACCGGTACCACGAACGCGAGGCCAAGGGCGGCCAGGGCCAGCAGTACCGGCAGCCCGGCCGGTACCAGCGGGGTGGCCGCCACGGCGATGAGCGCCCCCGCACCCGCCACCCAAGGGGCCGCAGGGTCACGACCTGTCCCGGAGCCGTCCCCGACCGTGCCACCGTCGACCGTGACACTGCCGGCCGCGCCACCGTCGACCGTGACACTGCCGGCCGCGCCACCGCTGGCCGTCACACCGCCGACCGCGACACCGCCGGCCGTGACACCGCCCGCCGTCCCGTCACCCGCCGGAGCGCCACCGGTCGAGGCCGGACGGGCCGGCGCCGCCGCGCTCTGATCCCGCGCCCGGATCAGCGTCGGCAGCAGCAGCGCGAACAGGCCGGCCGGGAACGCGGCGTCCAGCCCGAACGTGCCTGGGTCGCCGATCGCGCTGCCGACCATCGCGCCGACAAGCCCGCCGGCGTTCCACGCGACGAACAGGGCGACGCCGGTCAGCCAGTAGGCGGCGCGGCGCTTCCGGGGATCGGGCTGTGCCAGCGCGAACGCGACCGACTCGTCGACCATGATGTGGCTGCCGGCCAGCCGGGTGGCTCCGCGGCCCAGCACGTCACCGACCGCCATCCCGAACGGCAGGTGCCGCGCGTTGAGCAGCAATCCGCCCAGTACGGCGGCCACCGGGTTGCCGGCCGCGACCAGGCTGGCCGCGAGGAACTGCGCGCCACCCGCGAAGATCAGGATGGACATCGCCACCGCAGCCCAGAGCGGGAGGCCGCTCGCGACCGCGATCGCACCGAAGGACATCCCGACGAAGCAGTCGGCCGCGACGATCGCGGCGATGTCCCGGATCAGCGCCCGGTCTGCCGTTCGCCACATCGCACGCATGGTCTCTTATGATGAACACAACCGAGGTGTTCGTCAAATCGAACGATCTGACCGCTGGAGCGAACATGACCGTACCGGGGCCACCGTTGGCCGCGATCGCGGCGGCGCTGCGCGAGCAACGTGAGCGTGCCGGGCTGTCGCTGACCGAGCTAGCCCGGCGGGCCGGCGTCGCCAAGTCGACGCTGTCCCAGCTCGAGTCGGGTGCCGGAAATCCCAGCGTGGAGACGCTGTGGGCACTGGCCGTGGCGCTGGGGGTGCCGTTCAGCCAACTGGTCGAGCCGCCGGCCCCTCCGGTGCGGGTGGTACGCGCCGGGCAGGGTCCCCTCGTCCCGTCGGAGCGGGCGCACTTCACCGGTAGCCTGCTGGCGGCCGGCCCGCCGCACGGCAGGCGAGACATCTACGTCATCACCCTGGAGCCCGGGCCCGAGCACCGGCAGGCCCAGCCGCACATCCCCGGTACGGTCGAGCACCTGATCGTGGCGGCCGGACGGGTCCGTACCGGCCCGGCCGACCAGGTGGTCGAGCTGGGTCCGGGAGACTATGCCGCGTTCGCCGGCGACGTTCCGCACGCCTATGAGGCGATGGAGCCGGGCACCTGGGCGGTGCTGGTGATGGAGCACCGCTGAGCGGGCGACACGCCGACGGCCGCGATCGGCGCAGCGTGCCGATACAGCGGATAACGCCGGAATCCCGCACTAACCAGCCCGATCAAAGTCCGATATGGTACTGGGGGCTCGACGGTACCCGCCGCATCATCTTGGCGGTGCCGCTGTCCACGCCGTACCCTCCTTTCGCGACCGGGCCGAGTCACTTCACCCGGTTCTTATGCTTTGCTGGACGCGTTTTCGACCGACGAGGTGGCACTGCGTGACCGAGCGCGACGATCACGCCGAGGACCGGCGCAGGCCGGCCGGACCGGCGTGGGCGACCGTGCCGACCATGCAGTGGGCCCGGGTCGCGCCGGAAGACGAAGACGCCGAGTCCAGCCCGCGACCGGGCGGGCGGCGGCCGGGCCGCCGGCCGCCGGAGGACTCCACGGACGATCGCGAGGAAATCCTCGACGAGGATGAGGCCGAGGAGGGTCGACTGCGGCCCGGAGCCGGTGACGGGCGGGCCCGCGGGGTCGCTCGGCCGGGAGCCTCGACGGATCGCGAGCCTGACCGGGTCGGTGGGCCTCCCATGCCCCCGATCGAAGCGTCGTCCGCGGTCCGGTTCACCAGCCGGCCCACTGGCAGGCGCCGACCCGGTGACGATCCGCGACCCGCCGACGTCCGCCGCCCCACCGACGATCGCTCCCCTGACGACCGCCCGCTGGACGAACGCCGGGCGGCCGATGAGGGTCGGGGCAGTGACGAGCGCCGTCCGATCGACGAGCGCCGTCCCGTTGACGAGCGCCGCCCCATCGACGAACGCCGTCCGCGGGACGAACGTCGCGGCGGCGAGCGCCGGACCGCGGGCGAACGCCGGGGGCCTGACGACCGCCGCGCACCTGACGACCGCCGAGGCCCCGACGACCGCCGCGCACCTGACGACCGCCGAGGCCCCGACGACCGTAGACGGCCCGACGACCGCTGGGACGACGACCGCCGTGGGCCCGTGGACCGGCGGGTCGCCGAAGACCGCCGACCCGCGGAAGATCGCCGAGCCGGCGGGGATCGCTGGGACGACGACGACCACTGGGACGACGACCGGTGGGCGGACGACGACTTCTGGGCTGACGACGACCACCGGGCCAGTGACCGCCGCGGCGGCAATGAGCGCCGCGATCGCCGCCCCGCCGGACGCCGGCCGGTCGACGAACACCGGCCCGCCGACGATCGCCGCGAACGTGGCCCGGAAGGCGAGCGCCGCCCGGTCGACGACCGCTGGCTGGACGACGACCACCGGAGCGGTGAGCGCCGCGGCGGCGACGCACGACCCGGCGTCGAGCGACGGCCGGCAGGCGACCGGCGACCGGTAGATCGCCGAGCACCCGGTGACCGCCATCCGGACGACCGGTTCGCGGACGAGGACCGCTGGGACGACGACGCCCGCCGGGAGGACGACCACCGCCGGGAGGACGACCACCGACGGGAAGACGACGCTCGCTGGGAAGACGACCACCGCCGCCCGTCCGGGGATCGCCGGCTTGACGACCGCCGGAGCGACGAGGACTCCTGGGACGACGACCGCCGGCCCGCAGCCGACCGCCGGGGCCGTGGTGACCGCAGGCCGGGAAGCGACCGGCGCGGTGGGGAGGGCCGGCCGCGCGGTGCCGGACGGGCATCGGTACCGGTCGGTCCCCCGCCCGGTCCCGCGCCCGCTCCCCGGGTGCAGCGGCAGCCCCGACTCCCCCGCCCCGGCGAGGTGTTCACCGGCGCCGAAGGCATCCCCGCCGGGTTGCGCCCGGACATCGTCGAGGCGCTCACCGCGCCCACCCCGCCCGGCGGCCTCCGGTACGAGCCGCCGGCACCGCCGGTCGTCAGCGCCCCGCCGGACATCGGGCCGATCGAACCGGTCAGCTCCCCGCCGGTCTCGGCGCCGCCGGTGTCCGCTCCGCCGGTCTCGGCGCCCCCGTTCCCCGTCTCCGGGCCGCCGTCGGACGAGCCCGCTCCGGCCGGTGCGACCGACCCCGAGCAGACCCTGGCCACCTGGGACTGGGTGTTCGATCCGGACACCCTGCGGGAGAAGGTGGACGGCGAAGAGGAACGGCTCCTGGAGATCAGGGACCTGCTCACGGTCAAGCTCAACGGGCACGAGGACAACGCTCCCCGAGCGCGCCTGCTGAGCCTGCGCGCGGTGGTGTCCCGCATCCTCGGCGACCTGCAGAAGGCACAGGCCGACGGCAAGCTGGCGCTGGCCCACGCGGAAGCGACCGGCGAGCTGCGCCGGATCGCGATCGCTCAGGCGCGGCTCGCCCACGTGCTCCAGTGGCGCGGGGAGTTCGAGGAAGCCGACCGGCTGTTCACGCTGGCCAACTCGACCGAGCTGCCGGACCGGCTGCGGGCCACGATGTACCAGCACTCCGGGAAGTGCGCCTACGACCAGGGGCGGTACATCGAAGCGTGCATCCACTTCGAGAAGGCCCTCGAACTGCGCAAGACCGAAGACCCCGAAATGATCGCGCACACCGAGCTGGCGCTGGACGCGGTGTTCCGCAAGGTGGCCGAGAACGACTGGGGTCCGTACCCGCGTACCCGCGAGGAGATCCTGCAGATCCGCCGGCCACCGACCCCGGCGCTGGACGAGCAGACCGGCCTGTGGGGCTTCACCGACGCGGAAGGCGAGACCCGGGTCGCGGCGGTGTACTCCGACGTGCAGCCGTTCCGGGACTCGGTCGCCTGGGTGCAGCGGCCCGGCCAGGAATCCTGGGAGCTGATCGATGAGGCGGGCGAGACCCTGATCCCAGCGCACGCCGGGTACCTCGGGGTGAGCAGTTTCTCCGACGGGCTGGCCTGGGTGTCCCGGGACGGTACCGCGCGGTGGATCGGCATCGACAAGGCCAACACGGTGACCATCTCGACCGGCTTCGAGGACGTCCGCCCGTTCCGGCGCGGGATGGCCGCGGTACGGCGGGGTGGTCGCTGGGGTGCGGTGGACGGCATCGGCCGGGCGGTGGTCCCGTTCCGGTACGACTCGTTCGCCACCGCCCTGTCGGACGGGCGCTACATCGACGGCTTCTCCGACGAGGGGCTGGCCGTGGTGGAGTTGGGCGGCCGCAAGGGCGTGGTGGACCGGGCCGGACGGGTGCTGGTCGAGCCGGTACACCCGGCACTGGTCATCCACCCGGTGGCGTTCCTCATCACCGACGGGGCACACCGCTGGGGTGCCTTGGACCGCCGCGGCCGGATGTTGATCACGCCGAGCCATCCCAGCCGGATGGCTGTCACCGAGGAGATCGATCGGCTCTTGGTCGACGCCCGCCCTATGCTGTGAGCCGGATCGTGATCGCTGCCGACGACTGGTCCGGGTCGTGGCGCGGCGCCAGACGCGCCGAGCCGGACTGGTCGCACGTGCCGCCGTCGACGTCGACCGATAGGGTCTTGCCATGCAATATCGACACCTTGGCCGATCCGGCCTCATGGTCAGCGAGATCTCCTACGGCAACTGGATCACCCATGGCTCCCAGGTCGAGGAGGAGCAGGCTACCGCCTGTGTGCACGCCGCACTCGATCTCGGTATCACCACTTTCGACACCGCCGATGTCTACGCGGGCACCCGCGCGGAGTCGGTTCTCGGCCGCGCCCTGAACGGGCAGCGCCGCGAGGGCCTGGAGATCTTCACCAAGGTCTACTGGCCGACCGGTTCCGGCGCCAACGACCGCGGCCTGTCCCGCAAGCACGTCCAGGAGTCGATCAACGGATCGCTGAGCCGGTTGCAGACCGACTACGTCGACCTGTACCAGGCGCACCGGTACGACTACTCGACGCCGCTCGAGGAGACGATGCAGGCGTTCGCCGACATCGTGCACGCCGGGAAGGCGCTCTACATCGGCGTGTCCGAGTGGCGTGCCAGCGAGATCCGGGCCGCGGCCGACCTGGCCCGCGAGCTGAAGATCCAGCTGGTGTCGAACCAGCCGCAGTACAGCATGCTGTGGCGGGTCATCGAGGCCGAGGTCGTCCCGACCTCGGAGGAGCTCGGCGTCGGGCAGATCGTCTGGTCCCCGATCGCGCAGGGTGTGCTGACCGGCAAGTACCTGCCGGGGCAGTCGGCACCGGAGGGCTCGCGGGCCACCGACGAGAAGTCCGGCGCGAACTTCATCCGCCGGTTCCTGCGGGACGACGTGCTGGCCCGGGTCCAGCAGCTCAAGCCGATCGCCGAGAAGGCCGGGCTCAGCATGGCCCAGCTGGCGGTGGCCTGGGTGTTGCAGAACCCGAACGTGTCCTCGGCGATCGTCGGCGCGACCCGGCCGGAGCAGCTGCAGGACAACGTGAAGGCCGCGGGCGTGAAGCTGGACGCGGAGCTGCTCAAGGCGATCGACGAGATCCTCGACCCGATCGTCGAGCGCGACCCGGCCAAGACCGAAAGCCCGGCCGCTCGCCCCTGAGCGCGTCGCGCGCGGGCGCGCCCCGGTCTGGATCCCATACCGAAGGCCCCGCCGCTCGCCGCTGAGCGCGTCGCTCGCTGACACCGCCCCGGTCCGGAACCCTCCGGACCGGGGCGTGCCGCCCGGAGGCGCGACGCGGGCGGTTGGACGCGTCAGCGCCAGAACCTGAGACGCGTCAGCGCCAGAACATGAACAGCGACTGGCCGGACGAGGCGAGGAAGATCGGCAGGCCGATCAGCTCCGCCAGCCGGTCGATCACGTCGAAGAAGACCCGGTTGATGCTCGGCTGCCAGAGCAGGGCGAAGAAGATCAGCATGCCGTACGGTGCGACGGCGTCGAACCCGCGCCGCCAGTCGTGGGACAGCCAGGGCCGCAGGGCGTTGCCGCCGTCGACGCCGGGGATCGGCATCAGGTTGAGCACGCTCGCGGTCAGCTGCAGGAACGCGAGGAACGCCCACACCGACCAGAACTCGATGTGCGCGAACATGTCGATGTCGAACGCGAAAGGGATCACCAGTACGGCGGTGAACACCACGTTCATCCCCGGGCCGGCCAGGCTGATCAGGGTGTCCTTGACCCGGCCGCGGATGTAGGTGTGGTCGACCCACACCGCGCCACCGGGCAGCCCGATGCCGCCCAGGACGAGGAAGACCAGCGGAAGCACCACGCTCAGCAGGGTGTGGGTGTACTTCACCGGGTTGAGCGTCAGGTAGCCCTTCTGCACGACACTGACGTCTCCGGACCGGTACGCGGTCAGCGCGTGGGCGAACTCGTGCAGGCACAGCGACAGCACCCAGCCGGCGACCACGAACAGGAACGCGTCCAGCCGTATCGAGCCGTACCTGGCCCAGGTCATCCAGCCGCTGATCAAGAACACGGCCAGGATGCCCAGGAAGATCGGGCTGGGCCGGGACGCGCCTCGGGGGACCCCGATCGCGAGGCGGCGGCCCGTGCGGTAGCTCACCGGAACCTCACTCGCCCGCGGGGAGCAGGCTCATCCGGTATTCCACCCGGCCGTCCTCCACCAGGAGAGCGGTCGTCGTGCCCCCGGCCACCAGTTCCCGCCAGCTCTGGCCGATCCACGACTCCGCGTCAGCCTGGCTGGTGAACGTCTCACCGGGGCCGTCGACCGACTGACCGTCGCCGTCCTCGTACCGCCAGGTCCACGACATCCTTGGCTCTCCCCTTCGTCACGCGCCGACCCACCCGCGCAGCGCCGCGGCCGGCATCGCATACGGCCGGTCCCGCAAGCTTAGTGCGGACGGTGGAGCCGGGCGGGTCCAGCGCGTACGAGGAACATAGGGTACGAGCATGTCGCTCGACGGGTACCACACCATTCTCGTGCTCGGCGGAATCCGGTCCGGTAAGTCCGAGTTTGCCGAATCCCTGGTCAACGGCGCCACCGAGGTCAGGTATGTGGCCACCGCCACTCCCGCTACCGATGATCCGGAGTGGGCGGCCAGGTTGGACGCGCACCGCGGTCGCCGACCAGCGACCTGGGTCACAGAGGAGACCGGAGCCTCCCCCGGGCGACTGATGACCCTGCTCACCGACGCGAAGCCGGACCAGACGCTGCTGATCGACGATCTCGGTGGCTGGCTGACCGCCGTCCTCGAGGAGGCCGGATGGTCGGCGGGTACCGAGCGCGGGGCCGTCACCGAGCTGGTCGGCGCGGTACGCGACTGCGTTGCCCGCGTGGTGATCGTGAGCCCCGAGGTGGGGATGTCGGTGATCCCGGCGACCGAGTCCGGACGGGCCTTCGCCGACGCGGTGGGCAGCGCGAACCGGCTGCTGGCGGAGGCGTGTGACGGGGTGGTCCTGGTCGTCGCCGGTCAGCCCGGCTGGCTCAAGCCGGCTCCGGCTGGCACGCCCGCCGTGCCGGTGCCGGCGGCCGGGGTCTCGGTCGCCGTCTCGCCCGCCGAGCCGGTGCCGCCGGTCGAGCCGGTGCCGCCGGCTGAACCGCTCACCGCCACCGCGGCGCCCACAGCGGCGCCCGCCGAGGGGGCGGTACCCGAAGCGGCGGCATCCGAGCCGGCGGTGACCGAGCCGGTCCCGGCAGAGACCGCAGTGCCTTCCAGGTCGCTGTCCGGCTCCCTCCTCACCCTCAAGGATCAGCCGCAGGGCGTGGTCATCGAGCTGGACGGGACGCTGCCGCTGCCAGACGAGGAGGCCGCCAGCGCCGCCGGGGAACGCCTCGCCGCGCTCAACATCGCCGGCCCCGGCCTGGGCAACCTGACCCGGGCCGCGACGTTCGCCGCCGGTGTCCAGGGCACGGCCAGCCCGAGGCCGTTCGGTTCGGTACGCGTACTGCTGTTGCACGGCGACCACGCCGGCGGCGTGGCGGCCGGCGACAACCCGGACGACTGGGCCGAGCGCGTGCGGCAGTCCCGGCAGGGCGCCGGCCCGCTCGGTCTGCTGGCCACCCAGGCCGGCGCGCGCCTGGAGGTGGTCGACCTCGGCGGGCCGGGTCGCACTCCGGTGGCCGCACCTATCGAGGACGGACTGGCGGCGTCGCCCACCCGGGTGGACGCGGCACTGCGGGAGGGCCTCCGGCTGGCCGACGCCGCGATCGACGAGGGCACCGACCTGATCGTGCTGGCTGCCGCCGGAGCCGGGCAGCATGCCGCCGCCGCGGCGGTCGTGGCGGCCAACGTGACGGCCGGACCGGCCGCCCTGCTTCCCCGGGTGTACCAGCCGGGCGGGAAGATCGACGACGAGGCGTGGATGGTCCGGTGCGGCGCTATCCGGGACGCGTTGCGCGGCATGCGGGGCCAGGCCCGGGACGCCCGCGCGGTGCTGGCCGCGCTGGCCGGCGAGGACATCGCGGTCGGGGTCGGGGTGCTGATCGGGGCGTCGGCCCGGCGGGTACCGGTCCTGATCGACGGGCCGGTCGGCATCGCCGCCGCGGTCACCGCCCGGGACATCTCCGCGGTCACCCGGCACTGGACGCTGCTCGCCGAGCACGGCGACCACCCGACTGTGAAGGCGGGTGCGGACATGCTGGGTGCCACGCCCCTGCTCGACCTGCGGTTCGGGCTCGGCGAGGGCGTCGCGGCGCTGGCCGCGCTCCCGCTGATCCAGTCCACGCTGTCCATAGTGGACGGTGTCTGACCGGGCCGGCCCGGCGCCGGGCTCCCTGGTCGCCGGGGTGCGCCTGGCGCTGACCACGTTCAGCGTGCTGCCGCTGCGGGCCGGCCGGGCGGACCGGGCCGCGGCGGGCGTCGCGATGTCCGCCGCGCCGCTGGTCGGCGCGGTGCTCGGCGCCGTACTCGGCGGCGTGGCGCTGGGGTTGCGCGAACTTCGGGCGCCGTCGCTGGTACTCGGCGCCGTGGTCGTCACGCTCGGCGTGGTACTGACCCGGGGGCTGCACGTCGACGGGCTGGCCGACACCGTGGACGGGCTCGGCTCGTACGCGGGGCGGGAGCGGGCTCTGGAGATCATGAAGAGTCCGGAAGTCGGCCCGTTCGGGGTGGCCGCCATCGCGCTGAGCCTGCTAGTCCAGGCTGCCGGCGTGGCCGCCCTGGCCGGCAGAACGGCTTCCGCGCTGGTGCTCGGGGTCGCGACCGCCGCCGCCACCGGCCGGCTGGCCGTCTCCTGGGCCTGCCGGCGCCGAGTACCGGCGGCCCGGCCGGCCGGGCTGGGCGCGCTGGTCGCCGGTACGGTCGGGGTCCCCGCGCTGGCCGCGGGCACGCTCGCGGTGGCCGTACTGGCGGTGTTCGCGGTACCGGGCCGGCCGTGGCAGGGTCCGGTCGCGGTGGTCCTCGCCGCCGGCGTGAGCATCCTGCTGAACCGTCACGCGGTACGACGCCTGGGTGGGATCACCGGCGACGTACTCGGCGCGCTCGTCGAGGTCGCGGCGTGCGTCGCGTACCTCGTGCTGGTCCTAGGCTGAGCGCTGGTCCTAGGTTGAGTCCGCGGCCACCTCGTGGCGGGTCAGCATCCGGTCGTCATCGCACCGAGGGAGTGACGAAGGGGGGCTTGACCACCTGGCAGCGTGAGCGCCGGCCGCGCACGTCCAACTCCACCTCGTCGCCCTCGGTCAGCCCCGCGGACGAGTCCAGCAGCGCCAGGGCGATGCCGACCCGCCGGGTGGGCGAGAACGTACCGCTGGTCACCTCGCCGACCCGCTCGTCGCCGCGCAGCACCGCCATGTGCGGCCGGGGGATCCCCCGGTCGAGCGCCAGCAACCCGTGCAGTACCCGGGCGGGTCCCGCCGCCCGCTCAGCCAGCAGCACGTCACGGCCCCAGAACGCCGGCTTCTTCCAGCCGACCGCCCAGCCGGCCCGGGCCTGTGACGGCGTGATGGACAGCGACAGGTCCTGGCCGTGCAGCGGGTATCCCATTTCCGTGCGCAGCGTGTCCCGGGCAGCCAGGCCGGCTGCCCGGATGCCGTGCGGCTGCCCGGCGGAAAGCAGCGCGTCCCACACCGCGACCGCCCGGTCCCACGGGACGACCAGCTCGTACCCGTGCTCGCCGGTGTAGCCGGTGCGGCACACGGTCAGCTCGGTGCCGGCGAGCGCGGCGGTCTCGAAGCTCATGTACCCGTGCGCCGACGGCAGGCCGAGCCCGTCCAGTACGGCGGCGGAGCCCGGCCCCTGCACGGCCAGTACCGCGAAGTCCCGGTGCCGGTCGGTGATCTTGATCTCGGCCGGCGCGGCGGCGACCAGCCGGCGTACGACCTCGGCGGTGTTGGCGGCGTTCGGGATCAGGAACACCTCGTCAGGGCCGCGCAGGTAGGCGATCAGGTCGTCGACCACGCCGCCGGTCCGGTCGTCGCAGCACAGTGTGTACTGCGCCTGGCCTGGAGTGATCCGGCCCAGATCGTTGCTCAGGCACCCGTTGAGGAACTCGGCGGCGCCGGGCCCGGCCACCGAGACCTTGCCCAGGTGTGAGACGTCGAACACACCGACCGCCTCGCGTACCGCCGCGTGCTCCTTCAACACGCCGCCGCCCGCGTACTCCAGCGGCATGTTCCAGCCGCCGAACGCGGCGAACTTCGCACCGAGGGCGACATGCCGCTCCCGCAACGGGGATTCGAGCAGGGATTCCTGGGCAGTGTCTGCGGTGTGAGCCGCCTCTTGAGAGGACATGCTGGGCAACCTATCGAACGACTGGTCTGGGTCGCGGCGCGGCACCAGACGCGCCGAGCCAGACTGGTCGAACGACTGGCCCGGGTCCCGGCGCGGCACCAGACGCGCCGAGCCGGACCGGCCCGGACCGGCCCCCGGGAAAGGGTTCCCGCCCGGTTCGGAGAGGGTTCCGTCCCGTTCCGGAAGGGCATGATCGGCCCGTCCGGCGCACGTGACCGGCCACGATGGCTAGCATCGACGCAAGCCTGCACTGACATCCCTGGAGATAACGCGTGACTACCAGCATTGCGACGCTCGACCTCATCGATACCGACCCGGCCGAACTGGCGGTCGGAGCCATCGTGATCGGCGTCTACAGCCAGAGCCCCGACGCCCCGGCACCGCTGCTGCTCGCCTCCGGCGCGGAGAGCATCGCCGTCGCGTTCGACGGGCGACTGGTGGACACGCTGGTGCTCCTCGGCGCGACCGGTGCCACCGGAGAGGTGACCAAGATGGCCACCCTCGGCACGATCAGCGCGCCACTGGTGGTCGCCGTCGGGCTCGGCCCGGAGCCCACCGGCGCGATGCCGTCCCCCGAGACGCTGCGGCGGGCAACCGGCAACGCGGTGCGGGCACTCGCGGGTACCCCGAAGATCGCCCTGGCGCTGCCCGTCTCCGAGGAGCCGGACGGCGACGTCGCCGCGCTGCGGGCGCTGACCGAGGGCGCGCTGCTCGGCGGGTACCGGTTCGCCGCGTACAAGTCGACCCCGGCCCGGGTGGCGCCGGTGGGCGCGGTGTCGGTGCACGTACCGGACGCCGCCGACAAGACGTTCCGCGCCGAACTCAAGCGCGCCGCGGCCGTGGCCCGGGCGGTGACACAGACCCGGGACTGGGTCAACACCGCCCCCAACGACCTGCGCCCGCCCGCGTTCGCCACGGCTGTCGCGGACGCCGCCCGCAAGGCCGGCCTGACCGTCGAGGTGCTCGACGAGAAGGCGCTCAAGAAGGCCGGGTACGGCGGGATCATCGCGGTCGGCCAGGGCTCCGAGGCGCCGCCGCGGTTCGTCCGCATCTCGTACTCGCCGAGCCGGGGCTCCCGTAAGAAGGTGGCCCTCATCGGCAAGGGCATCACCTTCGACAGCGGCGGGGTCTCGATCAAGCCAGCGCAGGGCATGTGGGAGATGAAGTCGGACATGGCCGGTGCGGCGGCGGTCGCGGCCACCCTGCTGGCGGTCGCCGAGCTCAAGCCGAAGGTCACCGTCACCGCGTACGTGCCGATCGCGGAGAACATGGTGTCCGGGTCGGCGTACCGGCCGGGCGACGTGGTGGCCATGTACAGCGGCAAGAAGGTCGAGGTACTCAACACCGACGCCGAGGGCCGGATGATCCTGGCCGACGCGATCGCCCGGGCCTGCGAGGATGAGCCGGACTACCTGCTGGAGACGTCGACGCTGACCGGCGGCCAGGTGATCGCGCTGGGCAAGCGGGTCGCCGGTGTCATGGGTACCCCGTCGCTGTGCGCTCGGGTGCAGGAGGCCGGCGACGCGGTCGGCGAGCCGGCCTGGCCGATGCCGCTGCCCGATGACGTGCGCAAGGGCATGGACTCCGAGGTCGCGGACATCTCGCAGGTTAACAGCGCGATGGACCGGGCCGGCCACATGCTGCAGGGCGGTGTGTTCCTGTCCGAGTTTGTGGCCGACGGCGTGGACTGGGCGCACATCGACATCGCCGGTCCGAGCTACAACTCCGGCGAGCCGTCCGGGTACCTGTCCAAGGGCGGCACCGGGGTACCGGTCCGCACGCTGCTGGAGCTGATCGACCGCATCGCCGCGGAGTAGGGGCCAGCGGAGCAGAAGCGGCCGAGCAGAGTCGCGAAGCAGGACCGAAACGATCCGGCGTCCCGGGCACGCGTGCCCGGGACGCCGATGCTTTTCTAGCCAGCGCGCTTAGCCAGCGCGCGGCCGACCCGTTGCCCAGCGGTGGGCCCGGCCGGCCTAGCTGTTGCCGGCCGCCTTGCGGCGCTGGTTGTAGTCGCGCATCCGCTGCGGATAGCCGACCAGCCGGACGTCATAGACCGGGATGCTCAGCTTGAAGGCGAACTGCCGGGCGCTTTCCGGGTTCGGCACCCGTCGCCTGGTCCACTCCCCGTCGTGCGCGATCAAGATCACGGTATTCTCGGTGACCGTCGTGCGAGGCTCCAGGAACGCCTCGACACCACGGCGGGACCGGACAAACTGCTCAAGATATTCAAGATCAACGCGGTACGCCGCCCGATCGGTGGATGCCGTCGCAGATCCACCCCGGCGTCGGAACCAGGCCACCCGTCTTCTCCTCCCCGGCCTTTGGGCAAAGGGTACGCCGCCCAAACGTGTCGTTGCGCACCTCACGTCGCAGCCGTATCAGGGTAGTGACAAGATGGCCGAGGCGGTTGCCCCGCGCAGGGGGCGACCTCTCTCCATACACGCAGAGCCGCGCTTCCCTGGGAGAGCACGTGACCGACGAGACCAACAGTTACGACGTCGTCATTCTGGGCGGTGGCAGCGGCGGGTACGCGGCGGCCTTCCGAGCGACGGAGCTGGGTCTGTCCGTCGCGCTCATCGAAAAGGACAAGCTGGGCGGCACCTGCCTGCACCGCGGATGCATCCCGACCAAGGCGTTGCTGCACGCCGGTGAGGTCGCCGACCTGGCCCGCGAGGGCGAGCAGTTCGGTGTGCAGGTGGGCTTCAACGGCATCGACATGAAGGGCGTCAACGCCTACAAGGACTCCGTGGTCTCCCGGCTCTTCCGGGGCCTGCAGGGGTTGTTCAAGGCCAACAAGGTCACCGTCTTCGAGGGCGAGGGCCGGCTGGTCGGTCCGACCACGGTCGAGGTCAACGGCCAGCGGGTCACCGGCCGCAACCTCATCCTGGCCACCGGCTCGTACTCCAAGAGCCTGCCCGGCCTGGACGTCGACGGCGAGCGGGTGATCACTTCCGAGCACGCGCTGAACCTGGACCACGTTCCCAGTTCCGTGGTGATTCTGGGCGGCGGCGTCATCGGCTGCGAGTTCGCGAGCGCCTGGAAGTCGTTCGGCGTCGATGTGACGATCATCGAGGCGCTGCCCCGGCTGCTGCCGCCCGAGGACGAGCAGAGCTCGAAGGCGCTGGAGCGGGCGTTCCGCAAGCGCGGCATCACGTTCAAGACGGGCAAGCCGTTCGAGACGGTCGAGCGCACCGATAGCGGCGTCAAGATCACCATCCAGGGCGGCGAAACCTTCGAGGCGGAGCTGCTGCTGGTGGCCGTCGGACGCGGCCCGACCACGGCCAACCTCGGATACGAGGAGCAGGGCCTGAACATGGAGCGCGGCTTCGTCCTCACCGACGACCGGCTGCGTACCAACCTGCCGAACGTGTACGCGGTCGGCGACATCGTCCCCGGTCTCCAGCTGGCGCACCGCGGCTTCGGCCACGGCATCTTCGTGGCCGAGGAGATCGCCGGCCTGAACCCGGCTCCCATCGACGAGAACGGCATCCCCCGGATCACCTACACCTCGCCGGAGGTGTCCTCGGTCGGTCTCACCGAGGCCCGCGCCCGTGAGCTGTACGGTGACGGCGTGCAGACGCTCACCTACGACCTGGCCGGCAACGGCAAGAGCCAGATCCTCAAGACGTCGGGCTTCGTGAAGCTCGTACGGGCACCCGAGGGTCCGGTGGTCGGCGTCCACATGGTCGGTGACCGGATCAGCGAGCTGAGCTCCGAGGCGCAGCTGATCTACAACTGGGAGGCGTTCCCGGCCGAGGTCGCCCAGCTCATCCACCCGCACCCGACGCAGAGCGAGGGCCTCGGCGAGGCACACCTGGCGCTGGCCGGCAAGCCGCTGCACGTGCACGGCTGAGCCGCCCCGGGACCGATCCGAAAACAAGACACAATCCAAGGAGTCACAGGACATGCCGGTATCGGTCACCATGCCGCAACTCGGGGAGAGCGTCACCGAGGGCACCGTCACCCGCTGGCTCAAGCAGGTCGGCGACAAGGTCGAGGCCGA
>NZ_BONZ01000071.1 GCF_016862975.1 Rugosimonospora africana
CGAGCCGCTGTTGGAGGTCTCCACCGACAAGGTCGACACCGAGATCCCGGCACCGGCCGCCGGCACGCTCCTGGAGATCACTGTCAACCAGGACGAGACCGTCGAGGTCGGCGCGAAGCTGGCCGTCATCGGCACCGCCGGGGCTGCTCCGGCCGCACCGGCACCGCAGGCCGCACCGGCACCGCAGGCGGCCCCCGCGGCGCAGGCCGCTCCGGCTCAGGCAGCCCCCGCACCGGCACAGCAGCGCCCGGCTCCGGCGCAGCCCGCGCCGGCCCAGCCGACCGTTGCGGCGCAGGCTCGTGCCGCCCAGCCGCCGGCCGCCGACCAGGTCAGCGCGCCCGCCCAGACCCCGACCGTGCACGAGACCGCGCCGACCGGCGCCGGTGACGAGGCCGGTTACGTGACCCCGCTGGTCCGCAAGCTGGCCGCCGAGCACGGCGTCGCGCTGGGCAGCCTGCGCGGCACCGGCGTCGGTGGCCGGATCCGCAAGCAGGACGTGCTGGACGCGGCCGAGGCCAAGCGCGCGGCCGAGGCGGCGGCCGCCGCGAAGCCGGCGACCCGGGCGGCGAGCGCGCCGGTCGCGAAGCCGGAGCCGAGCCCGCTGCGCGGTCGCACCGAGAAGCTGCCCCGGATGCGTGCGCTGATCGCCCGGCGGATGGTCGAGTCGCTGCAGATCTCGGCGCAGCTGACCACGGTGGTCGAGGTCGACGTCACGAAGATCGCCCGGCTGCGCGACCAGGCCAAGGCGGAGTTCCAGCGGCGCGAGGGCGTGAAGCTGTCCTTCCTGCCGTTCTTCGCGCTGGCCACGATCGAGGCGCTGCGGGTGCACCCGAACGTCAACGCCTCGCTCGATCTGGAGGCCGGCACCGTCACGTACCACGACGCCGAGCACCTGGGCATGGCCGTAGACACGGAGCGGGGCCTGGTCGTACCGGTGATCCGCAACGCGGGCGACCTCAACCTGGCCGGGTTGGCCCGGCGGATCGGCGACATCGCCGAGCGCACCCGGAACAACAAGATCAGCCCGGACGAGCTGTCCGGCGGCACGTTCACGCTGACCAACACGGGCAGCCGAGGTGCGCTGTTCGACACCCCGATCATCAACCAGCCGCAGGTCGGCATCCTCGGTACCGGCGCCGTGGTGCGCCGCGCCGTGGTGGTCAACGACCCCGACCTGGGCGAAGTGATCACTCCTCGGTCGATGGTCTACCTGGCCCTGTCCTACGACCACCGCCTGGTGGACGGCGCGGACGCGGCCCGGTTCCTGGGCACGATCAAGGAGCGCCTGGAGGGCGGCAACTTCGAGGCCGAGCTGGGGCTCTGACCTCTGGGCTCGGCCGGGCCCTCTGGGTTCGGCCGGCCTTCTGGGCTCAGCCGGGCCGGAGGAGCGCCTCGTACGCCATCGGTGGCGCCTGCGTGGTACGCGCGGGCGCCACCGCACTTTGTCGGCGAGGATGGATGGCATGCGGATCGTCATCGGCGGCGCGTCGGGTTTCATCGGCAAGCCCCTGGTTCAGCGGTTGCGCGATTCCGGGCACGATGTCGTGCGGCTGGTCCGGCGGGAGCCGAGCGGCCCGGACGAGGTGGCCTGGCGCCCGAACCAGGGCGAGCTGGACCCCGCGGTGCTCGACGGCGTGGACGCGGTGATCAACCTGGCCGGCGTCGGGGTCGGCGACCAGCGCTGGAACGACGAGTTCAAGAAGCTGCTGCGGTCCAGCCGGATCAACGCCACCTCGACGATCGCCAAGAGCGCCGCGGCGGCGCAGTCCCCGCCCCGGGTAATGATCAACGCGTCCGCGGTCGGGTACTACAGCGACACCGGTGAGCGGGAGACCGACGAGAGCGGACCGCCCGGGGACAGCTTCCTGGCCGACCTCTGCCAGGCATGGGAGGCCGCGACGACCCCGGCGGAGCAGGCCGGGGTCCGGGTGGTGCGCATCCGCAGCGGCCTGATCCTCGGTCCGGGGGGCGGGTTTCTCAAGCCGCTGATGCCGTTGTTCAAGTACGGACTGGGTGGCAAGTTGGGCTCCGGCCGCCAGTGGATGCCGTGGATCTCGCTTGCCGATGAGCTCTCCGCGATCGAGTTCCTACTGCGAACCGACATCGCCGGCTCGGTCAACCTCACCGGGGTGGCGCCGGTGCGTAACGCTGAGTTCACCCGTACTCTCGCAGGGGTACTCGGCCGGCCGGCGCTGTTCACGGTACCGGCGCCCGTCCTACGGGTGGCGACCGGCGAGTTCGCCCACGAGGCGGTGATCAGTCAGCGTGTCCTGCCGGGCGTGCTGACCGCGTCGTCCTTCCGGTACGAACACCAGGACCTGAGGTCCGCGTTGCGATGGGTGGTAGGCAAGTGACGGCTGCGGTCGAGGAGACCGCCGAGTCCAGTAGCGTGTCGCCGCAGCGTGCGGCCACCGGCCGGGCCACGAGCCGCCGGTACGACCTGGCAGTCCTGGCCACCTGCGTGGCCGGCGCGTTTTACCTGACCTGGGAGCTGTGGGTCGACCCGAACCACCGGGTGGTGCTGCACAACCGGGGCGACCAGTCGCTGTTCGAGTGGCTGCTGACCTACGCGGCGCACTCGGTGACCCACCTGGACAACCCGTTCTGGACCACCCTGCTCAACGCGCCGATCGGGGTCAACCTCGCGGTCAACACCTCGATGGTGGTGGTCGGCGGGCTGCTCTCCCCGATCACGCTGACCCTGGGCGCGCCGGTGGCGTTCCTGGTCGTCCTGACGTTGAACCTCATCCTCACGCCGTACGCCTGGTACCACGTGCTGTCCCGGCACGTGACCCGCACCCGGGCCGCCGCGGTGCTGGGCGCCCTCTTCTGCGGCTTCGCACCCGGCATGGTGTCGCACGCCAACGCCCACCTGAACTTCACCGGCCAGTTCCTGGTGCCGTTCATCGTGCTGGTCGTGCTGCGACTGGGCCAGCGCCGCCGTCCGGTGCGCGACGGCCTGGCCCTCGGCGTACTCGTGGTGCTGGAATTCTCCATCGGCGCGGAGATGCTGTTCTTCGTCGCGCTCGGGCTGGCGCTGTTCGTCGCGCTGTGGGCGTGGACGCGCCGGGAACAGGCGCGCGCCGCGGCCCCGAACTTCCTGCGTGGGCTCGGCATCGCCGCCGCGGTCAGCGTGGTGCTGCTCGGGTACCCGCTGTACATGCAGTTCGCCGGCCCGCAGCGGTACCACGGCATCGGGTTCGACCAGCGGATCCACAGCGAGAACCTGGCCTCGTACGCGACGTTCCCGTACCTGTCGCTGGCCCGGCTCGCCGGCCTGTCGCACAATCTGGCGCCCAACTTCACCGAACAGACCACGTTCTTCGGTCCGGTGCTGCTGATCCTCGTGGTGGCGGTCGTAGCGGTGCTGTGGCGCCGGCCGGTGGTGCGGGCGATGGCCATCACCGGCCTGATACTCGCGGTGCTGGCATTGGGGCCGCGACTGCACGTGTGGTCGTGGAGCACGCCGGTACCGCTGCCGTACGCGGCGCTGGCACAGTTGCCGATCTTCGACTCCGCGCTGCCGGCCCGGATCGACCTCACCCTGATTCCGATCATCGGCTTCCTGCTCGCGTTCGCCCTGGACCGGGCCCTGCTGCTGCCGGCGCGCCGGCGCAACGCCTGGCTCGCCGGCGTCGTCGTCGCGCTGCTGCCGATCGTCCCGCTGTCGATCCCGGCGGCCCAGCGTGACCCGGTGCCGAACTTCTTCACCGACGGCACCTGGCGCCAGTACGTCCACGCCGGCCAGACGCTGGTACCCGTGCCGCCCCCGTCCGACCTGTTGCCGAACGGGCAGCGCTGGCAGACCGCGACGGACTTCGGTTTCGCCATCCCGGCCGGGTTCTTCCTCGGCCCGGGCGGGCCGGATGGGCGCAGCCGCATCGGTCCGGTGCCCCGGCCGACCTACGACCTGCTCACCACCGTCGCGCTGACCGGCGCCGACATCCAGGTCACCGATCTCGACCGGCTGCACGCGCGGCAGGATCTGGCATATTGGCACGCCAAGCTGATCGTGCTCTCCGCCCCCGGCCCCGGCGACAAGTGGGCCGCCAATGCCGGCAAGCTGCGCACCACGGCGACCGAACTGTTCGGTCCGCCGCAGCGCGTGGACGACGTCTGGCTGTGGCGGGTGGCGTAGCGGGTCAGGGTCCCTGGCGCCACAGCGGGCTGGGCCACCACGCCGGCCGGCCGATGTCCACCAGGACCGCCGGTACCAGCAACGAGCGCACCACGAGCGTGTCCAGCAGCACGCCGAACGCGACCGTGAAGGCGATCTCGGTGAGGAACACCAACGGGATCACGGTCAGCGCGGCGAACGTCGCGGCGAGCACGAAGCCGGCCGAGGTGATCACGCCGCCGGTCACGGTCAGGCCGGACAGCACGCCGGCCTGGTGCCCCCGCTTGCACACCTCCTCCCGCACCCGCGAGATCAGGAAGATGTTGTAGTCCACTCCGAGCGCGACCAGGAACACGAACGCGAACAGCGGGAACGCCGCGTCCGCCCCGGCGAACTTGAACAGGTTGTGAAACACATACCCGGACACGCCCAGGGTGCCGAGGAACGACAGCACCACGGTCACCACGAGTACCAGCGGGGCGACCAGGCAGCGCAGCAGCAGGACGAGGATCACGAACACCACGGCCAGGACGACCGGGATGATCACGTTGCGGTCCCGCTTGGCCGTGTCCTCCACGTCCAGGTTGGTCGCGGTGAAGCCGCCGACCTTGGCGTCCGCGCCGGGTACCGCGTGAACCGAGGCGCGGATCTGCCGCAGGATCGAGAAGGCGCGGGTGGAGTCGGGGTCGGCGGCCAGCGTGGCGTCGACCCGGGAGAGCCCGTTCACCACCTTCGGCGTCGCGCCCGGCGCTCCCGGTGGCACGTCCTGCCCGGCGAACGGGACCGCCTGTGCCACTCCGGGTACCCGCCGGACCGCCGCCAGTACCGGCTGAAGCTTGTCGGCTTTGAAGATCACCTCGGCCGGTGATCCGGAACCGGCCGGGAAGTGCGCGGCCAGCACGTCCGCACCGGTGGTGGAGTCGACGGTTTTGGAGAACGACTTGTCCTCCGGGATGCCGTTCGCGTTCAACTGGAACAGGCCGCTGCCGAGCCCGATCAGCACCAGGACCGTGATGATCCACACCGGCCGGCGCCGCCGGCCGACCGCCCGGGCGATCCGCGACCAGACTCCGTGCTGCTCGGCCGGGTGGGACTGGAAGTGCGGCCGGAACGGCCAGAATGCCGCGCGGCCGAACAGCGCCAGTACGGCCGGCAGCAGGGTGAGCATCGCCAGCAGGGAGCACCCGATGCCGATCGCGCCGACCGGACCCAGGCTCCGGTTGGAGGACAGGTCGGACAGCAGCAGGCAGAGCAGCGCGATGGCGACCGTGGTGCCGCTGGCCCCGATCGGCTCGACGGCGCCGCGCAGCGCCGCCCGGATCGCGTCGAACCGGCCGCGGTGCACCCGGCACTCCTCCCGGAACCGGGAGACCAGCAGCAGCGCGTAGTCGGTGGCCGCGCCGAGTACCAGCACGTCCAGGATGCCGTTGCTCTGCCCGTTGAGGGTGAGCACGTCGTTCTTGGCCAACAGGTACACCAGGCCGTTGGCCAGGGTCAGCGCGAGTACCGAGCAGGCGAGCACGAGTACGGGCAGGATCGGGCTGCGGTACACGAGGACGAGGATGACCAGCACGATGAGCCCGGTGACGTACAGCAGGATCCCGTCGAGCCCCTTGAACGAGTCGACGAGGTCGGCGAGGATGCCCGCCGGCCCAGCCACGTGTGCGGACAGCCCCGGGGCGGTGCCGGCCAGGGCGCGCAGCGCCGGGATCTCGGTCTTGAGGGCGTTCTGATCGGAGCTGGTGAACTGGAGGGTGACCGCCGCCGCCTGGCCGTCCTTGGAGATCACCGGTCCGGCCGGCGGCCCAGCGATCCTGCCGGCGAAGCGCTGGCTCATCTGCGACACGTCCGACTGGATCTTCGCCTTGTCGGCCGGGGTCAGGCCGCCCGCCCGGAAGTAGACGACGATCGCCGGGGTGGTCTCGGTCGACGTGAAGTTCTTGTCCAGCGCCTGGACCTTGGTGGACTCGGCGTTGCTGGGCAGGAACGCCGCGTTGTTGTTCTTCTGTACGTCGGTGGTCTTGCTGAACAGGGGGCCGAGCGTTCCGCCGACGACCAGCCAGGCGAGTACCGCGAGTGCGGGCAGCAGCCAGCGCAGCGGGTGCCGGTGGCGCTCCGCGCGGTGTTGGGCCACGCCGTCCCCCTCGACGCCTCGATCGTCTGGTTTCCGATCGGCTACCCAGGACTGGGTACGCCATGCCGAATCGGGGCGGTCTGACCGGGATCCGGGTGTGACCTTGACCGGTTGTGAGCCGGGGCACCGACCGGAGTGCGTCTTCGGCGAACCGGACTACGCTCGCCGTATGTCGAGTACCGCTGTCCAGGCCGCCACGCCCGCCGCTCCCACGCTGGCGGTCGTGCGCGCCGGACTCGTCGATTACCAGGCGGCCTGGGATGAGCAGCGCCGGCTGCACGAGGCCGTGGTCGCCGGCCAGAACCCGGACACGGTGCTGCTGCTGGAGCACCCGAGCGTGTACACCGCCGGCAAGCGCACCGAGCCGCTCGACCGGCCGATGGACGGCACGCCGGTGGTCGATGTCGACCGGGGCGGCAAGATCACTTGGCACGGGCCGGGTCAACTCGTGGGGTACCCGATCGTGACCCTGCCCGACCCGATCGACGTGGTCGCCTACGTCCGCCGGGTCGAGCAGGTGCTGATCACGGTGTGCGCGGAGCTGGGCCTGGCCACCTCCCGGGTGGAGGGCCGCAGCGGCGTCTGGGTGACCGCGGACCACCGGGGCCCGGACCGCAAGGTCGGCGCGATCGGCATCCGGGTGGCCCGTGGGGTCACCCTGCACGGGTTCTCGCTCAACTGCGACTGCGACCTGACCGCGTTCGACCGGATCGTGCCGTGCGGGCTGCGGGACGTCGGGACCACCTCGCTCTCCGCCGAGCTGGGTCGCGACGTGACCGTGGCCGAGGTGCTCCCGATCGTCGAGCGGCACCTCGGCCTGCTGGTCGCTTAGGCCCCAGCTCCCTGCTGCTCGGCGCCGCCTTCACCGGCGCCCTCGGCCTGGTTGGCTCCGCCCTCACCGGTGCCCCCGGCCTGTTTGGCCTCGGCCCGCCGGGCGGTGAGGATCGCATCGATCCTCTTGATCAGCTCCGCGTGCGCCGCCTGGTATGTCACCCCGGCCTGCTCCAGGATCTGCGCGGCCTTGCCGCTGGGAACCCGTAGCAGGCCCAGCAGGATGTGCTCGGTGCCGATGTAGTTGTGGCCCATCTCCAGCGCCACGTTCAGCGACTCCTTGAACACCTGCTTGTTCAGATCGGTGAACGGGACGTGCGCCGGTGGGTTGTCGGTGCCCGGCGCCAGCACCGGGCCGAGAGCCCGCTCGACCGCCTCCTTGGAGCCGGCCAGCGCGAACACGGCTTGGGCGCCAATCCCCTCTTCCTCGCCCACCAGGCCGGCCAACATGTGCTCGGTGTCCACCCGGCCGTGGCGCAGCTCGCGGGCCCGCGCCTCGGCGAGCACCACGACGTGCCTGGCCCGGTCGGTGAACCGGCTGAACAGGTTGCCGCTCTTGCCCGGCACCCAGCGTTGCTGGGCGGCCTGCTTGGACACGCCGAGCGCCTCGCCGAGCTGGCTCCAGGAGGTGCCGCCCTCCCGGGCCCGCTGGACGAAGTGGTCGATCAGTTGGTCGCCGATCCCGCTCAGCGACCGAGCGCGCTGCTGCGCCTCGGTGACCTTGGTTAACGCGTCCGCGTCGGCCAGGTCCGCGTCGAGTTGTTCGATCAGGTGTCGCAGGTTCACGTCGAGTGGCGTCATGCGTCAAGTCTGACTTGACGCATGGCGCTCGTCAAGTCCAAGTTGACGATCATCCACCTACGGGGTGAGCCGGTGCAGGTCGCGGGGGAACAGGGCAGCCTGCCGTACGTTCGGTAGCCCGAGCAGCCGGGCCACGAACCGTTCCAGTCCGATCGCGAACCCGCCGTGAGGCGGCATGCCGTACCGGAACGCCTGGAGATACGGCTCGTACTGGTCGGCCGGCTCGCCGCGTTCGGCGAGGGCGGCCAGGTAGTCGCCGTACCGGTGCAGCCGCTGCCCACCGGTGACCACCTCGACGCCCCGGTACAACAGGTCGAAGCTGTTGGTGTAGCCCTCGCGCCCCGGCTCCGGGTGCGTGTAGAACGGTCGCTTCGCCAACGGGTACCCGGTGACGAACAGGAAGTCGCTGCCGTACTCGCGGGCCGCCCACTCCCCCAGCCAGCGCTCGTGCGCCGGCGCGAGGTCAGGCTCGGCCGACAGGTCCTCGCCGAGCGCTTCGCCGACCATCCGTACCGCGTCGGCGAAGTGCACCTCCGGGATCGCCTCCGGCACCACGGCGTCCACTGTGGACACCCCGGCCACCATGCCGCCGATCGCCTTGTGTACCACCGCCATCACGTCACGATGGTCGCCGATGAAACCGAGCTCGGCGTCCAGCGACGTGTACTGCGCCAGATGCCGCGACGTGTCGTGCGGCTCGGCCCGGAACACCGGCCCCACCTCGAAGACCCGTTCGAAGACGCCGACCATCATCTGCTTGTACAGCTGCGGACTCTGCGCCAGATAGGCGCGGGTACCGAAGTAGTCGAGCGAGAAGACGTTGGCGCCGGACTCGGTCGCCGACGCGACCAGTTTCGGGGTATGGATCTCGGTGAACCCGGATTCCGTGAGGGCACCGCGGAAGCCGCTCACCACCGCGGCGGAGACCTCGAACACCCGTCGCCAGCTCGGGTGGCGCAGAGTGACCGGGGCGTGGTCGAGAAGCGTGGACAGGCCGGCGTTCAGCTGCGGGCGGTGCAGCTCCACCGGTGGCGGCTCGGCCGGGTCGGACAGCGGTTCGATCACCGGTTGTACGACCTCGAAACCGCCCGGTGCCGCCGGGTTTTCCCGTACCTGTCCGGTGATCCGGACGACGGTCTCCTCACCCAGCCGGTCGAGCGCCGCGCGGGCGTGCGGCTCGGCGACGACCACCTGGGCGAGACCGGCCCGGTCCCGCAGGATGAGGAACGCCACCGATTTGAGTAGCCGGCGCCGGTGGATCCAGCCGGACAGGGTGACCGGACGGCCGGCCTGGTACGGCAGTTGGTCGGACAGAATTCGTTGCATGTCACACCTCGACCAGTCTGGCTCGACGCGTCTGGCGCCGCGCCGCGACCCAGACCACCTCGACCCGAAACACGTCCCTTGGGGGTGTGGGCGAGAAGGGTGCCTCGCGGTGCCACCACACCTTCGCCGCCTCGTTTCCGGCGCCGCTCGCGCCCGGGTAAACCGGCGGCCTCATTGGCCGTGCCACGGCTCGGGAGTGTCTTCGCACACCGGCGCCACACCGCCTTCTCAGCTACGGCGGCTCTCTGTGCTGGCGCATCGGTGTGCTACTCGGTTCCGTCATCACCGTTGCGCCGTACGCTAGACGCACAATCCGCGATCGCGCATTCGAAATTTGCCGTCGCCGATCCGGCCGGGACGTGACCTCCGTCGCGTAAGGACCGCTGACGAGGTCTTTGGAGGCCTTGTCGGCGTACTCTCGGCGTCGTGACCACTGTCGCTCCCGAGGGCCGCCGCCTGCTCCGGATCGAGGCCCGAAACGCCGAGACCCCCATCGAGCGCAAACCGCCGTGGATCAAGGTCAAAGCGAGCATGGGACCGCAGTTCACCCAGCTTCGCGGCCTGGTGCAGCGGGAGGGCCTGCACACCGTCTGCCAGGAAGCGGGCTGCCCCAACATCTACGAGTGTTGGGAGGATCGCGAGGCGACCTTCCTCATCGGCGGCGACCAGTGCACCCGGCGCTGTGACTTCTGCCAGATCGACACGGGCAAGCCGGCGGAGTTCGACGCCGATGAGCCGCGGCGGGTGGCCGAGTCGGTGGCGGCGATGGGCCTGCGGTACGCCACGGTCACCGGGGTGGCCCGCGACGACCTGCCCGATGGCGGCGCCTGGCTGTACGCCGAGACGGTGCGCCAGATCCACGCGCTGCTGCCCGGCTGCGGCGTGGAGCTGCTGATCCCGGACTTCAACGATGAACCCGATCAGCTCGCCGAGGTGTTCGGCGCCCAGCCCGAGGTGCTGGCCCACAATGTGGAGACCGTCCCCCGGATCTTCCGCCGGATCCGCCCGGCCTTCCGGTACGAGCGGTCGCTGAACGTGATCACCGAGGCTCGCTCAGCCGGGCTGGTGACCAAGTCGAACCTGATCCTCGGCATGGGCGAGGAGCGGGCCGAGGTGACCCAGGCGCTGCACGACCTGTACGAGGCCGGCTGCGAGCTGTTGACCATCACCCAGTACCTGCGCCCCACCCCCCGCCACCACCCGGTCGAGCGCTGGGTGAAGCCGGAGGAGTTCGTGGAGCTGCGCGAGGAGGCGCTCGCGATCGGCTTCGCCGGGGTGATGTCCGGCCCGCTGGTCCGCTCGTCGTACCGCGCCGGGCGGCTCTACCAGCAGGCCATCGAGGCACGCGCGGCGCGCTGACCCCCCTCCCGCGCGGGGCTCTGCGGTCCCGGCGGCCCGAGGTGGGCCCGGACCACTAGACTCTGCGCCATGGCGAAGGCAGCAGAGCCGGAGAAGGTTGGGTTCTTCCAGCGACTCCGGCAGATCGGGATGGTCTTTTCGTTCACCGCCAAGCGCGACAAGTTGTTTGTCCCGCTGGTAGCGGTTGCGGTAGTTGTGCCGCTGGCCGCCGTGGGCGTCCTGATCGCGCTGGGCTTCAGCTGGATCTACCTGGCGCTCGGCGTGCTCGTGGCGCTGCTGGCCACGCTGATCGTGCTGAACTTCCGGTCGAACAAAGCGATGATGACCGAGGCCGAGGGGCAGCCGGGCGCGGCGGCCCAGATCGTCGAGACGATGCGCGGCGACTGGCGGGTGACTCCCGCGATCGCGTCGACCACCCAGTTCGACTTCGTGCACCTGGTGATCGGCCGACCCGGCGTGATTCTGCTGGCCGAGGGCAACCCGTCCCGGATTCGCGGCATGCTCGGGCAGGAGAAGCGCCGGCTCTCCAAGGTCATCGGTTCGACCGACCTGCACGACTTCGTGATCGGCAACGAAGAGGGTCAGATTCCGATCGCGAAGCTGCGCACCACCCTGATGAAGCTGCCGCGCACCATCACCGGCAAAGAGGTCAACGCGCTGGAGACCCGGCTCAAGGCGCTGTCCGCACGGCCTCAGATGCCCCGCGGCGCCATCCCGAAGAACATGCGGCCGCAGAACATGCCGCGCGGCGGTCGCACCCGCTAACCCGCGCACAGCCCTCCGCCCCGGTGGCCCGCGCTCGACGGCGCGCGGCACCGGGGCGTTTTGGCCTACTAGGGTTTCGGCTTCCTAGGGTTTCGGCTTTCTGGCGTTTCGGCCTACTGGGCCGGCGGCTCGGTCACGATCGTGCCGGCTGCCCGGTCGTGCAGGCCGCGGCGCCGCTCGTCCATGAACAGGATCGGGATGAGCAGGGCGAGCAGCACCGACCGGAGAAGGGTGCGGGGAATCCCGGGCGCTCCCCCGGTGGTGACCGACTCGCAGCGGATCCGAGTCAGTTTCATGCCCGGGGTCTGCGCGAAGAGGCCGACGAAGAACGTGTATTCGACGATCAGCACGACGAGCGGCGCCCATGCCTGACTCACGGACCCGACGAACAACCGGGACACGAGCAGGCAGAGAATCCAGTCGATCATGAGTGCGGCAAAGCGCCGGCCCAGGCCCGCCGGCTCCATCGCCGTACCGGCTGGTTGCGCGCCGGTCGGCACGCTAGGGTACGAACCTGGTCTTGTCGAGCGCTGAGCCATGCCGCAAAGCGTAGTCGCCCAACCTGGCCAATCGGCAGCGCATGGCCTGCGCCACACCCGGGCGGCCGTAACATGGTGGAAACATTCGAGACATGCTCGGGCAATCCCGTAGTCATAGCGTCGCGACAACTATCCAGCGCTGCCGCTGCTGACCCACCTGTGGCTGACCAGGAGGACGTGTTGTTCGCCAATTCCGAGGAGCTCCTTCGGTACATCAGAGACGAAGGCGTGAAGTTTGTCGATGTCCGGTTCTGCGACCTGCCGGGTGTCATGCAGCATTTCACCGTGCCCGTCGAATCGTTTGACGACAAGGTGTTCACCGAGGGCCTCGCCTTCGACGGCTCGTCCATCCGCGGGTTCCAGCAGATCCACGAGTCCGACATGTTGCTGCTGCCGGACGTCGCCACGGCGTTCGTCGACCCGTTCCGCGTCGAGAAGACGGTGGCGCTGAACTTCTTCATCCACGACCCGTTCACCCGCGAGGCGTACAGCCGCGACCCGCGCAACGTCGCCAAGAAGGCGGAGACGTATCTCGCCGCGAGCGGGATCGCGGACACCGCGTACTTCGGGCCGGAGGCCGAGTTCTACATCTTCGACTCGATTCGGCACGAGACCTCGGCGCAGCACGGCTTCTACTACATCGACTCGATCGAGGGCTGGTGGAACAGCGGGGCCCAGGAGCCGGGCGGCAACCGCGGCTACAAGACCGCGTACAAGGGTGGCTACTTCCCGGTACCGCCGGTCGACCACTACGCCGACCTCCGTGACGCGATCGTCGGGCGGCTCATCGGCGCCGGCTTCACCGTGGAGCGGGCGCACCACGAGGTGGGCACCGCCGGCCAGGCCGAGATCAACTACAAGTTCTCCACGCTGCTGCACGCGGGCGACCAGCTGCAGCTGTTCAAGTACATCGTGAAGAACGAGGCGTGGGCCGCGGGCAAGACGGCGACCTTCATGCCCAAGCCGCTGTTCGGTGACAACGGTTCCGGCATGCACACCCACCAGAGCCTGTGGGCCGGCGGCGAGCCGCTGTTCTACGACGAGACCGGCTACGCCGGCCTGTCGGACAACGCCCGCTGGTACATCGGCGGTCTGCTGCACCACGCGCCGTCGCTGCTGGCGTTCACCAACCCGACCGTCAACTCGTACCGCCGGCTGGTGCCCGGCTTCGAGGCGCCGGTCAACCTGGTCTACTCGCAGCGCAACCGCTCGGCCTGCACCCGCATCCCGGTCACCGGGACGAACGCGAAGGCCAAGCGCATCGAGTTCCGGGTGCCGGACCCGTCGTCGAACCCGTACCTGGCTTTCGCGGCGATGCTGATGGCCGGCCTGGACGGCATCAAGAACAAGGTTGAGCCGCCGGAGCCGATCGACAAGGACCTGTACGACCTGCCGCCGGACGAGTTCGCGAACGTCACTCAGGTGCCGGGCTCGCTGGAGAAGGTGCTGGAGTCGCTGGAGGCGGACAACGGGTACCTCCAGGAGGGTGGCGTGTTCACCGAGGACCTGATCTCGACCTGGGTCGACTACAAGCGGACCAACGAGATCGACCCGGTCCGGCTGCGCCCGACCCCGCACGAGTTCGCGATGTACTACGACGTCTGATCCGCACTCGGATTCACTGCGCGACGGCGGTCACGCCCGGCTCCCAAGCCGGCGTGGCCGCCGTTCACATACGGGCGGAGTCCTCGGATTCGACCTCGCTCACGATACGTTGCCGGCCTTCGCGGCGCCGTTCCCGTGGGCTGCGCCAGCCGCGAACCGCACTCAGCGGGCCGCCAGGCCGAGCGCCAGGGCGCCGATCACCGGGGCCACGTACATCAGCGGGAACGGGATGTGCGAGTACGAGCGCGCCCGTACCACGGTGATGACCGCCCCGGTGAAGTACAGCACCAGACCGATCGCGGCCAGCACCCCGATGACCGGCACGGCCAGGCCCACCAGGAGACCGACCGACCCCGCTGCCTTGGCCGTGCCCAGCCAGGGCCACCAGGAACGGGGTACGCCGTAGTCGGCCAGGGGCTTCACGACCCACTGCGCGCGGGCGAACACCGAGACGGCCGAGAAGCCGACCCAGACGGCGGCGACCACGGTGACGACGATGGCGGCGGTAGACATGTTCATTGCTCCTCAGCTTGCGGCGAACGCCGCTTCGGGCTGGCCCTGCGGCGTGTGGTGAGTTCGTCGCTGGGCTGACCCGCCGCATCGGACAGATGTGACCGGGCGAGGAGTCGTTGTGATCACGGCCACCGGGTCACGGAGCCTGCTTCACCACCACGGTCCCCGCGACCTTGTCGTGCAGGCACTGCTTGAACGGCTGGTCCCACAGCTGCCACAGCCCGTCGATCCAGGCGAAGAGGCCAACGATGATGCCCACCACCCAACCGATCAGCCATCGCTTGGCGGCCACTCCCCGGGTCATCGGCGCACCCGGGTCGAGGCAGACGACCCGCAGTTTCATGGCGCGTTTCCCGACGGTCTGGCCGCTGCGGTACATCATCTCGACCTGGTACACGTATGCCGCGGCCACGCCGAGAAGCAGGAGCGCGCCGTCGACGGCGAAGAACAGCCCGTAGAACGACAACACGTTCCCGGTATCCAGGGTGCCGTCGGCGTTGAGTCGGAGATTGTGCATCGACGACATCAGAACGATGATCATCGCGGGAACGGCGACGACGAGGAGCGCGCCACCGATGATCGCGGAGTCGATGAGGTACGCGAGCAGGCGGTCACCGAAGCTGGCGAGCGGCTGGCCGTTGGGCGCGATGCCGGGCGGAAGGACCGGCCCGCCCAGCGGGTACCCAGGCGGCGGGTAACCGTATCCGGGCGGTGGGTAACCGGGCATCGGGCTCGGTGGGGGCGGCAGATAACCGGCCTGCGGCACCGTCGGGCGGTTGGGTGGCGGAGGGAATCCCGGCGCGGGACGGGGCTCGCCCGACCCCGCTGGCGGCTCGGACTGGGTCATGGCTGAATTCTGGCCTACGCCCGCAGCGGTTGCGCGCCCACAATCCGGGCACCGGCTGTCACCACTGACGCACCGGACCGTCCTTGACGGCTATACGGTCTATATGGACTATCGATCAACTCAGACTAGGATCGCTGGTCGTGAGCGACAGCGTCGTCGGCCGATCGTCCGAGGCCGTACCCAGTCCGCGAGCCGACACCGATACATCGGAACCGATCGACAATCCGACCGAAGACACCGCAACGCCGCAACCGCGCAGGCGCCGCCGGTGGCTGCGAGTCGTCCGGTGGTCGCTCATCGTGGTGCTGGTACTCGTCGTCACCGCGACGATCGGCGGTGTCTGGACGGTACGCACATCATTCCCCCAGTACGGCGGTGAACTGCGCATCGCCGGACTTTCCGCACCGGTGACCGTGTACCACGACGCGCATGCTATCCCGCAGGTGTACGCCAGCAATGCCACCGACCTGTTCATCGCGCAGGGATACCTGCACGCGCAGGAGCGCTTCTGGGAGATGGATTTCCGCCGCCACCTGACCAGCGGCCGGCTCTCCGAGATGTTCGGCTCGACCGAGGTGGAGACGGACGCATACCTGCGCACCATGGGCTGGCGGCGGGTGGCCGAGCAGGAGTGGAACCTGATCAGCCCGCAGAGCCGCGAGTACCTGCGGGACTACGCGGACGGGGTGAACGCGTACCTGCGCACGCACCGGGCGACCTCGATCAGCCTGGAGTACAGCGTGCTGAAGCTGAGCGCGCCCGGGTACCGGATCGCGCCGTGGGATCCCATCGACTCGCTGGCCTGGCTCAAGGCGTTGGCATGGGACCTGCTCGGCAACATGGACGACGAGATCGAACGGGCCAGCCTGCTAGCCGCCGGCCTGTCCCGTACCCAGGTCGAGCAGCTGTACCCGGCATACCCGTACGACCAGCACAGCCCGATCGTGACCGCCCCGAAGGCGGCGAAGACCACCGCGGCCCACACGTCGGCCGGGGCGATGCCGGCCGCGGCGGCCCCTGCGCTGGCCGACGTCGACCGCGCGATGCGGAGCATGCCCGACCTCGTCGACAACGCGTTTCCCGGAATCGGCTCCAACTCCTGGGTCATCTCCGGCACGCACACCGCCACGGGCAAGCCGATCCTGGCCAACGATCCGCACCTCGAACCGTCGATGCCCGGCATCTGGTACCAGATGGGGCTGCACTGTGCCTGCCAGTTCAACGTCGAGGGGTTCACCTTCTCCGGGGTACCCGGCGTCATCATCGGGCACAACTCCCGGATCGCCTGGGGCTTCACCAATCTGGACCCGGACGTCAGCGACCTGTACCTGGAGCGGGTGCGGGGCGACCAGTACGAAGTGGACGGTCGGTGGCGGGATCTGGCCATTCGCAAGGAAACCATCAAGGTGGCCGGCGGGAAGCCGGTGACACTGACCATCCGCACCACCGGCAACGGGCCGCTGCTGTCCGACGCCTCGGCGGAGTTGCGCGCGATCGGGACGAAGCCCGACGTGGACCCGAGCGGGTCGTCGGCCCCCACCGCGGCGGCACCGGCGGCCGACGCGGGCAGCGCCGGCTATGCGGTCGCGTTGCGCTGGACCGCACTGGACCCGGGCCGCACGATGGACGCGCTGTTCGCACTGGACGCCGCGGGAAACTGGGACGAGTTCCGTGCCGCGGCGGCGCAGTTCGAGGTACCGGCGCAGAACATCGTGTACGCGGACACCAACGGCAACATCGGGTACCAGTCGCCGGGCCGGATCCCGGTTCGGGGCAAGGGCGACGGGCGCTGGCCGGCACCGGGCTGGGACTCGGCGTACGACTGGACCGGGTACCTGCCGTTCGACGAGCTGCCCTCCGAACTCAATCCGCCGGAGGGCTTCTTCGCGACCGCGAACCAGGCCGTCATCGACCCGGCGAACTATCCGCACTTCCTCACGGACGACTGGTCCTACGGGTACCGCAGCCAGCGCATCAAGGACATGATCTCGTCGACCATCGCCAGTGGCGCGAAGGTTTCCGTCGCCGACGTCCAACGCATGCAGTTCGACAACCGCAACGGGCTGGCCCCGGCTCTGGTGCCGGCGCTGCTGGTTGTACCGCAGCGGGGTGCGGCCGTGAAGGCGCAGGATCTGTTGCGTGGCTGGGATTTCCAGGAGCCGGCGGACGGCGACCCGGACAGCGCGACGGGCCGCGATTCGGCCGCGGCCGCGTACTTCAATGTGGTGTGGCGCCAGTTGCTGAGCAAGACGTTCGACGAGCTTCCGGCGGACCGCAAGCCGGACGGCAGCGACCGGTGGTGGCTGGTGGTCACGAACCTGTTGAGCCAGCCCGATTCGCCGTGGTGGGACAACCGGTCCACCCCGGCGGTGGAGACCCGCGACGACATCCTGGGACAGGCTATGGCGGCGGCCACCGCGGAGCTGACGAAGAAACTGGGGGACGACCCGGCCGACTGGCGGTGGGGCGCGATCCACACTCTGTACGTGCAGAACCAGTCGTTCGGCACGTCCGGCATCGGCCCGATCGAGTGGCTGTTCAACTACGGGCCGGTGGGGGTCTCGGGCGGCAGCAACCTCGTGAACGCCACCGGCTGGGATCCCTCGGCCGGGTACGAGGTGAACGCGGTGCCGTCGATGCGCATGATCGTGGACCTGTCGAACCTGGACGCGTCCCGCTGGGTGCAGCTGACCGGCGAGTCGGGGCACGCGTTCAGCGACCACTATCACGACCAGTTCGACCTGTGGCGCACCGGGAAGACGCTGCCGATGCGCTGGAACGAGGCGACGATCAAATCGTCCTCAGTGGACACTCTGACCCTGAAGCCGTAGCGAGCTCAACTTGTGTTGAAAACCCGCTCGAAGACCTGACGCGCCCGGCGGGCGGCGCGCAGGTAGTCGTCGACGAACTCGCCGGTGTCGCCGCCCCCCAGCATGGCGACCACGCCGGCCAACTCCGGTCCGTGGCGCGGCAACTGGTCGGAGGGCCGGCCGCGGACCAGCATCAGCGCGTTGCGTACCCGTGAGGCGGAGCGCCACGCGACGGCCAGCGCGCTGGCGTCCGCACCGTCGATCAGCTCCGCCCGGCGGGCCGCCTCCAGCGCCGGCAGCGTACGCGTGGTACGCAGCTGTGGCACCGTGTCGCCGTACCGCAGTTGGAGCAGCTGCACCGTCCACTCGACGTCGGCGAGCCCGCCCCGGCCGAGCTTCGCGTGGGTGGCCGGATCCGAGCCGCGCGGCAGCCGCTCGTTGTCCACCCGGGCCTTGATCCGGCGAATCTCCATCACCTGCTCGCGGGACAGTCCGCCGGCCGGGTACCGGACCTGGCCGGCCAGCGCGAGGAACCGCTCCCCCAGCTCGGTGTCGCCGGCCACGAACCTGGCCCGCAGCAATGCCTGCGCCTCCCAGACGCGCGACCACCGGGCGTAGTACTGGGCGTACGCGGCGAGGCTGCGCACCAGCGGACCCTGCCGCCCCTCCGGGCGCAGGTCGGCGTCGATGCCGAGCGGTGGATCGGGTGCGGGGGCGGCGAGCAGGGTACGCAACTCCTCGGCGATGGCGAGCGCCCGGCCGCTGGCCTCGTCGTCACGCGTACCGGGCGGCGGCTCGTACACGAACAGCACGTCGGCGTCGGACGGGTAGCTCATCTCGTACCCGCCGAGCCTTCCCATGCCGATGATGGCGAACGGCAGCCCGGCGCGGTTGGTGACGGCCAGCGCCGCGGTCAGCGTCGCGTCGGCCACGTCGGCCAGGGCGGTGCCGACCGCGTCGATGTCCAGCCGGCCGAGCAGGTCGGCGCAGGCGATCCGGAACAGTTCCCGGCGACGTAAGGCTCGGATCGCCGCGATCGCGGCGGCCGGGTCGTCGTGCCGGGCGCCCGCCGAGACGAATCCTTCGAGCAGCCGCCCGCGGTCGCGTGGCGTCAGCTCCGAGTCGTCGGCGAGCAGCCGCAGCGCCTCGGGGTCGCGGCTGAGCAGTTCGGTCACGTACCGGGACAGGCCGAGCAGCCGGGCCAGCCGCAGCGCGACCGGTCCCTCGTCGCGCAGCAGCCGCAGGTACCACGGGGTGGCGCCGAGCTTCTCGGACACCTGCCGGTACGCCAGCAGGCCACGGTCCGGCTCCGGGGCGTCGGCGAACGCCGACAGCAGCACGGGCAGCAGTTGCCGCTGGATGGCGGCGGTGCGGGAGACACCACCGATGAGCGCCTGAATGTGACGCAGGGCTCCGGCCGGCTCGGCGAAGCCGAGAACCTCCAGGCGCGCCCGGGCGGCGTCCGGGGTCAGTCGCAGGTCGTCGCTGGGTACCCGCGCCACGGCCTCCAGCAGCGGCCGGTACAGCAGCTTGGCGTGCAGCCGCCGTACCTCGGCCGCGTGCGCTACCCAGTCGGCGCGGAACCCCTCCACGGCGTCGCGTTCCTTGGTGCCGTGGTATCCCATCGCGTGCGCCAGCCAGCGCAGCGCACCGGGATCCGCCGGTACCGTGTGGGTGCGCCGCAGCTTCTGCAACTGCAACCGGTGCTCGACGGTTCGCAGGAACTGGTACGCCCGGTCCAGCGCCTCACCGTCGGCCCGTCCCACGTACCCGCCCGCGGTCAGCTCCCGCAGTCCATCCAATGTAGACGGTGAATGCAACGCCTCGTCCGCCCGGCCGTGAACCAGTTGCAGCAACTGCACCGCGAACTCGATGTCGCGCAGCCCGCCCGGACCGCGCTTGATCTCCCGGTCCCGTTCCGCGGCCGGTATCGCGTCGGTGATCCGGCGCCGCATGGCCCGGATGTCGGTCACCGCCTCGGGCCGCTCGGCCGCCCGCCAGATCAGCGGCTGGAGTTCGGCGAGCCACCGGGCCCCCAGCGCCAGGTCCCCGGCCGCCGGCCGGGCCTTCAGCAGTGCCTGGAACTCCCAGGTGCGCGCCCACTTCCGGTAGTAGCTCAGGTGGCTGGCCAGCGTCCGTACCAGCGGCCCGTGGTTGCCCTCCGGACGCAGCGCGGCGTCGACCGGCCAGGCGACCTGCCCGCAGATCTCGATGAGCCGGGCGGCGATCGCGGTGGCGGGCGCCAGGTCCTCGTCGTCGGCGGCCACGAAGATGACGTCGACGTCGGAAACGTAGTTGAGTTCCCGGCCGCCGCACTTGCCCATCGCGATGACCGCGAGCGGGATGCCGGCGGGCGTGTCCGCCGCCGCGCCACGACCCAGGTTTCTCGTAGCGAGCGCGAAGGCGGCGGACAGGGTGGCGTCGGCCAACGCGGACAGCGCGGTCATCGTCTGTTCCAGGTCCAGCGCGCCGGTCAGGTCGCCGGCCGCGATGCGCAGCAGACTGCGCCGGTACGCCATGCGCAGCCGCGGGACGGTGTCGCCCGCGCGGCCGCCAGCGGCGCCGAGGGACGAGGCGTCGCGGTCAAGCGGCCGCTCCTGAGGATTCGGGAAGCTCAGCGCGTACCCACTGGGCGACTTCAGCGTGCGCCACTCCCCCGGGTTGGCCACCAGGTGGTCGCCCAGCGTGTCGCTCGCGCCGAGCACGGCGATCAGCCGGTCGCGCAGGCTTGCGTTGGTTCGCAGGCTGGCCAGCAGACCCGGGCCGGCGGTCCCGGCCTGGCCACCGTCGTCGCCGGGCGCCCCCGGCGCGGCGGCCCGCTCGGCCTCCTCAAGCCGGCAGAGCTGGCGCAGGGCCAGATCCGGATCGGCTGCCCGGGACAGCGCCGCCAGCACCGCGTCGGCGCCCTGGTCGGCAGGCTGCTGCCGCTGTTCGTCCCACAGCCGCAGCTGCTCCGGGCCGAGCATCCCCCGCGCCCGATCCAGGTCGACGAGTCCGTACCGGGCCAGCCGGCCGGCCGCGCTCACCGGCCTGCCGGACCGGCCCAGGTCCGCCATGATCAGGAGCCGAGCAGCGGCAGGCGGCGGCCCGGCGGCTCGGGCGGCGGCGTGGCCAGCTCACCCTTCGCGACGGCGGCGAACCGCTCGGCGAACGGCTGCCATGCCTCTTCGAGGTCGACCATGATCAGATTGCACGCGTCGATCACCACCTCGGGGTCGTACCCGAGATCATCGAGCAGCGGCCGGTCATTGGCCACCCAGTTCGCGATCATGGCGTCGTCGCACTCGATGTGGAACTGGATGCCCCAGGCCCGGCCGCCCAGCCGGAACGCCTGATGCGGGTACCGGGTCGACGCGGCCAGCAGGGTGGCGCCGAGGGGCAGTTCGGTGATCTCGTCCTGGTGCCACTGCAGGACGTCGGGCGCCATCGGCACCCCGACCCACAGCGGGTCCTTCTCCGCGGCGTCGCGCTTGCCGACCAGCGCCGGCCCGATCTCCGGGCCGGCCTCGCCGCGCTCCACCAGGCCGCCGTGCGCGCTGGCCAGCAACTGTGCGCCGAGACACACCGCGAGCGTGGCCACCTCGTAGCGGACCGCCTTGCGCAGCAGCCCCTCCAGCGCCGGGAACCAGGGCTCGGCGGGGCGCCCGTCGGGCCCCGGGTATGCCTCCTGAGCGCCACCCATGACGACCAGCGCGGCATAGCCGTCCAGCGAGTCCGGGAGGGGGTCGCCGGCGTGCGGCCGGACGGTCTCCAGCGCCAGGCCCGCGCCGGTCAGCCAGTCGCCGAGGCGCCGGATGTCGTCGGAGGGGTCAATCTCGATCACCAGAGTCCGGTTGTTGGCCACGCAGTCGAGATTATCCGGCTAGTCTCGCCTGTCATGTCGAGGCTCGCCATCCGCCGCCCTCCCGCGCTGCGGAGGGGCGACACCGCCGTCGTGGTCGCGCCGTCCGGGCCGGTGCGCGAGGAGCGGATCGCCGAGGGTCTGGCGCTGCTGTCCGGGTGGGGGCTCGAGGTGGTACTCGGCACCGACGTGTACGCCCGGCACGGATACCTGGCGGGTACCGACGAGCGGCGGGGTGCCTCGCTCGCCGCGGCGCTGGCCGATCCGGCGGTACGCGCGGTGGTCTGCGCCAGGGGCGGGTACGGCGCCCAGCGCATCGTCGACGAGCTGGATCTGGACGTGATCCTCCGGGACCCGAAGCTGGTGATCGGCTTCTCCGACATCACCGCCCTGCACCTGGCACTCTGGCGGGGTGCCCGGCTGGCCAGCGTGCACGGGCCGGTCCTCACCCAGCTGACCGGCGCGTTCCCGGCCGCGTCGCTGGCGTCCCTGCGCAGCGTGATCATGAGCGACCGGCGGGTGGTGCTGACCCGCGATCCGGAGGCGGAGACCGGGCCGGTCACGGTAACCGGGCCGGCGGTCACCGGTACCCTGCTCGGCGGCAACCTGTGCCTGCTCACCGCGTCCTTGGGTACGCCGGACTTCCCGTCCCTGGACGGCGCGATCCTCATGATCGAGGAGGTCGACGAGCCGCCGTACAAGGTGGACCGGATGCTCACTCAGCTGCGCCGGTCGGGCGTACTGCGCGGGCTGGCCGGCATCGCGATCGGTCAGTTCACCGGGTGCGAGGACGACTGGCCGATGTCCATTATGGACGTTCTGGTGGACCGGCTGGGTGATCTGGGGGTACCGGTGCTCGGCGGGCTCCCGGTGGGGCACGGGCAGGGAGCGCTGTCCGTGCCGGTCGGCGTACCGGCGACCCTGGACGTCGAAGCCGGCACCCTGACCGCCTCGTCCGCCGTGCGCCGCCCCCGCTGACCGACCAGTCTGGCGACTGGTTTGGGTCGTGGCGCGGCGCCAGACGCGCCGAGCCAGACTGGTCGAAGTGGCGCGGCGCCAGACGCGCCGAGCCAGACGGCGAACGCGCCAGGCTAGTGGCTCAGGTCACCGCCTCCGGCTGTCACGCACCGGCCGGGCTGTCTCGTCAGCTCCGCGAAACACCCGACGGAGAAGGAGACAGACCATGCGAATCCTCGTTGCCGGATCGACCGGAGTCATCGGGCGCCAGCTGATGCCGCTGCTCACCAGCGCGGGCCACGAGGCGGTCGGGATGGTCCGCCGCCCCGCCGCGGCCGGTCGGCACGTCGTCGCCGACGCGCTCCAGCCGGACCAGGTGCGGGCAGCCGTCGAGACGGTCCGCCCGGACGCGGTCGTGAACCTGCTCACCGCGATCCCGGCCCGGATCAACCCGGCCAAACTGGCTCGGGACATGGCGATGACGAACCGGCTGCGTACCGAGGGGGCGCGGAACCTGCTCGACGCCGCGCGGCAGGCGGGCACCAAGCGGGTGATCTCGGAGGGCCTGGCCTACGCGTACGCGCCCGGGACCGGGCTCGCGGACGAGGACGCGCCGCTGTGGGCCCGGGGACCGGCGCAGTTCCAGCCGGTCGTCGCGGCGCTGCGGGAGCTGGAGGACCGTACCGCGCGGGAGCACGGACTGGTGCTGCGGTTCGGCCACCTGTACGGCCCGGGTACCGCGTTCGCCCGGGACGGATCGTTCACCGCGGACGTCGCGGCCGGCAAGGTACCGCTCGTCGGCGGCGGGAACGCCACGTTCTCGTTCACCCACACGCGGGACGCCGCCATGGCGGTCCTCGCCGGCCTGGACAAGGACATCGCCGGCACGCTGAACATCGTCGATGACGAGCCGGCGCCGCTGCACGAGTGGCTCCCGGTCCTCGCTGGCCTGCTCGGGGCGAAGCGGCCGAAGCCGGCACCGGCGTGGCTGGCCCGGACGATGGTCGGCAGCTACGGCGTGGCGTTCATGAACCAGCTGCGCGGGGCGGACAACACCAGGGCCCGGCTGGCGCTCGACTGGCGCCCGGGGTACCGCAGCTGGCGCGACGGATTCCCGGCCGAGCTCAACCACTGACGTAGGCTCGTACAGTGGATCAAGATCAAACCGCCGAGGAGCTGGCAGCCTACCGGCCACGTCTCCTCGGGGTCGCGTACCGGCTGCTGGGCAGCGCCTGGGACGCGGAGGACATCGTGGAAGAAGCGACCGTGCGCTGGCTCCAACTGGACCGGACGGACATCCGGGAGCCGCTGGCGTTCCTCACCACAATGGTGACCCGGCTGGCTCTCGACCACCTCCGCTCGGCCCGGGTACGCCGGGAGACCTACTACGGGCCGTGGCTGCCCGAACCGGTACTCACCGGGAACTCGGCGCTCGGCCCGCTGGAAACGGTGGAGCAGCGCGACTCGCTGTCGATGGCGACGATGCGGCTGCTGGAGCAGCTGACCCCGCCGGAGCGCGGCGTGTTCGTGCTGCGCTCCGCGTTCGAGCTGCCGTACGAGGACATCGCCGAGGTACTCGACATGACCGCCGAGCACGCCCGACAGCTGCATCACCGGGCACAGGCACGGATCGCCTCGGGCGCCAGCCGGTTCGACGCCGACACGCGGCGGCACGCGTTCCTGTTCGAGAGCCTGGTGACGGCGACCCAGTCCGGAGACCTGTCAGACCTTGAGCAATTGCTCGCCGCGGACGTGGTGGCGTACAACGACGGCGGCGGGAAGGTCCGCGCCGCGCTCAACCCGGTCACCGGCGTGGACAACGTCCTGCGGTTCATCGCCGGGCTGCGCGCCCGCTTCGACGCGGCCACCGATGTCCGGTTCGTCGAGGTCAACGGGCAGCCGGCGGCGTACCTGCGGATGGGCGACCAGGAACAGGTCGTCGGCATCGGCGTCCGGGAGGGCCGGATCGCGGAGATTTTCGCCGTACTGAACCCGGACAAGACCCGCTACGCGCGCACCCAGCTCGGCGCGCCCGACGCCGAGCCGCCCCGCCCCGCGGAGGTCGACTGGTCTGGGTCGTCGCGCGGTGTCAGACGCGCCGAGCCAGACCAGTCGGAGAGCCGGGGCCGGCGTCCTCCGCTCTCCGTTCAGGATTGAGCGGGCGGTGGGGTGAACACGCCGAAGTGCGTACCGGCAGGGTCGAGCAGGTGCGCGAAGATCAGCCCGCCCGGGTCACCCGTCGGCGGTACCAGTACCTTCCCACCGGCCGCCTCCGCCGCCGCGACGGTGGCCGCCACATCCTCGACCTGGACGTAGAAGATGCCGTATCCGGGCCTGTCCCCGTCCAGCGGGAAGACCCCACCACCGATCGCCCCCTCGGCCGGCGCGCTGATCTCGCGATACGCCTTGTCCGTCGAGAACGTCCAGCCGAACAGGTCGCCGTAGAACCGGGTCGTCGCGGCGGGGTCGCTCGAACCGATCTCGAACCAGGTGACCGCGTTGGTCATCGTGGGCATCGTTGTCGCCTCTCGTTGTGGTGAACTCCCGGCCAGCTTCGCGAGGCGTGGCGACAACGGTATGTCGGTGTTTCCGGGGCGGCGGGCGGCACCTCGCCCGGCGGCTCGACGGCCGGCGCGCTCAGCGGCCCGACGACCCGGCGGCTCGACGGCCCGGCGGGCTCAGCGGCTCAGCGGCTCAGCGGCTCAGGGGCTCAGGGGCTCAGGGGCTCAGGGGCTCAGGGGCTCAGGGGCTCAGGGGCTCAGGGGCTCAGGGGCTCAGCGCAGCGTCGGTTCGCGCAGTCGCGCGGGGATGTCGGCGAGGTCGGCCGGATCGAGGCGGCGGGGCGGGGCGACCTCGTCGGTCGCGACCGGGTCGGCGATCCGGTCCAGCCGGAACGCCCGCAGCGCTCCGCGCATCCTGCACCAACCCAGTAGATACCAGCGCTCGCCGCGACCCCCCAGGTATCCGATCGGCTCGATCTCCCGCGCGGTCGGCTCGCCGTGCCGGTCGACATACCCGAAACGGAGCACCCGGCGGGCGGACAGTGCCTGGGCGATGACGGCTGGAACCTCGGCCGGCGGCCACTGGAGATCGGCCGGCCCGACCAACTTGATGCGCCCTGCCAGCTCGTGCGCCTCGGCGGCGCGGGTCGCCGGCATCACGGCGACAAGCTTGCGCAACGCCGAACGAGCCGCGTGGTGAAACGGCGTGCCGTGCAACGTCTCCAGCGCCACCGCGATCGCGACCGCCTCCTCCGGGCTGATATTGACCGGCGGGAGCGTGAGGCTCTTGTCCAGCGTGTAGCCGCCGGTGCGACCGGGCTCCGCGTAGACGGGCACGCCAGCCTGCTGCAACGCGTTGATGTCCCGCTCGATGGTGCGGGCGGACACCTCGAAACGCCGGGCCAGCCAGTTGGCGCTGCGCGGCCGGGGCGCGACGGCGCGCAGCTCCTCGACCATCGCGTAGAGCCGATCCGTCCGGTTCACGGTTGGAGATTAGGCGTGACGTACGACATCCCCGCGACGGAGCGGAATCGCCCCGGAAGAGACCCGGGCTCAGCCGTGACCCGGTAGTGGCCGGACCAGCAGCAGCGCCGGTACGTCCCAGCCGGGTGGGTGGAATTCCCGGATCGGGATGAACCCCACCTTGCGGTAGAAGGCCCGGGTACCGGCGTACGTGTCCGGGCCGGTCTCCGGTACCGAGGCGGCTTGCGTCAGTACCGACAGCGCCCGCTCACCCTCCGCGGCCAGTTCGCCGGCGACGGCCTGCACTAGCGCGCCACCGAGCCCGTCGCGGCGCCGCCCGGCGTCCACCGCCATCCAGCTGATCTCCGGCGCCACGCTGTCCGGCGGGGTGCCCAGCGGCCGGTCCACGGTGAGGAATGCACGCACCCGGCCGGCCTCTTCCACCACCCAGCCGCGCTGGCTGCGTACCGCACGCGCGCACTCGAACACCCCGGCGTCGATGCCGAAAAAGTACGGCAGCCCGGCGATGATGGCGTCACAGGCCGGGGCATCACCGGCGGTCAGAGCGCGGATGGTCACCGCCCGATCCTGCGGCCGGTAACCCCGGCGGGCAACCGGGATTCCCGGAATCGCTGACGACCGGCCGCTACATCAGGCCGAGGTACCGCTGCCGCTCGTACGGGGTGACCTGGTGGCGGAACTGCTCCCACTCCTGCCGCTTGTTGCGCAGGAAGAAGTCGAACACGTGCTCACCGAGGATCTCGGCCATCAGTTCCGAGCTGGCCAGCACGTCGATCGCCTCGGACAGGTTCTGCGGCAGCGACTCGTACCCCATCGCCTTGCGCTCGGCGGCGGACAGCGCCCACACGTCGTCCTCGGCACCCGGCGGGAGCTCGTACCCCTCCTCGATGCCCTTGAGCCCGGCACCGAGCATGACGGCGAAGGCAAGGTATGGATTGCACGCCGAGTCGAGCGAGCGCACCTCGACCCGGGCCGAGTTCGGCTTGCCGTACGCGGGCACCCGCACCAGCGCCGAGCGGTTCAGGTGACCCCAGCACACGTACGCCGGGGACTCCGTGATCCGGTCCGGCAGGGCCTGGGGGAACAGCCGCTTGTAGGAGTTGACCCACTGGTTGGTGACCGCGGTGTATTCCCGGGCGTGGACGAGCAGGCCGGCGATGAACGCGCGGGCGACCTTGGACAGCTTCATCGGGTCGCCGCCGTCGTGGAACGCGTTGCGCTCGCCCTCGAACAGCGACAGGTGGGTGTGCATCCCGCTGCCCGGCTGGTCGGTGAACGGCTTGGGCATGAACGACGCCTCGACCGACTGGGTCAGGGCGACCTCCTTGACCACGTGCCGGAAGGTCATGATGTTGTCGGCCGTGGTGAGCGCGTCGGCGTAGCGCAGGTCGATCTCCTGCTGCCCGGGGGCCACCTCGTGGTGGCTGAACTCCACCGAGATTCCGATGCGCTCCAGAGCCAGCACCGCCTGGCGGCGGAAGTCGCGGGCCACCGCGTGGGTGGTGTGATCGAAGTAGCCACCGGCGTCGACCGGTACCGGCGCGGCGCCGTCCGGCGGCAGCGACTCCAGCAGGAAGAACTCGATCTCCGGATGGGTGTAGAAGGTGAAGCCCTTCTCCGCCGCCTTGGACAGCATCCGGCGCAGCACGTGCCGGGGGTCGGCCCAGGACGGCGTGCCATCCGGCAGCAGGATGTCGCAGAACATCCGGGCGCTCTCGCCGCTGCCGCCGCCCTCGAACGGGAAGACCTGGAAGGTGGTCGGGTCGGGCATGGCCACCATGTCCGACTCGTGCACCCGGGCGAAGCCCTCGATCGCCGAACCGTCGAAGCCGATGCCCTCGTCGAAGGCGGCCTCCAGTTCGGCCGGCGCCACGCTGACCGATTTCAGCGTGCCGAGCACGTCGGTGAACCACAACCGGACAAACCGGATGTCACGTTCTTCCAGGGTACGGAGCACGAACTCCTGCTGACGGTCCACCTCAACCCCTCGACACCGTGGGCCCGATTGAAAAGGTCCCAACCGGGCAAGTCTCCCCCGGTTCGGTTACGCCGACGTTACGCCATCCATCCACAGTCGCCACCGGGTCGCCGGGCGCCCACGGTACTCCGGGCGGCAGCGCGGCCGGCGGCGGTGATCGGGGTCCCGTGCGGCGGCCTGCCCACCGGGTGTCGGGGACGATCCACTGAGAGAAGATGGAGGCATGGCGACTATGCGTATCGCTCTGGCCCAGGTCAATTCGGTGGTAGGCGACATCCCTGGAAACGCGGCGATCATCCGGGAGTGGGCCCGCCGCGCCGCGGAAGCCGGCGCCCACCTGGTCGCGTTCCCCGAGATGATGCTCACCGGGTACCCGGTCGAGGATCTGGTCTTCCGGGAGTCGTTCGTGGCCGCGTCCCGCGACACGCTCCGCCAGCTCGCGGCCGACCTGGCCGCCGACGGACTGGGCGAGCTGCCGACCGTTGTCGGCTACATCGACGCGGACGGCCCGGCCCGGCTGGGCGCCACGGTGACGATCGCCGGCCCGCCCGAGGACGTTCCGTCCCCCATCGACCGCGGCCCGCGCGACGCGCTCGCGCTGCTGTACGGCGGCCGGGTCGTGGCCACGTACTTCAAGCACCACCTGCCCAACTACGGCGTGTTCGACGAGAACCGCTACTTCGTGCCGGGCGACACCCTGACGGTGGCCCGGATCGGTGGGGTGGACGTGGCGCTGACCGTGTGCGAGGACATCTGGCAGGCCGGCGGCCCGTTCGCGGTGGCCCGGCAGGCGGGAGTCGGGTTGGTGGTGAACATCAACGCGTCGCCGTACGAATTGAACAAGGACGACGTGCGGCTGTCGCTGGTCGCCCGGCGGGCCCGGGAGGCCGGAGCAGCGGTGGCCTACGTCAACATGATCGGCGGTCAGGACGAACTCGTGTTCGACGGCGACTCGCTGATCGTCGACGCCGACGGGAACCTGCTGACCCGGGGTGTCCAGTTCACCGAGCAGTTGCTGGTACACGACCTGGAACTGCCCGAGTCCACTGTGGACGCGAGCCGGTCGGGGCCGGCCGACGTGTTCGACGACGAGGTGGACAGCGATTCGGAGGGCGGCGCCGGGATCGGCAAGCGGCAGGCGGCCGGGGTGCGTGACGCGATGCACATCGAGCGGGTGCTGGTGTCCCGCGCGATGCCGGCTTCCGCGGGAGCACAGCCGGAGCCGGGGTTTGGCGGAGGCGAGCACCCGCCGCGTAGTTCCGCCGCTCCGGCCGCGGACGGGGGCATGGCCGACCGGGTGGTCGACGAGGCCGAGGTGTGGCAGGCGCTGGTACACGGGCTGCGCGACTACGTACGGAAGAACAAGTTCCCCTCGGTGGTGATCGCGGTCTCCGGCGGCATCGACTCGGCGGTGGTCGCCGCGGTCGCCTGTGACGCGCTCGGCCCGTCCAACGTGGTCGGCGTGTCGATGCCCAGCTCGTACTCGTCGGAGCACTCCAAGGACGACGCCGCCGACCTGGCCAAGCGCACCGGCCTGAGCTACCGGGTGCAGCCGATCCAGCCGATGGTGGACGCCTTCCTGACGAACATGGCGGAGGCCGGCAGCCCGCTGTCCGGCCTGGCCGAGGAGAACCTCCAGGCCCGGGTCCGCGGCATTGTCTTGATGGCACTGTCCAATCAGGAGGGTCACCTGGTGCTGACCACCGGCAACAAGAGCGAGCTGGCGGTCGGCTACTCCACGCTGTACGGCGACTCGGTCGGCGGGTTCAACCCGCTCAAGGACGTCTTCAAGACGATGGTCTGGCGGCTGGCGACCTGGCGCAACGAGGAGGCGGTACGGCGCGGCGAGCAGCCGCCGATCCCGGAGAACACGATCCGCAAGCCACCCAGCGCGGAACTGCGCCCCGGCCAGTTGGACACCGACTCGCTGCCTGACTACGGGACGCTCGACCCGATCCTGGCCGGGTACATCGACGGCGACCTCGGGCGGGAGGAGCTGATCCTGGCCGGGCACGACGCGGCGCTGGTGGACCGGGTACTGCGCCTGGTCGATCTGGCGGAGTACAAGCGGAGGCAGTCGGCGCCGGGCACGAAGATCTCCGTCAAGGCGTTCGGGCGCGACCGGCGGCTGCCCATCACCAACCGGTACCGGGAGGCCGCCGTCCCGATCGCCACGCCGGCGCACGATCCTGTGAAATCCTCCACTCAAACCTGACGGGACGGCCGGAGCCGGTGCGACGATCGGCGGTATACCCGGGGACCGCACGGGCGCGGCCTCGAGGATCAGAGGAGACATCGATGTCCCAGGATTCCGTACCGTCGTTGTACGGCGGACCCGCCACCCGCCGGGTGCGCACCCGCGACCTGCACCTGGCCAAGGAACGTGGCGAGAAGTGGGCCATGCTCACCAGCTACGACCAGTACACCGCCGGCATCTTCGACGAGGCGGGCATCCCCGTACTGCTGGTCGGTGACTCGGCGGCGAACAACGTGTTCGGCTACCCGACCACCCTGCCGGTCACCGTCGACGAACTGATTCCGTTGGTACGGGCGGTGGTCGGCGCCACATCGCGGTCGCTGGTGGTGGCCGACCTGCCGTTCGGCTCCTACGAGGAGGGGCCGACCCAGGCGCTGCGCACCGCCGTCCGGTTCATGAAGGAGGGCGGCAGCCACGCGGTGAAGCTGGAGGGCGGCAGGCGCACCGCGCCGGCCATCGAGGCGATGACCGCGGCCGGCATTCCGGTGATGGCACACATCGGCTTCACCCCGCAAAGCGAACACGTGTTCGGCGGGTACCGCGTGCAGGGCCGGGGCGACGCGGCCGACGAGGTGATCGCGGACGCCGAAGCGGTGGTGCGGGCCGGGGCGTTCGCGGTGGTACTGGAGATGGTTCCCGGCGACGTGGCCAAGCGCATCACGCACGACGTGCCGGTGCCGACCATCGGCATCGGGGCAGGGCCGCACACCGATGCCCAGGTGCTGGTCTGGCAGGACATGGCCGGCCTGCGTACCGGCGGCCACATGCCGCGGTTCGTCAAGCGGTACGCGGACCTGGCCGGCGTCCTGCGGGAGGCCACCACCCGGTACGCCGAGGAGGTTCGCGACGGCGCCTTCCCGGGGCCGGAGCACACATTCTGAGAACGGTTCCGTCCGTCATCGTCGCCGCCGTCCGGTCGTCAGCCGGGCGGCGGCGACGTTTCGTGTAACGGCGCGCGCGAAGGTCGCCTCGGTAGGCGGCGCGACCTCATGTCGTTCCGGTCGGCGGCGCGACCTCATGTCGTTCCGGTCGGCGGCGCGACCTCACGTCGTCTCGTGTGACGGCGCGATCAGACGTCGGTGAGCCGGATCCCGGCGTGCGACTTGTAGCGCCGGTTGATGGCGATAAGGTTCGCCGTCAACGCCTCGACCTGACCGGCGTTACGCAGCCGGCCGGCGTAGACCCCGCGCATGCCGTCGATGCGCCCGGCCAGCGCCTGTACCAGCGCCACCGCCTCCCGGTCCTCGCCGAGGACGAGCACGTCCAGGTCGATGCGGCCGACCTGCGGGTCGACGAGCAGAACGGCGCTGACGTGATGGAACGCGGCACACACGGTCGACTCGGGGAGCAACGCGGCCGCCTGCTGGGCGGCGCTGCCCTCGGCCACCGTCAACGGGTACGGGCCCTGCTTGTCGAAGCCGAGCGGGTTCACACAGTCGACGACCACCTTGCCGGCCAGATAGGGCCGGAGCGAGGCGACGAGTTCGCCGTGTCCGTCCCAGGGAATCGCGACGATCGCCACGTCGGCGCCGCACGCGTAGACATTGTCCCCGCCGGTGAGCAGTCCATCGGCGACGCGGGGCAGCGCGGCCAGTTCCTCGGCGGCGCTCTTACCCCGGTCGGCGGACCGGGAGCCGATGCGGACCTGAAGCCCGGCGCGGGCGAACCGGTACGCGAGTCCACGACCCTGATCGCCGGTGCCGCCGAGAATCCCGACGGACAGGTTGGAGACGTCGGGGAGCGTGCTCAGATCGAGTGCCATGCTTCCATCCTGGCAGAACCGGAGAATTACTCGACCGCGACTTCTATCACGCCGGCCGCCGTGAAAACCGCGTCACAATGCGCGTGCTCTGGAGTGCGCAATGCGCCCTGCCCCGAGGATGGCTCCGCTTTGCGACCGACGGCGTCGGCAGAACAATAGTGAGCCACGCGTCACACGCCCGAAACGGATGTGGCGCCGCGCTTCTTCGGCCGCCCGCGCTTCTTCGGCCGCCCGCGCTTCTTCGGCCGCCCGCACTTCTTCGGCCGCTCGCGCGGCTGGGCCGCAGAACTGCGGGACTGCGGGGCTGCGGGGCCCCAGAACGGCGGGACTGCGGGGCCACAGAACGGCGGAGCGGCAGAACGCCCGCACGGCGGAAAACGACCCTGCGCCGCGAGCGGGCTGCGGAAGCAGCCGGAACTCGCGGCGCAGGGCACTGTGACTCACGGCGGGAGCGCTGGCGCGCGGCACTCGCCGACCTGGCCGGCGTCCCGTCGATGCGGTTGTTGTTGTGGTGTCCGCGCTAGAGGGCGGAGCGTTATGACGACGCGGGCGTGCGCCGAGCGGAACTCGTGCGCCGCGCCGGCCGCGGCATCGCCTTCGCGGTGGCGGTGCGACGGGTGCTGGAACTGGCGGCGCTCGTCCGCTTCGTAGCCGTGGCGCGCTTGGTGGCCGTCGCGCGCTTGGTGGCCGTGGCGCGCTTCGCCGGCGCCGCCTTCTTCGCGGTGCGTTTGGCCGGAGTGGCCCGCTTGGCCGTGGTCGCCTTGGCCGTGGTGCTCTTGCGGGCGGTGGTCCGCTTCGCCGCCGTGGTCTTCTTGGCAGCGGTGGTCTTCTTGGCAGTCGTCTTCTTGGCGGTGGTCCGCTTCGCCGGTGTCGCCTTCTTCGCCGCGGTGGTCTTGCGGGCGGTTGTCCGCTTCGCCGTCGTCGCCTTCTTGGCCGGCGCGGTCTTGCGGGCGGTGGTCCGCTTCGCCGGCGACGTCTTCTTCGCGGCGGTCGTCTTCTTGGCGGCGGCCCGCTTCGCCGGGGCCTTGGCGGCGGTCGTCTTCCTCGCGGTGGTCTTCTTGGCAGCGGTCGTGCGCTTGGCCGCGGTGGTCTTGGTGGCGGTCTTCCGCGCGGTGGATCCGGCGGCCGCTACGGTCTTCCTCGCAGCCGAGCGCTTCGCGGCCGGTGTGGTCGTGGCCTTATTCGCTACGGCCATAGTGTCTCTCTCCTTCAGAGAACCGATGGAGATCGCTGTGGTTCCGAGTCGGTCTGTTCCGGCCCGGTCACAACCTCTCCCCTGACCAGCGGGCGTCCTCCGCGTCCCACTCCGCGTTTCGATCGGCGACCTTCTCGAGTGCGTGTTGCGCCTCGGCCTCGGTGCCATACGGCCCGAGCCGATACCGCTCCGCGCACGCGTTGCCGCTCGTCTCAACGCGGTTATGCCGGAGACACCAGTAGTACCTGGTGGCGGACCCGCTGTTATCCATGTGATTACTGTGCACCGCAAAACTCCTAAGCGCCACCGATTCGCGCAGAAAGTCGAGCGTCCTCCACAGTAGACGTATCCGCGCGCTGCCTTCTGACGCTATCTCTACCCGATTCGGAAACGCATAAAACCGTTGTGCGATAAAGGGATCCGCAGTCAATGTCTACATCGACCGGTCGGCAATCGCGGCCGGGGGTGGTCAACAATTTTTTTTCCGCCGACACGCCTTCAGACGGTGTGCGGGAGCCGTCACGACCCCGTCGAGGGCCCGATCGTCGACTGTGGAGGGTCCCCGAGGAGGTTGCCGGTCGCTACGGATTCGCGGACGGTGGACGGCCGCCCCACGGGTCGAAGTCGACCTCGAGAGCTTCCTGCGCCGGGCGCTCATCCTCCGGGACGTTGTGCAGGTTCACCCGGATCCGGGTCCACGTACTGCTGCGCCCACGCATCGAGTCGACGAGAACGTCGGCCGGTTCGAGGTACTCCCACACCCGCGGGTACCGCGCCTTCCAGCGCTCCAGTCCGGCCATCGCCTCGTCTTTGCGGGCCGCTCTCGCAATCTCGATCAGCGGCATGGTGCTGCGCCGGCGGCCGGTCGGTCCGCTCGACTTCCCGGGGGCCGGCGTCGGTACCGTGCCCGCGTCCGGCGCACGCCTCCTCGACGGCTGCGCCCGGGTCGGTTCGCCCTCCTGCTTTTCGAAGTGCGGCGGCCACGGTGCGTCCGCCAGTCCGGCATCAGCGTGGCGTTCGGCGAGTTCGAGCAGCGCGGTCAGGGAACCGGGTGCGTCGTCGATGCCGCTCCACGGGTCACCCGACTGGGCGAACCGGGCCGGCACGCTGTCCATTGTGAACTCCTCCGGTACGCAGTCCGGCACCTCGTCCCAGCGCAGCGGTGTGGAGACTCTGGCGTCGGCGGTCGGTCGGACCGCGTACGCCGACGCGGTCGTGCGGTCCTTTGCGTTCTGGTTGTAGTCGACGAACACACCGTGCCGTTCCTCCTTCCACCACCGGCTGGTGGCCAGCTGCGGTACCCGCTGCTCGACCTCACGGGCGAGCGCGACGGCCGCGCGGCGCACCTCGGGGAAGGTCCACCGGGGTTCGATCCGGCAGTACACGTGGAAGCCGCGCGATCCCGATGTCTTCGGCCACCCGGTCAGCCCGAAGTCGGTCAGCGCCTCGCGCACCACGAGCGCGACCTCGCGCACGTCCGACCACGGCACCCCGGGGACCGGGTCGAGGTCGACCCGCAACTCGTCGGGGTGTTGCAGGTCGACCGCGCGTACCGGGTGCGGATGCAGGTCGACGCAGCCGAGGTTGACCACCCACGCGAGTTGCGCCGCGTCGGTGACGACGATTTCGTGCGCGGTACGGCCGGACGGGAAGCGCAGTTCGACGGTCCCGATCCACTCCGGCCGGGATTGCGGCGCGCGCTTCTGGTAGAAGGCTTCGCCCTCGATACCGTTGACGTACCGCTTCAGCGCCATCGGCCGGTCGCCCACGCCACGCAGTACGCCGTCGGCGACCGCGAGGTAGTAGCGGACCAGGTCGAGCTTGGTGCGACCGGACTGCGGGAAGAACACCTTGTCGGGATTGGTGACGGTGACCTCCCGGCCGGCGACCTCCAGAACTTCCTTGCGGCTTGCCATGGCGGCACCCTATGTCACCCCGGACGGATCGGTCCCCTCAGCTGCTCCGATCGTCTACGGACAGTGGCCGTTCGGACGCAGTTGGTTTTCCCGAAATTTGGGTGTCGACAACTTGTTGCGCGGTCAAGTAACGTTGCAGGAAGCAGGGGCCGACCGCCTTCCCCCGTGGGTGATCGGCCCCTCGCCGTACCCGGCGCCGGATCAGCCGGCTCCCCCCGCCTTTCGCGCCCTCTGGCCGCAGCTCGTCACCGGCGTACCGACCTGTCCGGATGCGCTCGCGGGGTCAATGGATCAGGTTGCTCATGAAATCGCTACCACCGGTCGCGATGCCGCCCAGCAGGCCCATGATCCATCGAGCGACGACGGCTGCCGCAGCCGGTCGCTTCGCCACAAAGAAGATCAGAAAGCCTATGAAGAGCCAGGTCAGGATCTTGCGGACCATTCCTGGCCACCCCCCGACGACGCCGTTGACACAACCATTTCTGAGTACACAGGGTTCATCAATCAACACCGAGCGTAACAGCGGACTCGGCGGGCTTATGGCATCTTCCTCGTAATCTGCCCGATCAGTCCGGCACGCGCGCGACGGCCACGAACACCGCCAGCCGGCGCAGACCGGCAGGCAGGCTGCCTGATCGCCATCGGCACCCGCGAACCCGCACCGGGCGCCGGCGGCCCGCAGCGGGTGCCATCGGGCCTCGCGCGGTCCCGCGGCGCAGAGACCCCCGACTTCACCCTCCCGGTGTGAGGCCCGGTCACTCGGTGTCCGGTGATGGTGAATCCATGCTTTCCGCGGCACGGGATGGGGCGAGCGATGACGAGTGCGACCGAGGCGTTCTTCGAAGGGCTGGCCAGACGGGCGCACGAGCCCCTTCTGGAGAAAGTGAGCGGATGCGTGCGGGTCGACCTGGATCGGGGAAAGAGCGTCGACCACTGGTTCGTCACCATCCGGCGTGGTGACGTCACCGTCGAGCGCGAGGGTGGGGAGCCGAGTACGGTCTTCTACGCCCCGGCGCCCGTCTTCGAGAAGATGGCCGCCGGCGAGATGAACGCGATGGCGGCGCTGCTGCGCGGCGAGGCGGCCGCCAGTGGCGACCTGGAGCTGGCCGTTCTGCTTCAGCGACTGCTGCCCGGACCACCGACGTCCACCGGCCCCCGCAACCTCGCCCGCAGCGCGGCGGCGAACCCGGACAACGTGAAGCGCGGCCATCCCCGGGTCAGCGCCGGGTACCCGACCTCCCATGGGTTGACCGTCGACCCGACAGCGGCCCGCGCCGAGGAGAGGTGAGCCATGAGCGAGACGTCCGTAAACATCCTTGACGGCAACACCTTCGTGGTCAGCGACACCAGCGGCGACATCGAGGCATCCCCGTCGGAGCCGACCGGCATGTTCTCCTACGACACCCGTTTCCTGTCAACCTGGGTGATGACCATCAACGGCGAGCGGCTCAGCCCGCTGTCCATCGACGACCTGCACTACTTTCAGACCCGCTTCTTCCTCGTGCCCGGCCCCGGAACGGTGTACTCCGACAACAAGTTGTCGGTGGTCCGCAAGCGCACCGTATGCGAGGGCTTCCACGAGGTGCTGACCGTGTTCAACCACGGCGACGAAGCGGTCGACCTCAGCATCCACCTGGAGGTCGGCTCCGATTTCGCCGACCTCTTCGAGGTCAAGGACGCACTGACCAAGAAGGGCAAGTACAGCGCGACGGTCGAGCCGGAGCGGCTGATCCTCGGGTACGAGCGGCAGACGTACAACCGGCAGACCATCATCAGCACGTCCCGGGATGCGAAGCTCGACAAGCAGGGCATCACCTTCAAGTTCAGGGTCGAACCGGACGGCAGGTGGGAGACCGAGATCCAGGTGGACGCGGACATCCGCGGCTTGGGCGGTCGCGAGGTGCACATCGGGCACGCCTGGGGCAGCGGGCGCAGCCGCAGCATGCCGGAGATGGTGCAGGATCTGGAGAAGTGGGTCGGTCAGGCGCCCCGCCTGGAGTGTGACTGGGACCCGCTCAAGCGCACCTACCGGCGCAGCCTGATCGACCTGGCCTCACTGCGGTTCTCCCCCACCATCGCGCGCAGCCGGGCGCTGCCGTCCGCGGGCCTGCCCTGGTTCATGACGATGTTCGGCCGGGACAGCATCCTGACCAGCCTGCAGACGCTGGCGTTCACGCCGGAACTGGCGGCGACCACGCTGACCGTGCTCGGCGAGTGGCAGGGCAGCCGGCTGGACGACTTCCGCGACGAGGAGCCGGGGAAGATCCCGCACGAGTTGCGGTACGGGGAGATGACCGCGTTCGAGGAGCGGCCGCACTCCCCGTACTACGGGACCGCCGACGCCACCCCGCTGTTCGTGATCCTGATGGACGAGTACGAGCGGTGGACCGGCGACACGGCGTTGGTCAAGCGGATGGAGTACGAGGCTCGGGCGGCGTTGAACTGGATCGACGAGTACGCCGATCTCATGGGCAACGGCTATATCTCCTACCAGCGCCGCAACGAGGACAGCGGACTGGAGAACCAGTGCTGGAAGGACTCCTGGGACGCGCTGTCCTACCGCGACGGCAGCATGCCGGGGTACCCGCGGGCGACTTGCGAGCTGCAGGGCTACGCGTACGACGCGAAGATTCGCGGCGCCCGGCTGGCCCGGGAGTTCTGGAACGATCCGGCGCTGGCCAGCCGGCTGGAGACCGAGGCGGCCGACCTCAAGCGGCGGTTCAACGAGGACTTCTGGGTGGAGGACGGGGAGTACTTCGCGCTGGCCCTGGACGGTGACGGGCGCAAGGTCGACACCCTGTCGTCGAACATCGGCCACCTGCTGTGGAGCGGCATCGTGGAGCCGGCCAAGGCCAGCTCGCTGGTCCGGCATCTGATGGGACCGCGGCTGTTCTGCGGCTGGGGCATCCGTACCCTGGCCGAGGGCGAGGTCCGGTACAACCCGATCGGGTACCACGTGGGTACCGTCTGGCCGTTCGACAACTCGTTCATCGCCTGGGGACTGCGCCGGTACGGGTTCAGGGACGAGGCGGCCCGGGTCGCGGCCGGTGTCCTGGACGCGGCCGAGTTCTTCAACGGGCGGCTGCCCGAGGCGTTCGCCGGGTACCGCCGCGAAGAGACCATGTACCCGGTGCAGTACCCGACCGCGTGTAGCCCGCAAGCCTGGTCGACCGGCGCACCGATGCTGCTCATCCAGGTCATGCTCGGGCTGGAGCCGGTGGGCGATCACCTGGTGGTCGAGCCGGTGCTGCCCGAGGGGATCGGCCACATGGAACTGCTCGACATCCCGGGCCGGTGGGGCCACCTCGACGCGTTCGCGCGGGGCCGGGTCTCGGTGGGCCAGGCCGGCCTGCGCGCGCAGCTGGGGGTCACCCTGCCGGAGATCTCCCGGCGCTGACCCGTACCGCCCGTAGGACCCCGCCCGCCGTCGCCGCAGACGGCGGGCGGTCCATGTGCGCCGCGCCTCAGGCTGAGCCGTTACGAGCGGGTACCGCCACCCGCGAGCCCTCCCGGTTCCAGCTCTGTACGTAGGTGGCCGCGGTGATCCGGTCGAGGTCGTCGAGGTCCAGCACGTCGGCGACCAGTTCCACGAGTGAGCTCTCGTCCCGCTCGTCGCCGGCCTGCACGTGCCGGTCCAGCGTGCCGTGCACCAGGCTGCGCAGCGCCCCTTCCCGGCGCGCGCGTCCACCGGTGGACTCGCTGGGGGGCGGCAGCGTGTCCGCCAGCGGACCGGTCACCGGGGCGGCCGGGGCGCCTTCCAACGCCGGAGCATCCGCAGCCGGCGCCGTCCTCACCGGGGCCGAGCCGCGCTGGCTGCCGGTAGAGCGGCGGGTGCGCTCCCGGCGCGCCGGCTCCTCCGAGGGGCCCGACCCCGGCTCGGACTGCCGACCCAGCCCGAGTTCCTCCAGGCTCCGGTACAGGGACGAGTCGAAGACGGTACCCGGCTCCACCCTCGCCACGGCCCGGGCCTGCGGCCCGATCACCGGGCTCTCGATGGTCGGGCTGTCGATGGCACGCGCGTTCCCGGCCGGCGCCGGGGCGTCATCCAGAGCCAGGGCGTCATCCAGCACCGGAGCATCGGTGGCCGGCGGAGCGTCGATGGCCGGCGCGGTCGCCGTCGTCGCCGCCGCCTCGGGCGCCGGCTGCGCTTGCGCCGGTCGCACGGGTGCGGCCGGCGCCGGGAGCGCCCCCGAGTCCAGTCCGAGTCGAGCCGGTGCCAGATCCGCCGCGATGAGGGCGGTCAGGCCGTCGTAGTCCGCGCCCTCGGCCAGCCGGGTCGCGATCTCGTCGAGGTCGTACACGGCGATGGCGATGTCCGCCGTGTTCGGGTCGACCGCCCCCCGGATTTTGCGGTGCAACACCTTCGAGATCGCCGCCTGCCGGCGCTCCCGCCGGACCTCCGCCCGCGCCGCGGTGAGCGAGTCGTACAAACCCAGCCGGGGGTCGGCCTTGGCCATGCTCTTCGCCCGGTGGGTGAGCCACGGATGGCGCAGCCAGTGCTCGACGACCTCGTAGGCCGGGGTGGTCGGCGGCAGGTCGCCCTTGGCGCGCAGCCGGTCCCGGCGCTGGTTTTCGGTGTGCATCAGCCAGACCAGGTAGCCGAGCGCGGACATGCCGGCGAAGAACCCGCCCAGCAGGTGATTGGCGTGCGCGAGCCAGTTGAACGCCACCGCGCCCGCGGCGATGGCCACGGACAGCAGCCGGGAGGCAACCGCCCGTTCACCGAGCCGGCGGCGTACGTCGGCGTTCGCGAGCACCACGATCCCGCCCAGCTCCAGCGCGGCGACCGCAGGTACGGCGGCGGCCAGCGGGATGCCCAACGTCTCCACGGCTCCGGACACCTGCCCGGCCAGCGCGACGATGAGTACCACGAAGTAGAAGCCCTGGCGCATGACGGAGGTGCGCCGCACGGTGCGCTGCAGGTGCGCGTCCATCTCCGTTTCGGCCACCGGCATGTCGGACCGGCGGCCCGGCGGCGCGTGGTTCGGAATCCCGGTCACCGCGTCACTCCCCGGTGTCCGGCGACGCTGTTGCCCGCGGGCAGCGGGTAGCCGCGCGCCGCCAGGAACTCGACCAGCGCCAGGTCGACCGAATTCTGCACGGTGGTGTCGTTGTCGTTGACGAACCGCTGGAGCAACTGCTCAACCTCCACCCGTACCCTCGTGTTGAGCTGCACTCTCGGCCAGCGCGACCGCCGCGCCGGCATCTCGGGTCCGGTTACCCGTTCCACGCTCACTCCTCGGCTAGCCGAATTGCTAGCCGAGACGCTAGCAAGCCTCGCTTTCGCCCCATCAAGGGACACGCCGCCCCGCGTCGGACGCGCCGAACCAGACTGGTCGTCCGACTGGTCTGGGTCGCCGCCACCCTGGATTCGTAGAGTGGAGGTATGCCACGCACCATCGCGACCACCACCCACATCGACCGCGACCACCTCGTCGAATTCCTCTCCACCCGGCACCGCGCGATCCTGTCCACCACCCGCGCCGACGGCCGTCCGCAATTCTCGCCGTTGACGTGCGGCGTGGACACCGCCGGGCGCATCGTCATCTCGACGTACCCGGAGCGGGCAAAGGTTACCAACGCACGCCGTGACCCCCGGGTGTCGCTGTGCGTGCTGTCCGATGACTGGAACGGCCCGTGGGTCCAGGTCGACGGCCGCGCCGAGGTCCTCGACCTGCCCGAGGCACTGGAGCCACTGGTCGAATACTTCCGGTGCATCTCCGGCGAGCACCCGAACTGGGACGAGTACCGGGAGGCGATGCGCAAGCAGGGCAAGTCGCTGATCCGGGTCACCATCGACAGGTGGGGCCCGATCGCGACGGGCGGGTTCCCGGCACGGCTCGCCGACGACTGATCCCAGCGGGGCGCGCTCCTCGGGGCCGTCACACGCCTTCGGCCGGCCCGGATTCTCCCGGGCCGGCCTTCTCCGTCTCCGGGCACCGCGGCCAGGCACGCCCGCCGCGTGGCGGTCACCGCAGACACCGCGGGCACACACACGCCCGCCGCCCGGCGGTCGCCGCGGCCCGTCGCGGGCACACCCGCCCGCCGCTGGGCACCCGAAAAGCCGGGCGGCCTCGCGCTACGCCCGGCAAGCCAGCGCGGTGTGTCCTCGATGGACAGTGCGCGACACCCTCTCGAAGTGACGCGAAAAGACCCGCGACATTACCTAATTCATGGTTTAAAATATGACCCTTATTTAATGCGTGAGGCATGCTGTAGTCAAGACTGCCGTCCGGACGCACAGGTGTGCTGGTGAGGACGAGATTCGGAGAGATGGAAGGCGATGGAATCTAAGCGCACCACGGTCCGCGACCTGCGCCGCCACAACCGGGCGGCGCTGCTGTCGAAGCTGTTCTTCGACGGTCCGCTCAGCCGCCACGAGCTGAGCCATCTCACCGGCCTGAGCGCGGCCACGGTGAGTAACGTTACCGCCGAACTCGTCGAGGAACGGCTGATCGTCGAGGCCGGCCTGGTCGAGTCGGACGGCGGCCGGCCGCGCGTCCTGCTCCGCGTCGATCCGCTCTACGGGCACGTCATCGGCATCGACGTCGGCGAGACCGGCGTCAAGGTGGAGCTGTACGACCTCGCCATGACCCGACTGGCCACTGTGGACCACCCGCTGTCCGGGCCGCGACCCGATCCGGCCACCATCGTCATGCAGATCGCCTCGGGCCTGCGCGAGGTCATCGCGCAGGCGGGCATCGAGGAGCGCAGCGTCCTGGGCGTGGGCATCGGTCTCCCCGGCACGGTCGAGCAGGGCCGCTCCGTGCTCGTTCACGCCCAGACCATCGGCTGGGACGCGGTCGAGCTGGAGGACATGCTCCGGGCCAGCGGCATCGAGCTACCGCTGTACTTCGAGAACGGCGCGAAGACACAGGGACAGGCCGAGATGTGGTTCGGCGCCGGGCGTGGCGCCCGGCACGCGGTGATCGTCCTGGTCGGTTCGGGCGTGGGCGCCGCGGTCATCACCCACGGGAGCACCTACCGGGGCACCACGAGCAGCGCCGGGGAGTGGGGGCACACCACCATCATGTACGGCGGCCGGCCGTGCCGGTGCGGCTCGCACGGCTGCCTGGAGGCGTACGTCGGGGCGGAGGGCATCCTGGACCGGTACCGGCAGGCCCGGTCGGGCCGCGCCGTACCCGGCGACGACGAACAGTCCAGCGTCGACGCGCTTCTGGCCGCTGCCGGACGGTCGAAGACGGCCGCCCGGGTGCTCGACGAGACGGCCGGCTTCCTGGGCGCCGGCATCGCGAACCTGATCAACCTGTTCAACCCCGAGCGCATCGTGCTCGGCGGCTGGGCGGGCCTGGCGCTGGGCGGCCAGCTGATGCCCCAGATCCGGGAGGCGGCCGCGGCGCACGCGCTACGCCACCCGCTCGGCCAGACCTCCATCGAGCTGTGCCAACTGGGCCCGGACGCGGTCGCGTTCGGCGCCGCGACGCTGCCGGTGGCGGCACTGCTCACGGAGGGCGGCCGGCCGCGCGAGGGCCGGCGAACAACGACCACCTACCCGGGCGCCGACCTGCCCACCCAACGCCCCCGGATGAGCACCACCCCGGCCTGACACATCCGCCGCCGGCCGGCCCGCGTCCAGCCTGGACGCGGGCCGGCCCACGTGTAGGCCGAACCGGCCGGCCCATCGGCAGGGCCGGACCGGCCGGCGGGGGGACCGGGATCCCTACTCA
>NZ_BONZ01000072.1 GCF_016862975.1 Rugosimonospora africana
TCCGACCAACCTGAGCAACGCAGTGCTCCTGTGCGGATTTCATCACCGCGTGATTCATCAGGGCCAGTGGCAGGTCAGGATCGCCATCGACGGTCTACCCGAATTCATCCCACCCCCATATATCGACGCGGAACAAAAACCTCGCCGGAACAACTACCACCGACGCGAGTAAACCTGGACGATCACAACTACCGCTGTACGACCGCGACTATCGCCGTTTCCTGCCGGCGTGGGTCAGAGCCCGAGCGGGTGTGCGATGTCGTTGGCATGGTCAGTGACGGCCGCACCGGTGACCGTCGCGCGTACCGGCAGGATTTCCAGGCACCTGCGGATTGCCTGGGCCAGTTGAGTGTTGGGTACCCGGAGCGACACCGTGCAGTGCGGCACCCACCGTTCGGGCCGATAGTGCTCCCAGACCTCGACACCCCGGGTGGCCAGCCGCTCGTGTACCGAGCGGTGGTGGGCGAGCAGGTCGGCGGTGGGCGTGACACCCAGCCACAGCACGCGCCCCACGAACTGGCCGGCAAAGTCGAGATCCAGGGTCAGCCCGCGCCCGACATCGAGATCCCGCAGCGCCTCCGCCACGGCATCGGGCGCGAGCCGGGGCGCCGCGGCCAGGGACACGTGCGGCCGGTGCCGGCCGCCGTGCAACCCGGCGAGCGTGGGAATGCCCTCGGCTTCGAGGGCATTCCACAGTGCCCGGATCCGGCGCGTCGCGTCGGTGTCCAGGTACAGCTCGAGTGCGGCGACCACCAGGACACCGTAGTGCCCCGCGATCCGCGGTGCCCGGCGATCCGTCGTGCGGCGATCCGTGGTGGCTGGTGGTCTGTGGTGCGCGGCGATCCGTCGGGTCGGCGGACGGACATGCCGGATCTGCGAGGGAACGTCAGGCAGCGGGGGACCGGACGGTCAGGCCATGCCCTCGTCGGGCTTGCGGCCGACGCCGGCCAGCATGCCGACCCGGCGCGGGTCCGCGGCCCCGAGGTCGGCCTCGGCGACATCGTCGTCCGGCTGCCACTGCGGCGTCCACACGAGTCCGGGCGGGACGAGCGCGAACCCGTCGAAGAACCGCTCCACCTCGGCCCGAGTGCGCAGCGCGCCCGGGGTCGCGGTCCGCTGGTACACGCCCTGCACCCTGCCGGCGGTCTGTGCGTCGACCCCCTCGCTGACCGGGTGCGAGATGACCAAATAGCTGCCCGGGGCGAGCGCGTCCTTCAACCCGGTCACGGCGCGGTGCGCCGGCTCACCGGGTACGAAGTGAAGCATGGACACCAGCAGCAGCCCGACCGGACGGCTCAGATCCAGCACCGCGCGGCGCTGCGGATGGTCCAGCAGGTTGAGCAGCTCGGCCGGCTCACGCAGGTCGGCCACGACGGCGGTGGCCCGGTCGTTGCCCGCCAGGATCTGCGCGGCATGGGTGACGGCGACCGGGTCGATGTCCACGTAGACGACCCGGGCGTCCCGGTCGAGACCCTGGGCGACCTCGTGCACATTGCCGACGGTGGGCACGCCGGAGCCGACGTCGAGGAACTGGCGAATCCCGCGGGCGACGAGGAACCGCACCGCCCGGCGCAGGAACGACCGGTTGACCCGGGCGATCATCGGTGCGTCCGGCATCGCCTCGATCACCCGGCGCGCCGCTTCCCGGTCGGCCTCGAAATTGTGCATGCCGCCGAGGAAGAAATCGTACATGCGGGCCGCGCTGGGCACCTCGGGGTCGATGCTGCCGGTCCACTGCACGGGGTCCATGCCCGAACATCCTGCCACCCGCGGACTACCGCCATTCGAGGATGCTGTAATCGGTGGGGATCGCCGCCGTCGGCGCGGGCGTGGAACCGGGCTGCAGCTTCACCCGGTAGAAGTCCGACGTGTCACCGCGGTCGGCCTCGAAGATCATTTCGCTGCCGTCGTTCGCGATGGCTACGAAGTTGTTGTTCCGGTCGTTGTCCGGCAGGATTCGCTTGCCGACCGAGGTGACCCTGCTGAAGTCGGCGCTCAACGTGATGGTGTAGAAGTTGCTGGTCCGCGCGCGCGGCGTCGAATAATCGGCCTCCCGGCAGAGCACGGTGTGGTCGTCGACCCAGCCGAGCGGCCCGCACCCCGAGGCGGCGTCGGGGAGGTTCACGGTCGGTTCGGTGTCCCGCCCGCCGACGAGCGCTTTGACTTCGATGGTCTGCCCGGTCGCGTCCACTCCGGGGGACACGATCGCGGTCTCCGACTGGTTGGCGATCCACGTGGCATTCCACAGCGAGAAGTCGGTCGCGTGCTGCGTGCCCTGGTACACGAACAGGCCGTACCGCTCGGGCAGCGTGCCCCGGTCGGTCAGCGCCCCGGTGGTCGCGTCCCGTGAGGCCACCGCCTGGTCGCCGTCGTATGCCCCGAGGAACCAGATCTGGTTGTCCACCCGGTCGAATACCGGGTTGGTCTCGTGCGGCTGCTTGTCGGAGAAGCCGCTGCCCGGGTCGCCGGTCAGATCGTGCAGCTTGCCGGACGCGTCCACGTACCCGACGTGGTCGGCGTCGTTCTGCTCGTCGTGGATCTGCACCGCCATCCGTTCGTAGTCCCGGTCGAACAGCTGGCGGGTCAGTACCGAGTCGCCGCACGCCTCCCGGTCGGGCACCGGCGGCGCGTCGAAGGTCCGCCGGGTGACGGTGTCGCCGCTGTCCGGGTCGATACCGATGACGTCGACGGAATCGTGGTCGCACTCCACAGCGATGAGCAGGTGCCGGCCCGTGAACCCCGGGTCGCTCGGCGATGGGCTGGCCGGCACGGGGTGTGCGGCGGTCTTGCGCACCGGGTGGGCGCCCCCGGCCGCTGTCGAGCCGCACCCGGCCTGGACGCAGGCCAGGACGCAGGCCAGGACGCAGGCCAGGCAGGCGGCGAGCAGTGGGGTGGCGATCCGGCGGGGCATCGTGGTTCTCCTTAGGAATTCTTGCAACGAGCGGTGCGGGATATCCGCCGAGTCTTCGGGAGGAGATCACTCCCGGCATCCGGTGCCCACTACGTAACTTCGCGCGAACCGGTGGGGACTACGGAGGGGAGCCGGGGTCGATGGAAGAATCCCCGGGTACCACGAGGTACACGGGGTGATTGGGCATGCAGGTGGGCGCGGACGCGCAATGGCCGCTAGGAGAACGCGACGCGGACCTGCGGCGGCTGCTGACCGCGTTGGACTCGCGGCCGCGGGCACTGGTCATCGACGGGCCGACCGGCTCCGGCCGGACCCGGCTGGTCGACGAGCTGAGCCGGAACGCCGAGCAGCGCGGCTGGCAGGTGATCCGAGCGGTGACCGCGCCCTGGCTGGCCGATCTGCCACTGGTGGCGCTGACCGCGCTGCTGCACGATCAGACCGCGGTGTCGACCCCGGACGACCACGGTTCGTTGTTCCGGCGGGTACGGCAGGCGACCGTGGACGCGTCGGGCGGTCAACCCATCCTGCTGGTCGTGGACGACGCGCACTTCCTCGACGATGCCTCGGCCGCGCTGGTGCATTTCCTGGCCGCCACCGGCGCCATCACGGTTGCCGCCACCACCTGCGCGGACCGCCCCGTTCCCGCGCCGGTGGCCGCGCTGTGCGCCGTGCCCCAGGGCGTACGGGCCGACCTGCGGCCGCTGCGTCGGGACAGCGTCGTCGCCCTGCTCGCCGCATCGCTTCCCGGGCCCCGGGATCCGGCGCTGGACGAACGGCTCTGGCAGCTCAGCCAGGGCAGTCCGCTGATGCTGCGCGAACTGCTGACCGCCGCGCAACAGACCGGTGCGCTGCGCCAGGACGGCGGGCGCTGGCGGCTCGACGGACCTCTGACCGCCAGCCGCCGCCTGCGCGACGTGGTGAACCTGCGGATCGGCCAGTTGTCGGCGGGCGTCCGCGAGGTCGCCGAGATCCTGGCCGTGGCGCAGCCGCTCGGTGTGGCCATGCTCGAATCCCTCACCTCACCGGAGTACCTGTCCGCCGCGGAAGGCACCGGGCTGGTCGTCGAGCGGGTCGACGGCCGCCGGGTCAGCGCGGCGCTGGCACATCCGCTGTACGCGGACGTCCTGCGCGCCGAGCTGCCACCGGCCCGGCTGCGGGCCATCCAGCGACAGCTCGCCGACCGGCTCGACGCGACCGGCGCGCGCCGGCAGGACGACCTGCTGCGGCTGGTGCTCTGGCGCAGCGACGTGGGCGACCACCTGTCGCCCGAGGTCCTGCTGTCCGCCGCGGATCGGGCCGCCGCGGGCTACGACCACGCGACCGCCGGGCGGCTGGCTGTCGCCGCGGTCGCGGTCGGTGCCGGCCTGCGCGGGCACCTGGCCGCCGCGGCGGCCCTGCACAACCTCGGACGGGTCGACGAGGCGGAGCAGATCCTGGCCGGACTGTCCGTCGACACCGAAGCCGAGAACACCGAAGCCGAGAACACCGAAGCCGAGAACGACGAAGCCGACGACGACGAAGCCGCTGACAACGAAGTCGACGAAGCCGCCGACAACGAAGTCGACGACGACGAAGCCGGCGACAGGGGAGCCGCCGACAAGAAAGCCGCCGCCGACAGCTGGGACCAAGGCCAGCTCGCCCTGCACCGGGCGACCATCCTGCTGCACGGGTACGGCCGGCCGCGCGCCGCCGCGGCGACCATCGCGGCGACCATCGCGGGCACCCGTCCGTCCGTCGCGGGCGGGGCGCACGACGCCGGCCTGCGCGACGAACTCGACGCGCTGCACGCCCAGGCACGGCTGCTGCGCGGCGAGCCGGCCGGTGCGCTCGACGAGGCGGCGCGGCTGCTGACCCATCCGGACACCGGCGACCGGGCGGTACTGGCCGCGCTGCTCACCGCGGTGCCGGCCCTGGCCGTGCAGGGACGGGGCCGGGACACCATCGACGCCGCCGAGTACGCGTGCCAGCTCGCCACCCGCCTCGGCGAGCCGTCGTCACCGGCCCTCGACCTGATCGAGCTGACCGCCAGCATCGCGTACGTGACGACCGGCCGGCTGGTCGAGCACGCGGAGCAGGTCAGCGAGCGGTACCGGCAGGCGCTGTCCACCGGAAACGAACCGGCCCGGGGCATGTGGGCGCTGGCCGGCGGCAGCATGGCCCTCCAGCGGGGCGCCGTCGTCACCGCGGCCGAGGGGCTTGTCGAAGCGACGCACCTGCTTGCCGAGCACCCCACTCTGCTCGGCCCGTACGGTCTGGCCTGGTGCCTGTGCGATCTGGCCACCGCGTACGCGCTCGCCGGCGACCCGCGCCGGGCACAGGACGCGCTGGACCGCGCCGACGACGTGCTGGCGGCCGACATTCCGCTGACCCAGCGGCTGCTGGCCCGGCCGTGGCTCGAGGTGGCGCGTGGCGACCTGGCCCGGGCTCGGGACCTGGCGCTGGCCGCGGCCGACGAGATCGGCGCCGCCGGCTTCCGGGTCGCCCAGATGCAGGCGCTGCTGGACGCGGCCCGGATCGACCCCGGCGACGACGTGGCCGACCGCCTGGGCGCGCTCGCGCCGCGCATCGACGGGCCGCTGATCGCAGCCGCGGTGCGGTTCGCCAGGGCGGGTGCCGTGCGGGAACCAGGCGGGCTGGCCGACGCGGCCCGGGCATTCGAGGACGCCGGGATGATGCTGGTCGCCGCCGAGGCGTGGGCCCGCGCCGCGGAGGAGTACCGGCGGGTCGGCCGCACCGGCCCCGCCGCGCTCGCCGCGGGCCACGTCACCCGGCTGGTACCCGCGTGTGAGGGCGCGAGCACCCCGGGGTTGGCGGCGGCGCGGCGGCACGCGGCGCTGACCCGCCGAGAGGAGCAGATCCTTCGCCTGGTCCGGGAGGGGCTGACCAACAGGCAGATCGCCGAGCGGCTGGTGCTCTCGCCGCGCACGGTCGAGAGCCACCGCAACAACGCGTACCGCAAGCTGGATGTCACGTCGGTTGAGGAGCTGTCGGCCGTCCTCGACGCGTGAAACCCACGACGCTGCGGCGCACCGCTTCATCTCAAGGCGCGGCTTCATCCCAAGGCGCGGGCCCGGGACACCGCGGCAGGGGCGGCTGCGGCATCCTGGAGCGGGCATCCCTGGGGCCGGCATCCCTCGGCCCGGCATTCTGAGCGGCGGGTTGGCCGCGTGGGAGGAGAGGTCATGCGAGCGGTAGTGGTGACCGAACTGGGCGGGCCCGAGGTGCTGCGGGTCGTCGAGCAGCCGGATCCGGTCCCCGGACCGGGGCAGGTGCTGGTGCGGGTACGGGCGGCCACGGTCAACCCGGCCGATCACGCCGCGCGCACCGGACAGCTGCCCGGGCCGCCTCTCGCGCTGCCGGTCGTACCCGGTTGGGACATCGCCGGCGAGGTGGTCGCGGTCGATGGGACGGAATCCGGGTACCGGCCCGGTGACCGGGTCGCCGGGCTCATCCCGTGGTTCGCCACCCGGGGTCGGCCCGGCGGGTACGCCGAACTGGTCGCGGCCGACCCGGACTGGCTCGCGCCGATCCCCGACGGCCTCGACGACGTGGCGGCGGCCACGGTACCGCTCAACGGGCTCACCGCCTGCCAGGCGCTCGACCTGCTGACCCTGCCCGAGCCCACCACACTGCTGGTCACCGGCGCCAGCGGCGGCGTCGGCGGGTTCGCGGTGCAGTTGGCCGTGGCCGCCGGGCACCGGGTGCTGGCCCTGGCCGGCAGCCGCGGCGATGAGTGGGTACGCAGCCTGGGGCCGGACGCCGTGCTGCCACGCGACGTCGACCTCGCGGCGGCGGGCCCGACCCGCGCCGTGCTGGACGCCGTGCCGATCGGCCCGCTGGCGGCGGTACCGCTCGTGAACGGCGGCACAGTGGTAACCACCCGGCCAACCCCGCCGCTGGAATCGGCGCGCGCCATCCGCCAGGAGGTCGTCATGGTCCACCCGGACCCGGAGGTGCTGGCCGCGCTGCTGCGCGAGGCGGCCGCCGGGCGGCTGCGTTCCCGGGTGGCGGCGACCCTGCCGCTGGCCGAGGCCGCCGAGGGGCATCGGCGGGCCACGGCCGGCGCGGCAGGGAAGATCGTGCTGCTGCCGTAGTGCGTGCAGGACCGGCGGTAGTGCAGAACCGGTCGTAGTGCAGAACCGTCGTAGTGCAGGACTGGTCGCTCAGGCCGAGTCGCTCAGGCCGAGTCGCTCAGGCCGACGGGAGGAGCCGGGCCAACCAGCGGGGCAGCCACCAGTTGGCGGCGCCGAGCAACTCCATCAGGGCCGGTACCAGAACCATCCGCACCACCGTGGCGTCCAGCAGCACCGCGACGGCCAGGCCGAGCCCGAACTGCTTGACGGCCATGTCGTTGCCCAGCAGCACGGTCAGGAAGACGAGCACCATGATGGCGGCCGCGGCGGTGATGACCCGCGCGGTGTGTGACAGCCCGCGGGCGACCGCCTCCGCCGTGCTGTGTCCGGCGTCGTACTCCTCACGGATGCGCGAGATGAGGAACACCTCGTAGTCGGTGGACAGCCCGAACAGGATCGGGAAGATGAACAGCGGCACCCAGGTCGTGATCGGCATGCCTTGCGGGAAGCCCAGCACGTGGCCCAGCCAGCCCCACTGCACGACCGCGGTGAGCACGCCGTACGCGGCGCCGGTGGACAGCAGCGTCATCAGTGCCGCCTTGACCGCGATGACCACCGACCGGACCAGGACCAGCAGCAGGAGCAGGGACAGGCCGATGACCACCGCGACCAGCCACGGCAGCCGGGTGCTGACGGCGTCGGCGAAGTCGATGATGCCCGCGTTCGGGCCGCCCACGTAGACCCGTAGTCCGGTACCGGCGGAGGCTCGCGGGATGACCGTGTCGCGGAGCCGGTGCACCAGCGCCGGGGTGGCCGCGTCCTGGGTACCGGTGGCGGGGAACGCGATGAACTCGGCCGCCTGCCCGTCGGTACTCGTCCGCACCGGAGTGACCGCCGCGACGCCCGCGGTACCGGCCACCGCCCGCGCGACCGGTGCGAGCGCCGACCGGTCGGGCTGGTCGGACCCGCCGCCCGGGTTCGCCCCGTTTCCAGCCGCCGCCCCGCCGGCCGGCAGGTCGGCGACCACGACCAACGGCGCGTCGTACCCCGCGCCGAACCCCTGGCTGAGCAGCCGGTGCGACGTGTACGCCATGGTGGTGTGCGGCGCGGTACTCGAATCCTCGAAGCTGAGCCGCATCGACAGCGCCGGCACGGCCAGGGTCAGCATCACCACCGCACCGACGACCAACCCGGTGATCGGCCGGCGCTGAATGGTCCGGGCCCAGCGCTCGGCCAGCGGGCTCCTCGTCGCGGTCCGGCCCAGGTACGGCAGGCGCAGCCGGTCGATGTTGCGGCCGGTGAAGCCGAGCAGCGCGGGCAGCAGCGTGATAGCGGTGACCATCGTCATCAGTACGGTCACCGAGGCGGCCACGGCGGTCGCGTTGAGCAGCTTCTGCTGCATCACGAACAGGCCCATCATCGCGATGACCACGGTGCTACCGGCGAACAGCACCGACCGCCCCGCCGTCGAGATCGCGGTGACCGTCGCCTCTTCGGGATCGGCGCCGTCGTGCAGGCTCTCCCGGTACCGGGTGACGATGAACAGCGCATAGTCGATGCCGACACCCAACCCGATCAGCGACGACACGACCGGAGTGAACGACGGGGCAGGCAACAGGTGGCCGAGCAGTTCCACGCCGGCCAGCCCGGTGCCGATGCCGAACAGCGCGGTCAGCAGGGGCAGCCCCATGGCCAGCAGGGAGCCGAAGCTGATCAGGATGACGATCATCGCGGCCAGCGCGCCGAACCCTTCGGACGGCCCGCCGTACGGCGTCTCCACCGTCGTGACGGAATCGCCGCCGAGCGCGAACGTGACGCCCTGCCCGCTGGCCGAGCGTGCCGCCGCCATCAGGTCCTCCGTGGTGCTGACCGGAATCTCGGTCTGGGTGGAGCGCACCGTGGCAAACGCGGTCCTGCCGTCCGTGGAGATCTGACCGGGTACGTCGTACGGCGAGCCGGCCACACTCAGGTCGGGCGCCTGCCCGAGCCGGTCCAGCATGGCCTGCACCCGGGGCCGTACCGACGGATCGCGCACGCCCGCGTCGGCCCGTACGGCCAGCGTGAGGGTGTCGCCGGTCTCCCCCGGGAAGTGTTGCTCAAGGACGGCCTGCGCCCGGCCGGAACCGCTGCCGCCGCCGCTGAAGTCGTTGTCCGCCGCCGCGGCGAACCGGAACCCGACGAACAGCACCGCGGCCGCGCCGACGATCCACAGCGGCAGCACCAGCCACCGCCGGCGGTAGCACACCCGGGCCAGCCGGCCCAGCGCGCTGCCGGGCCCGGTGCGGCTGGGCCCGGTGTGGCCGGGTCCGGTGCGACTGCCTCCGCCGGCGGCCGTGTGCTTGTCGATCGGGGGATGGGTCGGAACGTTCATTGCCACTCCTCGCGTCGTCCTCGGTCAGCTCTCGTCAGCTGGAAGGATCGCGTGTACGGCGGCGGGAATCGTCCTGCCCGAGTGGTGAACTCGACCGGCGCGGTACTGCGTGGGATGGCCTCCGCCGGAAGTAGGGGATATCCCTGATACCCGCCGGCGGTCTCCGGACTCAGCCGGCGGGTTTCGGGCTCAGCCGGCGGTTTCGGCTTAGCTTGCGGGTTCCGGGCTTAGCTTGCGGGTTCCGGGCTCAGCTTGCGGCGCCGGGCGTGACCAGTCCGCTCTCGTAGGCGAGCACGACCAGCTGGGCGCGGTCGCGCACGGTGAGCTTGGTCATGATGCGGCTGACGTGCGTCTTGACCGTCAACGGGCTCAGGTACAGGACCGCCGCGATCTCGTCGTTCGACAGGCCGGCGGCCACCTGGGTCAGCACCTCCCGCTCGCGGTCGGTGAGGCGGACCAGGATCTCGGGACGGGTGACCGGACGCAGGGGCCGGGACACGATGTCGGAGATCAGCCGGCGGGTGATGCTGGGTGACAGCAGCGCGTCGCCCCGGGCTACCACCCGGATCGCCTGTACCAGGTCCTCCGGTTCGGTGTCCTTGACCAGGAAGCCGCTGGCTCCGTACTGGAGCGCCTGGTACACGTACTCGTCCGCCTCGTACGTGGTGAGGATCAGCACGCGTACGCCGGCCAGGTCGTCGTCCGCGGCGATGCGCCGGGTGGCCTCCAGCCCGTCCGTACCCGGCATCCGGATGTCCATCAGCACCACGTCCGCGCGGGTGCGCCGGGCGACGTCGACGGCCTGCCCGCCGTCGGCGGCCTCACCGGCCACCTCGATGCCGTCCACATCGGACAGCAGCACCCGGAACCCGGCCCGGATCAGGGCCTGGTCGTCGGCCAGCACGACCCGGATCACGTCACGACCTCCCGCTTCGCTCAGTCATTACGTTGGGGACTGTGCTCGCCTCCGCCAGAGGGCGGCTCCGGCTGTGCTCAGCCCTCACACTCGGGACTGTGCTCGCCTCCGCCAGAGGGCGGCTCCGGCTGTGCTCAGTCATATACCGCGCTCACCGTGTCGAACGGCAATTCCGCACGCACGTGGAAACCGCCGCCCGGTTCCGGTGCCGGGCCGGCGACCAGGACACCGCCCACCGACGCGGCGCGCTCGCGCATGCCGATGAGGCCGTGGCCGTCACCCGTGCCGGCCACCGCGGGAGTGGCTCCGGTGCCGGTGCCGGTGCCGGTGCTCGCCACCGCCACGGTGGCGCCCGTGCCGGCCCCGGTGTCGCCGACGTGGATGCACAGTCGGCCATCGCGGGCGGCCAGCTCGACCGTGGCGGTGGCCGGCCCGGCGTGGCGCAGGGTGTTCGTCAACGATTCCTGGATGATCCGGTACGCGGCGAGGTCCACCGCCGCGGGCAGCGCCGGCAGCGTACCGGCGGTATGCACCGTGGTCGGCAGGCCGGCCCGGCGGCTGCTGGCGATCAGCGCGTCGAGGTGGGTCAGGCCGGGTGTCGGCTGTGTCCCGGTCACTTCGTCGGCCTGTCGCAGCACGTTCAGGATGGTACGCAGCTCGCGCAGCCCCTCTTTGCTGGCCGAACGGATCGCGGCGATCGCCTCGGCCGCCTGCGGCGGCGGGTCGACGAGCAGGTGCGCCGCCGCGGCCGCCTGCACGTTGATGGTGGCCATCGTGTGTGCCACGACGTCGTGCAGCTCACGCGCGATGCGCAGCCGCTCCACGTCGACCCGGCGGCGGGCCTCTTCCTCGCGGGTGCGTTCGGCCCGCTCGGCGCGGTCCTGAATCGCCGCGATGTACGCCCGCCGGCTGGACACCGCCAGCCCGAGGCACACCGCCGCCGCCATCTCGAACGGCACCACGGTCGCCGGGCCGCCGATAGTGTGCCACGGCCCGAGCGGGCCGCCGGCGACCATGAGCAGCACGATGCTCACGGCGCCGAGCAGCAGGGCGCGGCGGACGCCACCGTACGAGACCGTGGTGTAGAGCGCGATCGCCGGCGCGATGAGCGCGGCGCCGTACACGTACCCGAGCATGGAGTACGCCGACACCAGGACGACGGTGGCCGCCAGGACCTCGACCTGCCAGCGGTGGCGCCACACCAGCACCACCCCGGCCGCGACGACCAGCAGGTACGCCGGCCAGGGCGGGGGGTGGGCACCGGGCGGCAGCGCGTGGTCCGGACTCGTCGGGTACGACTCGCCGAGCGACCCGAGAAGGATCAGCGCCGTCACGGCGGACCCGTACAGCACGTGGACCACCAGCTGCGGTGGCCGCCACCACCGCCACACGCGCACACCGTCGACGCTCACGATCCGAGCGTAGGGCGCACGGCGTCGCGCCGACCTCCCCCGTCAGGAGGCGGCGGCATACATCCGGGGGAGTACGGCGGGAGATGCCGCCGCAACCCGCCCGCGCCGGGCTACTCGTCTGAGCCGGACCACTCGCCCGCAATGGGCGACCCGCCCGTGATTGGGCCATCCACCCGCAATGTGCCACCCTGCCCGCGCCTGGCCACTCGCCCGCGGGGCCTGCGCGAGGCCACCCCGCCCGCGCCGAGGCGCGCACCGGGCCGCCCACCCGCACGGACCACCGGCTTGAAACGGATCACGACGGACCGGATCGCGACGAGCCGGATCGCGACGGACCGGATCGCGACGAACCGGTCATCACCGACGGTCGCCGGTCCGGGCGGCGCTGAAGCCGGGGACGCCGCCGTCTCCCTTGCCCGCTCCGGGCGCCGCATCGGTAGGCTACGATCCATGGAATGCGCTTTCCGCTGGTCTGGTGGCCGGCGCCGCGCACCGATCCGCGTGGAACATCCGCATCGACATTCTTTCCTGTAATTCTTCCGGAAAACCACGCTCTGCAAGCTTTACGGCTTCTCTTCCTTTCCTTGTCCGCGCTGGTCTACAGTCCATAGCGGTCGTGATTGATACGGTTCAATCACCGCCTCAAACCGCGCGTTCTACCGCGATTGGAGTGGCCATGGCAGTCGAAAGACGGGTCGTGTCCCGGCGGTCGGCACTGGGAATCCTCGGAGCGGCCGCGGCCGTTCCGGTGGTCGCCGGCAGCGGCGCAGCGTCCGCCGCACCGGACACCGCCCAGGACGGCGCCCCGGACACCGCGACGAACACCAGCCCGAACGGCGCCCCGGACACCGCCCCGGCCGGCGCGAGCGCACCGGCCCACCCGCCACTGGGTGAGCACGACGTCAAATTGCAGATCAACGGCACCAGCGCGGCGGTCGGAAGCTACGCGTTCCCCGATCAGGTCGACTCACTGGTGTTCGACAACGGCCTGATCACATTCACCTTCGGCCGTGACGACGCGGCCGGGGGCGTGGTCACCGGCTGGACCAACACCTCGATCACCGCGACGTCCATCGTCGTCGACGGCACCGAACTCGCCCACAACCTCAACGGCGTGGAACCGCGCGACCCGGACCGGCAGCACTCGTTCTACATCGACGCCGGGGGCGGTGCGACCCGCCTGGTCTGCACCGAGGTGCGGGTCCTGCGCAACACGGCCGACCTCGCCGAGGTCGCGTTCGTCGACAACACCAGCACTCCGCTGCAGCACGAGCACCACCTCGTCATGCGCCGGGGCAAGCGCGGACTGTACGGGTACGACATCCTGACCGCGGCGGCGACCACGTCCATCAACGAGGTCCGGATGAACGCCAGGTGGGATCGCGCCATCTTCGACCACGCCTACAACTGGGAGCGCGGCGGCGGGCAACAGCCGACCTACGCGTACCTGGCCACGCAGACCCGAGTCGGCGACGAGACCTGGCAGATCGACGGCGTCAACAACCCTGACCTCCCGTCGCCGGACAGCAACGCCGGCAACCTCCCGGCGGGTACCGTCTACACGAAGTACAACTGGAGCCTGTACCACCACGAGAACCCGATGTTCGGCCACTACGGCAACGGATTCGGCGCGTGGCTGACGCCGCTGGGCGGGGTCACCGAAGACACCCTGTGCGCGTTCTACGGTGTCGGTCCGCAGCACCAGGATCTGGCGATCCACCAGGACGCCCTGATCCTCAACTACTTCGGCGCCAACCACTACGGCCTGCCGAGCTACCACCTCGACGCCGGGTACCGCCGGCTCTACGGGCCGTGGTTCACCTACGTGACGACGGGCTCGCCGTCGCGCCCGGATCAGCTGATCGCCGAGGCGGCCGCGATCGCCAAGGCGGAGATCGGCGAGAACCGTGCCGGCTCGTCCTGGATCGACGACCCGCTGTACCCGGCGCCGGCCCAGCGCACCACGGTGACCGGAAAGCTCAGGCTCGCCGACGGCCGTCCGGCCGACGAGTTCTGGGTACTGCTGTCCACGCAGGTCGCCACGGACGTCTACACCATCCATGAGCCGACGTACTTCGTGAAGACCGACGCCGAGGGCAACTTCTCGCTGCCCGGCATCCCACCCGCGTGGCAGCCGGGCACCACCCAGCCGGGCACGTACACGCTGTACGCGTTCGCCAGCAAGGGTTCGGTGACCGACCAGTACCAGCAGACCGGCATCACGGTCGGTGGCAGGAAGCAGGATCTCGGCACCATCACCTGGGCGCCGACCAACCGCACCACGTTCCTCTGGCAGATCGGCAGGGCCGACCGCACCACCGGTGAGTTCGCGCTCGCCACCAAGTCGCCGGTGCACTCGGAGCCCCGCGCGTACGAGAAGCCGGCCCAGGTGCCCGGGGACCTCACCTTCACCGTGGGGGAGAGCTGGGAGCCGACCGACTGGTACTACGCGCAGACCCAGGGCGGCACCTGGACCACCTCCTTCACGTTGGATCGCGCGTACACCGGCACCGCGTACCTGACCGTGTCGACCGCGCTGCAGTCCGGGAGCCCGCCGACGGTGGCCATCAACGGCGACACCACCGTGATCACCGGTTCGCTACCCAGCAACAACGACTCCACTATCGGCCGGCAGGCCGACCGCAGCGGATTCCCGCGGCTGGCCGTGCTCAGCTTCCCGGCCAGCGCCCTGGTCGTCGGGGCGAACACGGTCACGCTGACCCGCGGCGCCGGGGCGCCCGGCGGCAACGGTCTCGGCTGGGACACCCTGCTGCTGGAAGTCGACGAGGACACCGCGCCACCGGCCGCGAAGCTGTCCGGTACCGCCGTGCTGACCTCGCACTCGGGCCGCACCGCGAGCTGGCGGCTGACCGTCCGCAACCATGGCAAGGGCGCCGCCAACGACGTCCGGCTCGACGCGGTGGCCTGGCGTACCGGGCTGCGTGACCACCTCGCCGCGCCGCCCGCCGTCACCGGCCATGACCCGAACAAGTTCCCGGTGCCGGTGATCGGCAGCATCCCGCCCGGCGGGTCCGCGACCGCCGACCTGACCGTCGACGCCACCGGCACGCTGCTCGGTCTCGGTCTCGGCGTCGTGGTGACGGTGACCGCGAACGGCGGCCGGGTCAGCACCGACGTGACCGCGCCCTGGAAGTGACCGCGCCCTGGAAGTAGCCACGCCCTGGAAGTAACAGCGGCCGGCAGTAAGCGCGCCCTGGAAGTAACAGCCTGGCGGTAACCAACCCCGCCACCCGTGCCC
>NZ_BONZ01000073.1 GCF_016862975.1 Rugosimonospora africana
GCGACGACTCCAAGGAGGGTCATGCAGAACGAATCCCCGCAGGTGTCCCGGCGCTCGGTGTTGGGCGCGGGTGCCGGCGCCGCGGTTGGCGCCACAGTCGGTGCCGCCGTCGGCGCCACGGTCCTGGGCACCGCGGTCACCGCAACCCCCGCGGCGGCGAGCCCGGCTGGCGCGTCCGGTTCGGCTGCGACATCCGCCGCGACGTCCGGCGCGGACCACGGCTCGGTACGGCTGCTGCTGGACGGCGCACCGGCGCTGGTCGGCACGTACGGATTCCTCACCGACGTGAGCACCGTCGTGCTGGACAACGGCCTGATCCGGTTCACCTTCGGGCGCGACGACGCCGCGGCCGGCGTGCTGACCGGCTGGACCGACGTGTCCATCACCGTGCAGTCGGTCGTCGTGAACGGTCGGGAACTCGCGCACAACCTCAACGGCGTCGACCCCCGCGACCCCGACCGGGCGCACTCGTTCTACGTCGACGCGGGCGGCGGAAAGAGCCGCCTGGTCTGCTCGCAGATCGCGGTGCTGCGCGTCGAGCGGGAACTGGTCGAGGTCGCGTTCGTGGACACCACGAGCGCCACGCTGCGCCACGAACACCACCTCATCATGCGGGCGGGCAAGCGCGGGCTGTACGGCTACAACATTCTCACCGCGGTGACCAGTACCTCGATCAGCGAGGTTCGGATGAACACCCGCTGGGACCGGTCCATCTTCGACCACTCGTACAACTGGGAGCGGGGCAAGGGCCAGCAGCCCACGTACGCGTACCTGGCGACGCAGACCAACGTGCAGGACGAGACGTGGATCGTCGACGGCGTCAACAACCCGGGCCTTCCGTCGCCGGACAGCAACTCCGGCAACCTGCCGGCGGGCAGCGTCTACACGAAGTACCACTGGTCGCTGTACCACCACGAGAACCCCATGTTCGGCCACTACGGCAACGGGTTCGGCGTCTGGTTCACCCCGCTGGGCGGGGTCACCGACCAGACGCTGGCCGGGTTCTACGGCGTCGGGCCGCAGCATCAGGACCTGGCGATCCACCAGGACGCGCTGATCCTCAACTACTTCGGTGCCAACCACTACGACCTGCCCGGCTACCACCTCGACGCCGGCTACCGCCGGCTGTACGGGCCGTGGTTCACCTACGTCACCACCGGCGCTGCCGACGACCCGGACGCGATGATCGCCGACGCGGCCACCACCGCCCGCGCCGAGATCGCCGAGAACCGGGGCGGATCCGCCTGGATCTCCGATCCGCTGTATCCGGCGCCGGCCGAGCGCACCACGGTCACCGGCCGGGTACGCGTCGCCGACGGCCGCCCCGCCGGCAACCTGTGGGTACTGCTGTCCACGCAGGTCGCCACCGACGTCTACACGATCCACGAGCCGACCTACTTCGTGCGTACCGAGCCGGACGGCACCTTCACGCTGCCCGGCATCCCGCCGGCCTGGCAGGCCGGTACCACCGACCCGGCCACGTACACCCTGTACGTGTTCTCCGCGGACGGCTCCATCACGGACCAGTACCAGCGGACCGGCATCACGGTCAGCGGCAGGAAGCAGAACCTCGGCACGATCACCTGGGCGCCGGCGAACCGCACCTTCCTCTGGCAGATCGGCACCGCGAGCCGCACCGGCGGCGAGTACGCGCTGGCCACCAAGCCAGCCACCGAACCGGCCAGAGAGTCGGCCACGTTCGCCACCCCGCGCGCCTACGAGAAGCACACTCTGGTACCCGCTCAGCTCACCTTCACCGTCGGCGAGAGCTGGGAGCCGACCGACTGGTACTACGCCCAGACGGCGGCGGGCACCTGGACGATCAGATTCAGCGTGGACCGCCCGTACGCCGGCACCGGGTACCTGACCGTGTCCACCTCGTTCCAGCAGGGCGCCGCGCCGACGGTCGCGCTCAACGGCGACGCGTCGGTCATCACCGGTACCCTGCCGGACAACGACGCCCTGGACGGCAACCGGCTCGGCGGCACCCTCGGGCGGCAGGCCGACCGCAGCGGGTACCCCCGCCTGGCCACCCTGACGTTTCCGGCGTCGAGCCTGGTCGTCGGCGAGAACACCATCACGTTGACCCGCGACGCGGGCCCGTCGGCCGGCAACGGCCTGACCGCGGGCAACGGCCTCGGCTGGGACACCTTCGTCCTGGAAGTCGACGAGGCTGTCCCGGAGGTCGACGAGGACGCGGCACCGGCCCCCGCCCCGCCACTGGCACCGGCCCCGCCGCCGGCACCGGCGAAGCTCTCCGGCTCCGTCGTGCGCATCAGCGGGCCGCGCGACGACACCGAGATCACCCTGAAGATCGCGAATCACGGGCACGGCCCGGCGAACGACGTCCGTGTCACCGGGCTCACGCAGAAGCAACCGGCGCTCGGCCGGGGCCACTCCGGGCCGATCGTCAAGGATCGGGATCCGAACGCGTTCCCGGTACCGGTGGCGGCCACGATCCCGCCCGGCGGGTCGTCGACCATCACGCTGCGCGTCGACTTCGCGGACGCGCCCGCGCTGCTGCTGCGTGGCGTCACCGTGGGGTACAGCGCGAACGGTGGGCGGGTGACCGGCACCGTCGATATCGACCACCGCTGGTAGCGCCTCGACGAGGCGGCGGCCGAGGCACGGTTGCTCAGCGAAACGCCAGTGGCGCCGGACTTTCCCGGCGCCACTGGCGTCTGTCGACTCCGGGTCCGGCTGCACTGCGGGCGCTGGCGGGCGCTGGCGGCTGGTGGCACAGCCGGCTGGGCCGGCAAGTGCTGGGCCGGCCTGCCGGGCCGGCGGGCGCTGGCCCGGGCTTGGGAAACGCGCGGGCGTCAAGCCCAGGTGGCGCCGGCCTCGGAGAACAGCTCGCCGGCCGCCGCGGCGCGCACGACGAGGTCGGTCACCCCGGCAACGGTGACCGGATCGGTACCGGTCAGGTGCGACGCGCCGATCGGCGCCGGTTCCGGGCCATCCAGCAGGCGCTCGGACAGCGCGGTGAACGCCCGGCAGTGCCGCGGCGGGCAGAGCGGTTCGCGACCGCTGGCGCGCGCGTCCAGCAGGTCGGGCAGCAGGTCGCGGGCGGGCGGCAGGTCAACCCGGATCGCGGTACCGTCCTGGATCGCGGTACCGTCCCGATCCAGCCACAGCTCGTCCGTCGTGTACTGCCAGCGCAGGGCGCCGTGCTCCCCGGCGGCCACCAGGTACGGCTCGACGAGCCGGTCGGCGGCCAGGGTGACGGCGAGGTTGACCGTCAACCCGTCCCGGCGCAGGCGCACGCTGCTGGTGTCGTCGCTCTCGATGTCGTTGGCGTGGTACAGCTCGGTCTCGAAACCGGCCACCGCCTCCCCGGTCACCCCGGCGATCCGCAGGCAGTTCATCAGCGCGTGCGCGAACGGGTTGGCCAGCGCCCCGTCGCCGACAGCGGCGCCGTTCAGAAAACGCCGGCCGGCCCAGGGTGCCCGCCGGAAGTAGGCGGGCGGGCGGCTCCAGGCGCCGGCGGCGTACACCTGCCGCAGCGGCCCGAGCGTGCCGGCGGCGAAGGTCTCGGCGATGCGTTCCGGGGCGTACGAACCCGAGGACTGGAACCCGATCTGGCACAGGCGGCCGAGCCGCCCGGCCGTCTCGATGAGCGTGTCGAGTTCGTCCAGCCGCACGGTCGCCGGCTTCTCCACCAGGACGTCCGCGCCGGCCGCCATCGCCTGGGTGGCTAGTGGAAGGTGGGTGGCCGGCGGGGTCACCAGCACCACCACCGCAGGCTGGGTGGCGTCGAGCAGCTTCTCGTACGAGGTGAACAACGGCGCGTCGAGCGCGTCGAGGATCCGGCCGGAGTCCGCCTGCACGGGCGCGAGGTCGCAGGCGGCGGCGAGCGTGACGGAGCCCGTCGCTGCCAGGCGCGCGATGTTGTCCAGGTGCCAGCGGCCGTGCCCGTTGACCCCGACCAGGGCCACTCGTGTGCTCATCGCGTCCTACCCTGCCATGCCGCCCGTTCGGTCGCCGGGGTGGGCTCGGCGTTTGGCAGGCTGGGCTCGGCGCTTGCCGGGGCGGACTCGGAACGCAGCCTGGCTCGGGCGTGCACGACGCTCACCGCGTACGCCAGCGGACCGGCGACGATGAGCAGCAGCGCCGGGATGATGGCCACCAGGGTGGCGCACACCGCGGCGGCGAACACCACCAGCGGTACCGCCCACGGTGCCGCGCCCGCCAGCGCCAGCGCGCCACGAAGGCTGTCCCGTACGCCACCGCCGGTGTGCGCGCGGTCGGCCAGGACCAGCAGGACCAGGCCGGCCGCGCCGGCGGCGATCAGCGCCAGGGCGAGCCTCTCCAGCCACGCCCCGGGAACGTGTGCCGCACCGGCGAACCGGATGTCGAAGTATCCGGCGGCGCCGATGACGGCCAGCGCGACCTCGGCGATCAGGCCGGTACGCAGCTGGGTGCGCAGCGCCGCGACGAACGTGGGCAGCAGCTTGGGCTCCTCGTCGCGGGTCCACGCGTCGAAGACGGTCGCGGCGGCCAGCCACGCCGCCCCGGCGGTGACGACCGGCAGCGAGAACGCGGCCCACAACAGCCCGACCGCCGCGCACTCGGCCGCCAGCCGGCCGTTCTCCAGTGCCCGCTCCACCCGGCCGCTTGACCGGCCCGTCCACAAACCAGACGGGCGGGCGCGGGGGCCGGCCGGACCCTGACTCATCGCGGTCACCCCTTCAAGCCGCTGGTCGCCACGCCCTCGACCAACAGCCTCTGGAACGCCAGGAAGAACAGGAACACCGGTACCACGGACAGCACCGCCATCGCCATCATCGGCCCGTACGAAGAGAAACCGGCCTGGTCGACGAACAGCGACAGGCCCACCGGCGCGGTGAACTTGCTCGTGTCGTTCAGGTAGATGAGCTGGCTGAAGAAGTCGTTCCAGGTCCAGATGAAGGTGAAGATGGCGCTGGTGATCAGCGCCGGCCGGGCCAGCGGCAGGACGATGTGCCAGTAGGTCCGGTACGGTCCGCAGCCGTCGAGCTTGGCCGCCTCGTCCAGTTCGTGCGGGATGCCGCGCATGAACTGCACCATCAGGAAGATGAAGAACGCGTCGGTGGCCAGGAACTTCGGCACGATCAGCGGCCAGAACGTGTTGACCCAGCCGAGGTCCTTGAAGATGGCGTACTGCGGGACGATCAACACGTGGTACGGCAGCAGCAGGGTGACCACGACGATCGGGAACAGGAAGCGCCGGGCCCGGAAGCGCAGCCGGGCGAACGCGAACGCGGCCAGCGAGCACGCGAACAGGTTGCCGACCACGGCGGCGATCGACACGATCGCCGAGTTGAGGAAGAACCGGCCGAACGTGACGCCCGGGTTCCCGGTCCAGCCCTGCGGGTAGTTGTGCAACGTCGGCGAGACCGGCCAGGGCCGGGTCGAGGAGACCACCTCGGCCGCCGGCTTGAACGACGTGCCGAGCATCCACACCACCGGGTACACGATGATCAGCACGACGATGACGACCAGCGCATGCCAGAGCCACCGGGGCATGCCGCGGTGCCGCTGGCCGGCCGGTCGGCGCGCGGCGCGGGTCGTGTTGGCGGTGGCGGACACGGCGGCGGACGCGGTCATCAGTGTTCCCCTTCATCGGCGTAGAACACGACGGCTCGCGAGGCCCAGAACATCAGTGCCGTCACGATCGCCACCGTGGCCAGCAGTACCCAGGCCATGGCCGAGGCGTACCCGAACCGGAACGACGAAAAGCCCTCCTGGTACAGGTACAGCGTGTAGAACAGCGTCGAGTCGGCCGGCCCGCCGGTGCCGCCGCTGACGATGAACGCCGGCGTGAACGCCTGGAACGCGTTCACCGTCTCCAGCAGCACGTTGAAGAAGATGATCGGGGAGAGCATCGGCAGGGTGACGTGCCACCACCGAGCCCACCGCCCGGCACCGTCGGCGGAGGCGGCGTCGTACAGTTCGCCGGGTACCTGTTTGAGCCCGGCCAGGAAGATGACCATCGGAGCGCCGAACTGCCAACAGGCCAGGACGATGATGGTGCCCAACGCCCAGGTGGGATTGTTGATCCAGTCCTGGCCGTGCACACCGACCAGGCCCAGCGCCCCGTCCACCGAGCCGGACTGGCTGAACATCGACCGCCAGACCAGCGCCACCGCCACGCTCGCGCCGAGCAGGGACGGCAGGTAGAACAGCGAGCGGTACAGGCCGATGCCGCGCCGCGGCCGGTTGAGCAGCAGCGCGACGAGAAACGCGATGACCAGCTTGAGCGGTACCGAGATCAGTACGTAGATCAGGGTGATCTTCACGGAGTGCAGGTACCGGGGGTCGTCGGTGAACATCTTCCGGTAGTTCGCCAGGCCCACCCAGGTCGGTGACTGCAGCAGGTTGTCGTCGGTGAACGACAGGTACAGCGAGTACAGGAGCGGGCCAACCGTGAACACCGCCAGACCGAGGAACCAGGGCACCAGGAACACGTACGGCGCCATCCCGGCGCCCCCGGCCCGGCGGTGGCGCCACGGGCGGCCGGCAGTGCCGGTGCCTGGCGACACCTGCGTCAGTGTTGTGGCCGCCATCTGTTCCCCTCGGTTGGTTGCTTCACGGTTGGCCTGCTCCCCGCCGTCACGAGGTGATCGAACTCTGGGCCTGCTGCATGAACGCCTTCGCGCCGGCGGACACGCTCTGCTGGCCGGCGGTGACCCCCTGGTAGATGCGGGTCATCGCGGCGAGCAGGTCGCTGTCACCCTTCGGCGGCGCCGGCGGCGAGGGGATCATGGATGACTGTACCGATGCCTCGTACTCGTAGACCTGCTTGGCCGGACCGGTCGCGCTGCCGGCCAGCGTGGCGCGGACCTGCGTGTTGGGGAACAGACCGCGACCGGTACCCAGGGCGCCCGCCGCGGCGCTGTCGTTGACCAGGAAGTTCAGCAGTTCGGCGGCCTCGGTCGGGTGCTTCGACCGGGACGAGACCGACAGCAGCATGGACGGGGCGGCGAACATCCCGGTCTTCCCGTCGACGCTGGGCAGCGGCAGGATCGCCAACTGGTCCTTGGTGGCGCCGACGTAACTGGCGAACACGCTGTCGTAGTCCCACTCGGCGGTCGCGAGGCCCTTGGCCAGCGGCTCGTCGGCGGGTACGCCGTTGATGGTCGCGGTCACGTTCGCCGGTGTAGCCGCGCCCGACTTGCTCATGCCGAGCGTGAAGTTCCAGAAGCTCTCCAGGTCGGCCTGGGTGAAGGCCGGCTTACCGTCCGCGTACATCTGCTTGCCGTGCTGATACTGCCAGGACTGGAAGGCGCCCCACGTGCCGCCGGGGTCGGCCATTCCGGAGACCTTGCCACCGGACTTGCTGTGTACCTGTTCGCCCCACGTCTGCAGGTCCTGCCAGGTCCAGGTGGGCTGCGGAGCGGTGACGCCGAGCTGCTGGAGCTTCGTGGTGTCCACGACGATGACCTGGGTGGTCTGCCCGAACGGGACGGCGATCTGCTTGTTGTCGAACTTGCCGCTGGCGAGGAAGTTCGCATCGATCCCGTCCAGCTTCAGGGCGCTGCCGTACTTGCCCAGGTCGGCGAGCACACCCTCGCCCGCGTACTGCGACTGGTAGCTGCGGTCGATCTGGAACAGGTCGGGCGCGTTGCCGCCGGAGACCTGGGTGGCGAGCTTGGTGCCGTACGGGCCGAACGGGGCGTACTGCGTCTTGACAGTGATGGTCGGGTGCTGCTTCACGAACAGGTCGATCGCGTCCTGCGTGACCTTCGCCCGGGTGTCATCACCCCACCAGGAGAAATTCAGCGTGACCTTGCCGTCGGAGCTGTCCGAACCGCCGGAGGAACAGCCGGCGGCCACGAGCGACGCCGCGGCGAAGACGGCCGCGACCCCCAGCAACGTGCGCCGGTGACCACGACCGTGGGCGACGGGAACCTTCATGGTGTGAACCTCTCGCGTGAAGGGAGCGGGAGAACCCCGGTGGCCAGCGGCGACGCGTGCCGTGCCGCCCGCCGGGAGGCGCTGCGAGGATGAAACGGTTCATCCTCACTCTGCGGTCAAGTCCGGCTGGCGCCGAGCTTGACGCGAGACGTGTCCGTCGACCGCCGGCGCTGCGACCCGGTGCGGTCGCAGGGCGTTGTCGCAGCGACCTGATGGGCTCTGGCCTGGGCAGACTGCGCAACGGGCTGCGGGCGGCTCAATTTCTCCGACACCGTGCCGGCCGCGACCCCCGCTCGCGCTCTCGCGCGCCGAGTGCTGAACGGACTATGCATGGCGTTCCTAAATCGTCGACTGAGTGCTCGCCGGATTGGACCGTACCAACCGCCAACTCACTTGGAAAGCCCTTTCCCCTTACCTTGACAGCACAAAGTGCCGTGTCTACCGTTCGAGATCGCACTGAAACGGTCCAGAGATCCGGGGCCGGACATGGCATCGAGCATGTTCCATCTCGTCCGCCGGTAGGTCATCCGTCGAGGATCGCCGTCCCGGCCAACGCGACGCAGTCCACCGCGCCCGCCCCGCTTGAGGCCAGCTCGTCCGCGGCCCCCTTCCGCGAAAGAGACATCGCTGTGACTTCGGATAAGCCTGTGACCTCGGCCGAGCCCGTGACCTCGACCGGCTCTGTGACCTCGACCGGTTCTGTGGCGTCGGCCGGTTCTGTGGCGTCGGCCGGTTCTGTGGCGTCGGCCGGAACTGTCGCGTCGGCCGGAACTGTCGCGTCGAGCGAGCGGCGAGTCGTTGAGGGCGTGCGCACGCTGCCGGTCGAGCTGCCGTCGTGGGCGTTCGGCAACTCCGGGACGCGCTTCAAGGTGTTCGGCCAGGCCGGCGTGCCGCGTAATCCGTACGAGAAGATCGACGACGTAGCGCAGGTACACCGCTTCACCGGTGCGACCCCGTCGGTCGCCCTGCACATCCCGTGGGATCGGGTCGACGACTACCCGTCGTTGGCCCGCTACGCGGCCGACCAGGGCATCGCCCTGGGCACCATCAACGCCAACCTGTTCCAGGACGACGACTACAAGCTCGGCAGCCTGACCAACCCGGACGCGGCCGTCCGGGCCAAAGCACTGGACCACCTCGTCGAGTGCGTCGACATCATGCTGGCCACCGGATCGCGCGACCTGAAGCTGTGGCTGCCCGACGGCACCAACTACCCGGGGCAGGACAGCATCCGGGCCCGGCAGGACCGGCTCGCGGAGGCGCTGCGGGAGATCTACGCCCGGCTGCCCGCCGACCGCCGGCTGATCGTCGAGTACAAGCTGTTCGAGCCGGCGTTCTACACCATGGACATCCCGGACTGGGGCGTGTCGTACGCGCACTGCCTCTCGCTCGGCGACCGGGCCATGGTGTGCGTCGACACCGGGCACCACGCGCCCGGTACCAACATCGAGTTCATCGTGGCCTTCCTGCTGCGGGCCGGGAAACTCGGTGCCTTCGACTTCAACAGCCGGTTCTACGCCGACGACGACCTCATCGTCGGTGCCGCCGATCCGTTCCAGCTCTTCCGCATCCTCTTCGAGTGCGCGTCGGCCGGTGCACTGCGCGGCGGTGGCGACGTGACGTACATGCTCGACCAGTGCCACAACATCGAGCCGAAGATCCCGGGCCAGATCCGCTCGGTGCTCAACGTGCAGGAGGCCGCGGCCAAGGCGCTGCTCGTCGACACCGAGGCGCTGACCGCCGCGCAGAACGCGGGCGACGTGCTGGGCGCCAACGCGGTGCTGATGGACGCGTACAACACCGACGTGCGACCGCTGCTGGCCGACATGCGGACCGCGGCAGGGTTGGACCCGGACCCGATGTCGGCGTACCTGCGCAGCGGGTACCCGGAGCGGATCGTCGCGGAACGCGTCGGCGGGCAGCAGGCCGGCTGGGGCGCCTGACCGCGGCGCGCCTTGCTCGCGCGTCTGGCCAGGGCCGTCTGGTTGGGGCTGACCATGGCGGCTGGCTGGGGCTGACCGGGATGCCTGATCGGGCACCTGGCCGGGGCGTCCGGCCGGGGCTGGCTCCCCCTAACCAGGGCCGGGCGGTTTTGTCGTACGTCCGTGGCATGCTGCGGCCATGGAAGAGGGGCAGTTGCGGCTGGAGCCGGTGACACCTGACAACGTCGGCGCCGCGTGCCGCATGTCGGTGCGCACCGACCAGCAGGACTTTGTCGCACCGGTGTCGTGGTCGCTGGCCGAGGCTTACGTGAATCCCGACACCGCGTGGCCCAGGCTGGTCTACCGGCATGACGCACCGGTCGGCTTCGTCATGGGAGCCTTCGATCCGGCTAATGAGATCGCCTTCTTCCGCTGCGGGATCTGGCGACTCAATGTCGCCGCCGACGAGCAGCGCTCGGGCGTCGGGAGCTACGCGGTGCGTCAGGTGCTGGCCGAGGGCCGCCGTCGTGGCTTCGCGCGTGCCACGGTTCTCTGGGTGCCCAAAGCCGGTGGACCGGGGCCGTTCTATGAACGGCTCGGGTTCGTGCCGACCGGCGAAGTCTTTCACGGAGAGGTTGTCGGAGCTATCGACCTTTGACCGCGGGTGACGGGTAGCCCGGGCTGTTCAGCAGCTTCTGGACGAGGACGCGCTGCTCGTAGATCGCCTCGGCGGTCTTTCGGCTGCGGGGCTGAGCCGGTCCGCCGGGCGGGGTTGGTTGGGCCGGTCCGCTGGACTGGTGGGCTGGGTTGGTTCGCTAAGCCGGGTTGGCTGGGTCGATCCGCTGGGCCGGTTGGTTGGGTCGGTCCCGCTGGGCCGCGCCGGCATGGGCTGGTCCGCTGGGCCGGGCTGGTTTGGCCGGCCCGCTGGACTGGTGGGCTGGGTTGGTTGGGACGGGTTGGGCTGGCGGCGGCACGGGGCGCCGCCAGCTCAGCCGAATGCGAGCCGCCGCATACCCAACCGATCCAGCAGTGCCGACTCCTGGCCGTCGATCGGTGCGCGACCGGTCGCCTTCCGGATCAGCGTGACGGGATCCCCACCGGTCTCGGCGAGCGCGGCGGGCCAGCCCGGCCCGAACAGCATCAGCAGCAGGTGCTGTGCGGCGGCCGGCGTGAGCCACGGCTGGCACGGCACCGCGTCGGCCACGTCGAGGCCGTGCGCGACCAACTCGACGACCCGGGTGGTAAGAAACTCCGGCAGCAGCATCGCGTCGCCATGCCGGGTCCGGATCACCCGGTCCGGCGGCTGCTGCTCGCACAGCGGGGCCGCGCCGCGCCAGGTGTCCGCGAACTGCCGGGCGAGCATGGAGACGTCTCCATCGGCCGCGCGGTCCGAGGCGGTACGCACCCGGTCGGCGTTGGCCGCGCCGCTGAACCGCTCATCGGCACGGTAGTAGCTGATCGCGGTCGTGTCCGGCCGGCCCGGGGCGGGCGCGGCCACCGCGTCGGGTACCCGGGCGAGCGCGGTGATGACGTGCCCGACCAGTTCGCGTACCCGCCAGGGCACACAGCGGGTCGGCCGCTCCCAGGCCGCTTCGGGCAGCCCGTCCAGCGCAGCGGCGAACGCGGCGGCCTCGTCGCGCAACGCCGTCAGTACCAAACTGTCGCCGGTCACGCCGGAGTCCCCCTGCCTGTGCCCGCCACCGTCGGTGTCACCATCACTGCCACTGCCACCGTTGGTGTCATCGTCGTTGTCGTCGTTGTCGTCGTTGTCGTCGTTGTCGTCGTTGTCGTCGTTGCCGCCGTTGTCGCTGTCATCGGCGCTGCCATCGTCACGGCCCGGCTTCGCCGCCAAGGCGGGCCCGGGCTGCCGGAGCGTTCGCTGTCGGTGCGTTCGCTGTCGGTGCTTCCGCTGTCGGCGCCCCAGCTATCGGTGCTTCCGCTGTCGGCACGTCCGTTGCCAGCGCCTTCGCCGCCGGGAGCCCCGCCGTGGCAAACCACGCCATCGCCTGCCCATGCGCACGGGTCCAGGCCAGCGGCACCCCGTCCAGCGCGAGCACATTGTGCAGCATCTGGTCCGGTGGTCGGGGCAGCCCGTCGAAGCCCAGCACCTCCGGCTCCTCGACGGCGACCCAGTGCCCGGCCAATCCCCGGACGGTCTCGGTGAACCGTTCCCGGCGCTCGGCCGGCACCTGGTAGAGCACCGACGTGTGGAACACCACGAGCGTCGCGCCGGCCGGCGCCCTAGCGGCCAGGGCCGGAAGGTCGTCGACCAGGTCGCCGCGTACCAGCAGGGGTGGATCCGCCGCAGCGACGGCGGCGGCCTCGCGCAGCCGCACCCGGCGGTGGGCGTGCTCGGGCCAGATGAGCGCGTCCAGCCAGGTGACGTCCGCTGGCTCGGTCACGTCGAGCGGGTTCAGGTCCAGGCCGGCCCGCCACACCACCTCGGGCAGCCGTCGCGGCGGCGCGGTGCCGGTGAGCGCGCAGTCGAGAACCGGTACGCCGTCGCCAACCGTGTAGTCGCCGTACCGATACGAGTAGCGGTCGGGGTAGAGACAGAGGCCGGCCGAGGCGCCGACCTCCAGCAGCGCCAGGGGCTGCGGCAGCGCGGCGAGTACCGGCAGCAGCAGGGCACACCGTCCGGCCTCGTTGGTCTGGGTCGCCCGGGTACGCACTTCCGCCTCGACGGCTGGCCAATTAGCGACCGTGAAATCGTGGAACGCGGCCGGATCGTCGACCGGGCCGCCGAGGAACCGGACGACGCCGAACAGCAGGTTGGGCTGCTGCTTGGCCGGCGGCAGAGTGGCGAGCAACGCCAGCAGTTCCTCGTCCTGGCAGACGGCCAGCGACAGGCGCTCGTACGTGGGCGAGACCCCGCGCGCTTCTCGCGTCGCGAATTCGGCGTGCCTGTTCGCGATGGTCACTGGCTCATGATTGCATTGCGGAGTGATCCCGGAACAGCGGGGAGGAGGCACAGGATGGGCAGGACCGACTACTACCGCGATCCTGACGCCCCGGCCCCGAACCTGCTGGTACCCGGTGCCTCGGCGATCGTCACCGACGAGGCCGGCCGCTTGGTCCTGCACCGCAGGAGCGACAACGGTCTGTGGGCGCTGCCCGGCGGCGATATGGAACTGGGGGAGTCCGTGGCCGGTACAGTCGTCCGCGAGGTCAAGGAGGAGACCGGCCTCGACGTCGAGCCGTGGTACGTCGTCGGCGTGTACTCCGACCCCGAGCATGTGTTCGCGTACGACGACGGCCACGTGCGCCAGGAGTACTCGGTCTGTGTGGCATGCCGGCTGATCGGCGGCGAGCTGGCGATCAGCGACGAGTCGACCGAACTCGGCGTGTTCACGGCCGAGGAGGTCGAAGGGCTGGCCATGCACGAACGGATTCGGGTTCGCATCCGCGATTTCCTGGCCGGCGAGCGAGGCGCCGTCCACTAGTTCGCCGCCTCGCCGGATCGCCGCGGGTGTCTCTACGGGTACGGCCTATCAGGTTCCGCCTATCAGGTTTGGTGGGCTGCTTCGCCGTCCTTGCGACCGGCTCGTGCCATCGCAGCGCCTTCGGACGGCTGTCGAGGTTGCTGACTGCGGCGGCGGTGGTAGGACAGGTCCGCTTCGTCTCTGTAGAGGTGGGGTTGGTTCGGTAAGTGCTCTTGCCGTCGCCCGTGGTGTGTAGGGCGTCGGGCGAGGCGGATGAGAGACGGCGCGGTGGCTACGGCTTCCCCGATGGCCACGACCATTTCCCGGTGGCCACGACTTTTCCCGGTGGTCACCTCCCCGGTGGTTGCGACTGTTCGGCGTCGTTTATTCGCGTCGGTGGTAGTTGCCCCACTGCTGCAGCTGCGGGCCGGAGGTGGCGGCTCCGCTGGACACGTCGACGCAGCGTCCACTATGGATCTTCATCAGGTTGTACTGGTTGTTCGTCACGGCGACGGCGCGGAACTGCTGGTCGGTGGCGGTGGGCGCGCAGGCGGGGGGAACGGTTGGTAGACGCCCACCGCCGCTGGATATAACGGACACCGAATCGTTTGTTGGGAGAGTAGCCTAATTGAAGCCTGACGATTGATTGGGAAGGATGGGCACATGGGAACCGTCGCCGATGCTGCCCCCGGGGCCGATGCGGCCGATGCCGCCGATGACCCCGCCGCTGAAGCCGATGCCGATGTCGCCCACGCCGCTGATGCCGATGTCGCCCACGGCGCCGATGCCGCGCTCGTCCGGGCGGCGCGGGCCGGTGACGACAAGGCGCTGGCCGACCTGTTCGCCGGGCACCTGCCGCTGGTGTACAACGTCGTCGGCCGAGCGCTGAACGGTCACCCGGACACCGACGACGTGGTACAGCAGACCATGCTGCACGCCATCCAGGGGTTGCCCGGCCTGCGCGAGCCGGAGCGGTTCCGTGCCTGGCTCATCTCCATCGCGTACCGCCAGGTCCACGACCTCGGCCGGATGCGGGGCACCGCGCTGGTCCGGCAGCGCCCGCTGGACGCCCACGCGGAGGCCGCGCGCCCGGTCGACGACTTCGCCGAGGCGACCATTGTGCGGCTGGGCCTGTTCGGCGAGCGCCGGGAGATGGTCGAGGCGAGCCGGCTGCTCGGCGCCGACGGCCAGCGGGTACTCGCGCTGTGGTGCCAGGAGGTCGCTGGCTCGCTCACCCGTGCCGAGGTCGCCGGCGCACTCGGCCTGAGCGTGGCGCACACCGCCGTGCGTATCCACCGGGTGAAGAGGCAGCTCGACCTGGCCCGCACCGTGTTGCGGGCCTGGCGGGCGATGCCGCGCTGTCCGCGCCTGGACGCGGCGGCACGCGGCTTCCCCGACGGCTTCCCGGGCGGCGTGCCCAGCGGCTTGCCCAGCGGCTTCCCCGGCGGTGACGATCCGGGCCGGCTGCGGCGGCTCGGCCGGCACATCAAGGGCTGCGAGGTGTGCGGCCGAGCCGGACGCGACCTCGTCCCGGTCGAGCGGCTGTTCGCCGGAATCGCCTTCCTACCGGCGCCGCTGCGCTTGTCCGGCAAGCTGTCCGCGCTCCTCGGTGCGGCCGGCCCGACGTCCACGATGCATTCGGCGGGCCGGCCCGGCCCGCGACGCGAACCGGGCCGGCGGGCTGGCTACGGGTACCGGCCGTCGATCAAGCCGTCGACGTACTTCTCCACGTTCGTGTACCCGGTGTGGTCGAAGTCGCCGGTCGCGTCCGCCGCGCTGTTCGGGTTCAGCCCGTGCCGGGTCTCCCAGGAGTCCGGCATGCCGTCGCGGTCGGTGTCGGCCGGCGCGGTACCGCCGCTGATCGTGCCGTACCCGTCGTTGCCCAGGCCGGTCGCCGTCTGGTGGCTCCACAGGTCGCCCGCCGTACCCAGCGACGTGACGTTCCCGATCACGTTGGCGTCCACCTGATCGCGGGGCATCGCGCCGGAGTGCGCTACCACGTTGGCGTACGCGCTCGCCGCGCTGACCGCCGGAATGCCGGCCGTCAGCGGGGACCACGGGCTGGACAGCGCGGTCGCGCCGCCGCCGAGCCCCAGTGCCGAGCCGTTCAGGCTGCCGTCCCGGTTGCTGTCCAGCAGGTTGCCGCTGTTGTAGACGGTCTGGTTGCCCATCTGGTAGTACGCGTTGCCGGCGCTGGTGGTCCGAGGCCCGGTGATGAAGTAGTTGCCGATCACGTCGTGCGTGAAGTGCCCGCTGGAGTTACCGGCGGTGTAGCCGGCCTGGTAGTCGTACACCACGTTGTTGATGTACTCGGTGTTCGCCTTCGCCAGGGGACACCGGTTGTGGGCGTTGGCGAACAGGTTGTTGTACCAGGTGTACGGGCCGGTCTCGGTGTGCGCCGCGAACTGCTGGCCGATCGGGTCCGCGTCGATCGAGTACTGCACCGTGATGTTCGTGGCGCCCACGCTGTCGACGTTGTTCCACTGCGCGAACTCGATGGACACGTGGTCGAAGATCATTTTCGTGGTGTCGAGCAGGTTGATGCCGCTCTTCTCGTTGTCCGGGTCCAGGTCGCCCTGGCGGAACCGCACGTCGCGGACGATGTCGTTGCTCGAGTTGGCGAACGACACCTCGCGGCCCATGATGCCGATCCCGCCACCCGGCGCGGTCTGCCCGGCGATGGTCAGGTTGCTCTTCGCCGAGACCGGCGAGGACAGGTTGATGTACCCGCCGACGTCGAACACGACGATCCGGTTCGAGCCGCTGACCGCGTCCCGGAACGAGCCGGTACCCGAGTCGTTGAGGTTCGTCACGTGGTACACCGTGCCGCCCCGCCCGCCGGTGGCGCTGGCACCGTAGCCCACTGCGCCCGGGAAAGCCACGACCGGCCCGGAGGGAGGCTGAGTCGTGGGTGTCGTCGTCGGTGTCGTGGTCGGTCCGGACGTGGGAGTCGTCCCGGCGACCGGGTTGAACGACCACTGCATGCGGGAGATGTCGGAGCAGGTCTCCTGGACGATCGGGTTGTTGCCGGCGGTGGAGCCGTCCAGATCGCTGACGCACAGGCCGGTGCCGGCGCTGACCACGCGGTACTTGCCGGCCGCCGCGCCGGACGCGGTGAACGTCCACTGCTGGTTGGTCTGGCCGGCCCCGCAACCCCACTGCTGCAACCGCAGGCCGGACGTGCCCGCCCCGGACGGTACGTCGACGCACAGCCCGCTGTTGACGTTGACCAGGTTGTATACGCCGGAACCGACCTGCACCACGCGCCACTGCTGCCGGGTGGCGGACTGCGAGCACGCCGCCTGCTGGAGCAGCGCGCCGCCGGCCGTGGAGCCGGACACCACCTCGACGCACTTGCCGCTGGCACCCGCCGCGAGTTCGTACACGCCGCCGCCCACCGGAGTGCTCGCCGCCGCCGACAGCGCCTGTGACGACAGCGCCTGCGAGGGCAGCGCCGCCGCCACCACCGCGGCCGGTACCGCCACGACCGCGACGGCGACCGCCGCCAGGCTCCACACTCTGGCCCGGGAACGCACCCGGTCTGTTCGAGACCTCGCCTGTCGAGACATCGCCTCATCCTTCTGTCCGCCGACTGTCAACGGCCGCTCCCCGTACGGCCGGAGACCCGCCGCGCTGCGGGCCACACCGCAGTAGACGGTCCGGGGACGGCGCGGATTACCGATAACGGTGCGGAAAGTGGCCGACGGGCCCGACGCGTCTCCGCCGACGGTCAGGCGCGCCGTGACCCACGCCTCCGTCACTCGGGGTTGGTCGGGCGCTGCCGGTGACTGGTCGCGTTGCTGGCTCTCGACCGGACCCGCAGCTGATCGGTGATCGCGATGCCCAGCAGCACGGCCGCGGCGTACGCCGCGACGCCCAGCGGGGGCAGAAACAGGATCACGGGGGGAGCCGCCACGATCAGGAACGCCAGCCAGAAGACCCGGGTCCAGGACCAGCGGTCGAACACCTCGTACTCGAACGTGATCCGGCCGATCATGAACAGCGCGGGACCACCGATGATGACGCCGCCCCACCCCAATGGCGTGTCCCCCGTCGGCCGCGGGATGACCAGGTCGAAACCGGCTGCCATGGTGATCACCCCAGTCACCATGGTCAGGTGGGTGTACGGCGCCCAACGCGCGGACCGCCCGGGGCTGCGTACGGTCACCATCTGCAGGATCGAGCCGGCCCGGTTCACGTAGATCTGCCACAGCACCACGGTGGTGACGAACGCGGTCAGCGCGGCCAGGGTGTGCATCCCGGTGCGCGGCACGCGGCTGTATCCGAGGATCGCGACCAGGATCATGTCGCCCAACGCAAGGATCATGAACTGCTGGTAGCGCTCACCGAGGTGCTCGCCGGCCTGGTCGTACTGCTCCTTGGGTACCCGGCCGATCCACGGCGTCGGGTAGCGGAGGCCGCCGGAGACATAATCCACCGCCAGCGCCACGCCCCACAGGATGAACCGGGTCCGCTCACCGGACAGGCCGCCGATCAACCACGGTACGGAGGTCAGGGAGAACCAGAACAGGAACCGCCCGGCGCGCTGGGCCGCGACGCGCTCGCGCCGGTACAGCACGGACACCAGCAGGACCCCGCGCCCGAGGTGGATGGCCACGTTGGACACCGCGAACACGAGCCCGGACTTCCCGAACGCGTTCGGCGTGGCGACCGCCATCTGGCTGATGCCCAGCATCACGCCGGCCAGCACCACCTGGATCGGCCGTTGCTGAGGATCGTAGAAGTCGGTCACCAGCGCGGTGATGGTCCAGATCCACCAGATGGCCATCAGCGGCAGGATGGCCTTCGCGGCACCGGACCAGGTCGGTTCGCGGCTCAGCGTCAACGAGGTCAGCGCGAGCGCCCCGACGAACACCAGATCGAAGAACAGTTCCAGCAGGGTCGCCCGCTGCGGCCCGCCGCCCGCACCGCGGCGCAGCGGTGGCGGCTCGACGCTGCCCGGTCTCATCGAGCGGCCGGGCGCTCACCGCTGGCATCCGCGCCGTCCCGGTGCGAACGCGGGTCCCGGCGCGGACGGCCGCGCCGGGCGAAGAGCTCGGCCGGACACACATGTCTACCGTCGCAGATCCGCGATCGAGACGTGGGCAACCCTCAGAGGCGGTCGACGGCCTCCGGATGCCCGCGGCGACCCAGCTGCGAGGTTCGGCTGCGAGGTTCGGCTGCCGCTCGGTTGCTACCCCCGCTGCGACACCGCGGCGACTCCGCCGTGACTCGGCTGCGACGCGGCGGCGGCTCTGCGGCGGCTCTGCGGCGGCTCGACAAGATGAGCCATGACTCACTATCGTACGTTCATGAGTCATCACTCACTTTAGGAGGCTTGGTGCCGTGAACCGCACGCCCCGTGACGTGTTCCAGCGGATGCGGCAGGAGTGGATCGGCCTGCCAGCCCAGCTGACCGGCGATCTCTTCGCCGACGACGTGGTCATCGAGACACCGTTCGCCCCGCCGGGTCACCCGACCAGGATCGAGGGCAAGCAGTCGTTCCTCGACTTCGCCAATCCGCGACGCGCGGAGTTCCCGGTCCGCTTCGATGGGTGCCGCACCGTCGCCATCCACGACACCGCCGACCCGGCCACCATCGTCGTGGAGTACGAGCTGACCGGCACCTCGACTCGAACCGACCGGACCGCCACCGCCACCTTCATCGGCGTATTGACCGTTCGTGAGGGCAAAGTCACGCTCTGGCGCGAGTATCAGAACGCCGCGGCGATTCAGCAGGCCCTGGCGTAGCCGGGCGGGGACCGGGGCGCGACGTAGGCTGGTGGTCGAATCCCGCATCGACGATGGAGTACTCATGCGCGCGACCCTCATTCACGGACCCCGCGACATCCGCCTGGAAGACGTCGACGATCCGCGGATCCAGCAACCGACCGACGCGGTGGTGCGGGTCGTGGCCGCGTGCGTGTGTGGCTCGGACCTGTGGCCGTACCGGGGCGTCCGGCGGCTGACCGCGCCGCGGCGCATGGGGCACGAGTTCGTCGGCGTGGTGGAGCAGGTCGGGGCCGAGGTGGCCACCGTGCGCCCGGGTGACTTCGTGATCGCGCCGTTCGTGCTCAGCTGCGGCACCTGCGCCCACTGCCGCAACGGCATCACCACCTCATGCGAGCGCGGCGGGGCCTGGGGTGCGCCCGACCGCGACGGGCTGCTCATCGACGGCGGCCAGGGCGAGTACGCCCGGGTCGCTCTCGCGGACGGGACGCTGGTCGCGGTTCCCGGCACGCCGGATTCGGCGATGGTACGGGGACTGCTGACCCTGTCGGACGTGATGGGCACCGGGCACCACGCGGCGGTCTCCGCGCACGTGCGCCCGGGCAGCACCGTGGCGGTCGTCGGTGACGGCGCGGTCGGCCTGTGCGGGGTCATCGCGGCCAAGCGCCTCGGCGCGCAGCGCATCGTGATGTTCTCCCGGCACGTGGCGCGCCAGAAGCTTGCCATGGACTTCGGCGCCACCGACATCATCGACCAGCGGGGCGCGGACGGCGTGGCCCGGCTGACCGAACTGCTCGGTGGCATCGGCGCGGACGCGGTGCTGGAGTGCGTGGGTACCAAGGAGTCGATGCAGCAGGCCATCGACTCCAACCGCCCGGGCGGGTACGTCGGCTACGTCGGCGTCCCCGCCGGCGGCCCGGAGTTGCCGATCGGGCAGCTGTTCTCCAACAACATCAACGTCGCCGGCGGCGTGGCGCCGGTGCGCACCTACCTGCCGGACCTGCTCGGCGAGGTGTTGGACGGCACGATCGACCCGGGCCGGGTCTTCGACCTGGAATTGCCGCTGTCCGAGGTGGCCGAGGCGTACGCGGCCATGGATGAGCGGCGCGCCATCAAGTCGCTGATCCGCCCCTGACCGATCCGGACGGACGTTCGCCCCAGCTGCGAGGCTACCGGGGCGAACGGTCCGGGCGTCATCGGTAGCCAGCCGGTGTGCCCGCGGAGCGGAGATCGGGTGCCCGGGGGCTGGTCTGGGTCGTGGCGCGGTGCCGGACGCGCCGAGCCGGACTGGCCGAGCCCGACCGGTCGAGACGTGCCGCCCTGATCGGCGGTCACCAGCAGCCCGGCGAGCAGCAGAACGCCGAAGAAGACAACGAACACGCCGCGACCCGTGGCGATCGCGATGACGGCAACCGCCAAGAACAGGAGCGCGCAGGCCGACCTGGTCGGCCCTATGCGCTGCGCTGCCATCGACAGGGCGAGGATCGCCGCCGCCGGCCATACCCAGGGGGTTGGGCGAGCCAGCGCGGCCGCCAGCCGGTTCCGCGATCGCCGCTCGGTGGATCGATCACACACCGGAAGACTGTAGGCGCGGTCCCGGCCGGGATGGGACCATGCCTTCGACATCGGGTCGTCAATGCTGGTTCTGAGCAGCCAGGTCCGGAGGCGTCGGTGGTGGTTCGTCGGGGTCAGCGAGCTGTCGCGAAGTCCGCCGGTCGATGGACTCTGGTCGTGCTTCTCGTGGCCGGCACCCTGAGGAACGGGCCGGGCTACGTGCCCTGGGGCGCTCCGAACCGTCGCGTATCGCGTCCCGCTTGCCCCAGCTGCGGCGACCCCTCCGAATACCTTGGCGACGACAGATACCAGTGCCTCGTGGCGCGGCATCCTTTCGTGGCCAAGCGGTGTCCGGAATGCCGAGGTTGGCTCACCCGTCGGGGCAACGGCGCGTGGTACTGCCTGACTCCGGAAGATCACGGCGGCCCCGCCCGATGACATCGACCGGCGTCTCCGAGACCGCGACGGGCGCGGCATCGATCGGCAAGTACTTCGTTGCCGTGAGTCTGGTGCCGTCCACTGTCCTCACCGCCTACCTGTCGCTGCTCGTGAAGAGCACCCGGCACTCCGGCGTCGAGTTCGTCGCGGCGGTCAGGTCGCTCGACCTCAGGGACGCCGCGATCTTTGGTATCGCCAGCCTGCTCCTCGCGCTGGCCTTCCATCCCCTGCAGTACGCGCTGGTGCAGCTCTTCGAAGGCTACTGGGGGACGTCCAGGCTCGCTGTCCGCCTTGCGGTCGTGGCGATCGGCCGCCATCGCACGAAGAGGGGACAGCTCGACGATGAGTGGAGGCGAGGGGCGGTACGACGGGACGACGCGATCGGGCCGGTCTTTATGGGGCAGGAGGCGAGGCGCCTGCTCAACGGTTACCCGAACGATCCCGGTCGGGTACTGCCGACTCGGCTGGGCAATGTGCTCAGACACTACGAAGGTCTGGCTGGCGCCGCGTACGGCATCGAGTCGATCTCCTCCGCACCGCGTATCGCGATGGTGGCCGAGGAGCGGGAGCTCAACTACCTCGAGAACCAACGGATCCAACTGGAACTGGCGGTCCGCGCCTCGTTCCTGAGTCTAGTGGCGTGTGCCGCGACGGTGATACTGATGTGGCGTCACGGCTCGTGGATGTTGCTCGCCATCGTGCCGTACACGGTCGCGTACCTGTCCTATCGCGGGGCGATAGTCATCGCGCACGAGTACGGCGCCGCACTTGCCACCCTGATCGACCTCAACCGCTTCAAGCTGTACGACCGGCTCCACCTGCCACCGCCGCGAAATCTCGCCGAGGAACGGCAGCGCAACGAGACCCTCATGGAGTTGTTCCGGCTGGATGACATGGAGATGGCGGCGAGGACCGAAGCCTCGCTGGACTACGCCACGCCGACGACCGGCTCCGCGGCGACCCCAGATCCCTCACCCGCTGAGGCGACCGTGCCCGCGGGGCGGGCCACGGGCGAGACGGTGGAGCGGGAAGGCGCCGGGGACGGCGCGGCATAGGTCCGCGACGGCCCCGGGTCTCCGGTCGGCGAGCGCTACTGCAGCATGGCGCAGACCGGTGACAGCAACGCCCAGCCGATCAGCGCCGTGTGCCGGTCGAGTGAGGTGTCCGCGTGGGACAGCGCCCGCGGGTCGTCGCGGATCTCCCACAGCCGCTTCGCGTCGCACCAGGCGATGTCGCGGGCGACCTCCACGGCGCGGTCCTCGTACCAGTCGTCGAACGGGCCGTTGAGCCGGTCGACGACCAGCTGCCAGGTGCTCAGGTAGCCCCGGCGCAGGTGCGGGATCTTCTCGTAGAAGATGTCGTTGACGTGCAGGTAGTCCTGGTGCTGGTCCTCCGACGTGGAGTCGGTGGACAGCAGCGTCCAGGTGCGGATCAGAGCGAACGGCAGGTCGTAGTTCACGTGGGCGTTGACTCCGGCGACCGCGGCCGGCAGCGAGCGCACGTTCGTGTTGTTCAGCTGCCGGCACAGTACCTGCCAGGAATGCGGCGTCTGCGGCGACGACTGCCCCCACAGGCGCATCGCGTTGAGATACCGCTTGGCGAACTCGACGTCGAGCACGGTCAGGAACTCGGAATCGCGGAACGCGCCGTTGTTCAGGTGTTCCAGGACCGTACTGGTGATAGTCCAGTACAGGTGGTTGAACGCGGCGACCGGGTTCTCGTCGTCCTCGGGGGTGGCCTTGTTCAGGAGGACCTGCAGGTCCCCGAGCTGGGCGACGACATCGGCGACGTCCTGCGGGGTCCGAGAGAGCACTTCGGTGATCTCCCCTTGCACCGTTCCCCAGACTGACCCAGACATCGCACTCCTCCCGTTCGTCGCCGGCACTCTCCTTCGCCGGCACTGTCTGCCATGGCCCTGTCCGCCGCTGGCACTGCCCGCGATGGCACGGTCCGCCATGGCACTGTCCGCCACCGCGGCCCATGCCGCAGGATTCCAGCCCGAACCGGCTTCCGGCATCCCGATATCGACCTGTGTCGGAAACCCGAACCGTGTGCGGTCCGGTACCCGACCGGTTCGAATCCACCGGTCACCCGAACCTACGCTCAGTGGCCGCGCCGGCTGCGCTCGTAGATGGCGGTTGCCTGGACCCTGCTGCGGATGCCGAGCTTGTCGAGGATGTGCGAGATGTGCACGCCGACCGTGCGCGGGCTGATGTACAGCTGCTCGCCGATCTCCCGGTTGGTGTCGCCGGCGGCAACCCGGGCGAGCACCTGGAGTTCGCGCTCGGTCAGCCCGGCGAGTTCGCCGGTTCCGGCCGGCTGTGTTCGGGAGGGCTGTGTTCCGGCCGGCTGCGTTCCGGCGTGCTCCGGTGAGGGTGGACGCGTCTCGGTTGCCTGCGTGTTGGGCGGCTGCTGGGTGGGTGGCCGCTGGGTGGGCGACACCGCCGGCTCGTCCAACGACGTCCGGGCGCGGTCGGCCAACTGCCGGATCTCCTCGATGAACGGTCCGGCTCCCAGCCGTACCGCGGTGCGGTACGCGTCGCGCAGCACCCGGGCCGCCTCGGCGTTACGGGTACGCTGCCCGAACAGCGCCTCGGCCTGGCGCAGCCGGGCGTACGCGGCCGGGTACGGGTGGTTGTTGCGCTCCCAGACCGCGGCGGCTCGCTCCCACGCGGCCGGTTCGGACCGCCCCTCGACCCGGCTGATCTCCGCCGCGCACAGCTCCCGGTAGCCGATGACCGTCTCGCGTACCGGCTTGGCGGCCGGAGCGCTGTCGCTGCTGATCCGCTCGGCCACGAGCCGGAGCCGGCGGATCGCGTCCGGGTCGGGTGCGGCCGCCCCGGTGCTGCGCGCTTCGGCCTCCGCGCGCAGCCCGTGCCACACCAGCGGCGCCTGGAGCCACACGTCGTCGGACCGGCTCTCGGCCAGGTCGAGTCCCTGCCGTACCGCCTCCCGGGCCTGGTCCGGACGGCCGCGCCACATCATCAGGCCGGCCCGGAGGGTGAGCAGCGGCAGGACGTGCCGGGCTCCGCCACCGGCGGCCAGCAGGGTGTCGGTCGCCTCCAGGTCGCGCTCGGCGGCGTCCAGGTCGCCGCGGCCGACCCGGATGCGGCAGCGGGCCAGCAGCAGCTCGACGGCCTCCGCGCCGGCTGGCCGGTGCCGCAGCGCCGTGGTGATGATGTTCTCCGCCTCGCTCCACTCGCCGAGCCGGAACAGCCCGTTGGAGGCGACTGCCAGCAACCGGCTGCCGTACGTGCGGCCCAGCCCCAGGCGCTCGACGTAGTCCGCGCCGCGCCGGGCGACCTCCACGCCGTCCTCCAGCTCATTGAGGGGCCCGGTCAGCAACTCGGCCAGGTGCAGGTACGCGCGCGCGATGTCGACCGGGCCGCCGAGCCGTTCCGCGGTCGCCAACGCCTCCCGTACCGTCGCCAGGCCGGCCGCCGGATCGTCGAGGTACGCCTGGCTGAAGCCGAGCACGGCACCGGCGAGTACCAGCGACGAAGCCGGGTCGTCGATGCTCCGCGCCACCTCCAGCGCCCGGGCGGCCCGGCGCCCCGCCTCCGCGTACCGGCCGAGCTGGAGGAGCAGTTCCGCGCTGTGCGCGGCGGCGATCGCGGTGTCCTGCGCGGTGCGCTGGTCGCCGGCCAGTACGCGTTCGTACTCGACCTCGGCCTCGGTCGGCCGACCGAGCGCGGCCAGATACCGGGCCACCCGGATGTGCAGCCGGCTGGGGCTGATGCCCGAGCCGCTGGCCTCCGGACGGCCCAGCAGGGCCAGCGCCTGCTCGTGTTCCCCGCACCGGTGTGCGGCCTCGGCCGCGCGCTGGTACAGCGAGGCCACCGTGATCTCCGCCCGGTCGGTGGTGTTCAGCCCATCGGCCAGCTCCAACGCGTCGGCCCAGTGATCGAACGCCTCGGCGAAGCCGTGCAGCCGTTCGGCCTCCTCGGCAGCCGCGACGGCCGCCCGCAACGCGCGGATCCGCTCGCCGGCCATCCGCCAGTGGTGGGCCAGCCGCGCGTTGCGCATCTGCCCGCCGGGCAGGTCGGACAGCGCCTCGGCGTACCTGCGGTGCCAGCCGGCCCGCTCGCCGGGCAGCAGGCCGGGCTCCAGCACCTCCTTGATGAGCCGGTGCCGGAACCGGTACCCGTCCTCGCCGGCCACCAGGATCCGCTTGTCCACCGCCGTACGGGCGGCCCCGATCAGCGGGTCCTCGGGGAGGTTGACGACCCGCGCCAGCAGCTCGTGCTCGACCGGCTCGACCGCCGCCGCGACCGCGGTGACCACCCGACGCGCCGGTTCCGGTAGCGCGCCGACCCGGGCGAAGACCATTTCCCGCAGCGTGTCGGACAGCTCGACGCGGCCGTCCCGGGCGCCCCGCGCCAGCTCCTCGACGAAGAACGGGTTGCCGCCGCTGCGTACCCACACCAGCTCCAGCGCGACGGGGTCCAGCGGCCGGCCGGCGACGGCGGTGGCCAGCGCCTCGGTCTCGGCCCGGTCCAGCGGCGACAGCTCCAGCACCCGGACCGACCGCAGCCGGCGCAGCTCGGACAGCATCTGGCGGAGCGGATCGGTGCCCAGCACGGTCTCGGTCCGGACCGCGCCGAGCACCAGCAGCCGCACGCCACCGAGACCGGCCAGCAGGTAGAGCAGTAGTTGCCGGGTGCTCCGGTCGGCCCACTGCAGGTCGTCAACGGCCAGGACCAGCACCCGGCCCCCGGCGACCGCGGCCAGCCCGCGCGAGACCCGCTCCAGCAGTGCCCCGGCGCCGTCCGGGCTGATCGCCGTGCCGTCCAGGATCTCCATCAGCTCGTGTACCGCGGCCGACGCAGCAACCGCCGCGGCAACCGATGTCTCGGCCCCACCCGTGTCGGCCCCACCCGGCTCGGCCCTACCCGTGTCGGCCCTAACCGGCTCGGCCGCGTGCCGGCGCAGCGCCTGGCGCAGCGGGTGCAGCGGCGACGCGTCCCCGATGTCCAGGCAGGCGCCCGAGAGCACCACGGCACCGGTGGCGCGCAGCTGGTCGGTCGCGGCGGCCAGCAGGCGGGTCTTGCCCACTCCGCTGTCGCCGAGCAGGAACACGGCGGCGCTGTCCCGGCGCTCGACCTCGTCGAGCGCCTCGCGCAGCACGGTGAGATCCCGGGCGCGGCCGATGAGTGGGACGTCAACCACGTCCACGGACGGTGCAGATTCGGCGAGTGATGTCAATGTCTTCTCTGACGTAAAGAGTGTGAGTTTCCGACATACGTCGTTGTACCGATCCCCGCCGGGCGTGCTGCTGGAAGTGTGAGGTCCATCGACTCGACGAGACCCTGAACCACCGCTCGGCGCAGGAGAGAGCATGAACCTTCGCCCACCACGGAGGACCAGGCGTCGAGCGCGAGCTACCGGCTTCCCGGGTGGCCGCCGGCCGCGCCTGACCGGCCTGGCCGTCGTTCGCGGCTGGGCCCCAGACCGCTGGGCTTCGGACGACGCTGTCCGATTTCTCTCAACTGCTGGTACAACATACCGACATTGTGCCGTCGGTGGCAGCCCCCCGGTACCCCCGCTGATACCGACTGGCCTGGAGGAACGGCGAACAATCACGGTGCTCTTCGTCGACATGGTCGGCTTCACCGGGGTTGCTTCCGCGCTGGACCCGGAGGACGTGCGAGCGCTGCAGTCCGAATACTTCGCGGCCGTCGCCGAGGTGATCCACGGTTGGGACGGCGTCGTCGAGAAGTACATCGGAGACGCGGTGATGGCCGTCTTCGGCGTACCGCGATCGGACGGCTACGACGCGTACCGCGCGGTGCGGGCGGGGATGCGACTGCCCGAGGCGGTTAGCCGGCTGAGGCTGCCCGACGGCCAGCCGGTCCGGGTCCGGGTCGGCATCGCGACCAGCGAGGCGCTGGTCGACCTCGCCGCCGTGGCGACCGGCGGGCAGTGCCTGGTCAGCGGCGACGTCGTCAACGTGGCCGCCCGGCTGCAGACGGCCGCGACGCCGGGTACGGTCGCGGTCACCGCCGGCACCGAACGGGCGACCCGGACACTGGTCCGGTACGAGCGGCTGGGCCCGGCCACCGTCGCCGGCCGGGCCGAGCCGCTCGAGGTCTGGCGGCCGCTCGCCGGTACGGTCTGGGCCGACCCCGCCGACGACACCCCGCTGGTGGGTCGCGCCGCCGAGCTGGCCGTGGCCGCCGACCGCATCGGGTACGCGGTCGGTCAGCGGGTACCCCAGCTCATCTCGATCGCGGCAGCCGCCGGTACCGGGAAGTCCCGGCTGGTACGGGAGCTTCGCCGGCACCCGGGCATCGGCGCCGGCGACGGGGTGCGCTGGCTGATGGGCCGGTGCCTGCCCGGCGAGAGCCTCGACCGCGCGCTCCACGACCTGGTCGAGCGCGGCGTCGAGTTCGCGGTCACCTCCCGGCCGACCGTGCTGGTCATCGAGGATGAGCACTGGGCCGGTCTTCCGGTGGCCCGGTTCCTGCGCCGCGTGCTGGCGACGGCGGCGGAGTGGCGCGCGCCGCTGGCGGTGCTCGTCACGTCCCGTGTGGACGGAACCGGACTGTCCCGTGTGGACGGACTGTCCCGCGTGGACGGACTCTCCCGCGTGGATGGACTCTCCCGCGTGGATGGGGCCGGACCGTCCCGTGTGGACGGACGCTCCCGCGTGGATGAGTCCGGGCTGTCCTGTGTGGACAGAGGTACTTGCATGGGTGGGCGCGGACTGTCCCGCGTGGCCGGACCTTCCCGCGCGGATGGATCCGCGCTTTCCCGCACCGCGATGGAGTCCGATGCCGTTTCGCGCGGCGCTGCTGTCCGCGGCGCTGTTGTCCGTGACTCGGCTGTCCGCGGCGCTGCGGTTCGCGATGCCAGGTCGCGCGACGTGCTTGCCAGCGACGCCGGTGCGGCACCGGAGCGGCGGGGAGAGCCAGGTGCCGGGCTGGCGCCGGACTGCCGGATCGAGTTCGGCGCGCTCACCGACGCCGAGACCGGTCGGCTGCTGCCTCACCTGCTGCGCCGGGCCGGCCTGCCGGTCGCGCTCGCCGGCCGGCTTCTCCCGCTCGTGCGCGGCAACCCGGGGTACGCCGAAGCATATGTGCAACTGGTCGCCGAGCGCGGCACGCCCGACCGGTACGCCGAGCTGCCGGTACCCGAGCCGGTGCGGGCTGCCGTGGCCGCCCGGCTCGACCGCCTCCCCGCCGACGAGCGCCGGGCGGTGCTGGCCGCCGCCATACTCGGCAGCACCGTACCGGTCGAGGCGCTGGCGTACCTGCTGGGCCGCCGGGCCGGCGAGGCGCACGCGCTGCTGCGCCGGCCGCTGCGCTCCGGCCTGCTGACCGCGTCACACGTGCCGGGCGGTGGCTCCGGGTACGCGTTCGTGGACCCGGCCGTGCGGGCGGTGGCGTACGCCCGGCTGCCGCGCCGGGAGCGGATCGAACACCATCGCCGGGCCGCCGAGTGGTGGGACGGCCGGCCCGGCGACCGGCGCCACGCCGCCACCGGGCGGGTCCGGCACTGGCTGGCGGTGCTCGACCTGTCCCGCCGGCTGCGCCGGAACGCCGGGCGGTACCGCCGCCCGGTCCTGCGGGCGATCGCCGACGCCACCACCTGCCGTGCGCATCCGCGGGCCGCGACCGGGCGAGGGGGCCGGTCTGCTGTCCGCGGGGGTGGTGGCTGCCGCCGTACCGGGGGGCGGTACGGCGGCGCGATCCCCGTCGGCGCGGTCTCCGGTCGGGCTCTGCGCCTGAGCGGGGCGGCCCGGCCGCCGCCCGGGCGGCCGGTCGACGGTTTGTCGACGCGCTCCGACGCAGCGGCCAGTACGGGGAACGAGGAGGACGCGCGGATGAGTGGCCACGATGGGGCCGGAACCACGGACGCCGGAACGACGGACGGCGCCCTAATGGATGGTGCCCGGACGACGGATGGCGCCCCGACGACAGATGGCGCCCCGACGACGGATGGTGCCCCGACGACGGATGGCGCACTAACGGAGGGTGCCCTGACGACGGAGGGTGCCGCCCGCAGCCCGTTCGCCGACATCGACCGGAACTCGCCGGAATTCGTCGAGATCCTGCTGTCGGCGCTGGAGGCGATGGCGGTGCATCCGGCGATCCAGCGGGTACGCCGGGTGGCGTGGGAGGCATGGAATCCGGCGCCGGGGGAGCGGCTGCTCGACGCCGGCTGTGGGGCCGGCGAGGTCGCCCGGCAGCTGGCCGGCGAGGTCGCACCGGGTGAGGTGGTCGCGCTGGACCGGTCATCGGTGACCGTGGCCGCGGCGGCCGGCAGGCACGACGGCAGCCGGGTCAGTTACGTCGAGGGGGACGTGTCCGCGCTCGACTTTCCGGACGCCCACTTCGACGGGGTGCGCTGTGAACGGGTGCTGCAGCATGTTCCGGATCCGGACCGCGCGGTGGCGGAACTGGTCCGGGTCACCAAGCCGGGCGGGCGGGTCTGCCTGGTGGACACCGACTGGGAGTCGATGACCGTCGACGGGCTGCCGGACGATCTGGTCGCCGCGCTCAAGACGCACCTGTACGGCCGGGTGATGTCCGACCGGTGCAGCATCGGCCGGACGCTCTGGCGGCGGCTGACCCGCGCGGGTGCGGTGGACCTGCACGCGGTACCGGTCACCTGTCACTTCGCCACCCCGGTCGCCTCGACGTCGGTGCTGCCGATGTTCGACCGGCAACTCGCGGGGCGGATCGGGATGATTCCCGACGACATGTATGACCCGTGGTTCGCCTCCGTCGACGCGGCCGCCGCGCGGGGCGAGTTCCTTGCCGCGCTGACTATCTGGGTCGTCGTGGGCACCCGACCCAGCTGAGCGCGGGTCACGGGACGGAAGCGGCTACCGGACGGGAGCGGTCGACGCGCGGACCTCCAGCCGGGTGGCGAGTTCGACGTGGTGCGACGCCACGGGCTCTCCGGCGCGCAGTCGCATGAGTGTCCGTACCGCGAGTTCCCCCATCTCCTTCAGCGGTTGGTGCACCGTCGTCAGCGGTGGTGAGGTGGATGCCGCGGCGTACGTGTCGTCGAAGCCGACCACGCTGAGATCCTCCGGTACCCGCAGCCCGGCGAGCCGCGCGGCCTCCATGACGCCGAACGCGATCTGGTCGGAGCCGGCGAATATCGCCGTCGGCCGCTCCGGCCGGCCCAGCCAGGTCGACGCCTCCCGGACACCGGTGTCGTAGCTGAACCAGCCCATCGCCTCGATCGGGTCGTAGATCCCGGCCCGGTCCAGGGCTGCCCGGTACCCGTGCCGCCGCGCCACGGAACAGGCCAGCGTCAGCGGCCCGCTGATGTGGCCGATGCGGCGGTGCCCCAGCTTCAACAGGTGGTCGGTGGCGGCGACACCTCCGGTGAAGTTCGTCGAACCGATGCTGGTGAACTCCGCACTCGGCAGGTTGACCGTGTCGATGACCACCATGGGCAGGCCCGCCTCGCGGAAGCGGGCGATCTGCTCCGAGGTGAGTACCGACGTGACGATGATGATGCCGTCGCGGCCCGAGGCGCTGACCCGCCTGGCCCACTCGCGCGGAGTGTCGCCGGTGTGCCGCTTCGGGATCACGGTGACGCCCTCGCCGAGGCCGGCGTCGGCGGCACCGTTGATGATTTCGGCCGCGTAGGGATTGAGCAGGTCGTCGAACACGATCTCGACGAACCGCTCTTCGCTGCGCGCCCGGCCGGCGACCGGCACGTACCGCAGGTCGCGGATGGCCTGCTCCACCTTCGCCCGAGTGGCCGCGGACACGTCGAGGCGGCCGTTCAGCACCTTGGAGACGGTGGGCATGCTGACCCCGGCCGCCGACGCGACCGTGGCCAGCGTGGGGCGGCGGGCCGAGGTCGAAATGTTTTCGGATGCGTCGCTGGCCACGGGATCTCCTGTCCGTCGACGTGATGTGCCTAGCTTGCGGTAATTGACCTGGGTGGACAAGGCTTGGGTGGGATTCCGGACCGGCGGAGCCATCGGATCGGGCGAAGGATCCGAAACATTTTGCACGCGTACGCCCGTCTATCTGCTTATTGACGCTGTCCGCCGCCGGGTCATAAGGTTCGCGCTATCGACAAGCGTCGCTGCCTCTGTCGGAAACATTTTCGACTAAGGGGCGCACGCCAAGGGACGCACATGGATGACAGCAGGCCCATCGAGACGCCGGTCACGCGGCTCGCCGATTTCGGTCACCGTGCCGGGCGCGTCGCGCTGACCTTCGACGACGGGCCGCAGCCACCGTGGACCGGCGAGGTCCTGGACATTCTCGAAGACACCGGATGCCCGGCGACGTTCTTCGTTCTCGGCTCGCAGATTCGCGGCAACGAGCGGACGCTGCGCCGGATGACCGACCTGGGTTGCGCGGTCGAGGTCCACGCCTGGGACCACATCCGGATGACCGAGCAGGACCCGGAGCAGCGGCGGCGCGACATCGACCGCACCCGCGCGCTGATCCGGGAGGTCACCGGCCACGAGCCGACCGCCGTGCGGCCGCCGGACGGGCGGGTCAGCGTCGCCGTGCTGGACGCGATCCGGGCCGCCGGTCTGATCCCCGCGTTCTGGAGCGTGCATGCCCGGGACTGGACGCGGCCGGGAGTCGAGGCGATCGAGAGCGGCGTCAGCTCCGCGCTGGCCGACGGCGCGGTGGTACTCCTGCACGACGGTGGTGGCGACCGTTCCCAGACGGTCGCCGCGCTGCCCCGCGTCATCAAGGCCATCAGGGACCTGGGCCTGCGCGCCGTGAGCCTGACGCCGGTGACTGCGTCGCAGACGGTGTCGCCGGCGGTGTCGCCAGGGGTGTCGCCGACGGTGTCGCCGGCTTCCGCCGCGACCGACGAATGAGCGTGTCGCCGCCCCTTTCGTGCACTCGTTGCAGATAGTGAACGCGCGGCTATCCGGAAGCGGCGCTCAAGAGGAACATGATGGCGATCAGAACAGCGGCGAACATTTCGGACGGCTTGGCCCGCCATGTCGGATTGCACCCGGGAATCGTGGGCAGATCGAAGGGAGCGATCACGATGGACACAGCGGGGCAGGTCAGGCGGCAGAAACCGGCCACCGCCGCCCGGATGTACGACTACTACCTGGGCGGCATCCACAACTTCCCCGCGGACCGGGAGGCGGCCGATCGGGTGATGGAGCAGTTCCCGATGTTCCCGGTGATCGCCCAAGCCAACCGCAGGTTCCTGGGGCGTGCCGTGGAGTTCCTGGTCGGCGCCGGCATACGCCAGTTCCTCGACATCGGCTCCGGCATCCCCACCGAGGGCAACGTCCACGAGATCGCCCAGCTGGCGGCGCCAGACTCCCGAGTGGTCTACGTCGACACCGATCCGGTCGCCGTCGCCGAGAGCCTGGAACTGCTGGAGCACAACGAGCTGGCCACCGCGATCCGCGGGGACCTGCGCGAACCGCGGGCGATCCTCGACCATCCGCGGCTGACGAAGCTGCTGGACTTCGACCAGCCGGTCGGCCTGCTGCTGGCCGCGGTGCTGCACTTCCTGTCCGACGACGCCGAGGCGTACGACTGCGTCGGCCAACTGGTCGACGTGCTGCCGGAGGGCAGCTACCTGGTGATCTCCGCCGCGGCCGCGGAGAGCTTCGCACCCGCCGGCAAGCAGACCCAGGCGGTCATCGACGTGTACCGGCAGCGGACCACGACCTCGGCCGCGTCCCGGAACCACGACGAGATCCAACGGTTCTTCGGCGACCTCGAACTGGTCAAGCCGGGGCTGGTGTGGCTGCACCAGTGGCCCGACCCGACCGCCTCGTCGGAATTCGACGACGACCCCTCGCGCAGCGGTGAGTGGGCCGGGGTCGCGGTGAAGCGGTAGGCCATGTCTCGAAGTACCTGGCCGGCCTGCGGCGGATCCAGACGACGACCGGCGGCGTTGTCGTTTCGTCCGGATACAACACCGGTATCCGGACGAAACGACGCCTTGCCGGACGGCCGCCTGGACCTCGCCTCGGCTCGACCGAGCACTTCGAGACACGGCCTAGCCGCGGGTTCGCGCCTCGTTCAGGCGGACGGGTTCGAGCCGGCCGGTTCGGGTTCGTTCGGCCGGCGGCCGATGAGCCGATCCGATCCGGCACAGACCAGCGTCGCGACCACGACGAAGCCGACCGCCGCGCGAAGCAGCCGGGTTTCCGCGTAGGCCGCCGGCGAGGCCAGTCCGGCGCCGGCCGCCACCGCGCCGGAGAGCAGCGCGGCGACCAGCTGCATGAGCCAGGTCCGCCGGACCGCGGCGGGACGGGCGGTGACCGGTAGCCGGCCGGCGACCTCGCGCAGGGTACCGATGGCCGCGACGACGATCACCAGGGTGCCCGCGACGGCGGCCACCTTCCACGAACCGAAGCCCAGCTCGTACCGGATGGCCAGTGCCGGTACCAGGAACAGGCCCAACCACCAGGACAGTCCAGTGTCGAGGGTGTCCAGTCCGGAGCCGACCGGCCGGTCCAGCGGCCGGCGGCGCAGCCGGGTCGCGGTGAACCGGGCGCCGGCGAGCACCGCGACCGCCACGGCGGCCCCGAGCAGGTGGGATCCCGCCCGGCCGAGGCTGTAGAGCAGGACCGTGTCGTACATGGCCAGGACCAGGTACCCGAGTGCGGCCGCCGAAGCGGCGAATGCCATCAGCTCGCTCGCGGTACGCGGAGCACCGGCGCCCACCGGTGCCGAACGGCCGCGGTTCAGCAACGGGAGCAGGATCGCGCACAGGATCCCGGAGATCCCGCGCAGCACCAGGTCCTGCACCCGGTACGGAGTGGGCAGCGCCCACTCGATGAGGCTGAAGGTGACCGTGTACGCGACGCTGGCCAGCCCGAGTACGGCGGGCGTGGCCAGTTGCCGGTACCGGCGGGGATCCAGCCAGTTCACCACGGTCAGGTACGACAGCAGCCCAAACGGCAGCTCCAGCAACGACGGTATCCGCAACGCGGTGACCGACAACAGCTGCGCGGCGGGGAAGTGGTTGGCGAGCGCGACCACCAGCCGGTTGTGGTCGGCGAGCGCGAACCAGCCGTCCGGCACGTCGGCGGCGAGGTCGGACAGGTCCCCGTGCCGGATCCGCAGCGCGTACACGTTGAAGAGCACCTGGTTGACGACGATCGCCAGGATCACCGCGGCGAGCCACCAACCGGGCCGGTGCCGTCTGAGGGCCCGCTGGCTACTCGCCTGTTGGCTGTCGGCCTGCTCGCTGCCGGGCGCGCTCGCTGCCGGATCGGGTTCCGGGTCGCGGTGCAGCGACCGCCAGGTCACCGACAGGCCGAGCAGTACCGTGAGAAGTACGGTCGCGTGCAGGGCCAGCGCTGTGCCGGTCACCGCGGAGTCACATCGATCGATCCGCCGACCACGAGCATGATCTCCACCGACATGTCCGGACACTTTACCGGCCACGCGCAAATGCCCGGGGGCGCCGCGGATCCGGATGCGGAACGCCGAGCACGGCCGGGTGGCGAGCCCGGGACGAGCGCGGCCGGGTGGTCAGCCCGAGGCGAGCGGGCGGGGATCGGCCCGCGTCGGGCGCGGGCCGGCGGTCAGCCCGCCGAGGCGTTCGAGACCTGGACGGGGCAGGTGTCGCCGGGCGCCACGGTCAGCTCGTAGTGCCACATCTCGTTGGTGTAAACCTGGCACAGGCCGTAGTCGTTGCCGTGCTGGCTGAGCCAGCTGTCCGCGTCGGTGGGCCCGACGTCCACCGCCTTGCCGGACACGTGTGTCGACTTATCCGGCGTGTTGACCCATTTGCGGGCTTCCTGCTCGCTGCCGTACGTGACGATGGCCTGGTCCAGCAGTGCCTTCTGCAGCCGCTTGCTGCGCCAGCCACTGTCGATCACCATGGTCACGCCGTCCCCGGCGGCGTCCTTCGCGGCCTGCTGGATCGCCGTACGCAGGGCGGGGTCGAGCTTGCCGATGGCCGGGACGCTGTCGTCGAACGGCGACACCGACTGCCCGTCCGGAATGTACCCGTCAGCGGCGGTCAGTCCGCCGTCCGCCCGGGCGGGACTGCCCGTGATGGCCGACCGTGCCCGGTTCGCCGCGGCACAGCCGCCCGCACCGGCGGCGAGCGCCGCGACGGCGGCGAGGGCACCGGCCGCGCGCCAGAGTCGGGTCGATCGTGATGGCTGGGAACGCATGGCAATCCTTCCGGTCGGGTCGGGCCGGCGCCCGATCTCCCGACCGCCATCTCAGGGGAGCGCGTGTTGTGGCGGCGTTCACGGATCAGCACACAATTTCGCAACACGGCCGGTGCCTAGACTGGATGATCAGGCGAGTGACCAGGCGAAATGGCCGGGTGAAGTGGCTGGGTGAAATGCCCCGGTCAAGTGGTCGGGGCAAATGGTCAGGCGAAACAGCGGGGGTCGAGGATGCGTGTGCTGGTGGTCGAGGACGAGGTCTTCCTCGCCGAGGCTCTGCAGGCCGGGCTCCGCCACGAGGCCATCGCGGCCGACGTCGCGTTCGACGGCGACGAGGCGCTGGAGCGGATCGCGGTCAACGACTACGACGCTGTCGTCCTGGACCGCGACATCCCCGGCACGCACGGGGACATCGTCTGCGCCACCCTGTCCCGGGAGCATCCGGCGGTACGGGTCCTGATGCTGACCGCGGCGGGCAGGTTGCGGGACAAGGTCGGCGGGTTCGAGTTGGGTGCCGACGACTACCTCACCAAGCCATTCGCCTTCGAGGAGCTGATCGTGCGGCTCCGCGCGCTGGCGCGACGCCCGCCGGCCGCCGTGCGCCCGGTGTTGGAGTTCGCGGACCTGCGCCTGGACCCGTACCGGCGGGAGGCATACCGTGCCGGGCGCTACCTCAAACTGACCCGGAAGCAGTTCGCCGTCCTGGAGCTCCTGATGCGCGCGGCCGGCGGCGTCGTCAGCGCCGAGACGCTCCTGGAGAAGGCGTGGGACGAGAATGCCGACCCGTTCACCAGCGCTCCCCGGGTCACCATGTCGACCCTGCGCAAGGTGCTCGGCGAACCGGACCTCATCCGTACCGTGTCCGGCGCGGGGTACCGGCTCGCCGCCCCGGAGAAGTCCCATGGCAGCTGAGTCGCGACCGGTGTTCCGGCCCCGGGTCAGCGCCCGGCTCCGGCTCACCCTCGGCTACGCGGCGTTCCTCATCGCGGCCGGCGCCGCGACGTTGCTGGGTGTCTACGTCGTCGTGCGGTACGTGCCGAACTACCCGCTGACCGCGGCGAACCCGCGCGACACCGGCCCGATCGCGGGGCGCGCTCAGATCCTGGGCACCCTCGTGAAGCTGTCCGGCTACACGCTCGGTGGGCTGGCGGTGATCGGTCTCGGTGGCGGCTGGCTGCTCTCCGGTTGGGTACTGCGCCCGTTGCGGCGCATCAACGAGGCGGCCGAGATCGCCGCCACCGGCCGCCTCGACCACCGGATCCGGCTCTCCGGCCGCAACGACGAGTTCCGGCAACTCGCCGACACCTTCGACCACATGCTCGACCGGATCGCCGACGGGTTCGGCGCGCACGAGCGCTTCGCGGCCAACGCCGCGCACGAACTGCGCACCCCGCTGGCCATCACGGAAACGCTCCTGGACGTCGCCCGCCGCGACCCGGACGGGCAGGACCAGCGCGCCCTCATCGAACGGCTGCGCATCACCAACGCCCGGGCGATCCGCCTCACCGAGGCGCTCCTGAGGCTCGCCGACGCCAACGCCATCACCGCGGTCGCCGAACCGGTGGACCTCGCCGCGGTCGTCGACGCGGCGGTCGCGGAGCACGCGCCCGAAGCCGACGGGTACCGGGTGACGGTCACGACCCGGCTGGAGCGCGCCCCGGTCGTGGGCGACGCCGCGCTGCTCGCTCAACTGGCCGCGAACCTGGTGCAGAACGCGATCCGGCACAACCACTCGCCGGGCAGCGCGTGGGTGTCCACGCACCACGACCCCCGGCGCCGTTCGGTCACCCTGCGCGTCCAGAACACCGGGGACGTCTACCCCGCCGATGTCGCGGCGCGGCTGGCCGAGCCGTTCCTGCGGGGTACCGGACGGGCCGGCCGGCCGTCCCGGGACACGGCGTCTCGGGATGCGGCGGGGGGCGGCCGCGGTGCGCCGGCGGTGCCGGGCCACGGCCTCGGGCTGACCCTCGTCGCCCGCATCACCGAGGTCCACGGCGGCAGGCTCGCGATCGTGCCCAGGAACGGGGGAGGACTCGACGTCAGCGTCACGCTCCCGGACCGCGACGCGACGCCCGGCAGCCGGAGCGGCGGCTCGGGCCGCAACTCGGGCACGGGCTTGGTTGCCGGCGACACCAGCGTTCCGGACGCCAGCGCGGCAACCGCCGCGAACGCTTTCGGCGTACGGCTCCGGTAGGCTGTCGCGGCGGGAACGCCGGGGCGCCCGCCGGTCGAGCCTCCCGGCCGGTCCGCACGACTGGCCGGTCCGCACGACTGGCCGGTCCTAGCGACAGCGGCCCGACGAGCGCCCAACGCGTCGACCAGCGGCTAAGCCCGATCACACGCACAAGACCCGACACGCGGAATACCTGACATCGCGCAAGACCGAGCACACGCGCAGACCCAAGTCACACGCGCAAGGACCGGCCACACGGACGAGACCCGATCACGCGGGCGCGGTTCGACCGCGCGGATTCGGACCCGATCAGGCGGATGCAGAAGGGTGATCGCGGCGAAGTGAACCCGGCGGAGACCGAAGCGACCGGAGGTGCCGTCCCGACGGACGGCGGCACCGTGAGCGAGGCGATTCGTGGCGCGGTGACTGACGGAGCGGGCGACAGCGAGACCACCGTGCAACTACCGGCGGTACCCGCGTCGGACGCCGCACCCGCTGGCGCTGGCGGCGACGGTAACGCTCGCAGTGATGGCGGCGGTGACGCTGGCGGCGACGCTCAAGGTGGCGCGGACGGTGAGCGGGACGCCGCACCGGCCACGAGATTGCACCGCACGAGGGCGGGGCGTACGGGGCTGGCGCGCCTGCTGTCGGTCGCCCGGCAGGGTCCGGCGCCGTTCCTTGCCGTGGCGGTACTGCTGGTGCTGACCGCGCTGGGGGCCGTGACGGTCGTGGCGATCACCCGGGGCCCGGAAAATCTGGCGCCGGTGGATCCGCAGCAACCCGTCCACGCGCTGCCGTCCATGTTCGGCGGCACTGCCGGCGTTCCGGCGGCGGTACCGTCCGTTGTCGCGAGCGGCACGCCGTCCGCGGTTCCCAGTCGGGTACCGCCGGCGATGCGCTCACCGACCCGCGCGCCCGGCATCCCGGCGGTACCGACCCGTCCCGGCGCGGCGTCGCCGTCACCGCCCGCTGCACCCACGACGCCGGCTGACGCGCCCACCGAGTGGACGTCGTTGACGGTCGTCGCGACCAAGGCGCTGTTCCGCGGGGACTCGTTGCGGACCAACCGCATCCAGTTGGAGATGCGGCAGGACGGCGATCTCGTCATCGTCGACGAGAACGGCACCACCCGATGGCGGTCGGGAACCGCTGGCGCCGGTAGCCAGGCGACGTTCCAGGCGGACGGGAACTTCGTCGTCTACAACGCGGCGAAGCAGGCGTTGTGGAGCAGTCACACCGAGCGGCACGACGGTGCGGTCCTGGTGCTGCAGGCCAACGGGGACGTGTGCGTCACCGACCACGGCACGTCGCTGTGGTGCGCCGGGACCGCACACTGATTCGCGCTCGTGAATATGCGATGGTTCCCGCATGTCCGTCATCCACAAGACCACGCTGGTACCCACGAAGCTGGAACTGCTGACCGTCTGGCTGCCGAAGCAGCCGTGGTACCTGGGCACCGCGGGTGAGCCGCGACTGGCCAAGGTGGGTGGATTCCGCCTCGACGACCCCGAGGGCGAGGTCGGCATCGAGTTCATGGTCGCTGTGGACACCTCGGGGCCGGAACCGGTCACGTACCACCTGCCGATGACTTACCGTGGTGCGGCGTGCGCGGAGGCGGCGGACGGCCTCATCGGTACGACGGAGCATGGCGTGCTCGGCCACCGGTTCGTCTACGACGGCACGCACGACCCGGTACTCGTGCGTCAGCTGATCGCACTGATGCAGGGCGAGACGCAGGCGCAGGCGCAGAGCCTGACCGACACGCCGGACCCGACGGTCCGTCACGCACCGGTGCCCGGCGAGCCCTTCACCGTCGGCGGCTGTGCGGTCATGGACAACGACCGTGCGGGGACGCGGGTCCTTGCCGCGACCACGGATGCCCGGGGCGGGTCGGCCGGCGTGCGGTTGTGGGTACGGCGAGTGCTCGGGGACGCCGGTACACCGGACGGCGCCACACCGGACGGCGCCACACCGGACGGCTCCACACCGGACGGCGACGTGCCCGGGCACGTCGTGGTGACCTGGCAGGTGCCGGACGGCGCATCGACCTCCGCGGTCGCCGTCACCGCGAGCCGCGCCGGCGAGTGAGGCACTCCGAGCGAGGGCAGGCTGAAGTGGTCCTCTTGTGCGGGATCGCCGGCTCGGGCAAGACCACGTATGCCAAGGACCTCGAAACCCGAGGCTACGTGCGCCTGTCCGTCGACGAGGAGATCTGGGACCGCTTCGGCCGTTACGGCGTCGACTATGAGCCCGACGAGTACGAGCGACACACGCGAGTGGCGAGGGAGGCCGTGCGAGAACGCATGCTCTCCCTGATTGCCGAGGGCCGGGACGTGGTTGTCGACTCCAGCTTCTGGCAGCGGTCCCTGCGGCAGGAGTACAAGCAGCTGATCGAGCGGGCCGGCGGGCGCTGGCGCCTGGTCTACCTGCGGGCCGACCCGGAGCTGCTGCGGGGGCGCCTGCGGGTGCGAGCCGCGCGCTTCGACGCCAATGCCGCGTTCCCGATCACCGAGGAACTGTTCGCCCACTACCTCGACAGCTTTGAGCCACCGTCCGGTGAGGGCGAGGAGATCGTTCCGGTCAGCGATCACGTCCCGGCCCTGCCCGGCGCAGAGGCTGATCGTTGACCGGAACGTGGGCCGTTCCGCTCTGATCGGCCCGGTGTCGATTCCGCCGGTGCCGCACGGATCGAAATGCGTCATTGTGCGGTCCCTGTCGTCGGTTTCCCGGGACGGGCGTTCGACCGCGCCGGCATTCTGGTTCCCTGTCTGGGAAGCGCCGGGAGGGTGAGGCCGAGAGAGTGAGAATGCCTCACAATCGGCAATTTGCTCAGTAGCATTTACGACAATCAATTGCATTGCCACCGGCATGCCGGTGCCGCACACTTCTGGCGTCTAGGTCCTGTCCTGCCGATCCCGTCAAGCCGAGGCGATGTCCAGACGTCGATCCGTCGTCCGGGCGTCAGCGGCGCCGAAGAACGAGGCGCCGCGGTCAAGCGGCCGGGAATCGGCGGCAGAGCCGCAGGACCCTAAGGCCATCTGACGGGGAGGTGGCGGACCATGCGCCGTTGGGCACGCCCGGTCGTCGTGGCCGCGGAACGTGCGAATGGTCGGAACGTCGTCAGCGATACCGCTTTCCCGGCCGGCGCCATATCCGTGTGCTCTCTCGAGGAGATACCGCCATGCTGACCAGGCGACAACTGATGACCGCCGGGGCTTCGGCCGCGGCATTGGCAGTCACCGGATCGTGCGGCAAGTCATCACACTCCACCCCGCGTCAGGACCGCCCGATCGTCCAGCGGCGCGTGCTCACCGCGTTCGGTACCAATCCCCGCGAGGAGTACTGGCAGGTACCCATCGCCCGCGGGTACTTCCGGGACGCCGGTTTCGACGTCACCGTCCTCGCCGGCCAGCCCGCCGACTACAACGCGACCACCCTGGCCGCCGGTAAGGCCGACTTCGCCGTGGTCGAGTACGCCAGCGCCCTGCGACTGAGCGAGAAGTACGACCGGAACTTCCGGATGGTGGCCGCCATCCAGCGGACCACCACGGTGTCGATGGTCAGCCTGGGCGACGAGGTCACCAAGCCGGTCGACTTGGTGGGCAAGACCGTGGCGACCGCCGCCGGCGCGGCGACGCAGACCCTGTTCCCGTCGTACGCCCGGCTGGCCGGGTTCGACCCGAAGCGGGTGCGGATCACCAACGCGAACACGCCGCAGTTGCCGCTCATGCTGCAGGCCGGCAAGGTGGCGGCGATCGGCGAGTCCGCCCTCGACGCGCTCAGCCTCAACGTGCCGGGCAAGACGACGAATGTTCTGCGGTACGACACGTACCTGACGGATCTGTACGGCTCCGTCATCATCGCCCCCACCGACTACGTCAACGAGAAGCCGGACGAGGTACGCCGGTTCGTGGGCGCGCTGATGAAGGGCTTGCGGGACGCCATCGCCCACCCCGAGGACGCCGGCCGGTTCATCCACGCCGCGGTCTCCACCGACGCGGCGGACCTGTCCGCCCGTACCATGGCGGCGATGGCGCCCTTCGTGTTCACCGGGCAACTCGACGAGGAGAAGGTGAACAGGGGCATCGCGCTGCTGCAGGACGCCGGGCTCATCAAGACGAAGCCGACCCCGGCGGACATCGTGCGGTTCGACCTCGTACCGGACGGCTCGTGATGGACGAGACGCTCCTGCCGGCGGCCGGGTACCCGTTCAGCAACGAACACGACCGCTCCCCGGACCACCACGACGCGCTGGCGGACCTGTTCGACGACGCCACCTCGCGGTGCGTCAGCGCGCTGCTGCCGGTCCTTTCCGGACTGCGGATCGCGGAGGTCGCCGCGGGCGGCGGCTCGATGGCACACCGGTTCGCCGACGCGGTCGCCGGCGGCGGCCCCGCGGGGGACGGTCTCGCGGAGGACGGCCTCGTGGACGGCGGTCTCGCGGAGGGCGGCCTCGTGGTCGCGACCGATGTCAACCCGGCGCTGATCAGGGAGCATCCGCGGGTACTGCCGCGGGCTCACGACATCACCGTCGGTCCGGTGCCCGACGGGCCGTTCGACCTGGTACACGCGCGGGCGCTGTGCAACTGGCTCATCGATCCGCGCGCGGCGGTCGCCAACATGATCCTGTCGCTGATACCCGGTGGCTGGGTGCTGACCGAGGACATGGTGCCGGTGGGTGTCGACACGTTCGTGATCGAGGCACCCACCGCCGACGACGCGGCGCTTTTGCGCCGGTTCGAGGCGGCGTACCTCGGCGCGCTGGCCGAGCGGGGCAACGAACAGGTCTGGCCGAGCCGGGCGGAGGCCGTGTTCCGTGGGTTGGGGCTGCGTGAGGTCCGCACCTCGGTGTACCAGACGCCGTGGCCCGGCGGCGGCCCCGGATGCCGGATGCTCTCCGCCGCGTCCGCACAGGTACGCGCGCCCATGATGCGCGCCGGCCTGACCGCCGCCGAGTTGGAGCGGGCCGACCGGCTGCTGCACGACCCGGCGGTGGTGGTGGCCGGCCACGCGTTGCACAGCACCAGCGGCCAGCTCGCCGGACCGGCCCGCGGGCGACAAGGATGAGCCGCGGCCGGCTGCCCGCCGGCCGCTCGCCAACCGCCTGGGTTGTCCGCCGGCTGAGTTGTCCGCCGGCTGGGGTGTCCACCGGCCGGGTGCCCGCCGGGCGCTCACCGACCGGGGCGCCTTCACCGACCGGGGCCTTCACCGACCGGGGCCTTCACCGACCGGGTGCTCACCGATCGGGTGCTCACCGACCGGGGCGCCTTCACCGACCGGGGCCCTCACCGACCGGGGCCCTCACCGACCGGGTTCCACCACGTCAGGGGATCCTGGCCACTCCGCCGTACATCTGGACGTCGGACAGCAGTGGGCGCGGTTGCGGCTCGTCGTCGTCGCGCCACTGGGCGGTCGGAACGAGTCCCGGTTCGACGAACTCCAGGCCGTCGAAGAATTCGGCGATCGCGGACCAGGAGCGCATGGCCAGCGTCCCGTGCCGCCCGCTTCCGCCGGTGATCATCTCCGGTGGCACGCCGTCGTAGGTGGCGTGGGAGACGGCCAGGTAGCTGCCTGAGGGGAGTGCGTCGATCAGGCGTGTGACGATCCGGCGCGGGTTGTCGTCGTCGGTGATGAAGTGCAGGACCGCGATCAGCATCAGCGCCACGGGCCGGGACAGGTCGAGCGTCGACCGCAGGTCCGGCTGCGCGAGGATCTTTTCCGGATCGCGCAGGTCCGCGTCGATGTACGCGGTCGCACCGTCCGGTGAGCTGGCCAGCAGGGCGCGCGCGTGCGCCAGTACGATCGGGTCATTGTCCACATACACCACCCGAGCGTCCGGAGCGATGGACTGGGCGACCTGGTGGGTGTTGTTCGCCGCCGGAATGCCGGTGCCGATGTCGAGGAACTGGCGGATCCCCGCCTCCCGCGCCAGGAACGTGACGGCCCGGGCCAGAAAGCGGCGGTTTTCGATAGCGGCGGTGCGGATGGTCGGGAACGCCGCCGCGATGGCGTCGCCCGACGCGCGGTCCGCCGCGAAGTTGTCCTTGCCCCCGAGCCAGTAGTCGTACCGGCGGGCCGGATGCGGCACCGTGGTGTCGATCCGCGCCGCCGGCCGGTCTTCGGCACGCGACGGGATCTCGTGACCGGTCACCTCGTGGTCGGTCATCTCGTGGTCGGTCGCAGGATGGTCTGTCACAGGATCCCCCCGGGATCGGTCTCAAAATTCGCAACCGACGGTCCATCAACGGCCGACTCATCGTAATCGGCCCCGCTCGAACGAACCACCCCCGCGCTGCTGGCGGGTCGCTCGTGGTGGGTCGCTGCTGGCGGGTCGTGCCCTGGCAGGTCGTGCCCTGGCGGGTCGTGCCCTGGTCTGCGCTACTCTCCGGTCAGCCCGTCGATCGACTCGCGGATGAGGTCCGCATGGCCGTTGTGCCGCGCGTACTCCTCGATCATGTGGACCAGGATCCAGCGGAGGCTCGGTGTCCGGCCGTCCGGCCAGCGGCGCTGCGACAACTGGTCGATGCCGCCACCGGCCAGCGCCTGCTCGACCACGGCGCGGGACCGGGCCACGGCCTCCTGCCAGAGCGTACGGAGCTGCTCGGGTGAATCCTCGGTGGCCGAGTGCCAGTCCCAGTCGCGGTCGGCCTTCCAATCCACGGCGTCCCACGGAGCCGACCGGTCACGGCCGAGGAACCACCGCGGAAACCACGAGTCCTCGACGTAGGCCAGGTGCTTGAGCATCCCGCCCAGCGTCATCGACGACGCGGCGACCGTCGTGTTCAGGCCGGAGGCGTCCAGCCCGGCGGTCTTCCACTCCAGGGTCGCGCGCTGGTATTCCAGGAAACCCACCAGGGTGTCGGTGTCGCCACCGGTGAGCGGAGGTTCCGGGCGGCCCTGGTCGTCCAGGTCGGTCATGTGCGGTGAGTCTACCGGCGAGGCCACGGCCCGGCGGTCCCGCGCGCCGGCCCTCGCACTGCGGGCTCCGCGCTGCGGGCCTTGGGCTGCGCGTTTCGCGCCGCGGGCCTTGGGCTGCGCTTTTCGCGCCGCGGGCCTCCGCGCTGCGCGTCTTGGCGCCGCAGGCCTTGGGCTGAGTGTTTTGCGCTGCGGGCCCTGGGCTCGGGTTTTGCGCTGCGGGCGTTAGCCGCGTTGTTCGCGCTGCGGGCGCCGCCAGGTCCGGTCAGCCGTCGCCGGCGAGGCGCGCGTGCAGGTGCATGTCGTGCCAGCCGTCCGCGTGGCGGGCCTCGCTCCGTTTCGTCCCCTCGGCGGCGAAGCCGGCGCGCTGCGCGACCCGGCAGGACGCGGGGTTCGCCGTCGAGTGGTAGACCTCGATCCTGTGCAGCCCGAGCGTGGCGAAACACCACGCGGTCAGCGCCGACAGCGCCCGGCTGGCGACACCCCGGCCGCGGGCGTGCGGCAGCACCCAGTACGACACCTCGGCCAGCCCATCGCCGAGGTTCACCCGCCGCAGGCTGATCTGACCGGCAACGGGACCCGCGTCGACATCCGCGTCGAGACCCACGTCGAGCACCGCCCACCCGGCGCCGGTCTCGCCGCGCCACCGCAGCGGCCAGGCGGCGATCCAGTCCCGGGCCTCGTCCTCGGTCATCGACCGGCAGTGCCAGCGTTGGATGGCGGGATCGGCGTACGCCGCGACGACGGCCGGGCGGTCGGCTGCCCGCCACGGCCGGAGCAGTACGCCGTCGCCGCGGATCTCGGGTTGGGCCACCGCCGCCATCGAGCCGGGCGGCAGCGCCGAAGTCGCGAGTGACGGCACGAGCCGACTGTAGAGCACCCGATTTCTCCGGCTACGCCGGACTGCACTCGACTGTGCGGGCCCGCTCTCGGCTGTGCCGGACTGCGCTCGGCTGTGCCGAGCTGCTCTGCCGACCCGGCTAGGCCAGGCCGCTCTGTGGTACCGGCTCGGGGTGGTGCACCATGACCAGCCGGCGTTCGCCGGGCCCGAAGTAGTCGTCGACGGTCCGCGCGACGGTGAACCCGGTGGTCTGGTACAGGCTGATCGCCGCGGTGTTCGCCGGATCGACGGTGAGGAGAACGTCCGCGACGCCACGGGCACGCAGCAGGCTGAGCAGGTCCACCGTCAGCGCCCTGCCGATGCCTGCCCCGCGATGCTTCTTCGCCACGGCCAGCGCGAGAATCCACGCGGTGGCCCGGTCGGTCGCGATCGCGCCCATCGCGTAACCGGCGATGCCGCCGTCGCCGTCCTCGTACACCCGGAACAGTTCGTCGAAGACGTCGCGCGCCTGGCGCAGCACGATCGACGTGTAGCCTTGCTCCGCGAAAGCCTCTCGGTCGAGGGCCAGGGTGCTCGCAAGGTCCGTTACCGTGAATGGGCGGATGGCCATGCCTCATCTTGGCGCATCACCATGCCCCGGTCACGATGCCCGGTCACCATGCCCCGGTCACCATGCCCCGGTCACGATGGCCGGTCACGATGCCCCAGTTGCGATGGCCCAGTCACCCGCCAGTGTCGGACGTGCAGGTGGCCTTCCCGCGGAAACGGTGGCCGGGCCGGCAGGATCCGCGCGAAGGCGTAGCCGGTCTTCTCCGCGACCCGGCACGATGCGTGGTTGTCCACCTGGTGCACGAGCGCCAGCCGGTCCAGGCCGTTGCCGGCGAACGTGCCGAACGCCCAGGCCGTGAGCGCCTCGACTGCCCGTGGGGCGATGCCCCGCCCGCGTGCGTACCCGGCCGTCCAGTACCCGACGTCGGCGTACCCGTCCATCGAGCCGGCCAGCTTCAGTACCACGTTCGCGACCAGCGGGGCGGCCCCGGGATCCGGGCCGTCCTGGAGCACCGCGAAGCTGAACCGCCGGCCGCTGTCCCAGCCGTCCCGCTGTGCCACGAGCCACCGGGCCGCGTCCTCGTCGTCGCGTACCGGTTGAATGGTGAAGCGGCGCAGCACCGGGTCCCGGTACGCCTCCAGCAGCGGCCCGGCGTCCGCGTCGGTCCACGGGCGCAGTACCAGGCCCGGGGCGGACCGGGTCGGAGCCGCCCGCAACACAACAGCCCGCAACACGGCGGCCCTCTGGACGGCAGCCCCCTGGACGGCAGCCCCCTGGACGGCAGCCCGCCGGACGGCAGCCATCGCGTCCCCGGCCTCAGGCGGTGCGGAGTTCGGTCCGGCTGGTGAACGTCTCACCCGGGAGCAGGACCGTCGTCGGGTAGTCCGGCACGTTGGGGGAGTTGGGGAGGTGCTGCGTCTCCAGGCACACCGCGCTGTGCCGCAGGTGGCGCCGCCCGCCCGCGTCGGCGAGCGTGCCGTCCAGCTTGTTACTCGTGTAGACCTGGACACCCGGTTCGGTCGTCCACACCTCCAGGCGCCGGCCGCTGGCCGGGTCGGTCAGCACGGCCGCCCGTGCCAGCCCCTCGTGCGGGCGCAGCACCCAGCAGTGGTCGTACCCGCCCGCGTCGAGCAACTGCTCGTCCGGTTCGCCGATCCGGGCGCCGAGCGGGTGCGCCGAGGTGAAGTCGAAGGGGGTACCGGCCACCGGCTTGGCCGGCCCGTGCGGGATCGCGGTGGCGTCCGCCGGCAGGTAGTGGTCGGCGTCGACGGTGAGCACGTGGTCGAGGACGTTCTCGCTGCCGGCCAGGTTGAAGTACGCGTGGTTGGTCAGGTTCAGCACGGTCGGGCGGTCGGTGACCGCGTGGTAGTCGAGGGCCAGGGTGCCGTCGGCGTCCAGCGTGTAGGTGACCGACACGGTCAGCGTGCCGGGGAACCCCATGTCCCCGTCCGGACTGGTCAGGGACAGCCGCACCGCGGCCCGGTCCGGCTGGTCGGCGACCGGTTCGACCCGCCAGATCCGGCTGTCGAAGCCGTCCGTGCCGCCGTGCAGGGTGTGGCCGCGGTCGTTGACCGGCAGCGTGTATTCCTGCCCGTCGAGCGTGAACCGGCCGTCCGCGATCCGGTTGGCGAACCGGCCGGCGACCGCACCGTAGTAGGCGGTCGCGCCCAGGTACGACTCGGCGTCCGGCGGGGCGAGGACGATCGAACCGGGCTGGCCGGACGAGTCCGGTACCGCGAAGGCGTGCAGGATCGCCCCGTACGACAGCACGTCGGCGGTGACGCCGCGCCCGTTGTCCAGCCGCCAGCGTTCGATCGGTTCTCCGCTCGACGTGGTACCGAACGGCAGGCGTTCCACAGACCGGCTCATGTCATCCTCTCGCGCGTTCCCGTGCCCGGGCCGGTCCAGCGTGCCCGGGCCGGTCCAGCGAATCATGCGCGCGAGGCCGGTGCAACGGAGTCCGCGGGAACGGTTGCCAAGGCAACACTGGACGGTGAAACGGAGTCCGGTGAAACGGAGCCCAGGGAAACGGTTGCCGGGGCGGTCGCTTCGCTCATCGCCGCCGGGACGGTGAGGCGGGTCGTCGGGCCGCGTCGTGCCATCAGGATCGCCTGCCCGGTGATGAGCCCGAGCAGCGCGGCGAGCGCCGTCGCGACGGTTCCCGGTCGCCACCCGGCGCCGGTCATCGAGAGGTACCCGAGCACCGACACCACCATTCCCCGGCCGGTGATCGCGAGCGCGGCGATCAGCGCGTCGTCGCGGCGGTGGGACCCTCCGGTCGCCAGCGCGCGCAGCAGCCCCAGCGACAGCGCCAGGTACGTCGCCGTGCCGGCGGCCAGCGCCAGGTACCCCGTGCCGGCGACCGGCACCAGGAATCCCGCCGCACCGGGCCGAGGTACGGCGGCCACGAGCAGGGCCGCGCCCACCGTCCAGCAGGCCGCGCTCAACCGGCAGGTCCAGCGCCGGCCGTACCGCACCAGGAAGGTGCGCTTCCCGAACAGCGCGTCGCCACGCACGTCCCGGAAGTCCTTGAGCAGGATCCGGCCGATGAAGCCGACGTACAGGCCGCCCAGCAGGGCCAGGTCCGCCGGGTGTACCGGAGACCGGACCGCGAAGATACCCAGCAGGTACGGCACCGCCACGTAGCAGGCCGGCAGCACCACCGACGCGACCGCGCCACGGTCGGCGAGCCGTACCGGCCGCAGCGAGTAGCCCGCGCTGCAGGCGAGCCCCGCGACGGTGACCACCATCCCCGGCCAGCGCAGGGTGCCGCTCGCGGCGAGTGCGAGCACCGCGGATCCGCACGCGATGAGCACCATCTCGCGGCGGTTCGCGGTGCCGGCGACCAGCGGTCGCCGCGCGTCGCCGGGCAGGTTCACCCGGTCGATGGCCTCGTCGGCGAGGTCGTTGCAGGCCACCGAGAACAGCAGGAACGCGGCCACCACGACCAGCGCGCGGGCCAGCGCCCAGGTGTCCTGCCCGTGCCCCGCCTGGGCCAGTCCGGTCGCCGTGAACAGCGCGAGCAGCACCATGACCGCCGGCCGGGCGAGCAGGTACAGCAGGCGCACCCGGCGGCTCAGCGCCCGGAAGCCCAGCGCCCCGAAGTTCGGCGCCCGGAAGGTCGGCACCCGGCGGATCACTTGTTGCTCCCGTATGAGTTCATCGCCGCGACGAAGGCCACGGCGAATCCGACCAGGGCCAGGCCGGCGACCGCGAACACGATGCCGAAGGCGATGCCGACCACGCTGAGGATCCAGGTGAGGCTGTTCGTCCTGCCCCTCCGCAGGGGGCGTTCGGGAGGACCGGGATGAGTCATACGGACATTAGGCGCGGCCGGGCCGGTCCGGCGCATCCGTCCGGGTACTCAGACCGGCTCCCACCAGATACTCAGTCCGGCCCTTGCCGCTGGCCGTCCCGGCGCACTACTGTCCAGTAGACAGGTACGTACAGATTCGGACAGGAGCGGTCAATGCCAGCCAGATATCGGGAGGTCGCCGACCGGCTGTCCGAGGAGATCCGGGCCGGGCGGCTGGCAAACGGCCAGCGCCTGCCCGGTGAGGTCAAGCTCGCCGAGCAGTTCTCGGTCAGCCGGTCGACCGTCCGCCAGGCGCTCGCCTGCCTGCAGGACGCCGGCCTCGTCGAGACGTGGACCGGCGCCGGGTCCTTCATCACGTACGACGGGGAAGTGCTCAACGAGCGCGTCGGCTGGTCCCGTGCCCTGGCCCAGCACGGCGTGCGGACCAGCACCCGGCTGGTCCGCCTCGACCGTGTGGCCGACCCGGAACTGGCCGGCGCGCTGAGCCTGCCGGCACCGGACTTCCTGGCGGTGGACCGCATCCGGCACATCGAGTCCGGCAGTGCCATCTCGTACGAGCGCAGCCGGCTGCCCTGGAGCCCGTCGTTCGAGGCGGTGCTGCGCGACGGTCTGGTCGACGGGTCGCTGTCGCGGACCATGCACCGGCACGGCATCCACCCGGTCGGCGGCCGGGAAACCCTGTCCCTGGCCAGGCTGGACGCCGACCAGGCCCGGCTGCTGGAACGCGACGAGGGCGCGCCGTTCCTGCACACCGCCCGCACCGTGTTCGTCGCCGGAGGCGGGGTCGCCGAACGGGTCACCAGCCTGCTCGATCCCGACCACTTCCGCTTGGAAACCACCTTTGGAGAACTGCGATGAGCGAGCGCCAGCCAGGTGAGCGCGGCGAAGCCGCTCCGACCGTTAGGGGCCGTCCGTGAGGGGCCGTGACCGCGCGTACGGCGCCCTGCTGGGTCTGGCGGTCGGCGATGCCCTGGGGATGCCCACCCAGTACCTGCCCCGGGAGACGATCGCCGCCCGGTACGGCGTGCTCGACGGGTTCCGGCCCGCCCCCGACGACAACGTGATCAGCCGGGGGCAGCCCGCAGCCCGGGTCACCGACGACACCGACCAGGCGGTCATCCTCGGCCGGCTCCTGATCGACGGCCGGGGCCGGGTCGACCAGGTGCGGTTCGCGCGGGAACTGCGCGACTGGCACAAGCGGATGGTCGGCGCCGGCTCCGCCGACCTGCTCGGGCCGTCCACCCTGCGCGCGCTGGACCAGCTCGACCGGGGCGTACCGCCGGAGGAGAGCGGTCGCTGGGGCGACACCAACGGCGCCGCCATGCGCATCGCCCCGGCCGGCATCGCGTTCTCGGTGCGGCCGCTGGACGAGCTGGTGTCCCGGGTGGCGCAGGCCGGCCGGGTCACCCACAACACCGGCATCGCCATCGCCGGCGCCGCCGCGGTGGCCGCCGCGGTCAGCGCCGGCATCGACGGCGCCGACCTGTCCGGTGCGCTCGACATCGCGGTACGGGCGGCCGAGATCGGCGGGCGTCTCGGGCACTACGTCGCCGGTGCCGACGTGGCCAGCCGGATCGCCTGGGCGCGCGGACTGGTCGCCGGCCGCGACCCCGGCGAGGCGCTGGACCTGATCTACCGCCTGGTCGGCGCGGGCGTCGCCACCCAGGAGGCGGTACCGGCCGCCCTGGCCATCTGCTCGTTGTTTCCCGGCGACCCGTTCGCGGTCACCCGGTACGCGGCCAGCCTGGGCGGCGACTGCGACACGATCGCGGCCATCGCCGGCGCGGTCTCCGGCGCGGTGTACGGCGCCGGCAGGTTCCCCGCGACGATCGTCGAGCAGCTCACCGCCGCCAACCCCGACCTGCACCTGTCCGATCTCGCCGACCGGCTGCTCGGCCTGCGCGGCGGCACCGATGCCCGGCCCGATCCCGGCGGTACGCCGCCCGAGCCGGGCCTCGGCTGAACAAGGGAGTCGTCATGTCCACTCCACTCTCCGAGGAAGTCCTCACCACCGGGGTCCGCGCCGACCGCCCGGGCAGCATCGAGACCCGGGGCATCGAGCCGGTACCCGACAGCGAGCGCGGCGGCGGCGCACTCGGCCTGTTCTGGACCTGGTTCGCGGCCAACATCGGCGTCATCGGCATCACCGAGGGCGCCGCACTGGTCACCTTCAAGGGCCTGAACGCCTGGCAGGCGCTCGTCGCCGCGCTGGTCGGCTCGGCGATCTCGTTCCTGCTCGTCGGCCTGCTGTCCATCACCGGCAAGCGCGGCGGCGCGCCCGGACTGACGCTGTCCCGGGCGGTGTTCGGCACGCACGGCAACGTCGGCCCGACCATCGTGTCCTGGCTGACCTTCGTCGGCTGGGAGACCATCACCTGCACCACCGCCGCCTACGCGCTGGTCGACCTGCTGGGCAGGGCCGGGCTGCGCAGCGGCGACACGCTCATCGTGATCACCCTCCTGGTGACCGTGGTGATCGCCGCGTCGGTGGGCCTGTTCGGCCACGCCACCATCATGTGGGTACAGCGCTGGCTGACCTGGATCTTCGGTACCCTCACCCTGGTCGTCATCGGATTCCTGATCGACAAGGTGCACTGGCACCAGGTTGCCCACCAGCACCCGGGTTCGGCCGCCGCGCTGATCGGCGCGATCGGCTTCATCGCCGCCGGCACCGGCATCGGTTGGCTGTCGGCCGGCGCGGACTACGCCCGCTACCTGCCCCGGCGGGTCCGCGGCTCGGCGCTCGTATCGGCGACCACGATCGGTTCGGTTCTCCCGCTGACCGTCATCGTCACGATGGGCGCCCTGCTGGCGGTCAGCGATCCGTCGCTGGCCAGCGCGAACGACCCGGTGGCCGCGATCGGCGGGCCGCTGCCCGGCTGGCTTTCGGTGCCGTACCTGATCGTCGCGGTGATCGGCCTGATCGCCAACGCCGACCTGTCGATGTACTCGTCCGGGCTCAACCTGATCACCGCGGGCATCCGCATCCGGCGTACCGCCGCGGTCGCCGTGGACGCCGTACTGATCGTGGCCGGTGGCCTCTACATCACCGTCATCGCGAAAAACTTCTACGGCACCTTCACCACGTTCCTGACCCTGCTGGCCATCCCGATGACGGCCTGGGCGGCGACCATCGGCATCGACATGATCCGCCGGCGGGAGTTCGACCGGGAGGCGCTGCTGGACCGGCGGCGCGGTAGCCGGTACTGGTACACCGGCGGGATCCGCTGGGTAGCGCTGCTGCCCTGGCTGCTCGGCATCGCGATCGGGCTGCTGTTCACCACCGCGTCCAACGGGCAGGACGTCTGGTTCTCCGGCCCGTGGGCGGGCACCTGGCTGGGCGTCAACGGTCTGGGCTGGCTGGCCTCCGGCGCGGTCAGCGCCGCGCTGTACGCCGTGCTGGGACTGCGCTCGGCCGCCGGCGGCCTCTCAGTCGACGGCCTCTCCGCCGGCGCGGGAACGTCCGGCGCGGGGACGTCCGGCGGACCGGTGCTGGCACCGGCCTCCGCGCCAGCGGGTGCGTCCACGCCAGCGGGTGGGCCGCTGCCGGCCGGCGGTCCGGTGCCGAACGCCGGGACCGACCGGTGAGCGCGCCGCGGCCCGGCCGGCTGCTGCTGGTGGGCAGTGTGCTGGTCGACATCCGGATGGCGGTACCGGCGCTGCCCGAGCGCGGCGGCGACCGGTTGGCCGACCGTACCGACGTGCAGACCGGCGGCGGCTTCAACGTCCTGGTCGCGGCGGTACGCAACGGGATGCCGGCGGCGCTGGCCGGTCGGCTCGGAGCCGGGCCGTTCGGCCGGCAGGCCCGCGAGGACCTGGACGCCGCCGGCATCCCGGTGCTGCTGGACGCCGACCCGAACGCGGACACCGGGTTCTCGGTCACGCTGATCGAGCCGGACGGCGAGCGGACGTTCGTCACCAGCCCGGGCGCGGAGTCGGTGCTCACCGCCGAGCGGCTCGCCCCGGTCGAGGCCCGGCCGGACGACGCGGTCTACGTGTCCGGGTACGACCTGTGCTACCCGCGCAGCGGGCCGGCCATCGCCGGATGGCTGCGCGGGCTGCCACCCTCCGCGCTGCTGGTGTTCGATCCCGGCCCAGTGCTCGACCAGATCCCCGCCGGCCCGCTGGACGCCGTGCTCGCCCGTACCGACGTGTTGACCCTCAACCAGCGCGAGACCGCGCTGCTGGCGGCAACCGACGACCCGGCCGCCGCGGCGCGCACGCTGGCCGCCCGGCTGGGCAGGGCGGGCTCGCTCATCGTGCTGCGTCGGGGTCCCGCGGCGACCGTGGCGGTGTGGACCGCGCGGCCGGGGGAGTTGCTGCGGGTACCGGTGCCGGCGGTGACCGCGGTGGACACCACCGGGGCCGGCGACACGCACACCGGGGTGCTGATCGCGGCACTGCACGCGGGCCACGACTGGCCGGAGGCGCTGCGCCGGGCCGGGGTGGGCGCGGCCATCTCGGTCACCCGGGACGGCTCGGCGACGGCGCCCGCGGGCGCCGACATCGACGCGTTCGAGGTGTCCTCACGCCGGTAGCGCCGGGAGTAGCGCCGGCAGGGGACGCCGTGCGGCAGCGCCGTGCGGCAGCGTCGTCGTGTGGCAGCGGTGTGACAGCGTCGCCGTGCGGCAGCGCTGCGCGGCGGCGCCGGGTCGGCGCCGACGGCTCGCGGGTCCGCTTTCGGTTGCCGGGGCCACTATCCTGGCGTGTGCGCAAGTCCGTCCAGCGGGAAGGGTCGCCGTGGCCAGCAGCCGGGTGTTGCGATGGGTCGGCCTGCTGGGCGTCGCGCTCGCGCTGCCCGTGCTGGTGCCGCCGGCCGCGCCCGCGGTCGCGGCCGACCAGTGCCGGCCACCCGCGACCGCCCGGCTCACCCAGCGGTCGTGGGCGCAGAACCGGCTGGACGTCGAGCGGGTCTGGCCGCTGACGACCGGGCTGGGCCAGCGGGTCGCCGTCGTGGACACCGGGGTGGACGGGAAGCACCCGCAGCTGCGCGGTCACGTCACCACCGGGTACGACGTGCTGACCAACACGTACGACGGCGACTCCGACTGCCACGGGCACGGCACCTTCGTCGCCGGCATCATCGCCGCACAGCCAGCGTCGGGCATCGGCTTCACCGGGGTCGCGCCGGGCGCGACGGTTGTGCCGATCCGGGAGACCAACACCGACACGGTGGCCGTGGACGACCTGGCCAATGCGATCTCGGCGGCGGTCCAGTTCCCGGGGGTCGACATCATCAACGTGTCGACCACCACCACGGGCGACGATCCGCGGCTACGCGCGGCGGTCAACCGGGCCCTCGCCGCGAACATCGTGGTGGTGGCCGCCGCCGGCAACGACGCGCAGAACGGCGACGCGGCCAAGTATCCGGCCGTGTACCCGGGCGTGCTCGCCGCCGGCGCGATCGACTCGGCCGGCAACCGGGCCGGCTACTCGGAGACCGTCGGCATCGGGGTGGTGGCGCCCGGCCAGGATCTGATCAGCACCGGGGCCGGCGGCACCGGGCTGGTCGCCAGCGCGCAGGGCGGCACGAGCTTCGCGGCGCCGTATGTGGCCGGGGTGGCGGCGCTGGTCCGGGCGTACCACCCGAACCTGTCCGCCGCCCAGGTGGTGCACCGGATCGAGGCCACCGCCGACCATCCGGCCGGCGCGCTGCCCGACCGGCAGTTCGGCTGGGGCGTGGTGGACCCGTACGCGGCGGTGACCGCCGTACTGCCGGAGGAGGGGCAGCAGCCGCTGGCGGCGCCGTCCCGGTCACCGGTGCCGCTGGCCGCGCCGGCCGGGCCGGCCGAACCCGATCGGTCAGGCACGGCGTACGCGCTGGCCGGCGCGGCGCTCGGAGTGGTGCTGCTGGGCGGCGCGACCGCGGTGCTGATCCCGCTGGGCCGCCGCCGTGGCTGGCGCTCGGCGCTGCGCGACGCCCGCTGACCCTACTGCCCGCTGACCCGGGCTTCAGAGCGCTTTCGCGGTCTGTACCAGCCGGGTGCCGTGCCGCCGGTGGTGCAGCCGGCCCCGGCCCGGGACCAGCCGCATGGGCGCGACGTTGCCGATCAGCGGCCCCTCCTCGGGGCTGCCGGACAACACGATCCCCGGGGTGCCCAGCTCGCGCAGGCGCTGCAGGACCGGCTCGTACATGGACCGGCCGGCACCACCGGTGGCCCGGGCCAGTATCACGTGCAGGCCCAGATCCCGGCTCTGCGGCAGCACGTCCAGCAGCGGCTGCAACGGGCTGCCGGTCGGCGTGACCAACAGATCGTAGTCGTCGACCAGCAGGTACAGCTCGGGTCCGGTCCACCAGCTGCGGTCGCGGAGCTGTTCCGGAGTGACGTCCGGGCCCGGTACCCGCTGAAGCATCGCCTCGCGGACGTCGCGCACGGTCGACTCGGCCGACTGCACCGAGTGCGCGAACGCGATCAGGTGGCTGGATGGTACCGCCTCCAGCAGCGTGCGCCGGGTGTCGATCACGATGATCCGGGCCCGGTCCGGCGGCATGGTGCGGACCACCTCGGCCGCGACGGTGCGCAGCAGGTTGGACTTGCCCGACTCGGTGTCGCCGAAGATGAGGAAGTGCGGATCCTGGGTGAAGTCGAGCGTCGCCGGGCCGAGGTCCTCGCCGGACAGGCCGATCGCCAGCCCCGCCGCGCCCGCCGGTACCGCGGCCTGAAGCTCGGCCAGCGGCAGCAGTTCGGGCAGCAGCCGCACGGGCGGGGCCGGCGCTCCGGGCCAGGTGCTGGCGACCGAGTCGACCAGCGCCCGCACCCCGTCGGCCAGATCGTCCACAGTGGACTTGTCGTCGAGCCGGGGCAGCGCGGCGAGGAAGTGCAGGTTTTCCTTGATGATCCCGCGCCCCGGTACGCCGGCCGGGACGTTCGCCGCGGCGTGCCGGTTGACCTCCGACTCGAACGGGTCGCCCAGCCGCAGCTCGTAACGGGTGCCGATGGTGTCCCGCAGCGCGGGGCGCAGCTCCGCCCAGCGGCCCGCGGTCAGCACCACGTGCACGCCGTAGGACAGGCCGCGCACGGCGAGGTTGGTGATCGCCGGTTCCAGCGCCTCGTACTCTCCGCGCAGGATGCCCCAGCCGTCCACCACGAGGAACACGTCGCCGTACGGGTCGTCGTCCGGCCGCGCCCGCCGGTATGCCGCGACCGAGTCGATGCCCCGCTCGGCGAAGGTCTTCTCCCGATCGGTGAGCAACGCGGTCAGCTCGGCGACGATCCGCCGGACGAGATCGGTCTGCAGCCGGGTGGCCACCGCGCCGACGTGCGGCAGGCCGGCGATCGAACCGAGCGCACCACCGCCGAAGTCCAGGCCGTAGAACTGTGCCTCGCGCGGCGTGTGGCACAGCGCGAGACCGGTGATCAGGGTGCGCAGCAGGGTGCTCTTGCCGCTCTGCGGTGCGCCGACGATGACCACGTGGCCGGCCGCGCCGGACAGGTCGGCGGCCAGCGGCGCGCGGCGCTGCTCGAACGGCAGGTCGACCTCGCCGAGCGGTACCTGCAGCCGGCCGTGCAGCCGGGCATCGGTGCACAGCCCGCGGTCCGGGTCGAGGTGCAGGTTGGGCAGCAGGGCGCCGATCGTGGTCGGCGCACCCAGCGGGGGCAACCACACCTGGTGCGCCGGACCGCCCTGCCCGCGCAGCCGGGCCACGACCAGATCCAGCACGCGTGGCGCGCCGGCGGTCTCGGCGGCGGGCGCGGCCACCGGCGCCGGCTGCTGGGCCGGCTCGGCGAGCGGGATCTCGTCGACCACGTACGGGACGAGGTGCCTGGGCACCTCCCGCCGGACCTGCTCCACTGTGGACGGCTGCTCGTACGGGCCGGAGACGTACGCGGCCTTGAACCGCGTCATCGACGTCACGTCGAACTTGAGGTACCCGTGTCCGGGCTCGCTGGGCAGCGTGTGCGCGTCCGGTACGCCGAGCACCGTCCGGCTCTCGCTGGCGGAGAACGTCCGCAGGCAGATCCGGTATGACAGGTGGGTCTCCAGGCCGCGCAGCCGCCCCTCCTCCAGCCGCTGCGAGGCGAGCAGCAGGTGGACGGCGAGACTGCGGCCGAGCCGTCCGATCATCACGAACAGCTCGGCGAACTCCGGCTTCTGGGTGAGCAGCTCGGTGAACTCGTCGACCACCACGAGCAGGCTGGGCAGCGGGGTCAGCGCCGCCCCCTGGGCCCGGGCCCGCTCATAGTCGAGCACCGAGCTGAAGTTTCCGGCCGCGCGCAGCAACTCCTGCCGCCGGACCATCTCGCCGCGCAACGCATCCTGCATCCGATCGACCAGCGGCAGTTCGTCGGACAGGTTGGTGATGACCGCGGAGACGTGCGGCAACTCCTCCAGGCCGAGGAACGTGGCACCGCCCTTGAAGTCGGCCAGCACGAAGTTGAGCTGCTCAGGCGAGTGCGTGATGGCCAACCCGAGCACGAGGGTGCGCAGCAGCTCGCTCTTGCCTGAACCGGTCGCGCCGACGACCAGTCCGTGCGGGCCCATCCCGCCCTGCGCGGCCTCCTTGATGTCCAGTTCGATCCGGGCGCCGTCCTCGCCGACCCCGATCGGCACCCGCAGCCGGTCGCGGTTGGCGCGCGGCTGCCAGACCGTGCCGGGGTCCAACGCCCGCAGGTCGCCGGTGCCCAGCAGCGCCGGCAGGTCGTACCGGGTGGACAGTGGCGCGCCGTCGTCGGCCTGCGTGCCGCTGATCCGCAACGCGGTGAACTGCCGGGCCAGCGCGTCCACCTGGGCGAGGGACAGCCGGTCCGGGGCGCCGACCGCGGTGCTCCTCTCCTCGCCCCCGCCGGTCGGCCGGGTCACCCGCTCGATGGTCTCCGCGCTCACCCGCAACCGCAGCACGTGCTGGTCGGTCGCCCGGCCGAGGATGCCCTGCACGTCCAGTACCGTCACGCCCTGCGCGTCACCGACCGCGAGCTGGCAACCGAGCGGCACCCGGCCGCCGTCGAGGACGACGAGCACGTGCGCCCGGTCGGAGCCGGCACCCGGCCGGAACCGGGCCCGCTCGGCCAGATCCTCACCGAGCAGCGCCTCGATCTGGCCGAGATCGTTGCGCACCATGCGGATCGGACCGGCGGCGTCGCGCCGCTGCGGGTGCAGCGCGTGCGGCAGCCACTTGACCCAGTCCCACGCCGCGATCCGGCCGGTGTCCGCGCAGATCGCGACGCGCAGGTCCTCGGGGGAGTGGAACGTGGCCGCCTGGGCGAGCATGGCCCGGACCAGTCCGCTGACCGCCTCCGGTTCGCCGTCGAACGCGACCCGCGCGTAGTTGCGCAGCGCCACCGCGATCGGCATCTCCGGCACCGTGTTGTGCGCGCCGACGAACCGGCGCAGCGCGCCGGCCGAGATCGGATCCAGGTCTTCGATCGGCTTGGTCTCCGGTGGCACCAGCCGGACCGCCAGCCGTTGCGATCCGGTGGCGACCCGGACATCGGCGAAGTCGGGATCGCCGGGGCGCCGCTCCCAGCGCCGGGCGCTCATCGCGAATGACCACAGGCTGTCCGGGTCGGGATGGTTCCACAACTGCGCCTCGCGCTGCTTGGCGCCCGCGTCCCGGATCCGCTTGCGGGCCTGGGTCAGGTAACGCAGGTAGTCGCGGCGGTCGCCGTCCAGCTTGCGGCCGCGGTCGCCGCTGTTGCGGCCGAACTGGCTGACCACCATGCCGAACGAGGACAGCCCGTACATCGCGCTGGCCGCGTAGGTCAGCGGGGTGGCGCCCGGGCCGGCGTACATGAAGACCATCGCGCCGGCCCCGCCGATCATCGGCAGGTACAGCAGGTACTGGCCGACCCCGCCGCTGGCCGCCTCGGCCATGTCCGGCGGCGGTTCCAGCATGAACTCGCCGTGCGGGGCCTGGGGTCCGGCCTGGCGCGGCAGGCGTCGCGGCGGCGTGGCGTTCACGGCTTAGCGGCCCCGTTCTGTGCGTCGGCCCGTCGATGCGGTGTCGAGGGTATCCGGGCGGCGCGCGTCTCCGATAGTGTTCCCGCCGACCGTGCGTGATGGCGGCCCAACGGCTTGTCAGGGGGTTTCGGTGAGCGTGGGGTTTCGATGAGCGTGGGGTTTCAATGAGCGTCGAACCGGCGGCGGACCTGTGCCGGGTGACGTTGGTCGGCATCCGGGGCCGGTTCGACGTGGCGTTGCCGGCGAGCGTTCCGCTGGCATACCTGCTGCCGACGCTGCTGCGCCAGGCCGGCGAGAACATGGCCGACGCCGGCGTCGGCCACGGCGGCTGGGCGCTGCAACGGCTGGGCGGTTGGCCGCTGGACACCGGGCAGAGCGCCGCCGCGCTAAGCATCCAGGACGGCGAGGTGCTGTATCTGCGCCCGCGCCGCAGCGAACTGCCGCCGCCGGTCTTCGACGACGTGGTCGAGGCGATCGGCTGGACGCTGGCCGAACGCACCCAGCGGTGGAACGCCGCAGCGACCGGCCTGGCCGGACTCGTCGCCACCGGTGTGCTGCTCGGCGCCGGAGTCGGCGTCCTGCTGCTGTCCGGCCCGCCCTGGCACCTGGCCACCGCCACCGCCGGCCTGGCCGCGCTGCTGCTGGTGCTGGGTGCCGGCGCGTTCTCCCGCGCGGTCGGCAACGCCCCGGCCGCGACGCTGTTGGGGTGCGCGGCCGTCCCGTACGCGTTTCTCGCCGGGGTGTGCGCACTGCTCGGCAACGACCCGGTGACCCGGCTGCGCGGCCCGGCGCTGCTGGCCGGTGCCAGCATGGCGCTGGTCGCGCTGCTGCTGGCGATCGGCGCGGTCGGCGGTGGCGAACCCGCGTTCCTGGGTGCCGCGCTGGTCACCGTGGTGCTGTTCGTCGCCGGTGCGGCGGCCGACCACACCTCGGCCGCCGGCGTCGCGGCACTCGCCCTCGGCCTGGTCTTCCTCGCCGGTCCGATGGTTCCCGGCATCGCGTACCGGCTGGCCCGCCTGCCCGCGCCGTTCCTGCCGGCCAGCGCGGAGGACCTGCGCCAGGCGAGCACCACGCTGCCCGGCGCCCAGGTCACCGAGCGGAGCCTGATCGCCGACCGGTACGTGACCGCGCTGCTGGCCGGCATCGCCCTGGTGATCGCCGGATCGGTACCGTTCCTTGCCGCGGCACCGGGCTGGGCACCGTCCACACTGGCCGGTGTGTCCGCCGCCCTCGCCCTGCTGCGCACCCGGCCGTTCACCGGCCGCGCGCAACGGATCTGGCTGCTGTTCGCCGCGCTCGCCGCGACCGGCGGCTTCATCACGCTGCTCGCCACCCACCTGACCAGCAGGCCGGGCCGGGCCGGGCTGGCCCTGGCCGCGCTGATCGCCGCGTTCGTGGTCACCGGCCTCACCGCGCGGCCCACCCGGGAACCCTCGCCGCCGCGGGCCCGGTTGCTGGACATCGTGGAAATCGTCGTCGCCGTGGCCACCGTGCCGCTGGTGCTCTCGGTCCTCGGCGTCTACGCCTACCTCCGCTCGGTGGTCGGCTGACCGTGGTTTCCCGACGCGACCAGTTCCAGGCGTACCGGTTCCTCGCCCGGCGACAGACCGCGGCCCTGTTGCGCGACGACTACGACTCCGCCGAGGGCCCGCTGCGCCGGATGTCCAGCGGGGTCACCGCGAGCATCGCCGTCGCGGTGGTGGTGCTGGCCGCCGTCGCGCTGTTCGGCGTGGTCCGCCCCGGCGGCGGCGCGTCCTGGAAGGACGGCAAGTCCATCATCGTGGAGCGGGAGACCGGCACCCGGTACGTGTACCGCGGCGGCACCCTCCACCCCGTGCTCAACTACGCCTCCGCCCTGCTCGTGTTGCGCGGAGGCGGCCTCGTCGAGGTCTCCCGCGGCGACCTCGGGCACACCCCACGCGGCGCCCCGATCGGCATCCCCGGTGCCCCCGACTCCCTGCCGGCGCCGGCCGACGTGGTGAAGAACGGCTGGACCGCCTGCTCGGCGCCGGCCACCGATCAGACCGGCACGCCGCACCCGATCGTCAAAGTCAGCACCGGCCGGCCGCCCGGCGGCAGCCCGCTTCCGCCCGGCGGTGGTGTCCTGGTCAGCGACGCCGAGCACGACGAGTTCCTGATCTGGAACGGCTCGCGGCTGCGCCTCGCCGCCGACAGCTACGTGCCGGCCGCCCTCGGCTACGCGGCCGTACCGCCGCTGCCCGTCGGAGACGCCTGGGTCAACGCGGTACCCCAGGGGCCCGACCTGGCCCCTCCCACGATCCCGGGCGCCGGCTCGACCGGCCCGGCCATCGGCGGCCGGCCCAGCACCGTCGGCCAGCTGTTCCGGATCGGGGCCGGACCGACCGGGTACGTGATGCTCGGCGACGGGCTCGCCCCGATCAGCGCGCTCCAGCTGACCCTGTTGCTGTCCAGCCCGGCCAGTGCCGCCGCGTACCCGGACGGCCGGGTCACCGCGTTGCCGCTGACCCAGCAGGACCTGACCGCGACGCCACGGTCCGCCACGTCACCGGCGACCACCAGCCAGCTGCCCGCCCAGCCACCCCGGCTGGTCGACACCGGTACCACCGCCGTCGCGGTCTGCGCGTCGGTCACCGACGCCAACCAACCCCCGGCGGTGTCCACTGTGCCCACTCCGGTGCAGACCCTCACCGGTGTGCCACCGGTGGCCGTCGACGGCCTCGGCACGCCGGTCGCGGACGGGTTCGCCATCCCGCCCGGGCACGGCGCGGTGGTCCGCGCGCTGCCCGCGCAGGGCGTGACCACCGGAACCGTGTACCTCATCACCGATCTCGGCGTGAAGTTCCCGGTCGCCGGCACCGGAGTGCTCGGCGACCTCGGGCTCAAGGACGTGTCGCCGGTGCCGGTACCGGTCGGCATGCTGGCCCTGTTCCCGACCGGACCGACGCTGGCGGAAGATGCCGCGGCGCTGACGCAACCGTTCGGCCCAAGCCAGCCGTCCCCTAAAACAAGTACGATTCGATGAATCCACATGAACGTTCGCGATGCCGCCGGTGACCGTGTGCTACACATCTGTCGGCGACACCTCGGCGACAACGGTGCTCGACGGCATCCGTGCTCGGCAACGTCCGTGCCCGGTGACATCCGTGCCCGGTGGCATTCGTGCTCGGCGATCCTCGACGGGATGAGGGGACAGGAAGATGGCGGGCGAAACCAGCGCGCAAACCTCGGCCATGGCCGAGGCGTCGCGCCACGTCGACAACGCGGGGCAGGCACTCGCCACGATCCGCGGCAACATCCAGCAGTCCATCGCGGCCACCTCCAGCGGCTACACGTCGGCCGCGGCGACCCTGTTCCGCAACACGATGACCGAGTGGGACGGCGACTTCCAGAAAATCATCGGTGGCCTGGAACGGATCCGTGAGGCGCTGACCCACACCGCCAAGCAGTACGAGGCGACCATGGAGCAGGAACGCCAGAGCGCCAACCAGATCGCCTCGCTGCTCAACGGCGGCGGTGGGATATAGCCGGCAAGCCCGCCTGGTTTGTGGGCGGGCCGGTCAAGCGGCGTAGCCGTCAAAATGTGGCCGCCAGGCCCGCCTGGTTTGTGGGCGGGCCGGTCAAGCGGCGTAGCCGTCGGAAAGTGGCCGCCAGATACCAGAGGAGCCTGACATGACCGACCCGGGATTCCTGAAGATTCAGTACGAGACGCTGCAGCAGGCCGAAACGGACCTCGGCGTCGCATACACGGCGGCCAAGTCGGCGATCGACGAACTGCGAGCGAAGCTCGACCAGAGCCTGAGCCAGTGGACCGGTGACGCCCAGCAGGCATATGTGCAGGTGAAGTCGGACTGGGACAAGGCGTTCGCGCACATGGCCGAGGTACTCGCCAAGGCGCAGGTGCACATGGGCAACGCCCACGAGATGTACCAGCAGGTCGAGCGCCAGAACACCAGCATCTGGCAGGGCTGAGGAGTTCCGCTGGAAGGGGGTGAGCAATGGCTGGCGGGGTGACCTTCAATCCTGAAGATCTCAAGACCTTCCGGGACAACCTCAACGACCTGCTGACCGCCATCAGAGGGGACACGGTGCTCACCGAGCATCTCAATTCGGTGGCGCCGGGCCCTGTCGACTTCGGTGAGCACATCGCCGGGTTCGACTCCGCTCAAGACTTGGCAGGGTTGTACAACGATCAGTACACCGGCTTCCAGAAGAACTTCGAGTCGTTCAAGTCAGCCTTGGAGGTCCTCGCCGAAGCGGCGGACAGGATCGCGACCAACTACGAGAATGCCGCGAATGCCGACGCGGTGAGCGCTCAGTCCGTCGACGATGCCTTCGACACCGCGCCGGTGTCACAGCCCCAAGCGCAGGCCCAAACGCAGACGACCACGCAATCGACATCGTGACAACGTTCCGGCGCCGTCCGGTTGAAGAAGGTCCGAAATGCCTACGTCCTTTGGTGTCTCAGACAATGTCACCGATCCGAAGCAGCTCGACGCCTTCTTCCACGGGTTGGACTCCAGAATCGAGGCGATGAACACCGCCACCACCAACTGGTCGAGCATCGCCCAGGCGTTGATGAAGTACGTGACCGGACGCTCGCCATCGGACAAGAGCGCATTCGACGGGATGCTCGCCGCGGCGATGACGAACTGGACTGGGGACGCCGCTGAGGAGTTCCACCAGAAGGCGATGGCGGTCCGGGACTTCGGGCTCAAGGCGGCCGCCAACGCTACCGGTCAGGTCAACGCCATCGTGCATCCCGTGCCGGCGAGCGAGTCCTACCTTCTACCCAACAACCCGGACTTCATGGGCGCCACCGACGTGACGCACCAACTGCTGCTCACCACGCAACAGAACTACCAGCAGTGCGGCGACATGTGGAACAAGTGGTGCGCGAGGATCGCCACGATCATGCGGTACATGTGGGCGGCTGTCGGCGACAACTACCTGGCCCAAGGCTCCACGGTCGTCGTCCCGAGTTACTACGAGTTTCTCAACGGTGCCGTGGTCAACATGGACCAGAACTACCAGTTCTCCCATGCCGGTGGCGCCTCAGCGCACCTCCAGATCACCGACGGCGGTAATGAATACCAGAACGTCTGGTACTACACAAGCAAGGACGGCCACTACGCCGGACTGGTGCTCGGCTGGACTGTCTGGCGTACCGATGACCGTGTCGACGGCGAGCACGCGAGTAACTTCTCGAAGGCCATGCGGCCCACCGAGTGGTACAAGCAACTCACCAGGTTGGTCCAGGATCTCGGTAAGGAGTACCCGCTCGTCAAGCCACCCGACCCGGTGGATGACTCACAGCTTCCCAAGGGCACCAAGACCTCGAACAATGACAACAACAACTTCGGCCCGGGCGGGTACGGCGACTCGGGGCTCGGAGGCTTGTCGCCGGGTCAGACCGGGCTGAGCGGTTACAACCCCAGCCAGTTCGATCCCAGTGGCTACGACCCCAACTCCGCCAGCACGAGTGGCTACGACCCCAGTCAGCTCGACCCCAGCGGGTACGACCCGAACGCGTACGACACCAGTGGCTACGATCCGTCCGCCTACGACCCGAGCGCATTGGGCCCCGGCGCCTACGACCCGGGGTCGTTCGGCCCGGACGGCAGCCTGGCCGGCGCCGGGCTGCCCGGGATGGGCGGCGGCGGGCTCTACACGCCGGGCACCGATGCCGGGCTCGGTGGGGGCCCGGGCAGCGGGCTCGGTGGTGGGCTCGGCGGGGCAGACGGCTCGGGTGGACTCGCCGGCGAGGGCGCCGGCCTGTCCGGAGCGGCCGGCCGGGGTGGCATGCCGATGGCACCGGGCGCGGGTGCCGGCGCCGGCAAGGACAACAAGGACCGGCAGCGGCAGTCGTGGCTGTCTGAAGACGATGACGTGTGGGGCGCCGACACCGACGCCGGCGACGGGCTGTTGTAGGCGGGATGCAGCCGAACCCGCGCACCAACGCGCAGCTCCGGGCCCGGATGGAGCAGCTGCTCGGCGACTACGAGCAGCTGCGGCGCAACATGTCCGCGGCGCGCGAGCGGATGCGCGCCATGTCCGGCCGCGCCGCCACGACCGACGGGACGGTGAAGGTACAGGTCGACTCCAACGCCCGGCTGACCGGATTGGAGATCGACCCCAAGGCGTACCGCCGCTTCTCTCCCTCCCAATTGGCGGAGGAGATCCGGCGGTTGTACGGCGAGGCGACGCGGGATGTGACCAGCCGCGTCGGCGACGTGATGGCACCGTTCCTGCCTGACGGGATCTCCTACGACAAGCTGCTGACCGGCGAGGCCGACGTCTCCACCTGGTCCCCGGAGCGGCCGCTGACCGACGAGACCTACGACGAATGGCGGGCGCGGTTCAGCGGCCGCCCCACCACCGCGCCACCCCCCGAACCGCTGTGAGGGCATCGTGTCCGGCTTCACCACCAACACCAACGACCTGCAGTCGACCGCCCCGCAGTACGACTCGGTCGCCGATCAGGTGCGGCAGATCTACACCACGCTGACCGATGCGCTGAATGTCGAGGGCGCCTGCTGGGGCAGCGACGACGCCGGCAAGACCTTCGGCGGGAAGTACGTGTCGGCCGCCCTGCCGGCCCTGCAGCAGCTGAGTGCCACCAACGACGGCCTGCAGAGCATGGTCGACGGCATCTGCAGCTGGGCGAAGAACTACCTGAACGCGGACGACGCGGCGCAGCAGTCGGCGAGCCAGATCTCCTCGGACAGCTGAGGCATGACCCATGCCCGTCCAGCCGATCATCCCGCCGGAGTGGCCACTGGTCTACCCGATCGTCGTCGGGCAGAACTGGCCGCAGGCCGACGAGGACGCGGTACGCCGCTGCGCCCAGGCGTGGACCGACGCGCTGGCCGGGCTGGTGGCGATCTCCGGCAGCGGCGGCCAGGCGACACAGAACGTGCACTACTCGGTTCAGGCGATCTCCACCGACGAGTTCGACAACTATTGGAAGCAGTACACCGCCGGAGATGACTCGGCGGTCGGGCAACTGGCCCAGCAGTGCCAGATGCTCGCCGAGGAGCTGCTGAGCTTCGCCGAACAGACCGAGTTCACGAAGATCTCGATCGACATCCAGATCATCATCCTGATGATCCAGCTCGCCTGGGAGCTGCTCATCGCGCCGGCGACCGGCGGGCTGAGCATGGGTGCGGCCTTCGCGTCCATGTTCGTCGCCCGCGAGGTGGTCGAGGGCCTGCTCTTCAAGCTGCTCGACGCGGTCATCATGGCGGTACTGCCGGACCTGATCACCCAGGCCGTCATGGTTGCCGACGGCCACCGCCAGGACATCGACTGGGGCGAGGCCGCCCAGTCCGCGCAGATGGGCCTGATCGGCGGGTTGGTCGGTGCCGGTGTCGGCAAGGTGCTCGGCACGACCCTGGAGAACCGGCTGGGCAAGGGGTTGGGTGGCCTGCTCAACGCGGGGGTCAACGGCGCGCTGACTAACGTCGCCACGAATGCCGCTGTGTCCACTGTGGACGGCATCGAGCAGGCGGTGTTCGACCCGGAGGCCGCGCAGCAGCAGGGGTACGCGCAGGACAAGTCGAGCGAGAACCCGCTGAACGCGATCGCCAACGGCATGTTCACCGGGATGCTCTTCCACGGCGTGCACCAGGCCACCGAGAAGCCGAGTGTGCACTTCACTACGGACGAGGGCACGTTCACCGGGGTACAGACCGGGGAGAAGACGTTCACCCTGTTTCCCGAGACGACCGCGGACGGCAAGCCGCATCCGGATGCGGGCAAGCTCCAGCTGGGCACGCTGGACGACAACGGCGTACTGCAGATCAAGAAGACGGCCGGGATGGGCGAGACATACCAGGCCGTGCCGTCCGAGGTGCAGGTAACCCGGCACGGGGTGACGACCACCTCGAATTTCGAGGACGGTGTGCCGACCGTCGTGCGCACTGAGGTGCCCAGCAACGGCGGCAGCACGTTCGCGTTCACCCAGGACGGCCAGTCGTGGACCGCGCCGAAAGGCTCGACGGTCGCGTACGGCGCCGACAGCCAGCCGATCCAGGTCACTCACGTCGAGGGTACGAAGCAGACGGTCTTCGCGGGTTCCGGCAACGGGGATTTCACGCCGATCGGCCAGATCGAGCAGGTCTCCAAGAACACGGTGCGGTACACCGGTCCCAGCGGCAACGAGGTCTCGCCGCTCGCGTTCCACCAGGCTTTGAGCGAGGCTCAGAATCCGCCTGCCGGTACGGGTAACGGTACGGTCGAGTTCTCGCCGCCGGTGGAGAACGTCTCCGATCAGAGTGCCTTCGACCAGAACGCCTTCGACGCCTCCGATCAGGGTGTGCTGGCGCAGGCCGAGCAGCCACTCGGCGCGGAGGGTGCCGGCTCGGGACAACAGGCGAGCGAGCCGGTGTCTTTCCTGTCGCTGGGGGACAGCGGCGGATCGGGCAATGGATCGGGCAAGGAGAAGCTGCCGCCGGACGTCGTACCCACCCCGCCGGTCCCCGGTTCACAACCAACCGGCGGTACCGGGGCTCGGTCGGTGAACGAGCCGCAGCGACCGCAACGGGTCCTCCGCCCGCTCAACGAGTCGCAGCAGTCGCGCCGGATCACGAAGCCGTTGCCCGAGTCGCAGCCGGGTGGGCGCGCGACCCGCCCGTTGCACGAGAGCGAGCTGGAGCCGGAGCCCGAACCGCGCGGGTACGAGGAGGGCTACCGGGGGGTGGTTCCCGAGGAGCGGCCTGTTGCGCGGACGACTCGGCCGTTGCCGGCGAGTGAGTTGCCTGAGGGTGCGTTGGAGTCGGAGGAGTTCGGCCCGCGCGGATACGGGGAGGGGTATTCGGCCGTCGAAGTGCTGTCGGGTGACGCCTCCGGACAGACTCCGGGCAACGACAACACCCCGGGGGAGCGCGGCTCGGCGCCTTCGTCGCCGGCACATGGCGACCCGCTGGCGTCCACCGGCGAGCAACAGCAGCTCACCGAGGCGACTCCCGGTGGCCAAGTCTTCGAGGACCAGGTCGGCCGGCCGCTCCAAGAAAAGCCGCGCCCGGAGGAGCAAAGCCAGGAGGAGCAGGGCCAAGAGGAGCCGCTCCAGGAGGAGCCGCTCCAGGAGGAGCCGCTCCAGGAGGAGCCGGGCCAGAGGGTACAGGCCACCGAGGAGTCCCAGCTACCTCGGACGCCCAGCCGAAACGAGATCTTCGCCGCGTTGAAAGTCGAGACGGTTGAGCCGCCCGGCCCGGCTGCGGCGACATCCGGCCAAGCGGGTCGCACCGCCGAGACCACAGTGGCGGCCCAGGAAGCGGCTGCCGGGGGCGACGACGACCCGAACCGTCGGTCCGCCCAATTGTCCTCCGCGCAGCCCGATCCCTTGCGGCCCTGGCAGATCGATCCGACTCCCACCGAGGCTGCCGAGGCGAAAGCGCGAGCCGACCTCGCGGAGCAGGAATTCCTCGAAGGCCTGACCGTCGACCGACGGCACCTCTTCGAACAGATCCGTGACCAGATCGTGGTGAGCGACCAGAAGGTGCGCGGGCACCTGGAAGACGCCTTCGCCGCCGCCAAGCGCGAGGGAGGTGGCGAGGGGAAGCTGGTCGGGCTCGACAACTTCCGCAAGCGGTCCGCGTCCATCGCGGAGAAGATCGAAAAGCTGCCGTCGGAGCGGCGCGAGCAGGTGCTCGCTCTCACCAACGATCCCGACGCGCTGCTGCGTTCGTTCTCCGGGGACCTGAACGATCTGCAGCGCTACACCGCGACGTTCGAGGTCGACGGGTTCGTCGACTCCACCCTGGCACATCTGCGGTCGCTGTCGAAGGCCGGATACCGCCTGTTCGAGGGGCCGGACAAACAGCCCGTACCGCTGTTCGACAATGACGGCTCTCTGCGCTCGGGCGAGTTCATGAAGAACTTCTGGCAGCGGGGCAGCCGGTACAACGGGCTCAACGCGACCCTGGTCAGCCCGGAGGGCAAGGTCTTCGAGCTGCAGTACCACACACCCGAGTCGTTCCGGCTCAAGCAAAACCTGACCGAGGACATGTACAAAGTGTTCTCCGCGGGCGACCGGGTTCAACCGGTGCACAAGCTCAATGCTCTGGTCGAACTCATCGAGGTGAACCGCCGCTATCTCAAGCTGCCGGAAGAGCTGGAGAAGTTCGGCCCGCCGAAGAAGTCCACCTTCGACGCGCTCCTGGAGAAGGTGCGGAAGGCGGCGGAGGGCAACCCGTACCAGACCGAGCAGATCAGACGCATGCTGGCCGACCTCTCCGAGCCGGAGGACCTCCAGCATCTCGGCGACGGGGAAAGCTCCGCACACCCGGTCGGACACCTGAGCGAGGTGCCCGGCGCGTCGACCGAGAACCGCCGAGTCTTCGAGCTGCGATCCGGCGGAGAGGACGGCCCGGTGGTGGGCCGGGTGATCCTGGACCGCACGCCGTCGGGCTGGTCGTTGCACTCGGACGATCCGGCCGGGCAGGAACTGGCCGCGCGTGCCGGGGCGATGTCGAACGATGGTCGTTTTGTCAACATCGTGGCGCACGCGACTCCGGACGGCTTCCTGCTCGGCGATCATGTCATCCCGTTCCGCGCGGTCTTCGACGAGATCGGCCTACCGCCGAAGGACTCGGTGGTCCGGCTGATCGCCTGCGAGGCGGGCGGCGGCGAGGCGGCCGCTCAGTTGGCACGGGAGCTGGGTCGCCCGGTGGTGGCCGCGGACCGCCCGGTGTGGTTGACGAAGTACGGCGAGGTTGTCTCGGCGAGCCCGGTCGATCCGGAGCACGACCCGTACCCGCGCCGGCCACCGGACGGGGTGTGGACCGTATACGCCCCGGAGGCCAGTGGATCCCGGGAGCTAACCGCCGGCGACGAACTGCTGCCGAAGGCGCCCCCGGGCTGGGAAACCCCGCGCGAGTCGCTGGCGACGATCCTCAATCCGGAGCCGCGCGGACCCGAACCGCGAGCCGACCTGTATGAGCTGGGCAGGAAGGGTCTGAGGCGCCACGAACCGATTGACGTGGAGCCCGATCTGGCACTGCACCGACTGCTGGCGAAGCTCACCAAGCAATTCCGTTCGGGGCACGCGGTAGGCACGGTGTCGTTCGACACGTTCTTCGAGGGTGAAGCGGCACAGTCGCCGCATCCCAAGGATCTGCCGGTGAGCTACGCGTCCTCCGCCGGGAAGGTCGAGAACCTGGTCGAGCGCGCGGAGCTGAACCCCGAGGTTTCCCGGGAGTATCTCCACAACGGGCATCAGAATGTGACGGCGCATCACGTGCAGATCCACGAGCGCCGGGCCGGGAGGATCGAGTACGGGGCAGAGCAGGGCGTCTACGACACGACGCGCGACGACATGATCACGGCACTGCGCGCCGCCGAAAAGACATTGCCGTCCGGGCAGGAGCTCGGATTGCCGGACATCGAGACGACCATCAACCGGGAGTCGTTGCAGGAACACCTCAAGACCTCGCAAGGGACGGTCGAGACCGCTCGGGAAGCAGCGGCCGGGGCCGGGCAGACAGCCCAGGCGCAGGCGCTGGCGAACCTTTCCGGGAAGATCGACGCGGTGCACAAGGCGCTCGCCGACCTGTGGGCTTCGTTCGATCCTCGGTTCAAGATCGTGGATCTGCCGAAGGTCGATATCCCGAGGCGGACCGGTGCCGACGGTGAGGAGGCGAAGAGCGGCGGCGACAGCTACCAGGCCATCGTGGACCGTCTCAACTTCTTCGCCGGCGACCCGCCCTCGGACCATTCGGCCGTCCCTCAGAACGCCCTCGACGACGCGCTGGTCAGATTCGTAGGCTGGACCGACGGGCTGCCGCACCCGTCACCGGAGGTCCAGGGTCTGATCGCGGCCGGGGTGCCGCATCAGCTCGCTCCGGTGGTCGCGCTCGCCATGGCGCACGATCCGGAGTTCCTCGCCGCGGTGCAGACGCGCCAGCCCATCGACCTCGATGCCCTCTACCGCCTGGCCGGCGCCCGGACCGAGCTGGAGAAGACTCACGGTGGGCGGCTGATCAGTACCGTGGCCGCGACTTCCTACCTCGTCGTGGACATCGAGGCCGAGCGCTATCACGAGGCCAACCCGACCAACCTCATGTTGCTGGATATGGCGAAGGCCGGCCGGTTGCCACTCGGGCAGGCGATCGCGGAGCGGAATCTGATGGCGCCGGTCGGCTCCAACCCGATCGCCGACGGCGTCCGCTACGTGCGGGAGCAACAGGACAAGCTGAGTCCCGGCACCGATGAGCGGCGCCGGTACACGCTAGCCGAGTACCTGACCGACCTGAAGCAGTACCGGAAAGAAAACCAGCACACGACAGTCGGCTCGGGCCTGGGCGTCATGGAGTTCCAGGCGAGAGAGCGCGGAATTCTCATGGACTACGCCAGGTATCTCGACGAGCTGGATGGGAATATCGCGCCCGGCGAGTACGGCCCGGCTGCGCTGGGTCCGCTGGGCATGGGCCTGCTGAGCCCGAGCCGTCAACGGTGCGAGGATACAGTGTCCGTACTGCTCGATCGGCTCTACTCGCGCTTTGGGGGTGTGTCTCGTGGCGGTTCGCCGGACAGTCCTGCGTAGCTCGCAGGACGGCGCCCGGTTCGCGCTGTACGCACGGGCTCACCGGTGGTCTCAGCACGCCGAGGCCACCGGCGACGACGGCGAGGTCAGCGCCGGACTGTGGTTCACCCCCCGGGGCCTGCGTGTGGAGTTGGTCGACGAGCCGGCGCTCGACGTCCCGGTCGTCGTCACCGAGTCCATGGTGGACAGTCCGGAGTCGGCCGCCGAGTGGGACGTTCTGGCCAGCGAGATCGAGTCGTTGTTCCAGCCGGTGTCCGCCGCCGAGGCGGTCCGGCTGTACCGGAGTGCCACCGGCGACCGGCAGCGGGTGCTGTTCCTGCCGCTGGTCGCGATCACCGCACCCACCGACCCGGGCCCGGATCGTGAGGCCGCGTACCAGGCGATCGCGGAGGCGCTGACCGACGAGCAGGCCGGAGTCCGGATGGCCGCCGCAGTTGCGATCCGGTATTTGGCGCTCCCCGAGTTCGCGTCGGCCCTGCGGCGGCTCATCGAGCAGGACCCCGACGAGGACGTGCGGCGGATCGCGGGAGGCACCCTGATCCTGCTGCCGGCCGAGTCCGGGTCCGGCGCCGGGCCGGAGGCGGAAACGCCGGAGGCGGCAACGCCGGAGGCGGCAACGCCAGAGGATGCGGGGCCAGAGGATGCGGGGTCGGCCGACGAGCCCGAGGAGGTCCGGATCACGCTGCTGCACCGGCCGTCGGCCGCCGACGTCGGGAACTACGCCGCCGGCCAGGGCTGGGAGGAGTTGGAGCCGGGCGAGTGGCGAACCGGCGCCGGGGTGTCTGTCCGCTTCACCGCCGACGAGACCGTGGAACGGGATCTGCTCCTGCTGTCCGGTGGTGGCGGCGGCGCCGTGGCGCGGGTGGCGAGCGGTATCCGGGCGACGTTCCCGACCGTGGCCACCCGGCACGCGTTGGCCTATCTGCAGCGGTCGGACACCGAGTCGGACCGGGCCCGGGCCGTGCAGGTGCTGGCGGCGACCGCTCCGCTGCGGTACGAGCCCGACGTCTACGTCGCGTTCCTGGCGGTGCTGCGCGATCCGGTACCGGAGTTGCGCGCGCTGACCGCCGGACTGGTCAGCTATCCGGCGTGGGCCGAGTTCGGCCCGGTACTCGACTGGTTGGCCACCGCCGACCCGGATCCGGAGGTACGGGAGATGGCCGGCGCTGGACTCACCGCCATACACCGGTTCTCCGGCGACGACCAGCCACCCGAGGTCACCTACTACTCCACGGCGCAGCCGCCGGTGCGCGTACTGCGCCGGATCGCGGTCGGGCCCGAACCGGTTGACGAGGAGTTGGCGGGCGGTGTCTGGCGGACCACCGAGGTGACCGCGGATCCCGGGCTTGTCGTCATTTCGCAGGACGAAGCCCAGCGCCTCGCGGTGGGAGAATAGCCGCCATGGTACGGGTCGCCGCTGTCGCGCTGCCCGACAATCCCGATGGCGAACCGCCGGCCGACGCGTCCCGGGTCGCGGAGTATCTCGCGTCGGGCACCGCGATCCTGTTCACCACCGCGACCACGGCCGACCGGTACGACGCCTCGATGGGTGCACCGGTCGGGCTCAGCGTGCGCAGCGACGGCGTGTGGGTGTGGAGCGACGTCCTCGCGTACTACGCGGACCGGTACGGCATCCCGCCCGAGCCCGAACTGGTGGAGCACATCCGCCGCAACGACTACCGCTGCCCGCCGCTGGACGATGCCGCCGCGCGCCACGCGTGGGACGCGTTCTCGGCGTCGCGTGACGGCTGACTGTCGGATGCGGCTGCTATGCTCCGCCGGCGTCGATACACGGATCTGACCTTCTCGTTGGCTTTGCTGCATCGCTCGGATTCCCTGGGGAGGGCGCGGGCATGGTGAGCACGGACCACACCAGGACCGGCCAACGTCCGGGGGGCGGCGCGGACGACCGGGTCACCGTGGCCCGGGGCCGGCAGGAGAGCACCGTGGCGCGCGCTGTCCGGGTGCTGCGCACCGAGCGGCTGGCCGGCATCACCGCGGTCGGCGCGGTCGCCGTGCTGATCGTGTCGCTGGTCGGGTTCGGCGGTGGGGCGCACAGCGTGCTGCCGCGCATCGCGGACATCGGCGCGTGGCTCGCGAACGACTCGCAGGGTTCGGTCACGCACGCCAACGGGCTGTCCGGCAAGGCCGACACCCGGGTGACGCTCACCAACGCGGCCGGCCACCCGCTCAAAGTGATCCAGGACGGCGACACCGTGCTGGTCGAGGACACGGTGACCGGCACGGTCACCCGCATCGACCCGGCACAGCTGACCGTCACGCAGTCGGTGAGCTACGGCTCCGCGGGCGTGCAGGTGGTCGCGGGCGGCGGCAAGGCATACGTGGTGGATCCGGTCAAGGGACTGGTGCAGCCGATCGATCCGGATCGGCTCAGTGTGATCGGGCCGCCGGTCGGCCTGACCGCGCCGCTGGGCACCGCGGCCGTCGACGGGCACGGCACGGCCTGGGTTCCGGTACTGCGCTCCGGCCAGCTGACCCCGGTGAGCGGCGGCACGGCCGGCGCCCCGGTGACGGTCGGCTCGCCCGGCGACCTGTTCACCCTGACGATCGCCGCCGGCACGCCGGTGGTCACCGACGTGACGAGCGCGACGATGACCGTCCTGGTCCCGGGTGGCGGTCGGCGCACGGTCAACCTGCCGACCGGTCCGGGCGGCCCGCCGCCGGCCACCCTGCTCGCCCCGGCCAGCACCGACGGCGCGGTGATTCCGTTGCTGGCGACCGGTTCGCACCAGATGGTGGTGGTGGACACCGCGGCCGGCCGGCCGACCTCGGTGAACCTGGACGGGTTCGACCGCGACGACCTCGGTGGGCCGGAGACGTTGGGCGGCCGGGTCTACATCCCGGACAACACCACCGGACGGCTGATCGTGTATGACTCGGCCTCCGGCCGCCTGCTCAACCAGGTCAACGTGTCCGGCCGGTCCGGCCGGCTGAACCTGTTCCTCAACGACGGCATGCTGTGGGCCAACGACGCGAGCGGAGCCGCCGCCGTGTCCGTGGATTCCGCGGGTGCGGTGCACACGATCAGCAAGTACACCCCGGATCTGCCGGGCGGCCCGCTGCCGCACGCGTCGCCGACCCCGACCCAGACCTCCGGCGGAGGGTCGCTGCCCGGGCCCGGCGACGACCCCGGCCGCAGGGGAAACTCGGGCAACGGCGGCAACCAGTCCGGTGGCGGCAACGGCCAGTCCGGCGCGGGCGGTCAGGGCGGCGGTGGAGCCGGCGGCGGTGGCGGCGGCCGGGGCGGGAACCCGCCACCCCCGGTCACGAGGTCAAGCCCGCCGGCACCGCCGACAACCAAGCCGCCGACAACCCAGCCAGCGGCGCCGAAGTCGCCTTCGCCGAAGCCGCCGGCCACCACGCCGGCCGGAGCGCCCCCGGACTCGGCGCACGGCGTCTCCGAGACTCCCGGCCCCGGATACATCGACGTGAAGTTCAGCCCGTCGTCCGGTGCCACGCCGACCAGCTACACCCTGTCCGGCCTGCCGTCCGGCGCCTCGGTGAGCCCGGATTCGGTGCCGGCCGGCGGCCCGTACAGCTTCCACGTCACCGGGCTGGCCTGCACTGGCACGCCGTACAAGTTCACCGTGGTGGCCAACTACAGCACCGGCCCGAAGCAGGCGAGCGGCGGCGGCGCCCAGCCGTGCCTGGTGCCGAGCATGCCACGCAGCCTGAAGCTCAACGGCTCGACCCAGAGGCAGATCGGCGTGTCCTGGCAGGCGCCCAGCAGCGACGGGGGAGCGAAGGTCACGTACACCGTGAAGGGCGGCGGCAAGACCCTGAGTGCCTCTGGCACCTCGGCGACCATCACCGGCCTGACGAACTTCTCCAGCTACACGGTCACGGTCGCAGCCAAGAACGGCGCCGGATCCAGCCAGCCGCCGGCGCAGGGTTCGGTGCAGATCGCACACAACGTCAACGGCCACCTCGGCGGCGACGCGCTCTATGGTGTCAACGTGCGCTCGTCGACGAGTGCCAGCGGCACAGGAAACATCGTGCACACGTTCGACAAAGGCAGCACCGCCGCCGTGACGGTGAAGTGCGAGAAAAACGGGGGAAGCTGGACGGACCCGACCGGCAGCCCGACCGGCGATACCTGGTACCAGGTCACGTCGCCCTACGCCGGATACATCGCGACCGCATACGTCACCGGTGCCTCCGGCGCCTGGAACTGCTGACCGACCCCCGCGCCGCCTGCCGGCGGTTGCCCTCGACCCGATCGCCGGACGGCGACCAACCCGGAGAGAAACGATGTCGCAACCGCAGCCCCCGACGATCACGCCCGAGTACTTCGCGACGCGCTTCACCGAGATCGCCGACAACATCGAGCGGGTGATCCGCGGCAAGCGGGACATCATCGAGCTGGCGCTGACCTGCCTGCTCGCCGAGGGCCATCTGCTGATCGAGGACGTGCCCGGGGTCGGCAAGACGATGCTCGCGCGCTCGCTGGCCGCGTCGATCGACGGGCGGCTGCAACGCATCCAGTTCACCCCGGACCTGCTGCCCTCCGACGTCACCGGGGTGTCCATCTACAACCCGGCCAACGGCGCGTTCCAGTTCCACCCCGGGCCGGTGTTCGCCAACATCCTGCACGGCGATGAGATCAACCGCGCGTCGCCGAAGACCCAGTCCGCGCTGCTGGAGGTGATGGAGGAGCGGCGGGTCACTGTCGACGGACGGCCGCAGCCGGTACCGAGACCGTTCATGGTGATCGCCACCCAGAACCCGATCGACATGAGTGGCACCTACCCGCTTCCCGAGGCGCAGCTCGACCGGTTCCTGATGCGGCTGTCGGTCGGCTACCCCGACCACGCCTCCGAGGTGTCCGTGTTGATGGGGACGGCGACCGGTTCCGGGTCGCTGGTGGAGGGGCTTTCCGCAGTCAGCGCCGCCGCCGAGATCGGCCAGCTGATCGCGTTCGCCAGCAACATCTATGTCGCCCCGTCGCTGTACGACTACATCGTCGAGCTGGTGGCCGCGACCCGGGTCGCGGCCGGGGTACGGCTCGGTGCCTCGCCGCGGGCCAGTGTCGCGCTGTTGCGCGCGGCCCGTGCCCGGGCGGTGGCCGACAGCCGCGGATACGTGACGCCGGCCGACGTCAAGGCGCTGGCCGTCCCGGTGCTGTCCCACCGGATCGTGTTGACTCCGGAGGCGGAGCTGCGCGGGCGTACCGCGGCGGAGGTCGTCGAGGAGACGATGGCCGGGGTACCGGTGCCGCAGACCGCCACCGTGGCGCGGAGCTGACCGGTGCCTATGCCTATGACCGGTCTGCCTGCGACCACTCTCGCTCGGCGCGCCGGTCGCCGCGCCACGACCCAGATCAGCCGGCGCGGATGGGCGGTGGCCGCCGGTACCGTCCTGTGTTTCGTCGGCGCCTGGTTCCTGGGCTACGCCGAGCTGGCGGTGCTCGGCACCGGGTGCCTGGCGGCGCTCGTACTGGGCCGGTTGGTGCTGCTGCGCCGGACGCCGTTGCGGGTACACCGCGAGGTGGCCCCGACCCGGGTCACCCGGGGCGAGGAGGCGCTGGGTGTGGTGACCGTGGGCAACCTGGGCCGCCGGGTGACCCGCCCGCTGGTCGCCACCGACCGGTGCGGGGACAGCGACGTCTCGGTGGAAATCCCACGGCTGCGGCCGGGCACGTCGAACACCACGACGTACTTCCTGCCCACCAGCCGGCGGGGGGAGATTCCGGTGGGGCCGCTGCGGCTGTCCGCGACCGATCCGCTCGGCCTGTTCCGCCGCGTGCACGCGTACGGCGACCCGGCCACCCTGCTGGTGCACCCGCGTACCGTCGCGATCGGCGCGCTGCCCTCCGGTCGGGCGGCCAATGTGGACGGTCCGACCTCCGATACCGCGCCCAGCGGCACGGTCACGTTCCATGCCCTGCGCGAGTACGTCTTCGGTGACGACCTGCGTCACATCCACTGGCGGACGTCGGCGCGCACCGGCCGGCTGATGGTCCGCCACCTGGTCGACTCGAGCCTGCCGCGCACCATCGTGCTGCTCGACAACCGGGAAGCGTCCTATGTAGACAGTGAAGGGTTCGAGGTCGCGGTCGACGTGGCGGCCTCCATCCTGCTCGCCGCGGCACGCTCGGGCTTCCCGATCGCGGTGCTGACCGCGGACGGGCCGTACTTCACCGCGGAGGGCGGCCGGGCCGAGACCGGTACCCTGCTGCGCCAGCTCGCGCTCGTGCGCGCGGCTGGGCCGGCCGACCTGGCCGCGGTGATCGGCGCCGTCCGCCCGGGCCAGTCGGGTGGGTCGCTGTCGATGGTCACCGGCACGGCGGGCGCGGAGGAGATCGACCGGCTGTCCGGCGTACGGGCGCACTTCGACCGTACCGTCCTGGTGCGCACCGGCACCGGACTGCCGCCGCTGCCGGCCGGGCTGCCGGTCACCGCGATCGACGCCGCCGACCTCACCGCGTTCGCCGCAGGCTGGCGCGCCACCGCCGGCGCCGGGGTGGCCGGATGAGCCGGGCCGGGGCGATGCCGGCGCTCGTGGTGAGCGAGCTTCTGGTCAGCGCGCTGTTGACCGGATGCGCCGGGCTGGCCCTGCACCGGGTCTTCGCGGTCGGCGCGCTGCTGCCGGTACTCGCCGTCGCCGGGTTCGGTTCGGCGTTACTGGTGGCGCTGGTGTCGACGGGTTCGCGGCGGCTCTCGCTCTGGCTCGCCGCGCCGCTGTCGGTGGTGGTCTGGCTGCTGCTGGCCGGAGCGACCGTGTTGCGCTCCGACGCCGTACTGGTCGTGCTGCCCAGCGCCGCCACGCTCGGCGACATCGGTGCCGGGCTGCGCGACTCGTGGCTGCAACTGCTGGCCACCATCCTGCCCGCGCCGGCGCAGCCCCGGCTGCTGGTCGCGGTGTCCGCGCTGGTCTGGGTCGCCGGGTACGCCGCCGCCGAGCTGACCGCCCGCACCCGCACCGCGATCGGCCCGATGGTGCCGCCGCTGCTCCTGTTGCTGGCCGGGCTGCTGCTCGGGGTCAGCGGGCCCGGCTCCAACCTGGCGGTGGCGGTCGGGTTCCTGGCGCTCGCCCTGTTCTTCGCGCTGATGCGGCAGCCGGAGCGCGGGCAGCGGCGTGCCGTGCTGCGCCGATACCTGGCCGGCCTGCCGATGCTCGGCGCGGTCGCCCTGGTCGCCGCGTTGCTCGGTCCCCGGCTGCCGGTACTGGACCAGCGCAAGCCGTTCGACCTGCGGCACTATGTGATGCCGGCGGGCCAGCCGCGCACCACCGTGAACCCGCTGGACCAGGTGTCCGCCTGGCTGGCCACCCCGGGACTACCGCTGTTCAGCGCGCGGAGTCCGAGCGCGGTGGACTGGCGGATCGCGTCGCTGGACGTGTTCGACGGGCAGACCTGGACCACCAGCGGCCGGTTCGTCTCCACCGGGCAGCGGGTGCCGGCCCCGGAAAGCGGACCGGCGCGCACCATCCGGATGACGACCGAGGTCACCGTCGGCGGGCTGACCGGCCTGTGGCTGCCGGCCGCCGAGTCCCCGTCGGCGGTCACCGGCACGGCGGTGGACGTCGACCCGTCCACCGGCGTGCTGCTGAGCCAGACCGGGCTGCGTCCGGACCTGCGGTACGAGGTCACCTCGCGGGTACCCGAGTTCGACGCGGCCACGCTGCGCTTCGCGGTACCCGCCGAGGACCCTGCGGCCCGGGCCGCGCTCACCCTTCCGTCCGGCCTACCGCAGTCCATTGTGGACACCGCGCAGCAGGCGACCGCGGGCGCGACGTTCCCGGCGCAGCAGGCGACCCGGCTGGAGACCTACCTTCGCGGTACCGAGACCAACGACCCGACCGCGCCGCCCGGCCACACGTACGGGCACCTCGCGTACTTCCTGACCGTCGCCCACCGGGGCACCACCGAGCAGTTCGCGACCGCCTTTGCGGTGATGGCGCGCAGTCTCGGCCTGCCCACCCGGATCGTGGTCGGCTTCGCGACCGGCCTGCCCGCGCCTGACGGCAGCTACACCGTGCGCGGCTCCGACGCGCTGGTCTGGCCCGAAGTGGACTTCCGGGGCATCGGCTGGGTCCCGTTCTACCCGACCCCGGTGGCCGGCAGCGCGTCGGCCGGTGCCCAGGCCACCCCCGCCGGTGCGACGAGTGCCCGGCAGGAGATCGACGACTCGTTGGCCTCCGCGCCGGTGACCCGGCCGGTGCTGCCCTCCACCGCTCCGCACGTCTCGCACGGTTCCGGCCGGCACGGCGGCTCCGGCCTGTCCTGGTGGCCGTACCTGCTGATCCTTCCGGCCGGACTGGCCGTCGGGTACCTCGCGGCGGTGCTGCTCGTGCCGTACCTGCGGACACGGCGGCGGCGGGCGGCCGGCAGGGTGGCCGGAGCCTGGACGGAACTTGTGTACCGGCTCGGCCCGCTGCGCCTGGGCGACCTGTCCGCCCGTACCACCGGGGAGGTGGCCGTCGCGGCGGCGAACCGGCTCGGTGGCGACACCGGCGGGCACCTGAACCACCTCGCGGCGCTCGCCGACTTCGCGACGTTCTCAGAATTCGCGGCGCTGCCCGAATCCGGGGCACTATCCGAATCCGGGACACTGGCCGAATCCGGGACACTGCCCGAATTCGCGACACCGTCCGGAGGGCCGGGTCCGGCGCACTACGGTGCCATCGCCTGGCAGCAGGTGGACGCGGTACGTCCGGCGATACCCCGGGCGGTCGGGCGGCTCGCGATGCTGCGGTACCGGTTGCGGCCGGCGGTGCTGCGGTCGTAGGCCGCTCGCCGGGCGGGGGTGCGACCGCCCCACGCGCCCGCAGCCGGATCCGGGCTTCGCGGCCCGGGCCTCGTGCCCCGGGCTCAATGGCGACGCCTCCGCGCAGAGTGCTTCGCGCGGAGTGGCGTCTTCGCGCGGGGTGGCGTCTTCGCGCGGGGTGGCGTCTTCGCGCAGGGTGGCGCCTTTGCGCAGGGTGGCGCTTATGGCGCGGGGCGGCGGCGCCTTCGCGCAGGGGAGCCAATTCCAGCTCAGGGCGCCACTTCCAGCTCAGGGTGCCACTTCTGGCTCCGGAGCGCCGCCCCAAGCTCAGAGGCGACTCCTCCGGCTCAGGGCGCCGGCGAGGCGACCGCGCCGCGGATGCACACCGTCGCCAGCGCCGTGCTGCCGTCCTGGCCGACGCCGATGGTGAGGATCGGCCCGACCTGGAAGCAGTACCCGGTGGCCGGGTTCAGCCCGGTGACCGTGTGCGAGGTGATGCCGGGGTTCAGGATCTCCGGGCCGCGGCCGGGGTCGCGCGGGGTCACCGTGAGGTACAGGTTGTCGGTGGCCGTCCCCGGCGCCAGGGTCCAGCGCAGCGTCACCGAGCTTCCGGCGTCGATGGTCACCGCCAGGCCGGTCGGCTTGAGGGTGTCCGCGTTGACGGTGGCGCCCGGAGCCGGCGCGGTACCGCCGGTACCGATTCCGGCTCCCGCCCCGACGCCGCCAGTGCTCGCCTGACCGGTCGCCTGGTCGTTGGGCGCGGCTGTGGCCGGCCCGGTGGGCTGCCCGGTGACCACGTTCCGCGTCCCGTCCGAGCCGGAGTGCCGGCCGGAGATGACGACGGGCGCCAGTACGGCGACCACCACGAGGGCGCCGACCGCCACGGTGATCGGCCAGCGCCTGCGGCGCGTGGCACCGGCCGGGGCGGTGGCCGCCACGTCGGCACCGTCCGGCTGTCCCGGGCCCGGATGTCCCGCGCCGGGCAGGCGGACGCCGGACGGTTGGGTGGGCCGGTCCCCGGCGGTGTACTCCTTGGTGCCGCCGGTCTCTTCGGCGTCCGGCCCGGCCAGCGGCGGGCCGGGAACGAGGCCGCCCGGGATCGCTGAGCTGCCCGGGATCGCCGAGCCGCCGTGCATCGGTGAGCCGCTCTGGGTCGGTGAGCCGCCGTGGATCGCTGGGCCGCCCGGAATCGCTGGGCCGCCGGGGATCGGTAGACCGCCGTGGGTCGGAGAGCCGGCCCGTGACCCGGACCCGGGCATGCTCACCTGGTCGGGCGGCGGCGGAAACTCGATCGGGATCGGCCTCGGCGCCTGGAGTTGCCGCGGTAGCTCGACCGCACCTCCCGCCGCGACGCCCGGCTCGGCGCCGGCCGGCGCCAAGCTGTTTGACCCGGTGCTGCTTGGCCCGGCGCTGCTCGGCCCCGCGTTGCCCAACACTGTGCTGCCGGACACTGTGCCGCCCGGCACCGCGGTCGTTGGTCCGACGCCGCCAGCCCCCGCCTGCGCGGGTCGCGCCGGGTCGGGTCGCGCCGGATCGTTTCCCGGCGCGTTCCCGGTCTGCGGTGCCGCTGTGGGTGGCGCTGAGGGTGCCGTCACCGGTGTCGCCGCGGGTGTCATCGCGGTCGCGGACGGCGCCGCGAACGGGCTCGCCGCCGGGCGGACCTGATCGGCCGGCAGCGACGGGGCGTTGGCCAGCTCGGTCACCGGGAGGCCGAGGTCGGACTGCAGCCGCTGCAGCGCGTGGGCGAAGCTCCACGCGTCCGGGTACCGGTCGGCCGGCTCCTTCGCCATCGCGTGCCGGATCGCGTCGACCACTACCGGCGGCACGTCACTTCGGGCGATGTGCGGCGGATCGTCGCGCAGCACCCGCAACAGGAGCGCCGCGATGCCGCCGTCGTCGCTCTGGTAAGGCGGGCGGCCGGCGAGCAACTGGTACAGGGTGGAACCCAGGCTGTACACGTCGCACGCGGTGGACGGCGTGCTGCCTCGCAGGATCTCCGGTGCCGCATGGTACGGCGTGAGCGCCTCGGTGCGGGACGAGACGTCCAGCGCGTCGGTGAGCCGGGCCGTGCCGAAATCGGCCAGGGCCGGCTCACCATACCGGGACACCAGGATGTTCTGCGGCTTCACGTCGCGATGCAGTACACCTTCCTGGTGTGCGGCGGCAAGCGCGCCGGCCACCTTCACACCGATGCGCAGCACCTCGGCGAGCGACAACGGACCCTCGGCGGCGAGCCGGTCGCGCAGCGAGCCCCGTTCGAAGTACTCCATCGCGATGTACGGCCGGCCGGCGGTGCTCATCCCGGAATCGAGCACGGTGACCACGTTGGGGTGCCCGGTGAGCCTGCTGGTGAGTTGGACCTCGCGCAGGAAGCGCTTGCGCACCTGGGTGTCGATGAACTCGACGGAGAGTACCTTGAGCGCGACGACGCGGTCGAGCTCGTCCTGCCGCGCGCGGTACACGACGCTGAACCCACCACGACCGATGCGCTGGAGGTCGTGGTACCCGGCGATGGCCTCGCCCGCGGAGGCCGGAGCGGGCTGCGGAGCCTTCTTGAACAACGGCACGGCGGGAGCCTCCCGAAGGCGTCTGGGATACCGCCAAGTCTAGATATCCGCGGTACCTCGCGCGCCCCTGCCGTCGGCCCGCTCAGGTCGCGGTGGGTGGGTCGGCGAAGACCGGTGCGAGGTCGATGTAGATGAGCCAGTGGCTCACCAGGTCACCGCGAAACGTGATGATGTCGGCGTTGGGTACGGTGACGTGCGCCCCGTCCAGGCGCGTGTACTCGACGTCGATCTGCGTGATCGTGGTGTCCCCGACCTCCCAGACGTTGAGGATGTGGTGCGTCAGCCCGCCGATCGTCGCGAAGAACGCAGTGACCGCTTCCTTGACGCCGGCCCGGCCGATGACCGGTTCCGCGCTGGCGAACCGGAACACCACGTCGTCGGCGAGATGCGCCACGAACCTGTCCGGATCGAAGGAGTCGATGTCGGCGAAGATGGCACGGACGTCACGGCTCATTCGGGCTCCCCGTCTCTGATGCGTCCCGCTCGCATTTCTATCGAGGATAACGAATGAACGTCGGGTTGGTGCTCGGCGCGCGCTGAGCATCCATCCGGCGGCGCGTCGTGCCGGACCGAAGGCGCGATGCGGAGCCGTGCACGGTCCCCGCGCGGACGGCCGCCCCGGATGGGGGATCATGTGCCCATGGCGTCGTTTCACCGGGCGCGGGCCGAGTAGGGGGGACTGATGCGGGTACTCGTCACCGGAGGGCTCGGCTTCATCGGCCGGGCCGTCGCGCGCGAGCTGGTGAGCGCCGGCCACCGGGTCGACGTGCTGAGCCGGGGCACGGGCGGGGTCGAGCCGCCGGCCGGCGCGGACCTTGTCGAGGGAGACGTCCGGGACCGCGACCGCATCGCCGCGGTGGTGGCCGACCGCCGGTACGACGGGATCTGCCACCTCGCCGGGCTGATCCGGGGACGGGACTCGATCGCCGACCCGCTGTCCTACTACGACGTCAACCTGGGCGGGACGGTCAACCTGCTGGCAGCCGTCAAGGCGGCCGGGCCGGTGGGCCAGCGGCCGGTGCGGGTCGTGTTCGCGTCGACCAGCATCGTGTACGGGTCGCAGCGCACCGGCGCGCTGAGCGAAGACCTGCCGCCGGCGCCGGAGAACCCGTACGGGGCCTCGAAGGTGGCAGCTGAGCAGCTGATCGGGTACCACGCGGCGACGGGTGAGATCTCGGCCGTGACGCTGCGGTGCTTCAACGTGGCGGGGGCGGTCGACGGGTACGCGGACACCGACCCGACCCGGATCATCCCCAACGTCCTGCGGGCGGTGCGGGGCGAACTGCCGCACGTGAGCGTGAACGGCGACGGGTCAGCGGTACGGGAGTTCACCCACGTTCTCGACGTGGCTTCGGCGTTCCGGCTCGCGCTGGAGGCGACCGGTGCGGGGGCGACTGGCGCGAAGGCGACCGGCGCGGGGGCGGGTGCGGGGGTGGGGGCGGTCTACAACGTCGGGACCGGCCGTGGCGTCAGCGTCCGGGAGCTCATCGCGACGGCGGAGCGGGTCACCGGCCGGCGGGTACCGGTCGAACACCTCCCGCCGAAGCCGGAACCGCACACCCTGGTGTCCGATCCCCGCCGGCTCATGACGGAGTTCGGCTGGGTGCCGACCCACTCGGATCTCGACGAAATCATCGGGAGCGCCTGGAGCTGAACCCGGGCCCGGGCTTCGCCGCGGCGGGTGAGCCGATGCGCCGGAAGCGTCGCGCCGACCACGGAGACGTGGGTGGGCGATGATTGCCGCCCGATCGCGGTAACCGATATGGCGGAGGCGGACATTCCCAGGTATGAGACCTGACGGCGCGGCCGCGCGGCGCTTCGAGCAATTGTTTGACGCCCACTACGCGGAGTTGACGCGCTTTGCCGCGCGCCGGGTGGGCGCCGACGTGGCTGCGGACATCGTCTCCAGTACGTTCCTCGTCGCCTGGCGCCGGTTCGCCGAGATACCGGCCGATCATCCCCGGGCCTGGTTGTACGCGACGGCACGGGGCGTCATTCGCAACGAACTGCGGTCGCGTAACAGGCGGGACCGGCTCTCGGCCGTCGCGGGTGTCCCGGACGACGCTCGGGTCGAGGACCACGCGGGCCAGGTCAGCGAGCAGTTGCGGGTACGAGCGGTGCTGGCCCAACTGTCGGCGATAGACCAGGAAGTTCTGCGGCTGACCGAATGGGAGGGGCTGGACGTCACCGAGGCGGCGGCGGTCCTGGGCTGTACCCGCACAGCGGTCAAGGTGCGCCTGCACCGGGCCCGGCGCCGCTTCGCCGCCCGGCTACAGGCCGACGACAACCCCGGCAACCAGCCGACACGACGCACGGCCTTGCCCTCCATTGTTTCCGAAGGGAGCACCCGGACATGAACCAACTTACAGACAGCGCTCTCGCTCGGCTGCGCGCAGCCGACCCGGCGCCCGCGCGGCCCGACGTGCAGAGCCCCGGCGCGCGCGCGATGCTCGACCGCGTCCTGAGCGAGAAGGCCGTGACCGAGAACGCCGTGACAGAGAAGGTCGTGACGGAGAAACTCGTACGGCCGCCCGCCGGATTCTCGACGGCCGGGCGACGAGTCGCGATCGGGGCGGCTGGAGCGGCCGCGATCGTTGCCGTCAGCGCTCTGGCCGTCGTCGCTCCGTGGTCACCTGGGCAGCCGGCTTCGGCGTACACCGTGGACAAAGGCCCGGACGGTTCGGTCTACGTGACCGTGCGGTTGGCTCAGCTCAAGGATCCCGCGAAGCTGAACGCCGAACTCATCCGCGCCCGGGCGAACACCCTGGTGATGCACATGGTGCCCGAACGCCGGTGCGCGACCCAGCCCGCGATCGACGCCGCGTTTCAGCTTCCGTCCGACGCCACGGCCGAGCAGAGGGCGGCGCAGAAAGCGAAACTGCCGCTCACCTATGAGCTGCGGGGAGGCGAGGTGTCTATCGACATCCAGCCGTCGAGGATCCCGTCCGGCGACACTCTCGTCATCGGATATGAATTCCTTTCCGGGCCACGTGGCCGGACATCGCTGGTGCGGCCGGTGGTCGTCTCCGCGGTACCGCCCTGCCTGGCGGGGCCCGAGGCAGGGGCCCTGCCGACACCGCACTAGCCGCTCAACGCGATGCGGCCTCCCACACGAACCCGTCCGGGTCGGTGAGAGGCCCAGCGTCGCTGCCAATCACGAACCGGTGCGATCCGGTTCCGTCGGGGGAGACACCGGCGGCCTTGGCGAGGGCACCGCGCTTGTTGAGCGTCAGCTTGACGGGACCTGTGTCGAACTCGACGTACCTGCCACCAAAGCTCCTGGCCACGGTGAGGCCGCGATCGGTGTAGAACCGCTTGCTCGTGGGGACGTCCACGACCCCGAGCTGGAGCACGAACGCATCGATCTGCCCGGTGGCCGGGCCGGTGTCCTTCTTCGACGAGGACGCGACCGTCACGATCGTTCCGTCCGGGGCTTGTACGCCGCCGCCGTAACCCCACAGCGACTTCACCGGGAACGACGGTATCCCCGCCGCGTCGCTCGCGTTGGATGGCTCAGCGGTCCTCTTGGATGCGGATCAGGTTTCCGGCGGGATCGCGGAAGGCGCAGTCGCGGATGCCGTACGGCTGCTCGGTCGGCTCCTGGACGACCTCGGCGTCGCTCGCCTGCACTCGCTCGAACGTGCCGTCGAGGTCGGCGGTGGCCAGGATGATCCAGCCGTACGTGCCCTTGGCCATCATCTCGGCGATGGTGCGACGCTCGTGGTCGGTGATGCTGGGGTCGGCGGCCGGCGGCGCGAGGAGGATGGATGTGCCGGGCTGGTCGGCGGGGCCGACCGTGATCCAGCGCATCTTGCCTTCGCCGATGTCGTTGCGGACCTCGAAGCCGATGGTGTCGCGCCAGAAGGCCAGGGACGCGTCCGGGTCGTCATGCGGAAGGACGGTCGTGTGAATGGTGAGGCCCATGGCGGTCACAATAGCCGCGACTGCGCACCCGGCGCAGCCGCGCCAGGTCACCCAGGCGCCGCGCGGCGGACGGTTTGTTACGGAGCCGCCGGCCCTTCGGCGGCCGGTGCGAGAGCCCGAGCTGCGGCCGCTCGCTCCCGGTCCAGCCGAGCCTCCTCCTTCTCCCGCGTCAGCTCGGTCAGCCGCTCGCGCAGTGCGCGCACCTTGACGATGAGCAACCCGGCGAACCCGATGCCCAGCAAGGTATAGATGATCTGCCCGGCTACCACCCGGAGCGCGGCCGCGCGGAGCGACGCCAGGTTCGTGGCCACCGCCGTCTGCCGGGTGGCGAACATGACGACGAGCAGTACCGCCAGGCCGACGCCCGCCACGGTCCCGCTCCAGTGCCGCAGCTCGGCCGGCGACACTCCCAGCGCCCGCATCATCCGCCTCGTGACGACCGACCACACGGCCAGCACGACGAAATAGAGCATGAAGGTCAGCCAGCCGAACGAAGCGACGCCGCGAACCGCGTGGTCGGCGTTGATCAGGTTGGCGATCTGTGCGGCGGTGGGCGGGTCTCCGAGACCGCTGACGGCGCTGTACTCCCGGGACAGCACGACGAGCCGGGCGAGGTTCATCGCGGCGATGATGACTGCCATGACGACGGTGGCCCAGAAGGCCGCGGGCCAGACCCACGAGTCGTGCATCGACTGAGCACTAGGCGCCGCCCCGGCCGAGCGGCGCTTGGCGGCCCGCTTCAGGTCGGCCTCGGAACAGGTGTGCGGACCGTTGATGGTCGAGTCCTGGTACCCGCACTCGTAGCACAGCATCGTCGCTCCCCGTTGTGTCGAAACGGATCCGTTCCGCCTCGGCGCCCGCAGCACACTAACGGTGGGAAGAACTGTCCACATCGGCCGGTCGGGCGGTGCTCGTCCCACGTTCGGCCGACGGCCGGTACCGGCGGCCCCGATCGCCGCCGGTACCGGCTCGCCATCAGTGGAGTCAGCTGCCGTTGTTCGCCGGTACCGTGTCGGTGAACGTGGTGTGCGCCGCCCGGTACGCGTTGACCTGAGCCTGCACGGTGGCCGGAGAGACGATCCCGCCCGCGTTGTAGTAGACCCAGTCGACCTGTTCGTTGTAGGTGCGCGGAGTCGCGCTGCCCAGAGTCTCGCCGGCGATGAACCAGTTGTTGAAGTCGATGGTCATCGACTGGCGGGGGTAGTACTTGCCGGTACTCGTGAAGACCTGAGTGCCGTCGATGAAGTAGGCCACCGTCCCGTTGTTCACCTGGATCACCAGGTTGTGCCAGCCCTGCAGGCTCTCCGACACGTTGCTGGAGACCCGGTCGCCGACCCAGGTCGGGTTGTTCTGGTACGTGTACCAGCTCGTGGTGTACATCTTCGGACCGGTGTCGCCCCAGCCCCCGTTGGGCAGGTACTCGAAGTCCAGCTCGCTGTAGAGCGGATCGTTGTCGTAACGCAGCGGGGTGATCGTGTAGAACGTCTCGTTCACCGAGTCGCCGTCCGGCCCGGACGCGGGCGCGTCGTTGAAGAACACCCGTGCGGCGTAGGTGCCGGTGAAGAACTTCTTCGCGGTCGTGTCCACCTCCGCCTGCGTGGTGCCGCCGTTGGTGCCGTCGGTCGTCGCGGCCAGCTGCATCACCGTGTTGCCGGATGCCGTGGGGAACGTGACCGCGCTGGTCTTCCAGCTGTCCAGGATGCCGGGGCCCCCCGCGCCGCTGCGCGCGGACCAGCCGTGGGCGGCGAAACTGGCGTCGTTGGGGCTGGTGTAGCTGAAGTCGTCGAACAACGCTCCGGTGGACGGCGGCGGGCTGGTCGGCCCGGTCGTCGGCGAGCTGCTCGGGCCGCCGGTCGGGCCCCCGGTGCCGTCGGGTACCGGCGGGGTGCCCCAGGCCAGTGAGCCGCTCCGGTACGCGGTCACCTTCGTGGAGTCCGCGTAACTGGTCAGGCTCCCGTTGAACGAGTAGTCGTTGGCCTGGTTCACGTTTTGCCAGTCGGAGCGGTAGAGCCGCAGCTGGAGGTCCCCGGTGCTGGCACCGGCGGCGAGGCTGCCGGAGCCGGTGAAGCCGAGTTGCAGGTAGTGGTCGGCGGTGCCGGTGGTGGTCGGCATCGTGACCACGGTGCCGGTGAGGTTGCCACAGCCGACCACCGCCCAGGCGCACGCGAACGTGTAGGAGCCGGCGGTGTCGGCGGTGAAGTAGTAGCGCAGCGTCAGCTGGGACAGCGGGATGCTGGCCGACGAGCCGTTGACGACGTTGAGCCACGGCTCGATCTCGTAGGCGCTGGCGCCGGTCATGGTGGTGCGGTACTGCACGTGGACCCCGGTGGCCGCCGACGACGCGGTGGCGGTCAGGGCGGTCAGCCCGAGGCCGGTGAGGGTGGCGGCCAGCACGGCCGCGAGCGTCTTCTTGCGCACTGATCCTCCGACGGGGGAGAGGCGACCGGTCTGGGTCGTCGCGCGGCGCCAGACGCGCCGAGCCGGACCAGTCGGGTGGATGCCGCGGCGGTGCGGCGCCGGCGAGCGGGGACGGGGCCGGGTACGACCGGTGGGGCAGCCCCTCGCCCCTCGGTCCTTACCAGTGGTGAATAGCTTTGGCGCGCCTGTAGGGACAGTGAACCATACCGATGGTTATGTCAAGGGGAACGCACCTGCCTGGGCATACCCGGGATTTGATGACCAACGGCGTTCCTGGCCCGGCGAATGAATATCACCAGTGGTCAGAAAACGCAGGTCACTGATATTGTCGTCTGGGTCGGCGGGACGCGGCGCGAGGAGGACGGGGTGAAGAGAGCCCGGGTACGCGAGCAGTTGTTGACGCTCATCGAGGGGCGCGGGCCGGGTGAGCTCATCCCCTCGGAACGGGAGCTGAGCGAGCGCCTGGGCGTGTCCCGGCCGACGCTGCGCGCCGCGGTGGACGACCTGGCCCAGGCCGGGCTGCTGGTACGGCAGCATGGCCGGGGCACGTTCACCAGTGCGCACAAGGTGACCCAGGAGATCACCCCGTCCACGATGACGGAGTTCTACGCGCCGCCGGCCGAGGGCAACTGGCTGTCCCGGGTGATGGCGTTCGAGGTCGCGCCGGCCGGTGCGCAGCTCGGGCACCGGCTGCGGGTCTCGCCCTCGGAGCCGGTGCTGAACGTGACCCGGCTGCGGCTGGTCGGGGACGAGCCGATGGCCATCGAGAAGATCCAGCTGCCGCAGGCGGTCGCGCCCGGCCTGGACCCGAAGGACCTGGAGTCCGGCTCGCTTTACCAGTTGCTGCGGGTGCGATATCAGGTGGTGGTCACCGACGCGGTACAGACGATCGAGCCGACGGTCACCGACGCCACCGAGGCCGAACTGCTCGGCGTCCCGCTGTACGCGCCCGCGCTCATGTTCGAGCGGACCACCCGGGACTCGGGTGGGCGAGTGGTGGAATACGTGCGCTCGATCTACCGGGGCGACCGGTACCGGATCACCACGCACCTGCGCTTCGACAGCGAGTCCGGCTGAGCCTCGCCGAACCCCACTGAGCCCGGCCGAGCCGGTCCGCTCGACCCAACCTGACCAGAGGTTGTCCACCTCGCCGGATCCTCGCCATTGACATGACCACTGGTCAAGTGCAAGCATCCTCCTCAATCGTCGCGGGCCACGCGTCCGGCGTCGGCGCGCTTCGATCCTCTGCCGACGGATAGGACATGACCTGCGGCTTCTTTGAGGAGGATCCCGTGCGCACACGCTCCATCGCTGCATTGACCGCTGGTATGTGCGTGGTTCTCGCCGCCGCTGGCTGTGGAAGCCACTCCACCGATAACTCCGGCACCGACACGGCATCCGGCAAGGGCCAGACGCTGACCGTGTGGCTCATGGACGGTGACCTCACCGACAAGACGGTGGCCGCCATCAACAACCAGTTCGAGCAGGCCACCGGCGCGGCGGTCAACGTGCAGATCCAGCAGTGGGACAACATCAACACCAAGATCAGCACAGCGCTCGCCCAGGACAACCCGCCGGACGTGCTCGACCTCGGCAACACCGACGTTCCGCTGTTCGCGGCGACCGGTGGCCTCGCCGACATCACCAGCCACCGGGCGGAGCTGTCCGCGGGCCAGACCTGGCTGTCGGGGTTGGTCGGACCGGCCACAGTGGACGGTAAGCTCTACGCCGCGCCGCTGTTCGCCGGCAACCGCGCGGTCATCTACAACAAGGACATCTGGGCCAAGGCCGGGGTCACGACCGCACCGGCCAGCTTCGCCGACCTGACCGCCGACCTGGACAGGATAAGGGCGAAGAACACCGCGGCCGACTTCTCCGCGTTCTACCTCCCCGGCCAGTACTGGCACGGCGCGGTCCAGTTCGTCTGGGACGCGGGCGGCCAGATCGCCACCCAGAGCGGCGGCAAGTGGACCGGCGCGCTGGAAAGCCCGGCGGCGCAGCAGGGCCTGACGGCGTGGAAGCAGTTCCAGAACACGTACTCGCCGGCCGCCTCGCGCAACACCGACAACAAGACGCCCGACCAGGCGGCGCTGTTCGCCGGTGGGAAGACCGCCGCGATCCTGGACACCAGCATCAACACGATCCTCAAGGACAACCCGGCGATGAAGGACCAGATCGGCACGTTCCCGTTTCCCAGCGCGACGCCGGGCAAGAACCAGCCGGTCTTCCTCGGTGGGTCGGACCTCGCCATCGCGGCGAAGAGCGCCAACCAGAAGCTGGCGCTGGCCTACCTGAAGGCGGCCACCGACCCGACGGTGCAGAAGGACGCGGTGGTCGGCATCGACGGCTGGACGCCAGTCTCCGCCCAGATCATCGACCAGGCCAAGGCGTCGCTGCCGGCCACCTCGCAGGCGTTCTTCACGGCGGCCAAGGACAGCGTGGCCACACCCGCGACACCGGGATGGGCGACCATCGAGGGCGACAAGTCGATCGGCACGTTCTTCGGCGACATCGCGACCGGGCGCAAGACACCGGCCGCCGCGGCCAAGGACTTCGACACCCACCTGGGCCAGGCCCTCAA
>NZ_BONZ01000074.1 GCF_016862975.1 Rugosimonospora africana
CGCGAGCCAGTGACGCGCGGACCAGTGACGCGCGAGCCAGTGATGAGTGAGCCAGCGACGCGAAGGACGCTGCTGTGACAACGATCCTCCGGGCTCCGGAATCATCCGGTACCACCCGGCCGGCCGCCACCACCCGGTCGGCGGCCGGCCGGCGGGGCACCCGGGCACTGCCGTACGTGTTGTTGCTGCCGGCCGCCGTCGTCCTCGCGCTCGTCCAGGGGTACCCGCTGGTCCGGCTCGTGTTGATTTCCCTGCGCAGTTACGGGCTGCGGGCGCTGTTCACCGGCGAGGCGCCGTGGGCCGGCGTGGCCAACTACCGGGGAATCCTGAGCGACAGCGAGTTCGTACCGGTGCTCGCGCGTACCGTCGTGTTCTGCGTGGCGCTGGTGGCCGGCACGTTGCTGATCGGCATGCTGGTCGCGCTGATGCTCGGGGAACTCGGGCGCCGGATGCGCACCGCCGTCACTCTGTGCCTCATCGCCGCCTGGGCGATGCCGAGCGTCGCCTCGACGCTGATCTGGCAGTGGCTGTTCCAGCCGCTGTACGGGGTGGTGAACTGGGGCCTGGACTCGGTGCGGGTGTTCGGCGACTTCAGCCAGCACGACTGGCTGGCCCGGTCGGGCTCCGCGTTCTTCGTGGTGTGGACGCTGGTCGTCTGGCAGTCGGTACCCTTCGTGGCGTTGACCCTGCACGCAGGGCTCAGCCAGATCCCGCGCACCTACTATGAGGCGGCCGCCCTGGAAGGCGCCGGTTACTGGCAGAGCTTCCGCATCATCACGATCCCGTTCCTGCGCCCGATCCTGCTGCTCGTCACGATCCTGTCGGTGATCTGGGACTTCACCGTGTTCAACCAGATCTGGATCCTGACCCAGGGCGGCCCCGGCTCCGGAACCACGACGCTCGGCATCTGGGCCATCGTCAAGGCGTTCAGCAGCCAGTCGTACGGCCAGGGTGCGGCGATCGCGGTGGTGTCGGTGCTGCTTCTGCTGGGCCTGACCGCCTACTACATCCGGCGGCTGCTGCGCTCCGGAGATGAACTGTGAGGCGCCGGCGTCGCGCGCTGAACGCGGCGGCCGTCGTCTTCTGCCTGGTGTGGGCGTTCCCGGTGTACTGGATGCTCAACACCACGTTCAAGCCGTACGGCGACATCCTCACCCCGACGCCGAGGTTCCTGCCGATCCCGTTCAGCCTGGCCAACCTCACCGACGCCGTCGAGAAGCCGTACTTCACCACGTACCTGCGCAACAGCCTGGTGGTGACCGGTGCGGTGGTGGTGCTGTCCATCGTGGTGGCGTTCTTCGCGGCCACCGCGCTGACCCGCTTCCGTTTCCTGGGCCGCCGGTCGTTCCTGCTCGGCGTGCTGGTCATCCAGATGATCCCGCAGCCGGCGCTGCTCATCCCGCTGTTCCTGAGCCTGCGCAGCATGCACCTGCTCAACAGCCTCATCGGGCTCACCGTCACGTACCTCGCCCTGGTGCTGCCGTTCACCATCTGGACGCTGCGCGGCTTTCTCTACGGGGTACCGGTGGAGTTGGAGGAGGCGGCGATGGTCGACGGGGCCGGGCGGCTCACCGTCATCCGGTCGATCCTGCTCCCGCTCGTCATGCCGGGTGTCATCGCCACCAGCGTCTTCGCGTTCATCACGGCGTGGAACGACTACATTTTCGCGTACGTGATGATGAAGGACCAGTCCAGGTACACCCTGCCGGTGTGGCTGGTGTCGTTCAGTACCAACACCGGTACCGACTACGGCGGCCTGATCGCGGCGTCCACGCTCTTCGCGTTGCCGGTCGTCGTGTTCTTCATGATCATTCAACGGCGCCTGGTCGCCGGCATGACCGCCGGAGCGGTCAAGGAGTAGCCGCCGCGAGGAGCAGCCAACCCAAGGAATCCAGCCCAGGACAGCTGGCCCAGGGCAGCCAGCCCAGGGCAGCCAGCAACCCCATCAGCCGCGCCGGCGCGAGGCCGTCGCACCGTACCCCGAAGGGCCGACGTGATCATTCCCCGACCCACCACGGTGATCCGGCATCCCGGGCAGTTCGTGCTCGGATCGTCCGCCGCGCCCGGCGCGGAGCGGGTCACCGCCGTGCCCGGCGCGAGGCAGGCCGATGCCGTGCCCGGCACGGAACTGGTCACCGCCGCGCCCGGCGCCGAGCAGGTCGCCGCCCTGCTGGCCGAGTATTTCCCGATGGTCCGGGTGGGCTCTGGCAGTGTGGGCTCTGACGTTGTGGGCTCTGACGGTGTGGGCTCCGGCGAGTCACGCATCCAGCTGCGCCTGGAAGGCACGCCGGGCGGCGACCCCGAAGGGTACCGGCTGGACGTCCGCCCCGACGCGGTCATCCTGCGGGCGGCACACCCCGCCGGTCTCCGGCACGGCGTGCAGACCCTGCGCCAACTGCTGCCCCGCGAGACCTCGGCGCCGGACGCGCCACGCGAAGCATGGCGCTGGCCGTGCCTGACCATCGAGGACGCGCCCCGGCTGCCGTGGCGCGGCGTGCTCCTCGACGTGGCCCGCCACTACATGCCGCTGGACTTCCTGTACCGGTTCGTCGACGAGATCGCCCTGCACAAGCTCAACGTGCTGCACCTCCACCTGACCGACGACCAGGGGTGGCGGATGGAGGTCGACGGGTGGCCGCGGCTGACCGAGGTCGGAGCCTGGCGCAGCGAGACCATGGTCGGGCCGGCCGGCAGCACCCGGTTCGACGGCCAGCGGCACGGCGGCTTCTACACCCAGGCGCAGTTGCGGGCGCTGGTGCGGCACGCCGAGCAGCGTGGGGTGAGTGTGGTACCGGAAATCGAGATGCCCGGCCACACACGGGCGGCTCTCGCCGCGTACCCCCAGCTCGGCAACCATCCCGGACGGCGACTCCCGGTCTGGACCAGCTGGGGGATCAGCGAGGACATCCTGGGTGTGGGGGACGCGACGCTGGAGTTCTGCCGGGAAGTGCTCGGCCAGGTCGTGGACGTGTTCCCGGCCCGGTACGTGCACGTCGGCGGCGATGAGTGCCCGACCGCGCAGTGGGAGGCCAGCGCGCAGGCCCGGCGCCGGGCGGCCGAGTTGGGTCTTTCCGGTCCGCACCGGCTGCACGGCTGGTTCCTCGGCCAGATGGGAGACTTTCTGTCCGGGCTGGGTCGCCGCGCGGTGTGCTGGGACGAGTCCGGTGAGGACGCCGGCCTGCCCGGTGACATGGTGCTGACCGCGTGGCGCGACCCGGCACACGGCGCCCGGGCGGTCGCCCGGGGACATCAGGTCATCATGGCGCCGTACCGGTGGACGTTCCTCGACTACCCGGCCAGCGAGGAGCCGGACGAGCCGCCAGGCCAGCCGGGGCACCTGCTGACCTTGGACGACGCGTACCGCTTCGATCCGCTCGCCGGCCTCCTCCGCGCGTACGGCGACTCGCCCGGTGTGCTCGGCACCCAGGCCCAGATCTGGACGGAGTTCGCCCCGACGCCCGCCCACGTGTGGCACCTGGCCACCCCCCGGCTGTGGGCGCTGGCCGAGACGGCGTGGTCGGGTGCGCCGGGCGACCCGGCGGACTTCCGCGCCCGACTCGCCCGCTGGGACCCGCGGCCCGCCCGGGTCGGATCACCGTGACCTCCGGTCACGCAAGGGATCGGTGACCTGCGGTCACGCAAGGGATCCTGTGACCTCCGGTCACGTGGGGGGTCGGGGGCGAGCTCCGATCACCTGTCGCCGAGGCGCAGGCTCTCCGGCGGACCGAGGTAGCTCTCCGCGACGCCGCCGGTGTCCACCACCAGTTTCTGGAGCACCACGGTCGGATCGACCATCCAGAACCTGAGCACGTGCGGGCCGGCGGTCGCGATGGTGTGCGCGGTCGAGGTCCGGTTCACGTTGTCGGAGGTGTTGCGTTCCCAGGGCCGATTCATGGTGCCGTCGTCGGCCACCGGAGCCGCCGTGGTGACGTTCACGATCTGTGGCGGGTCGTCGTCGAACGAGACCGCGTACCGGATGCCGGCACCGTGCAGCACGTTGTTGCGCGGCGACAGGTACGCCCAGACGACGACCGGGCCGGTGGTGAACAGCTGCAGCCGGTACTCCAGCCGCGGACAGCCCGGCCCTGGGGTCGCGGCCGGAGCGGTGACCGGGAACGCCTTCATGCCGGAGCCGGTGCGGCCGATGTCGGGGATGCGCCGCCAGTGGACGCCGGAGGCGTGGACGGCCGTGGTGACGTGGTCCGCTTCGATCGACACGTACCCGTTGGCCTCGACGTGGGTCGGTGTCCGGGACGGCCGGACGCTGGCGTTGCGTACCACGGCCCGGACCAGGACGCTCGCGCCGCCCGGGCCGGTGACGACGATCGGTACCGTCGTGGTGCCGGCCGGTGCCCGGCGCCAGTCCACGCGTACGGTGGCGCGTACCTGCGTGTCCACCCAACCGTGGGCCGGCGACACGGTCAGCCACCCGGCCGCCGGCTGGATCGCGTAGTCGAAGGGCACCGTGCCCCGGTTGAACACCTCGATGTACTGCGCCGGTTGGCTCTGGTACGGGCTGAACTCCGGCAGCGTGGCGCCGGCCGCCCCGGCGAGCCAGAACTGGTCCGACCCGTCGACCGCGACGCCCAGCTCGGCGATGTCGGGCACCGCGATCCGTCGTACCGCGGGAAAGATGACGTCCGGCAGTGCCCGCCCGCTGCTGTCCTCCGGTTCCTGCCAGGGCGCGTTGGGCCCGTACCGGGCGACGTCGCCGTAGTCGACGTGCGGCTGGAGCTGGAAGTCGCGCCACTTCCCGCCGGCTACCGCGGTGTTGTAGTGGTCGGCCAGCGCGAAGTCGTCGGCGAGGCGGGCCTCGGCGGTGGCGGCCAGGTCGTTGGTGGCGGCCCGGCCCTGCCCCGCGTAGAGCAGGTTGGTGAACTCGGCCAGCCGCAGCGCGTACAGGTTCGCCGTCGCGAGCACCTGGTACCCGACCAGTTCGAAGTACGCGTCCCGGAGCGGGTCCGGCAGTGCGTCGCGTACCTTCGCCGTGTCCGCGGCCAACTGTTGCCATTGCTGGGTGACGGTCTCCAGTTCCCGGTAGTTGACCAGGCTGAACGGGCTGGCCTGGTCGTCGTAGACGATGCTGGTGCCGTTGCTCGTGATGCGCCGGTTCAGGAGCTCGGGCTTGCGCCGCGAAGCCAGCCGGGAGTAGGTGTGCAGGATCGTCGCGATCGCCGCGGCGTGCGTCTGTCCGAAGTGGAGCGATGCCCAGTCTCTCTCCCAGTCCGGGATGCGGTCCACGTCCAGGGCGTCCGGGGCCCAGGCGTAGTCCAGGAAGAACTGCAGCGCCAGTTCGTTGCCCTTCAGGTCGCCCACGTTCACCACCCACAGCTGGCTGACGCCGTACGCGTAGACCTGGTGCAGTTGCTCCCAGACGTTGGGCAGTAGCGTGGTGTCCACCCACTTGTAGTTGCGGCCGCCGCCGACATAGTCGAAGTGGTAGTAGATGCCATAACCTCCGGACCGCCGGGGCAGGGCCGGATCGGGCAGCTTCCGCAGGTTTCCCCAGTTGTCGTCGGCGAACACCAGGGTCACGTCGTCGGGTACCGCCATGCCCTGGTCCCAGTACCGCTGCACCTCCTTGTACAGCGTCCACACCTGCGGTGTTGCGGCCGGATCCCGGCCGGTCACCTCGGTGAGGATCCGCCGCTGCGTGGCGACGATGTCCTCCATCAGCTCGATGCCGTTGCCGTCCGGCAGGGCGGTGTCGCCGTTGCCCCGCATGCCGATGGTGACCACACCCTCGAAGTGCTGGTCCACCATCCGCTGGATACCGTCCCGCCAGTACGCCGTGACGGCCTCGGCGTTGTGCCGGAAGCTCCACTCGCCGGTGCCGCCGTACGGGTCGCTGCCCGGCGTCACGATGTTTCCGGCGGAGTCGCGTACGGCGGCGTGAGCGTGCCGGTTCCACTCCTCGATCCCGCGCATCATCGGGGCCTCGTGCGACGTGCCCATCACCACGCCGTACGCCGTCGCGACCGCGTGGTTGTCCGGGTCGTCCTCGGCGAATGCCCGGCCCCACACCGCCGGCCACAGGTAGTTGCCCCGCAGCCGGAGCAGCGCCTCGAACACGGCCGCGTAGACCTTGCTGTTGAACCCGCCCGGGTAGCCCGGCGCCAGGCCGGGGCCGAAGTACCGCGGCGCCCAGGTGCCGAGGTTCGGGTTCTCGTCGTTGATGAAGAAGCCACGGTATTTCACGGCCGGCTCGCCGGTGACCGTCCGGGCCGACCGTACGGACAGCTCGGGCCGGTGGGCCGGCGGCACGTCGTCCCAGAAGTACCAGGGTGAGACGCCGATCTCCCGCGACACGTCGTACGCGGCGTAGATGGTGCCCCGCTGGTCGCTGCCGGCGAGCACGAGGGCGCGGCGGACGCCCGGGAACGGGTCGGTCACCACCTCGCGCAGCGAGCACTCCCACCTGCCGGCGATCTCGCTCACGTCGAGCCGGCCACGCCGGACCAGGGCGTCGACGAGGGGGCTGCGGCCGACGGTACCGATGAGCACGATGTCCCGGGCCGGGGCGGCCCGATCACCTACCTCGGGCTCGACACCGGTGACCCGGCCGATGTCGGCCCGCAGGTCGCCGGCCACCCGGACCACTCCCGGATGGTCCTGTCCGCTGACCATCAGCGGTGTCGCCCGGCCGGCCGCGACGAGCGGAAAAGCCGCGCCGGCCTTCGCCGGGGCCGCCGCCGCCACACCCGGAGTCAAGGCCGGCGTCAGGGCCGGTACGGTCAGCGCGGCGGCGGCCGCTCCGGCGCCCCGCAGTACGTCGCGACGGCTCACCACTCCCTCGTCGGCCACGGCTTCCCATCCCTCCGCCCGGTGTGTGTCGGCACGGTCACCGGGGTTCAACACTCATCAATGCCTCGGTGGCCCGTCAATGTCTCCGGCACTGAAACTGGTTGCAGCGCGGCCCGCCGGCCAGGGATGAAAGCCCCCCGGTCGCCAGCCTTGACAAGTTGCAGCAACCGGCGCGATGGTTGTGCAACTGCTCGACGAGCCGAGATGGAGGCGCCGCCGATGGCCGTCACCATCTACGACGTCGCCCGCGCCGCCGGAGTGTCCGCGGCCACCGTCTCGCGTGCGTTCGCCGTTCCCGAACTGCTGCGCGACGCCACCCTGCAACGCGTTCTGCAGGCGGCCGACGGCATGGGATACCAGCCCAGCCGCACAGCCCGCCGGGCGCCACCCGGCGGCGGCACGGGCAACCTCGCGGTGATCGTCCCCGACGTGACCAACCCGTTCTTCCCCAGCGTGCTCAAGGGTGTGCAGGCCCGGGCGCGCGAGGAGAACTACTCCGTGTTCCTGGGCAACGCCGAGGAAAACCCGCGCGCCGAGGTCGAACTGGTGCGCGCCATGGCGAAGCAGGTCGACGGCGTCATCATCTGCGCGCCGCGGATGTCGTCGACCGAGCTGAAGGAGGCGCTGGGCCGCACCAGGCTGGTCCTGGTCAACCGCCGGGTGGCCGGGGTTCCGTCGGTGGTCATGGACAACGTCGGCGGCATGCGGCAGGCGATCGACCACCTCGCCGCGCTCGGCCACCGGCGCATCGCCTACCTGGGCGGCCCGTCCACCTCATGGTCCAACCAGGAGCGCCGCCGCGGGCTGCGCCGGGCGTCCCGGCACGGCATGGCGGTGGTGGAGTTCGGCCCGTTCGCGCCGGTGTTCGAGGCCGGGGTGCACGGCACCGACCTCGCACTCGCGGCGCGGCTGACCGCGATCGTCTGCTACAACGACCTGATGGCGCTCGGCGTGCTCAGCCGCCTGGCCGACCGCAGGGTCCGGGTGCCCGACGAGGTCAGTGTGCTCGGGTTCGACGACATCCCGATGGCCGCCATGTGCAGCCCGGCCCTGTCGACCGTGGCGATTCCCCAGGAACAGGCCGGGCACAAGGCCGTCGATCTGCTGGTCGAACTGCTGGCGCGCGGGCGGGACCGGGACCGGGACACGTCGTACGGCATGGCCACCCAGCTGACCGTGCGCGGGTCGACCGCGATGCCGGCCGGGGCGCGGGTACCGGCGATGACCCGACCGCGCCGGATCGCCCGGCGCGCATAACCCGCAGGCCCGACACCGCCCGGCGCGCGTGACCCGCAGGCCCGACAGCCACTCCGCACCGGCTCAGCGGTGCGCGATCCGCTCCCACCAGCCGGGCGGGATCAGCGCGCCGGTGGTCTGCACGTCGGTGCTGACCGCCGTGTTGTCGGCGGTCAGCTTGAGCGTGCCGACGCCGACCGCTGCCGCGATCTTGTCCGGCACGGTGGCGTGCGTGTCGAGCCGGTAGGTCAGCCCCGGCCAGCCGAGGACGTCCAGGTCGTCGGACGCGACCAGGGTGGTACTCCGGCCCAGCGGCCCCCGTACGGTGGCCACCAGCTGCCCGGCGTGCACCGCCCGGTACTCGTGCACCACCGTGCTGCCGATCTCCATGAGCCGGCGTGCCGCGGTGAACGCGTCCTGCATCTCCGGGCCCGGTCCGAGCACCGCGCCGATCACCTTGATCGGGTGTCCGTTCACGCCCAGGTCGGCCGCGAACACCAGGCAACCGCCGGCCTGGTCGGTGTTGCCGGTCTTCACGCCGACGATCCCGTTCTCGCCGAGCAGCGAGTTGACGTTCTTGACCACGCCGGCGACCGGCAGCGTGGCCTGTTTCATCGCCACGATCTGCGCCATGACCGGAAACTCCATCGCCGCCCGGGCGAGGGTGACCTGGTCGGCGGCGGTGCTGACGGTGGTCGCTTCGAGTCCCGACGGATCGGTGTAGTGGCTGTGCGCCATTCCGAGGTCCGCGGCGGCCCGGTTCATCTTGGCCACGAAGGCCGGCCGGCTGCCCGCGTCCCAGCGGGCGAGGATGTAGGCCATGTTGTTGGCGGACGGCAGCAGCAGCGCCTGGAGCGCCTGCCGCTCGGTGAGGACCTCGCCGGCCTCGACCTGTACCAGCGACTCGCCGCGGGCGAACTGGTCCGGGTACGCGGCGGCCTCGTCGGCCGACACGGTCAGGGTCGGGCCGTCCTCGTTCACCCGCATGGGGTGGTCGCGCAGGATCAGGTAGGCGGTCATCACCTTGGTGACGCTGGCTATCGGTACCGGCTTCGAGCCGCCCGAGGAGCCCAGGCCGCCGAGCCCCTCCACCTCCAGTACCGCCTGCCCGTCTGACGGCCAGGGGAGTATCGGCGGGGTACCGGGGATCACGTACATTTGCGGCACCGCCTGGATCACCTGCGGCGCCGGCAGCGGCCCGGCCAGCCGCAGCCCGGCGAACCCGGCGGCGCCGAGGAGCGGCACGAGCACGGCCACGGCCAGCCACAGCCGCCGGCGGCGAGCCGGCCGCGGCTCCGCGACCGGCTCCAGATTGGTCTTCGTCACGTCAATCCCCCGCTTGCCAATCGTGGAAAGCGGAGCCGCCGTACCGTCGAGGCGGACTTCTCACGCTTACCCGACCTCATCGCTTACCCGATCGCCGGGGCGGCTAACGCGACGTTGCGCCGCAGGTCACCCGAAAGCGGTCGGTGTCCCCGGAAATGGAGGGGCTCAGGGAGGCGGAGGGGCTCAGGGAAGCGGAGACGCCTGGGACCGAGACGGCTGGGGCCGAGGGGGTAACTGCGGCCGGCGATCCGAATGCGGCCGGGGAGACGGCTGGGGCCGGGGAGACGGTTGGAGCCGGGGAGACCGCTGCGGCCTCCGGGGCAGTGGGGACGGCCCCGGGGAGCGGCGCGGGCCGGCGCCGGGCCAGCGGCCGCTCCAGCCGGATGAGCAGCGTGGCGCCGGCCAGCACGGAGCCGATCAGGAACAGCCAGGGCAGCCGGCCGTCGACCGCCAGCAACGCGGTGAACAGCGACGGGGCGAGGGCCGCCGACAGCGACCAGGACAGCTGGTACGCCGCCAGGTACCGGCCCCGGGCGGCGTCCGGCGCCACCTCGATCGCCAGGGTGCTCGCGGCCGGGCTGTGCAGCAGTTCGCCGGCCGTGTAGAACGCGGTCGTGCCGATCAGCGCGCCGGCGAGCACCACGCTGCCGCCCGGACGGGTGGTGCCCAGCACCGCGAAGCCGGCGAACGCCAGGGCGAACACGGCGGCTCCGCTCGCGGCGACCCGGGTGCGCCGGCTGATCCGCCGTGCCGCCCGGCTCACCGGCACGCCGGCCAGGGCGCACAGCGCGGTGTTGACCGCGAACAGCACGCCGACCGTCGCGGCCGGGGCGTGCAGCACGGTCACCGCGTATGCCGGCAGCAGCAGGGACAGCGCGGAGTACCCGAGCGCGATCAGGAAGTTCGCCGCGGTCAGGCCCAGGAACGGCCGGTCGGCGAGCAGCGTCCGGTAGCCCGTCCGGGTGCGTTCGCGGTCCCGGGCCGGCTGCCTCGGCACCCGGCGGGCGAACAGCGCCGCGACGAAGAAGCTCACCGCGTTGAGCCAGGCCGCGAGCGTGAACCCGGTGTCGCCGGCCAGCCCGATGATCAGCGATGCGAGCAGGCCGCCCGCGCCCAGGCCGGCGTTGCGCAGGCTGCGGGCCAGGGCGTTGAGCCGGTCCCGGTCGCTGCCGGTGGCGACCTCGCCGATGAGCGCCTGTTGGATGGCGGGGAACGCGCGGTCTCCGGTCGCGGTGAACAGCGCGACGGCGGCGAACGCCGGCAGCGTGCCGGCCGCCGGGTACGCGACGAAACCGAGGCCGCGTACCGCGTAGCCGACCAGTTGCATCCGCCGCGCGCCGAACCGGTCGACGGCCGCCCCGGCCAGCGGCAGCAACGCCATGCCGACCAGTCCCGCGACGGTGAGGACGGCGCCGATGACGGCGAGCGGCAACCCGGTGACCCGCTGGAAGAACACCAGGGAGAACGGCACGTACATGCCCGAACCCAGTGCGTCGATGGTCATTCCAGTGATGAGCGCCCGTTCGCCGGGGCCCCGCCTGGTTTTCGTCCGCGTCATCGTCGGATTCGCTGTCCGTGTCGCCGTCTGCGTCATCGTTCCTGTCACCGTCCCCCTGTTGAGGTGCCGGCCCTGTCTCGGGGTGCTGTCTCGTCGAGGTGCGTCCTTGCCGAGACGCCGTCCCGTCGAGGTGCCGGCTCGCCTCCGGTTGCCTTGGAGATAACTTAGCACTAAGAAACTTAGCGTCAAGTAACTGAGGCTGGGGTGGGGTGTGGCACACTCGGCTCATGCCGCAGGACAGAGCAGCGAGCCGGGCCGACGGGGTGGACGCGATCGTCGCGCAGTGGGCGGCGCAGCGCCCCGAGCTGGACACGCTGCCGATGGAGGTCTTCGGCCGGATCTACCGGATCGGCCGGCTGATGGGCGACCGGGTGGAGCGGGCATACGCACCGTTCGGCATCGGGCGCGGCGAGTTCGACGTGCTCGCCACCCTGCGCCGGGCCGGCGATCCGCATACGCTCTCGCCCAGCCAGCTGTCCGCCACGCTGATGCTCACCACGGGCGGGATGACCGGGCGGCTGGACAAGCTGGAGCGCGCCGGGCTGGTCCGCCGGGTGCCGGATCCGGCCGACCGCCGCGCGTTGCGGGCACAGTTGACCGCGAAGGGACGCCAGCTCGTCGATGAGGCGGTCGAGGCCGGGCTGGCGGAACAGACCGCGGCGCTGGACCAGTTGCCGGCCCAGCAGCGCACCCAGCTGGCCGGCCTGCTGCGCACGCTGCTCGCCGCGTGCTGACCCGTACTGACTCCGCGTGCTGACCCGCGTGCCGACCCCTGATGGTGATCCCGGAAAGGTGCCTGCCGATATGAGCGACGTCGAGGCACGGTTGGCGCGCATTCGCGGTACGGCGCCGGTGCGGGAGCACACCGCGCGCACGATCGCGGCGCTGACCACCAATCCGGGCTGCGACCGGCGCGCCGTACTGGACGCGGCCGGCATCGACAAACAGAAGCTGGCCGGATACGTGGAGTTTCCGGTGCCGTCCGGGCAGTCCCCGTTCGCCATCAGCCGCGGCAACGCGTTCGAGGCACAGGTGAAGGCGGACGGTTGCGCCGGACTGCTGCGGCTGCTGGGCGAGCGGCTGGGCCTGCCGGTACCCGAAGTGTCCTACGCGGACCTGGCACCGGCCGGCACCGGCGCGAGCCTCGACGCGCGCCACGCGCGCACCCGCGAGCTGCTGGCCGAGGCGGCGGCCGCGGGTCCGGACGGCGGCGTCCTGCTCGACCACCCGCTGCTACGGCTGGACGTCGGCGGCCGTGCCGCGTATCTGGAGCCGGACCTCATCGCGGTCAGGCTGCGCGGGCGCTTCCACGTCGTGGAGATCAAGTCCTTCGCGGTCATCGACGGGCAGGCGGACGGGCGGAAGGTGGCCGCGGCCGCGACCCAGGCGGCGGTGTACGTGCTGGCGCTGCGCGGGCTGCTCGCCGAGCTGGGGTACGGGCCGGAGACGGTCGCCGACGAGGTGGTGCTGATCTGCCCGGAGAACTTCGCCAACCAGCCCACCGCGGCGCTGGTCGACGTGCGCCGGCAGCTGACCGTGCTGACCCGGCAACTGTCCCGGCTGGCGCGCATCGGCGACCTGATCGCGACCTTGCCGGCGGATCTGACGTTCGACTTGGGGGCCGCGGGAGCGCAGCCGGAGCCGGGTTGTGGCGGAGGCGAGCACCCGCCACGTTTCTCCGACGATTCGGCGGTCCCGGGACGGCCGGTGGTGGAGGTCGTCGGGGCGCTGCACGCCACCCGGGCGCGGTATGCCCCGGAGTGCCTGGACGCCTGCGAGCTGGCGTACTTCTGCCGGGACGAGGCACGCGGGCAGACCGCGGCGCTGGGCCGGTCGGTGCACGACGAGTTGGGCGGCGTACCGGACGTGGCCGGGGTGCTCGACCTGGCCGCGGGGACCCGGGTGCCGGACCCGGATCAGGCCGAGGCGGCCGAACTGTTGCGGCTGGCCGCCCGCCTGCGCGCCGAGTCGCTGGCTTCGGCTCTGTGAGCGGGACTTGTCGGATGAGCGAGGCGTGCGTGAGGAAGCGCCAGCGACCGGATCGGGGTGACCACGCCGCATGAGTACGTTGACCTCGCTTGCCCGCGCCGAGGCCGTACGCGCCGGGCGGGCGCAGCCGATCGCGACGGTGCGTCACGTCCACGTGCACGACCGTCCGCTGGTCCTGGTGCCGCTCACCCTCGCCGGGGAAGCCAACGCACCGCTCGCCGCGATGGTCGGTGACGATCCGGACAAGCCCCGGCTGCTCGTCGTCGCCCAGCCACGCAACCGGGACCAGCGCTTCGCGTTCGCCACCGCGCTGGCGGGCGTCATCGTGTCCTATGCGGACGGATTCACCGCGCGGGTGGAGGCGGTGGCGGGTGACCGGGCGCGGGACATCCGGGTACGGTTCGCCGACGCGCCACAGATCGTGGTACCCAACCCCGGCGGCGTCGACTTCGCCCGGCTGTTCGGCCGCTCCACCCGCTTCCGCCGCTCGTACGGTGACTACGCGGTCGATCCCGCCGTGCCGATGCTCGGCCGGTGGCTCACCTTCTTCGCCGAGCGGGCCGAGTATCCGGGCTCGTGCCTGCTGCTGGCCGCGACCGAGGCGCTGGCACTGCACTGGGCGACCGGCCAGAGCCTGGTCGAGGACCAGAACCTCGCCGCGCTGCTCGGCTGGATCGACCCGCCGGTCGGGCTGACCGGCGCCCAGGCCGCGGTGCTGGCCGAGGACGCCGGGACCTGGCCGCCAGCGGGCCCGACCACCGATCCGACCTTCGACAGCACGGTGCTCGCCCCGCTCATCCAGGCCGGCGACGTACCCGGGTTGGAGAAGGCGTTGACCGCGCAGCTGGAACCCACCTGGGGCCTGGTCTGGCGGGCGGTCGACCGGCTGCGCGCGCTGCCCGCCGGTCCCCGGGTGGCCGGGCGGTGGGACGCGGACAAGGAGGCGTACACGGCGCACGTGCAGCACCTGCGCGACGGCGGGCCGCCGCAGCCCCGGCGGGACAGCGCGACCGCGGCCGCCCAGCGGCTCAACCGGCTGGAGCGCGCCCAGGCCAGCTACGCCGCGCAGCGAGCCTTCGACGATCCGCTGGTGCTCGCCGAGTACCGGCTGGCCGGCGAGGCGTTCGTCGGCACCGTGACGGCCGCCGAGCCGGAGCGGGTCGAGGGCGCCGGCCGGTCGCGCAAGCTGCGCCCGCACATCGTGGTCAGCACGGCCGACCCGGTGCGCCTGGCACCAGGCACGGCGCTGGTCGCCCCGACCCGGTCCGGCCAGAAGGCGACCCTGATCGCCATCACCGGGGATGGCGTGCTGCTCGAGCTGTCCGGCGGCATGGGCCGGGCGGCCACCCCCGCGCCCGGTACCGTGCCGGAGGTCGGGGAGCGGATCTGCTACTCGTCTCTGACCGACGGGTACCAGCCGGTCGCCGACTTCCCGAGGCGGGAGGACACGCCGTGGACGCACGGCGGTCCGCCGGCCGGATACGACCCGGCCCCGGTGGGGGACGCTGCCGACGCGGCTGCCACTGACACCGTCGCTGCCGACGCAGCAGAGGAGTGGTCGTGAGCGAACTTGCGCGTGAGCGGAGTTTGTCGTGAGCACTGACGTCCTGCCCGCCGTACTCGCCGACCTGCGGTCCGGGCTGCACCGTGGCGTGGTGGTCGACTCGCCGCCCGGGGCCGGCAAGTCCACGCTCGTGGTACGCGCCGCCGCCGAACTCGCGGCCGGGGGCGATCCGCTCATCGTCGTGGCGCAGACCAACGAACAGGTCGACGACCTGGTGGTACGGCTTGCCGACGCGGTACCGGACGCGACCATCGGCCGGTTGGCCGCCCAGGACTACCAGGCACCGGCCCGGATCCGGGACCGCCCGGCCGTCCGGGTCGGCCGGAAACTCGCCGAGCTGCCCGGCTGCGGGATCGTCATCGGTACCGCCGCCAAGTGGGCCACCGTCGGCGACCGGGTCTGGCCGTGGGCGATCGTCGACGAGGCGTACCAGATGCGCTCCGACATGCTCCTGCGCATCGCGAACCTGTTCGACCGGGCGCTGTTCGTCGGCGACCCCGGCCAGCTCGACCCGTTCTCCACTGTGGACATCGACCGCTGGACGGGACTGACCTGGGATCCGATGCAGAGCGCGGTGGCCGTCCTGCTGAGTCACCACCCGACGATGCCGGTGCACCGCCTGCCGGTCTCCTGGCGGCTGCCGCCGACCGCCGCGCCGGTGGTCGCCCGGGCGTTCTATCCGTTCGCCGGGTTCGAGGCGGGAACCGTTGCCGGACAACGGCATCTGGAGTTCACCGCGCGGGCGTCGGGAACGGCGTCGGCCGGCCCGCTGGACGCGACCGTGGACCTCGCCGCGGATCGGGGCTGGGCGCTGTACGAGTTGCCGGCCCGGCACGCGGTACGCACCGACGGGCAGGCCGCGGCGGCCTGTGCCGAGCTGGCGCTGCGCGTGCTGGAACGCGGGACGGTCGCCTACTCCGAACGCGACCCGGCCGGGGTGCCGGTCACCGCCGACCGGATCGCGATCGGGGCGGCGCACCGCGACCAGGTCGCCGCGATCCGTTCCGTTCTCGGGACGGCCGGCGACGGCATCACCGTGGACACGGCGAACCGGTTGCAGGGCCGGGAGTACGACGTCACCGTGGTGCTGCACCCGCTGTCGGGCCGGCGGGACGCCAGCGCGTTTCACCTGGAGTCCGGGCGGTTGTGTGTGCTGGCCTCGCGGCACAGGCACGCGTGTCTGGTGGTGGCCCGGGCCGGCATCCCGGAGCTTCTGGACGCGCACCCCTCGACGGAGCCGGTGCACCTGAACGTACCGGTGAAGTTCCCGGACGGATGGGAGGCGCACCAGGCGACGATGAGCCACCTGGAGCGCCTCCGGATCCGTGCGGTCAGTTGAAAATCACCTTCAACCTCGGCATGGTGTCGCTGTACTTCTGGTCACCGATGCGCAGCTGTGCGTCGAGATCGGTGATGTCGCCGTTGCTGCCGCTGGTCTGAACCGGGTACTCGGTCTGGCTCTGGTCCCAGGTCGTGGTCAGGGTGACCGTCTTCGACGCCCCCGCCGCGAGCGGGCCGAGCTGGCAGATCGGCGTGGAGTTCTGACCCTCCGGGCAGGCCGTCGAGCGCCCGATGTCCCCGTTGGACGTCACCACCCGCAGTTCCAGCTGTTTCACAGACCGGGAGCCGGTGTTGCGGACGGTGATGGTGAGCCGGCCGGTCCGCTTGCCGTTCACCGGTGGGTCGAACGTCAGGTTGGACACGACCGTGGTCAACCTGACGTTCGAGGTGTCGGCGACGAACGAGGTCGAGCCGCCGGTCTGGGCGAACGCGCCGCCTTTCCAGCCGTACGTGCGCCACTGCCACACGCCGGATGCCTGGCCGCCGTCGGTGGACGTGGACGCATAGTCGCCGACGTGCACCATGACCGCCGAGCCGGACACCTTGACGTCGTCGATGTTGTTGATCTTCTCGGTCGAGTTGGGCCCGAGTTCCAGCTTGGCGACCAGACCGATCGTCGTGAACGTCCCGTTGGCCTTCCGGTGGTACGCCACGACCTGCCGCATCGCGCCCTCGCCGGGCCGGCAGCTGATCATCGCGACATCGTCCCAGGAACCGTCCCGGTCGACGTCGGCGCTCAGCACCTTGTCAATCTTGGTGTACTGGTTCGCCGAACCGTTGGTGAACCTGGTCGCGCCGTGCGGGCACGAGTCTCCGTACACCGCCGGCAGGTTGAGCGTGGCGTCGCTGAGGTCGTCCGGATCGTGAGGGCCGCTGGCACCGGTACCGGCGCCGCTGCTGCCGGCGCTGGGGGTACCGGTATCGGTCGGGGCGGTCGACGGCGACGAGCTGGCGCTCGGGCTGCCGGCCGGGCTCGGGCTGTTCTGGTTGCCGATCACCGGAGGTGGGACGTGTTCCGCCGGGCCTCGCGCGGCGTAGGCGGTACCAGCGGTGACCACCACGACGGCCACGCCGGCCACGATCGAGGCGACGCGAACTTTGCGACGGCGGCGGGCCGTGGCGATTGCCGCGACCGTGCCCTGGGGCTTGATGAATCGCATGGTGCCTTCCTGATAGTCGTCGACGGCGCCGGCAATCACTCGGTCCTCGAAGTCGAGGTCGAAGTCAGACATCGCCGGTCTCCCTTCGGTCATCGGTGAGCTGAGCGGCCACGGCGGACCGGGCCCTGTGCAGCCATGATTTGACGGTTCCCTCCGGGACTCCCTCCCGCTCCGCGATCTCCAGCACGCTGTCGCCGGCGATGTAGTACAGGACGAAGATCCGGCGCTGCCGGTCGGGCAGGGTGGCGAGCGCCCGCATGAGCGCCACCCGGTCCGGGCTCGGCCCCTCCACGTGCTGCTCGCGTTGCCGGCCCAGGAACGCCATCACGGTCCGGTGGCGGCGCCAGCCACTGATCGCGAGGTTCCACGCGACCCGGCGGACCCAGCCGGCCGGATCGTCATAGGCGGACAGCTTCTGCCACCGGGGAATCGCCCGGCAGAATGCCTCCTGCACCAGGTCCTGGGCCTCGGACAGGCTGCCGACGTACGCGTTGAGCTGCAGCGTCAGGTTGTGAAACTGGGCGGCGTACAGCTCCTCGAAGCCGGCGAGCCGCTCGCCCGAGCCGGGCGACGAAGCCGGATTCTCCGCGCCGTTGCTGGACTTCTCCCGTAACGCGGTCACATTTGCCGCCCTCCCCGTTGCGGGGCCTGCTTTCCCGGCCCGTTCGGATACTTCACGTCCGATCGGGGTGCGGGGTTGCCGGGAGTTTCAGTCGTGTCTATGACTGAGCGTCGGTGAGGGAGGAAGCGTGCCCGACTCCGTCACGGGACCAGCTCCGTCACGAAGCCGGGACGGGTGGGGTGGGGGACCGGGTCAGTCGACCGGCGTGGTCGTCGGTGCGAGCGCCGACACGTCCAGCGACGGCGTCCGGTCGCGGATCAGGTCGGCGACGATCTCGCCCGCGTTCGGCCCCATCGTCAGGCCGGCGGCCCCGAAACCGGTCAGCATCGCCAGCCCCGGTACGCCCGGCACGAAGCCGACGTGCGGCGACTGGTCCGGCGTCAGCGGCCGCAGGCCGACGCGGGTCTCCAGGTGGCTCGCGGTGGACAGGCCGGGTGCCACCGACAGGGCGGCGGTCAGCACCTCGTGCAGCCCCGCCGCGGTGACCTGGACGTCGAAGCCGCTGCCCGTCTCCCGGGTCGCACCGACCACCACCCGGTCGTCGAAGCAGACGAGATAGTGCGGGCCCATCGGCAGGACGGTGGGCCAGTTTCCGGTGTCCACGCCCGGTAGCCGCAGGTGGACGATCTGGCCGCGCTGCGGCTCCACCGGTACCCGCAGGCCCAGCGGCGCCAGCACCGCGTTGGTCCACGCGCCCGCCGCCGCGACCACGATGTCGGCCGCGATGGTCTCGCCGCTGCCATGTTCCCCGCCGACGTGGGCGTCGCTGCCAGGTTCGTCGCTGCCAGATTCGCCACCGGCATGCTCGCCGGTGACGCGCACGCCGGTGACCGCGCCGCCCTCGACGACCAGTTCGGCGTCGCCCTGCCGGGCGAGCGCGCCGTGCCGCCGTGCCCCGTCGAGCAGCCCGGCCCGCAACCGCCGGCCGTCGACCCGTGCGCCGCCGGTGATGTGCACCGCCGACAGGTGCTCGGCCAGCGGTGGGAACAGCGCGCGTGCCCGCACCGGGTCGAGCCGGTGGACCTCGCCGACCTCGGGCCGCTCCGGCCCGTGCGCGGCGACCCTGGCCTCGACGTCGTCGAGTTGGTCGCGGTCGGCGGAAACCACCAGCGATCCGGTCCGGGCATACCCGATGTCCTGCACCCCGTCGCGCGTCAACCGATCGATCAGCGTCGGGTAGTAGGCGGCGCCGGCCAGGTACAACTCGTACCAGGGCGTGCCGGGCACGGCGGCGCTGCTCCACGGCTGGAGGATGCCGGCCCCGGCGGCGGTCGCCTGCCCGGGCCGCCCGGACTCGACCGTGACGACCTCGACGCCCTGCCGGGCGAGCGCGTACGCACAGCTCGCGCCGGCCACACCGGTGCCGACCACGATCACGCGCATGTCCGCCACGGTACCAGCAGATGATCCTTTGTCCTGCGGGTCAGAGTGTTGCCTCGGTCAGGGTGTTGCCCGGTCGGGTCGACTGGACACGGCACGGGCCAGCGCGTAGCCGCCGAAGGCCAGCAGGCAACAGCCGGTCCCCACACCGGTGACCGTGCTCGCGTCCAGCCCGGTAGCCAGCCCGACGACCAGGGCGGCCACCGCGACCGCGCAGGTCAGCACGCCCAGCGGCACGAGCGTCCGGTCGCGCAGGATCGGGGCGAGCGCGAAGAAGTGCAACCCGACGATGGCGCACACCCAGACCGGGATGAACTCCGCCTGCCCGGCCGCGCCGAGGACCCAGGCGCCGACGCCCGCGACACCGAACTCGATGCCGACCGTGATGCCATAGCGGCGGCCCGCGCTGCGGTCGTGCAGCACGGCGGTTGACGCCGGGCTGCGCAGCCCGATGACCGCGCCGCCGACCGCCACGAGCAATGCCACCACACTGCCGATGTCGAGCCACACCTCCAGCCCGGCGACCTGCGCCTGCTGGCCCCAGCCGAACCAGGCCGCGGCGAAGAAACCCTCAACCAGCGCGGTGACACCGAGGTCTCGCCTGGTCCGCACGGATCTGGACTGCCCGAATGTCGTGGTCACCGATCGTTTCCCCCCGTCATGAACTCCCGAGCAGGGGACCACGGGGTGGCCCGTTTCCACAAGCGTCCTCCTGGTCAACCAGTCACTCGACAGATGCCCGATCCCATGTGCCGGAGGCATCGTCGACACCGTCGGGTCTGGGGAGGGGAAACGATGAGATGCGTTCAGCCGCACGCTGTTGTCACCGGGGCGTCCTCGGGCATCGGGCGAGCCACCGTACTGCGCCTGGCGGCGATGGGGTACCACGTCTACGCCGGGGTCCGCCGGGCCAGGGACGGCGAATCCGTCCAGCGCGAGGCGCCGGCCCACCGGCTGACGCCACTGCCGCTGGACGTCACGGACAGGCAGCAGATCGCGGCCGCCGCGAAGACGGTCGAGGGACACGTGGGTGGGCTCGGACTGGAGGCGCTGGTGGACAACGCCGGCATCGGGCTCACCGGCCCACTGGAGTTCGTCCCGGTCGAGGCGTTCCGCCGCCAGTTCGAGGTCAACGTCATCGGTCAGCTCGCCGTCACCCAGGCGTTCCTGCACTCGCTGCGTACCGCTTGTGGACGCATTGTGATCGTGGGTTCGATCGGCAGTCACATCACCATGCCGTTCGCCGGGCCGCTGGCGTCGTCGAAAGCCACCGTCACCTCGCTCGCACACGCTTTCCGGCAGGAGTTGGCGCCGTGGGGCATCCGGGTCGTCCTGGTCGAACCGGCGAGCATCCGCACGGACGCGATCGACAAGCTGAAGCGCGACGCGGAGCGGGTTGTCGACGAGTTTCCGCCCGGTACCCAGGCGCTGTACCGGTTCACGTACCCGGAGATGGTCCGCCGGGCCCTCGCCCAGGAGCGGCGCGGCAGCCCACCGGACGTCGTCGCGCAGGTGGTCGCGAAGGCGCTGACGGTTCGCCGCCCGCGTACCCGGTACCTGGTCGGCAAGCACGCGTACCTGCTGTCGGCCGCGGCGCACCTGCCGACGCCGGTTCTCGACGCTCTGCGCCGCCGGCTGTTCGGCCTTCCCAGGCCCGGATCCCAGGCCAATTCCCGCTGAACCGGCGCGTCGCTTCGCAGAACAAGGGAGACCTCTCGTGACTCACGTCGACACGCTCGACCCACACTTCGAGGCGGCCGCGGCCGCCGCCAGCCGGTACGCCTGGACGCTGCCGGACCTGTCCATGCGGGAGAAGGCGTTCGTCTCCATCGCCACCGACCTGTGTGCCGGCAACACGGGCCTCGCTCTGGCCACCCACGTCGAGGGGGCCACCAGGCACGGGGTCACGGCGGCCGAGTGCCTGGTCGCCGTGCGGTACCTGGCCCCGTACGTCGGCCAGTTGACCACGGCACGGGCGGTCGGGCAGCTACGCCGGGAGTACCCGGAGGTCCGCGCGATCGATGGGCCCGACGGGTGCGAGTGGGGAGAGGGCAGCCTGACGCCGCGTGAACGGGCGCTGATCCGCGTCGCGACCGATGTGCTCAACAACCAGACTGTGGACGAGACGTTCGAACTGCACCTGGGCCTGGCGGTCGCGGCCGGCGCCGGTACCCCCCAACTGCGCGCCGTCCTGCTGCTGACCGCCGAGTACGGGACGGCCCGGGCCTGGCACGCCTACCAGGCGCTGCGCCGGTGGGCGCAGCGGTAGCTGTCCCCGGCCGCTGCCGTGCTACCGCTGCCGTGCTACGCGGCGGCGCTCGGCTTCCTGACGTCGAGCGGAACGCGGGCGGTCAGCTGGAACCATCCGTCGCCGCGGATCCGGGTGTCCAGCCGGCCGTGCAGGACCTCCAGGCGTTCGGAGAGATTGTCGTGACCGGTGCCGCCCTGGTCCGGCTGCCCGGTCCTCGGCCCACTCTCCGCCCCTTGTGCCCCGCTCGCACTCTGTGACCCGCGCTGTGACCCGCTCCCCGGTTTGCTTCCCGATTGGCTCCCCGGTTGGTTCTGCGGTTTGCTCTGCCCGGTGGCGCGCACGCCGTTGTTCGCGACAATCAGCCGGTACTCGCCGCCCGCGACGAAGCCGCGGATCTCGCAGCGCGACGCGTCGCTGTGCCGCAGCACGTTCGTCACCGCCTCGCGCAGCACGGTGGCGAGAACGGCGTCGGTCGGGGCGGCGATGCCGTCGAGCACCGCGACGTCGGCGTTCACCTGGATGTCGGCTGCCGACAGGACCGCCTGGGCGCCGGCGGACTCGGTCGCGAGCGACATGTGCCGGTACGAGTTGGCGACCGCCCGCACGTCCGTGAGCGCCTGCCGGGACAGCGTCAGCACCGAGTCCAGCTCGCGCTTGGCGGCCGCGGGTTGGGAGTCGATGAGCCGGTACGCGAGTTCGCCGGTCAGGCTGATCGCCGACAGGCTGTAGCTGAGCAGGTCATGCAGGTCGCGGGCGAACCTCAGGCGCTCCCGGGACACCGCGAGGTCGGCGAGTTCGGCGCGGGTGTCGTGCAGTTCCTTGACGATGTCGGCGAGCCGGCTCAGGCCGAAGATGGCCAGTCCGAAGCCGAGGACGCTGACGAAGTAGTAGTACCCGAGATAGAGGTCGTGCTGCACGAGCGTTTCGGTCGCGGTGAAGGTCACGACCACACAGGCGAAGACAATCCGGCCGGCCGGGGCGGGGAGCAGCAGCAACGCCGACGCCGACAGGTAGTACGGAGTGCCGACCCAGTGCTGGTGCGCCCAGAGGAACGGAGCGTAGACCAGGACCGCCTGGGCCACCAGCGCGGACACGGCCGATCGCAGGGTCTGGAACCGGTGACTCGCGAAGAGCACCGCCAGCTGGATGGCGGCGAGGACGGTTTCCGCGGCCACGCTGGCGGCCAGCACGGGCGCGCTCAGGTGGCGGGTGAGCATGTTGGCGACCGATATGGTGGGGAACAAGACGAGGATCACGGCGACGATCCAGACCGCGAACGCGGGAGCGATCTGCGGATGCGGGGCCAGTCGCCGAACCACCCGGCGGGGACGCGTGCTCCTGCCCTGCCTCTGCTCGCGCGAGTCAGCTCCCGCGTGCGAGTGTGCGGTCTCTGTCCCCGGTGCCGGTCCATCGAAGGTATCCACGATCAGCGCTCCCCCAGGCGCCCGATCGTAGTACCACCGGAAGGAGCCGACCAAGCCGCGTCCGGTCAGCGGACGACGCCACGGTTGGGGATGCCGCCGTTGGTGGTGCCGCCGTTGGTGGTGGGGCCGTTAGCGGTGCCGCCGTTAGGGATGCCATCGCCAGTAACGCCGTCGCGGACGACGTCGAGCCGGAGAAGCTGCCGCCGGGACTCCACGCCGAGCTTCGGGTACGCCTTGTACAGGTGGTACCCGACGGTGCGGGGACTGATGAACAGCGTGGCGGCGATCTGCCGGTTGGTGGCGCCCCGCGCGGCGAGCCGGACGACTTCCCGCTCCTGTGGCGTCAACGGGCCGGACGCGGCCTGCCGCACGTCGCCGGCGGCCCGCAGCTCCGTGCGCACCTGATCGGCCCAGGGCCGGGCGCCGAGACCGTCGAACGCCTCGGCGGCCAGCCGCAGCACGGTCCTCGCCCGGGCCCGCTGGCGCGACCGGCGCAGCCACTGGCCGTACGCGAGCAGCCCGCGCGCGTGCTCGAAGGGATGGCCGGTGCGCTCGGCGAGGTCGACGGCCTCGGCGAGACGCTCGCCGTCCTGGTGTACGAGGCCCCGGCAGCGTGCCAGGGCGGCGTCGATCCGCGGCGCGCCGACCTGGCGCGCGCACTCGGTGAACTGGTCCAGCAGGCGGGCCGCGCGGTCGGCCTGCCCGCAACGCAGCGCCGCCTCGATGAGATCGGCCAGGCGGGACCAGGCGACCACCGGATGGTCGGCCTCGGTGAGCGGTTCCAGCGCGGTGGCGTGGTCCGCCCGGCCGAGCCCGGCGAGACCAAGTGCCCAGCGGCCGACCGAGTCGCTCGCGTCGTCCGCGCCCGCGGCGCCGCCGGCCAACCAGGCACAGCCGGCGGCGTCTCCGCGCACAGCGGCGAGCACCGCGCGGAGCGTGTCGAGCGGGCGCGTGTTCTGCCCGCCGCCGTGCCGGCCGACGGCGTGGCCGAGGTGCGTCTCGGCCTCCTCGTACCGGCCGGCGAGCAGCTTGGCGTGCACGAAGATGCGGGTCGCCTCCAGCAGTCCGGCCGGGCCGGCCCCGGTTTCGGGCCGGGCGATCGCCGACCCGGCCGAGGAGCCGGCCGCCACGGGGTCCAGGACGGCGAGTTGCGCCCACCCGGTGAGCAGGTGGTCGGGGGAGTGGGCGACGAGGTCGGGAAGCGCGGCGCGCAACGACGGGTACCCGGCGGGATCCTGGTTCAGCAGGCCGACCAGCGCGTGGGCCGCCCGCGCGACCGCACCCGCCGCCGGCTGTGTCCCGGCCGTCGACGCGGCCCCGGTTGTGGACCCGGTCCTCGACGCGGCCCCGGCTCTGGACGCGGCCGCGGACAGCGCATCGGCGCACCGGGCGGCAAGCGCGGCGTCCGCGGCGAGCCAGGCGCCGCGCAGCGCCTGGGTGAGCATGGCCGAGGCGCGATGCGGGTCCTCGTCCGCGATCAGCCGCGCGCCCTCGATGAGGTACCGGCCGGCCGCCCGTGCCGGGCCCCGCACCTGGGCGCGCGCCCCGGTCGGGCTCCCACCGGCGCCGGCGGTCGACTCCCCGGTGGGCGGCGCGGCTCGGTCTGCCCGGTCGGCCAGGTCAGCCGCGAGGCTCAGCCGTCCCGCGGCCGACGCCGTGCGGCACGCCTTCATCAGTCTCCGGGCGCCTGCCCGGGGCTCCCGGCTCAGCCGGGCGGCGTACTGGTACATCGCCAGCGTGGCGTCCCCGCAGTCGGGTGCCGCCCGTTCCAGGTCCGCCGCGATCGCCTCGTCCGGCGCCGCCGCCGAGAGGGCGAGATGCCAGGCGTGTGTGGCCGGGTCCGTCTGGGTGTCCGACGCGGTGGCCAGAGCCCGGTGGACGGCGAGGCGGGAGTCTCGGGTACAGGCGGTGTAGGCGGCCGCCCGGATGAGCGGATGCGGGAAGGTCAGCGACCCGTCGCCGACCTGGATCAGCCCCGCGTCCTCGGCCGGCCCGAGTTCCTCGGGGCCGAGACCGAGCAGCTGCCCCCCGCGCAGCACGGTGTCCAGGACGCCGGTGCACTCCGCCGCGGCCAGTGCGAGCATGGTGCGGGTACCCGGCGGCAGCTGCCGTACCGGCTCGATGAACTCGACCTGCGACCGGCACCGCAACGCGAACGGCGACACTTCGCCGGCCCGTTCGCGAGGGGTCAGCGCGCGCACCAGTTCGATGAGCGCCAACGGGTTGCCGCACGCACGCTCGACCACCAGTGTCCGGGCTCGCTCCGACAGGTCGGATACCTGCTCGTCGAGCAGGGCGTGGGCGGCCCCGCTGTCGAGAGCGCCGAGTCGCATCGTCGGGAACGGGCCGTGCCGCGGCGGTACCGCCACCCGGCTGGCCGCGAGAATGGACACCGGGAGGTCACGGAGCCGGCGGGCGGCGAATCCGAGCGCATCGGCCGACGCGCGGTCGAGGCACTCCAGGTTGTCGAGCACGCAGAGCAGCGGCGTGGACTCTGCGAGCCGGCCCAGCAACGACAGCACCGCCATGCCGACGAGCAGGCGCTGCCGCCCGACGACCGGTACGCCGCCGACCAGTGCCCGGTGCAGCGCGGTCGCCTCCGGAGCCGGCAGTGCCTCGACTACACCGGCCTCGACCGCACCGGCCTTGACTCCACTGGCCTTGACCGCACCGGCCCCGACCGCACGAGCGTTGACCGCACCGGGTTCGACCGCACCGGCCACGTCGGCGAGCAGGAGTTGCAGGCTGGCGAAGGGGATGTCGCGCTCGGACGCCACGCCGACGTAGCGCAGCACGCGGATCCCGTCGCACCGGCCCCGCGCGTACTCCAGCAACGCGGACTTGCCGCTGCCCGCCTCCCCGTGAATGACCAGGATGTCGCCCCTGCCGTCGCGGGTCGAGTCGGTCAGCCGGTCCAGCGCGGCCAGTTCATGAAGGCGTCCATGCAACATATGCCCGACGGTGCCAGGACAGCACCGCCGGGCATAGTGATCACACCACGAGTGCCGGATGGGTTTCTCGTTGCCGTACCCGTGAAATTTTCATGGCCGGAACCTCAGAGCCAGCCGTTCTGTTCCGCGATCCGGATGGCGTCCACCCGGCTGCGTGCGTTCAGCTTCATCGTGGCGCTGGTGAGGTAGTTGCCGACGGTGCCGGGTGACAGGGACAGCCGGGCCGCGATCCCGGCCACCGTGGCGCCCTCGGCGGCGATGCGCAGCACGTCGGTCTCGCGCGGGGTGAGCGGGTTGGCCCGGCTGAGTGCGGTGACCGCGAGGTCCGGGTCGATGACGCGTTTGCCCGCCGAGACCGCGCGGATGGCGTCGGCGAGCTGGCTCGGTGCGCTGTCCTTGAGCACGAACCCGGACACGTGGGCGGCCATGGCGCGCTGCAGCGTGCCGGGCCTCGCCATCACGGTGAGGATCAGCACCGCGCAGTCGGGCAGCTTCTCATGGAGTGCGGCGGCAGCGGTGATGCCGTCGATGCCCGGCAGGTCGACGTCGATGACCGCGACGTCCGGGTTCGACCGCTGCGCCGCGGCGACGATCTCGTCGCCCGAGCCGACCTCGGCGACGACGGTGATGTCGGACTCCAACTGCAGGATCATGCTCAGCGCGCGCCGCAGGATCACCATGTCCTCGGCCAGCAGGATGCGAATCATCGGGCTGTGAGAGGGTTCGCCGAGCACGCCATGGACCATTCATACCTTCCTCACCGGGGATGCCGGGAGGTGGCCGCCGAAGTGGGCTCCGCGGTCGGCGCGGGCGTGGGTATGGGGGTGGGCACGGGGGTCGGCTCCGGGAACGCGGGCATCACATACCTGGCGAAGAGCCGCACCTGATCCAGCATCTCCTCCACGGTGTCGGCCACGAACAGCGTCGCGCAGAAATGGTCGAGGCCCGCCTTCTCGAATGCCGCCACCTTGTCGCAGACCTCTTCCGGGGTACCGATGAGGTTGTCGGCGACGTACGTGTCGACGTCGACGCCCTGGAGCATGGTCTGCTCCAGCGAACCGCGGAACAGGTCGAACGTGGAGCGCTCGAAGCGCTCGCGGGCCTGCTCGGCGGTGTCCGCCAGGCAGACGACGGACTGCAGCGCGATCGTGACGGCGGACGGGTCGCGGCCGGCCTTCCGCGCGTATTCCATCACCTTCGCCCGGCCGGCGGCGACGGCACCGGGTCCGATTTTCGCCGGAAGCCAGCCTTCGCACAACTGCCCGGCGCGGCGCATCGAGCCCTCGACGTTCCCACCGGAGTAGATGGGCAGCGGCGACTGTACCGGCTTGGGGTACGACTCCACGTCCTCGAAGTGCCGGTACCGGCCGCGGTAGGTCGAGCTCCGATCGGTGAACAGGACACGCAGCGCCTCGATGCCCTCCCGGGTCAGCGCGGCCCGTGACGCATCCCGCAGGTCTGGCGCGACCGCCTCGAACTCGTCGCGGTACCCGCCGACCGCGACGGCCAGGGTGACCCGGCCGCCACTGAGCTGATCCAGCGTGGCGACCTGCTTGGCGAGCAGCACCGGGTCGCGCATGGGCAGTACGAGGATTCCGGTACCCAGTCGCACCACGGAGGTACGGGCCGCGATGTGCGCGAGGGTGACCAGGGGCTCGAAGTAGTCCGGGGGAGCGGACCACGCCTGGCGTACGTATTGCTGCGTGCTCAGGTGGTCGTTCCCGGACACGTCGTAGTACCCGAGTTGCTCGGCTTCGAGCGCGATCCGCACGACGTCCTCGGCGCTGGCGAACGGAACCGGGTAGGCCATGCCGGCCAGGCAGGTGGGCAGGTCGATACCGAATTTCATGAGGATCCCCTCGTCATGCCGTCCGTGCCGCGTCTCGCTCGCGCCGCTGGGCTGGCGCTGCCGGGGCTCACGCCGCCGTCGCGGTCGCAACCGCGCGGGCCTGTGCGATCGACGCTAGCCGGCCACGCGATTTCCGCATCTGTCGCGTGACTGGTCCGCGGGCTCGCGGGCGGCGGCAGGACGCGCGCCGCCCGCGAATACCGGTGGATCCGCTTCCGTCAGCCCCAGTTCTGCGGTGCCTGCTGGCGGGTCGTCACATTGATGCGGTTGAAGAAGTTGGTCACCGCGATCCAGAGGACGATCGCCCCGAGTTCCTTCTCGTTGAAGTGCTTGGCCGCGGCGTCCCAGATCTCGTCCGGTACCGCGTCCGGGCGGTCGGCCAGCCGGGTGGCGGCCTCGGCGAGGGCGAGGGCGGCCCGCTCGGCGTCGGTGAAGTACGGCGTCTCCCTCCAGACCGCCACCGAGAACAGCCGCTCGTCGCTCATGCCACTCTTCTTGGCGCTGCGCGCACCCGAGTCCACGCACGGGGCACACCCGTTGATCTGGCTGGCCCGCAGGTGGACCAGTTCCAGCGTCGCCCCCGGCACGCCAGCCGAGTGCGCCTCCTTGTAGAGGGCGTTGATCGCCGACATCATCTCCGGGGTGGCCTGGCTCTTCTTCAGCCGTGGTTCCTGCATGATCATCTCCTTGATCGTGGGGTCGTCCGGCGCTTCTGTCACACCGGCGCCTTCGCGTCCGTCATCGGTATGACGGCCCCGGTTCGGGGGATGTGACGAATGTGGCGTAGGCCACGAAGGCGATGAAAACGGGAGACGGAGGGACCACGGTGAGCGGCAACGATCGGCTGGCCGAGCGCTTCGAGGGGAACCGGCCACGCCTGCGCGCGGTGGCGTACCGGATGCTCGGCTCACTCGCCGAAGCCGACGACGCCGTTCAGGAGGCATGGCTGCGGCTGGACCGTACCGACGCCGGTGGCGTCGACAATCTCGATGCCTGGCTGACCACCGTCGTCGGCCGGATCTGCCTGGACATGCTGCGCTCGCGTACCGCCCGGCGGGAGGAACCGCTCGACGACGGCGAGACCGAGCCGCGAGCCGGCGCCGGTGTCCCGCGGGTCGATGCGCCCGCCACCGGACCCGGCGAAGGCGATCCCGAGCAGGAGGCCCTGCTCGCCGACTCGATCGGGCTCGCGCTCCTCGTCGTACTCGACACCCTCACCCCGGTCGAGCGGCTCGCGTTCGTACTGCACGACATGTTCGCCGTGTCCTTCGACGAGATAGCGCCGATTGTCGGGCGCAGCCCCGCGGCCGCGCGGCAGCTCGCCAGCCGCGCCCGCCGCCGGGTCCGGACCGGCGGAGCGCCGGACGCCGACGTGTCGCGCCAGCGGGCCGTCGTGGACGCCTTTCTCGCCGCCGCCCGGGCGGGCGAGTTCGCCGCGCTGCTCAGCCTGCTCGACCCGGACGTCGTGCTGCGCGGCGACGCCGCGGCCGCCGCACTGGGTGGCGGCGCCGTTGAACTGCGCGGTTCGGCCGAGGTGGCCGGTTTCATGTCCGGCCGTGCCCGCGGCGCGGTGCCGGCGCTCATCGACGGGGTGGTGGGCGCCGTGGCGGTGGCGGCCGGTCAGGTGCGCATCGCGCTCAACATCACGATCGCGGACGGCCGGATCACTGGGATCTACACGGTCGCCGACCCCGAGCGGTTGCGCGAGCTGGAGGTGACGATCCTGGCGTGACGG
>NZ_BONZ01000075.1 GCF_016862975.1 Rugosimonospora africana
CCCAGCTCGAGAAGGCCAGCGAAATGGTCACGGACACGTAGTCACCAAGCCCGTCATGGCTCGGACGTTCCGGCCGCACGCCGTGCGGCATCCAGATACCGCACCAGTTCACCGATCTGATCGGGTGCCGGAGCCTCCCGATGCGCCGCCACCCAGTCCTCAATGATCTGACGCATCAACGTCGACGCCCCAACACCCCGCGCCGCAGCGGCCGCCTCAATCTCCCGCTGAACATCCAGATCAATGCGCAACGCGGTCACCATCTTTGCCGGCCGACGCTCCCGGACCACTTCAGCATCAGCGAACGACGCGCCAAGATATGGCTCATCGCGTACTCGGCAGCCTGCCCCGCCGATATCCCCGCCAGATCCCCAGGCTTCTTCTCACTCATGACGTGTACTTCCTCCACATCGCCCGCTCATTCACGCTGGCATCACGCGCACCGACGATCGTCCACTCCCCGTACCGCTGCTGTACCCGATCGTCGCGTCCGGTGTCCCGTGGATCGTCGACGCTGTGGCCGACGACCTGCGCGTACGCGGTGGACTGTGGGGTCTTGCGCTGGCCATCGACTACATCGGGTTCGCGGCCGGCTTCCGACGCCGGCCCAGCGGGCAGGTCGCCGGTGAGCACTTCGCCGAGCGGCTCCAGCAGTTCCTGCTGATCGCGCTGGGTGAGGTGATCTTCGTGGCCGGCCGGGCGTTCAGCACCAGCGCGTTCCGGATCCCGAACGAGGCCGGGTTCGGGCAGGCGCTGGTGGCCACCGTGCTGCTCTGGCCGATCTACCTCCACCGGGCCGGAACCATCCTCCCGATGGCCATCGGCGCTCCCGTGCCCCCAGCCGGCGATCGTGTCGGCCGCCGGCAACCACCTTGTCATGATCGCCAGCGTCGTCCTCGGCGGCGTCGGTGCCGAGTTGGTCATCGTCGAACCGCTCGTCCACCGCACCCCGGTGGCTGATCGCCATCCTCGGCGGGCCCGCGCTCTTCCTGTTCGGGCGGGCACCGTTCGAGCGGGAGGTCTTCGGACGGATCTCCCGATCGCGGGTGGTCGGGGTGCTCGTCCTCGGGCTGCTGGCAGCGGCGATGTGGCATCTTCCACCGCTGGCCGCCGATGCCGCCGCCGTCGCGGCACTCGCGACGGTCGCCGGTGTCGACACGCGCCGTACCCACGCCCGGGGAGCCCGGCCGCCCGCCACCCGGCTCTGACGGCCCGGGCCTTCGCCAACCCCGAGCTGATGCATGCTCGTACCCGCGGGACGGACGGGCAACCCGTCACCCCGGCGCGACGGCGGTGACCAGCCACGCCGCCGCCTCGACCCACACCCCGTCCGGACGCTGGCGCTCGGTGAGCTGCTCCGCCATCGCCGCGCGCACCCAAGCCGCCGCCGACTCGTCACCGAGCCGCGCCATCAGCTCGCGAACCCTTGACGTGTCACACAGATACCCCAGCACGTCGGACACGTCCATGCCGATCCGCGCCGGCTCCCGCACCGGAACGACCTGCACGTCCGTGTAGCCCACCCGGCCGAGCAAAGCGCTTACCCAGCCGGGATCGGCGAACGGATCGCCACCGCCAACCCCGGTCAGCCGGCTGTGGGCCAGGCACGCCCGCAGCGGGATCGAGAAGACCTCGTTGTCCAACTCGTCCTGCCAGCACAGAAAGGCCAGCCGCCCGTCCGGCCGCAGCGCACCGAGCAGGTTGCCGAACGCGGCGGCCGGGTCGTCGAAGAACATCACCCCGAAGCCGCTGACCACCACGTCGTACGCGGCCGCGGGCAGCCGGCGCACCTGGGCGTCGCCCCGCACGAACCGGACCTCGGCGGCGCCTGCCTCCGCCGCCAACCGCCGGGCGACGGCGAGGATCGGGCCGGACAGGTCCAAGCCCAGCACTCTGCCCCCGGGGCGGGCCGCCCGCGCGAGCGCCACCGTCAGCTCACCGCAGCCACAGCCAACCTCGAGCACTCGGTCACCGGGCCGGACCGCCGCCGCCCGCAACAGGTACGGCATCAGTCGCTGGCGTACGGCGGCGTGCCGCTCACGCTGGGCGATCCACCGCCGCCCGGTGTCACCGTTCCACCGCTGCGCCTGCACCGCGTTCGCCACCTGTTGCTCGGCCACCCACCAAGACTCGCACTTCCGCCGCTCACGTCGGCAACAGGCCCGCCGTCAACTCCCGGCCGTCGGAGACCCACACCGGGTCTACCCGACGCGGTTCGACAACTACCTGGAGGTCCGCGTGGTGTGAGGGCGCCGTCATCACACCAGCCCTCGACCTGCTTGCTTTCCGCGCCCGGCCTGAAGCGGGCAGGCCGTCCACCAGGAGTCCCGGCAGCTATGGGCCATCCTCGACGGGCACCCTGATCCCCATCGACCGAGGCCGGCGTCCGGTGCTGGGGTAGAGCCTCAGTAGGCAGTGTGCGTCTGCTGGGCGTTTGGCAAACTACGAGCCTGCCCGCACCTGGGCGGGCAGGCTCGTAGTGCTACTACGGGGTGATTTCGACCTCGTCGATCTGGTACTGGCCGAAGTCGAGCTTCGCGTTGTTGATCTGCAGCCGGACGCCCTTCAGGCACCAGTCACACACGTACGTGACCGCGCTGACCTGCTGCGGTGAGGCCCAGTTGAACGTCAGGTACTGGGGGAACGTGGGGTTCATCGCGCCCTTGAAGAACGTGTAGACGCCACCGTCGTTGGCGGTCGCCGCCGAGTCACCGTCCCGGACATTTGTCGTGCTCGCAATCGCCGTCAACGCGAGATGGAGGCTCGCCAGATATTGGTCCTGCGAGATGCCGTCGATGGTGACGCCGGTTGCGTACTGGTTGGTCTTGAGTTGCAGCGTGCCCCAGTTCGCCTCGTGTTCTTCGCCGACCCCCACTCACCCTGGCAGCGACCCACGAACGAGAACACGAACGGGCTGCTGCGTCAGTACTTCCCGAAGGGCACCGACCTGTCGAGGTGGACCGCCGACGACCTCGAAGCCATCGCCCTCGCGCTCAACGACCGACCCCGCAAAATCCTCGGCTGGCGCACCCCGGCCGAGGTGTTCGAGGACCAGCTACGCTCGATCCAACAGACCGGTGTTGCAACGACAGGTTGAACTCGCGCTGTCCTGCTCTGCCGCTTCAGCTTCCCGCATCCAGCTGTACCCACTGGCGCAATAGTCGTCTGGGCGGCTCCAGGCGCCGGCATCGAGCCCGGCAGATTGCCATTGACGGCACTGCGACGGGAGTTGCACGAAGAAACCGGGCTTGTCATTGACGTCGACCCGCCTCACGTCTGACACCAGGAGGTCACCGCTCGAGGCCACGCGGACGGCTACAACGGGGTGGTGAACGACTACATCCTCGTCCGCACCCCCACGCTTTGATCCCCGTGGTGCACTGTCCGATGACGAACTCGCCGCCGAGCACATCGGCGGGACGCGATGGTGGCGGCACGAAGACGTCGCCAGATACCGCGGAACCGACCTGTTCTCACCCCGTGACATCGTCACACCGCTGGCGGCGCTGATCGCCGGTGACATCGCAGGCACGCCAGTGATGCTCGGCATGTAACCTCCCTGTCCCCCCTTTGTGCTTGCGCGGCTATCCACGGCCTCGCGGAGATCACAACGTCCGCTTCTGCTTGATACAGTGCATTGCGACACCACCACCCCGCTCGGACGAACGGCAAATCTGAAAAAGAAGTCCACGCACCTAGTGGCTGCCGTATCGCTGTTGCAGTTCGCTTCGTATGGCCACTTTAGTTGTAGGTCATCTTATCGCTGCTCAACTGTGCTTTGAAACGGCATCGCTTGCAAGCTGCCACATTTCATAGTTCCCGCATTCTGCCGTGATCTCGGCCGTCTCCTGAGCCGCGGCGATGAAGTCGTCGACCAGCGGCGAGGTGCGGGATGCCGCGACCGCTAGGCACACCTGGTCGGGCGCGAGTTCCGGGATGGGTACATAGCTGACGTCCGGATGTGAGTAGAACACGGTCGCCGAACGGGCCAGGAATGAGATGCCCCGGCCGGCCGCGACGTGCTCGAGCGTCTCGTCCACCCCGCGTACGAGGTACCCGGCGTTGGGGTGCGGACGCCTGGTGGGCTGTGTGCTCGGGTCGGCATGCCAGACCAGCGGTTCGCCAGCCAGGTCGGCCTCGGTGACCGCCTCCTTACCGGCTAAGCGGTGGCCGGCGGGCAGTACCGCCACCCGCGGCTCGGTGTACAGGGGGGTTACGCGTAGGCCGGCCTCGTCGATGGGCAGCCGCACGTAACCGACATCGATGCGGCCGTCGAGCAGCATCGGCGCCTGGTCGTCCCATTCGATCCGCTGCACGTCCACGACCACGTCCGGGTGCCGGGCCTCGAACGCCCGCGCCGCAGGGATGACCGGGATGCCTGCCCGGAAACCGACCACCAGCCGATGGCTGCCGCGGGCGGCCGCGGACACCCGGCGGCGGACCGCGTGCGCGGAGGCCAGCAGCAGGCCGGCGTCGGTCAGCAGTTGCCGGCCCGCGTCGGTCAGCACGACGCCGTGGCGATCTCTGGTGAACAGCGCGGCGCCGAGATCCTGCTCCAGCGCTCGGATCTGTCGGCTGAGCACCGGCTGCGCGATATGCAGCTCCTCGGCGGCGCGACCGAAGTGCAGCCGGTCGGCCACGGCGACGAAGTAGCGCAGTTTGCGCAGGTCCAGATCCATGGCCCCTCCGGTCCGGTGATGTCTTGAGGGTATCACCACGGCTGAAAGAGGTCTTGGACAGCCACTCAGGCCAATGGCAATCTGGATGAGTAGCCACTAGGGCCGAAGCGAATTCGGAACAGAAATTCGCATCGGAATTTGATCGCAGGGCCCAGCGCCCAGAATGAGCACATCAGTAATTGAGCACCGCCCATCGCATCAATCGACGGCATCGACGACAGAACCGTTAACGACGATGGGTGAGTGTGGCATCTTGTCCAGCTTCAGAAAGCAGGCACGCACCCATGAGCGGGATCAGCATTATCGGCCTAGGGGGGATGGCCCGCGCCATAGGCGCCCGCGCGGTCGAGGGCGGCAACGCCGTCGAGGTGGTCGGTCGCGACGCGGCCAAGGCCAAGGAAGTGGCCGCCGCGCTCGGCGGCGGTGCTACGGCCGGGACATTCGGCACCACCCCGGCCGGCGACATCGTCATCCTCGCCGTGCCGAACGCCAGCGCCGTGCCGGTCGTCGCTCAGTACGCGAACGCGCTGGCCGGCAAGGTCATCGTCGACATCACCAACCCCGTGAACGCCGCCGCCAGCGGGCTGGTCACCCCTGACGGCAGTTCCGCCGCGGAGGAGATCGCCAAGGCTGCCCCGGCGAGCGCGCACGTCGTGAAGGCGTTTAACACCGTCTTCGGCCACGTCATGGCACCGGGCCGCCCACTGGACGTGCTCTTCGCCGGCGACGACGCGCGGGCCAAGGAGAGCGTGTCGGCGTTCATCGAGAGCCTCGGGTTGCGTCCCCTGGATGCCGGAGGCCTGGAGATGGCGCGCTGGCTGGAAGGGGCAGGCCTGCTGATGATCAGCCTGGCCCGCCACGGCGTGGGGGACTTCAACTTCGCCCTCGGCGTCAGCATTCTCAGCTGAGCGCACCCTGCACGATCGCTTCTCTCACCACATCACGCCAGTTGATCTAGGTCACGAGAAGAACAGCTTGTCCACCTACCCTCTCAAGGACAGTAGTATGCGCGTTTTCGTCACTGGCGGAACCGGCCATTCCGGCTCGTACATCATCCCCGAGCTCCTCGCCGCCGGGCACGAGGTCACCGGCCTGGCCCGGTCGGACACGGCCGCGGCGGCGGTGTCCGCGCTCGGCGCGAAGGTGCGTCGCGGCGACATCGAGGATCTCAACAGGCTCAAGCAGGCGGCCGCGGACTCCGACGGCGTCATCCACGTGGCGCACAGGCAGGACTTGCTCATCTCCGGCGGGATGAACGCCGTGGCCGCCGCGGAGGTCCCGATCATGCTCGCATACGGCGAGGCACTGGCGGGAACCGGAAAGCCGCTGGTCACCGCGGGGAGCATTGGTTCGCCCGGGCAGCGGTACCTGGGCCGGGCGGCCACCGAGGAGGACCCGGCCCTCCCTGTCACCGATGCGCACAAGGGCACCCTGCACGCTCGTAACGCCGTGGAAACCGCCGTCATCGGCCTGGCCGAGCGGGGAGTGCGGTCTTCGGTCGTGCGGATTGCCAACATCGCGCACAGCACAACCGATCGTGCCGGCTTCCTCGTGCGGCTGGTCGCGCTCGCGAAGGAGAAGGGCTTCGTCGGCTACCCCGGAGACGGCGCGAACCTGTGGAACGCCGTGCACATCCGTGATGTCGCCTCCTTGTTCCGCCTGGCGCTGGAGAAGGGGCCGGCCGGCAGATACTGGCACGCGGTCGGGGACGGGGGTATCCCGTTCCGCGAGATCGCCGAGGCCATCGGCAGCCGTCTGGGACTGCCCGCCGTGAGCATTCCCGTGGACGAACTGATGGTGCCGGGATATTTCGGGTTCCTCGCGAACATAGTCACGCAGAGCTACCCGGCGTCCAACCTCATCACCCGCCGGACCCTCGGCTGGGAGCCCGCTCAGCCCGGCCTGCTCGCCGGTCTGGACAACGGCCACTACTTCTCCGCCAGATGATCGCGGGGACCAGAGTCGAAATGTGTATATAAGGAACCGAACTGTTTCAAATACCCATCAATTCAACGGAGTGATCGTGGGAAAGCTCGATGGCAAGGTAGCGGTGATCACCGGCGGATCCACCGGCATGGCCCTGGCCGGCGCCAAGCTGTTCGTCGAGGAAGGAGCGCACGTCTTCATCCAGGCCCGGCGGCAGGAAGCACTGGACGACGCCGTCAAGTTGATCGGCCGCAACGTCACCGCCGTCCAGGGTGACGCGGCCGAACTGGACGACCTGGACCGCCTGTACGACACCGTCAAGCGGGAAAAGGGCTCGATCGACGTGCTGTGGGCCAGCGCCGGGATGGGCGAACCCGCAGTCCTCGGCGAGATCACTGAGGAACAGTTTCACCGTGCCTTCTGGCTCAACGCGCGCGGCACCCTATTCACCGTGCAGAAGGCACTGCCGCTGATCAACGACAACGGCTCGATCTTCATGACCGGATCCAACGCCTCCCTCGGCGCCTTCCCCGGCTGGAGCCTCTACGCGGGAAGCAAAGCCGTCCAGCAGGCATGGGCCCGCGTCTGGCTCAACGAACTGCGCGACCGCAAGATCCGGGTCAACGTCCTGACCCCCGGCCAGGTCGCCACCGCCAAACAGGAAGAACTGTTCGACGAGGCAACCAAGGCCGCATTCGAGTCCCTCATCCCCCGCGGAAAGATGGGCCGCCCCGAAGAAATCGCCACCGTCGCCCTGTTCCTCGCCTCCGACGACTCCAGCTACGTCAACGGCCTGGAACTGGTCACCGACGGCGGCACCACCGCCATCTGAACCACACACCAGAAATGCCGCGGGCACACCCCACAACCCAGTCGCCACAACGAACTGATCTCGAACGCGGACATCCGCAACACGCCGAAGTGTTGCGCGAGCGATGGACTACATCCTGCTCGACGCGGACGTCAAGATTGCCGAGGTGACCACATTTTGGCGTCCGCTGCTGTCCGCCGTCGAGTTGCAGGGTCACCTCGCGCCTCTCGTTGGCATGCGGCCCTAGGAACTGCGCGCCAAGGGAGAGTAACGATCACGGGATGCCCTCGTCCCGTCTCCCTGACCTGACCCCTCTTTCTGGAATGGCGGCAGGTTCACCCATCCCGATCTGCCAGCCGAAGACGAGCCGGAAGTGCCGGGAAAGGCGCGGCGGTTGGCCCAGAAACGTCGCGCCGACGCCCCGCGCCTGACCCGGCACGAACGAGACAAAGCGACACCTCGAGAACAGGAAGAGAGCACACCTCATGAGCAGCATCACCCTCATCGGTACAGGGAACATGGCCCGTACCATCGGCACGCTCGCGGTGGCGGGCGGCAACACCGTCGAGGTCATGGGACGCGATCAGTCCAAGGCCGATGACCTGGCCAAGGCTCTGGGCGGCGGCGCGACGACGGGCAAGTGGGGCGCCGTCCCGGCCGGGGACATCGTCATCACGGCCCTGTTGTACGACGGTGTCGTTCCGGTCGTCGCCGAGTACGGAGACGCCCTCGCGGGCAAGGTCATCGTCGACATCAGCAACCCCTTCAACGCCACATTCGACGGCCTGGCCCACCGCGAGGAGACCTCGATCGCGCAGCAAGTCGCCAAGGTGGCCCCAGCCAGCGCCAGCGTGGTGAAGGCATTCAACACCATCTTCCGTAATGTCCTGGAGAAGGGCCGGCCCAACGTCTTCATCGCTGGCGACAATGCGCGGGCCAAGGCGGGCGTGGCGGCATTCATCGAGAGCCTCGGGCTGCGCCCGCTGGACGTCGGCGGCCTGAAAATGGCGCACTGGCTGGAAGGAGTGGGCCTGGTCACGGTGGGCCTCGCAGGCAACGGGGTTGGCCACTGGGACTTCGCCCTCGGCGTCAACGAATTTGCCGGCTGAGCCCCCGGGGGCCGCGCAGTCGGCGAACAGGGCGCCGTGCGCCCTGACAGTGGTTAATGGATCACCGACTGCCTGGATCACCGACTGTGGACCACCGACTTGTTGATGAACTTTTACGTCTCCAAGGCGGCCGCAAGCGGCCGCTGTGCGGGCTCGCCCAGGGCACGGCGCCTTGCCGCTTCGCTCACGGCGCCGACCCCGGCCACTGCACAGACCCTGGGCAGCATGAAGCCCGGCGTCCACTAACGCGGCGACGCCGGGCAGCTTGAGCGCGATCTGACCCCGCCCCAGCTCACGATGGTCCGCCTGGCGGGGAGGGCGGCTCGTCGGGGCGTCGCCGCCGGGCACGGGCCGCGTCAATGACCGCTACCCCGGCGAGGACGACGGCGGCGGCGACGGCGACGATGAGTGGCGGCACGAGGATCATCGCCGGCGAAATGGCAGCGAGTACCAGCACTCCGATCACCCGGTCTCGGGACACCCGGGCGAACACCGCGTACTCGAGAATAGCCCGGCCGGCAAGGAACAGTGCGGGCCCGCCGAGGACGACGGCGATCCACGCCGGCTGGGTGTGCCCAGAGGGATGCCTGATGACCAGCTCGTCGCCGACCGAAATCGCGACAACACCGGCGACCATCACCGCGTGGGCGTACAACACGGAGTTGACAACGCGGAGCGGATCCGGGGCCGCGGCGACAGCCGCGCCCAACACCTCACCGGCCCTGTAGATGTAGACGCGCCACAACAGCACCGTGGTCACGAACGCCACCACGACCGCCGCCGTGCGGTCGGCCACGAGGCCGCCGCTGGCGAATGCCAGTCCGGACACCAGGATCAACTCGCCGAGCGCGATGATGAAGAACTGCCGAAGCCGCTCGGCCACGAACTCGCTCAAGAATGAAAACTCCGCCGGTCTCGCGCTGGGCAGTCCCGGCGTGGGAAGGCCGAGTTTGGGCGCCGCGGAGTCCACAGCCACCGCGACCGCCCACAGCACCCCACGGGCCCAACCGTGCGCGAGCGCGCCGGCGAGCCACAGCGGCGCCGATACCCCGAACCAGAACAGCGTTCGCAGCTCGAAGCGCTGCCGCTCGTGGCCCCGGGTGACGAGCACGAGGACGAGGCTGCGACCGACCTGGACGGCGACGTACGCGCTGGCGAACACCAGACCGCGCGGACCGAACGCCTCAGGCGCCACCACTGCGAGCAGAAAGCTGCCGAACATGCAGCCGATGACCAGCGCCTGTATCGCCGGCTGGGCCGGGTCGAACCTGTTGGCTAGCCCTGCGGTGTTACCCCACACCCACCACACGGCGAGCAGCAACACCACCGTCTGGAAGGCGCCGCTCCACGTCAGACGGTCCAGCAACCCTTGCGAGAGCCGGAAGAGCGCGAAGACGAACACCAGGTCGAAGAACAGTTCCAGGAACGTGGCCCGGCCCGGGTCCCCAGGTCCGCGCAGCAGCGTGGCTGCGATACTCCTCATCGGTTCGCCCTGCTCTGTCGGCTTTCACACGGGTCTTGACGCAGTCGTACCACGCCAACGGGCGTCGAACGTCGCCAACGAGACGCTCCGCCCGACGACCGCTGCGTGGCCAATGAGCGCCGGCCGGCCAACCGACCGCTGAGCGAACCGCGGAGTCCAAGGCGGAACCGGCCGTGCCGCGCGTACCGCGACGACCAGCAAAGGCAGTGGCCTCCAGCGGGTCGGGGCTGCCGGGGAGCCCTGGCGCATTGCTGCACCAGGGCCCCCTCAGGACCGCGTCGCCCTCGGTGCAGACCATGGCCGGGGCGCCCGCGCCGAGGGCGCAGGCCGCTCGGCGTTCTCCGGATTCCGGTTTCCGTCCGAGGTGATCGCGGTCGCGGTCCGCTGGTATCTCCGGTTCAACCTGTCCTACCGGGATGTCGAAGAACTGCTGATCGAGCGCGGCGTCGAGGTCGACCACATCACGATCTACCGATGGGTGCGACGCTTCGCGCCGCTGCTGGCTCTCGCAACTGCGGGCAACCCCGGCCGGGCGTCTGGATACCGCGCTGCGATAGTGGGCTGGTCAACCTCGGGCTGATCGATCTCGGGCTGATCGACTTATGGAGGCGCGATGGTGGTGCAGGCACTGGCGTACGCGAGCCCGGCAGCGCCGCCCCTGCACGGGGCCTGGAGTTCCTGGTACTTCGACCCGGTGATCACGGTCATCGTGATCGGCGCGGCGTACGCCTACCTGACCGGGATGCGCCGGGTCCAGCGCACCGGTACCCGCTGGCCGGCGGGGCGCACCCTGGCCTTCCTCGGCCCCGGCCTGCTCGGCCTCGTGGCGGTCACCATGGCCTCGCCGGCCGTCTACGCCCGCGTGACGTTCTCGATCCACGCCGTGCAGCTAATCGTGCTGCTCATGGTCGTGCCATTCCTGCTCGCGCTGGGCCGCCCGATCGCCCTGGCCCAGGCGGCGCTGTCCGACGGTGGCGCGCGGCGCTTCGACGCGATCCTGCGCAGCCGGTACGCCCGCTTCGTGACCGTCCCCGTGGTCAGCCCGCTGCTGCTGGCCGTCGTGCCGATCGCCATCTACTTCACGCCGCTGTACTCGCTGACCCTGACCAACCCCGTGGTGGCGTCGGTCAGCCGGGTGCTGCTGCTGATCTTCGGCATCCTGGTGCTGGTACCGCTGTGGGAGGCCGGCAGCATCAACGTGCACGTACCGTACGCGCTGATGCTGTTCTTCTCCCTCATCGAGTTGCTCGCCGACGCTGTGCCGGGCATCGTGCTGCGACTGGACACCCACCCGATCGCGTCGACCTACTACGCCACGATGCCCCGGGTCTGGAGCCAGACCGTGCTCGGCGACCAGCACCTCGGCGCCGATCTGCTCTGGTGCATCGGAGAGGCGATCGACGTCCCGGTGCTGGCGCTGCTGATCATCCAGTGGATCCGCTCGGACGCCCGCGACGCCGCCAGCGTCGACCTCACCCTCGACCAGGCCGCCCTTGAGGAGGCCTCAGTGGAACGGGCCCGGTCCGGCGTGCCGGCCGTCGATGGCGGCGGCGGGGCGGACCCGGCGGCCGACGGCCTACTGGGCCGGCCCTGGTGGGAGAAGGACGCGTCGGTCTTCGGCGACCGCGCCGGCGCGTACCGCCAGAGGAGCTGACCCGCCGTCCCCCGCGCCACCCCGAGCCTGGGCCCAAGCAAACACCAAGGCGCGTCAGCCGACATCAACCATGACATCTTCCTGCGACAATCGTCCACGAGGGCGCCGTTGCGTTGTGGGATCGACGGACGCGTTGAACCTGAGTCGGTCCGGGATCAGATCGTCAGGACGAGGGCATGGCTGAGCACCACCACGACCGTGGATTTCCGACCTACCCGGGCACCCCCCTCGATCCCCAACGGCTGAGCTGCGAGTTCGGCGGCGACGATCCGGTCGCCGGGTCCGGCGGCCGAGAGTTGCTGGGCGAGCTCTACCAGTCCCTGGTCGCCGAGCAGGCCAAGCTCGTCGAGCACCAGTGGCGCAACGAGGTCCACCGGGGAGCCGTGCGTGGGTTCTTCCTCAGCGGCCCACCCGGCGTCGGCAAGACAACGCTGGCACGGCGGCTGTCGTACGAGCTGATGTGCCGGTTCCCGCGGGCGGCTGGGCGCGACGGGGTGACCGCGGTCGTCATCGACGGCAGCGACCTCGCCCGCGCCAAGTACGGCGAGACCGAAAAGCGCATCCGGGAGCTGTTCGAGGCCGCACGCCACGGGTTCGGCCTGCACGGGCAGCGCTCGGTCCTCATTTTCGACGACATCGAGTCGATCCTCATGGCGCGCGGAAGCGATCAGGCCAAAGAGTGGCACTTCTCCGAGGACAGCGTGTTCTTCCACGCCGTCGACGAGCTGGACACCAGCCGCACCGCGCTGGTGCTCACCACCAACCGGCCAGACCTGGTCGACGAGGCGATCCGCGACCGGTTCCTGCGGTACGAGGCCGGTTACCCCTCCCCCGACGTGCTGACCGGCGTCGCGCTGCGCCGGGTTCGCGACCAGGGGCTCACGCCCGACAGCTTGTCCGCGATCGAGTCCGGCATCGATCAGGCGGTCGCGAACGGGACAGTACGCAGCCTGCGCGACGCGGAGCACTTCGCCGTACGCCAGTACGTCACGCAGATCCTCGGTGCCGCGTCGCTCGCCGGGTAGAAACCGCTCCGGGCGGCCTGTTCACGACACCGGCGGGGCGCCCGTCAGACGGCAGTGGGAAACTCCGCTCCGGCCGGCCAGAGCCACCGCCACCGGGCAGGTCCTTCTGGGATTCACCCGGCTCCCCGGTGTCCTCGTTCCGCATCACCGGGATCAACTTCGTCGGCGTCTTCGGCTGCCGCGCCCGCTGCCCGGCTGTGCAGCGGACCGGTCGGCTCTCGCTTCCCTTGCTGGTCAGGCAATTCTGGCGACCGCACCGTAGACGGCGGTGTCGGCGGCCGTCGGACGTGGCTGTTCCTCGTCCCCGTCGCGCCATTCAGACACGGACACGAAGCCGGGTGGCTGGACGTCGAGTCCGTCAAAGAAGCGGGCGAACTGATCGCGGGAGCGGAACTGGAACGGCATCTGGGTGTCGGCCGCGCTGACCGCGGCGAAGGTCTCGGGCGGCATGTAATCGTGGGTGGCATGGGTCAGCGCCAGGTAGCTGCCTGACGGCATCGCCGACACCAGTCGATTCACCACGCCGTACGGGTCGTCGGTGTCCTTGATGAAGTGCAGGATCGCGACCAGCATCAACCCGACCGGCTGGGACAGGTCGAGGGTGCTGAGCAGGTCCGGATGATTGAGGATCTGATCCGGCTGTCGCAGATCGGCGTCGAGGTATGTGGTGGCTCCCTGCCGGGAGCTGGTCAGCAGCGCGCGGGCATGGGCCAGCACGATCGGGTCGTTGTCGACGTAGACGACGCGCGCGTCCGGAGCGATGGCCTGGGCGACCTGGTGAGTGTTATTGGCCGTCGGAATGCCGGTGCCGATGTCCAGGAACTGGCGGATGCCCACCTCCCGACTCAGATACGTGACCGCACGTCGCAGGAACCGCCGGTTCTCGATGGCGGTTGTCCTGATCGTGGGGAACGCGGCCGACACGGCATCGCCCGAGCGGCGGTCGGCGGCGAAGTTGTCCTTACCGCCCAGCCAATAGTCGTAGCGGCGGGCGGGGTGGGCCACCGAGGTGTCGATCTTCGACGACAGCGCATCCCGACCGGCCGGCGACGATTCAGATCGCTCACTGTTCACAGCCGCCCCTGTCCTCATGTGATGCCGGCCCAGTGCTGTGGGAACCCTCCCGGTACGCCCGCACGATCGACATCGTAGTACCTGAAGATCCTGACTTGATCTCAGCGCCCGCCACAGTTGTGAACGTCCGGCTGCCGCCGACGCGCTGGCTGGCCACGGGATGTAACCGACGGCGGCAGATGACTCCCGTACTCGCGCAGCAGTAGCCGGGGCGGGAAGTCCCCACGGACTCCCCGCCCCGGGCCGTTCACATCTGAAGGAGGTCAGTAACGCAAGCGCGGCAACTCGTCCGCGTACGGCGCGACCACCCAGGGGGTCCGGCGTGACCGGATCGATCTGCGGGCCCCGGTTGGAGGTGAAGTTGAAGTTGGTCGTCGCCTCCGTCGAGTTCGTCGGGTTGACGTCGTACGCCCGGTGGAGCACCCGGCCGGTTGACGGGTCCACCGTGTCGATCTCGCTCATCGCGTTGTTGTCCGATCCCGTCCGGTCCTCGTACAGGTGGGCGACCAGCGCCACCCCGTGCGCCGCAGAGATCGGCCGCCAAAGGGCAAGTGGGCCGCGTCGCAGCGTCGGACACGAGCGCCAGGAACCGCCGGCAGCGCTGTTGGACCTGCTCGGCGTGCACTCCCAGCGGGAAGTGTCCCGGGCCCGATACCGCCTGGAACCCGACCCCGGCTCGCCGGTCGTAGCGTGGCTGCATCGCCCGCGCCCTCAACGGCAACGGCGTGCCCTGTCCGTGGGCATCGATCCGGCGCGTAACCCGCATCGCCGCGGCGACCGGTGGATGCTGACTACCGTCGCGGCGATTCTGGTCAGCCCGCGCTACACCGGCCGGCAGGTCTGGAACCGCGAACCCAGCGACCACGACGCCCTCCACGCGGATGAAGGCTCCGTCGAGCGGCAGCATGATGTTCAGCGCCGGGCCGCGGCGTCCGGATGGGTCATCTCCCAAGAACTCGCCCACCCGCCACTGGTCAGTGAGGAACAGGTCGTCGCGGTCCAGGCCGTCCAGGTAGAGACTCAAGATCTTCCACAGCCTCGCCCGCTCGGCGACACCATGGGACGCCGCAGCCGTCACGAAAGCGATGGCGGCCCACAGGGCATCGAGGTCGCTGCCGAAGGAGTCCGCGTCGTCGGCCACACCGATGCGCTCGGGATGCCTCTCCAACATTGCCAGCGCGGCCCGCGCAGCCGAGGAGCCCAGTGGCAGGTCGAACTTTCCGGCGTGGCTGAGGGCGGCGAACTGGATGGGCATGCTGGGCTCAGCGGCCACGATCAGGTCGGCTATCTGCTCGACACGACCGGTCTCGATGAGACCGGTCGGCCCGCTATGCCGAGGGCGGCTCGACGGTTTGGGGTCGAGGCAGCGCGTCAAGGAGCCGCTTGACGAGGGCGACATTGCCGGACACCGTGACGTCTCCGGCGCGTACGGCCTCATCGAGGGGTCGTTTCCTGGTCATCACGGCGGCGAAGGTCACCGGGTCGGTAACGAGAGTCACGTCGGGCGGGGTAAGGGATTCGCCGCGAGTGATGTCGATACGGCCGTCCGCGATGCGCACCGTGATGCGGTCGTCGTCGAAGACCAGGGCGTAGGTTGCCGACAGGTCACCGCACACGGTGGGGTCGAAGTCTCCGCGAAGCGCCAGCATGAGCGAGTCGACACTGATGCCGGCGCTGAGGTCACGGAACGGGGACAACCGGCCCCAGCGCCCGAGGTGGACGAGGACCGGTTCGAGCTGGTGGCCCCAGTCCGTCAGCTCGTACACCCAGGTTCGTGCGGGCGGGCCGAGTTTGCGGCGGCGTACGATCCCGGACTCTTCGAGTTCCGCGAGGCGCTGGGACAGCCGGTTCGGACCGGCGTTGGGCAGACCGCTGCGCAGGTCGCTGAAGCGTTTGGGGCCAAATAGCAGCTCGCGAACGACGAGCAGGGCCCACCGCTCGCCGATCAAATCAAGCGCATGCGCAGCCGCGCACGCGTCGCCGTAGGTACGCATGCTCACCCGCCGAGTCTAGCCGCGTCTCGTTCCGACGTGAATCTTCGTAGTTACGATTTTGAACTTTCGGGTTCCGAAACGTAATCTACCGCTCTGGCTGTTCGTGTCCGACACAGGAAGCGGGAGCGATGATTCTCATCACCGGGGCCAATGGACGCCCAGGATCGGCGGTCGTGCGTGAGTTCGCGCGGCACAACGAGCCGGTCCGCGCACTCGTACGGGATCCAGCCAAGGCGGACGCCCTGCGGGAGCTGCCGGGCGTCGACATCAGGCAGGGCGACATGCTCTGGCCCGAAACACTGCACGACGCGTTGACCGGGGTCGACCGCGTGCTGATGATCTCCAACGCCGGCCCGGAGCTGCTGGAGACCCAGTGCACGTTCATTGACGCGGCGGTCAAGGCCGGAGTCGAGCACATCGTGAAGTTCTCCGGCAAGGATTCGATCGAGGGTTTCGACCCTGAGAAGTTCCGGTCCACCCGGAGCCACGAGCAGGTCCTGCGTTATCTCCTCGCTTCGGACGTGCGGTGGACCATCCTGCGGCCAAGCCAGTTCATGCAGGTGTACTTCGAGGAGGTACCGGACATCGTGGGCTCCGGTGAGTTCCGCCTTCCGCTCGGTGACACGACGCTCGCCCCGGTGGACATCGACGACATCGCCAAGGTCGCTCACTCGGTGCTCACCACGTCCGGTCACGAAGGAAAGACCTACGCGATGACCGGTCCGGAGGCCCTCACCATGGCCGACGTCGCCGATCGCATCTCCGACGCGATCGGCAAGCCGGTCATCTACCGCAACGTCACCACCGAGGACAAAAAGCGGGATTGGCGTGACGCCGGGTACCCGCCGCCACGCGCGAACGCGTTCGCCCAACTTTTCCAGGAGCGCAGCAGGCTGGGCCACTCAACCATCGACCTGTCCACCCACGAACATTTCGGCATCGAGCCGACGACCTTCGCGCAGTTCGCCCGCCGCCATGCCGACGTGTTCCGCGGCAACGCCCACTACCTGCCTACCCCGGGGTGAGTAGGCCGACAGCCGGGCCTCGGCACAGTCGCGAGTGACCCGCCGCGGAGAAGCCCGGTCAGTGTCCGGCCCCGGCCGGCCGGCGCCGGTGCACGATCCGGCGCCGGACCCACCGCACGAACTCGCCCACCGCAACAACCAGTACCGCCACCACTGCCAACTACCCACGATGGGGCCAACCATGCCATCCGGGCGGCAACCCTGCTCGCGGTCCGGCTCATCGGAGTTCGGAGTTTTCGCCGCGATACCCACCTCTGTGGGCGGGTGTCATCCCGTGCCGTCCAACGACAAGAACGGAGCAATCTCCCTATGCCGAGGAAGCTGTCTCGCATCCTGTTCGCCATCGCCGCAACGGCCGCTATCACGCTCGGGGTCCAAACCGCGGCGCAAGCCCAGGTGATCGGTGACGAGACCTATGGCTCCTACGTGGTGCAGAGCACCGAAACCGGGAGGTGTGAGGCGCACATCGTCCTGTCGCAAGTCGACGGCAACCTGGATGCGTACGCGTGGTTCCTGAACGACTACGCCGGCTGGAGCTGCGTCGGATGGCTTGAGCGGTCAACTGACGGCGGCATCCACTGGTACATGGTGTCCGGAACCCACACCGTGGCATCAGATCGAAACAACATCCACGTGGACAACACCGGGTACTACTACGACGGCACCACCTACTTTGCCCGTGCCTGCTTCCACTTTACGTTCTCGGGCGCTGCCACCCACTGCACCCGGGCACGCTGAGGCCGGCACGGGCCGGTACACACGCGGTTGACGTGGCGGAGGCCAGCAGCTGTCGGAGCTGGCCCCCCACGCCCCCGCAAGGTCGGCCGGCCTCGAAGCGAGCGTGGCCATCGCGAGGCGATGCGGGAGGACGGTGCTGAACTTGGGCCCCGCCAATGCCGTCTCATCCACCTCGGGTAGACAAACCCGCTGCGCCGGGTGTGCCACCCGGGCGGTGCCGGTCATGCAGGCACCCTGCCCGCCCCGGAGGACACCCCAACCGGCGCCCCCACCGTGCGCCGCGACACCCTCCCCGAAGACGTGCTGTCCGTCGTACCCGCCACCGAAGACAAAACCCGGTCCGAGACAGTTGTTGTGCTCCTGAAGTCGTCCAAGACAGGACTACCCGAGCACGTCGCCGAACACGTCATCGGCAAGTTCTGGTCCGCGTTGCGCGCGCTGGTCGCCGGCCATCTATCCATCCTGGGACCCGGGGTGCTACGGGCGCTCCGGATGCTGGCCGTGTTCACCTGCCCCGCCCCAGAGTCGCACCGCGAGGTGCACGAACACACCGTCGTCCCGTTGATGAACGATGCCCGCGGCATCATCTCCGACGAGGTGAAGACTCGCGTCATCGCCCTATTGCCGAAGCTGTGGCGGCGCGGCCCCATCCCGAACGAGGCTTGACTTCGGCGGTTTCCGCAGAGCAGACCCCAACGACGCAGCCTGACCGTCAACTCGTCTTCGCCCCACCCCCGCCAGGGCCGGTCTCCACGTTGCGGGCACGGTGGCGCCTGAAGGCCCGATCCTCCGAAAGGACCCGGATTCCTTCGGCATAGCCAATGTAGCTACCCATGGATACCGCCAACGGCAGCATCACTATTGAAAAAATCCTGCCCGCGTTGGTAGCGCCACGAACGAAGATGAAGCTCACCAGCATGATCGGCCCGAAGACCCCAAGACCGATCCCGATTGCCACACACATCCAGGCGGCCACCGTACGCGTCCTGGACCGGGGCATCAGGCTGGGAAACCGCTCCATGGCCCTGACCTCTCGACGCCGCGCACCCTCTAGCCGAGCCTACGAGCCGGCGGCTTAGTGGTCGTCGCCGTTAATTCGTCGGGGGTTGGAGCCAGGCGGTGGGGTTGTTGAGGTAGAGGCCGCACGCGCAGTCGAGGGCTTCTTCGGGGCTGCCGGCGGGTAGGCCGCTGGGTAGGAAGTTGTCTTCGTAGCCGTCGCGGCTGGCCAGGTAGATCGCGAAGCCCCAGATGCTGGCCGAGCCGTTGAATCGCAGGCGGCATAGCGGCAGGGTCACGCCGCCTGCCAGTTGCCCGTCGATGTAGGCGAACACGCCGCGGTAGCGCACGTTGACCGCGGCCAGGGTCGGCCAGTGTGATTCGGCGTGGCGGGTCAGGCGTTGACGCAGGGTGGTCTTGGTCGATTCGAGTGGCGGCTTGGGCACAGCGTCGATCCTGCCCCATCTACCGGCGTGTCGCTGACGGCGCCCCGAGCGGTGATCTGGCACAACATGCCGGTGCCTCTCACAACCCCCCACCAGATCGTGCTGACCACCGATGAGCGCGCCGCTCTGGTGGCGTTGACACGACCCACCGCCCAAGCCCGGATGCTGCTGCGGACACGAATCGTGCTCGCAGCAGCCGAGGGCGGCAGCAACGCCAGCATCGCCCGCGACCTGGGTATCTGTGAGGACACGGTGCGCAAGTGGCGCCGCCGGCATGCCCTACGGCGCCTCGGTGGGCTTGCCGATGCCCCGCGTCCGGGTCGGCCGCGCCGGTTCAGCCCGGTAGCACGGGCGCAGGTCACCGCGATCGCCTGTGAGCTGCCAGCCCTGCGGGGGATGCCGCTGTCACGCTGGTCGAGTTCCGAGCTGGCCTGCGAGACGATCGAGGCCGGCGTGGTGGACGACATCTCGCCGTCCACAGTGCGCCGCTGGTTGGCCGCTGACGCGATCAAGCCCTGGCAGTACCGGTCCTGGATCGCTCCCCGCGCACCGGACTTCGCCAGCAGGGCGGCCGTGGTTCTTGATCTGTACGCCCGTGTCTTCGATGGTCAGCCGTTAGGTCCCGGCGATTACGTGCTGTGCGCGGATGAGAAGACGTCCATCCAGGCCCGCTGCCGCTGCCACCCGAGCCTGCCGCCGGGGCGAGCACGGATGATGCGGGTCGAGCACGAGTACCAGCGAGGCGGCGCTCTGGCCTACCTCGCGGCGTGGGACGTGCACCGGGGCAAGGTGTTCGGCCGCTGCGAACCCACCACGGGCATCGCCCCCTTCGCCCGGCTGGTCGAACAAGTCATGACGCTCGAGCCATACGCCAGCGCCGCCAGGGTGTTCTGGATCGTGGACAACGGCTCGTCCCACCGCGGCCAGACCGCGATCGGCCGAATGCGCAATCGCTGGCCTACCGCCCGGATAGTGCACACCCCGGTACACGCGAGCTGGTTGAATCAGTGCGAGATCTACTTCTCGATCGTGCAACGCAAAGTGATCACACCCAACGACTTCAACGAGCTCGCCGATGTGGAGAACCGGTTGATCGCCTTCCAGGACCTCTACAACCTCGCCGCGAGGCCCTTCAACTGGAGATACACGAAGACGGACCTCGACATCCTCCTCACTCGCATCGCCGCCCACGAGTCAGGCGTTTCGGCGGTTGCCGAGTAACCGCGACGAATTAACGACGACGACCGCTTAGCACCGCGGCGTTCATCGCGTCGTCGTTGAGCGAGTTGTCTGCGTGTGCTTGGGCACGGCGCCTACGGTGGCGCGCCAGTGCTTTTCGGTGGCACGGAGGATGTCGTTGCCGAGTTGTTCGAGGAATCGACCCGCGGTGGCGAGCCGGGTTCCAACAGCGGTGTCGGTCCCGAAGATGTCGGCGCCGCGTAGGGCGGTCGTGGCGAATCGCTGGTTAGCGCGGACACCGACCACCGCGGAGCGAAGGCCGGCGTTGTCGTCGAGGAAGTACCGGTGGCGCCGGCTCTGACTGTCGCGGCCGCGGCGGATCAGCCCGTGCTGTTGCAGCAGACCGACCGCGTGCGAGATGGTCGCAGCGCTGACCTGTAGGTGCTGCGCCAGTTCGGCGGCGGTGCGGCTGCCGGTCTCGGAGGTGAACAGACAGGCCATCACACCAGCGGCGGTACGCGGCATACCGGTCTCAATGAGGACCGCGGTGAGGTCAGCCATAAACGCGGCCGCCGCATCGGGGTCGGGGCCGCTACGCTCGCCGGCCCGCCGGGCGGCTGCCGGCGGGCGGGGGCTGCGCCGAGCGCGGTGGGTGGTAGCGAGCTGGGCCAGGTCCGAGCGGTAGCGGCCCGGCCCGCCGTTGCGCCCGACCTCGCGGCTCACCGTCGAGGTGGGACGGCCCAGCCGGCGGGCGATCCCGGCGTAGTCCAAGCCCTGCGCCAAGCCTACGGCGATCTGCCGCCGGTCGGCTTTGGTCAGCCTGCGTCCTGGCATCCGGCCGGCTCCTCCGCTTCGGTCGTCTCGACGCCAGTATGCGAGCTAGTCGTCAACCGTTGCAATGGGCGGCGTCGGTGTGCATTAACCTTCACTGTCATTGCAATCGCCGATTGATGCAGCGAACAGCGAAAACAATGCGAATTCAGCAGAGACTTCGTTGACCGGTGTTTCGCACTCTGCCTAACGTTGGTGCCCGACAGCTGGACAACAGCACTCGGCGGTCTCCCCTTGGCAGGCGGGGTACCAGCATGGCCGAGCCCGCCGTCGAGCGAGCGGGAGGCGCTGCGAGCGGGCGGATCCGGGCACCCCTGGATCCGTGGGGTGGCCCGTCGGCGATGTTCCGCCGCGACGAGTCGGATATCGAGCGGTGACCGCGCGCGGTCACACTAGTGAGGAGCGATACATGCGTGCCAAAGGCATCACTTACGACACCGGCTTCACTCCCGGTGGACGCAGTTCGCGGCCCGTCTTCGACGCCGACGCGGTTCGACGGGAGATCCGTGTCATCGCCGACGATCTGCACTGCGATGCCGTGCGGATCACCGGCGGCGATCCCGAGCGGCTAGCGATCGCCGCCCGGCATGCCTCCGACGCTGGGCTGGAGGTCTGGTTCTCCCCGTTCCCCTGCGAACTGCCCGCAACGGAGCTGCTGCCGTACTTCGCCGACTGCGCGGACCGCGCCCAGGAGGTGGGAGCCGACGTCTTCGTCGCCGGCTGCGAGCTGAGCCTGTTCGCCGCCGGTTTCCTCCCCGGAGACGACAGCCTCGCCAGGATCAAGGCCCTAGCCAGCGGCTGCCCCGAGGCAGCGACCCGGCTCGCCGAGATCCCTGCCCGGTTGGACGCCGTGCTGGCCGACACCGCGGCGACGGTGCGCGAACGGTTCCGCGGCAAAGTCACCTACGCCTCCGGAACATGGGAACAGATCGATTGGACGCCCTTCGACATCGTGAGCGCCGACGCCTACGGCGACACCAGCGACGCCTTCCGCCAAGGCGTGCAGGAATACCTCCAGCACGGCAAACCGCTCGCGGCGACCGAGTTCGGCTGCTGCACCTACCGAGGCGCGGCCCAACGCGGCGGCATCGGCTGGATGGATGTCGTCGATCACGACGCCGACCCGCCCCATATCAAGGGGGACTACATCCGCGATGAGGAAGAACAGGCCCACTACCTGCGCGAGATGATCGCCCTCTTCGACGAGGAAGGCGTGGACACCGCCTTCTGGTTCACCTTCGCCGGCTACGAGTACCCGCACCACGCCGACCCGCGCTTCGACCTCGACATAGCCTCCTACGGGGTATGCAAACTCATGCCCGACGGCAGCCTCGCCCCCAAGCGGTCCTTCCACGCCATGGCCAAGGCATACCAATGAAGCGCCGCAAAGCTACCCGGCGAACACCACATAATCGGCAGAGGCGGACGTTTCGAGCAGTGACAGGAGCCGACGACGCACGCTGATATGACGTGCTGGCCGCCCAGCAACCGGTGCTGCCACCCACGACCGCAATGTCAGCGCCGCAAAAGTCCTCGCTTCCGGCGAGGATTAGCGCATGGTTGGAACCGGACGTCGCAGACCTGGCCCACCGCCAGGATGATTCACACCCCGGTACATGCCAGTTGGCTGAATCAATGCGAGATCTACTTCTCGGTCGTGCAACGCAAAGTGGTCACACCCAACGACTTCGACGACCTCGCCGACGTGGAGAACCGGTTGACCGCCTTCCAGGACCTCTACAACCTCGCGGCAAGGCCGTTCAACTGGAGGTACACGAAGAAGGACCTCGACATCCCCTCACCCACATCGCCGCCCACGAGTCAGGCGTTTCGGCAGTTGCCGCGTGATCCCCGACGAATTAACGATCAGGACCACTTAGCCACGCAGTTAGTCACTCAGAGACGACGAAATGGCATATCCATCGATGGAATATGCCCTTTGACCCGCGTCGGGACGGCGGCATTTGAACCCACGATCCCTTGACCCCCAGGCTTGATCCAGCTCCACTGTGGAGTGTCGCCTCGTGTCGGCCTATACCCTCACATCCAATGGACCAGCCAATACTAACACGTCTGTGTACTGGCCTGTATTACGTCATGTTGCCGCATCCAGTTGGAGTTGATCTCCGCTGTGACCATTCTCAACATGGCCTCCACCGCTGGCCTCATGGCACATGCCGGGCGCGTCCTCGCGCATCGCCAGGCCGGTGCCGACCACGTCTGCCTCCATATCGTCGGCGCCGGCTCAGGCATGCCGCTGCCCGAGGAGCGTGAACTGGCCACGCTCGCCTCCTGACCACAGCCGTCCGCCTCCGGCCCCGGCCACAGCTACTGCAGCCGCGACAGGTGCGGGATCCCCGGTGGCTGAGGCGACCACGATGGGGCCGAGGTCTACCGTAAGCGGCTGCCCCAACGGATCGTCCCCCAACGAGTACACGCCGATGAACGTGCCAACGCCGCAGATCATGCGTTGGCACGGTGGCCGACGGCGGCGGCACACTAGCCGCTGAGAGACGACAGCGGCATCGCGAACAGCACGCGCCGCCGCACAGCGGGCGCAATCCAGTGCATTTTCCCATTGGTCGCCCATTCCGTCTGTGACCAGACAGTCTCACCCCAGAGCGAGATGCCCTCCGAGTGCTGCGCCCAGCAGGCATCGCTCGGAACGGAGTCGCAACTGAACGTCGCGCCCGCGGTGGTGGCGTTGAGCCGGTTCATGATGCCGTGCTGGCCCTCCGAACCTCGGGCGTCAGCGACATAATACTGCCCGGCGTGTGACATCGAGCCCTGGATGCCTACGATCGGGGTCTCATACACTTCGGACGCGACCGCCTGTCCGCTGGCATTGAGGCTGAGGTTGCCATCGCTGCCGAAGTTGTAGCGGATCAGCCGGGCCGGTTGCGTCCCGCCCGAGCTGAACCAGTCGTTGACCAGCAGGCTCACGGGAGAGGTGCTGCGGTCGAGCGAGCCGGCGTCGAAGCACGGAACGGCGGTGTCGGTCGAGGGATTGCACGCCACCCCGGAAGCGACGCTGTAGGAGCCGATCGCCGGCATCACGTACTGGTAGCCGCCTGCCGCGTACCCCCCGGAAACCTTGCCCACCGCGGTCGAGTTGACCTGCGCCTGAAGGATCTGCGACATCGAGAACACGTAGATCTGGTTGTTGTCGGCGTCGCCCCAGTGCGCGGTCACGAACAGCTTGTCGCCGTACCACGCCATCCCGCCGAGGTGCGAGATTAGCGGGCGGAAGTTGGTGCCGCCCGAGGTCGGAACCACGAGAAACACCCAGCGGTACGTGAAGTTGGTGGGGTCGTTGGCGTTGATGAACGCAACCCTGGCCCAATCGTCCATGCTGGCGTTGTGGCCGGCCGGTTCCGGATTGCCGTTGTAGGACCACCCCGACAGGATCACCTTGTCGCCGCCGTACAACCCGTCGGCCTCGGCGTCGCCGGATGTCGTTATGCCCTGCGGCAGCCACAGCTGCGTCGCGGCGTCACCGGCTTCCCAACAGTACGCCGCCGTGGCGGAGGGGTTGATCGGGAGCGCCTCCTGCTCCGTGGCGCTGCATGAGGTGGTCATCGAGTGGTTGGCGCTGGCGAGCACCTGGTGCACCGTTCGCAGCGGCATCTCGCTGTCGAGTTGCGCCAGCGTCGCCGCGGCGTCGTTGTGCGGCACCAGCGCCGTCTTGGCCAGGTCAGCGGCCGAGGTGAGCGGCGTGAGCGCCGGCGGCGCCGAGGCCAAGTCACCCCCGCTGGGAACGGGAAGCCCGTCCGCGTGGGCGGCGCTGGCCGGAACCGCGGTCGCCGCGGCCACCAGGAAAGCGATGACCGCCGGTCGAATCCACGATGGACGGACGGTGGCGGCGGCTACTGGGTTGCGTTTGAAGATTGACATTGGCAATTTCGGCCTCCATTGCATAGAAGCTATCTGCCTCCCTTGACGGCGCCATACAGGACGCATACCGGTACACCGGATCTCTACGATCTATCCATTGAACGTCTATGATGAACCCCGTTGACTGAACCGCTGCGCCCCGTCGGCCGAGCCAGCCTATCCGCCGCAGAACTCCCAACTTGGTGAGCATCTGCACCGCCGTCGTGTACACCCCTTGCAGGGACGATGCGGCGGCAACGTCGTCCACGTAGGTCAGCGAGGCCGTCAGGGACTTACTGCCGTCGGGCGTGCTGTACATCAGCGTCGCGTAGCCCTGGACGCTGCCGTTGTGGTTGATCAGGATGGTGCCGCTGCAGTTCGCGTCCGCGTGCAGCTCGAACAACCCGAGGCCGTGGTCGCTCGTCGGGTCGCTGGTCGCGTGCGGCTTGAGCATCTCGGCCAGCAACGGGCGTGGCAGAAGCCTCCCGCCCAGCAATGCGGAGATGAACGTGTTGAGATCCTTGGTAGTCGAGATCATCTCACCGGCGCTGGAGATCCAGGAGGGATTCTGGCGGGTGATGTCGACCGTCCGCGTGGGCGGCGCCGAGGCGGCCGACGAAGCTCGACGACCCGTGGTCGAAGCGGTACACCCAGGCGCCGTCGAGTGGCGCTGCCACGGACCAACACAGCGGGCCTGCAGCACATGAGCGCTACAGGCCCGCTGGGCCGAACAGTGTTACTCGCCGAGCGTCATGTGCTCGACGCCGAGGTACGTCTGAGCGGCCCACGACACCGGGTCGCTCGCGAAATCACGTTGCACCGCACGGTTGCGTAGCGCATTGTCCAGCGATGCCATAATCATGGACTGATCGAGCACCAGGATCCGGTGGCCGACCGATCCGGTCGTCGGGTTCACCGAGTCGTAGAACCCGTTGGTGCCGTACACGCCGGGGAACTGCGTGCGCAGCTTCTGGATGTTCGCGTACGCCTGCTGCGGCGCCACGTCGAGCGCGAGGAACGATGCGTGCGGCGTGACCGTGTCTTCGGTGGCGCAGTTGTTGCACTGGGAGAGCGCCTCGTTCGGGTCCACCGTCGTTGCACCGGCACCGTGGTACGGGAACTGCTGGCCCTCTACGCCGAAGCCGCCGTAATTGCCGGAGTCATCAGCGGTCGACGACGGCGACATGCCCCAGACCGGATAACCCAGCTGCTGCGTGGCGTACTTGATCTGGACCTGTGCGGTGCGCGAGTCGGCCAGACCGAAGCTCGTCGGACCCCAGCTCGTCTCCGGCACGACCTCGTTGGCCATCAGCCCCTCGAACATCCCGCCGGAGTAGGTCGGGATGAAGCTCAGGTCCGAGTTCGGGTACGTGTAGTGGCCCTCCCATACCGGGAACTGCTGGTGGGAGACCGGATCGGTGATGCTGTCCCACTGCCCGCCCATCGGCCACTGGCCCTGCCACGAGAAGTCCGGATCCGTTGCGCAGTCGGCGAACGGCGCCGGTGGCGGCAACTCGCGCCAACTGCGCCACCACACGTTGCCGGGCATCTGGTGCAGGCCCATGCCGATGTAGGCCGAGATCCGCGGATCGCTGTAGAGCGCGCCGTTGTGGTAGTAGTGCGTCCAGTTGTCGCCGACGTCCGGGGGCGACCCGACGTAGTATCCGCCGTACATCTGGCCGGTCGGCTGGTTGCCTGGGATCGCCGGATTGACGTTGCAATGTGTCTCCGCGCGATTGTCGTAGAAGAGGCCGAAGTTCATCTGGTTCAGCAGAGCGTCCGCTTGCCGCGCCAGCTCCGGCATCGCCTGACGAACGACGATCAGACCCGAGGCGTACCAACCGTTGTCGACGTTGGACAGGAACGAGCAGTTGTCGAACGTGTTGCCGACGCGCGGACAATCACCCTGACCAGGATTCAGCAGCACCTTGCCGTTCGTCGTGTCGTACCACTGGTAGAGGAATCCGTTCGAGCGATCGAGGTGACTGACCTCGGTAAGCGTCGCTGAGATGAGCGTCCGCGCCGTCGACCGGGAGACCAGGCCGAGGTCCTCGGCCGAGACCACCGACCACAGGTAGACCCCGATATTCGACGCACCCGTGTACTGCCCGGTCGACGTCGGCGTGGCCGACCCGCCGGCATAGCTGACGTTGTCCATCGGCAGATGTGTTGCCGGGTCGACATCGTCGGCGAAGAACTTCCAGGTATCTCGGGCGATGCCGATGAGGTTCGCCCGTTGCCCGTTGGTCAAACCGGTGTACGTCTTGACCGAATGCGATCCGGCCGAATGTCCGTTGGCCGACATGGGCTGGGCCACTCCTGGTTGGGCCACTCCGAACACAGCGAGCACGATCACGCCGGCCAACGCGCACGCTCGGCGCGCGATCGTCGACTGCCTTTTTGTCATCCTGAGCCCCTCTTTCGTGCCTGGTGACGTGGCGCCTCGCTACGGGTCGGCGCCGGTTGGCTACGGAGATCCTTTCCGGCCGCGATCAGGCGACAGACCCCTGCGACGGCGGGCGGCGTCGGTTGACACCGCTCGAAAACACAGCCCTCAGGCCGCGGTCGTATCTGCCGATGCGCCCACCGCGCCGGCGGGTGGTTGCCGGACGAACGGTGTCGCCACGGCATCGAGCAGCCGCTTGGTGTAGCCGTCCTCGGGATGTTGGAGGACGTACTTCGTCTGGCCGCGCTCGACGATTCGACCGCGGTTGAGGACGAGGATGTGATCGGTCACCACGCGTGCGCTCAACAGGTCGTGCGTGATGTAAAGCAGGCTGAGCCCGCGCTCTTGGCGAAGCCGCCGTAGCAGCGACAGCACGCCGGCGCGCAGCGACACGTCGAGCATCGACACCGGTTCGTCGGCCACAATGACGTCGGGATCGCAGGCCAGTGCTCGCGCAATCACGACACGTTGACGCTGTCCGCCGGACAGTTGGTGCGGCAGCTTCGTTGCGTACTGTGCCGCCGGCATCAGGCCGACGATCTCCAGGAGCTCATGCACCCGTCGCACGGCATCCCGCGCGGACAGCCCGAGGATGTTCTGACACGGCCGCATAATCGTGTACTCGACCGTGTGCAACGGATTCAGCGCGCCGTACGGATCCTGGAATACCATCTGCACGCGGCCGTGATAGTCGCGAAGCCCGCCCGAGCGCAGCGCGTTGACCTCGATGTCGCCGAAGCGGATGGTCCCGCTCGTCGGCCGCTCCGATCCGGTGATGAGTTTGGCCAACGTACTCTTTCCGCTGCCGCTCGCGCCGACGAGCCCGATGGCGGCACCCGGTTCGATCACGAACGAGACGTCGTCGACCGCGGTGACCCTCGCGCCACGTCCTTGGCCGCGCGCCTTGTAGATCTTCGTCGCGTGCGCGATGGTCAGCGCCTGCGTGTTCGGGTGGCGGGTCGGCGGTGCGGCTGGCGTGGACGTTGCCGGCCCGGTCGCGTCAGTGGACATCGCGTACCTCCGTGCCATCCGCATCAGCCAGTACCTGCCGGGACGGTGTCGGGGGTGCCTCGGCGTCCGCCGATGTCTGGGCTGTGGGTTGCCGTACCGTGGCTGGCACACCACCATCGACCGGCGCGCTGTCTTTGCGAGCCCGCACGTGGCAGGCGGCTAGGCCATTGCCCAAGGCCGCCAGCGGCGGGTCCTTCAACCGGCAGATGTCTTCGGCGAGTGGGCAACGCGGCGTGAACGGGCAGCCGGCGAGCGACAGCGAGAGGTCGGGCGGGGTGCCGGGAATGCCACCGAGGTGGATCTCTTCGGCCCGCGGATCGGCGTAGCAACGCAGGAGTGCCTCGGTGTACGGATGATGTGCGCCGCCGACGAGCGACCGCGACGGCTGATCCTCGACGATCTCGCCGGCGTACATCACCATCACGCGGTCGGTCGCCTCGAGTACAACACCGAGATCGTGGCTGATCAGGATCGCGGTGAAGCCGTCTTCGCGCTGCAGATCCTTGATGGTCTGCATGACCGCCTTCTGTGCGATGACGTCCAGCGCGGTTGTCGGTTCATCGAAGATGATCATCCGAGGTTGGAGGGACAACGCGAGGGCGATCGATACCCGTTGCCGCATGCCGCCGGACAGTTCGTGCGGATAGCGGTCGAGCAGCGACGCGTCCAGCTGCACCTTGTCGAGCAATTCGGTGCCGCGGTTGCGGATTTCGGCCTGGCCCCAGTGTTCGCCCTCAACCTTGTGCGCCTTGAGAATGTCGCCGAAATGGTGGGCCACGGTCCGGACCGGATTGAGCGTGTTCATGCCACTCTGCAGAACGAGCGCGAATCCGCCGCGTCGCTGTCGACGAAGGTCCTCGCCATCGAGCAGCGAAATGTCCTTACCGTCGAAGAAGATCTCGCCCGACCGTAGGCGGGCCGGTGGGCGCAGCATCCGGGTGAGTGCAAATCCGAGCGTCGACTTGCCACATCCGGATTCGCCGACCAGACCGACGAACTCACCTGGTCGCAGTGTCACGTTGACGTCGCGTACCGACCAGATGCGCACGCCGCGCGCCGGCTCGTAGACGACGTTGACCCCCTTCGCCGCGAGTAGGGGGGACTCGCTCGCCTCCGGTTGCGGCGGTGGGCTGCTTGGCTCGCGGGGATGTTGCGACGTCGCCATCACTTCTCCCTGAGTCTCGGGTTGGACAACGCATCGACGCCGAAATTGACGAGCGTGAAGGCCGTGGCGAGCAACGCGATCGCGAGACCGGGGGCGAACACCAACAGCCACTGGCCGGTCAGCACCGAATTCTGTTGTTGGGCGTAGTAGAGGATGGTGCCCCAGCTCACGGTGTTGGGATCGCCGAGGCCGAGGAACTCCAGGCTCGCCTCGGCCATCACGGCCGCCGTGGCAGCGGCGAAGAAGCTGGCGGCCACAAGTGACGTCATGTTGGGCAGGATTTCCCGGAACACCACGCGATGGAGCCGCTCGCCGGAGAACTGCGCCGACGTGATGAAGTCACGGGTTCGCAGCGTGGTGGCCTGGCTGCGGATGACCCGAGCGCCGGTCGCCCAACTGGTGAATGCGACGACGAGGATGATTGTCCACACCGAATGGCTCTGCAGATACGCCGCCAGAATGATCATGAGTGGCAGACCGGGAATGACCAGCACCAGATTCGTGAGGAAGCTGAGGCCTTCGTCGACCGGTCCCGGCCGGTAGCCGGCGATCAGCCCGATCGTGACGGCGACAATCGTCGCGACGGCACCGGACACCAGTCCGACCAGCAGCGAGACCCGGGCACCGTACACCATCTGAGAGAAGACATCCTGACCGTTGCCGGTTGTGCCGAACCAGTTCGAACCATTCGGGTTCTGGTACGGCTGGAACGTCGTGGCGGTCGGCGAGTGATTGGCGATCAGTGGAGCGAAGATCGCGACCAGGACCATCAGCGCGATGATGATCAGCCCGATACGGGCCTTGCCGTTGCTCCATAGAGTTCGAAAGGCGCGCCCGATAACACGCAACGAGCCGGGTACGCGGCTCTCGCCGCCGGCCGTGACTGCCGCGGCCGCACCGGGCACCTGCGGTGGTGGGGTCGGGGTGCTGGTCAGAACGCTCATCGGCGCACCCTCGGATCGAGTCGTACGTAGAGCAGATCGACGATGAAGATCGCGACGAGCATGCTCACGGTGATGACGAGGAACAGGGCCTGCATCAAGGGGAAGTCGTGGTTGGATACCGCGATGTAGAGAAGATTCCCGAGGCCCGGATAGCTGAACACGCCCTCGACAAGGACGGATCCGCCGACGACCGCGCCGAGCGAGAGCCCGAACGCAGTGACGTTGGGCAGCAACGCATTGCGGGCGGCGTAGAGCAGCGCGACCGTACGCGAACGCAACCCGTTCGCTTCCGCGAACGTCACGTAGTCCTCCCCCAACGTGTTGATCATGTTGTTCCGCATGCCGAACACCCAACCGGACAAGGTCGTGATCGCGAGTGTCGCGGCTGGCAGGATGCTGTGGACGATCGCGTCCCGGACGAACGGCCACGTGAGCGACGGTGTCGCGCCTTCGTTGTAGCCGCCCTTGAGCGGGAACACGCCGAACCTGAATGCCAGCAGATAAAGCAGCAGCAGGCCGAGCCAGAACGGCGGGAATGCGCCGAAGAACGTTGCGCCGATCGTCACGGCCGAGTCGCCCGCCTTGCCTCGCCGCCAGCCGGCGTACACGCCGAGCAACGTACCGACGATGAACGCGATGATTGTTGTGCTGCCGACCAGCACGATCGTCCAGGGCAGCGCCTTGCCGATCGTGTGGGTGACGGTCTCGGTCGGAAATGAGTAGGACCGGCCGAAGTTGAGCGTGAAGATGTTCTTCCAGTACTGCCCATACTGGCTGAACACATTGGAGTGCGGGACGCCGAGTTGCACCTCGATCGCGTGGCGCTGGGTATTCGTGATGGCCTGCCCGGTCGACGCGATCTTGGCTAGAGCCGCGTCGACCGGGGAGCCGGGCATGAGCCTGGGCAGCGCGAAGTTCAGCGTGATCGCGGCCCAGAGCGTGATGACGAACAGCGCCACCTTCCGCAGGATGTAACGCACGGCTGGGCCTACGAAGCCGACTGCAGGCGGGTAGCCACGACGAGCATGGCATTCGTGTAGTTGGTCGGCAGCGTGTACGGGTTCTGCGCGGACGGCCAACCGGTGAAGTGGTTGTCCCGGAACAGGCCCCAGCTACCGCCATAGTAGAGCAGCACGACCGGCACCTGGTTGTACATGACCTGCTCGAGGGCGAAGGTGGCATTCCGCTGAGCCGATGGATCGGTGGCGGCGGCTAGCGCGCCCAGTGCCTGGTCGACGCTCGGGTCCTTGAATCGCTGGAAGTTGTTGACCGTCGGCGTCTTGACCGCAGCCGCGAACGAGCTGTTGAGCCCGTTGTTGAAGTCGGTGTACGGGTCACCCGAGCCGGCGAAGCCGCCCATCGCCGCGTCGAACGTGCCGCCCTGAGTGGCGGTCGAATACTGCGCGTACTGGGGTTCGTCGAGCGAGACCTTGATGCCGACCTGACCGAGTTCGGTGGCGACCTCTTTCGCCGCGGCAACCCAGTCACTGAAGTTGCCCGGCATCACGATCGTCATCGTGGCCTGCTTGCCGTTCGAGCCGATCAGCTTGCCACCGGTGAGGTGATAGCCGGCCGCCGCGAAGTCCTGCTGCGCCTGCGAGGCGCTCTGCGTGATGTTGCCGCTGTTCGGAATGCTCGGGTCGAGCCACTTTTGCAGGTTGGGCAGGATGAGGCCGGACATGCTGGCCTGATCCAGATAGCCGTTTACCGCCTTCTGAGCGATCGTCGTGCGGTTCAGCGACTCGGAGACCCCCTTACGGAAGCTCACGTTGTCGTACGGCGCCTTCGTCAGGTTCAGGAACAGCCCGATCGTGCCGCCCGGCGGGAACCAGTACGTGTTGTGAGCCGAGTCGCGATTGACGTAGGTGTTCTTGACATCGGGGATGAACGTGTAGGCCCAGTCGAACTTGCCGCTGGTCACGTCGAGCTGATTCGTGGCCTGGTTGCTGGCCTGTGCCGGGAATGCGACCTCGGACGGCGTGACCTTGTCGGCCTGCCAGTAGTTGGGGTTCTTCTTGAGCTTGTACTGCGTCGGCGCAAACGTGTCGAGCGTGAACGGACCGGTCACGACCGGCTTCGTGTCGGTGTACTTGACCGGGTCAGCGACCGACGACCAGGCGTGCTCCGCCACGATCGGCACCTGCGCCACCTGGGCGGCGAAGGGCACGTTCGGTTGCTTGAACGTCACAGTGAACGTGTTGCCCGCCCCGCTGACGCTGGCGACCTGCGCCCAGATGCCCCGCGTGTCGAGCGCCGGGAACTTCTTGAGCAGGTTGAACGTAAAGGTCACGTCGTTGGCCGAGAAGGCCTGCCCGTCGCTCCACTTCACGTTGGGACGCAGGGTGTAGACGAGGGTCGTGGGATTCGTGAACTTGTAACCGGTCGCGAGGAACGGGGTGTACGTGCCGTCGATGGGGCTGGGAATCTCCAATGGCTCGTACATCAGGAACTGGCCGTGCAATGCCGTGCTGGCAAACGGGTTGAAGTTCTCCACGAGGGTGGGGTTGCCCGCGTCGCCCTGGATCGTCAGCGTGCCGCTGCCGGCGGACGAGCTGGATTTCACGTCCGAGCCGCTGCAGGCGGCGGTCCCGAACAGTGCCACGGTTGTGGCCGCGGCGCACAACAGCATTGGCGTGCGGCGTTTCATGGTCTCTCCTTGTGTCAGTCCGGTTGATCCGAGGACCGCTGCTGGGGCGTCCCGGACGTCGACCGGACGGGACGCAACCGGATACGCGCCACGCCCGGCATGGGCAGTGAGTAGTCGAACCGGAGTCCGGTCACGGTCGATGCACCCTCGGTGGGGACGATCGGTTCGGTCGCGAGCGCATCGGCCGCGCGCAAGCGCGACCACAGCTGTTCGTCCGGCCAGACGGTGTCGGCCGGGCACGCGGCGGCGATGTTGGAATGGTTCACGTCGATCCGGGAAATGGTGACGTCGTAGGTGATGGCCGGATCGACTCCGCCGACTTCCAGCCGGACGTTGCGGTCCAGCCGTGCGTCACCGGACATGAGGGTCGCGTTGATGGTGCCGTTCCAGGTAAGGACATCGATCGTGCCGTCGTCGTGGCGGGTGGCCGAGCACTGTACGAGAACCGCTGCGCCGTCGCCGTCCACACTGTGAGCGAGCACGTGGTCGCCTTGATGCGCGGCCAGATGCGCCGCCCAATAGCGCGGTTTCGCGAGGTTGCCTACCGTCAGTAGACCAAATCCGTTGTGGAACAATCGATCCGGCCGGCCGAGCTCCTCGAAGTGGTCACTGGCGACCCAATAGGCGAGCGCGTCGAGATGATGCTGCGCCACGGCGTACCCGGCCAGCACGAAGGGTGCACCGAAGGCGGTGTCGTGAATCGGGCCGAAATGCGTGGAGCCGACGCCCCATTCGGTCCACCACACCGGCGTTTCGTCGAAGCCGTGCCGGTGCAGTGCCGGCCGTACGTCGAGCGGAAGGTTGCCGTACGTGTGACTGGTGACGAAGTCCAGCGGCACGTCGGCGTGCTCGGCGTGGGCGGCGAGACGCTCGATCCATTCGGCCGCTGCCGTCGACGGGCCACCGACCGCCAGTCTCGGATCAACTGCCTTCAACGCGCGTGCCGATTCCTCGTACAGGCGCAGGTACTCCTCGACTGTCCCCGTCCAGAACACGACGAGGTTCGGCTCGTTCCAGACCTCGAACGACCATTGCGCGACTTCGTCGATGCCGTACCGGCCGATGAGGTGTTCGGCAAACGCTGTGATCAGCGCACGCCACTCGGACCAGTCGGCCGGTGGCGAGATGATCCCGCGATAGGTGAACACCGTCTGCTGCGCATCGCGGGCGAGCGCGGCCGGCATGAACGACAGTTCGACGACGGGCCGGATCCCGATGTCGAGCAGTTGGTCGTAGATCGCGTCGACGCGATCGAAACAGTACGTGACACTGCCATCGCGACCGCGCCGGACAACGTCGTTATCGTCGTGAAGGATCGCGTGCGCGCGGACACGTTGTACCCCGAGGTCGTCGTGGACGCGCCGCAACGCGCTCGCAAACTCGTCGGCGATCCATTTCTGGTCGCCGTCGAGCAGCAGCTGTGACAGCCGTTCCGAGCCGATCATTTCCCAGACCCGGCGAAGGTTACCGACCACATGCGCGGCGTCGACCTTGACCGCGACGACGGGTGTACGGGCCGAACCATGGCCCTGCGACGTGTCGACGGAAATCGGCTCCGACCAGGTCCAGACCGGATAGTCGGCGCCGAGGACGGCCCCGACCCGGTAGGTGTACGTGGTCCCGTCGCGAACACCGGTGTCGGCGAAGGCAAGTTGGGCAACGGCCGGGACGTCGGCGCCACCGTGGTCGACGATGACAGGAACGTATCCCGCCTCGGCGCGTTCGATCACGTAGCCGGCCGCTCCGGCCACGGGCTTCCAGGACAGCCGCACGTGTCCCGTGGCCGCCTCGGCCCTCAGATCGGTCGGTGCGGGTAGCCGGGTGCCCTCGTCCGCGCCGGCGGTGTCGGTCAGCCGCTGGTAGATGCGCGTCTCGAAGTCAGTACGCGCGTCGGTCGACGTCATCGAACCGTGGCCACGTGGAGGTGCGATGCGCTCGCGGCAGATGGGTGTGGACCCGGCGCGACGAGACACACGGCCTCCGGGCTACCCACGCCATCTTCGTGGAGCGCTACAGCGCCTCGTTGCGTCATTTTGTGACTCCTTGTCGGTGCGGCCGGCAGTGATCGGCGCGACCGCCGGTGAGAGGGCGTCCAACGAGTGCCAGGGCATCGTTAGATTTCGGAGGTGCAGCCACAGCTTTCCCGGACGTCGACCCGTACCGGCATCTCGACCAGCCGGGCCGCGAGCGTCGGATCGGCCAGACGCTCCTCGAGCATGCTCACGGCCTTCTCGCCGAGCTGACGCATCGGCTGCGTGGCCGTGGTGAGGGCGGGCCGTACGTGCTGGCCCAGTTGGATACCGTCAAAGCCGGTCACCGCCACATCCTGCGGAACTCGCAACCCGGCCCCTGCCAACGCGGTCAACGCGCCCAACGCGGTCTGATCGTTGGCGCACACCAGCGCCCTGGGACGGTGCCCGTCAGCCAGGAGTTGAGCGACCGCGCGCCGCCCACCCGCGGTGGTGAAGTCGCCAGCCGCGTGGGGACGCTGCGCGACCGGCAGCCCACGTTCGGCCAGGGCCGCCTGGAAACCGTCGAAGCGGGCCGCCGAGTCAGGCGAGTCCGGCCCGGCCACAAACCACACGTCGGTATAGCCGTGCACATCCACCAAATGCCCGGTCAGCTCGCGGGCACCCTCCCGGTTGGCTACCACGAGGTGGTCGACCACTCGCGCGGCCTCATCCGAGGTACGGGGCCCGGCCAGCATCGTGACCGGGATCCGGCCGGCGATCCGTTCCAACTCCGGCGCCGGCACCGTGCGGGCCAGCACGACCATGCCGTCGCACCGACCGGCGACGGTCGTCACGAGATCGACGTCGTCGGTCTCGTGACACGCCGCGATGAGTAGCGCGTATCCCCGGCGTCGGGCCGCACGTTCCATCCCCCGAATGATCTCGTCATACCAGAACATCGCATCCGAGTCGGTGTCCTGATCCCCGACCAGGTCCGGGAAGCACAATCCGAGCACTCCGGCGCGCCTGGCGGCCAGGTCGCGGGCAGCGCCGCTGGGTACGTAGCCCAGTTCAGCGACCGCCGCGAACACCCGCTCCCGGTACTCCGGGCGGACTCGATCGTTGCCCGACAACACCCGGGACACAGTCGCGGTAGACACCCGGGCGTGCCGGGCAACCTCATACACCGTGGGCACGGTTCGCACAGCGGCCGACTCCCCATCCTGTGTGTACGCGCTTACTGTATGCGCGTACAGGAGGCAGTATGGCGAAGGTGAATGGCGATGTAAAGACCCTGAACACCAGCCCGATCCGGCCGGCTCGAGCGCGACCTCGCCGCCACCCGGGCCCGGCTGGTGGCCGCCGAACACGCCGCCGTGTACCTGCCGAGAATGCATCCGGGCAGCTCACGCGGCGTCCTCGTATTGTGAAGGACCGACGCGGCTGCCGGCGTGGCAGCGGCGCTCGTCTTCTTCACCGGCCTACTCGCCCACGAGGTCTCCCACGCGATCGTTGCCCAACGCGCTGGCGCGAATCACGACGGTGATCGGCTCGCCGACGAGCGGACATCGACGAGTAGGGCGAACAACCCGCACCGAAGGGTCACCCCGCCGACGAGCGGGCGCACAGGAAGAGCTCAGCCCCGGGCTGGCGGGACTCAGGCTTCTGAGGACCATGCCGCCAGGCGGCGGAGCACCATCAATAGCTGCGTCGTGTGTAACCGCTACCGGCCGCTCCGGAACCGTCGCTGTACCGACTGCCAGGGACTATCAGTCCACGACCAACGTTGACTGCGAGCCGATCGGAGTAGCTGGGGCGGACTAGCTGCTTCGACCGAAAAAAGTAGATCGATGATCGTCGGCGTGTCCGGTCGAGTCGCGCATGCCGGTCCGTCACGATGGTGGGTGACAGGAAGTCGTTGCTGCGCAAGCGAACTCGCGAGGAGTTGCGGCCATGCTGCGGACGCGAGACGCGCAGCCGTCGTTGTGGGAATCGGTTTGCCGGAGGTGTACCTGCGGCTGCCGGTGCAGCTGCCACGGGTAGATGCGTGGCTGGACGATGAGCGGTTCTTCACGCCGTTCGTTTGCGCACTTCTCCGCTCGGATGGGCCGGCCGTCCGTGCCGATGGAAACGTATCTGCGGCTGATGTTCCTCAAGCACCGCTACCAGCTCGGATACGAGTCACTGTGTGCGGAGGTGTCCGACTCGATCTCGTGGCGGCGATTCTGCCGGATCGACATCGACGAACGGGTACCGCACCCGACGGCACTGATGAAGATCACCACACGTTGCGGCGAACAAGCAGTGGCTGCGCTCAATTGAGCAACTCCTCGCGACAGCGGTCGAAGCGCGGGTGGTGAAGACGGGAAAGTCCGCGCCGACACCACCGTGGTGTCGGCGAACGTGAAATACCCGACCGACTCCGGCCTCCTCGCGAGCGCGGTCGTGAAGATCGGCCGCGTGGTGCGGCGGATCAAGGCGGCCGCAGCGGCGTCCCGCACGAGGTTTCGTGACCGGGGCCGGGCCGGCGCCCGCCGGGTCCGCAGGATCGCCTCGACGCTACGGCTGCGCGGCGCCGAGGCACGGCAGGAGACTCAGGCCACGGTCTTCCGCATCACTGGCGAACTGGCCGCGCTGGTCGACAGGGCCGCCACCGAGACGACCGCGGTGGCCCGCAACGCCCGCAGGTTCCTGCGGGCGTTGCACATCAACGGACGTGCCCGTGGCCGGCTGGTCCGTGCGGTCAACGAATTGGACACCCTCCTCGTTCGGGCCGCGCGGCTGACCGCTCAAGCCCGCGTCCGGCTCGGTGGCGGCAAGCCCGATTCGGCCACCCGTCTGGTCAGCCTGCACGACCCGCAGGCTCGGCCGATCCGCAAGGGCCGCATCGACCGGCCCGTCGAGTTCGGCTATTAAGGCCCAGGTCGTCGACAACGCCGACGGCGTCGTCCTGGACCACAACGTCGAAGAAGGCAACCCGGTCGACGGACCGCAACTGGAGCCAGCGATTCGCCGCATCCACCACCGCACCGGCCGAGTTCCCCGCGCCGTCGCCGCGGATCGCGGCTATGGCGAGGCCCGCATCGAAACCCAGCTCCACGAACTCGGCGTCGAGCGGGTCGCCATCCCGCGCAAAGGCACCACCGGCGCCAACCGCCGAAAACACGAGCAACGCCCCGCGTTCCGACGGCTCGTCAAATGGCGCACCGGCTGCGAAGGCCGCATCAGCCACCTCAAACACCGCAATGGCTGGAACCGCGCACGCCTGACCATCCTCACCGGCACCCGAATCTGGTGCGGACACGGCATCCTCGCCCGCAACGGTTACCGGGTCAGGTTCGACACGGGCTGGGGTCGACCCACCGCACGGCCAAGGACCTTCTGGCGGTCTCGGTCATCTCCTGAATCCCGGTCACGGCCGGGACACCGCGCCGATGTGCCCGGGACACTGCCGGCCGCACCGTCTCCCTGTTGCCGTGATCCGCGCGGCACCTTGGGAACGGAGACCTGATGAGCACCACCACCGCAACAACTGCCGTGCCGGCGCCGGTCAAGGCCCGGCTCACCTCGCCCGTGACCGGCTGGACGTACGCCGGTCGCACCGGGGCGGCGATCACCCTGGTCGCCTCCGGCCTACTCTGGTTCGCCGCCGATGTGATCGGGTTCGGCCAGGACCATATGACGTACCTGGCCTCGCACCGCACACTGGCGGGCCTCGGGGTGACGGCCGACATCCTCGCGGTGCCGTTCCTGCTCGGCAGTGTTGCCGTATGGCTGCTGATGGCCCGGCGCGCGTCGCCCAAGCTCGCCTGGATCGGCGCGATCCTGTTGGTCTTCGGCCTGACCGGCCAGGCGATGATCGAAGGCGTCGAGACGATCGGTTACACGGTCGCGCAGGGCGACAAGATCAACCACACGACCTTCGTGGACGTCACGAATCACCTGGTCGGGCTACCCGGGGTCGTCTTCATGGCCATGTTCTTCATCGGGGCAAGCCTCGGTATCGTCATCGCAATGGTCGCCGTATGGCGCAGCCGCGCCGTCCCCCGCGCCGCCGCTGTGCTGCCCGTCGCGTTCCAGGTCGCACAGACGGTCGGCGTGCCGTTCCCGGCCACCGCGCTGGTGCTCCTCGGTTTGGTGTGGATGGCGATCGCGGTGGTGCGCACGCCTGGGCGAAGCGTCGAAGCGGTGCCGGTGACGCCGTGACCGGAACAGACATCCACCTGGTAGGCGCTGCGCCCGAGGGGGGTGCGGCGCCTACCGTGGCTGCCTTCCGCGGCGAGCCGGGCCTGCGCGGCCGGGTCGCGGTCGGGTTGGCCGTGCTGGCGGCGGCAGCCTCAGTGCTGTGGGGTGTTCTTGCGGCCGGCAATGGCCGCACGATGACCTGGCTGATCGCCGAGCATGAACCGCTCGGGGCCCTCGCCGGCGTGTCCTGCGGCGTGGTCGGTGCGGTGGTGATCCTGCACCGGCCCGGCCACGCGCTGGGCTGGCTACTGGTCGCCGAGGGCCAACTGCAGGCGCTCAGCGCGATGCTCGCCGAGTACGCCGCCCATCGACCGGCGTTGCCACTGACGGGGATCGCCTCATTCATTGGCGGCTATGTCTGGCTGCCGGGCATGGCAGCAGCGGCCGGGCTGCTCACGCCGCTGTTCCCGGACGGCCGCCCGGCCTCGCAACGGTGGCGCCCGATGGTGTGGGTCGCCGCGGCGGCGGTCGCCCTGGCCAGCGTGGCGTTTCTGTTCGTCCGCGACGCGTCAAACCCGCCGGCGATCCCGGCGGCACTCGCCACGGCCGGCCTCCTCGCGTCGCTGGCCTGCGGGATCATCGGCGCGCTGGGCCTGCTGCTGAGGATGGTCCGTGCCAACGGGTCCGAACGCCGCCGCATTGGCTGGTTCTTCACGGCGTTCGCTGTCGTGGTGGCCGCGCAGGTGATACCGGTCAGTGCGCTCGTACCGACATTGGCGGCCGGTCTGGTACCGGTGGCGCTGGGCGTGGCCATGGTCCGTCACCGGTTGTTCGACGGCGACCGGCTACTCAACCGGACCCTGGTCTACTCGATCCTGACGGTGCTGGTCGCGGGGGTCTTCGGGCTCGCCGTCGGTGTCGCGTCCAACGCGCTGGGCGGACGCGGCACCGGCGCCGTCGTCGCCGCCGTCGTCATCTCCCTCGGCCTGGCCCCGACGCGCGGCGCGGTGCAGCATGCCGTCGACCGCCTGCTCTACGGCCGGCGACGCGATCCGTATGAGGCACTGACCGGACTTGCCCGGCAGCTATCCACCGCGATCGCCCCCGACGACGTGCTGCCGACCATGGTCTCCACGATCGCCGGTGCACTGCGGCTACCGCACGTCGCGATCACCCTGGCCGGAGAGCAGGCACCCGCGGCGACGCACGGTCACCAGATCGGTGCCACCGCGGACCTGCAGCTGCACCATACGGGCGAGGTTGTCGGGCAGCTCACCATCGGGCTGCGGCCTGGTCAGCGGTTTCTCGATCCGGGCGACGAGCGCCTCCTGCGCGAGGTCGCGCGGCAGGCCGGTGTGGCGGTGGCGGGCGTGCGACTCACTCACGAGCTGCGCCGCTCCCGCGACGCACTCGCTGTCGCCCGTGACGAGGAGCGTCACCGCATCCGGCGCGACTTACACGACGGGCTCGGCCCGACGCTGGCCGGCGTGGCACTGGGCATCGGCGCCGCGCGCCGCTCCGTCGCCGCCGCCGCACCGGAGACCGCGGAGTTGCTCGGCCACCTCGAAGGCGAGGTCCGCGACAGTCTCGAGGATGTCAAAAGGCTCGTCGCCGACCTGCGACCGACCACGCTCGACCAACTCGGACTCATCGAGGCTCTGCGCCAGTACGCGCAGACGGTGACCCGCCGCAGCCAGGGCGGGCTCAAGGTCCACGTCGACGCGGCCGGGTTGCCCGCCCTGAACGCAGACGTCGAGATCGCCGCGTACCGCATCGTGCTGGAGGCCGTCACGAACACCACCCGGCACGCCCGCGCAGGCCAGTGTCTGATCGACGTGTCCGCCGCCGACGGTCAACTGCGTCTGGCCATACATGACGACGGGGTCGGCCTGCACGCCACACCGCAGCGGCCCGGACTGGGCCTGCGCTCGATGGCCGAGCGGGCAACCGAGCTCGGCGGTTCCTGCACCGTCGCCGCGGCCGCCACCGGCGGAACCCTCGTCACCGCCCTGCTCCCCCTGACGAGGGCCGAATGAACGCCATCAACGTGCTGATCGCCGACGACCATCCGGTGTTCCGACACGGGCTGCGCGCCGCGTTGGCCGACGCGCACGGCATCACCGTCGTGGGCGAGGCGACCACCGGAGACGCGGCGGTCGCACAGGCCATGGCCCTTTGCGCCGACGTGGTGCTGATGGACCTGAACATGCCCGGCATGAACGGCATCGACGCCACCCGCGAACTGGCCGACCTCGCACCACGCGTCGCCGTACTGGTGCTGACCATGTTCGACAACGACGAATCCCTGTTCACCGCGATGCGCGCCGGCGCCCGCGGATACCTCGTCAAGGGCGCCGAACAGGAACAGATCACCCGCGCCATCGAGGCCGTCGCCTCCGGTGAGGTCGTCTTCGGCGCAGGCGTGGCAAGCCGCGCACTCGCCTATTTCGCCACCGCCGGGGCGCCCGGCCGGGCGGCGCGCCCGTTCCCCGAATTGACCAACCGCGAAATCGAGGTACTGCAACTGATCGCGGAGGGATTCAACAACACCGACATCGCACGGCGACTACACCTGTCCGACAAGACGATCCGCAACAACGTCTCGAACATCTTCACGAAACTGCGCGTCGAGGACCGGGCACAGGCCATCGTCCGCGCCCGGCGAGCCGGCCTCGGCGAACCCCCCGCACACGCCCAGCCGTAGCACACGGCTCAGCCGCGAACACATCAAACGACGCGATCGACGACCGGAAGGGCAAGTGGATGCGACGGGGACCAACTCTCGTTCAAGGGCATCTACGCGCGCGACCTGCGTATCTTCAACACAGCGCTGTCCGACCACCTGTACAGCACCTACCTGGCTCGCCAGGTCGCTTCGGCCTACGACCACGACCGCAACACCTGGGACGCCTACGGTCTCCACTGGAGCGGCCCGCTGGACAGCACGGACGCCGGGCGCCAGCAAAGCGGTCCGGACCTGCTGAACTCCGCGTGCAATCGCTTGACCCGAGGAATGTGCCAACGCTGAGGAACGTCCGCCCCAGTGAGGATCTGCTGCACTGGTGGTCGAAGCGCCAGATATTGGTGTCGCTTGCCGGCCAGTTCGACACCGAGACGTAGGAACTGCTCGTGACCGCCCCGGAGAGGCACCCCGTAGCTGGTTGTCTCACCCGGGATACCCGATCAGCGCTGAAAGGTGGCAATCAGGTCGCCGACCCGGGCCGGTTCGTCGACTTGCACGTAGTGTCCGGCGTTGGGCAGGAGGTGCCGCTCGCTGTGCGGGAACAGGGTGGCGAATCGGTGGGCCACCCGAGGGTTGAGCGAGCGGTCGCGAGCGCCGAAGATCACCCGCACCGGCGGCTGGAAGCAACGCATGTCGCCGATGCGCCGGCGGCGGCTGATCACCGCACCGAGCAGGTCGTCGTTCAGACGCCAGAAAGCCGGCTGCGCCCGAAGGTACCGGGGATAGAACTCGTCCACGAGCGGTCCGCGGATCGCCGGGTCAACGACGAACCGGCCCACCTGCCACCGATACAGACGGCGATCCAGTTCCGGCCAGCGCCGTGCCGCCGCGCGGGCCAGGGAACGCAGCACCGGCGTGGAGTAGAGCGCGATGGCCGGCGGCCGCCGCAGGCTCGGGATCCAGTGGTAGTAGGTGTTGAGCAGCACCAGCCCGGCGACCCGGCCGGGATTGGCCAGCGCCCAGTCGATGGCCGGCGGCCCAGAGGCATCGTGCGCCACCAGCACAACCCGATCGGCGTCCACGTGATTACCCACGGCGTCGATGACCGCGGCGAGGTCGCCGGCCTGGTTGGTCGCGGTGTACGGGTAGCCGGCCGGCTTGTCCGACCGGCCCCAGCCGAGGAAGTCGAACCGGACCACCGGAACCCGGCCCGCCAGGTGCGGCATGAGCCGGTCATAGAGGTGCAGGCTGTCCGGGAAGCCGTGCATCAGGATCACCGGTGCTCCGGCACCAGGCGTCACCTCGGCGTGTATGCGGTGCGATCCACGAGCCACGCTCAGCACCCGCATTGCCTGCGTCGTCGTGCCCATCGATGCCCTCCGCAAGCATGCGCGAAGCAACTCCCGCGTAGCGGAGCGCGTTGCGCCAGCAGACCAAGCAGTGAGGATCGGACGGTCGACAGCGTCGGGTGCTTCCCGGATCGCCACGTCAGTGCCCGACCTGTTCATTGTCGAACATTTCCGGGCTCGGAGAGCGTCATTCGCCGGTCTCGCCGTCGGCCGATTCGCGGGCGGCTGTCCAGCGATGACGCTCGGCGCGACCGTGCTTTGGCGACCGGTGCACCTGGCCGCAAGACCGGCCCAGACGCACCGGGTCCAATCCGGGGCACTGCCCCTCGGCGAGTCCGAGCACCTCGCCCGGCATTCCGAGCCCCCGCCGCAGCCGTTCAACTCCGCAAGATCATCAAGAATCGCGGGCATTTCCGGCGCCGACGGGTTCCTCACCGACTGGTTCTGCGACGAGACCTGCGTGGCGGCCAACCCCGGGCACACAAGGGAGTGCGCGACGCACGGCAACCTCTTGCACGACAACGAACTGATCTCCGGATACACCGGCGCGCCCATCCCCGCCTGCCATCTGTTCGTCGGCGACAACGACTACCCGGGCGAGGCCGGGTGCGACAACGGCCGGCAACCCCGGGTACGGCCAGGTCCAACCACGGCCCTTCGGCTTGAAAGGTTGTCGAGCCTGGCGAGGAGTTCAGCACGGTCTGGCCGCTGCCAGCACAGCTCGCTGAGTCCCAGGCCAGTTTGGCAGATCGGGCAGTTGGATCGGCAGCCGTCATCCGCCCGCTCGTCCTGCCGGCATCGCAACGCTGGATTCGGCTGCTATCTCGATGAGCTGCACCGTCTCGCCGGGGCGGGAGACCATCGCGAGGTGGCCGGAAGAGACCTCGATGGTGGTTGCGCCCATGCGGGTGGCGAACTTGCGCTGCCCCTCCGGCGGGATCGCGTGGTCCTCGCTGGCGACCAGGTACCAGGAGGTAACGACTTCCAGACCGGGATGCCCATCGGGTCAGACAAGCACGAGACTGCGATCGGCTGCTGCACGGCGTGCAGAGCCGGCCTACATCGCGCCCCCGGCTGAGCACATCAGCGGATGAAGCCACTTTCGTAGGCCGCGATGACGGCTTGGACCCGGTCCCGGACGCCGACCTTCGCCAGCACGTTGCGCACGTGGGTCTTCACAGTCTCCACTCCGAGGAACAGCTCGTCCGCGATTTCGGAGTTGGACCGGCCCTGCGCGACCAGGCGCAGGACCTCGGCTTCGCGGTCGGTGAGGTTGGCTTCGGCGAGTCTGCGGCCTTCCGGCCCGCCGCGGCGCGTGGCGAGCCTGCGGATGGCGGCGGGGAAGAGCAGTGACTCGCCGTTGTGCACCACGCGGATCGCCTGGATGAAGTCGTCGGCGGTGGAGCGTTTGAGCAGGAACCCCCGTGCACCCGCCTGCAGCGCGTCGTAGACGTACTCGTCGTTCTCGAACGTGGTCACCACGATGACCGCCGGGCCGCCGCCGTCGAACCGACCGAGCTGCCTGGTAGCCGCGATCCCGTCGACGCGCGGCATCCGGACGTCCATCAGCACGATGTCGGGACGCGTCCGTCGGGCTTGCGCGACCACGGCCGCGCCGTCATCCGCCTCCCCAACCACGATGAGGTCGGGTTCGGACTCCAGGATCGCCCGCAGGCCCCGGCGGACGAGCGGCTCGTCATCGGCCAGCAGGACCCTGATCTGGCTCACCGCGGGGCCTCGCGACCAGCGCGGCGGTGGGGCCCATCACCCTGTTGCCAGGCGGCCGGATGGGCGTGATCGGGTGGGGCCGGGCGGACCGGCAGGACCACGCGAAGCGTCCACGCCGCGCCGTGCCGGCCGGCGGTGGCGGTGCCGCCGAGAGCGGCGGCGCGTTCGCTGATCCCGCCCAGCCCCCGGCCCCCGCGGCCCGCCCGCGGGCCGACCGGGTTGCCGAGCCGGATGTCGAGGGTGTCACGGCCGAGCGACAGGCGGAGCTTCCCCGTGCCGTCAGCCGAGTACTTCAACGCGTTGGTCAGACCTTCCTGCACCACCCGGTATGCCTCCCGGCTGATCAGCGCGGGCAGCAGGGACAGGTCACCGGACACGGCCGCATCGACGGCCAGTCCGGACGACCGGGCCGTGGCGAGGAGGCCGTCGAGGGAGCCCAGATCCGGCGTTGGCGTCGCGGCGGGGCGCTGCGTCTCGTCGCGCAGCAAGCCGAGCATGTCGTCGAGTTCCGCCGCCGCTCGGCGCGAGACCGCCTCGATGGTCCCGAGCGCGTCGGCGGCGAACCCGGGATCGCGCCCGATGAGCCTGCGGGCCGCGGCAGCCTGCACGCTCACCACCGACAGGGCATGCCCCACGCTGTCATGGATCTCGCGGGCGATCCGGTTGCGTTCGGTGGCGCGGACTGCGGCGGCCTCCAGGCGCTGCAGGCGCTCGGCATAGGACGGCCCCAGCAGGACCGGCCCGAGACGGCCCAGGAACCGGCCGGTCAGCAGCGTGCCGAGCAACGTCGCCGCCGCGGCCGGGAGCGTCCACCAGCTGCCCGCCATCGCGATCAGCGCCAGCACGGCACCGACGACCGCGGCGCCGGTGAACACGTGCAGGAGGAACCACCCCAGCGTCCGCAGGCGTTGGGGCCAGCTGCTGGCCGGCCCCGGCAGTCCGTCCCTGAACTCGACGGCCAGCAGACTCTGCACCGCCATGCCCTCGACCTGCCGCACCGCCGGGACCAGGCCCACTAACAGCGGCCCGCCGACGAGCACCACCCCGGCGAGAACCGTCACCCACACCGGAGGGCCGGCCGCCGCCATCAGGAAAACAATAGTGAAGTCAGTGACACCGAGCGCCAGCGCGAGCGCCGCGCCGGTCAGCACGAACACCGCCCGCAGGTAGCTTTCCGGCGCCAGCAGCAACCTCAGCACCGAACGCAACATGCTCACGGCTCTCACCCTGCCATCCGCCACGGCGGCGGCGCCTCCAGTAGCTTACCGTCACCGCTGCCAGCAGCGGGCCCCACAGTAGCAACGGCGCGTAGGCCGCGACCGCGACGAGTCCCTTCCAGTCGCCGAAGCTCACCGGGGCATCCTGAAGCTGCGGGCGACCGTCGATGCGCAGCCCCAGCGACAAGGTCACCGCCACCCACGTCCACAGCAGCGTCAGCACGGCCGCGCCCAGCGCGGCGGGGACGACCGCGACCAGGGTCGGCACCCGCCGCCCGCGCAGCACCGGAACCCAGCGCGGGAATACCTCGCCCCAGGTGGAAATCAATCCCACCGCAGTGAACGCGAGCAATTCGGAGACGATGGACAGCAGTATCACGTACAGCCAGAGCGGCAGTCCCGGCACCCCTGAGGAGGTGACGCCGGAGAGAACATCGCCGCGCACGATCGGCACGTGGAAGGTGCACGTGGCGATCCGCCACAGGCTGGCGGGAAGCACGGTAAACGGAACAGCACAGGCTGCGACCCGGGCCCACCGGGGAACCCCCGCCGCGGGGGCGTGAGCGGCCACCCAGGCCGCCCGGATCCCCCCGGCAGGCGGCGCCCCCCGCCCGGTAGCGGGTGTCTTTGTCACTGTCGTCATCGGATTCCTTCCGTGGATACTCCGGCCTTCAGGCCAGGCCAGGATGTCCGGCCGCCGTACTCCCACAGTGCCGAGCTATTGCCCCGCATTCATCACTGGCCGGAGGGAATCTGCTCCCTCCGGCGAGGGATCTCGCACCGTTCCTAGTGTCCCGTGAGTCTGTTTGTGTTACTTCGGTTTGGTTGACGCCGGCCCGGTGTTGACCGAGAAGCAGGTGGTAACGATGCTCGCGGGGCGTCATTGCGACGCTTGCTCACGGGGACGGGGTGGCAGACGGATGGCAGAACGCCGTGCCTGGCATGCCGGGACGGCGGACTCGACCGTGGTTCCATTACTGCTGGTGAATAGCAGGACGAAGACCACGGCAGGCCCAGGTGTGTCGAAGGGGATCCGGGGCCGAGCGGGTGAGCCGGCTGGTGGCCACCGCTGGGCGTTGCGACGTCTCCGCGTTTGTGGGGCCGGCGCGGCGGGTCCGATGTCGGTTATCTTCCTGAAGGCGAGGCTGAGGGAGGATCAGTTGGACGGCACGATGGCACAAGCGATCACGCGCCACTTCGAGGCGATCGGCAACGACGAACTGCTGGCCGGCGAGATCTACGCCGACGATGCCGTTCTCGAGTACGTCCAGAGCGGCGAACGTATCCGCGGTAAGGCGAACATCGTCGCCTCACGTCAGGCATACCCGGGACGACCCGCCGCGTTCGAGCTTCATCGTTGTGTGGGTACCCCTGACCTACAGGTCGTCGAGCTCACGCTCCGATTCGACGGCGACGACCCCCACCCGGTTGTGGCGATTATGGAATTCCGCGGCGGGAAGACGGTCCGGGAACGGATCTACATCGCCGAGCCTTGGGATCCTCCCGCATATCGCGCGCGCTGGGTCGAACCGATCGACTGCGATCGCAGCGAATTCTGACGGCGTCTTAACTCTGGTTGTTGTCGACGAGTTGCCTGAGGCTGGTCTGGACCAGGCGGACCTTGGCGAGGATCTCGTCGGCTGTGGCGGTCCATGCGAACGGCTGGGCGTCAGTGTTCCAATGCGCGACGTAATCGCGGATGCGCGTGATGAGAGCGTTGACTGAGGTGAAGGTGCCACGGCGGATCGACCGGCGGGTGATGATCCCGAACCAGATTTCGATCTGGTTCAACCAGCTGGATCCGACTGGAGTGAAGTGGAACGTGATGTTTGGATTGACGGCCAGCCACGCCTTGACGTCCGGGGTGGTGTGGGTAGACAGGTTGTCCAGCACCACATGGATCTCTTTACCGGTGTGGGGCCTGACGGCGTCGCGAAGGAATTGCAGGAACCGTCGCCCGGTGCGTTCGGGGTAGCAGGTAGCGGTCACGCGTCCCGAGCGCACGTCCAGGGCGGCGAACAGGTTGGTGATGCCATGGCGCTGGTATTCGTGAGTGCGTTGCTCCGTGACACCGAAGTCCAACGGCAGCAACGGCTAGCTGCGGTCCAATGCCTGGATCTGGGTCTTCTCGTCGACCGATAGGACCACCGCCCCGCCAGGAGGGTCGAGGTACAACCCGACCACATCGGCGACCTTGTCCGCGAAGCGCGGGTCCCGCGACAGTTTGAACGTGCCCTGCCGGTGCGGTCTGAGATCATTGTCCCGCCACAGCTTCGCAACGTAGTGCCAGGACACCGACACTCTCTCAGTGCGCCTGAGATAGTTGGCCATCTCCCGGCTCGACCAGTGTGACAACCCGGTATCCGCGGGCGGTGTCATACGGGTCAATGCCAAGATCCGCGCCGCTACCCAGCCCGGCACTTGCTCTCGCCCAGCACCACGCGGATCGTCATGCAACCCGTCCAGTCCCCGTTCGAGGTACCGCCTGACCCAACGATCCACAGTGGGCAGTGACACCGCAGCTAACTCGCCGACATCCTTACGACGCCGGCGCTCGGCCGTCCACAACACGATCCGCGCCCGAGTCGCAACCGTCGCCGACACATCCCGACTGTTGATCAACATCCGCAGCTCTACGGAGTGTTCCTCGGTCAACACCACGCCAGCATCAGCCACAACCCCGAGTAACGCAAACAGGATCACGGAACACTAGTGAGCTAACAGGAGTGTGTCCTGGGTAGCCGGCGGCCCCGAACGGTCTTGGGCTGCCTGGTTGCCGCCGGGGCCCGTCTGGGCGGTCCGGTCTTACGCCTGGTTGGCTGCCGGACGTCCGTTGGGGTAGCGGGTTTCCTGGGTGCGGGCTTCGACGTCGGTGCGGCCCTGGTTCGCGTCTGGGTTGACCGTGCCGCCTCCACCGGGGCGGATAGGTTCCCTGTGACGCGACGCCGGGCCCGGACTCAACGGCCGCACGCCCAACGTCTGGCCATACGACACCGACGGCAACTTCATCCAGGGCCGCCGGCCCGACCCGGACCGGTCGCCGGCCGGCGATACTCCGATCGCGAGCGCTACCGGGCTGCCCGGCGCCCGCCGACCACGTGGCCGGCATCCAGGTCCCGCCGTTGGTGATCGCCGGGTCCGACACCTTCCCGCGGCTCATGACCGCGGCAGAGCAGGTGGTACGGGCCGTGCCCAGCGCTCGCTACCTCTCGCTTGGGCTGGTGAGGGCGGTACCGGTCATCGGGGCTCGGTCTGTGGCGCCGGGATACCCACCGTGAGTTCGTCCAGCAGCGCGAGGTTTGCCCGGATCCGCTCGGCCGCGCAGTCCGAGTCAAACACCTCGCTGTCGTACGAGACGTAGCCATACACGCGGTCCTCCTGCCGCACCGTCCACAGCAGAGGCAGCGGTACCGGCCGCGCGGGTTGCTGCCCCTCGGCCAGCGCCACGAACCGGAGCACCGGATCGGCGACCGTGTTCGGGAGGTCCACCCGGGGAATGAACTGAAATGCCGGCCAGACCCGCTCATTCGCGCCGGGCTTCGCCAGTGCTGCGGCGACCGCCGGGGCGACACCCAGTACCCCAGCAGCGTCCATCCCTCCGGGCCGATTAACGGTCCTGACCGCAACTGGCGAGCGCCGCGAGCGTCGAGCCACTCCCCGCCCACCGGAAGCCGCGGCAGCGGGTCGGAAACCGGGTCGCCGAGGCGCGGCACAGGCCGGCCGCAGCAGGCCGGGTCAGAGCCAGGTCGCCAGGAACGCGAGCGCCTCAGCGCGCATGCCATCGGTTTCGATGTGTCCACAGTGGTAGCGCGACAGCCGCCAGGCGTCCGGCGCGTCCAGCGCGGCGTAGACCCGCCGCAACTGCTCGTCGATGACATCAAGGCCATCGTCCGGGGTGAGCGGGTCGTACCGGCCGGCCAGCCCCAGGTGCGGTCGCGGCGCAATGAGCGCGTTGATGCCGGCGGTGGTGAAGCGGGTGAGAAGGCGCGGCACATAGTAGTAGACGCCGTGCCGGTCCAGCCCCCCGGCGCGGATCAGCGCCTGGTAGTCGGTCAGGCAGCAGATGTCAACGCAGACAGCGATCCGGGTGTCCAGCGCCGCCGTCCACCACGCCATCGTGCTGCCCATGGACATGCCGAGGATGGCGATCCGGCCGGTGTCCACATCGGAGCGTGAAGCCAAGTAGTCCACGGCCCTCAGACTGTCGTACACCATCATCCCCCACAGCACCTGGCCGTGCCAGATCATCACCTTGAACAGCTCGTCGAGGCTGCGGCCGCGGCGCTCGCCGAAGCCCCACATGTCCAGACACAGCGCGGCGTACCCGGCCCGGGTCAGCGCGTGCGCGTACGGTGGAGTCCTCAACTCGGGTCGCCCGCGCAGCAGCTCCTCCTTGCCGATCGTGAGGTCGCCGCCGTGCGCGTGGGTGTAGAGCACGACCGGCAGCCGGTCGCGCTCCCGGTCGACGGGCTTGACGAAGCAGGCCGGCACGGGCTCGATGCCGTTGAGGTCGAGCAGCAGCCGGTGTACCTCGTACCCGGGATAGTGCTCGATCGCGACGACGGTGGCAGTCGGGGTGGTGTCGAGGTCCGGCAGGTCGCCCAGCAGGGCTCGAAGCTCGGTGCGTCGCGCTGTCTGGCTGTCCATGCCAACATCATGCGACTGCCTCGGACGGCAGCGCGACGCCGGCCGGCGGCTGGCACCGCCATCGGGTCACAGCAGCGACGCCGAGTCCCGATCGAGGTACAACGTCGCGGAGGCCACGGTGCGCAGGCTGAAGGCCGGGCGGTCCGGCGACACCGGGCTCGTCAGCTGCTCACCGTCTCCAACGGCGAGATGCTGATCGGGTCCGGTGCGGCCGCCGGCGTACGCGAGATCGTCTCGTCAAGGACCGCACGGACCTTCGGATGCAGCACCTCCACACTGACCCATCACGGGCCAGCAACGCCGGAAGCCACTGGGTGCAGAACCGGGCCAAACGGTCCTGACCAGTCACCCTGACCATCGTGAACTCGCCGGCCACCCCGGCCTTCAGCAGTCGGGCCAATCCCGGCCGGTCCTCACGCAGTCCAGACGCCTTGTCCTTCCTGTCAGGGACCTGCGGCAACTCTTCCTCCAGCATTCCGTCCCTGTCAGTGGAAGAAGGTCTTCACCTCGTACGTGTACTTGTTTCCCCAGGCGAGTATCGGCGATCGCACCACGAGCGGCAGCGCATTCACGTCGCTGGCCCATAACACAAAGCCGGACATCAGGCATGTGCCCAGTTGCCGTCAGTGTGGTTCGACAGGTTTGGCCTTGCGATCCGACGGCTCAGGGGGTGGCGTCGGCTCGGTTGGTGTGATCTTTCGTGGCTGACCGCAGCTGCGCCAGAAGTACTTCGAATGGTTGGGTCCGACGCAGCGCAGAGCACCAAAGTGGCAGCGTGACCGTACCGCCATCGGTCAAGGTCAGACGGACCGTTTCGCCGTTGAGCGGACGACCCTTGCGCATCTCGAGCTGCTGCGGCATGACCTCGAAGCCTGCGACCGCAGCCAGGGGCACCGAGCCGGTGGGCGTCACGAACCGGCGCGGCTTGCCTGGGGCACGCCAGCTGATCTTCTCGGACGTAACCTCCACCCAGCACTTGCCTGGCAACGACAGCAAACGGAAGAAAAGAACGACGAACCCCACGGCGAGGAAGACGTACAGCCCGACCGCGACGGCGTGCGCGTCGCGGTCGATAGCTAGCCTGACAATAAGGGCGAGGAACAGGAAGAACACGCCGTTAACCGCGAGACGCTTCGAGATGGTCGCGCTGTTGACCTGATGGATCTTCACCGCGCTACCTCCCCGAACGTCATCACGTCCGGACGAGTTTCCGCTACTCATGATCGGTCGTCAAGACCGGACAGGGCCCGGTCCGCGGTCAGCGTTTCTGCTGGGCATGGAGGCGGAGGCGCCGGGCGACCGTAATGGACCTGCTGTCCGGGTATGCCCGTGGGTGGACTCCCGCAGCAGGATGCCCAAGGTGGCCGCGGGCTGGATGGCGAAACAGGCGACCGAATCGATCAGGATTCGAGAAGCGCCGGTCAGGGAGGCGTCCGTAGCGTGCCATGTGCATGACCGCCACGTATCAAAGGAGACAAGGCATGAAAGCGCATGTGAGTTCGATCCTCCTCGGCGTCCGCGACATGGATCGCTCCAAGCGGTTCTACACAGAGGGTCTCGGCTGGAAGGTTGAGCAGGACTACGGCGTCTCGGTGTTCTTCGTCTCGGACGGCGGCTCGCTCGTTGGCTTCTACGGCCGCGAGGGCCTGGCCTCCGAGGTGGGCGCGAGTCCGGAGGGCAGCGGGTTCAGCGGGCTGGTCCTCAAGTACGTAGTCCGCAGCGAAGCGCGGGTCGACGAAATCATCGCGGAGGCTGAGAAGGCCGGCGCCACGATCCTCAAGCCCGCCGCCAACAAGCCGTGGGGTGGGTACGGCGGTTCCTTCGCCGACCTGGACGGCTACATCTGGGACATCGGTTACAGCGCCCAGGGAAAGGACCAGCCCTACGCGGAGTAGTCGCCAAGGAGAAATTCTGGCGAGTGCTGGCGACTCGACCCCGGCCGATCACGGTCGTTCGGCCTCGACGCGGGAATCGCGTCGAGGCCGAACGAGCGTCTCATCATCCGGCCGGGCCGCGGTCACCTGGACCCTGTGACCGTCGCACGGGAAGCTCACCTCGCTGACCGCGCGCGGCAACGCCCTGCTCCGCCGGGCGGCACGTCTGGCAAGCAAAGGCTGATCGACTCTCAGCATTCCCCCAGTGGTTCCGTGTGTCGCACGGACTCAGCGCGACATCTTTGCTCGCGCTGATCCGCTCGGGGTTCGTCGGAAATTCTCAACGTCACGGAGGTAGGAGTGATGCCAGCACTGAAGAAGTGCCCGACGAGGTCCGTGAGCCGTCCGTACGCCGCTCGGAGAATGGCCGAGTTCTCGGTGACGTAAAGGTCTGCACCTCGAGCGGGTGTATCCGCAACTGGTGAAGCGTCAGCCCAAGGGCACCCCGACCTCGGCCGCCTGTCGCAACCACTCGAGCTCCTGGATTCGTGATGTGAGCGCCGGCCACGCCGACCTGTCCGCGAAAGCTTCGATGGCTCGATCCGGGCCAAGAGCTGCGGCCTACCGGACGGCGATGCGACACCAGCGCTCCGCGTGCTTCCGGCAGGATGAGCACCGGCGCAGTTTCGCAGCTGTGGCCCGTGCTGGGCCCCGGTCAAGGTAGGTCTGATGCTCGACGACATGCAAGTTCTGCGCCGTGCGGTGGCGTCCTACCGGACGGCGGCGATGGCCGCTGGCGTTCCGTGCCCCGCCGACGGTGACCGGGACGACGGGCCCTCTCTCGACGCGCTGTCGCGGGTCTTCGACGTGGACCACATCGACGAACAACCGATCTCGCTCAGCTCCAGGGGCTTGCCGTATGAGTAGGTACTGGCCGGCGGCATGCGTCCGCTGCCGTTGTCGACCATCACTGAAGTTCCACGGAACACGACCTCACCCAGTCGCGCCTGGGCCCACACCGTCCAGCCAACGCGAGCACCGGCACCAGACCGGCCGCCGACGCCAGATTCGACTTGTCGAACTCGGCGGCACCCACCGCCCGAGTATGAGAAAGTCGCACCTACGAGATGTCCCTCCGTTCTCAGCAGGCATGGACCTTCAGCAAGCCTGATTCTGCTGCCGCCAAAGGGCATTCTCATCTAACGGCGTGTTCAGCAACCATGGTCGTCGGCGGATCGGGGTATCAGCCAACAGTCACGCGCCCGTGGCCCGTTTGAACCGGGCTCCCCATTCGTGGATCTGCTCAAGCAGTTCGGGCGGATCGACGACGTGGAAGTCGGCGCCGAGCGTGCCCAGTGCCATGGTCGGCCAGTCCAGGGAGTCGGCGGTCATACGCACCCGGCAGTGCTCGGCGTCGAGTTGCTCGACTGTGCTCCACCGGCCGATCCGCTCGCGCACCGCCGCGGCTGGGGCGTCGACCAAGACCTCCACCCGGTACGGGTGGGGCAGGTCGCCCAGGCTGGTGCGGACGAACTCGGCGGCGTCGGCAGCGGGCAGGTCGCGGGGGCGGAACCGGGAGCCGGTGCCGTATGGCGCGGTGAGGCGGTCGACCCGGAAGCTGCGCCACTGGTGCCGGGTGAGGTCGTAGGCGGCCAGGTACCAGCGGCGGCCGAGGGAGACCAGCCGATGCGGTTCGACGTGCCGGTCGGTGTGCTGGCCGCCGGCGGCGGTGTAGGAGAAGCGGAGGTACTCGCTGTCCCGGCATGCCAGCGCGACCACGGTGAGCACACCGGGGTCGACGCCTGGCCTGGCCGGGCCGTCCCAGCCGGCGGGCGTTGTCATCGCGCCCAGCGCCTCGACCTGGCGCCGTAGCCGGGCCGGCATCACCTGCACCACCTTGGCCAGCACCCGCACCGAGGACTCGGCGAGGCCCTCCACGGCGCTTCGCGCGGCGGCCTGCAGCCCTACCGCCAGGGCGACCGCCTCCTCGTCGTCGACCACGAGCGGCGGCAGTGCCGCGCCCGCGGTGAGCTGGTAGCCGCCGTCCACGCCGCGCTGGGCTTCAACCGGATAGCCCAGCTCGCGCAGCCGGTCGATGTCCCGGCGCAGGGTGCGGACCGAGACCTCCAGCCGCTGCGCCAGTTCGGCGCCCGGCCAGTACCGGTGGGTCTGCAGCAGGGACAGCAGCCGCAGCGTCCGGGTGCTGGTGTTCGCCATATCTTCGATTCTCGCGCTATTTAGGTCAGAAAGTGTCCGCAGTGCAGCCTAGCGTGGATCCCGACCGACGGAACAGGACAAGGAAGGCGCAGACCATGAGCGAGACCACGACCGTCGATGAGCGGACGACCCACGACCTGGCCGACGCGCCGCCCGCCACGAGCGAGCGCGCCGACCTGCTGGCGATGCTGGCCAAACACCGGCACTTTCTGCGCTTCACCACCCGCGACCTCACCGACGAGCAGGCCGGGCGGCGGACCACCGCCAGCGAGCTGTGCCTGGGCGGCCTGATCAAACACGTCACCACGGTCGAGCGGACCTGGGCGGACTTCATCCTGAAGGGGCCATCGGCGATGGGCGACTTCACCACCATGACCGAGGCCGACTGGGCCCGACGGGCCGACGAATTCCGGCTACTACCCGATGAGACACTGGCCCAAGTGCTGGCCAACTACGCCGAGGTGGCCCGCCAGACCGACGAGCTGGTCGCCGCCCTGCCCGACCTGGACGCCACCCAGCCGCTACCGAAGGCCCCGTGGTTCGAGCCCGGCGCGCGGTGGTCGGCCCGCCGGGTGCTGATACACATCATCGCCGAGACCGCTCAGCACGCCGGCCACGCCGACATCATTCGCGAGTCACTCGACGGCGCTAAAAGTATGGGCTAACCAGCGGCGTGGTAAAGGAATGCCTGTTCAGGGTGAGGGCGGGGTTGGTCTGGCGGACCCGGCTGCGCGGGTGGGCCGGTCTGCGCCCAGGCGCACCGGCCACCAAAGTACAGCCGGCGGGCCCCGGCGCCGCTCGACACCCGCCCGCGAACCGACCGATGGCGCGACCGGCGAATGACGCCCTCGTAGCCTGGAGATGTTCGACAATGCACAGGTCCGGCACTGGCGTGGCGATCCGGAGAGCTACCCCACGCTGTCGCCTGACCGAAACTCACAGTTTGGTTTCCTGCCGCCACGACCGAGCGGGAGTTGCTACGCGCGCTCTGTGGACGGTACCGATGGACACGACAACGCAGGCAGCGGGCGCTGAGCGTGCCTCGTGGACCGCACCGCATGCACGCCGAGGTGACGCCCGGCACCCGGGGTACCGGTGATCCTGATGCACGGCTTCCCGGACAGCCTGCACCTCTACGACCGGCTCATGCCGCACCTCGCGGGCCGGGTACCAGTGGTGAGGGTCGACTTCCTCGGCTGGGGCCGGTCGAACAAGCCGGCCGGCTACCCGTACACCGCGACCAACCAGGCCGGCGACCTGGCCGCGGTCATCGACGCCGTCGGTAGCCAGCTAGACGCCGATCGGGTCGTGCTGGTGGCACACGACGCCTCCGGGCCGCCCGCCATCGCTGTCGTCGCCGGCTTGTGGGTTCAGGGCGTGGTTGACCAGGTTGCCGAGGGCTCCGCCGAGGGCCGCGCAGGCGATGGTTCCGGCCCCGTCCGTGGCGGCCTCGTAGAGCCCGAAGGCGAGCGTGCCGACCGCGTAGTCGGCGACGGTGGCGATGATTGCCTTGTGTGCCTGGTAGAACGTGTTCGCCGCGTGAGCCAGCTTCTTGGCGTGGCACTTCAGGTCGAACGTGCCACACTTCTTCGGCTTCGATTTCGACGCGCCGCGGCCGCTGTTGTTGCCGCTGCCGTGCACGGTGCAGCAGTTGTGGTCCCCGGTCGTGACGTCGTGGCCCGATCCACCGGTCGGCGTCTTGCCGAAGTCGGTGCCGTGACTGATGCACAGGTCGCCGTCGCTGAACGCGCAGTCGCCGGTTGGGTCGGCGCCGTTGACCGGGTTGTCGGCCGCGTAGTGTGTAGCCGCTCAACTGCCCCGGATCGGTGAGTTCCTGTACGGGGTCGCGTTGAAGGAAATGTCCGGTGGCCGGGTCGTAGTTGCGGTCGCCGAACAGGTCCAGACGGGTGACCGGATCGGTGGGCTGGTTCAGGGAGGCCCGGTTGTCGACCCATCCGATCGGGCTGGTGCCGCAGGTTTGTCCGTAGGGGGTGAGGTAGCGGCGGGTCGCCGTCTGACTCGCATCGGCGCTGATGGTGACTTCGCCGGTGTTCTGCGCGTTGGTGTACTCATAGGTCAGGGTGCCGTCGGAGGAGCGCACCTCGGTCGGTCCGCCGGGGACGGGGTAGCGGCGCAGTCCGCTCAGGGTGCCGGTGGCGGTGTTCAGGGTCAGCTGCTCGGAGCTACTCAGATACGGGGTGACCGTGCTGGTTCCGCCTTTGGTGTCGCGTTGTAGCAGCAGGTTGCCGTCGGCGTCGACCAGTAGCGGGTGTCGGAGAGAAGCGGCTGACCGGCGGCCCCGGCCCTGGCCAGCAGAATCGTGTGGGTGCTGCCGGTTGGGCCGGGTCGCCGTCCACGAAAGCTATGCCGCGCAGAGTTGTGCCTGAAGCGGTCGCCTCGATGGGGGACGCGAGGCGGTGAAGCCGTGATCGACCCACCTCATCGCGACCGCGTACCACCGGTTGGCGTGGTAGTGCAGGTTGACCGGGTGCCCGGCGTCCGGCAGGACGTAGGCGGCGACGCTCCCGCTGGCCGGGAAGTCCGGCGCCTCCCTGGTGCAGATGTCGCCCGGAGTGCGGCAGGACAGGCCCTGACCCGGGTCGCACACCAGGGAGTCGTTCTGGCCGACGACGAGCAGCACCGGCACGTGAACCTGCTGGCTGGCAGTCACGTCGGAGAGGGCGCCCACATCGGCGATTTCTCCGCTGGTCACGGTCTGCGCGAAGGCGTTGTCGAGACCGGCCACCGCCGGGTCGGCGTCGGAACGGTCGTAGAAGTCCGCGAACCGGGTCGCTGCCCCTGGCCTCGTCGTGTCGTAACCGGCGGGCATGTTCATGCGGGCGAAGCGAGGGTCACCTGCAGCCGGCTGCAGCGTGCTCATGACCCGGTCGATCCTCGCGATGCTGCCCTGGTGGAGCAACCCGGTGAGGATGAGCGCGTCGAGGTCGTGGTAGCCAGCGTCCTCAACGGTCAGGATCCCGGAGCCCAGGGAGTGCCCGACCCCGATCACCCGGGCGAACCGGATGTGCTGCACGCGGCCCTGCCGCAGTGCCTGCACGATCTGGTGGGTGACATACGCCTCGGCAGTGACGGTGACCTCGTCGGCCGGTGGGTGGTCGCTCTGGCCGATCCCGATCCGGTCGATGTTGAACACACTGTGGTGGTCGCGGATCGCGGCCTGGACGTAGGAGTACTCGTCGGGCTGGTATGGCAGGTCCCAGTAGTGGTGGTCGTATGTCATGCCAGACACCAGAACCTGGACGGTTTCACCCCGCGACCGGTCGGCGCCGCAGAGCCAACCGACGACGGTGTAACGGGTCGATGCATGAGATGACAGGCTCACCGGCAGGGCGCTGCGTTGACAGCCGCCATCCAGGAGTCCCGCGCGGGCGGTACCGGTCAGTGTCACGGTGGTGGTCAGTACGGCCAGAAGGCTCAGGATCGTGGCGAGCGTGACGCGTCGGCGTCGGGTGATGTGCACGGCTGTTCCTCTCAGGAGTGTGATGGGTGCGGGCCGCCGGTCGCGGGAGTTTGCGGAGGGCGTCGGCGACAGAGCCCCGGCCCAGCGAGGGCGTCAGAAGCAGGTTCGTGTCCGTCCGCGCGGAAGGCGCCTGGGCGTGAGCCGCGGTCGAGGGTGTCGATCCAGGTGATGGCCGCGCTGAACCAGCGATCGGCGTGGTAGTGCAGGTTGATGGAGTGACCGGCGCCGGCCAGCACGAACGTCGTCAGGTGCGCGGCGGGCGGGAAGTACGGCAACTCCCTGGCGCAGACATCCGCCGTGCTGTGGCACATCAGCCCGACGGTCGGATTGCAGTCCAGGGAGTCGTTCTCCCCCACGACCTCCAGCACAGGTACCCGGATGGCCTGGCCGACGGCCCGGTAACGGGCGATGGCCAGCCCCTCCAGTTCACCGCTGGTCGCTGTCTGCGCGATCGCGTCATCAAGCCGCGCAACAGCCGTCTCCGCGTCCGAGGCGTGGTAGAAGTCGGCCAACCGGGTGGCCGCGCCTGGCGTGGTGGTCACGTATCCGGCGGGCACGTGCTGACCGGCGAAACGCCGGTCAGCGTCGGCCGGCACGAACGACGCGGACACCCGCCCGCCCTGCGCGGGGTCGATCGCGTGCAGGTAGTCACTCAGGACCAGGCCGCTGACGTCATGGTAGGTGGCGGCCTCGTACATGATCATCGCGGAGCCCATCGAGTGTCCCACTGTCACCACGGTCGGGAACCGGGGCAGGCCGTCGAGCGAGCCGTGCTGCATGGCCTGCACAACCTGATGGATCGCATACGCCTCGGCGGGCACCGTGACCTGGTCGGCCGGCGGACGGTCGCTCTGCCCGACGCCGATGCGATCGATGTTGAACACCACCTGGTGATCGGCGGTCGCCGCACGGACGTAGGAGTACTCGTCCGGGTCGTAGGGCAGGTCCCAGTACCGGTGGTCATAGGTCAGGCCGGAGACCAGCAGTTGCACGGCCTTACCGCGCAGACTGCCCCCGTCGGTGCACAGCCAGCCGACGACCCGGTAGCGGGTACGGGCGTCGGGTGACAGCTGGACCGGCAGTGTGTGGCGTTGGCAATGTGCCCGGGCCGGTGCCGGGTGGGCATCAGCGACGCCGCTGGTCGTGAACGTGCCGAGGATGAGCGCGGCACACGCCACCGTCATCCGGATGATCGCAGGCGGGCGTTGTCGTCGGTTCCGTTCCATGTTGTCTCCCCCGTTGCGGTGCCGGCCGGTTGCCGGCGCCTGTTGTCGCGCGTGACGGATCTGCCGACGGTCAGGTCGGTGGGGTCGGGCCAGCTGGTGGACACGCATCGGCGACGCAACGCAGCACCGCCAAGGCGCCTGACTCGGGCAGCGGGCTGGTACGGCGCAGCATCAGGTTCTCCTCCGCAGCGACTCTGCGCATGATCCGGTGCGTCAGCTCCCACCCGGCGGCCGTGGGTGCCAGCACGACCCGCCGGCGGTCCGCCGGCTGGGTGTGGCGACGGATGAGCCCGAGCGCGAGCAGACGAGCGCTGATGCCGGTGACAGTGCCCTTGGAGATGCCCAACGCCGCGGCCACCGTGCGGGTCTCGACGCGCCGTCGGTGGCAGACCAGCTGCAGAATGTCGAAGCCGGTCCAGCGCAGCCCGAACTCCCGTAGCACTGCGCGCTCGAGGTGCACACGCACCACGTTGGCCGCCCGGACCAGGTCCGTCGTCGGCCCGTCCGCCTGTCGCTGCTGATCGGTACCGGCACCAGCCCCGACGCCAGGCGCCCCGAATGTCGCGCCGTTCACGGCAGCACCATCCGGCCGGATAACAGCCGTGCGACCAGCAGACGTGCCAACAGCCCACTGCGCCGGTGCCACCCCGCGGCACGGCGCCCACCGCAGGCACCACTGAGGTGGAGGTCCGAGTGGTAGTTGCCAGCCATGAACCAGGACCCGCGAGGAAATGCCGCCGCTCCTCGATCTCGCAGCGCTGGCTCAGGTGCGCGATGCGCACCAGGCCGATGGACGGCGCTGCCACGCACGATCGCTGCCGGAAGCGGCGCGGCTACCGGATCGCTTCCGACGCTGTCCTGGCAATCGGGACTGGTCGTGACGTCGGCGGTCCCGGACGGCGTCGCAGGGCTATGCGTCGCCGGCTCGTCCGGTCCGCGCTGGCCGTCGTCGATGACCCGCTGTGGCGTCGATCCCATCCTGCTCTCCCCTCCCGTCTGGAGCGATCGTGATGTCGGCCTAGCGAATGTCGTCACCGGACCCGCTATGGCGCAAACCCGCCCGTGACCGCCCGCACGGCGGTGACCTGATGCAGCACCCGCCGCTCCTCCACCGCGACCGCCGGCCCGACCCGGCGGACGACGCCGCACCCGGCTGCGGTCGCATGCAGCGCCGGCGTTGGATGATGGGGTTCGCCGACTACGGCTGCCAGCTGCCGTGCTACGAGCAGGTCGACGGCCGGACCAAATGGTTGGCCGGGCATTCCGGCGCGCCGGGTCAACTCCCGGACTCCGATGTGGCCATGCGCGCACGTCACTCGAAGGACATCGAAGCCAGCCCAACTCAGGTCAGTCAGCCGCCCCACCATCTGATCGAGCCGCCGGATGACCGCGGCGATGAGCGTGTCCCGCTCATGCGCTGAGTGGGCGTCAATGGCGATGAGATGCTCGCTCGCGGTCCCGGTCGATGCCGAGGGTGGATCGTTGACTGGCCACCGTGCGGGTGATCCTTCACCGATCAGCGAAGCCAGGTCGCCGACGATCAGCGAGCGACTGAAGGCACCCACGGCACCACGATTTCCACCAGGCTGCTGAAGCAGATTCCAACTCGGGTCGATCACATCCACGAGGATTCCGGAACCACCAGCCCGGGTGAAGTTGACGCCCGTTGACCGCCGCTGAAGCCGCCCGCAGCCTAGCCGGCCACCGGCGCCACCAAATGCCTGGGCGGTGCCGACCACTCACCGCCATCGGCTGCGTGGGCGGTGCCGCAGTTCAAAGCCGTGCGATGCACCGCGCAGCGCATCCCGCCCTGACGTGAGCACCGCCTCTCACACTAAAGCATCCTAGGAACCTTGATTCGCTTCCCCGACCCGCGATGCAGGGCAGCCGACTGGCACGATCGGCTTCTACGGCATCCTGACTGGTTCACCCTCGCCACCCGCCGGTCGTATTCCCTGAAGCGCAAGGACGGCGGGCAAGCTCAACGGATCCGCCGCGCGGAGTCCGGTGCCCCTGACGCCTCCTGGACCGGTCGGAGTGGCCGGCTGCCCGTTTCGCCAGCAGGGTGTCGATGACTGCTACGCGGATCCACCTTGGCCGCTGTGGCTGAGTGGACGGAGTCGCCGCGGCGTCGGCCGATCGGAAAGGGCGCCATCGAGTGTGGGAAGCCTCAGCTCACCTGGGTCCCCAACGGCGCTCCCACCTGCTCCATCCACGGGACCGGATCGATGGCGTTGGCGTTGGTGAGCGAGCACCGCTTGTCGTCGCAGGCGACGCCGGTGTGGACCTCGTAGTGCAGGTGGGGTCCGGTGACGTGTCCGCTGGCGCCGACCGCGCCGATCGGGTCGCCGGCGTCGACGGTCTGCCCGAAGACGACAAACGGCTTGCTGACCATGTGGCAGTAGCGGGTGGCGACGCCTTCGAAATGCTGAACTTCGACGTACCAGCCACAGCCGGGTGTCTGGAGGCTGCCGTCGATGTCGCAGTTGCCGGTTGCCGGATCGCAGCCGGCCCACACAACCCGGCCGGCCGCGGCGGCGCGGATCACGGTGTTTCGGGCGGCGGCGAGGTCGACGCCCTGATGGGTCGGCCGATCGGATGTGCGGAACCCCGACACGATCGGCGCACGCACGGGCTGGACCCAGCCGCCGGAGGAGATGGCGGCGGGGTCGCGGCAGTCGACGAGCGCGGCACCAGCCAGGTCATTGATCGAGGCGACGCCGGCGACCGCAGCGACGACCTGCTGCGCGTCATTCTCCCACTTCGCGTACGCGTCCGGGAACGCTGAACGCTGCACCGCCTGGGCGGCCTGGGTGAGCGGCAGCGTCGCCCAATGCGGCACCGTGAACAGTTTCAGGTAGAACTTCCGCGACGCGTAGACCGGATCCATGATCTGAGCCACGGTTCCCCAACCCTGACTGGGCCGCTGTTGAAACAGGCCCACGGAGTCATGGTCGGTGGCCCTGGACGAGTTGGTCAGACTGGACTCCTGCATCGCGGTCGCGACGGCAATGACCCAGCCGCGGGGTGGCACCTTCAGGTCTTTGCCGACGGCGACAATGATGGCGGCGTTGGCAACCTGCGTCGCGTTCCATCGGCCCATCGCTCCCGCCTGGCCGGTCCGTACCACCACCGCGGCGGCCGAGGCGTTCGTGCTCTCAGGGGTGGCCGCGCACGCCGCGGCGGGCGGTGAGTCGGTCACGGCGGCAAGCAGCGGTAGTCCGCACAGCACGGACATGACGATGAAAACCGCTAACACGATGAACCCTCGCCGCCGGCTCATCGTGCCTCCCAGCCGGTGGTGACGACCAGCCACTGTCCGGCCATGTCGTCGCAGGTGACGCGCAGCGTGCCGGCGTCGGTCGGGACGTCAACGACGAGGACCACGGTGGTGGAGGACACCGGTGTGGGCGGTCCGGTGACGGTGGTCGCCGGGACGTTGGCCGGGTCGACGCTTGCCAGCAGCGCCGCGTAGTGCGGTGCGGTGTAGACGCGGACGCCAGCCAGCCAGGTCTGCGCGTCGAGGTTCGGGCGACTCCACGCGGCCGCGAAGCGGCGGGCGACCTCGATCGCCTGCCCTGTCGCGGCCATGCTGGCCAGCGGGAACGCTCCGTCGTCGTCGCCTGGGCTTGTCGTCGGTGCCGCAGCGCCTGGCTTGCCGCCGGGCACGGTGTGGTCCGAGGCGGATGGCGACGGGGACCGGTCGCTGGGCGCCGCGGTGCACGCCGCGGCCAGGAGGAGCGGGGCGATGAGGGCGCTTACCGTGGCGCGGCTGATTCTGGCGGTGTGATGCATGCGGATTCCCCCGTGTGTGGATGGGCAGGATCGGACGAGTCGGCGCGGTGATGAGGCCGCCGTACGGCCACCGGTGCCGGGGTTACAGCTCCAGGTCCATCTCGTCCTGTCGTGCCTGCAACTCGTCCTGCTCCCGCCGCCGTTCGTCGTCCTGGAGGTCGTGCTCGTCGGTGGCGCGTCGGCTGTCGGGGTCGTACGGGTCGGCGGCATCGCCCGTGTCGAGGGCGGTCAGGCGAACTGGGCGAACGTCGTTGTCCGGATCGTGGTCTGGTTCTCGCATGGGTCGCTCCTGTTCGTGGAAGGCGCGGATGTCGTCATAGGTCCGGGCGGCTGCCCGCGTCAGGTCTTCGACCATCCGCAGCAGCTCATCCCAGGAGTGGTCGGAGGTGATCGGCGCGGGTTGACTCATGGCTGGTCACCGAGTCGTCCTGCCGAGCCGCTGTCTTCAGGAAAGGGTCGGGTGGCCACGTCCGCGAGTGCGACGTCGAGTGCCTGGTCGCGCCAGTCCGCCGGCCAGGGCAGGTCGATGTGACGTTCGTTGTGGGTGCCGTTGCGGCAGCGGGTGTGGTCATCCCATTCCCGGATCCGTGACCGGGTGCGGGCGAGGGAATCCAGCCAGTGCAGGCCGGCGTCGGAGGCCGCGCCGTCGTCGTATGCGGCGTGCCACGCGGTGGCCAGCGCGGTGAGCTCCTCCACCAGGGGCGGATGGTGGGCCCAGCAGTGAGGGAGTTCCTCTGCGAGCTGATACCGGGCGGTCAACCAGCCGACCCAGTTGATGAGCCGGATCCAGGTGGTGCTGGCCTGCGTCCGGTCCAGGTCAGCCCACCGCAACGGGCCTGGCACCGTGTCCTGGGCCCCACCCCGGCCGCCGGGCCCGAGGCCGGCGACCTGGTCGCGCAGCTGCCGGTGCTGTTCGGCCAGGTCGGCGACGGCCGCGCGTAGGGTGCTCAGTCCCTGCCCGAGCATGGCGATGGCCCGCATGTCCGGTGGTGCGTCGTCGGGGAGGTCGAAGGCGAACTCGTCGGTGGTCATGTCAGGCCGCCGCGGCGAGTCGGTGGCGGAACGCGTCCCGGGCCGCGCTCAGCGCGGCGGCGTCGGGTCGCTGCCACCAGGCCGGTATCGCGACTTCGACCGGGGGGAGGTTGCCGACCAGGATCAGGGCGTGGCCTTCGGGCATGGTCCGGAGTTCCGCCAGGTCGAGCAGGTGTTCCCGGCGGACGCTTTCGCTGACGCTGGCGCGGCCCGACCCCCAGGATGCGCTGGAGGACACTTCGACGATCTGCCCGGCCAGTGCCTGGGCGTCGCGCAGGCCGGTGACGTCGACGGACCCGCCGACCAGGACGCGGGCGTTGGCGGCATCCTCGATGGATCTGCCGCCCTTGTCTCCCCACCGTTCGCGTAGCTGATGGCTGTTCTGGCAGTAGATGCTGACCGCGATGCCGGCACCACCGCCCTCGGTCATCAGCGACGGCAGCGACGGAATCGGAGCGATGTTGGCGATCTCGTCGCCGATGAAGTACAGGGCGGGTTCGACGCGTCCGCCTGGTGCCACCAGTGCGAGGCGTTTGGCCTGGTAGACGATGTCCTCGGTGATCGCGGACAGCAGTGGCGCGATCAGCGCCTGGGCGTCACGGGTGCCGACGAGATACAGGGTGCCCTGGTCCCGGAGCCACTCGACGGGTCTGAACTGCTGACCGCGCGGCGGGGAGCAGGCCGCGAGCACTCGCGGGTCGTTGAACGCGTCCAAGGCGCCGGCGACAACGGATTGGATGGTGTCCCGGGCCCGGCCGGTCGTCTCCCGGTGCCGGGTCAGCCGGTCGGCCCAGGAGTCGACGCCGTGGTGGCGCAGGATGTTCTCCGGGCGGCTGTTGGCGGGGTTCTGCGACCAGGCCAGGACGTCCACCATGGTGGCGGACTCGTCCAGCGCGGCGGCGTGCAGCAGCCCACGGATGACGGTGGCGGCCTGGTCGCGGAACCACTTGCCGTTCTCCACTGACTCGTCACCGATCCCGGATCCGGTGGCGAAGCCCTGGGCGCGCAGCATCGCGATCACCTGGTCCTGCGCGCCTTCGATCGGGGACCAGCGCAGCCGCGGCACCCCGGGCACCTCACCCTGCGGTTCGAAGATCGACGTCGGTCCGCGTGCGGCGCGCAGGTCGTAGGTCACTTCGGCGACGTCGAGGCGGGTGGAGGTGGTGAGGACCGCGCCGCGGGCGTCGACAACGGCGGGGATCACCAGGCGGGTGGTCTTGTTGCCGAACCGGGCGACGGCCTCGGCGAGCAACGTGTACTCGTTGGCCAGATACAGCGGCGTGTTCGTCAAGACGTCAGCGCCGAGGAACCGGCCGACTTCCAGGGGGTCGGTGCGTCGGCGTTGCTTGTCGGCGCGGGTGGGCGGGTCGTCGCCGTCGCGGATGGTCAGACCGGGCCGCACCACATCGACGCGGGCGAGAACCGCCGCAGCGGTCAGTACCCGGCTGAGGTCGGCGCGGCGGGCGAAGCCCCGCCGTCGGGCGAACCGCCGGGCCACCGTGACGCCAGGGGTGGCGACGGTGACCAGGGGTGCGGCGAACAACAGCAGCCACAGCGGGTAGACCAGCCAGGGCCCGGGAACCCGGGTACGGGCCGCCGCGGGCCACGCCGCCGCTGGGTGGCCGGGGTGTGCCATCAGTCGTAGTGCGACACCGGGCGCCTGCCCGGCGCTGCAGTGGGGCCACCCGTGCGTGAGCAGGCCGCCCAGTTGCCCGGCCAGCCACAGCGACCACGCCGCGGTCGGCAGCACCACCGCGATGACGGCCAGGATGCCCAGCCGGGTCAGCAGGTCCGCGCGCATCAGGCCGCGGCGGGGCAGGTGATGCGCCGGGGATGACAGCGGCGGGGTTCGCATCAGGCCGCCTCTCCGGTGGCCGCGGCTTCCAGCCGGACCTCGTGGTCGGCGTCGGTCAGGTTGTCGATGCCGGGCACGACATTCATCCGGCTGTCGGTGTGAACCATGGGGCGTTCCACGGTGGAGAGTTGGTGTTTGACGACGAAGGAGCGGGTGCCGATCCGCCACAGGCCGACGCCCTGGCGCAGGTGGCGCAGCAGATCGGTTTCCACGTCGGTGGTGCCGAGGAACTCTCGCGCCTGGTCCAGCGACCCGGTCTCCTGCCGGTAGGAGATCCGCACACCGGTGTCTTCGATGAGCCCGCGGGCGATGCGGACCTGTTCGGAGTCGGCGGACCCGGCCGCGGCGAGGTCGCTGAAGCGGTGGAAGGCGAAGATGTTGCCGATGCCGTAGACGCGGGCCAGCTTCACCTGTTCCCGCATCCGCCGCACCAGCGGCAGGTGATGGGCGATGAGCGCGAACTCGTCGTAGAAACACAGCCGGGGCGGCGCGTCGGGGGCGGACAGTTCGGCCTCCAGCCACGACTGGGCGCAGCTGGTCACCATCGCCGTCATCTGGTCGCTGCCGCGCACATCGCGCAGGTCCAGGATCGCCCCGGCCCGCGCCCAGTCCAGCGACGCGCTGCGGGTGGTGGGGCCGTCGAAGATGCCGCCGATGACCCCGGTCACCGCCCGTTCCAGGGCCAGGCGTACGCGGCGGGAATCGTTCACGAAGTCGTCGACCGGGTAGTTGAGCCGGCTCAGGCGGTGCCGCCACCGGGCGGGGTCGCCGGCCGCGTCCAGCACCGCCGACAGCGTCGGCTCAGGCATCCGCGCGGTGCTGGTTGCGTCGTCGGCACGCGTCACCGCGTCCAGGGCGAACTCGGCCAGGGACCGCTCGGCCTCGGTCAGCGGGCTGCGCAGCTCGATTTCCAGCAGCCCTTCCAGCAGCAGCAGGCGGCGGGTGCGTTGCAGCGCCACCCACTGCGTCTCGGACTGCGACCGGTGGCGGCGGATTCCGGCGAGCGGGTTCATGACCACGCCGTGCCCGGGGCCGACGCGCACCGGCACGACACCGGTCGCGGCGGCCAGCGCGTCGTACTCCCCCTTCACGTCACTGATGTAGAACCGGATGCCGAACGGCACGCCGCGAAACGCCAGGCATTTGAGCAGGCTGGACTTGCCGGAGCCGATCTCCCCGGTGACGACGGCATTCGGCGCGGTGATGATCTTCGCCCGGTACAGCTCGTGGAGGCTGCAACTGAACGCCGACCGGGAGTACACCTCGGTGCCGATCAGGGCGCCGTCGACCGGCAGGCCGGGGTCGGCGACGAACGGATACACCGAGCACAGCTGCGCGGAGGTGGTCACCAGCGGTGGCAGCCGCAGCGGCCAGTAGGCGCGTCCAGCGGCCGGACCGACCCCACCACGCCTGTCCGCGGCCGGTGGCCTGGCCAGCCGCCGCGCGTCGCGCAGCAGTGCCCGCTGCTGGGCGCGCAGCGCGGCGGCGGCCTGCCGCACGTCGCGGCGGGCGACACTCTCGGCGATCCGGTCGCGCAGCGACCCCTCCCGTCGCAGCCCAGGTGTCCGGCTCACGCCGACCACCCCCGCACCGGCTTCAGTCCACGAGCCAGCGGCAGGGCGCCGGCAGCGAACGCCTGGTCCTGCTCCCCATACAACGTGACGGCTTCGCAGCCGGCCCGGGACAGCAGCCGTTTGACCTGCCGCACATCCCGCTCCAGCGCCTCCCCGTCCTGCGCGGTGACCGTGACCAGGAGTGCGTACCGGTAGCGGACATGGCCGGACGCCTGCTCCCGGTCGATCTGGGCGACCGCCTGGGCTTCCTGCGCGTCGCGGGCGGTGCGGACCAGGCGCATCTTGCGGCGGGTCACCTCGTCCCCGGCACGGTTGACCTGCTCCCGCCGGGACGCGAAAGCGGCCAGCGCGGCCGGGATCGGCTGCGCGACCAGGGTCACCGTGCGGCGGCAGGTCGTGCGGGTGTAAAGCGGAGTCAGCCAGGTTCCGCCGACCAGCTGCCGAGGCATCTGCGCCACCCACAACGCGCGGCTGACCCCAGAGTCGTGCCGGTACGTCGACCAGCCCACCGTCTCGGCCGCCACCGGGCCGCCCAGCCTCGGATCGGCGCCGGCGGCCACCCCACCGAATGCGCCGCCACGCAGGTCGACGACTTCCTGATCGGCCGGGTCGTACTGGGTGCGCAGCACCGCGGCGTAGGCGCGGGGCGACAACCAGCCCCGGGTGCCGACCCCGGCGTCGGCGACCGTGGTCTCGATACCGGCGAGCTTGTCCAGCACCACGGTGGCGATCGCGGCGTCGGTGCCGCCCGCGTCGCTGATCTGTCCCGACATGCGCGCGGTGTCGAACACCACCGCCAGGTAGATCTCGTGGCGCTGCGCCGCCGCCGCGGCGGCCGCCGTCAACTCCGCGAGGGACCGGTACGCCACACTGGTGGTGTCCACCGCCCGGTTGGCCAGGAACCGTTGGGCGCGGTTGCCGATGTCCGGCACCGCCCGGGAACACAGCGACCACCGCACCAGACCCGCGTCGGCGTATTCGGTGCCCAGGATGTTGAGGACCTGCGCCCAGTCGACCAGGCGCTGCTCCTGCACCGACGTGTCCGCCAGCAGCAGGTTCGTGCCGGCACACGACAGCGCGGCGGTCACCGTCCGCTCGCGCGGGTGGTGCAGCAGCCCGATCTCGGTGGTGCCGTCGGCGGCGACCGCAGGCAGCCACACGTACCCGGCGGCCGGCCCCGGCAGATCCATGAACGTATCGCTGGCGGCGAAAGGGCCACCCCGGTAGCGGTCCTGCCTCAGCGCACCCTGGACCAGGGCGCCGCAGATCACCGGCGCCCATTCGGTGACCCGCCGGCCCCGCAGCCGCAGCAGCCCAGCGGTGATCAGCACCGCGGCGAGCGCGACCATGCCCAACCCGGCGGGGCGCCGGCCGGCGAGGACCAGGTTGAGCGCGACCACCCCGGCCAGCACACCGAGCACGGTGGTCGTCATCTGCGACCAGGTGAAGCCGAGGATCGCGCCGCGGCTGGAACGCGGCGGGAACTGGAACTGGGTCATCAGGGTTGCCTCCTGTTCACACCGGAACGATCGGAACGTCAGCCGCGCCGGCCGCGCCGCCGGTCGATGCGGTGGGTGCCTGGCCGGGTCCGCTGATTCCCGCACCGCTGTCCCCGCCCGCCGCGGCACCCGTCTGCTGTGCGGCCCCGGATCCGGTACCGGTCATGGCACCGACGGGGTTGCCGACGTCTACGCCGGCCGCGTGGGGTGTGGCCGGCAGCGACCCGGATACGCCGGTCGTGTCGCCGGGCGGGGTCAGCTCGCCCGACGCGAGATCGTGTCGGGCGCCGGTCGCTCCGGCGTCGATCCCGTCGGCCTCCGCGCCATTCGGGTGATGACTCTGGTCGGCGCCGGCCGCGTCGGTGTCCCGGTCGTCATCCGGCTCCCCACCACCGCCGGCAAGGCCCGGATCCCCAAACTTCTCTCCGTCGGCGCCGGTGCTGACCGCGTCGGCGGCCTGCCGGCTCGGCCCGTCACGCAGGCCGGCGGCCGGCGCTGCCGCACCGGTCGGTGTCGTCGGGATACCGCCCGCGTTGGCGTTCATCGCCTCGGCGGCGGCTCCGCCCGGACCGCCGCCCTGCCCGCTCTCGTCGAGGTCGCCGACCGCGTCTCCGACACCGCGGCTGGCGGCGGTCCACACCCCGGCGGCGTTGACATCGCTCAGATAGCCGTCCCAGATCGACGTCAGCCGCAGCAGCACCGCCGGGGTCAGCACCATCAGCCAGATCATCAGCATCGCCCGCAGACTGGTGATCAGCTCGTTCGACTCGTACGCGGCACGACTGCCGTAGATCCACAGCATGACGATGAAGAACTTGCTGCTGGCCAACGCGTTGACGGTCCACAACCACCGGCGGCCCCAGACCCGCCCCTCGGCGATCACCTGCCCGCTCATCGCCATCGCGCCGAACAACGCCGCACCGGTGGCCAACAGGCCACGGAACAGCATCATGATGAACAACAGGATCAGCCCGAGAATGGACAGCAGCGCAATCACCAGGGCCACGAACCCGGTCCCGACCCCGGCCGACAGGTCGGTGATCGCGGTCACCATCCGGGACGGATCCCACGGGGTGCCGATGTTGCGGTCGATCAGCGCGTCGGTGGCCTCGTCCCACGCCTGCGTGACCACCCAGGCGATGCCGCCGGCCAGGGTGATACCCAGGATCGCGCGGACCAGGCCGCCGAGCGTGGCCACCGGGCCCGGCCCGTGAACACGCAGCCCGTTGACGATGACCGAGATCAGGAAGAACACGAACACCAGCAGCAGAAGGATTCCCGCGCTGGTGTTGTAGACCAGGAAGAACGTGTTGTCCGGGGCTCCGATGGACGTGGCGGTGAACACCATCTTCGCCAGCCACGACAGCAGATACGTCATGCCCTGCACCGCAAGGTCCACCACGCCCTGGATGCCCATCCGGATGCCGGCCCCCAGCGCCTTGCTCACACCCTTCTGCACCTGACAGGCGACATCGGTGCGGGCACACGGCGTGGGTGGATCCGGGTCGTCGAGCTTCGACAGGTAGTAGGCGCCGAACTGCCGGCATCGCTGCGCTTTCGCGTTCCACGCGCCGGCGTGGACGTGGTCGCCTGCGGCGCGCCGGGTGAACTGGTCGCAGTCGACCAGCGACGCGTCAGTGTTGTCGGCCGGGCCGTCCAGCAGCACTGATGGGGTGTTGTCCGGTGGTGGGCTGTCGAGGGTCAGTGAGGCCGCGTCGCAGGCGTTGGCTTCATCGTCGGTTGTCGCCCTGCTGCACACGGTCAGCCAGTGCGACGGGGCGCCCCGCGGGGGCGTGTCGGTGCGGATGACCCAGGCGAAGCACCACCGCACCTGGCGCACCTGGTTCGGCGCCGCACAGTTCGCGTCGCCGCCCGGGCCGCCGCTGCCGGTCGGTGACGCGGTCGGAGTGGGCTGGCCCGGCCCCGGGGTGGGGCTGGCCGTCGCTCGGGTTCCGGTAGCCGCGACCAGCAGTAGCCCGCACACCACGACCAGAACGACCCTGCCGCCGGCACGAGACCATGGCGCGAGCGTCCGGGATCCGTGGACGCGGCTCCTGCGCTCCCTGGCCACGGCGGGTGGGATGGGTGCCGTCATGGCATCTCCGGAATCCAGCTGTCGGGGCCCAGGACTCTGGCCAATACCTGCGTGTCGCGCGGTGACCCGTCGCGGGTCGCGCCGCGCACATCCGGTGGCGGCGCCGGTGCGGGCGTGTGCACCTGGAACAGCGCCCACCCGTGCGGTGTGAACTCCAGCGTCATTGGGTGCACCACCCAGCCGCCGGCCAACCCCGCATCCGGGCCCGCGATGGCGCCGTCGGTGCGCGGCCCGAACAGCCCGACACCGTAGGTTTCGACGTCGACACGGACGCCGTCCGTCAACGTGGTGGGGTCGCTGGATCCGGCGGCCCACACCCGGGCCACAACGGTCTGCGAGATGTTGGTGTTGCCGACCCGCCCCGTGCTGGGCATCAACGCGTCCACGAGGCCGTTCCCGGCGTCGGGTGCGACCAGTGCGGCTATCAACGCCCGCGCCCGGTCGGACGGTTCGGAGCCCACGTCGGCCAGCAACGTCTCGAACCAGGCGGCGGCGTCCCCCGCGCCCCGCACCGTCGCCGGAAACCCGGTCGGTACCCCATTGCTGTAGGCAATGCCCACCGGCGCGGCCGGCCCGGCCGACCCGCTGTGCGTCTGAGGTGCCGACCAGCGGCCGACCGCGACGCCGCCTCCGATCAGCAGCACGGCAACCGCGATCAGGGTCAGGCGTCCCACGGCCGATCCGGGGCCGGGCACCGGCTTGTATCTCGTCATCACCTGAATCCCGGCTACTGAGAGATCAGCCAGGGAATGATGGTGGTCGCGGACCCGACCAGAACGGCGATCAACGCGCCCTTCCACATCATGCTTCTCCCGCGGTCGCTGATGATGTGCGCGCCGAAGATCGGACCGACGCCGAACGCGATGAGTCCGGCCACAAAGCCGCACAGCGCGGCCACGCCGCCCATGAACATCAGCGCGTTCATGATCGTGTAGAACAGGTCGGAGCGCGGCACCGCCGTGGGGTCCGGATGGACCTTCCCCCAGTCGAAGCCGCCTCCCGAACCCGGCGGCGGCGACGGCACCGCCAGCCAACCCGCGCCGTGGCTGATTGCTGCCGCCGCGATCCACGCCCCCGTGGTTTCCAGCATCAGCTTGTCCCTTCGTCGCGTCCGGTCGTTTCGGGCTGGGTTGTGGCGACGAGGTGGGGATCGGCCGGGCACCGGTTCAGGACGGCCACCGCCACCCGCATCAACGCACCGCGGGTCACGCGACGCAACGACCGGACGTCAACCGGCTCCGGTCGGGCCAACGCCCCGTCATACGGCACCGGCACCAGGTCCCCGACCGCCTGCGCGGCCTGGATCTGCGCGGCACGAACCTGACGCGGCGGGCTCGGCGACGTCTCCATCACCACGACCACGCAGCGCTCCACCACATCGGCTAACCCAACCGCGCGCATCCGCGCCACCAGCCGCATCGTGTGCTGCAGACTGTCCACACCCGCCCGGGCGACCAGAACCGGCGCCGCGGCCCAGGCCAACGCCGTCCAGGTGCTTCGCTGATCAGCGGGCGACAGGTCGACCAGGACCACCGGGTACAACCGGCGCAGCGCAGCGACCAGGACCGCGACCTCCGAGTACAGCGGAGGCCGGCGCGCCGACGTCATCTCCGGCTCCCCGGTCAGCACCTCAAGGCCAGTCGGTCCCAGCTGCGTCCACCGCTGCACCTGGCCCCGGTCGGTCAGGCCACCCCCATGCCGGGCTGCGTCCCACACGGTGCCCGGGCTGCGGCGCCGCACACGGTGCGCGAGGCCACCCCACGGGCGGCCGGTCATGTCCACCGCGATCAGCGGCTGCGGACAAGCCAACGCCAACAGGGAACCCAGCGCGGCAACCAGCGTGGAACGACCCACTCCCCCATCCGCCGACGACACACAGACCAGCGCACCGCCCGGGCGTAGCGACGCCGCCCTCAACCAGAGACCATCCACGGATGACTCGCCCCGCAACTCCGCCGGCACCGCCCTGGGCGGCAGCACATGACTCGGTGTCGGCACCAGAGCCCACGCGGCCGGCGCCACAACAGGCTGCGTGGCCACCGGCTGCCGGCCGAGCGCCCTTCGGCCCAACAGCACCGCCGGTGCTGGGGGAACCATGTCCCCACCCGAGCGATCCTCCGCGACCGGATCCGATGTCCAGCCTGGCCCGCGTGCCGACATGGGTCGCCTCCTCAGCGCGGTTGCCCTGATGTGGATGTCCGTGGCCCGGCGCTGCCGGGCCGGGGCTTGTACCACCCGCCCTGGCCACGCTGGAGTCGGGACCAGGACGGGTGGATCCCCCCGTTCGCCATCACCACGCGGTTCGCGAGCCCGGTGCGGGTGACCACTCCACCCGCTACGGCGACCCTTCCCCTGTTGGACGCCAATCGACGCCCGCCTCATCCAAAAGACGCGGTGATGACCCCATCGACGATGCCGTCTGGGCTCGCCATCGGACAGTTGACGGGGGTTGACGCTGCAGCGTCCCCGCAACACGGTGCGCTGCCGCTGACTGGCAGGTGAATGGAGCGGATCTATCGGCTGCGGCGGTTCGCGAGTCAGGGGGAGGGCAACGGGCGCGGCGTGCGATAGCGCGTTGGCCGCCCCGTCGCTAGCCGTAGCCCGGCAACATGATTCCATGATCCCAAGCGAGCCAGCGTGGGGCGAACACCCGTGCTGGAACAGTACCTGGCAGGTCACGCAGGTCGAGCCGTCTTACCCGTGCGAGGTCGCCAGCGACCATGACCGGCAGAAGAACAGGTTCACCGAAGTTTCAGTGCCAGGGACGCTCGGCGGCGATGCGGGGCAGACAATGCCGTTCTTCGCACGTGTCCGGTTCGAGGGTAATCGGCTGCTGCGGTTTCAGGCGAAGATCGCGGATATGATTGTCTGGCCTGCGCTCGCGGAAGCCAGCACCCCAACACAGCGGTCAGCGCATCGAAGAACACCAGCACGTAGCCTGGCGGGCCGGCGGCCGGAAGCAACAATCGCTGCCTCAGAGACGGTATGTCACCCACTTGCTCGTCAGCAGATCAGCACGTGGCGATGATGTATCCCACGCCGTGGATGTCGGTCAGCGTGGAACGTGTCGCGGCTAAATAAACGGTTCAGCGACCAAGCGAAACCCGAATAGCTGCTGATCCTCATGGTTTCCTCGCAGTCAGATCGGATCGATGTGGTATCCGGAGGAGCATGGCCGATCATCCGGTGGCCACCGGTAACACTCCGACATTCGGCGGACGCCGCGAGAAGGTTGACTTACCGCCCCTGCATGTCAATACCCACTAATGGGGTGATGTGCGCGCCAAGTTACAGCGAGAGTTCGTCCAGGTTGGCCGGGCCCTGCTGGACCGCGACGGGAGCCGTCGGGGAACTGCGGGCGAACCCCGCGATAACGATGGCCCACACGACCAACAGGCCGGTCATCAACAGGACCACTTTCGCGCCGGCGCCGTTGATCGCGTACATGTAAGAATTGCCGTAAACATTGTACCGGGCGCCGTAATGGAATCCGATCTCAAGTGCGAACGCCGCAGCCGCCGCGACACCGGTCGCGACCGCCCAGGCGAATGTCGCCTCCGCCGCCGTGACCAGCGCGAGCAAAGCGGTCAGCAGCAGAACGCCGAGCATCGCGCGGCCCCAGCTCTGGGTGCTGTCCACGGGAGGCTGGCCATTGCTCGGACGTCCGGCGGCGACCGCCCACAGATTCCAGCTGATCCGAGGATGGTCGGCGACCACGACCCAGGCCGGCCCGGTGGTGGCGAGCAGGGCCGCGGTCAGCGCAAGCCCCGACACCGCTGTGCGCATCCGGTAGTCCAGGTTCTGGGACATCCGTCTGTCCGTCATCGTTTGACTCCCTGACGCCGGTCCGAGGAGACCAGTTTCGCACGCCCGCCGCATTCGGTCCGTCCCAGCTCGACCCTGACATGAGACCCGGGGATGGACGGGACAGCCGCCGCTACGGACGCGTCTCATGCTCGCGGTCGGCCGGCCATACCCAGTCCCGTACTTCGGGCCGGTCTTCGCCCGCGAGCTGCACGTACTCGCGGTGTTCGGCATGCTTGTCGACCATCCGTTGGCGCGGCGTGGCGGCCCTGCTGGACAGGCAGGGACCGCGGCGGTCGGCACCGGGTGGAAGGCGGTACTCTCCACACACACCCGGGCGGGCGCGGCATCCGGGTCACCGCACTGTCCCCGGTACCCGATCACCGTGGAGAAGTAACTCGTCACACTGCCGAACGCCGGCCTGCCCAGGTTCCGACGGCGACGGCACCACCCTCACCGAGCTCGGCATGCGTCACCGAGCGGACGAGCAGCAGCTCCTCGTACCGGACCCACGAGCCAGGCCGCCGTAACGTCCTCCTGGTACGGCGAATTCCACCGAGATTTCAGATAGCCGCTTACCGGTGAGACGGCCGGTAGTTGACGCAGGTTGCGGCCGAACCGAAGATGGGGACGACTGCAGGAGAGGCATTCAGATCACCCCGAGGCTGCCCAACCAGGACTACGTCCCGCCAACAGCGCGACCACCGCCCGACGACGGGAGACTCCTTTGAGCCTCAGCACTCACGACCCGCTCGGCTCGAGCACCGATCTCGACCTGCCCGACGCGGTGGTCGACGTACTCGTTGACCTCGGTCTAGCCTGCAATGCCGCAGTCGTCGCCATCACCCATGCTCAGACAGCTGAACTCAGCGCCCGCGAAGCCGCCGTTGCCGTCAGCGCGACCCGCCGGTCTTTACGCTGGTGTCAGCGCACCCACGGGAACATCGCGCTGTCGGCCCTGACCTATGCCGACATGTTGACCGCGGAGTACGCCGTCGTCGCGGCCAACTACGCCGTTGACGCGGCAAATGTCGCCGCCGACCTGCTCGCCGGACGGCAACCTCAGGTACCTGAGGCCGGGCGCCTGCTCCCCTCGCACGTGCTGGCCAACCTCGACACATCGGTGCCGCTGATCCAGATACCCCCGTCGCGCTTCGACCAGGAAATCGCCGCCGGGCACAACGAACAACTGGTCGCCTTCCACAGCGAGCTGGTCAGCGTCATCAGGCAACGACTGCCCGCGTCAGCGACGACCGACTACGACGACATCGCCCTGGCGGCGCATCGGCAAGCCGGCTCCACCGAACTCGTCCTGGAGTTTCCCGCCGCGCTGCACGGATACGCTTCGGCGCTGACATCAATGCTCCAGCTCGTTGCCACCGCCTAACCACGAGCGATGGCGTCCCTGTCGAGCCTCGTGCCGGTCGCGCCAAGCGCAAGATCGCCGCTGCGCTATAGGAGATCTGGGACGTCCGGGTCTTCGGCAAGCCCCAGGTCCGACAACGCGATCCCCAGCGCCTCGCACAACAGCCGCCGGTTGAAGTTGTCCGGCACCCGATGCCCGCACTCCCACCGCGACACCATTGCCTTCAACGATTCCGGCGTCGGCAGGCTCAGCCTCCTTCTCCGAGCGATCTGCTGCATCTCCCAGATCAGTCGTTGTTGAGACCAACGCCGCCGCAGCCGAGTACGCCGAAGAATCGCTCCGGGAGAAACCGATCCTTCTGCCTCGCCTGCCCCGGGGCTAGCCAACGGGCTGGACGAGCTCATACCCCCGTCGCCTCCTCGCGCGTCGACCCGACCGCCATGACAAACCCTGCAGCGTGACCATCACCAATCTCGTCAGCCATCTGCTCGCGGAGGACCAGCCGAGCACCGACTGGGCGTATGACCACCGCGTTGCGCAGGGAAGGTGGGTACCCACAATGTGGGTGAGGCGCTATGGGGCCCGCTCCACTCAAAGCCGTTGCGGTTCAGCGTTCCACCCGCTTCCGCTGCAGGCGGTGCCGTTGCGAAGCGTCACCGACGAGCTGAGCGTGCCACCCCATCAGCGCGCGCACACGCGACAGGTGACCGGACGGGCCATCGTCATGCGGCCCATCCTGACCCAGCATCAGAAACCATGGTCGGTTATCCACAGGCAGTATTCCCATCCACAGTGTCAGAACCATCCAAATCGCTCACTGCCTCCCGCGGGCAATCCACAGGCGCAGCCACATTCCGGAGCGATCGACACCAATCCCGTGGTGCAGATCGATGATGAGGTGCCCGCGACAGCTTCGGAAGTTGACGTGAGTTAACCCCCGAACACCGTTCCACCTATGGCGATGGGCCATCCGCCACGTTCAGCACCTGTCGGCTCGCGCAATGCCCCACTCGCGCACCTCGACATCGCTTGGATCGGGCACCGGGCGCTCCCGTATCACGAACGGTTCACCGTCGTCACGCTGAAGGCCATCCCGCGAATGCGCCCAGGCGACCCGCCAGGCGGTTTGCGCGCTACAACGACCAATCCTTGTACGCAAGGCCACACTGCTCGCACTCGCCGTCGGGATCCAGGTCAGACGGCCACGCGTGGTCGCGGCACTGGGTGTTGTCCGCCGTGGCGGTGAGGTCGACCAGCACGGCCAACACCTCAAGGTCGGACTCAGCGATGACCGCCGCGTCCGCCGGTGTTGGACGTTGCCGGCTCATGCCTACGTCTTCGGACGGAACCACTCTCGACTGCTGCTGACCCACGATATTGGCTTGGGAGGTGAACCTAGCGGCGTTGCGTGCCTGCGGTGCACGGCGCTCTTGTTCCTGTGTTGACGATTCGGACACGAGCGTTGGAGCCTGAGACATGCAGTCGCCCTTCGTCGGCGTCGCGGCGTTCATGCGCTGCTCATAGACGTTCCGAAGCTGGTAGGACGATCCGGTCGCCGCTGTCGCGGCAAGGAATTGGTCAGGTCGACTTGTCTGGCAGGAGAATCCGATCGAAGAACTCCACGTAACCCCCTTCCTCGAGCTTGCCGTCCAAGGCCAGTGCGGTGTGAAGCGAGTGGACGGTGACGTCGCGAGGGATGCCAAGGTCTCGCTCGGCCTCGCCCACGATCTCGCCGATCGCGAACACGGCGCTGCTGGGCTCGTGCCGAATCAGCCAGTCGAGCATCCGGGCGACCGGCGGGGCTACACCGTAAAAATTGATGCTCTCCGGTGAATCCCCCAACGTCTTTCCGAGCTTCTGTCCCTCGGAGAGCCCGTTCAACACGGCGTGCCGGAGCGTCACCGCCAGGTCGTGTGTCGGAATCATCCGGTCGAGACTGGCCGCCGCTGACCAGCCAAGACTGTCGGCGACATCCCGCACGGCCGCTTGAGTCCGCCACCGCAGAGCCCACCGCCGACGTCGATCAGGCCGGTCCCACAGGTCCATGAAGAACACCCGCGACAACCACTGCCACAGGTCAGCGACCCCGACCGGCACGGACGAGCCGTTGTGCACTGTGGACATGGTCTCGGCGGTGCCCTCGCCGGAGCGTCGACGCTGCTCAGCCCACTCCTCCGCCACCGGACGGGCCCAGACGCTCCGCCCTGCCACGACCGCCTGCGGCGGTGGGATCTCGCCTTCCCCGCGGGACAGATACGCCCGCAGGGTGGAGGCCACGATGTCAGCGATCTCGGCCATCTCGCCGATCCCGACCATCGCGTCGGCCGACAGCTCAGGAGCCGTCACCCTCACCACACAGCCCGACAACGAGTCCGGGGCTTCTCGGTGGGCGGCCCACGCGGCGAGGTCGTCAAGCCACCGGCCGCCGAGAGGAGCATCGACGTCGACCTCCTCAATCCGCAGCACTCGACCGCGGCCAGCGTCCGCGTCACCGGCGGCGAGCAGGTCGGCCGCGGTGATCGTGGTCGCCGCCGGCACCGGCCGGCGGACATAGTCCTCGCTAGCCCGATCCCAGACCTGCGACGGCCGGTACCAGGTGCTGCCGTCCCACCAGTAGCCGCCGGAACGAAACAGCAGAGCCGGACCCCACCAGCTCATATGCATGCCCGACGAGTCCTCGTCGCGCAGGAGAATCACCGACCGGCCGTGGTCCGGGTGCCACCGCACACACCAGGCCAAATCCTTACGGACCGGGTCTGTGGTGAACGCCGCCCACCCGCCTTCCTTGCACGGATCCTCGCGGCCCCACATCTGGTCGCCCTTCTTCCGGCCCACTGCCTCGATCGCCCGGGACTCCCCTACGGGGATGTGCGAGTCGTCCACAAAGGGCACGTCCGGGATCGGATGATCCGTTCGAAGCCCGTTCGCCACCGGCCGATATTCGCGCGACGTCAACGCTCACCCTCCCCAGCGGTGTGCTGTAGCTATCTACAGCATAGACGTGTATGAGTGGCAGCGGGTTGCCTCAGCGACAAGATTCTTTGAAGAACCGCGACGCAGCGACGTAAGCCGGCCTCCGCGAGCCCGCCCACGACAGCCGACGACACGAACGCCGTTACCGCCGCAAAGCCTCCCCAACCGCACCCCTCGTTACCAACCGTCGCCATCTTGAACTCGTCAAGGTGCGGCCAGGGTTTCGGGGATAGACGAGGAGTTACCTTGGCGTCGAAGACGACCGATGCGTCGTGCGGTGAGGTCACCGTGGCCGAAACGATGACAACTTCCCCAACACGGAAGAGCTCTCGTTCCCGCTCCCGATCTGCACCCACCATAACGGCCAGATGCCCGTACGGTCCTTTCAACGATCGCTCGCATTCGCGCCATGAACAGCACTGATGCCGCCCCGCCACGCGCCGCCGAATGCCTTGAGCTCTTCCGTGTCAGCGAACGTCCGCCAAGCCCGTGACCAGCAACGATACGAGGCACCCCAGGCCAGGCCGGACCGTTCACAGCCGATGTCACCCGTTCGCAGCCGTTCAGCGCCGTTGCGAGCGACCCCGTGCTCCCAATCTGCTCCCCCGCCAATCACCGCGTTGGCGACGCCTCTGCAACAGCTACACGGGGTGGTGCCCGGCGGCGCATTTCCGGGGCCGTCGGACGAGTGCCCGTCTGAGCCGGTCTCGTGTGGGGAGTTCGAAGTCCTCTGGCAGGCGGCGGCGAGCCCTGGTGGGCTGAACTCGCAACCCTCCGACTACAAGGGACGGGCGCGGCGCGGTCAGGGCCGGCGACCCGGGTCGGGAGGTTGGTCGCGTGGGGTACGTCGCGGTTGATTGGGGTCAGCGTTGGGGTTTAGACGCTGGGGTCAATCAACGAGATCAAGTTCGCTGCGGCCCGGAATCGATGCCGCGTCCCCTATCCCTGATGGCGCGGTGTGTAGAAGGGGTCTTCACGGCCGCGCCGTCTACGGCGTCGACGGCTGCGCCAGAGTCGATAGGCAACGAAGCCGACGATCCCGTAAAAGCCCGGCACAACGATGATTGCCGCCCCGTCCCACCCACTGTCATCCCATGCCTGGGAGGCGGTGGCGGAACTGACACGCACGCGGTAAGTCATGGGCGGCCGTCCGCGTCCGAGCGAGGTCAACGAAACGTCATCGATGCGCGCCCCATCATCACCGACAAACGAGCCTCGGCAGTCGTACCACTTCCCGGCACTCGTGGTGCAGCGGCGTACCTCGATCGTCCCCCTCAGCCCGAAGTGCGCCGCCCGCAGCCCATCGAACTCATGGGGCACGAAGTCAATCACTATGAAAACCATAACCACGGACAACAGGCAGACCCCCAGGGCGGGCAAGCTAAGCTCCGCCAGGGCGGTTACCTTGCGCTCGCTCGGCCACCTGCCACTCACCCAACCATCACCTCTGTACCGGCTCCCACGGACGACACCGATGATGGATGATGCCACGAAACCTGCACCTTCAGTTTGGAAAGGTGACGATCTTCGGGGCGATACGCACGGCTCGCTTGGTCGCGGCGGATGCGTTGGTGACCGCTGGTGCCCGTTCGTGACCGGTCGCGGCACGGGTTACTGGCCCGTGGATGGCCCGTTCGATCGTTGCAAGCTCTTCGCGGTGCGCCGGCCGTGGCCAATGCCGGTGCTGGTGCCGCGAGCCCGGCGTCTAGGGTAAATCGGCCCGCGCATCGGGCCATCGACGGTGACGGAACCCGGAGAGCGATCAGTGAGGTACACGCTTAATCTTCAGCTCAACGTTGAAATCGGGGCCAAGAAGCACTCCGATCTGGCCCTCGACTGGCTCGACGGAATGTCGCGGCGGCTTGCCCCGGACGTCCGGGACATGCTGGAGCCGCTTCCCGCACGGGTCGCCAGGAGCAAACAGAGGTTCGGGCCGCTGGGCGAGCCCGGCAGCGTGTTCGGGCTCGTCGATTACGAACGGTGGTCCGCGAACTTCGACATCAAGACTGAGGAGCGGAACTGCTCGAAGGCCGGAATGGCCTGGCTGGAAGAGGAGCTACGACGCGAGCCGGTGCGCAAGGCACACCTGTGGTTCGGCGCGTTCGACGAGAACGGACACCGCAGCGGCGACCGGCTCAGCCTGGACGTGATGCTGCTACCAGAGTCACCGGACTGGGTGCGGCTGCACGCCTACATCCGGGAGGAGCACTTCCTCGACCCCGTGACGGGCACCGACGTGCAGTCACAGTGGCTGGAGGCGTTGTTCTCCTACGCGGACCGTCTCAACCCTGGTTTCGGGCATGTCGCCTACTGGTTCGATGATGGGGCGACAGCTTTCGAAGCAGCGCGCTGGGCGATCCCACTACAGGAGTCACGGCATCCGAAGCACACCGTCAACGAATGCCGCCGATACCTGCGTGGCTACTCATGGCTGACGATCGTCCCGGCGGAGCTCGCCAATCGTCTCGGCGGCACGGCCGCGATGCGGGACTCGGGGGCCTTCGCCGAGGTCCGGCAGCTCACGGCCGGCGGCGTGTGGCTGCTCGCGACCGCCGACTACCGGGACTACGACCAGGTCGCCATCAGCCGCGCCTTCCACGTGTTGGCCCCGGTTCTACGTCCTGGACTTCCCCGGCCACGGCCGAACCCGCCGACGGGCCGGCCGCCGTATCAGCTCGTGTTCGAGGACGCGGCCGGCCGTCATCAGGGCTAGTCGCAATTCCGGTTACTGCAGTTGGTTCGGGCGGTTGGCGGGATCTCCTCGGTCGGGCAGGCTTGCCCCTGCCCGAGGCTCTCGGCGGGCCGGGGCTCGCCGTAGGCGTAGCGGCGTGGCCTTGTCGCGGTCGAGGTTCTCGGACAGCCGTACCGGTGGTCGGCCGAAGGGCGCCCGCCGGCTGACCGATTCTCGCTGATCTGCGAGGAGGGCCGGGGGTCAGGGCGGAGTCCTGGCTACCGCAGTGCCAGCAGAGATCGGAGTCGCGGCTCTGCCCGCTGCCAGGTTCCGATGAAATCGGACCGGCGAACGCTCGGCCGGATCCATGTGCCCACCGGCGGCGCCCATCGCGGCGGCGCACCCCACTCTGCCCGGGTCGTGAGAGTGAAGACCACGTCAAGCTCGGTCATCTCTATGCACATGCCCAGGTGATCGAAGGTGTCGCCGAGGTGCAACCGCCTCCGGTGTTGCTGGCCGGGCTGTTGGGCCAGAACACAGAGGCGGCAGAAGTCCTGGTAGTGCGGGTACAGGGCGGTTGTGCTGCCGTCCCGGATCGGGATCCCACCCAGGTAGAGCTGGAACGTCCCGAACTCCTGTCGCGACTGGTCGGCGTGAAGTCGACCCAGAACGTCTCAGGGACCCGGCGCCGGTCGGCGAGCCGGGCAAGCTGTGTTGGCGCCGTCGCCCCATGCCCATCTCGTCAGCCACGGGGCGATGTTGCGGGTCGCCTTCGGTCCGTACCGATCATGTGAAAGGCAGCGCCAGGCGGTTACCGGGGCACGCGGCAACGCGCGACGGGCGAGGTTCACGGCTCGGCTCTGGTGCTCACCGCGCCCGCACCGTTGATCCGCGCACCACACCGTCCGCGTCTACGAGTGCGACGAACTCCTCACCGAGGTCGCCCGCACCACCACCAGACCAATCGCCCGTTTCAAAGTCCGAAAGCCTGAAACACCCCGCCGGTCAAGACGATGCCCCGGCCACCCACAAACCCCGGCCATCCCAGTGTTGCCACCACGAATTACGCTGGCCGCCGCCAGCGAACACCGACAACAATGTCGTCGTGATCATCGTTCCGCGGCTGCTGACCGAGGTACTGGAGTCCGCAGACACCGCCTCGGCCAAGATGTGGTCACTCGACTTCGCTGACCACATCAGCGCGGCCTGCCGCGATGCCCTCGCCGCCCCTGACGTCCATGACGCTTACCTCGCCACAGCCCGTGCCTGCCTCCACGGCGGTCCGACCACTCACCTCGGTGCAGCACACAGGCGAATGTACGAGTACTGGCCCAGCCGCGGCCTGCCCCTCGAACTCGCTGTACTCGCCGCTGTCGCCGTTAAGGCTGCCTGCCAACGACAACTGGAAGCCCACGGATACCTAGTCAAGGTCCGCTATCAGCCCACAGTCATCGACGTCGCCGAGAAAGCGCAGAAGATCGCTGGGCAACACGCCGGCCAGAGACAGACCTCCGGCGCAGAAAACGCCACCGACACCGGCCGCTACGCGCGATGGGAAGAAGCCCGCTGGCAACTCCTCCACGTCATCAGCACGACGCCGAACCCCCAAGGCGCCCCAGACAACCGTTAGGATCCCAACATATGATCGTCTAGCCGGACGTGTCACCCACGTCCCGAGACTGATCTGTAACGGAGGTCCTGGCACCCGACAATCGGCAGTGGCTCTTGTCCGGTCTCAGGACCTGTGTGACACGGCGGGCCCGGTTGATGCTTTGATGTGTGTGTCGACTTCGCTGAGCGGAGAGTCGAGCAGTCGCCTGCTCATGAGCGTGAAGCCCATGTCCGCGAACACGCGGGTTCAGCTTGGCGAATCCATGAATAATCCCGGAGAGGGCCAAGAGTCGATGCTGTGGTGAACGAACGCGATCAACGGGATAGGTGCGCTCGGTTATCCGATCCACGGTTCCCTCAGCGGCGCGCGCGGCCGCGTCGCATGCTGCCCGGAACGTCCGGATGTCGGTCAGGGGAAGCTCAGGCTTGTTCCGGTCGCGGAAGCCGGTCACGCCTGGCTCGAAGCGGAACACCGCACCACCCCTTGGGCAACCGCACACGCCGCGCTTGTGTTTTGCGAAGGATATGACGGACCAGGGCGTTGTCGCCGACGCACTCACATGGGCAGTTCGGTGAGCACCGCGAGTTCCCCTGGGCCACGGTAGCGCCCACGGAGTGTCGGACCGACCCGGGCCCGTGGCGAAGACGTTCAGCGGCAAAGTAAGGCGTTCTCGATTGCTGACGAAGCCGTCGACGTGTGCTCGTCTTTTAGGCGGGGGTGCCAAGGTGGCGGGTCCAGGGTCCTCCGACGTGGGTTCGGCTTGCGCTGTGGCCGGGCGCCAAGTCGAGGACATCGACCAGCGTCGCATCTTCGTCCACGGCGTGGTGGAGATGTCCGACCTTCCCGCTGCTGCTGGCGTCCGTCGTGCCGATGAGTTGCCAGAGGCCGTCGTCGGCGTCGTTGGCTATGAACAGGATGGGCTCACGAAGCTCGAAGACTTCGATGGTCTGGATGCAGCGAGTGCCTAGCAGCCAGTGCCGCATCCACCGTGCGCGTCGATCACGCTCCATGATGTGGTCCGCGACCCACCACACGAACGGCAGATCCTCGTGGGCGCGCGCCTGGTCCGCTGTCAGGTCCGGTCCGCCCTGTGGCACGTGCTCGAACGGCTCGTCGACGAGCGAGAAGGCGTGGCCGTCTTCGTGATCGAACACCACGGCGTGGAACGTGCCGCCGCCGGGATTGCCGACGCCGATCCCGATCGACAGCCGAGCGACGTGCGGCTGCGACCCTGTCCTCCAACCAAACGCGTACGAGGCCAGCTCACCCCGAGGGCCGACGAATTCGCCGAAGGCGCGACGATCCATGCCAATGGCCTCGGCACTCGGCACCTCGATGAGCCGACCCTCCAGAACCTGGATATCCACGCGGCCAACCTAGCCGAACCCCAGCGGGCAGACACGGCAGGATCCCGAACCGGTCCCGGGGCCGGGGGCAGACGCGCGGCACAAACGGAACAAGCGAGCCTGTCAGCGCCCGCGCGGACGTCGGGTGCGAGGTCACGACTGGATGTGTGAACATGCCGCGGTGGTCATGGAGCCCATTCCGAACTATGACGATCTTGTCTGGCTGTTTGAGGCAGAGTCGATCTATCTCGACGCGAACGATGACCATCAGACCGAGGACCGGTACGGCTGGCGTTATCCGTGGCCATACACCGCGGTGACGTTCCGGGCCGTCCGGGCCGGGCTACTGGTCCCCCGCGGACCGGCGTGGGTCCAACGCTGATCCACCGCGGCATCCAAGCCCAAGCTTCGCGATTCAATGATCAGCCTCACCGCCGGCACCATCGTGGCCGTCATCTCGCCAGCCATCATGATGCAGGCGTAAAGCAACCGGAATTACAGGACACTAGACGCCCGACCACTGAATCTTCAGATGAAAGGCGACGGCAGGCTGGGCGTGCGTCTGCACTTCGCGCCAGCCCGACGTCTTCCTCGGGGCCGCCGCTAATCGCGCCCCTTCTGCTCACCGTCCCCGAGATCGAAGCAGGAGTCGAAGGACTTCCAACGCGGCTTCGCGGCGTTCATGGCTTCTGCCCCATGTCGCCGTCAGGGCAACTAAACCGATCACGACGGCACCAATTGCAGAAGTTAACCAGAAAATTTCCAACGTTGCTCCCGCTGCTACCTCGTCTAGGGAGTGGTCCGAGCACAGCACACTTCCCTAGCCATCGACTAGGTGGTGTGCCGCGTTTAGCTCGGAACAGAAGCGTGCTCCTGGTGAGGGAACGCGCTGACGAGGTACGCGGCCGGACGGCTTCACGATGCCGCCCTACCGTTGTCGTTCGTGGTGGTGTTACTACTGGCGCAGAGCCGCGGTCTGTTCGTCCAAACTCTGGGTTCGCCCCTTGGTAATACTCGCGCGGATAGTAGCGACAGATGAGCACTCGACGCGAAGAGTCTGCTGACAACGCACATGCTTTCCGTCCCAGACGCGTCAACCCAGCCCGCTCCGTTCCGTTCCGTTCCGTTCCGTTCCGTTCCGTTCCGACGAGCGTCATCCACGAAGGCGTCGAGGTTGCGCCACTCCACCACCCGCTCGTCGGCAAGCAGAAGCGGAAGCCGAGCGGTGCGCCGCATGACAGGGCGCACGGTACGCAAGGTTACGGACTGGGGGACCGCCGCGACTGACGCCGACCGAGTGGTGCTGCCCGACCGTGGGTGAGTTACCCCGAAATGGTCGATGGCCGCGGCCACGCTCGGGCGCCGACGCAAAGGCGTGTGACCTCCCGCGGCTCATGCCGCAGGCGGGACGATTCCGACCTGGCTGCGGCATTCGCCGCGGTCATCACTGTCGGGCGCAGCGACAACCGCCACCGCGTTCAGCCCGAGCGGCTGACCAACCGGCCATGACCCAAATCCGCAGTCGCCGCCGACCCGGTGGCGCCTCGAGCACGTACGGTCACCAGTCGATTGAACAACTTGCCCGAGCGCGCCGCTTGATTCGAAGGCGCACATGCCGCAGGCAAGGATCAATCCCGAACCGCCGGCTTCTGCGGCGAGCCCTCGAAACCCTCAGCCCTGTCCCGCATCGACCGCGACATCCTCGACCAACCCGGCCTCACCACCGTCATCCTCGACGAAGGACTCGACGACCTCCTCAACGGCCAAACCGCCGACAGCCTCACCGACGGCTACCGGCAACTGCTGTCCTACCTGAAAGCCAACAACATCAACACCGCCGCGATCAGCCTGACCGCCTGCGACGGCTACACCGGCGACGGCGCCACCGGCAACAGCACTAACGACCCCTGCACCACCACCATCGACGCCGACCGCACCCTCACCAACGCCTACCTCGCCAACAACCCCCTCACGATGGACCCCACCACCACCCCCGCCCTGTACTACATCGACACCGACACCACCATCGGCGTGCTCGACACCACCAACGGCGAAACCAAACTCGACCCCAACGCCGCCACCACCGACCACGTCAACCTCACCAACGCCGGCTACGCCGCCCTCACCAACGCCTACCTCGGCCCCCACGACACCTGGGCACTAACCGACGGAACCCTCGACCCCACCTTCCCCCTCGCCGAAGACACCGCCCCCAACGCCATCAACCCCTACGTCAACCACCCCACCGACACCACCGGCCAAAACCCGGCCCTGCTCGCCGGCACCACCACCTGGACCACCGACGCCACCCACGGCGAAGCCCTCACCCTCGACGGCACCACGGGTTACGCCGCCACCACCGGCGCAGCACTGACCACCACCAACAGCTTCACCGTCTCCGCCTGGGTCAAACTCACCACCACACCCACCCGAAACGCCACCATCGCCGGCCAAGACGGCACCACCACCAGCGGCTTCTTCCTCCAGTACAACTACACCCACGCCAACGCCCCCGGCTGGGCCCTCAACATCCCCACAAGCGACGGCTCCAGCTTCGCCACCGCATACGCCGCCGGGGCCACCACCGCCTGGACCCACCTCGTCGGCGTCTACAACGCCACCACCCACACCGCCCAGCTCTACGTCAACGGAACCCTCACCGGCACCGCCACCAACGTCACCACCTCGGACGCCACCGGGCCATTCACCATCGGCCGCGGACTGTTCAACGCCACCCCCACCGACTTCCTCCCAGGCACCATCAGCAACGTGCAAGCCTGGCAATACGCTCTGACCCCAACCCAGATCACCGCCCTCTACCAACAAATCTCGTAACTATCACGACACAACCCACGCGGGCCGCCCAGCTCACCAGCTGGAGCGGCCCGCACGCATTTACGAACTGCGCTGCCCAGGTTGCGGACGACGAGATCGCCAGGCACCGTCCGTGACCGCCGCAACTGAAGACCTAGCAAGGGAGACATGCAGGCACCTCTCCATCGAACCCACCGCCAATACCGGCAAGGAGTCAACGAAGATTGCCTGCATATCAAGCAGAAGCGAGTGCACGAGGGCAACGCGACGGTTGGTTCCGCACCGCCTTGGGTCATCCGGCGATCTGCTTGCGGGCGGCGATTGTGGCGGCGAGCAGCATCTCATCCGCGCGCATCTCAGCGTCGTCGTCGCCGATATGCAGTCCCACTCTACGTCGGGAGGCGGCGATCCGGTCCAGCCGGTCGAGGATCGGCCGAGCGTGCGACCCCATCGCGGTCAGAACCTGTAGCGCCTTGCGTCCGTACAGATCGTCGGACAGGTAGGCCGGCAGCGCATCGAGCAGTTCATCGGCTGCCGCGGGGCCTTCGTGCAGCCACAGTGCGCCGGCCGTCCCCAATTGCCCAAATCCGCGGGTCCGGAACAGGCTCCGCAGCTGCCTGTGTTGCCGGACGGTGAGTTCGCTGTGCTCGGCGAGCCAGGTCAGCAGCGCCGACGCGGTGCGGTCGCGGCGAAGTTCTGTTTGTCGCCTGGCGAGATACTGGTCGGCGACTGCCCGGTCCGACGTGATGTGGACAAGGGCGAGCGTGGCGCCTTGTGTCGGGTACTGCCGCAGGAGCGGGACCGCGGCTGCGGCGGCCGGGCCGATCCTTCCCAGGACGTAGATCGCGGAGTCCGGAGTGTCGTTTTCGGGCCCTTCGAGCTTGGCGATGAGTTCCGGCACTGCGGCGGCTGCGGCCGGACCGAAAGCGGCGAGCACCCGCATCGGCAGGCTCGGCGCGCACGAATCCGGCAGCGCGGCCAAGACTTGTCGGGCGGCGGCCACCGGCGCCTGTGGATCGGCGCCGGCTCGGGCGACCGCCCGGAACGCCTCGGCCAGGCGGGGTTCGTCGCTGCCGGAGAGCATGAGCCGGACCAGATGCGGCGCCGCTCGATGGTCGCCGACGCAGCCCAGCGCGATGGTCGCCGCCGCGCTGAGCTCAGCGTCGTCCAGCACCGCCGCGAGTTCGTCGGCGGCCAGCCGGGACGCGGTCAAGGACGCAACCACCGCGCGCAGCGCCGCCGACCGTACCTCTGAAGGCTTATCTCTCAGCAGAGCGCTTAGCAGCGGCGTCAACCGGCCGGGCGCGGCGCGCCACTGACGCATCGCAGCGACCGCCATCCGTACGCCTTCGAGCCTGACCTGTGGGCTCTCGGCCGGGTCCGTCAGCCGTTGCACCCAGGCGTAACAGTCCTGCTCCCGGTCCAGGCCGGTTAACGCCAGCGCCCAGCGCTGGCCCGCAGTCAGCGAAAGACGGGATCCCGGCGCGTCGAGAACACCGATGGAAGCTTCAAGATCGGCGCGAACGGCGGCGTCGAGCGCCGGCCAGGCCGCCGATTCGTCCCTGCTAAAGGTGGCGATGGTGACCAAAAGCCGGATCGCGGCAACGGAGTCCGAGCGAAGGCGTTCCAGGACGGCTCGATGCCGCGACACCGGGGGCCGGATCAGCGCATCCACCAGGGCGATTCGGGCAACCGGATCGGACGAGGCGTTCAACGCCGTCATGGCCCGATCAGATCCAGCGGTATCCGCCAGCAACGTCGCGGCAGTTCGTCGCACCTGCGGATCCACGTCTCTGAGGGCCGGTTCGGCTGCGTCTGCCACCAGAGGCCAGTCGGAGATCTGGAAGCACAATTGGTCGAGCAACGCGTAAACCGTCCGCCGCACCGAGAGACGGGGGTCGGTGGCGAAGGTCAGCAGGCGGCGAGTCAGCACACCATCCCGGTCAGCCTTGACCCCGTCAAAGATGTGTGACCGTACATCGCGGCCGGGCACCAGAACATCACCCGAGACGATGCCCGCTTCCAGCCATCCCCAGTCGCCAAAGGAGGACACCTGCGCTGGGCCGTTCACTCTGCGAGGCGCGGGGCGCCCTTTCCGAACGTCACGAACCCGATCATCTCTCACCACGATCCCGGCGCGCAACGTGATCAGGTATCCGGTTCTCGGCTACTGAGCGGACGTTGGCTGTTCAGGTAGAGCTGTGGCGTTCCTGGATGCGGTCCAAGGCCACGTTGGCGTGTGTTCGCACGGCCCGGTCTGGATCCTGGGTGAGGGCGACGATGAGTGGACGCGCGCCGGGCCAACCGCAGAGGCCCAGCGCGGTCGCCAGACCCGCCCGTACTGCGGCGGACTCGTCGGAGGCCAAGTTCTGCAGAGTCTCGGTCAGATTCGGGCAGGCGTTGCGAGCGAGGGTCACGGCGATCGCGGCGCGCACCTGCGGGTCAGGATCGCCAGGTGGATCGCCGGTCTTATTCGAGTGCCTCGTTCAGCGGGACGAGTCCCTGCTGCAGTCCGAAGATGGCCGCTTGGGTGCGGTCGGTGAGGTGCAGCTTGGCGAGGATGCTCGATACGTGCGCTTTGACCGTCTCCTCGGTGATCGCGAGAGCGCGGGCGATCTCCCGGTTGGATTTTCCGCGGGCCAGCAGCGTGAGGACCTGCGTCTCGCGCGGGGATAGGTGGTTCAGCGGGTCGCGCCGGGGACGAGTGTCGCGTACCTCGCGGACGAGCCGGGCCGCAGTCCGCGGGTCGAGCAGGCTCTCTCCGCGGGCTGCGGCTCGTACCGACGCGACGACGTGGTCGACGTCGGCGGTCTTCGGGAGGTACGCCAGGGCGCGCGCGCGTACCGCGGCGAGCAGGTGCTCGTCGGCGCTCGATGAGGTGAGCATCACCACCTCGGTCTCCGGCCTGTCGCGTTTAATCCGGGTGAGTACGTCCAGGCCGCTCGTACCGGGCATGAAAAGGTCCAGCAGCACCACGGTGGGCGCCAGGTTCTGGACCGCGGTGATCGCGCTTTCGCCGTCGGGGCACTCGGCGACGACCTCGATCCCGTCCTCCTGCTCGAGGAGGTACCGCAGCCCTTGGCGGACCACGTTGTGGTCGTCGACGATGAGTACCTTGATCATGGTGTGGGCCCCAGTGTGATCCGTACGGTGGTTCCGTTGCCGGGCGTGGACTCCAGGTGCAGTTGGCCGCCCAGTTCGGCCACCCTTTCGCGCATCAGGTCCAAACCCATCCCGTGGCGCTGGCCGGCCCGGACCGGATCGAAGCCGGTACCGTCGTCGCTGACCGACAGCACCACCCGGCCGCCGCCCGCGTCGCGTGTCCGCAGCACCACTCGGGAAGGCCGGGCGTGCTTGACCGCGTTGGCCAGTGCCTCCTGCACCACGCGCAGCACGGCCGGTTCGGCGGCCGGGTCCAGCTCGATCGGTTCCAGGTCGGCCTCGACCGCGATGCCCAGCCGGTCGCGGTAGGCGCGGCACAGCTCGTCCAGGGCGGGTAGCAGTCCGGCGTCGCGCAATGCGACCGGTCGCAGCTCCAGTAGCAGCGCCTGCATCTCGTGCAGGGTGCCGGACACGGTGTGCTCCATGGCCTCGACGCGTGGGTACAGCGGGGAGTCGGCGGGCAGCGTCCGACGCAGGCCGCCCGCGAGCAGGCGCAGCGAGAAGAGGTCCTGGGAGATCGAGTCGTGCAGTTCCCGGGCGATGCGGGCACGTTCGCTGGCGCCGGCCAGCGCCCGCTCGGTCGCCATCGCGTCGGCCAGCCGTTCGGCCATCTGGTTGAAGCCCGTCTCCAGCTGTGCGACTTCGTCGCGGCCGGAGACGGGTACCCGCCGTTGATAGTCGCCGTCAGCGACCGCAGCGGTGCTGGTCGCGAGGTGCTGCAGCCGACCCAGCAGCCGCCGGGTGGACAGCAGCCCGAACACCGCGCCTACGGGCAGCGCTCCGAGGAGTACCAGCAGCCCGATGCCCAGCTGCGCGGACAGGTTCGTCCAGATGCCTGGGCCTTGGCTGGCCGTTGCCGCAAGCTTGGCCGCGGCCGGGATCTGCACGTACACGGCGCCCACGGCCCCCGCAAGGTGGGCGCTTTCCGTGCCGGTCGACGTCCCGGCTGGGGTCGCATACACCGGGACGACGGCCCACAACACCTCGGCACCGGACACCGCGCTCCGCCCGGAGTAGCCCTTCCGGCTGTCCCGGAGCTTGGCAATGATGCCGCCTGGGAGCGGTCCAACGCCGTTGCCGCCGATTTCGCCGCCGGGCGGGTACCGGGCCGGGTACGAGCTGCTGACGATGCGTCCCTTCGGGTCGGCGAGCAGCGCCATGGACATCGGGGCGCCGCTGTGCTGGGCGGTCGGCGTGTAGGGGATGCGCACCCCGGCACCGTCCGGTGTGGCCTGCGCCTGACCGGGTGGCAGCCGCAGGCCGGGATCGCCTACCGGGAACTGGCCAGCATCCGGCAGCCGTCCCAACCGTGTGGCGATCTGGCCGGCGCTGGCCGCGAGATCGTGTGCGGTTACGTTGACCAGCAGGGTACGCGCGTCCCGGCCGCCCAGCAGGCCGGGCACGACGAGCACCAGCACCACGGCCTCCACCACGGCGACAGCCGCGATGGTCACCAGCACGTACGAGCCGGCCATCTTGGCCCGCAGGCCCCACCGCTTACCCATCCGGCTCACCATATGGCGCGTGACCAGGGGCGTGTCCGCGCACGTCGGGTACTACGCGGCGCATCGGTCCCGGGAACGGGCCGCGCGCAGCGCCGAGTACCGGCCCGCCACCGTTGCGATGACGAGCGCGGCGGCCAAACCCGGGGCCCAACGCGAGGGGGGCTGCCAGGCGTGCGTTCACCATGCTGCTCCTTTGGTCGGCTGATGGGACGGAAGGCGGCGGCCAAGACGCGACACCAGTGGTCGGGCGTTTCGTGTATCGCCGTGTCGGCCTGCGAATCCAGGAGCCGGCGGCATTGCGGCCGCCCGAGCTCGGCCTGCTGGCCGGGCCACGTACGTGGTACATCGATGTTGACGTCGCCGCGCTGCCGGGTCGGTATGGCCCGGCAGCGCGGTCTGGTCAGGCGCCGGAGCCGACCGGGTGCGCCAACAGCGGGACGAGATACTGGGCGTTGAGGCTGCCCCAGCCGGTGACCGGATCCCAGCCGGGTCCCGCGTTGTAGCCGACGATGACGCCGGTCGGCGATAGCACCGAGTTGTCGCCGGTGACCACGTCGTGGAAGGCCCGGTGGTAGGCGGGGCCGCTGGCGATGCCGTAGATGGCGGGGTTGACGAAGCCGAGGTGCTGGCGGGCCTCCTGGTCGGCCAGGGTGATCACGCCTGCCCACAGCGGGGTGGCAGCGCTGGTGCCGGGGGCCGGCCGGAATTCGCCGTCGCTGTACTCCAGGGCCATGGCGGTGGCGGAGTCCGCGTTGGCGGCCACGTCGGGTACGCCGCGCGTAACGCCGGTCCGGGCGACTCCGTCCTGGTAGGCCGGCCTGGGGAACAGAGTGCTGTAGCCGCCGCCGGAGGCGTCATCGCCACCGTTCCAGGCCATCTCGCCCAGGTAAGTGCCAGACGGCCTGGCCGCGTCCAGGATGGTGCCGCCGACTCCGAGCACCAGCGGGTCGGAGGCGGGCAGGCTGACCTGTTTCGGTGGGCCGGCGTCGCTGATCGCCCCGGCGTCGCCGGAGGAGGCGACAACCGTCACGTCGTGGTCGCGGGCCTGCTGCAGCGCCGCGTGCATCTGAGCCACCTCGGCGTTGGTGAGGAAGTGTTCACCGACGCTGGCGCTGATCGAGACCACCGCGGCGTGCCGGGCGACGCCGGCCTGGATCACCTGGGTGATCGCGGCGGCGAAGCTCGCGCTGCTCGCGGTCACATCGTGGGGTACCAGGACGACGTCGAGGGTGGCACCGGGCGCGATCGCGTGCAGCATCTCGGTATCCGTGACTTCCTCGTCGCCAGCGAGGTAGGGCGTCGCGGCCTGGGCGATGGTATTCACGACCTGGAGGTTTGCCGGGGGCAGGTCGAACGTGTTGTCGAACGCGGCCAGGTCCTGGCGGATATCCATGGACGGCGGGGCGGCGGCCGGTTCGGGTCCTACGACCACGGTCTCGCCACTTCCGTCGATTCCCTGGCTGAGCAGCGGCGCGACGCCGTAGGCCAGCTCATACGCCTGCGGGCTGTAGCACGGTGCCAGCTTCACCCCGGGCGGCGCGCAATTTATCGCTGTCCCCGCGGCCGAGGATGTGGCCGTGCCGCCGGTTGCGGCAGCAGCCGGGAACGCGGCGGCCAGGCAAGCCACCAGGGGCGCGGCGGCCAGCCACCGGCGCGGCCGCCGGACTGGTGGCCGTGCGGTGTGTGTTCGGTGCCGGGTGATCCAGTTCATGTGTATCGCGTTTCCTCTCATGTGGATGTTGGCAGATCCGCCATGCGGCAGACCTGGGGTGTGGTGGCAGCCGGCAGGTCAGCACGCCGGGTTGCCGGGCTGCCAACCGGAGGGGCGGATGTGCCGCTGCCGCTGCACGGCTGCTCCCTGGCGATCTGTGGCGGCCGCATCGCGGGACGCGTCAGCTGGCCCGGCGGCGGACCAACCAGACGGCCACGGCGATCAGCAGCACTGACAGCGCGAGCAGCCAGCCGCCCTCGATCCACTGGAATGGCCAGAACCGGCCAGCCGGCTGGTAGCTCGTCCACTGCGTGTAGCCGTGCTGGACGAAGCACTGCCAGATCGTTCCCGGCGACGGCTTGCTAAACCCCGCCGTGGGCAGGGGGCAGATCTGCATGGCGAGGCCAACAGGGGGCCGGCCGGCGAAGACGAACCTGCCGCCCTTGGTCCACCACTGGCTCATGATCCACCCGGAACTGGGCACGTTCAGGTTGCTGGTGACCAGTGGCGCCGCGTAGTGCTGGCGCAGGAACACGCCGACCGCGAGGGCGAAGCCGACGTAGGCGGCCAGGGCGGCGGCAATTGCGGGGACGACCCGGCGGATAAGCATGCCGGCCAGGGCGCCGATCGCGAAGGAGGCCAGCGTCCAGGCGGCGAACGCGACCCCACGCAGGTCGAAGACGATGGGAGCGAGCGGGGTCTGGTTGCCGTCGGCGAACAGCGGCTGGACGTACCAGGAGAACAGCACGCTCAACGCCCCGGCGGCGACCGCCACCGCGATCGCGAGCGGCACCAGCTTGGCCAGCGTCCAGCGCCACCGGCCGAAGCCCTGGGTCCAGGTGTACCGGAAGGTGCCGGTCTCCAGCTCCCGCGCCAGTACCGGTGCGCCGACGAACGCCCCGATCAGCGCGGGCACCGCCTGCAGCAGGAACTCGGCTGCCTGCGCCCTTGAGCCGTAGGTGTCGTTGAAGTTGCTGATTGCCTCCTGGCAGGCAAGTGAGCTTGCCGGGTGGCAGGCTGCCACAGCGATCCAGGCGTGGTGCAGCGCAAGACCGGCGAGCCACAGGTACACCGCCAGCACGCCCAGCGGCACGGCCACGCCGGCCAGCACGGTCCGGTGCTGCCGCCAGGTGACCCAGGCCATCCGCCGCCACGACACCGGCCGCAGACGCGCGTCCTCCTCGGCACGGGCGGGCAGGGTCGGCGCGGTCATTTCGCCACCTCCGACGATTCGGCGTCCAGGCCGGGCAGCGCCGCGGCGGCGGGCTCGCGCAGGTAGGCCAGGGCGAGTTCTTCCAGGCCGACCGGTTGCGCCTGCCAGCCCGGCGGGACCGGGTCGTCGGCACCGGCACGGACCAGCAGGTGGGCCTGGGCCTCGGCACGGTGTACATGCACCACCGGTCGTTCGGAATATCTGCCTGCCTCGCCAGTCGGGCCGGTGAGCATGCGGTGCGAGCCGAGTAGGTCGTCAACCTCCCCGGCTACCTGCACCCGGCCCCTCGAGAGCAGGATGAGGTAGTTGGCCACCCGCTCAAGGTCGGCCAGCACATGCGAGGACAGCAGCACCGACACGCCATCGTCGGCCGCCGCCGCCACCGTAGCCATGAAGTCGTGCCGGGCAACCGGGTCGAGCATCGCCACCGGTTCATCCAGCACGAGCAGCCGCGGCCGGCGAGCCAGCGCCAGGGTCAGCGCGAGCTGCGCCTGCTGGCCGCCGGACAGCCTGCCCGCCCTCCGGTTGCGCGGGATATCCAGCTCGGCCAGCCGGGCCTCGGCATATGCCTGGTCGAAGCGCCGGTTCAGGTTGCGGGTCAGGTGCAGCATGTCCGCAACGGACAGGTTCTTGTGGACCGGCGTGCCCTGCGCGACAAACGCGATGCCGTCCAACGCGACCGGCGACCCGGCCGGCCGACCGCCCAGCACAGTGACGGCACCCGTGCTTGGTTGCGCCAAGCCGACGGCTAGGTTCAGCAGGGTGGTCTTGCCGGCGCCATTCGGGCCGATCAGCGCGGCCAAGTAACCGGCGGGGATCGCCAGCGTGCACTCGCGCAGCGCCCAAGTGCGGCCGTACCGCTTGCCCAGACCGCTGGCCTCCATGACGTTCATGCGACGCGCCCCGTCACGCCGCACGCCGTGCCGTCGCAGTCACCCCAGGCGCCGCGGCGCTCGTAGAAATCCATCCTCGCGGCGGTTCCCCCGCCGCCCGAACACACCCACACGATGTCTCCCTCAGCACCGCGGACCTCCCGCGATCGCCGCATCCGACGCTCGCAGCCACCGGGCTCGGGCACATCACCACGAAGTGGGGGGCGCCGTTCCCCTTTCGAGGAATGCGGTGTCCCGGGAAGGTCGGACGGCACACCGCGGAGCAGGAAGCCGCCGCAGAACGCCTGCGCCCACCCTCGGCGGGCACTGATACCTCCAAACGCGGACATCTTGAATTTTGCAGTTCTTTGGCATACCGCCGAACGAGGCAGTCAGAGCTGCCATCCAAGCCATCTGCAAAATTACTTCGTGCCATTTGGAGAACTATTGTCCGATTCGAGATGTCCACTTCATGGCGGTTCAGCCTCGACGCAGGTTCGAATCCTCCCGGGGGCACAAGATTGCGACATCGAGTGACTACTATCATTTCTGGTCAACGCCAGGTTTGAGTGTCGCAACCTTGTTGCCAGTAGCTGGCAACAAGGTGTCTACGCAGGTCACGGATGCGCAGGTTCGAATCACCTCTCAGGCAGAGATGTACGGTGATGGCGAGCCGCGGAGAGTCGGAAGGCACACCCGGACGGGCGGGCTCAGGTGATCAGCTTCCGTGGCGAGAGTCCCGAGCCAGTGTTGTCGGCGCTGGGCGGGTTGACCGCCCGGGCGGCAATGCGGCCAGTAGCGCACGCAGCGCGCCCCTGTGCTGCCGCGATTGCCTGACCGGTGGTCCCGCACGCGATCTCTACGCCGGCTGTTAGCGGCCAGCTGGAATTCCCCGTACACGGCCAGTTGGTGGGGAGCCATCTGGCCGTCGGCGGTCACGGAGAGTCGAGGTCCATGTCAGTTGCTCTCTGACCGAGACGTCGGGGTCGCTCGGTGTTCGCGGTCGTCGCCGGACGGCTGCGTGCTGACGACTTGTTGACGTCTCCGGCGGCTCGTGGCATTCAACATGTACGGCGCTCAGGCCGGGGCGTTATCTGGCTTTGCCGGAGGTTGTGTCGATCTCTGTTGGTGCTGGTTGCCGGTCCCACGGTATGCTGCCGCACTGATTGCGGGATGGGGAAGTGCGATGCCAACTCGGGTGATGCCGCGCCAAGAGCGCATCGACGGATTTCTGTCAAGCGGCCGATCCGCGGCTCAGGCCGGTGACTGGGCAGCGGCCAGTCTGGCGTGGATCGAGGCGGCCAAACTCGGCAGCGTCGAGGGCGCGAACCTCGTCAGCCGGGTCGCCGCGCCACAGCTCAAGCGCTCTGCGGACGCAGGCGACGTCGAAGCGCAGGCCGCGCTCGCGGGCATCGTGATGGACTACTACGACGAATCGGCCCTGCCGCGCGCTGTCCAATACGCGACGCAAGCGGCCGCATCGGGAAACGCGCACGCCCAGAGAACATTGGGATTCATGTACGAACGGGGACTCGGGGTCGAGCAGAATCTGCAGCGTGCCGTCGAACTTTGGCGCCAGGCGTCGCACGGAGGCGACGGGTACGCAGCGTTCAACCTGGCGGGCCTGCATATCCGTGGTGATGTCCCGCTGGCGAACGAGGACGAATGCCTGCAGCTTCTGACCGTCGCCGCGCGGCGCGGCGTTCTGGAGGCCGGAGCTGTGCTCGGCGATCGCCTCGGAGCTGTTGACCGTGACGAGGAAGCGCTGACCTGGATTCTGTGGGCCGCCGAGCGCGGGTACGTCGACGCGATGTTCGCTGCGGGATGCTGGTATCGGGACGGCATCGGCACCTTGCGCAACGAGGTCCAAGCGATGCGCTGGTACTTCACGATGCTCGACCACGGAAGTGGCGACGGCGTGCACGAGGCGATCCAACTGGCCAAGGCCGGGATGACCGACGAACAGATTCGTGAAGCCGCACGGCTGGCAGGCCGGGAAGCCGACGGTGAGGTCACGATTCAGACCCTGGATGCTCTTCGGCACCCATAGAGCCTGCGCGCAACACGATCTCCGGCAGAGCCAGTGAGCGCCGACGCCTGAAACATGGGGCTGCGCACTGCGTCGTGCATCCGACCTTGAGAGACCAGCGCACCGTCGCGCCCGACGACGATGCACTGGCCAGCGCTGACCGCAGTCGCCGTGGGCGCATGATGCCGCTGATCACCGTTACTGGCGTGACTGCGATCACCGCCGCCGGCCGTCGCCACTGTACGTAATGTGCTGGCTGGCCGTCCTCGGGGAATCCAAACTGGCCGCTGACAGCCGGCCCGCACGCCGAGTGGCGGCGCCGTTCGCGTATTGGACATCGCCATGGACGCCGGTATCAGCGATCGAAGAAGTCCGCGCAGTAGTTCTCGTCCAGCACAGCCAGCGGTTGGGCCGCCCACTGCCGCCGGTGCACGCGAGTACGCCTACGGCGCGCTACCCGCCGGCGCGGTCGGTTTCCTCCTCAAAGACGCAGGGCCCGTCCTACTCATCGAAGCCATCCGCGCCGCCAACGCTGGACACGCCCCGCATTGGCATCAGCGGTATTGCGGGAGGCCGCGATGTCGGCCAGGGCACAGATCCGGCCGTTCTCCCGCGCGGTGCACCAGATGAGGCCGACTTCGGCGGTCGGTAGACCGTCGAGGGGAACGACGACGACGTCCGAGCGCTCGAAATGCCGCGCCACCCACGCGACCGTTACATGCACGGCCTGCTTGTGTGCCACCAGGGCGACGATCTCCTGGATGGTGACGCCCGCCATCGGACGCAGCCGGAGCGGTCGGCCGTCCGGAGTGTGGGAGGGAAACCATGGCCGGGTGTCGGCCGAGTTCCGGAAGCTCGGCGGGTCGAGGACCTCGTAGTCGGCCAGCTCGGTGAAGGACACGCGGTGCCGGTGCGCCAGCTCATCGAGGTCGGTCAGGCGAAGCGTAAGGCCACGCTGGCGGCTCACCGGGACGGGACGCTGTTCAAAGCCATCAATGCACGCCCCTCCGCAATGCGGGGCGGCATCTCCGAGCATGTCCAACATCCCCGCGCGCCTTTGGACGGCGAAGGGCCGCCGGTTGGTTGATCAGACTTGGCCTGTTGTTCATGCGCGGGTCGCCGCGAGCCGAGTCGCCGGTGATCTCATTCCTACGGGCCACACAGCCCGACATCGTGTAGGAACAAGAGGTACCATGATCAACCGTTCGAAGCGCGCGCGGCGCCGGGGTACGCGCCGCACGATTCTGGCAACCGCGTCGATAGCCCTCGGCGCATCCCTCACCGCCGCCGCGACCGGCGGTACCGCTCAAGCCGCCGGGAAGACCCCGGTCATCCCGGGCGACCTGCTGCTCAGCCGGGTCCACTACACCGGTACCACCGACCTGATCACGCCCGGCGTCACCGTGTTGCCGACCGGCAGCGTCGCGATCGCCGACGGCAGCTTCGCGCACGTCTGGGACAACGTGTCGGTCGACTCGAACTTCGGGGTCACCGCGCCGATCTACCTTGACCAGCTCACCCCAGGCGGCGCGTTGGTCGACTCGATCGCCGCGCCGGACGGCACACCCGCCGCGTCAAGCCGCGGCCACGATCTGCTGATGGGCAGCTTCTCCTCCAAGTCGGAGCTGGCCCTGAACCTGTCGACCGGCGGTTCCGCGGTCACCTTCATGGGATACGTCGCACCGGCCAACACCCTCGACGCGTCCAACGGCAACACCCCGGGCGTCTTCGACCCGACCAACCCGGACGGCCAGTCGGTCTACCGCGCGGTCGCCCAACTCGACGCGAACGGCAAGTTTTCGGTCACCCAGACCAACGCCTACAGCGGCGACAACGGGCGGGCGGCGATCCTCGACGAGGGCACCGGCCTGTACTACACGGCCGGCAACTCGAACAACGGCGAAGGTACCGATGTGCCAGGGCTGATCTTCGGCACCGGCGCGCAGATGGTCAGGCCGGCGAACACGCCCGAGCAGGCGCAGCTGACCGGCCAGCCGACCCCGGTCGGTGGCTTCAGCGTCACGCAGCTGCCCGCCAACACCAAGGCGGACAAGCTCGGCAAGGACACCAACTTCAGCGGGGTCACCGTCCACGACAACGTGCTGTACTACGACAAAGGCAGCGGCAGCAACGGCATCGACACCCTCTACTTCGTCGACACCACCGGTAACGCCTGCCCACACGGTGTCGGCCTGCCGGCCCCCGGTGCCCCCCTTCCCGCTGAACCGGACTCCTACAACCCGTCCACCGGCGAGCCGGCGTACAACATGTGCGTGCTTGCCGGATTCCCGAACGCGCTGGCGAAGAGCGTCAAGACCCCGGAGACGGGTCCCGCCACCAACAGCACCGCCTTCGGCGGCATGTGGTTCGCCAACCCGACCACCCTGTACGTCGCCGACGCCGGCAACGGCACCGACACCTACAGCAACGGCAGCTACACGGCGGCCGCAGCCCAGAACCTCGCCGGGATCCAGAAGTGGTCACTGGTCAACGGGACCTGGACCTACGACTACACCCTCAACGCCGGGCTCGGCCTCGGCGTGCCCTACACCGTGGCAGGGCTGCCCACCGGCACGAACAGCATCACCGGCCGGCCGTGGACACCCGCCGTCGACGGCGTGCGCAACCTCACCGGAAAGACCAACGCCGACGGCACCGTGACCCTCTACGCGGTCACCTCGACAGTCGGCGGCGTGTCCGACTACGGCGCCGACCCGAACAAGCTGGTCAGCATCACCGACCCGGCCACCGCAACCGCACTGCCCACCGGCGAACAGTTCACCACCCTGCGCACGGCCGCCCCCGGCGACGTGTTCCGGGGCCTCGCGTTCGCACCCGGCTCCACCCGCTGATCGCCGTGGCGGGCGTTCCTCCGGGGACGCCCGCCACGACTAGCCGCAGACATCACGACCGAGATAGGTCTACGAAGCTCTCCGCCTACGCGGATACCCCGATCCGTATTGATTGCGACGGCCCTCATCGCTTGGGTTCCATCGAGGCTTCCGCTCTTCGTCATGGAGCGTGTGCGCAGCGAAGTTGGCCGTCGTAGACGGCGACCTGACACTCGGCTCCGGACGTTGCGGCGTGCGCTGTTGGTCACCCCCGCTGTATGGACAGTTGAGCGGTGACTGCGTCAGGATTGATACCAAGTGTGCGCAAAAGTCGGGCGGCTTGGTCATCGCCGTCACCGAGAATAGCTGCCAGCAGGCGTGTCGTGCCGGTGAAGGGGTCGCCCGCCCTCCGCGCGGATGCGCTGGCCGAACGCAGCCCACGCATCGCGCCCGGGTCCAACGGTGGTGCCGGCCGACTGGTTCTCGGGGCGGTAGGCCAGCCTTTCGTCGGTACCGCTGCCAGGTCTACAACACCTTGCCGTGCGGCTGGTGAATCGGCCGCGGCGACGGTAGCGGCGAGCAGAGTGACCCCGTGCTCACGCAGTACCTGACCCGCGGTGTTATGACGCGCGACCGATTCAGGCAAAACCGCACCCGCAGCGTGAAGTTGCTCGTGCAGGTCCAGAATGCTCAGCAGCACCTCGACAGTTCCGGTGTGAGCGTGGCCCAGGCGGACCGCCTGTTTGGCCGCGTCGCCCTCGATCAAGAGCGGGATAGGGTGGCCGTAGCGGGCGCCGTAGCGACGAAACGGACGGCGCACCGCGAAATACATGCCGGTCGCGACAGCTGCCCTCCAGGGCAGATCCAGCGTGGCGGACGTCTTCGACGGCAGGACACGCAGCACCTTAAGCACCTGCGGTGCCCAGTTCGGTGGACTGTCACCGGCGCGGTACCGGGACGACTGCCGGTCCAGCAGTTGCCCGCCGTGACCGACCACCCACATCCGCCCGGCGAGCTCGGCGGCGGCGCTGCCCGGCTCGGCGAATATCGCGGCGAGCAGATGACGGATCCCGGCGTGCACCCCGTCGCGGCGACTCGCCTCGTGGACGGCCTCGTAGACCGCGTGACGGACCAAGGGCGAGAACACGGCCACGCCCGGACCGCCATCGTAAGCCGCTTCCCGCAGCACGCCCTCGGCGAACAATTCCACCTGCCGGTCGAATCCGGCGAACAACCGCGAGCGCTGCCCCAATGGGTCGCCGTCGACCAGTCCAGGCTCCTGCCGCCAGGCATGTGACGCAGGCAGGGGGAACTGGCCCAGCTCAGGTACCCGCACCGCGCCCTGTCGCAGCACCAACGCCGAACTGACCACGCCCTGCCCGCCGCGCACCGCTCGCCGATAGGCCCGCGCCAACGTCCCGACGAGGCCGGCACCTGGCCGCACACCCACCACGTCCACACCATTGAGTGTCGCCCTCAAAGTCAACTACTCCGCAACTTTCCGGGCAACACCCAGGCCCGGCACAACAGTCGGAGCCGCGCCAACACCCGCGCATCGTCATCGGTAACCACGATCGCCTGCTCCACGTCCGTCAGGTCGATACCGACGACCGCGTTGCCGGCCGGCACCAACGCCCGCAGCCCGGGCAAATGCTCCTTCGCGGTTACAGTCACCTCACGACCGGCCGTACACTCGCTCGCTCGCTCGCTCGCCTGAGCATCGGATAGGCGGTAGACACGCTTATGATCATGTTGTGGTATGGGTTGAGGTCGAGCTGCTAACTCAGCAGCACAGCAACGCCGTGCTGCGGCTTCCAGCACGACGGTTCCCTGGCGTGTTGGTTCAGGGCGACAGTCTGCAGGTACTGACCGAGGATCTCGAGCGAGCGCAACGGGCGTTGCAGCGCGGCGAAGTCGCTGATGCCCAGGACGAGTTGGATTCCCTCGTGGCGAGCCTGCGAGAGCTGCGCGATACGTACGTGGCGGTACTCGACGCGGCCGGAGTGCCATTGCCGTTCAACCGGCCCAGCGCCGGATAGGCAGTCCGGCCCCCCAGCCTCGCCGGGTCCCATCCCAATACCCCAGGTCCACTCCCGTCGACGCTCGAAAGCCAGACCTGGGGTGCGGGACCCAGGCGGTCGTGCGACGGCGTGGTCACCGACCTACGCGGACGGACCACACGAGTATCCGACAGTCAGGTGGTACTCGAACTGGTCCTTGCTGCCCGTCCGGCCGAACCGGCCAACCAATCAGACCCGCCTCGCTGTGACCATGCCTTCTAGGATCCGCAGCACCGGGTTACGTGGATCGGAGCGCTTCTCCAAACAGGAAGAGGTCAAAATCCTGCTCCCAGTTTGCCCCCACCCGTAACCAGCAACGACTCCACCACACCTTTCACCAACCTCGATCAACAGGCACGTGACCTCGGCCGATACGAAGCCGTCCAGCGCCGTTCGCGGACGTTGAGCGCAGTTGTGTCAGCGAACGCCCGCCGAGCCCGTGACCAGCACCAACACGAGGCGTCCCAGGTGAGGGCCGACCCTTCACGGCCGATGCGAGCCGTTCGCGACCGTTCAGCGCCGTTGCGAGCGACCCCGTGCTCCCAATCTGCTCCCCCGCAATGACCGGGCGTGACCTGGGTAGTCTCCAGCGTTGATGAGACGATCCCTCGGTAATCGGGCCACGTTCGCCGTGGAGGTGGCCGATACCGAGCCGCACGCACTCCGCACGGTCGACGTGTGGGCGGCCGGCAAACGGCTGACCATTGCCGACAACTCGGCTTTCGTGCCGTCCTTCTCCCGAGCCATGCGGTCGAGCGCGGCACAGGCACGCCGACACGATGTCAAACCCTGCCCCCTTCCGGGCCGCTCGCCAGAGGAGATTTTCCGACTGCTGCACGCAGACCATACAGAGTTCCGGGAGCAGTTCTGGTTCATGCAGTGGGGCGAGACCATCGACAACGTCGCGACATACGCCTACCTTGACAACAACGATCTGGTGATCGTCTTCGCGTTCTGGCGGGAGGATCATCCCTTCCCGGAAGACCTGGGCAAAGTCTTCGTCGCCAGGATCCCGCCGGACGAGTTCGCGGTCATCGCCGAGCAAGCAGCCGACCTGCTAGAGGCCGAGTGCGTCGAATAATACGGCGAGGTCAGTGTGGCCAGATTCCAAGCTGGTCGGGTCACCACGGCTGCAGGCATCGGCTTCGACAGACCGGCGGCCGGGCAACGGGTCCGGGCCCTTCGCTGGGCCCGGACCCGTTCGTCAGGAGCTCAACCCGTGGCTGTTGTTAGCCGAGGTTCTGTGGGGCCTTCGCGCTGATTTTCGCGGGCGCCGTTAGCGAAAGGTTCGACACGACGTATGCGGTCGCCACGCCGGCTGGTGTGACGGTCCAGAGGTCGGGGGTTCCGTCACCGGTGAAGTCCACCGCCTCCACGGTCGAGTACGTGGCGCCGGTGTTCCAGCTCTGAGCGATCTCGTACTGCTGGTAGGTGATCGAGCCGGTGCCGTCACCGTTGTCGGTGAAGCGCACTCCCTCCCAGAGGTACAGTGCCCCGGTCGTGCGGTTCCACAGGTAGATGGCTGTACCGGACCGTACCTGCGTGCTGAACAGCTGCCAGTTCTCCCAGTCCGTCCCGCCGGTCGGGGTCAGGTTGGGGGTCATCTCTGAGGAGGTGGGCAGCGGAAAGTTGATCTGGATTGGGTAGTAGGCGAGGTGGTAGCCGTTGCTGGGGTTGCCACTGATGCCGATGAAGTCCGGTGTGGCGTTGGTGAAGCCCGACGACTTGTACGCGTTCGCCAGATCGATCGGGCTGTTGCCGTCCCAGTCGCTGAAATAGTCGAGGCCGGCGTCGATGCCGTCGATGTCGGTTAGAGGGGAGCCATCGCCGCTGCCGGGCAGGATCATTCCGGCGCCCGCCTTTGGGCCGTCGACGAAGTAGATCATTACGTCCTGGAGGTTGTCGTCCAGAAAGTTGCCGGTGATGATCTTCGCGCCGTCGAAGTACGAGGGATCGCCGCCCGCGGTTTTCCCCGTGATGTTCACGGCCGGCGTGCGTACCCGGCCCGTGGCGTACCCGGCGGGCCTCCCAGCGGCGAGCCAGAGCCCGGAGCCCAGGCCGGATGGGTCGCCGACGGTGACGATGTCCGGAACACCGTCACCGTCGGAGTCCTTCTCTGCGGCGGGGGTGGCCCCGTCGGCGAAGTAGTAGTTGAACGTCGCGAGCCCGGCGGTTCCGTCGGCGCCGATGCCCTCGACGTACATGCCGTTGAGGTGAGTGGTGAAGGTCAGGTAGACGATGGCGGAGCCTGTCTTGTCCGCCTTGATGGTTTTGTGCTTCCCGCCGTTGATCCAGTACTCGTACTTGACGGGGAGGTCTCCCCGGCCGTCGCTGGAGAATGTCACAGGGGCGGTGGGAACCCCGATCTTCGCCTGATGCTCGTACAGCAGTCCGCTGACCACGACGCCCGATACTTGATCCGGCGCCGCGACCGCGGCCCCCGCGGACCCGAGAACCAGCAGTCCCGAGAGTGGCGCCGCAAGCATTGCTACCGCCGCGCTCTGACGTCTTAGTGCCATCCTGACTCCTCCAGTTTGGTGTGAGATGGAGGCTAGACGATCATGCCGACACTTCGGTTCCGTGGAGGTCGGCGGCCCGGAGGGCATGGTTCTCGTCGGGGCGGGTAGCCGGCGGGGATGAGGGTAGTGGTAATCGCACAGGCGCGACGGGCGTGCCCCGGTTCGCGCAGCGCCGCCAACCGAACCGGGCCAACAAGGCGCCTCGAGTCGGCGACCGCCGCACCGGACCGTCCACAATGCACCATCCGTCGCACTTGCCGCGAAGCGCGGATCGCGCCACATCGAGTGAGTCCGGACAGACTGCCGCAACGCCTTCGAGCTTGCCTGACGCCCCGGACAGCAGACGCTGACCGCTGAAGGGTTCGCCTCGAACGCGAAGTGCTGGGGTCCCATGTCCCGGAACCGACACGAGCCACCCAGGTCCGCGCCTATCCACCATCCCGGGGGCCGTGGGTGCGGTAGCCCGCGGCAAATTGCGTAGCTCGGGCGGATCAGGGACCCGTACCGTCTTCCCCATGCCGAAGCAGGTTCCCGTCTGGATGCGTGACGTGACGCGGATCGCGGTGCTGTCCGGTGCCGGCATCTCCACCGGCTCGGGCATCCCCGACTACCGGGGACCGGACGGAGTGTGGACCCGGGACCCCGCGGCCGCCGCCGCATTCACCCTCGACACCTACCTGCGCGACCCGGACGTCCGCGCCAGGTTCTGGCGTACCTACGTCGACCACCCGGCCTGGCAAGCCCAGCCCAACGCCGCCCACCAGGCACTGGCCCGACTCGACGAGTCCGGAATCGCGGTGCGGGTACTGACGCAGAACATCGACGGGCTGCACCAACGCGCCGGCCTGGCCGACCGCAAAGTACTGGAACTTCACGGCACCATGTGGACCACCACCTGCACACGATGCCGCAGCACGGTTCCGACCACGGCGATACGGGCCCGCGTCGCCACCGGAGAGCACGACCCCCACTGCACCGGGTGCGGCGGTCCCCTCAAGCTCGATACTGTCCTGTTCGGACAGAACCTCAACCCCGACATCATGCGTCAGGCCGTCGCGATCGTCTCCAACACCCCACTACTGCTCGCCATCGGCTCCTCGCTACTCGTCGAGCCGGCCGCGCAACTGTGCCGGGTCGCGGTCGAACGGGGTGCACACCTGGTCGTCATCAACCGCGACCCCACCCCGTACGACCACCTAGCGATCGAGGTGATCCGCACCGACATTACCCACGCGGTCACCGACCTCGTCGACCAACTCATCGCCGCCGGCGCTCGGGTGCGTGGGGCCGACGACACGCGGCGGAAGATGCCGGCATGAGGTGGTTGCGGACCGGCCGTGGACCGACACCGCCAGCCGCCGGCCCGGTTGACGTCGCCGGGTTGACGGCGGCGGTCGCGTCAGCGGGCGGCGATTGGGACGCATGCGAGCAGCTCATCGACATGCTGGCGCGGACCGACGCCGACGGTGACATGAAAGCGAACCGATCCGGGCTGAGCGCCCTCGGAGCGTCGCCGCGCGCTGTCGTCCGCATCGACCAGCACATCCGGTACGTGCCGCGGGGGCTGGAACACCACTCGCCCGCGCTCACCACGATGGCCGCCAACGTCACGGCTGGCACCGCCAGCCCAATCGCAATTGCTTTGGGCAGCATGCACGGCGACGGATATGTGCGTGAGGCGGCCGTCGATGCGATCCTGCGCGAACCGGATCCGCTGCTGGTGCCGTTCCTGGTGCTACGGACCGCCGACTGGGTCAAGGGGGTACGAGACCGTGCCCGCGCCGGACTGGTTCTGCTACTCGCCGATGACCCAGCAACCTACCTACCGGCCGTGCTGGACGCGGTGCCGCTGGTCGCGGACCGGCTTCGCGGCGGCTTCGTCCACGACCAGATCGTCGCCACGCTGCTGTCGGCAACTGCACCGATGCGCTCCAAGCTGCCTCAGGCAGGTGGACCGGCGGGTCGCCGCCTGGTGATCGACGTCGGCCTGGCCCGCGGCTGGTGGACCACCGACCAACTCGTGCAGACCGCCCTACACGACCCGGATGTGCGCAGCCGCAGCCGGGCCGCCGAGGCAGCCGTCAAGGACGCCGTCTGGACCCGCCGCCGCGCGACTGTGGACCGGCTGGCCGGCGTCCGCCACCCCGAGGTCCGCGCGGTCGCGGTCACCGGTCTGGTCCGACTCGGCCATCACACGGCGGTGCTGCGGTTCCTGGACGACCCCGCGCCGCTGATCCGAGCCATCGCCCGCGACGCGGCACGCCAGACCGGCACCGACGCCCTGCACCACTACCGCGACGCCCTGACGACCGACACATTCACCCCCGGCACGATCGCCGGACTGGCCGAAACCGGCACCCCGATCGACGCAGACCTGCTACGGCCGTTGCTGCACCACAATCTGCCCCGGACAAGGACCGCCGCGGTTCGCGGCTTCGCCGCCCTGGACCCCTCCAGAGTTCGCGAACTTATCAGCATGCTCGACGACCCATCCCCGGCCGTCATCCGCGAAGCCACGCTGGCGCTTCGCCCCATCGCCAGCAGCCTGCCACCCGACCTGGGATGGACCCTGCTCACCGATTCAAAGCGAGCCGAGCGACGACGCGCCGGCTACCGCCTCCTCAGTCTGGGCGACGCCTACCGACAGCTGCGCGCCTCCCTGATCGCCGCAGTCGATACCGATGCGCGCCTGGCCCGGCGCGCCGCCGCCGACGCCACCAGCATCGTCCGCGACGCCACTGGCACGACATGGCGCCGCCGGCCCCGCCCACACTTACAGGTGTCACCCGACCAGCTCACCGAGCTCCACCAACTCGCCAACACCGCAGCGGCCGCCCTCACCGACGAGACCGCGCAGCAACTGCACCACTGGCTCGACAGCCACGACCCGGGCAGCCCCCACCCGATCATTGCGCCGGATGCTTGACCTCGACCAAGCCGCCCGCCTCATCGAGATGCAACCCACCTGTACCGGTCGCGGCCTGGTCCTCGACCCGCTCACGTCGCAGCTGGACTCTCTCGTCGTGTCGGCACCCGAAGCCGCGCGAAGCGTGCTCCGGAAGCTGACCAGCAAGCAGCGGGTCCGGATTTGCGGGGGAGTCCGGCCCGGCTCGTTGGACGGCCCGAATGCCGCTGCGAAGACGGCGCTTCGGGCTTTGGCTTGCCGTTAGCTGGCGCTGCATGCCGAGATCGACAACCTCTACGAACATTCGGGGACCCTGGCGAGCGCTGCCGCGCCACAGCTGCTCGCCCTTCCCGGCGTTGACGTGGACACCGCCGGGCAGTTGCTGGTCACCACGGACGACATCCTGACCGTCTGCGCTCGGAGGCGGCGCTCGCCCGGTTGTGCGTTTCGCCCTGATCCCGGTCTCCTCCGCCGCACCGACCGCCACCGGCTGCACCGCGGTGGGGACCGGCTGGCCCCCTGCGCCAGCCTATGCACTTCGTCCGCGGTGTCCCTATCGTTCTTGTCAAGCGGAGTGGTTGATGGGGTTCACCATTGGGTGGTCGAGGATGGTGACTCGGCCTTCCAGGCCGCGTTTCGCCCTACTGAGACTGGGGATTCTCGTGGCGCTGGAGTACAGGATCGCGATCCGACTCGCGGAGTCGTGGCTGCCGGCACCCAGGAGCCGGAGCATCGACAACGACTCGCTCGCCGTCTGCCGTCGGGTCGCCAACGGCCAGCCGGTCAACCTCAAAGATGCGCTAGCCGCCACCAGCGCGGCCAGCTCGGCGTGGTTCTGGACCGCGGTTGCCTGCCTGGTCGCCGCGATCGTGGTCGAGATCCCGCTGTCGTTCATCGCCAACGGCCACTTGTGGAACCTGGCCCCGTCGCTCGCGCTTCTGGTGGGTGCCGCCATCGGTTTCCTGGAGTTCACCGCGATGACCACCCGGGCGCGGTATTTCCGGTGGCGGCAACTGCGGTCGGGGGCGAAGCGAGCGGTCCTGTCCGGCCGTTTCGACTTCTGGATCGCGTTGGTGGCCGGTGTGCTGATCGGCGGGTCGCTTTCTTTGGTCGGGCTCGCGAACGCCTGAGCGCCCCGCAGCCGGGTCGCTTCCGATCAGGTCACGGGCAGCGGAATGAGCAGTACCCAGGCCGCCCAACTGCCCGCGCCGGCGTTCATCGTGTGGCCGTTCAGAACGCCCCGGGCGCCACCTGGAACCCCGTCAGCCCGATCCCGCCGCGCCCTGACAACCTGGTCCCGATCATCCAGCACGTACCCAACGCGGTACCTGCGGTACCGTTGCATTAAGCGTCGGCAAGATCGAGGCAGGCTTGAGCAGTGAAGCCATCGATCCGCTCTCGCCCGTGGTTGCCTCCGATATCGGCGTTCGCCGGGCTCCGGTTCGCCCGTAAGGATCCGAGACAGTCGACCGCGAGCGTCGAGGAGTTCTTGAGTCCGGCGTGGGCAGATGATCAATTCGTAGCGGTATCGGGATCGCTCGACCGACACTGACCCGCGTCGCACAGATACCGGCGTCGACAGATGGCCGCCCGTGGCCGCAACGTGACTGCATCACCACCGACCCTCAGGTTTCCAACGGGCAGCGCGTAGTCGGACGGCTGCCGCCGATCACGCTGGCCTGCAGTGTCACGCTCACTGCATCGAGTATGTAGCCGGCACAGGCACGGCAGTCGCAACCTCCGCCCATCACGACTGGGGCGCCAGCGCCGCCGCAGGCTCTGTCGACGATCTTGTGATCACGGAAAGGGCTGAGCGTGTCGTGGAGCAGTCCGTAACGAGCATCGATACGGCGTTCCGTGCGCCGAGGGCCTACGGTGCCACGGTCAACTGCAGACCGCTTCTCCAAACAGGAAGAGGTCAAAAACCTGCTCCCAGTTTGCTCCCACCCGTAACCTGCGACGACTCCACCGCACCTTTCACCAACCTCGATCAACAGGCACCTGACCTCGAACGATACGAAGCAGTTCAGCGCCGTTCGCGGACGTTGAGCGCAGTTGTGTCAGCGAACGTCCGCTAAGCTCCGTGACCAGGACAAACGCGAGGCACGCCAGGTCAGGCGCGACCGTTGGCCGCCGATGTCACCCGTTCACGGCAGTTCGACGCCGTTCCGAGCGACCCTGTGCTCCCAATCTGCTCCCCAACAGACGACCACCGACCCCGCCAGGGTTGTCCACCCGGCCGCCGGGACGTAGGGCCAGAGGCCCTACCCGCCCGAGGCAAAGCTCCTGCGCTAACCGCCGTAGCGCCACGTCCTACAGTAGATGCTGCCGCTACTCACCACCCCAGCCGTGCCGACCGGAACGATGGCGGCGATGCCCCAGCCCGAGATCGACGCGAACGGCCTGCTAATACGGCCGTGGCGGCCGTCGGATCGGTCGGCCGTCGTCGCGGCATTCGCCGACCCTGCCATTCAGCGCTGGCACTGCCGATCCATGACCGACGAAGAGGCCGCCGGCTGGATTAGCTCCTGGCCGAGGCGGTGGCGCGATGAAACCGATGCGGCGTGGGCCGTGCTCGACGCGGCCACCGTCGTCGGGCAGATCGGTCTACGACGCGTCGATCTCGCCGAGGGCGTGGCCTCGGTGTCGTACTGGGTGCTACCAGACGCGCGTGGTCGCCGCATCGCCCCCCGAGCGCTGGGCACCCTGGCCACGTGGTCCTTCCGGACGTTGGGACTGCACCGCCTCCAATTGAGCCACTCGACAGCGAACAGGGCGTCTTGCCGGGTCGCACAGCACGCCGGGTTCGTCCCCGAGGGCACGAAGCGTGGGGAGGCTCGCCACGCCGACGGCTGGCATGACATGCACCTTCACGCCCGCCTCAGCACCGACAACTGAGCGAGGACCGAGCCGAGCCCAACGTCTGCCACAGCGGGTAGATGCTGGGCTTCGTGGTGCCCGTGGTCGGCTGGCACTGTCCGGGGTCGGTGCTGATGGCGCTAGAACCAGTTTCGAGAAGAGCGCCATCAGTGCGCCGGGAGCGAAGCGGGAAGGCCCCCCGTGCCACGGAACCGTGCCAGCCGGCGCTTGCCGCCCGGGGTGGGGGTCATGGCTTGGGGCCTGTCGTTGCTGCCGGTCAAACAGACGCGACCAGGGTGGGCAGGTCGCGGTGGCAGCGGATCAGAGACATGAGCAGGATCAGCCAGTGCGTTGGCCGATGGCAGGTCGGCCATTGCGGCGAGCGCCGGTAGGAAGACCTGATAGGCGGTTGAGAAGAACACGGTGGCCACGCCGATGACCAGGGCGACGACGATGAAATACACCATCGTTAACTGCCCAGGCTCGCCGCGATGGGCGCACCGACTCGCCTGCGCCAAATGCTCCTTCTACCTGCCCAAACAATCCAACGCCGGCCAGCTCTTGGCCGTCAAAGACGGGATCGATCGAGTGCTCGAGCAGCTCGACCTCACCGACGACGAACGCGACGCACTCGAAGGCGACCGAGAGGCCCTGACGGCCCTCGCCAACCGACTCGCCGACGTCGCGACTCCGTCCGGCCCGACACCGAACGAACTCGGCAACGGCACGGCCTTCATTCCGGTCACCGCCCTGCGCGCGAGCCTCAGGGAGGGGGCTCCGTGACGAGACCGCGACCCACAGAAACTTGGGCGCCCCGTGCAGCCGAACAAGGCGAACTGCACGGGGCGTCTTCGTTGCCGTTCAACCAAAACTCGGCCGAATGCACGTGCACTCTGCTGAATCCGACGACCGCTACCTATAGAAGCGATTCACCGGACACGTTCGGCGAGCCTCAGCTCAGTCAGGTAGCGCTTGACGACTTGGCCCCCGTAGTTGACGTCTATGAGCCGCGCGATGGAGTCCAGCAATGCGCCCTGCTGCGCGTCCGGCAAGGCACGGTGGCCGGAGTAGGTCAACAGCAGATCCAGGTAGTCCGCTGTCGAGTACGGCAACTCCCACTCGTATCCGTAGAAGCTCGCAGGCCCGAACCGCTCCGACGAGGTCAGCTCCCGATCGTCCTCCGGAATGTCTTGAGCACCCTCAAGACGCAGGCCCGGTGAGGTCGACGGATCGAAGCGCTCGTAAAGCTTCTGAATCTCAACGAAGAACGCCTCGGTCCAGTGCCGCCGGCGATGTGGTGGGTCCCCACGGTGGCCAGCAGACCACCGAGACGCAAGGCGTCAGCAGACTTCGACACCCGCACGGCCGGATCGATCCACGTTTTTGACCACGGGTACAGATGTAACGATTCGCCCACTGGAGTCCGGTTCCCTTACCAACTATGATCCCGGCTCAAGAAGCAGGAACTTCCACAAGGAGTGTGCTCATACATGAAGATCCGCGCCGGATCCACGATCAGACGGACGCTTGTCGCATCGGCTGCTGCGGCGGCCGCAACCGTGATGCTGAGCGCCACACCGGCTCTGGCTGACGACAACAACGACGCCTTCACTGTCGTGACGACCGAGGGCTACAACTGCGGGACCGCCACCTTCATCGACTACGGCAGCGGGGACGGCACGCACCCGGTCAGCGACGACTGGGTCTGGATCAACGACAATTGCCTCGAAGGCAAGGGCACCAAGGTGTCGGCGGCGCTGACCCCGGCCGGCGCGCACACCACCGAGCCGCTGGGCTCGAAGTACATCCCGGACGGCGCATGGTCGCAGGCATGGGACCCGTTCCCGAACGGGGACGTCAAGGCCGGCGACACCGTCATTCTCACGGTCTGCACCGCCACGTCGGCCACCGACCTGCACCCGATCAACTGCGACACCGATCGCCGTACGAGCACCGACGGCTGAGGCGAACGGCTGCTACGGCGACGCGGGCTGCTGCCGTACGCCTTGACGTAATACGTTGGTCGAGGTCGTCCCCCGTACACGGCCGGGATGACCTCGACGTCAAGGCCATATCGCTCCCAGGGGTGGATCAACGAAGAGAGGCATCCTCCGAGCAGGATGTCTCGGTCTCCTGACGGGCCCAGCCAATGGCCATCCCCGTCAGTCTGCTCGAATTCACAGACCAGCGGCGCCACCAAATGGGGCGGCGTTGACGCGGTACCGGACTCTTCACGGCTACAGCAGTTGAAGGTTTCTCGCAGCCTCACGTAGTCACTGCTATCGCTCACCCAGTGAGAGTACGGGTGCCGCTCCTACGGCAGGCACTCAATTGTCAGATGTCCTCACCGAAGGCAAGCGGGTCCTCATCGATGACGAGCATCGGTTCGACGAGCGTCGTTGGCGGTGTTCCACGCGACACCGAGTCCTTCGGCCACGCGGGCGACGGTCAGGTGCTGTACCACTATGGCTTCCAGTGCCCACCGCAGCCCGCGGCGCGACAACTTGGCCCGAGGCTCGGCCGCCGCGCTGGTGTCCTGGCGCCACACATGCCCACAGCCGGTGCACCGATAGCGGCGCACGACGACCTCCAACGTCGTCGGACGCCAGCCGACCGGCTCGTGCGCCAACCGGCGGACCACGGTGTCGCGCGGGCTTCCTTCGCAGCCGCAGCGCCGGCACCACTGGTCGGGTTCGACGACCCGGCACGAGAGCACAGCCCGGTCGGGCTCGAGCCGCTGGCCTATGACGAAGAGGCCGAGCTCATCGAGTCGGCAGAAGGCGGTCAGATCAGGGCAGGCGAAACCGCAGGCGGAGTAGCGTCGTGCACGTCGAGGTCTTCCGGATGGCCGCGTAGGAACCTGGGTTCGGGCATGTACGCACAACACGACTAGAGCCCCTATCTCGCCGTTCGCCTGGGCTCCTGCGGATCGAGCAATACGCCACGGTGATCCAGGGCCCAAGTGCGAAAGGAACGAGCTGGGCGGCCCAGAACTCGTTGGACATCGTCGGTCACGACGGCGTTGCCACCGTCGCGGACCAGTTGGGATCCGCGGACAGCGACGTCGACCACTGAGGGATCCAGCCCGCTGGCGAGCATCTGTTCCCGCGCCGCATCGAGCGGGACGTCGACGGTACTGATTGGTCGGCCAAGCACCTCGGACAGTTGAGCGACCTGGTCGTTAACGCTGACCAAGTCAGGCCCCGTCAGCGTGAGAGCCAGACCGTCAAGTTCGGCGCCAACGAGGGCCTCCACCGCCACCTCGGCCACGTCGCGAGGGTCGACAACACCCTGCGTGCCGGTCCCGGTCAGGTTCGGCACCGGGTAGCCAGCTCTGATCGCGTCCGCCCAGCGCAGCGCATTGGAAGCGAACGCAGACGGTCGCAGCGCCGTCCAGGCCAACCCGCTGTCGGCCAGGGCTTGTTCTCCTGGCGCGTGCCAGCCCGCCGGTGTGGTGCCGTCGTTGGCCGGCGTGCGGCCTCCAACTGCCGACAGTTTCACCACTTTGTGCACCCCGCAAGCGCGGGCGGCATTGATCATCGCCAGGTCGTGCTCGGGAACCGATGCCCCTGGCGCGGTGAGCAGGAAGACCTTGTCCACACCGGCCACGGCGTCACGCAGTGTTTCCGGAACCTCGAAATCCGCCCTGACCACCTCCACATCCTCGACTGATGACAAACGGCTGGCGTCGCGGGTCATAGCCCGCAGCGGCATGCCCCGACCGGCCAGCAGTCGAAGGACTTCCCGACCGATAGTGCCGGTGGCACCAGTAACCAAGATCATGCCGACACCCTGCCAGCGCCCGCACACGGGCTTCTAGGAAATTCCGGCACTCCCGGACCGCGACATCGGCAAGACCGGGCGCGGATAGCCTGACGGTATGAACACGAATCGACAACTGCCGGTCCCCGACGCTCTACTGCGCTGGGTAGACCGCATTGACTTCGCCTCCTACCGCGCGGACGACGACGCCTCGTGCCCACTGGCCCACATACCCGACGCGGCCACCTCCCTCGTGTGGCGGACCATCGCCGACGGCTCCAGCGCCCTGCTCGTGGTGGGCCCACGCACCCGCGCCGCCTACTACGACAGCAAGGACGTCCCGGCGTGCGCGCGGTTCCAGCTCGCACCAGGCGCCGCCCGAGTGCTCCTCGGCACATCCGTCGACGAGCTCACCGATCGTGTCATGTCACTCAACGAACTCTGGGGACCGCCTGGCGTCCAGCTCGCCGACCAACTCACCGGGCTCGCTTCCGAGCCGAGACCCGCCGTGAAACACATAGAAGCGGCTCTGACGGCGCGAGCCCGCGCTGCGCGGCCCCAGGACAGCACGACAGCGAACCTGGTCCGCCGGGCGTCAGTCGAGCTGTCGCCGAAGCGCGGCCACCCTCATACAAGAATCCGCGAACTGGCACGACACCTGGGCATCAGCGAACGGCACCTACGCAATGCCTTCATCACGACCGTGGGCATCCCGCCGAAGCAGTTCGCCCGGCTCACCCGGATCCGAACGATCCTCCCCAGGCTGCGTCGCGAACCCTGGGCCCGTCTCGCCAACGACGCCGGCTACTACGACCAGTCACACATGACCGCCCACTTCCACGAGGTCATGCACGTGACGCCAACCGCATTCGCCGCCGGACGACTGCCCACTGTCCCCTGCTAAGCCACCCAACCCGCGCTGGCCGCTACACCCTCAACTGCGAAGCGCCTGCACTGACATCGGCACGAGCGCGCATGAGCTCGTAGGTTAGGCGGCCCCGAGCGGCGCGCGGAGCGTGACGATCGCCGAAGATCCGCAGCGCACGACCGACGGCAGAAGCGGATGCCTCGAGGGCCGCCCATACTCAGATCGTGACCAAACGGAGCGGTGGCTTTCCCGTCTTGATCATCGACGGAGCTTTGTTCTCCGATTTCGATGGTTTCGCCCCTGAGTTTTCGAAGCTGCTTTATCACTACACATGGCGCGGAAACCTGTCGTACTCCGCTTGATGCGTTACACCGTGGCCCCACTTGACGGGTTACAGGTGCGCGGGTCGACCGGCCACGGGCTGTCATGGGCGCGATCGGATGGGGGAAGGCGCGGTATCCGCTTCTGCCGATGGAGCAGATGTACGCTCCACGCCACCGGTGATCGTCGGGATAGTAGGAGCCGGGCTACAGCCACCTGATTCCGGCTTTGGTGATGTTCACTGCCAGTACCTCAACTCGCGTCGTACTGCGCGACCAAATCTCGGGACGTCGGCTCTCGGCCGCCAGGCGGCCGCTACCCACGAGAACACCCTCCTCCCATGGGGAGGGCCAGTTGGCGAAGCAGCGCACCTCGACCAGGCCATACCCCACCAACGAGACCAGCGCGGGTCCGAGGAGCTCAGCTAGCTGATCCTTTGTCGGTGGTTCGCCGGCCAGGAAGCCACGGAAGTCCTCGGAGATCTCCCACAGCGGCCGTGCCGAATTCTGGTCCAACGGATCCAGCACCAAGCATTCGGCGTAAGTCAACCCGTCAATCTCAGCCATCGGCCCGACCCCTTCCAACGTTGCGCCTGCCCCGAAGCTCCCACACCGATCCCGTCTGGGCGTTCACCCGAAAACGGAGCACCCTCTCATGGCCCATGAGGGGCACCAGAATCAAAGCCATGCCTGTCGTCCGCAGTGGTTTAGTATGCGTCGTGAGCGAGCTGCTGGACGGGGTTTCCGAGATCGATTGGTCGACGCTCGACCACGCGTACGGCTCGGCGGAGAAGGTGCCGCACTGGCTGGCGGCGATGACGGACCCGGCGACCAGCGCCGACGCTCTCAGCGACTTGGATATGGCGGTCTATCACCAGGGCGGAGCGGTGTACTCCGCAGGCGCCGCGGTGGTCCCGTTTCTGATCCGTTTCGTCCGAGACCCGGCGGTTCCCGACCGGCCAGACATCCTGAAGTTAGTGCGCCGCTTCGCCGCGCTGCACAACGAGATGGCCGAGCCGTGGAAGTCCAGGCCGCACGCCCAGGCCTGCCGGGCGACTTTACTCGCGGCTGTCGACAGCCTTTTCGGCTTGCTTGACGAGCCGGATCCGGCCATCCGGCGCGGCGCGGTGGAGATCCTGGTCGAGCTGGGTGAGCGGGCCGACGACCTTGTCGACGCGCTGATGCGCCGGCTTCCTGGTGAGGCGGACCCCGAGGTCGCGGCGGACTACGTTCTCGCGTTGGGCACCGTAGGCGCGGCCGGCGCCCTCACACCTGCCACACGGGCAGCTGTGGCAGCGTGGCTGTCCGAGCATGCCCCGCCGCCGGGCGATCCGGGGCGGTTCACCTTCCTGGTCTCCATCCGCCGGCTCGGTCCCGACGCCGTCATGGTCGACCACCTTCTCGCGGCGTACGCCAACGCGATGCCGCAACGCACTGTCGGCTGGCTGGGCCGTGAGCTCGGCGCCGACCGGACGGCCCGAATCGCACTGGCCCGGATCGGGATCGGGCAAGCACTCCACACACAGCGTCAGCGGCCACTCGCCGAGGTCGGAGCGGCGATGATGAGGTGGCGCTCGGCCACGAGCGTGCTTGCCGCCGATGTGGCGGCCACTCTCGACGGGCCGCCCGCTATCCAGCCGGCCGTTGTGCATCTGCTCGCCGCGGCGGGAGACGCCGGCCGCGGCTGGTCGGACAGTGTCGCCACGCGGATCGGTCGACCCGGTCGTCTGGGAGCCTTGGCGGCATGGGCGTTGGCACGGTGGGGCGACCGCCGGGCAATCCCGGTCGTCGAGCGGTCGCTGCGCCGCGATCCAGAGATCTTCGACATCGGTTCAGCCCATTACACCGACGAGTTTTACTGGCTGGATCAGGATCCTGCCATCGCCGATGTCTGCCTGTCTCTGGCCGCGTACGCGGACGAACTCGTGCCCGCGATCCGGTGGCGACTGCGTGACGATCCGGCCACGCCGACGGCGTATCAACTCACGCGGGTGCTGAGCGCGTTCGGGGCGGCGGCCCTGCCGGCACTACCCGAATTGACAGCGATGCTGGACACGCAGCACCCCGCACTGGCCTGCAAGGTCTTGGCCGGACTGGGTCCGGCCGCCGCAGCGGCTCGGCTAGAACTGACGCGGCTGGCGGCGTCTGACGAACCCGGTGCCAGCAGCGCTGCCTGGGCGCTGTTTCAGATAGCCGGCGACCCCGAGCCGTTCCTCGCCTGCGAGGAGGTACTCACCGCGGAACGCTTCACCGCGGTGACCGCACGCATGCTGGGCGACCTCGGCCCGCTCGGCATGCGCTACCTGCCACGTGTCGAGCGGCGGCTGAAGGAGCACCAGCCACAGTTCTGGCGCTCCTGGAAGGGTGTCGAGCTGGGCTTCGCCCACTACCAGATTACCGGTGACCCGGCACTGTGCCTGGAGGTCTTCGATGCGGCCCTCGACCCGCTGCGGCACGGCCGTCAACTGCCGGTCAGCCGGCAGGCGCTGCGCTATATCGCCAGGCTCGGGTCGGCCGCCGCCAGGTTCACGCCGCTCCTGCGCGGCGCCGTCGAGCAGGATGAACGTCTGCTCTACAGCGGAGGATGGCGCGGCATCACCGAGGACGAGGAAGCACACACCCTGGCCAACCAGGCGCTGGCCGCGATTACCCCCTGACACCAGCGAAAAGAACGCACCGCGACGCTGCGTCCGGCGGTCTGCCATCTCGTACGCCTGGTTGGCTGGAGCCAGGCTGTGACTGGTTTCATCCAGTGTCGCACTGACACAGCTCTGCCCATCAGGACTTGGCACCAGCGTCGCCGCAGGCTCTGTTGGCGATCTTGGGAGCGGAAGGTTGAGCGTGTCGCGTAGCAGTTCATGATGAGCGTCGACATGTCCGTGCGCCGAGGGCTCCGGCGCCACGGTCAACTGCAGACCGCTTCTCCAAACAGGAAGAGGTCAAAAACCTGCTCCCAGTTTGCTCCCACCCGTAACCTGCGACGACTCCACCGCACCTTTCACCAACCTCGATCAACAGGCTCGAAACCTGTGGGTGAGCGTTTGGGGGGCGTACCCTCCCGACAAAAGCCCATGCCTGGAATCGAGTAAGGCCCGCGCGCCAACGCGGGTCGGGAAGGTACGCCCGTGCTCACGGTAGTCAACCCCGAGTAGCCGATGCCAGCTGACCCACCAGCGGGCGCTGGACCGGCCGATTCGGTGATCGATGAGATCGTCCGCGAGGGTGCGAGGCGGATGCTCGCCGCCGCTCTGGAGGCCGAGGTCGCCGCCTACATCGCCACCTACGCCGATCAGCTCGACGAGCACGGTCATCGGCTCGTGGTGCGCAACGGGCACGCGCAGCCGAGGCAGGTGCTCACCGCCGCGGGCGCGGTGCAGGTGGTGGCGCCGCGGGTCAACGACAAGCGCGTCGCCGATTCCACCGGCACCCGTCGCCGGTTTACCTCGACGATCCTGCCGGCCTGGTGCCGTGAGTCGCCGATTGTCCGGCTGACTACCCAGTGGCAGGACGAGGCCGGGTCCTTCGGCCAGCGAAGCTTGTCCACAGTGGACTACGTGTATGTGTGGGCCGACGGCATCCACGTCAACATTCGCCTGAACGAGGAGAAGCTGTGCCTGCTGGTGCTCATCGGCGTGCGCTCCGACGGCACCAAGGAACTCATCGCCCTGACCGACGGTTACCGGGAGTCGACCGGCTCGTGGGCCGACCTGCTACGCGACTGCGCCCGGCGCGGCATGCGCGGCCCGGTCCTGGCCGTGGGCGACGGTGCGCTGGGCTTCTGGGCCGCGCTGCGCGAGGTCTTCCCAACCACCCGTGTGCAGCGTTGCTGGTTCCACAAGATCGCCAACGTGCTGTCGGCGCTGCCGAAGTCCGCGCATCCCGGAGCGAAAAAGGCCCTGGCCGAGATCTGGAACGCTGAGGACCGTGAGCACGCGCGCCGGGCCGCCGCCGTGTTCAAGCTCGCCTACGGCGCTAAGTTCGGCAAAGCCGTCGCGAAGATCATCGACGACCTGGACGAACTGCTCGCGTTCTACGACTTCCCCGCAGACCACTGGATCCATCTACGCACCACGAACCCCATCGAATCTACCTTCGCGACCGTACGCAACCGCAGCAGGGTCACCAAGGGTCCGGGCTCGAAAGCCGCCGGCATCGCGATGGCGTTCAAGCTCATCGAGGCCGCGCAGGACCGCTGGCGTGCCGTCAACGCGCCCCATCTCGTCGCCCTCGTAGGCGCCGGCGCCACCTTCGAACGCGGCAGACTCGTCGAACGTGGGCAGCAAGCCGCCCAGGACGAGGTGGTCGCGGCATGAAGACTACCTATCTGCCGGTGGCCACGCCCGGTGAGGTGTGGGCGCAGCTCACGGCGTTACGGGCCAGGACCATCGTCTTCGACGTCGAACCTCTGGTGGCCTTCTGGGACACCACTCAGAGCGCGCTAGAGGACGGGATCGCGACCGTCCTCGCCTCCGCGGTCGACGCGGGCCCCGACTCGGTGGTGTTCGCGACCAACTCGGCACGCAGGCCGCCAACGTCGCCGACCGTCGGCTGGGCCACGGTTGGCTACTTGGCCTCGGCGCGAAAGCCGTTGCGGGTGGCCGCCTTCCACGACCTACCCCGCCCTGGCGTCGTCGTCGGCGATCAGGTCGCCACCGACGGTGTCCTGGCCTGGCGTCTTCGCTATGCCTTCATGCACTACACGCCTCAACTGCCCAACGTTCCGTTCGGCCCACGCCTCATGCGCCACGTCGGACGACCCATCCGGCCGCTACTGTTCGGCAACGCTTGAAAGATCCAACCACAGGTATTGACAATTGCTCGTCGAAGACCTGGCCATAACACTAGAAGGCGCTAGAGAGGTCTACAGGTCGAGGCGAGCCAGGACGGTGGTGTCAACGGGCTCCGACCTTGCCCGTTGACATGGCCGAGGTCAGCCGGGGCCAACGTGCCCGCAGGTCTTCCCTTGCTGATAGCCGCCGGGAACGCCCGTGCCGACCACGGTCCAGAACCGCTCTGAGTCGGGGAAGTGGCCGCCGAGGGTGTACCAGGACAAGCCGGGGTGTTCCGAACGAAGCGCGGCCAGGCCAGCGCGGGCCAGGCCATGACGCTGGTACCGCGGCAGCGTGTAGGGCTGCTCGACCCAGCCGATCCGGCAGTCGGCGCAGGTCTGGTAGTCCACCGCGAGCACGAATTCATCCTCAAAGCGGCGGAGATTGGCTGCGCGGGTGCGCCATCCAGCGCGCTCCGGGCAGGTGGTGTCCTGCCAGGGGTTGTCCAGAGTCGGCACGACTGGCCGGCCACGACGGAAACGCCACCGACCACGGGTCAGCCAGACAATCAGGTTCCGCCGCGGCTCACGCTCGGACACCCGGCCCACGTCATCGGTCCGCGCGATGAGCTGTCGCACCGCTGCGATCTGCTGCTCGTCGAGCGTGTCCGGGCTGTCCTCGTTCACCGGTTGCTGTCTTGATCTCCGGGCCAGACCCAGTAGGCGACCAGGGTCCGGCGTACGCCGGCGTCGAGCATCGCCTGACTGCGATGCCGTCCATTGACATAAATGGACCCGTTGACGTCGCGGTCGATCTGGATGGGATCGCGCAGCAGGCTCTCGGCGGCAGTACGGGTCCACGAGTCGAAGGTCTGGGCGCGAATGATCGCCTGCGGCGCGGACACCTGTCCGTCGGGACTGGCGTCGAAATGCTCCAGCGGCCCTGGGGCAATCTGGGAAAGTGCCCGGATGGCGACGGCGGAAGCGGCCCGCCAGTCGCCCTTGTGGTACCAGCAGCAATCCCTTCCGTGGCGACGAGGCGCGAGCTGCCGCCCCAGACGCCGCCGCAGTGGCGTACCGGTCGGCATGCAGCGCGGCTCGCCGTGCAAGTCCGGACGCGGCAACACGATCACCGCGGTCACTCTGAATTGCAGCTTCCCTTCTTCGAGCGGCTCGCGCTGAACGTAGCCGGCGCCGCGGTCCGGGTCGATCGGCCCTCCGACCAGCTCCGCCAGCTCGGCTGGGCTCAGCCTAGGTCCCCACCGCACTGGGCGTTCGACCCTGTACGGTCCAGCGGCGATGAGGCGATACTGCTGGAAGCCCAAGTCCTTTTCCCCGAGCAGCTGGTGGGCAATGAACAGTGGCGGTTCGGCCTCGTCAGGGCACAGCCGTCGCCAGATCTCCTCGACGTAGCACTCGGCGCGGTTCTGCAGGCTACCGCCCTCCCCGCCGGTCTGAGTCACCACCGCGACGGGTCGCAGCCCCGCGCCGGTGAACAGCTGAACTCGCATCGTGCCGTATCTCGTGCCGAACATGTGCTCGTCGACCACGCGGGTACGCAACCGCCCGTGCTTTGCCGCCGCAGCCCCGCCTCCCGCCCGGCCAGCTCCGGCCTCTGGTCCTTCCATGCCTATCACCGTAAGCCCATGCCCGCTTCTAGCGTTGTGTCACCGACTCGGCTCGGTGTAGCCCGGCGGCACGTGGGCACGTCCGGGCGACTCCCGGATCCGGTCACACAGCGCGGCAGCGGCTGGTCGGGTGGTAACTCGACCAGCCACCCGTTTGTTCGATCGGCGCGTTACCTGGGCGGCGCTAGGACGCCGCGCCGGCTTGTCGGCGTGCTGCCAGAGCGACGGGCGTTCGATGACGTGATACCAGGTCAGCCGCTTGAAGATCTCGACGGTCGCCGAGGTAGCTGTTGTTTCAGCTGTTCGGGTCGTATGCGCCGTCGAATTCGAAGACCGGGTTGGGTACCGTCCTGCCGGCTTTGTCGGTGAGGGTGGCCTGTCCGACGAGTTTGGATGGTCCGCCGGCCACGTAGGTGGCGTCGGCTTTGGCTTGGACTTCGAACTTGCCGTTCTGGGTTTGGCCGTGGTCGTCGTGGAAGGTGATCTGGCAGATCCAGTCGGGTCCGGGGCCGACGTCACGTACGGTGGGGCCGCCGCGGTCGCAGCTGGCGGAGGCGGCGATGGTGGTGACGGTGATGCCGGGTTCGCCGAGGATGGTCGCCCGTTGGACGTAGAGGTTGGCGAAGGTCGGGGCGATGGCGTGTTCGAGTCGGGCCTTGGTGACGTCGGAGCCTCCGCGACCGATCAGTGCTGCGAAGGCGACGGCGAGAACTGCGGGTACGACGAGGGGGAGCAAGCGGGCGCGGTTCATGGGTCAGCCTCCGGTGATGTCGCGGCGACGCAGGGAGAAGTAGGCGGCGGCCAGGCACAGCGCAGCCCAGCCGGCGCTGACCGCGATGCTGGTGATCAGGGGACCGTAGAAGCGGTGCTGGGTGAACAGGCCGTGCCAGGCTTCGAACCCTGTGGTGAGTAGCACGCGGCGGGCGAGGTTCAGTCCGCCGATGCTGGACAGCAGCTGCATGACGAAGCCCAGGACGACGGGGGCCGCGACACCCACGGTGGGGTTTCGGGTGGTGACCGACAGCAGGATGGCCAGGGCGGTGAAGCCGAGGATCGGCGGCAGGGCGGTGGCCCAACTGGCCGCGACGAGCTTCAGTGCGGCGCCCGAGGCGATGAGCTGGCCACTGAGCCCGGGAAGCGGTTGGGTGCCAACGATCAGCAGGCTCGCGGTGATAGTACTGGCGGCCAGCACGATGAATACGGCGATGTTGAACACGATCGCGGTCAGGGTCTTGGCCCAGAAAATCTGGGCGCGGCTGACGGACCGGGTGAGGATCGTTTTCCAGGTGCCGTGCTGGTCTTCGTTGGCGAAGATGTCGCCGGCGACGAGCGCGGCGAGTAGTGGGAGAACCCATTGGGCGGCGAAAGCCAGGATGAGCAGGGGTACGGCGTAGCCGCTGTCGTGGATGTGTCGGCCATAGATGGTGTCTTTCGGTGGTTGCTGGCCTTTGAAGATGACCACGATGATCGGGGGTGCGATCAGGCAGGCCAGTAGGAGGAACCGGCTGCGAGCCTGGGCGGCGAGTTTGGCCACCTCCCAGCGCAGCACGATCGCGGTGCCAGACCGGCGACCGGCACCGGTCCAGGCCCCGCTGCGGATGGGCAACGTACCGTTACCTGTGGGGTAGGCGCTCATCGGTGCGCTCCGCTGGTGGCAGGGATGTTCAGGTCGGCGGTCGGGGCGCCTGGCGCGGATTCGGTCAGCATGAAGAACAGGGCCTCCAACGGCGTTTCGGACAGGCTCAGGCCACGCAGGGCGATACTGGCGCCGATGATGTCGGCGATCAGCGCGTCGACGTCGCGCTGCGGGCCGCGCACGGCCAGGCCGTCCTCGGTGTGGGAGACCTGAAGGCCGCGGGCCCGGGCGAGTGTCTCGGTGCGGTGGTCGTCGGTGGTGCTGATTCGGTGCGCCTGAGCGGGGGCTTGCTCCCGCAGCGCTGCGATGGAGCCGTGGTAGACGACCGACCCGGTGCGCATGATGGTCACGTCGTCGCAGATCTGCTCGACCTCACCCATGTCGTGGCTGCTGAGCAGCACGGTGAGGCCGCTTTCGGCGAGGCGTTTGACCAGGGCGCGCATGTCGCGGATACCGGCCGGGTCGAGGCCGTTGGCCGGTTCGTCGAGCACGAGCAGCCGCGGGTCACGCAGCAACGATGCGGCGACGCCGAGTCGTTGGCGCATGCCGAAGGAGTAGCCGCGGACCTTGTCGCGGTACCGGTCGGCGAGGTCGACGACCTCCAGCACCTCGTCGATGCGTCGTCCGGCGGTGCCGCCGTCAAGGCCGGCGAGCAGTTGCAGGTTTCGGCGGCCGGTGAGGCCGGGGTAGAACTTGGGGCTCTCGATGAACCCGGCGACGCCGTCCAGCGCGCTGACGCCGTTCTTCGGCCACGACCGGCCGAAGACTTCCAAGGTGCCGCTGTCTGGGCGGATAAGGCCGAACAGCATCCGCAGGAAGGTCGTCTTGCCGGCACCGTTGGGGCCCAGGATGCCGTAGACCTCGCCCTGGCCGATCTGGACGGTGATGTTGTCGACCGCGGTCAACGGCCCGTAGGTCTTGGTGAGGTTGACGGCGTTGACCGCCAGCACATCGCTCATCGGGCCGACGCTAGAGATCGAACATGAAGCCAAGATGAAACGGTGCAGGGGCGATCGGCGGTCGGCGGCAAGATCAGGTGCAACAGGCTGGTTGCCGTACCACTGCCGTGGTGCGTAGGGGCGCGGGCCCGTGATGTGATCAACGGCAGGACGGTGGCCCGGCGCAGCCTGACCAGGGACCGGTCGGTTATCTCACTGTCCTCAGACCGTCGCGGTCACCCGGGTTCCGGGCGTTAGGCAGGCGCCCACCGTCCATCGCCCCCGCGAGCGTGTGCCCTGAGCCCCGGGCGGCAGATGCCCGATGAGAAAGCGCGATGGAGGGAGCCGCTTGAACATGAAAGGCAGATGAAGGCCGACGTGGGTCGTGATGAACTGGCAGCCGGACGGCCACGACGGTTGCCCGGTGGCGAACAGGAGGCAGGGTGCGAGTACTGGTGGTGGAGGACGAGCGGCGCCTGGCCGACCTGCTCGCCCGCGGCCTACGGGAAGCCGGACACACCGTCGACGTGCGCCACACCGGCTCCGACGGGCTCCTCGCCGCCGCTGGAGGCACATACGACAGTGTGGTGCTCGACCTGATGCTGCCCGGCCTGGACGGCATCGCTGTCTGCCAGAGGCTACGCCAGCACGGCAACAAAGTCCCGGTACTGATGCTGACCGCCCGGGGCGCGGTCGCCGACCGGGTTGCCGGCCTCGACGCCGGCGCGGACGACTACCTGCCCAAACCATTCTCCTTCGATGAACTCCTCGCCCGGCTGCGCGCGCTGCACCGCCGCACCACCGACACGGAGAACGGTGAGGTGCGGGCCGGTGACCTGGTTCTCGACCCGGCCCGCCGCACCGTTTTCCGCGGCGCAGACCGGATCGACCTGTCGGCGCGGGAGTTCGACATCCTGGCGCTGCTGGCGAGCAGGGCCGGGGAGTGCGTGACCCGCTACCAGATCCTCGGCGAGGTTTGGGACGGCGAGACCGATATACGCTCCAATGTCATCGATGTCTACATCGCGAACCTCCGAGGCAAGGTGGATAAGCCGTTCGGCCGGTACGCCATCGAGACGTTGCGCGGTGCGGGGTATCGCCTGCGGCCCGACGGCGGCTGACGTGCCCCGGTTACGCGCCCGCCGCCACGACAGCCCGACCGGTCCGCCGCGGGACCGCAGGGTCGTTGGCGCCCTGCGCCGGGTGCCGCTGCGGGTACGCCTCGTGGCCGGGTTCGCCGCGGCGATGCTGCTCGTGCTCGCCGGTGCCGGCATATTCGTCTACTTCCGGGTCCAGTACGCCCTCGATCTTCGCCTTGACGAAGACCTCCAGGCCCAGTCCGCGCAATTAACCGACCTCGTCCACGCCGGCACGCTGCCCCAGGCAGCCGGACGCGAGGCCGTGTCGGCGGTGGGTTCGTTCCAGGTCCTCGACGCCGGGAACCATGTGATTGCCGGTAGCCGCGACCTGCCTGCTGCATCGCTGCTGACTCCGGGCGAGCTGCGCGCGGCTCTGGACCGCCCGGTGCGCACCGACCGGGGCCGGTTGCTGCCGATCAGCGCCCGCCCGTTGCGCCTGTACGCGGTACCGCTGCATGCCGGCGGGCCGCCGCCACCCGGGCAGCCGGCCGCCGCGCTCGTCGCCGTGCGCCGCAATCAACGCGATGAGGCGCTGCGTGAACTCATCGCCCAGCTCACCCTGGCCAACCTCGCCGCCCTGGCTATCGCCTCACTCGTCGGCTACCTGCTCGCCCGGGCGGCGCTGCAACCCGTCGAGCGGTACCGCACCGAAGCCGCCCTCATCGCCGCCGGCGCCACCGGCGTGCGCCTCGCCGTGTCCGACACCGCCCACGACGAGGTCGCCCGCCTCGGCCACACCCTCAATGACATGCTCGCCGCCCTGGAAACCGCCCTGGAACGGGAGCGGCGGTTCATCAACGACGCCAGCCACGAACTCCGCACCCCACTGACTCTGTTGTCCACCGAGCTGGAACTCGCGCTGCGCCGACCCCGTACCGCCGAGGAGCTCGAACACACCGTGCGTAGCGCCGCTGCCGACACGGCCAATCTGATCGCCCTCGCGGACACTCTGCTCAGCATCGGGGTGCGACCCATCGACACCGACACCGTACCCATCATCGACTTCGGAGCACTCGTCACCGGCGTCGTCAACCGCTACCACCACACCACCGGGGCCACGCTGCACACCACCATCACCGCCGACCTCGCCGTGCGCGGCGACGCCACCCGGCTGCAACAGGTCATCACCAACCTGCTCGACAACGCCCTGCGACACGGCGGGGAACCCGTTACCGTCACCGCGGCCCGCACCACCAACCTGATCATTCTGACCGTGCACGACGAAGGCCCCGGCATGGACCCGCAGTTCCTGCCCCACGCCACCGAACGGTTCAGCCGCGCCGACAACGCCCGCACCTCCCCCGGCACCGGCCTCGGCCTGTCCCTCGTCGAAGCCATCATCCGCGCCCACCACGGCGAACTGCGCATCTGCTCGGCCGGAGCACATCACCTCACCGACACCCGCTCCGAGACCCCCTGCGACCACCCGCCGACCGGCACCACGGTCACCGTGCTCATCCCGGCCGCGTAACCACCGCCACCGCCACCGGCGCCCGCTGGCCTGACGCATCGATCCTGACAGCCGCTTGAACCCCTGTACCGATCGATCAAACTCATTCACATCGGTCAGCCAGCAGATCACGAGTGATTTCTGGGCATTGCCCGAAGCAGGGACAGAGTTAGCAAGGCGACGACAGCCAGAGGTAGCAGCCACCAGGCCGGCAAGCGGCAGTGGGCCAGGGCAGCCGCGGCCAGAGCAACGGTCCTCCGCGCCAGCCCGACACCCTGGCGGGTTCGCGGACATGTGTCGTCTCACCCGATCTCACTACGCCCGTCTCCGTGATCAATCGCTCCGCGGCCGCCGTTGATTAGCGGCGATCAGCCGGGGGGTGATCTGGACGGGCAGGGTCTGGTATCCGCGAAGGACGAGCCGGTCGCGGCGTATTGGAATTCGGTCGGACGCGGCTGACAGGTCCGGGAATCGGCTCAGCAGTTTCGGGAAGGCCACTGCTGCCTCGAGCCGGGCCAGGTTGTTGCCGACGCAGATGTGCGCGCCGGCGCCGAAGCTCAGTGGCCGAATGTCGGTGCGGGTGGGATCGAAGCGGTTGGGGTCGTTGTAGCGGGCGGGATCGCGGTTGGCCGCGCCGATCAGCTGGATCAGGTCGCTGCCTTCAGGGATGGAAACGCCTGCGACGGTCAGCCCATCGCGGTGGGCCCGCCGGTTGACGGCCTGGACCGGCGAGTCGTAACGAAGGACCTCCTCAATGAAGCCAGCGATCGGGATGTGTCCGGCGCGTGGCGCGGCGGTCAACTCGGGTCGGTTGAGCAGTATCGCCAGGCCGTTGCCGAGCAGGTTGGTGGTGGTTTCGAAGCCGGCAACGAGCAGCAGGATCAGGTTGGCCAGCAACTCCTCGTCCGACAGCCGACCATCACCCGCGTCTCTGGCCAGGGCGCTGACCAGGTCATCGCCGGGGGCCGCCCGGCGTTCGCCGATCAGGGGCGCGAAGTATCCGGCTAGCTCGCGCGCCGCCGCGTCGGCGGACGTTGACGTGTCGCCGGATAGTTCCAGTGCGTCGGTCAGGTCGGCGGCCAGCGGCCGGAAGCGCCGGCGGTCACCAGGCGGGACGCCGAGTAGCTCGCCGATCACGGTGACAGGGAGCGGGAAGGCGACCCGGTCCATGAAGTCGGTCGTCCCACCGGTCGCGGCGTCGGAAAGCTGGCGGAGGAGGTCGTCGACCGCGGCTTCGCTCGCCGGTTGCAGGTCGGCGACCCGGCGTGGGGTGAACACCTTCGAGATGAGCGAGCGCATACGGCCGTGGTCGGGTGGGTTGGCGCGCAGGATGGACCGGTTCATCAGACGCAGTGCACCGGTTCCGGAGTCGGGCGGCGTGGTGGTGGCCAGTCCGAATCCCGGTTCTCGCAGAACCTGGTTCACTGCCGCGTAACCGCAGACGACGAACGAGTCGTCGGCCAGGACTGACACCGGTCCCAGCTCGTGCGCGGCCGCGTACAAGGGGAAGGGATCGGTGCGCCCGGCCGGTGTCATCAACTGTTCGACGATCGCTCCGATGCGTCGAGGTTGGCCCGGGGCGGTCGAAGGTGGCTCTCAGGTGAGGCTCAGCTGGTCGCGACGGCCGATCCCCCGCAGGCGTGCGGTGATGGCGTCCTGCATCAGCCGCAGGTGCTGCTCGTCGTCGGCTTCGGCCAGCAGCACGAGTTCCTCGCCGTTAGCACGCAGGATGCAGTGTCCGCGGTCGAATTCGATGACTCCATCGGTGTCGGAGTACTCGACGCGGCGTGGGATCGCCATCGCGTTGCCCTCGCCGTGTCGGTGGTCATGGGGCAGGTCGCTGATCCGGGCGGTGTGGTCGCACAACTGGGTGAGGTAGCGGCTGGCCCGATCGGTAGGGATCCGCGCTTCGGTAGATGGCATGACGGGTCCTTCCTAGAGCGTTGTGCAGGCGGCCAGCCAGGCGGCGACGCCGCCGGTGTGGACGGTCGACGCGCTGGTCGTGGCCTGGATGGAATCCACCCTCCATCCGCTGGTAAAGCAGGATTCGAGGTCACCGCGGGACATCCGGTGGGGTGGGGTCGGTTCGGCGGTGTGCCAGTCGCTGTAGCAGAGCACGAACAGTCGGCCGCCCGATCGCAGGACCGCTCGCAGACCATCGAGGTACCGGGACCGGTCCGCGGGGGTCATCGCATGCAGGAGGAGGCAGTCCAGCGCCGTGTCGAACACCTCCCCCAGCTCTGTTACCCGCAGCGCGTTGTGTCGGATGAAGCGTGCGGTCAGGCCCCGCTCGCGAGCCTTGCGTCCGGCGATCGCCAGGGCGTCGGCGTCGCGGTCTATCCCCGTGGCGTCCAGGCCGGCCGCGGCGGCCATCAGGGTGTGCTCTCCGGTGCCGCAGCCGACGTCCAGCACCCGGCCACGGAGTGCTCCGGTCGCGGCGAGCTCGCGCAGCGGCGGCTGCGGTGCTCCGATCTCCCAGGGCCGACGCCCACGCAGCGGGTCCATGGCTCGGTGAACCCGGTCGGTCACGCGTCGCGCCGGTTGATGACAGCGAACCCGACCAGCAGCGCCACGGCGGCGTACAGGCAGAACACACCGAAGCCTGTCCACGGGGCGAGGCTTACCGCCTCGCGGCGGGCGGCGACGAAGATCTGGGTACCCGCCTGCATCGGAATGTAGGGCCCCACGGTGGTCTTCCAGTATCCGGGAAGCAGATCGAGCAGTAGCGGGGGGACGAACAGCACGCCGAGCAGGGTGGCGATGGCGCCGGCCGAGGATCGCAGCAGGGTGCCCAGCCCGAACCCGAGCAGCCCGTACACGGTCAGATAGAGGCCCCCGCCGAGCACGGCCCTCGTGACGCCGGGCGCGGTCAGTGCGGTACCGGTCAGGGTGTGCGCGGGCAGCGCCGCCAGGAAGGCCAGGTAGGCGGCGATCGTCGAGGCGGTGGCGGTGACCAGTGCGGTAACGGCGAAGACCAGAGCCTTGGCGGCCAGCACGGTGTAACGGCGCGGCACCGCGGCGAAGGTCGTACGGATCATTCCGCTGCCGTATTCACCGGTGATGATCAGAGCACCCAGTACCCCGAAGGCGACCTGCGATAGATGTAGCCCGGCCAGCGCAAGCTGGACGACGTCCACGTGGGTCAGGTCATCGGGTTTCAACCGTGGAGCCAGGAGGGCGGCGGCGAGCACGGCGAAGCCGATGTTGGCGGCAAAGGCGACCAGCAGTCCCCAGTACGTGGACCGGATAGTCGCCAGCTTGACCAGCTCCGCCCGTACCACGTTGGTGAAGTCGCCGCGGCGACGCCCGGTCGACAGCGCGGCCGCAGATGCTGCGATGGCAGTCATGATGAAACCCTTCAGTTTGTGGCCGAGGCTGGCGTCGGATCAGCGGCGTGGTATTCGGTGCTGTCGCGGGTCAGTTCCATGTAGCGCTGCTCCAGCGACATCTGCTGCGGCGACAGCTCCAGCAGGCCCAGCCCTCGAACCCGTGCTGCCTCGCCGATCTCGTCGGCGGTCGCACCGATGACCCGCAGGGCACCCTCCGCCTCGCGGTCGACGGCCGCACCCCGCTCGGCGAGGAGAACGGCCAGGGTATCTGCATCGGCGGAGCGCACGCGGATGTAGTTGTCGGCTCCGGCGGCGAGGAAGTCGGCGACACTCTTTTCGGCGATCAGCCGACCGCGTCCGATGATGACCAGCCGATCGGCGGTCAGCGCCATCTCGCTCATCAGATGGCTGGACAGGAACACCGTCCGCCCCTGCGCGGCCAGCGACTTGAGCATGCTGCGGATCCATGCCACGCCTTCGGGGTCAAGCCCATTGACCGGCTCGTCGAACATCAACACCGGCGGGTCACCGAGCAGCGCCGCGGCGATGCCCAGCCGTTGAGCCATGCCGAGAGAGAATCCGCCCACTTGTTTGCGGGCGGCGGAGGTCAGCCCGACCTGGCGCAGCACGTCCTCGACCCGCGCGCGGGGGATGCCGTTGCTGAGTGCCAGCCATCGCAGATGCTGGTAGGCCGAGCGCCCCGGGGCCACCGCTTTGGCGTCCAGCAGCGCCCCGATCTCACGCAGTGGCCGCCGGTATCGCGCGTACGGGCGGCCGTTCACCGTGACAGAGCCGGCGTCCGGCGCGTCCAGCCCCAGGATCATCCGCATCGTCGTCGACTTCCCTGACCCATTCGGTCCGACGAACCCGGTCACCGACCCGGCCGGAACGGTGAACGTCAGCCCATCCACGGCGGCCACGTTTCCGTAGCGCTTGACCAGCCCAACCGCCTCGATCATCAGTGGCTCTCCCCGCCGATCACACCGGTCAGATGCAGCACCGCGACCAGCACCACCAACGCGACCACGACCACGGCGACCAGCACTTTGCGGCGCCGAGACACGCCGGCGATCGGGGTCTGAGACACCCCGGAACCGGTGTCCTGATGGGACGGCAGATCGGGCATGGCGATAACTCCTTCGGTCAGTTCGGCGCCTCACCCCCAGGCGGGTGGAAGCAGCGCCAGTTTTTCAATACAGATTGTCGCTGTCAAGTCATCTGTTTAAACGGAGTCACCGAGTACGATGGGCGACATGCCGAGGATCTGGAACGAGACGATCGAGGCGCACCGCGATGCGGTCCGGGAGGCCACCATCAACGCCACCGCCGCCCTGGTCGCCAAGCACGGTCTGACCGGCGTGACCATGTCGCAGATCGCGAAGGACACCGGCATCGGACGGGCGACGCTGTACAAGTACTTCCCCGACGTCGAATCGATACTCCACGCCTGGCACGAGCGCCAGATCGATCAACACCTGCGGGGACTAGTCGAGGTACGCGACCAGACCGCTCAAGGGTTCCCACGCCTGGAAGCCGTCCTGACCGCCTACGCGCAAGCGGTCGCCCACCGGGGCGAACACGACAACAACCTCGGCGACATGCTCCATCGCAGCGAGCACGTTGCCGCCGCCCACCAACACCTACGGGAATTCATCCAGGAGGTGATCACCGGCGCCGCCGCGACCGGAGCCATCCGGCAGGACATCCCCGCCGACGAACTCACCGCCTACTGCCTGCACGCCCTGGCAGCCGCGGCCACCCTGCACGACCCGGCAGCGGTCCATCGACTCGTCCAGACCACCCTCGCCGGATTCCGCACGAGCGACCGCGAGTAACGCGAAACCATGCCGCGCATCGCCTGTGCGCCGCACCAGTGCAATCGGCGACAAGGTGCTCGGTGACGCCCATGACGGTGAGGCGCCGCTAGAAGCGCCATGGTGAGGGGCAGCAGTCCGAGTAGAAGAGCGCCGGCGCGCGCACTGCGCAGTGTTCGGCGGGCACTCGCCCGGGCTGCACTCATCGTGGCGTACCCTTCTCGCCACCGCGACCTGACCAACCCGGCGAACCTGCGCGATCAGAGCACTAGCGGTCCGGGGGCGTCCTCGGCCGGCGTCAGTGTCGCG
>NZ_BONZ01000076.1 GCF_016862975.1 Rugosimonospora africana
CCGACGTCGGCCTGGTCAAGTTCGACCTGCTCGGGCTGGGCATGCTGTCGGCACTGCACTACGCATTCGACATGATCGACTCCGAGCTGGACCTGTCCACGATGCCGCTGGACGATCCCGAGGTCTACGCGATGCTGACCAGGGCCGATTCGATCGGGGTGTTCCAGGTCGAGTCCCGGGCGCAGATGGCCACCCTGCCCCGGCTGAAGCCGACGAAGTTCTACGACCTGGTCATCGAGGTGGCACTGATCCGGCCCGGACCGATCCAGGGCGGCTCGGTCCACCCGTACCTGCGCCGGGCCAACGGACGCGAGGAGCCGACGGTCCCGCATCCGTTGATGGCCAAGGCGTTGGCCAAGACCAAGGGGGTGCCGCTGTTCCAGGAGCAGCTGATGCAGCTGGCCATCGACGTCGCCGGGTTCAGCGCCGCCGAGGCCGATCTGCTGCGCCGGGCGATGAGCGCCAAGCGGTCCATGCAGCGGATGGCCGAGCTGCGCGACCGGCTGTACCAGGGCATGGCGGCCAACGGCATCACCGGTGCGCTCGCCGACGACATCTACCTGAAGCTGTCCTCGTTCGCGAACTTCGGGTTCCCGGAGAGCCACGCGATGAGCTTCGCCTACCTGGTGTTCGCGAGCGCCTGGCTCAAGCGGTACCACCCGGCCGCGTTCTGCGCGGCGCTGCTGAGTGCCCAGCCGATGGGTTTCTACTCGCCGCAGACCCTGGTCGACGACGCGCGCCGGCACGGGGTGGAGATCCGCCGTCCGGACGTCAACGCCAGCGGGGCGAAGGCGAGCCTGGAGGTCGCCGGCGCCCGCCGGGTGCGGGCCGGCGGGAGGGGCGAGCCGCCGACCGACTGGGGCAAGGGCGGTCCGGCGGTACGGATGGGGTTGGCCACCGTACGGACTCTCGGCGACGACGTAGCCCAGCGCATCGAGGATGAGCGCCGGGAGCACGGCCCGTACCGTGACATGGTCGACCTGGCCCGGCGAGCGGCACTGACCACCGCGCAGCTCGAAGCGCTGGCCACGGCGGACGCGTTCGCCTGTTTTGGCCTGTCCCGCCGGGAGGCGCTGTGGGCGGCCGGCGCGGCGGCGCAGGAACGGGAGGGGCGGCTGCCCGGCACGGCCAGCGGGGTCGCCGCGCCGGTGCTGCCCGGGATGGACGCGATCGACCGGCTGGTGGCCGACGTCTGGGCGACCGGGCTGTCCCCGCAGACTCACCCCGCCGAGTTCGCTCGGGAGCACCTGACCTCGATCGGCGCGCTGCCCATCGAGGCACTGGCCGGGCTGACCGGAGGGCGCCGGGTGTGCGTGGGCGGCATCGTCACCCACCGGCAGCGCCCGGCGACCGCGGGCGGGATCACCTTCATCAACCTCGAGGACGAGACCGGGCTGCTCAATGTGGTCTGCTCGCCCGGCCTCTGGCAGCGGTACCGCAGGGTGGCCCGGACCAGCCACGCGCTGCTCGTGCGGGGAATGCTGGAGAAGGTCGACGGCGTGATCAACTTGGTCGCCGACCGGTTGGCCCCGCTGAGCGTGCCGGTACGATCGCCGTCCCGCGACTTTCGCTGACCCGCGGCGGCTCACACATTGCCCGCCCGGAAGCGGTAACGCGACGGGGGCCGCGGACACATAGAGGGGTGTCCGTACCGGCCCGCAATGGGGAGATCACATGAAATCGCCGGGTGAGCGCGATGAGTCATGGTTCGCCAGCGTCTACACCGCGCACTACCCGGACCTCGTGAGATACGGGCTACGCCGGTTGGCCGACAGGGAGGCTTCCGTCGAGCTGACCCAGGAGGTCTTCGTCGTCGCCTGGCGCCGTCGCGCGGAGGTACCCGAACACAGCCTGCCCTGGCTGTACGGGGTGGCCCGCCACCTGCTCGCCAATCACTGGCGTGGTCGCCGCGCCAATCCCGCCGCACTGCCGCTGGATGAGCCGGACGCGCTGCCGCATCCCGTCGGGGGCGGCGAGCTGGATTCGGTCTCCGGCCTGATCGACCTGCGCACCGCGTTGGCCATGCTGACCGACGCCGACCGGGAGATCCTCTGGCTCATCGGCTGGGAGCAGCTCAGCGTCTCCGAGGCCGCGGTCGCGCTGCATTGCAGCCGGACCGCGGCGGCCGTACGCCTGCATCGCGCCCGCAAACGGCTGGCCGCCGTGATGGCGGCGCCATCGCGGGCCGTCCGCCCGAGCCCGGCACCCGTCCGCCCCTGAAGCCACCGCCGCCCCCACCGCTGCCCGCCGCCTCCCATCGCCGCCTCCCATCGCGAACGGATGGAGATCCCATGTTCGGAGAACGCCAGATCCAGACTCTCCTCGGGCCGGCCGACCCGGCCCGGGACGTGACGGTGCCGCCCGCCCCGTGCTCACCGCGGGAGCTCATCGCGCGGGCCGAGGCCGCCGCGCGCGACAGCGCCGTGGCCCACCGCGCCGGTGCTCGGCGTACCCGGCCCAGCCGCCGGCTGGTACTGATCGCCGCGGCGGCGGCCGTCATCGCCGGCGCCGGTACCACCGCCGCGGTCGCCCTCCGGCGGGACGCCGGGACGGCCACCGGCACGCCGAACGGAACCCAACTGGGGCCGGTACTGCAACCGATCGCCTACCAGTACGAGACCGACCCGCCACCGGCCGCCAGCTACCTGCGTACGCTCGCCGGCCAGCTCACCGCCACTCCGTACGACGGCCACACCGGCCGGTACGCGTACCACGACTACAAGGACTGGGGCGGGATGGAGGCGACCAGCCCGGAGGGCTACACGATGAGCTACGTGGAGGAGCGGCGGACCTGGGTGGCACCGGACGGCTCCGGCCGGATCCGGACGACCACGTTGCCGCCGGAGTTTCCCGACGCCGCATCGCAGCGCTACTACCAGCAGAAACTCGGCGGCAGGCCGGCCGTGCAGCCGGGGCGGCCGTACGACGACGTGCCGGCCGGCATGGCCGGTCCGGGGCAGCCGCTGACGTCCGACCGTGCCGAACTCGCCCAGAAGCTGCACGTGGACGAGGGCGGCGGTGCCACGGCCAAGACCATCATGGACAAGTACCAGGCGTACATCGTTCCCCGGGCGGCCCGGGCGCAGATCCTGGACATCCTGGCCGACCTGCCCGGATTCGTCTGGCGTGGCCAGGTGACCGACCGGGCCGGGCGTGCCGGCGTGGCGGTCAGCTTCGATGATCCGCAGAACGACCAGCAGTCGATCATGATCTTCGACGCTCACACCGGCGAGCTGTACGCGCACGAGATCGTGTCGATGCGCGAGCGGCGGGTCGCGGTATACACCCTGTTCCTGCGGTACGGCTACGCCGACCAGTTGGGTTGACGCCACCCGCCGACGGGGGACCGCCCGCGACCGTGCTCCCCGAGGCGCGGTCGCGGCGGCGTGCGCCGGGGTTGGCAGCGCGCGGGCCGGCCGGTCCGGCACGCGGCGAGCCCGACCGCCGTCGGCTGGCTGGTAGCGCTCGCCCGGCTGGGCGGTCCGGCGCAGCCGCAAGCCCGACCGCCGTCCGCGTAGGCTGCCGGAGTGGAGCGAACACACACCCGACCGGCCGGGCCGCGGACCGCCGTGGTCTGGGCCGCGCTGCGTGAGGAGACCGACCGCCGGGGTGCCAGCCTCGTCGTGGTCGATGTCGGCGGTGGTACCGGCGGGTTCGCCGTACCGCTGGCCGAGACCGGGCACCGGGTCACCGTCGTCGATGCCAGCCCGGACGCGCTGGCCGCGCTGACCCGGCGGGCGGCCGAGGCCGGGGTGGCCGGGCGGGTGGCCGCGATCCAGGGCGACGGTGATCGCCTGGCCGAACTGGTGCCGGCCGGCTCGGCCGACCTGATCCTGTGCCACAGCCTGCTGGAAGTCGTCGACGACCCGGCCGAGGTGGTCCACGCGCTCGCGGCCACGCTGCGCCCGGGCGGCGCACTGTCGGTGGTGGTCGCCAACCGGGCCGCCGCGGTGCTGTCCCGTGCCATGAACGGGCACCTCGACGCGGCCGGGGCGCTGCTGCGCGACCCGGACGGGCGGGCCGGACCGGGCGACAAGCTGCGCCGGCGTTTTGACCCGGCCGAGGCCGCCGCGCTGCTGGGCGCCGCCGGGCTGACCGTGGAGAAGATCCAGGGGGTACGCGTACTCGCCGACCTGGTACCCGGCGGGGTCGCCGACGCCGACCCGGATGCCCTGCTGGCATTCGAGCTGGCTGCCGCGGAGCTGCCGCCCTACCGGGACATCGCCACTGCGCTGCACGTGTACGCGCGAAAGCCGTGATCGCTGACGACAGCGCGGCCGGTGGCCTGGCCGACGTGCTGCCCAGCGCGCTGGCCGTGCTCGGCGTGCCGGACAGTCCCGACGCGCTGGGACTGCGGGAGCGCCTGGATGGGGTACGGCGCATCGTCGTGCTGCTCGTCGACGGGCTCGGGTATCACCTGCTGCCGCTCGCCGCGCCGACCGCCCCGACCCTGGCCGAGGTGCTCGCCGGCCGGCTCGGCACGCTGACCGAGCTGGCCGCGCCGTTCCCGTCCACCACCCCGGTCAGCCTGGCCACGCTCTGCACCGGGGTGCCCTCCGGTGCGCACGGCATCCTCGGCTTCACGGTCAACGTCCCCGGTACCCGCCGGGTGCTCAGCCACGTGACCTGGTCCGGCGATCCGGACCCGGGCCGGTGGCAGCCGGTACCGACGCAGTTCGCGCGTGCCGCCCGGGCCGGCGTACCGGCGTGCGTGGTGGCCCGGCCCGAGTTCGCGGGCAGCGGGCTGAGCGAGGCCGTGTACCGGGGCGCCCGGTACCTCGGCGCCCCCGACGAGTCGCTGGCCGACCGGATCCTCGATGCGCTGGCGGAGCACCGGCTCGTCTACGGCTACTACCCCCAGCTGGACACCACGGCGCACGTCTCGGGCATCGCGTCAGAGGAGTGGGCCGCGGCGGCGTCCGATGTGGACAGGCTGCTCGCCCGGCTGGTCGGCGGCCTGCCGGCGGATGCCGCGCTGCTGGTCAGCGCCGACCACGGGATGCTGGACGTGCCGGCCGACCACCGGTTCGATCTGGCCGACGACGCGCGGCTGCGCGAGGGTGTCGCGGTGATGGCCGGTGAGCCCCGGGTGCGGTATCTGCACACGGCTCCGGGCGCCGTACCGGACGTGCTGGCCGCGTGGCGCGACGCGCTCGGGCCGGCCGCCCGGGTCTACAGCCGCGAGGAGGCGGTCGCCGCCGGGTACTTCGGCCCCGTACCCGAGGAGCACCTCGCGCGCATCGGCGACGTGGTGGTGATCTGCCAGGACCGGTATGTGGTTCTGGACAGCCGGCGGGAGCGGAACACCGTGTGCCGGCTGGTCGCGTACCACGGTTCAGACAGCGACGTAGAGCGCGGCGTACCCCTTGTCGTCTACAGTGGACAATCGGCCTAGAGCGACCGCGGTGGTCTAGTTCGCTAGAAAGCTCACCAGCGCGCACGAGCCGGACATCACGGACCGGCGCCGGGCGGCGGCGAGCCGCGCCGGCGCGAGCGGCCGGGAATGTCGGGGGGCCGGGTTACCCTCCTGACGTGGGGCGTAGCCAGCAGGTGCCACGGGGAGACGCGGCCGGATTCGGACCCGACGCGGACGACACCGGCTGCGTCATCCTGCACGTGGACATGGACGCGTTCTTCGCCTCTGTCGAGGTGCGCCGCCGCCCCGAGTTGCGTGGCCGTCCGGTGGTCGTTGGCGGGATCGGTCCTCGCGGCGTGGTCAGTTCCGCGAGCTACGAGGCCCGGACCTTCGGCGTGCGCAGCGCGATGCCCAGTGTGAGGGCGCGGCGGCTGTGCCCCGGAGCGGTCTTCCTGCCGCCCGATTTCACCGAATATTCGCGGGCGTCGCGGGCGGTGATGCAGATCTTCCGGGAGATCACCCCGCTCGTCGAGCCGCTCTCCATGGACGAGGCGTTCCTCGATGTGGCCGGCGCCCGGCGCCTGCTCGGCCGGCCGGCGGCCATCGCCGCGACGATCCGCCGCCGGGTCGCGGAGGAGCAGGCACTGACCTGCTCGGTAGGGGTGGCGCCGAGCAAGTTCGTGGCCAAGCTCGCGTCCACCCGGGCCAAGCCCGACGGCATGGTGGTCGTGCCCGCCGGCCGGGTCCTGGACTACCTTCACCCGCTGCCGGTAGCCGCGCTGTGGGGAGTGGGGGAGCGCAGCGCCGAGGCCCTGCGCCGGCTCGGCCTGACCACCATCCGCGATCTCGCCCAGGCGCCGGTCGGCATGATCCGGTCCGCGCTCGGCGAGGCGGCGGCCAGCCACCTGCACGAGTTGGCCTGGGGACGTGATCCGCGGGCGGTGGTGCCGGAGCACGTGGAGAAGTCCATCGGTGCGGAAACGACGTTTGACGACGACATCGACGATCCGCTGGTGATCCGGCGCACTCTGCTCGCCTTGGCAGGCAAGGCGGCGGCTCGGCTGCGCCAGACGGGCCAGGCCGGCCGCACGGTGTCGATCAAGGTGAGGCTCGCCGACTTCCGCACCGTCAGCCGTTCCCGGACACTCCCCGGGCCGACCGATGTGACCAACGAAGTCTTTGAGACGGCTTGGGCGCTCTATGACATATTGCGGCCCGGCGACCGGATCCGGCTTCTCGGCGTGCGCATCGAGGGGCTGATCGAGGCGGAGCGGGCGCCCCGCCAGCTCGCCCTCGACGGCCGGGAGCACGGCTGGGCGGAGGCGGAACGCGCGGCCGACGCGGCGGTGGCCAGGTTCGGCGCCGGGGCGGTGCGCCCCGCCAGCCTGCTGGACAAGGGCCCAGGTCGGGTCGGCGAGTCGGAGTGGTCGGGGATGCCGGGACCCTGGAACGGGGCCCGAGAGGAGGCCGCTCCCGGAAAATCCCGACACCTGAGTGTCGACCGGCTTTCCGACCCGGGTAGCCCCTCGTAGACTTGCCGGTAAGCAGCCACCCGGCTGTCACGGTCCGTCGATCCATACTGGAGAGACATCAATGACCGGGGAGGAGTGCCGTGCCGCTCTCGGAACACGAGCAGCGGCTGTTCGAGCAGATCGAGCGGTCGCTTGCCGAGGATCCAAAATTCGCCTCGGCCGTGCGCGCCACCGACCCGCGTTTTCACGCCCGACGCCGGCTGTTGGTCGCCGGCGCTCTCGTCGTCGCTGGTCTGGCGTTGGTCGTTTATGGTGCCGTCAGCAAGAGTGCCCTGCTAGGCGTGGCGGGTTTCGTCGTCATGCTGGTCGCCGCCGCGTTCGGGCTGACATCCCTGCGCCGATCGCACGGCACCGAGCTGCGATCGGTCGGCGGGGTAGCCAGCCGACCCACCCGGCAACGACGTAGTTCCTTGATCGACCGGCTGGAGGAGCGCTGGCGCCAGCGCCCGGAGGACAGAGGGTAAGCGCTTCGACTGTCCCGGACAGTCATCGGTGTGGCGTGGAAGGGCGGTCCTAACGGGCCGCCCTTCCACGCACCTCACCCAGGCTCACCCCTGCACCTCACACCCAGGCTCACCCCTGCACCTCACCCAGGCTCACCCCTGCGGCTCACCCCGGCTCGCCCCTGCGGCTCACCCGCGGCTGACCCTGTCTGGCTGACGCCCGCCCGAGAGTGGCGGGCGCCCGATCTCCCGAAGCTCTACCGGGCGGTGGCCCGGCCGGGGATCAGCCGGCGTGGGCTGAGGACTCGTGTGGTGCGGTCCCAGGACCGGGTCACGGTCGAGGTGACGGAGCTGGTGCGCTCGACCAGGCCGCCACGCCAGCGGCGCAGTACGGACGGCGGTAGGACGACCGCGCGCAGCCGGGTACGCCAGAGGGCCCGGTGGGAGATCGCCGACCGTACCGTGCGCAGCGACTCGGACAGGCCGGTGGCTGGCAGCGGTATCCGGGAGTACCGCGCCCGCTCCTCGGCCTGACCGATCAGCCGTACCGCGTCCGCCGCCTCCGCGCCGAGGAGCATCGAGTCGGCCAGCCGCGCCACGGTCACCCGTGGCGTCTCGGCGTCGTCCACCGGGATGTCGAAGTCCACCAGCGTGTCGATCAGCTCGTCCCAGGTCGTGTGGGCGTCGGCACGTGCCGCCTCCGCCCGGCCCGCGTCCTCGACCACCCTCATCTCGCCCGGCGGGGAGTCCACGATCTCGCCCCCGGCGGTCGCGCGGACGCCGGTACCCACCGCGGAACGCGGCCTGCGGTTGCGGCGGATCATCGACCGGCGCAACCCCGGCAGCGCGAGCAGCAGCACTACCAGCACGATCGCCCCGGCCAGGTACCACGGCCACATCGGCGCGCTCGGGTGCTGGGTGTGGGCGCCCGCGCTGGCGCCGGCCGGATCCTCCGGCAGCTTACGGTCCTGCGGGTTGCTGCCGTCGGGCCCGGCCGAACTGGGTGCCCCGACAGTGCCGGTGCTACCGGTCGGGTCCTTGTGGTTGACGTCGGGCGCCCAGGCCGGGCTCACCGATCCGGCGACGCCAGCGGTCGGCGTGGCGTCGAACGGCACCCAGCCGTACCCGGCGAAGTAGACCTCGGTCCACGCGTGCAGGTTCTCGTTGGTCAGCGTGTACGTGTCGTTCTGCCGGTTGGTTCCCCGGGTGAACCCGAACGCGACCCGGGCCGGGATGTCCGCCGCCCGTACCATCCAGGCCAGCGCGGACGCGTACTGCTCGCAGTAGCCCTTCTTGTTGTTCAGGAAGTCGACGATGTCGCTGCCGCTGGTGCCGGTCTCGGTGCTCAGCGAGTACTCGAACTTGTTGTCCGCGGAGAAGTAGTTGTACAGCGCGAGCACCTTGTCGTACGGCGTCGTCTTGCCCGCGGTGAGGCTGGCCACCAGCGAGTCGACCTTCGGCTGGGGAGGCACCGAGGTGTCCATGCGCTGGATCGGGTTGTCCTGACTCAACGGTTTCGCGCTGCGCAACGCCTCGGGCTTGTAGTCGGTGTGCAGGAACTCGAAGGAGTACTGCTTGCCGGCCGAAGAGGAGCGGTTGGAGTAGACCAGGCCGCTGTTGGGGTCGTAGAGCCAACTGCTGTCCAGCTTCTGGAACTTCGTCGGCTGGCTGTAGACCGGCAGCAGCGCCATGTTGAGGTTGTTCGTGACCGTGATGTTCGCCTGGTACTTCTTCTGGGTGACTCCGGGCAGGTTGATCGGCGCGGTGGAGGGAGCGCTGGTAACGGACTTCCCGCTGCGCGAGGACTGGGAGCTGAAGCCTGCCTCGACCAGCCGGTCGGCCTCACCGATGCGCAGGTAGTACGGCGACGGGTCGTTGGTGGTCACCTTCAACATGTCGTGCGTGCTCTTCAGGTTGAGCTGGCCGGACAGCGCCGAGAACAGGTTGACGCTGGTGCCCCGGCCGTTGCCTCCGGGGCCGATGCCCTGACCGTCACCACCGGCGCCGAACCTGTCCAGCAGGCCGTTCGTCATGCCGGGGATGGCCAGTGGCAGCAGGATGGCCAGCGCCACACCGACCACGGCCAGCCGGCGACCCGCCGCGGCCAGCGGCGAGGGCTCCCACAGGTCGACGTCGCGTCCCTCGCCGGTGAACCGGCGGCCGAACCGCCGTACCCGGTCCACGTTGTCGGTGACCAGCAGCCACAGGAAGCCGACCGCGCCGACCACGAACGGGATGAACGAGACGCTGTCCGGGTGGACCAGAACCGGGATCCAGTACATGGCCAGCATCGGGAACCCGGCCAGCGCGGGCCGGCGCAGGCCGGCCGCGACCAGATCGACCAGGATGGCCACCAGGCCGACCGAGGCCGTCGTCAGAAACAGCAGGCCCTCCCGGTCGGGTACCGGAATGCCGTAGTCGTTGATGTCCCGGTTGGCGCTGGACAGCAGGGTGCCGAAGTGCTGCAGGGTGGTACCCGTCGGGATGGTCCCGGCGATCGCCCCCTTGGAGCCGAACAGCCAGGTCACCATGATGGTCAGCGCGGCGAGCATGGCCAGCAGCTGAGTCCACATCGGACTGCGCAACGCCCGGGTGCCGAGGGCGGCCAGGCAGACCGCGCCGACCGCGAACAGGCAGTCGATGCACCAGGTCCAGGTCTCGTAGATGGTGGCCAGCGGAGCGGTCGCGAGCAGGGTGGCAGCGGCGGCGACGAGGGTGACCTGCCGGCGTTGGTTCATCGTGACCCGTCCTCTTCTCCGGGCGGTCGTCGCCCGCTCACGTGCCCGGCCGGCCGACGGCTCCGGAGCCGGTGGTGGTGGTCACCGTCTCGGCCATGGCCGCCCGCCAGGCGAAGCCCTGCGAGCCCCGCGCGGCCTGGGGCCACAGCCCGGGCAGCTTGTCGCCGTGTCGCACGCCGACGACCCGCCAGCCGGTGCGCAGCAGCGACAGCGCGGCCGCGCCCTGTGTCTGGTCGGCTTCCTCGCGAGCGGCGGTCGGCAGGTTGAGCCAGGTGGTGCTGTCGATGAGGAACCCGACGCAGGTGGCGTTGCTGGTGCGCAGTGCGCCGAGCAGTTCGGCCTCGGTCGGGGAGAGCATGCCGAGTACCGAGATGATCATCCCGCCGTCGGCGCGGTGGCGCACCATGTCGATCAGGTTGGTCACCTCGCTGTTCGGGGACAGCTTGACCTCGGCCAAATGGTCGAGGATCGCGCCGTCCCCCTCGGCCTCGGTGGCGTCGATGTCCACTCCGGCGTCCGTGACCAGCCGCAGCCGGTACCCGCCGTGCCTCAGGTGCATCGCGATGCTGGCGATCGCCGACACCGCCCACTCGAAGCTGGCGGTCGGACCCTCGCCGCGATGCGCCAGTGTCCGGGTGTCCAGGACCAGCGTGGCCCGGCTCTCCCAGGGCTGCTCCTCCCGGCGCACCATCAGCTCGCCGACCCGGGCCGTCGAGCGCCAGTGCACCCGGCGCAGGTCGTCGCCGTGCCGGTACTCGCGGGTGGCCGCGTCGTCCTCCCCGTGGACCGCGACCGACCGGGCCCGCGACTCGCCGGTACCCGCGTACTCGCCGGCAAGCCGCACCGACGGCAGCGCGGTCACCTGCGGAATCACGGTGAGGCGGTCGATCGAGGGGAAGGAACGGGTCAGCTCGCACAGTCCGAACGGATCGGTCAGCCGCACCACGAGCGGTCCGACCTCGTACCGGCCGCGGACGTCGGCCCGGACCGTGTACGCCACCGAACTGGCCTGGTGCCGGCCGAGCCGTTCCAGGACCAGGCGGGGACGGCTGCCCAGCGCGTAGGGGAGCCGGTCCTCCAGTAGCAGGGTGCCGGTGGGCAGGCCGGAGAGGTTCTGGAGGCGCAGCACGACCCGGGCGGTCGCCCCGACCGGGGTGCGGTGCGGATCCAGAGTCCGGGTGCAGGCCAGCTTGTACCGGGTCCGCCCGACGTACCAGGCACCGAGCAGCGGCAGCGCCGCGATCAGCAGCGCGACCCGGAGCAGGTCCTTCTCGCCGAACACGACGGACAGCACCGCCATCGCCACGGCACACGCCAGGAACGACTTGCCACGCGTGGTGAGCCCGCGCAGCCCCTCGCGCACGGTCATCGCCCCCTGGGCGAGGGATCGCGCGGGTCGCGCGGCGGGGTCGCGGGACGGGTGTTGTACGGCGACCGTTGCCGGTCGGTGGGCAGCGGCAACCGGTGGATCAGATCCGCCACCACGGCGTCGGTGGTCCGCCGGGACAGCTGCGCCTCGGCGGTCGGGATGAGCCGGTGGGCCAGCACCGGGACGGCCAGCGCCTGGAGGTCGTCGGGCAGCACGTAGTCGCGGCCTTCCAGGGCGGCCACCGCCCGCGCGGTCCGCAGCAACTGCAGGGTGGCGCGCGGCGAGGCGCCCAGCCTCAGCTCGGGTGCCTCACGGGTCGCGTTGACGAGGTTGACCGCGTACTGCTTGACCGCGTCGGCGACGTGCACGTCCCGGACGGTGGCGATCAGGCCGCGTACCGTCTCGGCGTCGGTCACCGGCTGCAGCGCCACCAGCGGATCCTCGGCGCCGTGCACGTCGAGCATGGCGAGCTCCGCACCGGCGTCCGGGTAGCCCATCGCGATGCGGGCGGTGAACCGGTCGCGCTGCGCCTCGGGCAGCGGGTAGGTGCCCTCCATTTCGATCGGGTTCTGCGTCGCGACGACCATGAACGGGCGCTGCAGCGGGTAGGTGACCCCGTCGACGGTGACCTGCCGCTCCTCCATGCACTCCAGCAGGGCGGACTGGGTCTTGGGCGAGGCCCGGTTGATTTCGTCGCCGACCACGATGTTGGCGAACACCGCTCCCGGCTTGAACTCGAAGTCGCGCGTCTCCTGGTTGTAGACGCTGACGCCGGTGACGTCGCTGGGCAGCAGGTCCGGAGTGAACTGGATGCGCCGCACGCTGCAGTCGATGGAACGGGCGAGAGCCTTGGCGAGCTTGGTCTTGCCCACACCGGGGACGTCCTCGATGAGCAGGTGACCCTCGGCCAGCAGCACCGCGAGAGCGAGCCGCACGGTCGCGGTCTTTCCCTCGATGACCTGGTCGATGTTGTGAACGATGGCTTCGGCCGCGGCGGCGAATTCCGGCGCCGGCATCGGCCCACCGAGCTCATCAGCGGTAGTTTGGATGGTCAACTGGCCTCCTCTTGGTATCCACACGGCTGCCGGTGCGGGTCACGGGCACGCCAGTGCGGTCGCGGGAGACCAGTCCCTGCCTCCCCCGCTAGGACCACCTGCATCTTCTCAGGCTAGCCACTTTTGTGGGGTACGCCGAGTGGGCCGAATAGTACAGCAACGTAACCACCGTTCGGGTTATCCGGCGTAACAAGATCGTTGCAGCTCGCCATTCACTGGAACCTATCACCGCTCTCGTCGGTCCCTACTTCTCACTCACGTTCCGCTGGCCGCAGGGGTTCAGCCCGCCACGTTGGCCGCGGCCGTCGGCACAGCGATCGGTCGATCGTCAGAACCTGCCGACCGCGACGACAACCGACAGGATCAGCAGGAGGATCGTCGGCGCCGCGTTCGGGTACTCGCGACGGCGCGCATGGACGACCAGTGCGCCGACCATGGTGACGGCCAGGCCGACCGCGGCGAGCGGAGTGAGCACGGTCGCGACTCCGGTGGCCCAGGGCAGCACGACGCCGATCGCGCCGAGCACCTCGACCGCGCCCAGTGCCTTGAGGCCGGCCGGGGGCCAAGATTTTGACCACCCCATCGTGGTGGCCAGCTTCTCCTTCGGCGACGCCACCTTGGTGCCGCCGGCGGCGAGGAAGGCCAGGCAGAGTACGGCCTGAACGACCCAGAGAAAGATGTCCATGAGCGGCTCCATTTGTTGAGTACGTCAACCGTCTGGGTAGACTCGTTCATCGGCGGCGCCGCGTCAACAGGCGAGCGGCCGCGGTTCGGGACGAGGTACACTGCGCTCATGATTCGGGCCTCTCGGCTTCTTAGGCGGCCGTGCTGACGCGATAGCGACAGCACGGCGACCCCTCCTGCGCGAGGGGTTTTTTCGTGCCCGAAGACGATCCCGGCCCTACTCACACACAGGTGGCGATCATGACTGAGGTAGCGACAGAGGCGGCGGTGTCGGCGTCGGAGATCCCGCCGTTCCGCTACACGGCCGAGCTGGCGAACCGGATCGAGGCCCAGTGGCAGGACTACTGGGAGGAGCACGGCACCTTCCAGGCGCCGAACCCGGTCGGGCCGCTGGCCGACCCGGACCACCCGAGGGCCGGGGCCCCCAAGCTGTACGTGGCCGACATGTTCCCGTACCCGTCGGGTGCCGGCCTGCACGTTGGGCACCCGCTGGGCTACATCGGCACCGACTCCTACTGTCGGTACCAGCGCATGATCGGGCGCAATGTGCTGCACCCGATGGGCTTCGACGCGTTCGGGCTGCCGGCGGAGCAGTACGCGGTGCAGACCGGTACCCATCCGCGCAAGACCACCGAAGAGAACGTCGAGCGGTACCGCGGCCAGCTGCGCCGCCTGGGCCTGGCCTATGACGACCGGCGCAGCATCGCCACCACCGACGTGCCGTTCTACCGCTGGACCCAGTGGATCTTCCTGCAGATCTTCAACTCCTGGTACGACCGGAATGCTGGCGGCGGCGCCGGCAAGGCCCGGCCGATCGCCGAGCTGATCGCCGAGTTCGAGTCCGGGACCCGGCCCACGCCGGACGGGCGGGCCTGGTCGACGCTGACCGACGTGGAGCGTCGCAAGATCGTTGACGATCACCGGCTGGCCTATGTGTCGGAGGCTCCGGTCAACTGGTGCCCCGGCCTGGGCACCGTGCTGGCCAACGAGGAGGTCACCGCCGACGGCCGCTCGGACCGGGGCAACTTCCCGGTCTTCAAGCGCAATCTGAAGCAGTGGATGATGCGGATCACCGCGTACGGTGACCGGCTGATCGAGGACCTGGAGTCGCTGGACTGGCCGGAGCCGATCAAGCTGATGCAGCGCAACTGGATCGGCCGCTCGACCGGTGCGCACATCGACTTCCCGACCTCGGCCGGGCCGGTCCGCGTGTTCACGACCCGGCCGGACACCGTATTCGGCGCGACCTACCTGGTCCTGGCGCCGGAACACGAGCTGGTCGAGGCGCTGGCGCCCAAGGTCTGGCCGGCCGACACCCGACCGGCCTGGACCGGCGGGCACGACACCCCGGGCGAGGCGATCTCCGCGTACCGCAAGTACGCCGCCGCCAAGACCGACGAGGAGCGCATCGCCGACGCCAAGGAAAAGACCGGCGTCTTCACCGGCGCGTACGCGACCAACCCGGTCAATGGGGCGCAGATCCCGGTGTTCGTCGCCGACTACGTGCTGGCCGGCTACGGTACCGGCGCGATCATGGCGGTGCCCGGCCAGGACGAGCGCGACTGGGATTTCGCCGAGGTCTTCGAGCTGCCGATCATCCGTACCGTTCAGCCGTCCGAGGGCTTCGACGGAAAGGCGTACGTCGGGGACGGCCCGGCCATCAATTCGAGCTCACCTCAGGGTTTCAGCCTGGACGGCATGGGCGTCGTCGACGCCAAGAAGGCGATCATCGAGTGGCTGGAGGCCAACGGACACGGTGCCGGGGCGACCACGTACCGGCTGCGGGACTGGCTGTTCAGCCGGCAGCGGTACTGGGGCGAGCCGTTCCCGATCGTGTACGACCAGACCGGCCTGCCGGTGGCGCTGCCGGAGTCGATGCTGCCCGTCGAGCTGCCCGAGGTGGAGGACTTCTCGCCGAAGACCTACGACCCCGATGACGCCGACACCGACCCGGAGACGCCGCTGTCCCGGGCCCGGGACTGGGTGGAGGTCGAGCTGGACCTGGGCGATGGCCCGAAGCGGTACACCCGCGAGACCAACGTGATGCCGCAGTGGGCCGGTTCCTGCTGGTACGAGCTGCGGTACCTGGACCCGACCAACGACCAGGCGTTCGTCGACCCGGCCAACGAGCGGTACTGGATGGGGCCGCAGGCCGCTGACGGCGACTGCGGCGGGGTCGACCTGTACGTCGGCGGTGCCGAGCACGCCGTGCTGCACCTGCTGTACGCCCGGTTCTGGCACAAGGTGCTGTTCGACCTGGGGCACGTCTCGTCGTTCGAGCCGTTCCGGAAGCTGATCAACCAGGGGTACATCCAGGCGTACGCGTACACCGACGAGCGCGGCAGGTACGTGCCGGCCGAAGAGGTGGAGGAGCGCGACGGCCACTTCTACTACGACGGCGCGGAGGTCCGCCGCGAGTACGGCAAGATGGGCAAGTCGCTGCGCAACGTGGTGACCCCCGACGACATGTGTGCCCAGTACGGCGCCGACACCTTCCGGGTGTACGAGATGTCGATGGGCCCGCTGGAGGTCTCCCGGCCGTGGGAGACCCGGGCCGTGGTCGGCGCTCAGCGCTTCCTGCAGCGGGTCTGGCGGGCGCTGGTCGACGAGCAGACCGGGGCGAGCCGGGTCGTCGACGAGCCGGCCGACGAGGACACGCGCCGCATCCTGCACCGCGTCATTTCGGGCGTCCGCGATGACATGGAGGGCCTGCGGTTCAACACGGCCATCGCGAAGCTGATCGAGCTGGCGAACCGGATCACCGGGATGGCCGGAAACGGTACCCCGCGGGAGGTGGCCGACCCGCTGGTCCGGATGGTCTCGCCGTTCGCCCCGCACGTCGCCGAGGAGCTGTGGCGCCGGCTGGGTCACGAGGACACCGTGGCGTACGTGGACTTCCCGGTCGCCGACCCGGCGCTGCTGCGGGTGGAGTCGGTGACCTATCCGGTGCAGGTGAACGGGAAGGTGCGCGGCCGGATCGAGGTCGCCGCGGACGCGGAGCAGGACGCGGTACGGGAGGCGGCGCTGGCCGCCGTCGCCGAGACGCTGGCCGGCCGCGAGCCGCGGAAGGTGATCGTGGTACCGGGCCGGATGGTCAGCGTGGTGGTCTGACGTCGGTGTCGGTCGGGCTCATCCGCTCGCGGCGCATCGAGGAGCGCCAGTACGCCGCGGCGCACACCGTGACGATGAGCCCGGCCCCGGCCGGCGCGAGGGTGAACACGCCGAGGCGACCCTGGCTGATCACGGCCGCCCCGACTCCGGCCCAGGTCGCCGCGGACGGGGTGGCGCCGATGAGCGTACCCAGCAGGTAGTGCCGGGTACGCACGCCGGTGCTCCCGTACAGGTAGCTGACCAGCCCGAACGGCGCGATCGGTACCAGCCGGACCACCACCACGGCGAGCAGTCCGCGGCGGGACAGCCAGGTGTCGAACCGCGCCGCCCGGCCACGCAGCCGGCCGGCCACCGCGCCGCGAGCCAGCCACCGCGCCGACGCGAACGCGAGACCCGCGGCGAGCAGCCCGGCGGCCAGCGCGTACGCGAACCCGGCCAGGGCACCGAACAGGGCGCCGCAAGCCACCGAAACGGCGGTACGCGGAACCAGGGCCAGCAGCAGCCCGACCGCCAGTGCGAGGACCGGGGCCGGCCCGAGCCGCGCGGCGGAGTCGGCCAGCCGTTGCAGCGGCAGAGCGTAGGCGGTCACCGCCATGGCGGCGACCACCACGCCGAGCAGGACCACCCGCGACCAGGGTGACCTGCGAAGCCGCGAAGCGCTCGGCAGGCTCACGCCGCCCGGACGGCGGCCAACCGCTCGCCGCGCAGCCGTTCCGGCCAGGCGTCGTCCAGCGGAGGCAGGTTGTCGATCCCGGTTGCCCAGCGCAGCAGCAGGTCGGCCAGCCCGGGGTTACGGGACAGGGCCGGACCGTGCGAATACGTCCCCACGATGCTGCCGTTCCAGGCCCCCTCGGTGGCGCCGTCGTTGCCGATGCCGACCGAGACCTTGGCCAGCGGCCGGGCGCTCGGCCCGAGGTGGGTGCGCCCGCCGTGGTTCTCGAAGCCGCTCAGCATGGGCAGGCCCAGCTCGGGGTCGACCGTGCCGGCCAGCTCGCCGACCGCCCGCGACGGTCCCCGGTCCGAGGTCAGGTCGAGCAGGCCGAGGCCGGCGCATGGCTGGCCCTTGGCGAAGAACGACTGGCCGAGCAGCTGGTACCCGGCGCAGATGGCGAGCACCACCGCGCGCCGGTCGACAGCGCGGCGCAGCCCGCCGTCGGCGATCAGCCGCTGCGCGGCCAGCGACTGGGGGCCGTCCTCACCGCCGCCCAGCAGGTAGATGTCGGCGTCCACAGGTACCGGCTGGTCCGAGCGCACCTCGAAGCACTCCACCGGCAGCCCGCGCATGGCCGCCCGCCGGGACAGGATCAGCAGGTTGCCCCGGTCACCGTAGGTGGACAGCAGGTCGGGGTAGACCCAGACGATGCGCAGAGCGCTCATTCCGTTAATTGACACGGTCCAGCTCCGCTCGGATGTCCTGGAAGGCGGTGTAGTTGGCGATGACCTCGAGCCGGCCGGGCGGCGTCGCGGCGAGCGCCTGGGCGAACGACCGGACGTGCGTGAACGGCACTCCGTTGACCTCCAGCCGCACGGCCAGGTCGAAGGCCCGGTCGCCGCTGATCAGCACCGGCCGGCCGGCCAGCGGCGAGAAGTCCACGTCGAACAGCCAGGAGGTGTCCAGGCCGTCGGGGTCCCGAGCGTTGATCGACAGCAGGGTCGGCGCGTGGTCGGCCATGTCGAACGCCTCCAGCCAGCCGGCCGGGTTCTTGGCCAGCAGCAACCGGATCGCCTTGCCGTCGCGCTCCACCTGGGCGTAGCGGCCGGCCACGGAGGCGACCTCGGCGAGCCGGGGAGCCGCCTCGGCCGGCGGTACCCCGAATTCGGCGGCGATGGCCAGCGCGGTGGCCGCGTTCGCCCGGTTGACCCGACCCGGCAGCTGGAGCGTGATCCGGTGCCGGACACCCCACGGGTCGACGACGGCGTCGCTGTCGACCGTCCACTGCGGAGTGGGGCGGCGCAGCGCGCAGTTGGTGCAGTGCCAGTCGGCGTCGGGGTTGCCGCCGCCGGAGTCGACCAGGGGCTCGGCGACCGCGTCGACCGACGGCTCGCCGCCCTGGCTCGCGGGCATCGTCTCGGAGCGGAGCGGGCCGGGCGCGGTCTGTGCGGTGGGCGAGGAGGCTGCCGCGCCGGCCGGGGCGACGACGGCCGGTATCGGGCCGCCCGGCGCCATGCTCGGCGCGGTCGGCCCGGACTGGGTCATCGTGGGCGCCGTGCTGCCGGTCTCGACCGTGGGCGGCGCGGTCGCGCTGGTCCGGATGCCGCTGGCCGCCGCGGCCTCGGCCGCGACCGAGGCGGCACCGGCGGTGTTCGCCTGGACCGCGTTGGGGGGAGCGGTGCTGGGCGGAGCGGCGTTGGGGGGAGCGGCGCTGGTGTGGATCGTCTCGGGCGGCGCGAAGGCGGCCCCGGCCGGGCCGGGCATCCCAGGCCCCGCGGCGCTGGGCATCCCGGGGACCGCGCCGGGCATCCCTGGGCCGGCAGCGCCCGGTATCGGGCCCGCCAGGCCGCCGGGTGGGCCGTCGTGCGGGATGTTGCCGGAGGCGATCATGCTGCCCGGGGCCTGGCCCGACGCGGCGAGCGCGGAGGCCGCCGCCGGGGGAGTCTCGCCGGCGCGGGCGATGGCGCCGCCGCACTCCGGGCAGACCCAGGAGTCGTCGTGCCAGCGCTGCCCGGCGGCGACCCAGGTGACCCGGTCGGAACCGCCGGTCGCCCAGACCACCATCGGATCGTCCGCGTTCGCCACCAGGTGGACCGGCTGGCCGCGAAGGGTCTCCTGCCAGAGCTGGGCCATCATCGCCACCTCCTTCGCCCGGTCAAGCTGGTCGCGGCTCAGGTTGAGCAGCGCGATCACCTTCGGGTGGGTGGCCGCCAGCACCTGCGGCAGGTAGTGCTCATCGGTCTCGAGCACCGCATACGGCGTGTCCCCGGCCTTGGCCAGGGCCGACGTGTGCCCGGTGGGCATGTTGGCGCCGTAGGAGTTGGTGGCCACCGGGCCGAGGACGCCGAGGGCGGCCGTGGCCAGCCGGGTGGTGGTGGTCTTCCCGTTGGTACCGGAGATGAGTGCGATCTGCCGGCCGTTGGAGAGATGGGCCAGCAGGTCGGGGTCGATCATCAGACCGAGTCGTCCGCCGATGACCGAGCCGTCCCCCCGCCCAGTGGCGCGCGAAAGCGCCGCCGCGCCCTTGGATACGGAGGTGGCGAGCTTGGCTCGGAGGGGTTTCCGCGTCGTCACGCGGGCAAGCGTATCGGACCCGGTTGCCCGATAACGCCAGTCCAACCGCGAACACCCGGTGCCCTGCGGCGCGTCGCCGTCGCGGGCGGGGATGACGGCCGGATTCCTGTTTCTCTCCGGCCCCTCTCCGGAGCTCGGTGAGCCGGAGAGGGGCCGCTTCTCCCGTCGCGCTCCGCCCCCGTTCCGTTTACACGTCGTACCCGCCCCTTGGCCCTCCACATCGCTCCCCGGAGCGCCTCCGATACCGGAGAGTCCTGCCTCGCTAGTCGTTTTGTCCGTATTTCCGGCTCGGTCACGCGCTTGTCGGATAGCTGATCAAGAATGTCGCCCGGCCTCCCCCTCCACTCGAAGCCACCACGTCTGAGCTGCCTGTTTGCTCGGAACTCCCACGCCGACACGGGGATTTTCTCGTTGACGGTGGAGGGAAGTGGAGTACAGTGGGGCGCACTGGCAGGGCTGGGAGGTTCGGCCGGTCCCGGGGGGTCGGGCGTCAGGGGGTGGGCCGTGTTCTTAGGCACCCATACCCCGCGCCTGGATGAAAAGGGCCGGTTGATCCTTCCCGCGAAGTTTCGGGATGAGCTGGCGGGAGGTGTCGTGATCACAAAGGGGCAGGAGCGCTGCCTGTACGTGTTCCCGATGCCCGAGTTCCAGCGCATCGCGGGCCAGTTGCGCGACCAGCCGATGACTCACAAGGCCGCCCGGGCATACAGCCGGGTGTTCTTCGCCAGCGCACACGACGAGGTGCCCGACAAGCAGGGCCGGGTCACCATCCCGGGCCACCTGCGGGAATATGCCGGGCTGAGTCGTGAGCTCGTGGTGATCGGAGCGAGCAGCCGGGTCGAGATCTGGGACAAGCAGTCCTGGGAGAGCTACCTCGCCGACAGCGAAGAGGACTTCGCTGGCATCGAAGAGGGGGTGCTACCCGGCGGGATGTAGCGGCGTGACGCTGCCGTACCGCGAGATCTCCAGCCGCTCGCCTTCCTGACGTCACTTCCCCGGCGCCAGGTGGGTAGAGCGGATGGGGATCTGACGGTACGGCAACGTGTCGCACCCGTACCGAGGTGACCGCGAATCACCCGTACGGCAGGTGGTGAACCTACAGGGTCGCCACGACGAGGTCGACAGGGGGTCGGCAATGGGGGGACAGCGCCCTGACGGGCGTCTGGTCGGTCCGGCCCAGGAGCCGGCTCGGTCGCAGCCGGAGGTACACGTTCCGGTGCTGCTCGACCGCTGCCTTGAGCTGCTCGCCCCCGCCCTCGACGCGCCCGGCCGGTCGAACCGGAACGCGGTACACGTCGACGCCACGCTGGGACTGGGCGGCCACGCCGAGGCGGTACTCGCGCGGCATCCGCGACTGGTACTGGTCGGTCTGGATCGGGACCCGAACGCGTTGCGCCTCTCCGGTGAGCGGCTGTCCGGGTACGCCGACCGGACGCACCTGGTCCACGCCGTGTACGACGAGCTGCCCGAGGTCCTGGACGACCTGGAAGTCGACGAGATCGATGGCGCCCTGTTCGACCTCGGCGTCTCGTCGATGCAACTCGACGAGGCCGAGCGCGGGTTCGCGTACGCGCAGGACGCCCCGCTGGACATGCGCATGGATCCGACCACCGGCATCACCGCCGAAGAGGTGGTCAACACGTACGAGGCGGCCGAGCTCAGCCGGATCCTGCGGGTGTACGGCGAGGAGAGGTTCGCCTCACGGGTCGCCTCGGCGATCGTCCGGGAGCGTGGACGGGCCCGGATCACATCCAGCGCCCGCCTCGCCGAGCTGGTCCGGGACTCCATCCCGGCACCCGCCCGGCGCACCGGCGGGCACCCGGCCAAGCGCACGTTCCAGGCGCTGCGCATCGAGGTAAACGGGGAACTCGACGCGCTGCGCAAGGCGTTGCCGGCGGTGCTGGACCGGCTGGCGATCGGCGGCCGGATGGTGGTGCTGTCCTACCACTCGCTGGAGGACCGGATCACCAAGCAGGCGATGGCGGCCCGGGCCCGGTCGACCGGGCCGGTGGATTTGCCGGTGGAACTACCGGGCAGCGGTCCGAAGCTGCGGCTGCTGACCCGGGGGGCCGAGTTGCCCGGTTCCGAGGAGGTGGCGGCGAATCCGCGAGCCGCGTCGGTCCGGCTGCGTGCGGCCGAACGTATCGATGAAAGCAAGAGGGCACAGGTCAAAGCACTGCACCAACCGGTGGCGCGTGGGGGTCGCGCGCGGCCGGGCAACCCGAGGGAATCCGAGCAGGGGGAGGGGCCATGAGGGAGTCGACCGCGACGACCACCCGTCGCAGCCCAGCACGCACCGTGGATCGAGCGGCGCCACCAGGCGCCCGGTCGGTCAACGCGAACAGACTGCAGTTCACCACCGATGGGGCCACAGCGCTGGCACCCGCGAGCGCGCCGACTCCGGCGGTTCGCCGGGGAAAGGGCCGCGGGGCGCTGCGGGTGGCGCCGCCGGCGCCGGTCACCGCGCCGCGGGCGCCGTTCGTGGCGCTCGTCCTCGTCGTGGTGGTGGCCGGGGTACTCGGCATCCTGGTACTCAACACGAAGATCAACGAGAACGCGTTCCGGCTGGCTCACCTGGAGGATCAGCAGAACACCCTGGACGAGCAGGAGCAGCAGCTCAACGAGCAGCTGGCCGATGACTCGTCACCGACCAACCTGGCCGCCCTGGCACGGGCGCAGGGCATGGTCAACGCCGGGCAGCCCGCGTACATCACGCTGCCCAACGGTGCCGTGATCGGCGTACCGCAGCCGGCCAACGGCATGCCGAGCGTGACCGGCCAGCAGGCCACCACGCAGACCGCGGCGAACCAGGGGGCGACCACCGGGGCGGGGCACTGAGCCGTGCCGTCCCGCCGCAGTGATCCACCCCGCCGCCAATCGACCGGCCGGGCATCGGCGGACCCCACGGTCCTGCCGCTGCACGGCCGGTCGGACGCCGATCAGCAGCAGCGCGGCCGGTCGGCCGATCAGCAGCAGCGCGGCCGGTCGGCCGGTGGCCAGGCCACCGGCCGGGGCGGGATCTCCGACGCCCGCCGGTACTCGCCGCGTGGCCGGACCGTCCGCGAGGGGGTCGGTCGCGACCCGTTCCGGCCGGCTCTCGAGCTGCTGCGCAATGAGCAGACCGACGACCGGCGGGGCCGTTCGGCGCCGGGAAAGCGCTCGGGTGCGGGCGGCCGTACCGGCGCGGCCCGGCAGCAGGTCGGAGGCCGGCAGGGCAGTGGCACGGTCCGGCAGGGCAGTGGCACGGTCCGGCAGGGCAGTGGCACGGTCCGGCAGGGAAGCGGGGGCCGGCAGGGTGGCGGCGGCCGGCAGGGAGCGGCCCGGCAGGGAGCGGGGCGGCCGGGCGAGGCGATGCCGCGCCGGGCCACGGCCAAGGGCACGGCGACTCGTCGCCGGCCGGTACGCAAGCCGAAGCGGCAGCCGCGGCTGGCGGAACCGGCCCGGCGGCTGCGCGCGGGTACCGCGGTCGTGCTGGTGCTGTTCTCGATCATCGCGGGCCGGCTGGTCATGCTCCAGCTGGTGGACGCGCGCGGGTACGCGCTGAAGGGGTTGCACGACAGGCTGGTCACCCAGCCGCTGTTCGCCCAGCGCGGGGCGATCTACGACCGGAACCATCAGGTGTTGGCGCAAGCCGTGGAGGCGAAGTACGTGTTCGCCGACCCGTCGCAGATCAACGCCAAGGCCGTCGCGTCGACCGCGGACGCGTTGCGCGCGCTGCTCGGCGTACCGACGTCGGAGCTGGTTCCGAAGCTCTCCCGCAAGACCCGGGCGGACGGCAGCAAGGACGAGTTCGAGTACCTGGCCCGCGGGGTGCCCATCTCGACCGCCAACGCGGTGATGGCGCTCAACCTGCCCGGGATCGGCGTCGGCCACGACGAGCGCAACGAGGTGCCCGGTCACGACCTGGCCGCCAACCTGGTCGGGTTCGCCAGCAACAACGGCGCGACCGGGGACAGCCTGACCGGCCGGGTGGGGCTGGAGGAGGGCTACAACGACCTGCTCTCCGGTACCGACGGCTCGCACACGTTCGAGGTGGGGCAGGGCGACCTGAGCGCGCCCATCCCCGGCGGGTACGACGAGACGAAGGCCGCGCACCCGGGCAGCTCACTGGAGCTGACCATCGACCGGGATCTCCAGTACGAGTTCCAGCAGGTGCTCACGAAGCAGATGCAGGGGTACCACGCCGACTTCGGTTCGGCGGTGGCGATCGACATCCACACCGGCGAGGTGCTCGCGCAGGCCAGCTACCCGAGCTACGACGCGAACAAGCCCGGCGAGTACACCTCGGACCAGATGATTGACGCGAACACCCAGATCTCGCTCGACCCGGGCTCGATCCACAAGGCGATCACGCTGGGCGCGGCGTTGCAGTCCGGGGCGATCCAGCCGGACACCACGGTCACCCTGCCCGGTAGGTCGATCAACAAGGGCGGCACGAACTACACGGACACCACCCCGCTGGACAGAGGCACGAAGATCACCCTCCCAGGCATCCTGGCGTACTCGTCGAACGTCGGGGCGATCGAGGTCGCGGACAAGATGACCCCGCAAACGCTGTACAACTACCAGCTCAAGTTCGGCCTGGGTAAGTCGACGAAGGAGGGGATCCCGGGCGAGTCGGCGGGCCTGGTCCAGCCGCCGTCGAACTGGAGCGGCTCCAGCTACGGTTCGATCCCGATCGGCGACGGTGTTTCGACCACTCCGCTGCAGATGGCCGCGGTGTACGCGACAATTGCCAATAACGGGGTATACATCCAGCCACACCTCATCAAGGCGACGATATCGCCCGATGGTACGAGTCATCCGGCCGCGGCGCCGCAGACCCGTCGGGTGCTGTCCCCGCAGGTCGCCGCGGTGCTACGTCATGATCTGGAGGCGGTGGTGACCGCGAAGGGTGCGACCGGGCACAGGGCGGCGATCCCGCAGTACCGGGTGGCCGGCAAGACGGGTACCGGTCTGCTCGTGCGCAACGGCTCGTATGCACCCGGCGACGTGGCGTCGTTCATCGGCATGGCGCCGGCCGACGCGCCACGCTACGTGATCGCGGTGTTCGCGCACAGTCCCGGCGGTGAGGGCGGCGACGTGTCCGCGCCCGCGTTCCAGCAGATGATGTCGTTCACGCTGCAGCATTACGGGGTGGCGCCGACCGGTACCGCGGTGCCGACGTTCACGCTGACCCAATGACACGACGCGCGCGGCCCTGCTCCTACCGCTCATCCGGTGCGGGTAGGGTCTGACGCCGTGCCCGGCTATCCGCGTCCCCGCACGGTGCCTCCGCGCCCGCTCGCCGACCTCGCCGACCTGCTCGACCTGGGCGTCGGGCCCGACGAGGTCGGGGCAGAGCTGGTCTCCGGTGAAGCAGAGGGCGTGCCCGCCTCCGCTCGGATCGTCGGCGACCCCGGCACGCTGGTGCGCGGGGTGACCCACGCCAGCGATGCGGTGGTGCCCGGCGACCTCTTCGCCGCGCTACCCGGCGCGAAGGTGCACGGTGCCCGGTTCATCCCGGCGGCCGCCGAGGCCGGCGCGGTCGCGGTGCTCACCGACCAGGCCGGCGCCGAGGCCGCCGACCAGGCCGGGCTGCCCGCGCTGATCGTTCCGGAGCCGCGCAGGGTGCTCGGGCAGGTCGCCGCGGCCATCTACGACCGGCCGACCGAGAAGCTGACCGTGATCGGGATCACAGGCACCGCGGGCAAGACCTCCACCGCGTACCTCATCGAGTCCGGCCTGCGCGCCGCCGGCATCACGACCGGGCTGATCGGTACGGTCGAGACCCGGCTCGGCGACCTCGTCATCGAATCCGAGCGGACCACCCCGGAGGCCGGTGATCTCCAGGCGCTGTTCGCCGTCGCGGTGGAGCGCGGGGTCTCCGCCCTGGTCATGGAGGTGTCCAGCCACGCCCTGGCGCTGTCCCGGGTGGAGGGCACCGCGTTCACCGTCGGCGGGTACACCAACTTCGGCACCGACCACCTCGACTTCCACGCCTCCATCGAGGAGTACTTCGAGGCCAAGGCCATGCTGTTCGACGGGCGGTGCCGGTACGAGGTGATCAACCTCGATGAGCCGGCTCTCCAGCCGCTGCTGCGCCCGGCCACGATCACCTATTCGGCGAACGGCGACACCGCCGCGACCTGGTGGGCGGACGGGATCGAGGAAGCCGGGTACGGTCAGCGGTTCCGGGTACACGGGCCGAACGGCGTCGAGGTCGACGGCGCGGTCTCCCTGCCCGGCCGGCACAACGTCGCCAACGCGCTGCTCGCCCTGGCGAGCCTCGTCGCCGCCGGAGTGGAGGCCGAGGTCGCCGCGATCGGGATCGCGGCCTGCCCCGGGCTGCCGGGGCGGCTGGAGCGGGTCGCCGCGCCCGGCCCGGTGGTCGGGGTGGTGGACTACGCGCACAAGCCGGACGCGATCGTGGCAGCCCTCGCCGCGCTGCGCCAGGCGGGCACCGGACGGCTGATCTGCGTGATCGGCGCCGGCGGCGACCGGGACCGCGGCAAGCGGCCGATGATGGGCCAGGCCGCGGCGGAGGGCGCCGACTTCGTCCTGATCACCGACGACAATCCCCGGACCGAGGACCCGGCGGCCATCCGGGCCGAGGTTTTGCGGGGCGCGCAGGCGGTATCCGGTGCTCAAGTGATCGAGATGGCCGGCCGCCGGCAGGCCATCGCCGAGGCGGTCGCCCGGGCGCAGCCCGGGGACGTCGTGGCGCTGCTGGGCAAGGGCCACGAGCGGGGGCAGGAGATCGACGGCGAGATCCAGCCGTTCGACGACCGGATCGAACTCGCCCGGGCGCTGACTGAACGGTTCGGTGAGGATGCCCGGCCGACGGGGGCGGAATCCGGAGATCCCGGACAGGCTGACCAGGCGGCGACTCCCGGCGACCGGAGTCAGGAGGCACGATGATCCCGATGAGGCTCGATGAGGTCGCGGTCGCGGTCTCCGGCAGGCTGGTGGGCGCCGACCCGGCGGCGACGGTGACCGGCAGCGTGGAGTTCGACTCCCGCAAGATCGGTCGGGGAGGGCTGTTCGTGGCCTTCCTCGGAGAGAACGCTGACGGGCACGACTTCGCCCCGACCGCGATGACCGCCGGCGCTGTCGCTGTGCTCGGCACCCGGGAACTGCCCGGGGTGCCGATGGTGATCGTGTCCGACCCGCTGGCCGCGATGGCCGCGCTGGCCAGGGCCGTGGTCGACCGGCTGCCCGAGCTGACGATCGTCGGGCTGACCGGCTCCTCCGGCAAGACCACCACGAAGGACCTGATCGCCCAGTTGACCGCTCGCCTCGGCCCGACCGTCGCGCCGGCCGGCTCGTTCAACAACGAGTTGGGCCACCCGTACACGGTGCTGCAGGCCGGTCCGGAGACCCGGTACCTGGTGCTGGAGATGGGCGCCCGCGGGATCGGGCACATCCGGTACCTGGCGCAGGCCGCGCCGCCCCGCATCGGCGTGGTGCTCAACGTCGGCGTGGCGCACATCGGCGAGTTCGGGTCGCAGGACCAGATCGCGGTGGCCAAGGGCGAACTGGTCGAGGCGCTGGGCCCGGACGGGCTCGCGGTGCTGAACGCGGACGATCCGCGGGTGGCCGCGATGGCGTCCCGGACCATCGCCCGGGTGGTGATGGTCGGCGAGGCCGACTCGGCCGAGGTACGGGCGCGGGACGTGCGCCTCGACGACCGCGGACGCGCCTCGTACACGCTGGTCACGCCGGAGGGCAGTGCCGCCGTACAGCTCGCGGTCACCGGCCGCCACCAGGTGGCGAACACGCTCGCGGCGGCCGCGGTCGCCCGTGAGCTGGGTGCCCCGGTGGCCGACCTGGCCGGTTGGCTCGGCGAGCTGCGGCTGGTGTCGACCCGCAGGATGGATGTGTTCGACCGTGCCGACGATGTCACGGTCATCGATGATTCGTACAACGCCAATCCGGCTTCGACCTCGGCGGCACTGACGGCGCTGACGGACATGGTCCGCGGCCGGCGGGAGCGTGCGGACCGGGCGGACGGAGCCCGGGTGCGCAGCATCGCCGTGCTCGGTTACATGGCCGAGATGGGCGAGTACGAGCGGTCTGGCCACGAGGAGGTCGGACACCTGGCGGCCACGCTGGGCGTCGACCTGCTCGTCGTGGTCGGTCAGCAGGCCGCGCCGATCCATGACGGAGCGGTCGCGGTGGCCAATTGGGGAGGGAAGTCGGTGCAGGTGACCGATCAGGACGCCGCCGTCGCGTTGTTGCGCGACGAGCTGCGCGCTGGCGACGTGGTACTGGTGAAGGGTTCGCGGTACCGCACCTGGGCGGTGGCGGACGCGCTGCGTGCCCCGGAGGAGCTGGACCGCGCGGAGAGCCACTCGTGAGGTCCGTCATCGTGGCGGCCTGCGTGGCCTTCGTGCTGTCCCTGTTCGGGACGCCGTTCGCCATCAGGGGTTTCACCAAACTGAAAGCGGCCCAGCCGATCCGGGACATCAACGTGTCCCACTCCGGCAAGCGTGGCACGCCGACCATGGGCGGGGTGGTGTTCATCGTCGCCACGGTGGTCGCCTACTTCGCCGGCCACCTGGTGCTCAAGACGCTGCCGGACACCCAGATCGTGCCGCCCAGGCCGACCGTCACCGGGCTGGTGCTGCTCGGACTCATGGTGTTCTGCGGCGGCATCGGCTTCATCGACGACTTTCTCAAGGTGCGCAAGCGCAACAGCCTCGGGCTGAACAAGCGCGGCAAGCTGATCCTGCAGGTCATCGTCGGTGCGGTGTTCGGCATCGTCGCGCTGTACTTCCCGGCCACCAACGGGCAGACAGTCGCGAGTACGGACATCTCGTTCGTGCGGGACATCCACTGGCTGAACATCGGCAAGGTGGCCGCCGTCGTGCTGTTCGTCGCGGTGATCATGTCGACCACCAACGGCGTGAACCTCACCGACGGGTTGGACGGCCTGGCCACCGGCGCCTCGGTGATGGTGATCGGCGGGTACATGCTGATCGCGTTCTGGCAGTACCGGCACTGGTGCGCGGACACCCACGCGCCCGGGTTCACCGCGCAGTACTGCTACCAGGTGCGCGACCCGCTGGAGATCGGCCTGATCGCCGGGGCCGCGGCCGGGGCACTGCTCGGCTTCCTGTGGTGGAACGCCTCGCCGGCCCGGATCTTCATGGGCGACACCGGCTCGATGGCGCTCGGCGGGCTCATCGGCGGCCTGGCCATCTCCACCCGTACCGAGCTTTTGCTGCTGGTCATGGGCCTGCTGTTCGTGATCATCACGATGTCGCTGATCATTCAGATCATCTCATTCCGGACTACCGGTAAACGGGTGTTCCGGATGTCTCCACTGCACCATCACTTCGAGCTGGCCGGCTGGAGTGAGGTCAACATCGTGATCCGGTTCTGGATCATCGCGGGCATCGGTGTGACCGTCGCGCTCGGCCTGTTCTACGGCGACTTCCTGAGGAACGTGTATTGAACCGGGTCCTGATCGGTGGCGCCGGCGTGGCCGGCGTCGCCGCGGCGCGCGTGCTGCGGGCCGGGGGCGCGGACGTCACCCTGGTGTCTGCCAAGTCGTCGGCCGGCTCCGATGAGCTGGCCGACGAGGGCGTCGCGGTGGTGATCGCCGACCCGGCGCCGATCGAGCTGCTGGACGGGATCGACGAACTGGTCGTCTCGCCCGGCTTCACGCCGCGCAACCCGCTCGTCACCGCAGCGCTCGACCGGGGCCTGGAGGTGTACAGCGAGCCGGAGCTGGCCTGGCGGCTACGCGGCGCGGGTGCACCGGACTGGCTGGGTATCACCGGTACCAACGGCAAGACCACGACGACCACGATGCTGGCCGCCATCCTCACCGCGGCCGGCCTGAGCGCGGCGGCGCTCGGCAACATCGGCGAGCCGCTGGTCTTCGCGGCCAGCGGGATCTCCGGGCCGGGGCACCAGCTGGCCGGCACGCCCAGCTACGAGGTGCTGGCCGTCGAGCTGTCCAGCTTCCAGTTGCACTGGTCGCGCGACCTCGCACCCCGGGCCGGCGCGCTGCTCAACCTCGCCGAGGACCACCTCGACTGGCACGGCTCCTTCGAGGCGTACGCGCAGGCCAAGGAGGCGATCTGGCGCGCCGCCACGCCGGAGGGCGGCGGGGTGGCGGTGGGCAATCTCGATGACCCACGGGTCGCCGAGGCGCTGTCCCGAGTGACCGGCCGCACGGTCGGCTTCACGCTGGCCGCGCCGAACGCCGGTGAGCTGGGTGTGCGCGACGGCTGGCTGTACGACGACGCGTTCGGCGGCGGGCGGCTGGTCGAGGCGACGGCGATCCGGCCGCCGGGTGCGCACAACGTCAGCAACGCGCTGGCCGCCGCGGCGCTGGCCCTGTCGTACGGGGTCGGGCCGGCGGCGGTACGCGACGGGCTGGCCGGGTACCGGCCGGAAGGGCACCGCAACGCGTACGTGGCCACTGTCGCCGGAGTGGACTACGTGGACGACAGCAAGGCGACCAACCCGCACGCCGCGTACGCGTCGTTGACCGCGTACCCGCGTGTGGTCTGGGTGGCCGGCGGTCAGCTCAAGGGCGTGGACGTCGGTGAGCTGGTGGCCAGCGTGGCCGACCGGCTCGCCGGGGCGGTCCTGCTCGGGGTCGATCGCGCCCAGGTGGCACAGGCGTTGGCGCGACACGCCCCGCAGGTACCGGTGGTGGATGTGGCCAGCGTCGATGATGGTGCGATGGGCGAGGTGGTGCGCGCGGCGGCCGAGCTGGCGCGTCCCGGCGACACCGTGCTCCTGGCGCCGGCGGCCGCATCCCTGGACATGTACCCCAGCTACGCCCGGCGGGGTGACGCGTTCGCCGCCGCGGTGGGCGAACTGGCGGAGCGGGCCGGCGAGCCGGCGAGGGACGGTCGGGCCGACCGGGATCCAGGAGGCGCCCCGAGATGACCGCCGAGGTCGAGGCGGGATCGCGCTCCCGCGAGTGGAACCGGGCCGGCGTCCGGTCGGGTCCGCTCGCCGCGCTGCGCGGTGTGCTCGCCCGGCCCCTGGCGTCGTACTACCTGCTGCTGTCCAGCTCCGGCCTGCTGCTGGTGATCGGCCTGGTCATGGTGTTCTCGGCGACCAGTGTTCAGTCCTACGCCGGCTCCGGCAACGCGTACGAGCAGGTCACCTGGCAGACCCTGTACGCGCTGATCGGGCTCGTCGCCTTTTGGATCTTCCAGCGGCTGCCGGTGGACACCTACCGCTCGCTGGGCAAGCCGCTCCTGATCATCTCGATCGTCCTGCTCACCCTGCTGGACCTGCTCAGCCTCGCGGTCAGGTTCCACATCCTGCGCCACCCCGGATTCGGCTCGCTGCTGCACGCGGACGTGCACAACAGCAACTGGCTCTACATCGGCCCGCTGCAGATGCAGCCGTCCGAGCTGGCCAAGCTGGCGCTGACCCTGTGGGGCGCCGGGGTGCTGGAGGCCAAGGGGTCGGAGATCGGGAACTGGCGAGAACTGGCCCGGCCGCTGTTCCCGGTGGTGGGGCTGATCGTGGTGATGGTCGGGGTGAACGACCTCGGCACCACCCTCTGCCTGATGATCCTGTTCCTCGGGCTGCTCTGGGCCGCCGGGGTGCGTTGGCGGGTGTTCGCCGCGCTCGGCATGGTCGGGCTGGCCGGCGTGGTGGTGCTGATCTCGACGGTGGCGTACCGGGTCGCCCGGATCACCACGTTCGCCGGGCACAGCAGCCCCAAGGCTCAGGACGGGCCGGCGTACCAGGGGCTGCACGGCCTGTACGCGATCGCCGACGGCGGCTGGTTCGGGGTCGGGCTCGGCGAGAGCCGGCTCAAGTGGGGTTGGCTGCCCAACGCGCACAACGACTTCATCTTCGCGATCATCGCCGAGGAGTTGGGCGTGGTCGGCTGCTTCGTGGTACTCGGCCTGCTGTCCGTGCTCGCGTACACAGGCCTGCGCATCGCCCGCCGGGTGCAGACCCCGTTCCGGCGGATGGTGGCCGCGGCGATCACCGTCTGGTTGGTCGGTCAGGCCACGATCAACATCGGCGGAGTGGTCGGCCTGCTGCCGATCACCGGCCTGCCGCTGCCGTTCATCTCGGCCGGTGGCACCGCGTTGATCGTCACGCTCGCCGCGGTGGGGCTGCTCGCCTCGTTCGCCCGGGCGGAGCCGGACGCGGCCCGGGCACTGCACGCCCGGCCGTCGGACCGGTGGGTACGGCTACTCTGGGCGCCGCTCCCGCCGTTGCCGAAAAACCGGCGGGGTACTCCCAACCGGGCATCGCGCCCGCCGCGACGACCGACCCAGAACCGGGCGCCGCGACGGCCGCGCCGCCCGTCGCAGGACACCCGGTGAGCCGAGGAGCGAGGCGGTGCGGTCCCACCGGCCGCCTTGGAGAACAGCAGATGGTGAGAAGAGGAGCCGAGTATGGCGTGGGATAGGCCGGGCGGGTTCGGCCAGGTGAGCGACCCAGGGCCGAAGTTGCGGTCGATCGTGCTGGCCGGTGGGGGGACCGGTGGGCACATCTACCCGCTGCTGGCCTTCGCCGACTGCCTGCGCCGGCACGACCCCCGGCTGCGGATCACCTGCCTGGGTACCCCCCGCGGGCTGGAAAACGAGATCATCCCGCCGCGCGGCTACGACCTGCGGCTCGTCCCGGCGTACCAGCTGCCCCGTTCGATCAACATGAACCTGGTGCGTACGCCGGACCGGATGTGGCGGGCGTCGAAGGCGACCCGGGCGGTGCTCGACGAGGTGGACGCCGACGTGGTGGTCGGGTTCGGAGGCTACGTCTCGGTACCGGCGTACCTGGCCGCGTGGCGACGGCACACGCCGATCGTGATCCACGAGGTGAACGTGCCGCCGGGCGTGGCCAACAAGATGGGCATGCGCTTCACCGACAACCTCGCGGTCGGCTTCCCGTATCAGGTCGAGCAAGTACCGGCACTCAGCAACGCGCGGGTCACCGGGGTACCGCTGCGGGAGCAGATCTCCCGGCTGGACCGGTGGGCGCTGCGGGCCCGGGCCCGGGAGTACTTCGGGCTCCACCCGGACCTGCCGGTGCTGTTCGTGTTCGGGGCCTCGCAGGGCGCCCGGTCGATCAACCTGGCCATGGCCGGGGCGGCGAAGTCGCTGTCCTCCGCCGGAGTCCAGGTCCTGCACATCATGGGTGCCCGCAACGAGCCGGTGGACATCCCGCCGGACCTGCCGGTGCCGTACCGAACGATGACCTTCCTGTCCGAGATGGAGCTCGGGTACGCGGCGGCCGACCTGACACTGTGTCGGGGCGGCGCCATGACCTGCGCGGAAACTGCCGCAGTCGGCATGCCGGCGGTGTACGTCCCGCTACCCTACGGAAACGGGGAGCAGCGACGGAACGCCCTGCCGGTGGTCCAGGCGGGTGGCGGTCTGATCGTCGACGATGCCGAACTGAGCCCGGACTGGATCGAGAGGACGGTGATCCCGTTGGTCCGCGATCCCGCGCGGCTGGCGGCGATGTCCCGCGCGGCCGCGAGCTACGGCAGGCGCGACGGCGACGAGGCGCTGCGCGCGTACGTCTACCAGGTGGCGGGCTCGTGACCGAGCGTCAGCGAGGGAACCATGAGTTCAGCGCCGTCGTGCCTCACGGCGCGTCCGAGCGGAGCGAGGAGGCGGCGTGAGCAGCGAGACTGCCACCGCGACCGGTGAGCTGACCGCGGAGGACCTGGGCCACGTGCACCTGATCGGGGTGGGCGGGGTCGGCATGAGCGGCCTGGCGCGGCTGCTGCTGACCCGGCACATCCCGGTCTCCGGCAGCGAGCTGCGGGAGTGGCCGACGCTGGCCGGGCTGCGGGCGCTGGGCGGCACGATCTACATGAGCCACGAGGCGTCCAACCTGGACGGCGTGGACACGGTCGTCTACTCCACCGCCATCCCCGACGATCACCTGGAGATGGTCGAGGCGCGCCGCCGCGGCCTGCGGATCCTGCACCGGTCCGAGGCGCTCGCCGCGGCGATGGCCGGCCGGCGCGCGATCGCCATCGCGGGTACCCACGGCAAGACCACCACGACCTCGATGACCACGATGGTCTTCCAGCACGCGGGGTTGGACCCGTCCTTCGTGATCGGCGGCGAGATCTCCGAGGTGGGCTCGAACGCCCACCACGGCAGCGGCGAGCACTTCGTGGTCGAGGCGGACGAGAGCGACCGCTCGTTCCTGCGGTACCACCCGTACGTCGCGATCATCACCAACATCGGGGCCGATCACCTCAACACGTACGGCGACCTCGCCGGCCTGGAGGACGCCTTCCTGGACTTCGCGAAGCTGGTGGAGCCGGGCGGTTTCGTGGTGACCTGCGCCGACGATCCCGGTACCCGGCGGCTGGCACAGCGCGCCCGCGATGCCGGCCAGACCGTCTACACGTACGGCGAGGCGGAGGACGCCGACCTGCGCCTGTCCGAGATCGTGACGTCCGCCAGCGGGGTGCGGTACCTGGCCACCTGGAACGGTGACTCGCTGGGCGAGATCTCGCTGCGGGTACCGGGCCGGCACATGGGGCTGAACTCGTCCGCGGCGGTGCTGACCGCGCTGAAGCTGGGTGTGCCGCTGGAGTCCGTCGTGGAGGCCCTGGCCTCGGCGTCTGGGGTACGGCGGCGCTTCGAACTCAAGGGCACGGCCGACGGGGTACGGGTCTACGACGAGTACGCGTACCACCCGGTGTCGATGACGGCGGCGCTGGAGACGCTACGCGACGTGGCCGGCGACGGCCGGCTGATCGTGGTGTTCCAGCCGCTGCGGATGTACCGCACCCGGGAGCTGCTGACCGAGATCGCGGCCGCGCTCGCGCTGGCGGACGAGGCGGTGGTGCTGGAGGTCTTCGGGCCCGGTGAGACGCGCGAGCCCGGTGAGGGCGGCGCCGCGCTGACCGCCGCGATCGACCTGCCGGCCGACGCCAAGGTGTTCGTGCCGGACTGGGACGAGGTGCCCGCCGAGGTGGTCCGCCGGGCCAGGACCGGGGACCTGGTGGTGACCATGGGAGCACCGCCGATCTCGCTGATGGGCGACGAGTTGCTTGAGGCGCTGACCGACCGGGCCGAGGCTCCGCCCGGGTACCTGCCGCGGCATGCCCAGGGCCCGGAGGCGGCAGGTGGGCGGGCGTAGCGGACGCGAAGACGACCACGGTGCCCGGCGCTGGACTCTGGTCCGGGCGCCGGCCCAGGCGGTACCGTCCTCGGTCCGTCGCTTCAACCAGCGCGCCCGGCAACGCCGGATGCAGGCAGCCGCTCCCTGGCTGGCCGGACTCGTCGCGATCGTGCTGCTCGGCCTCGTCGGCCTGGTGCTCTACCGTTCGTCCCTGTTCGGGGTGCGCAGCGTGGCGGTACGCGGTAACGCGATCGTCACCGCCGATCAGGTGCGGTCGGCGGCCGCGGTGCGGCACAACGCCCCGCTGGCCTCGCTCGACCTGAAGTCGGTGCAGCGCCGGATCGAGAAGCTGCCGGCGGTGCGCCAGGCGCGGATCACCCGGGACTGGCCGTCCACCCTGGTCGTCACGGTCACCGAACGCACCCCGGTGGCCGTGCTCGCCCGGCCAGACAAGCGGTACGACGAGATCGACGCGTCCGGCGTGGTGTTCTGTATCGTGCCGGACCGCCCGGACAAGCTCCCGCTGATCGAGGTGACCTCGCCCGGGCCGTCCGACCGGGGCACCCGGGCCGCGCTGGCGGTGCTCGCCGCGCTGACCGGCGAACTGCGCGACCTGCTCGGCACGCTGGTGGCGGACTCGCCGACGCAGATCCGGCTGCAGTTGCGCGACGGCCGCCAGGTGGTGTGGGGGGACGCGACCGCCAACACCGAGAAGGCCGAGGTGGCGACGGTGCTCCTGCGCCGGGGCAAGGGCAAGGTGATCGACGTGAGCGCGCCCAACACGGTGACGGTGAACTGAGGCTTTCGAGGCCCGCCGGGACTGTGGGCGGGCCGGGGAAAGCAAGGCCAGCCAGGCCCGGGAAAAAACAGCTAACAGCGACGGAGTCGCGACACGCCGGGGCCGGTCCTTGGAGGACGGGGAGGCGACGCATACCTTGCCGAAGAGGGCACAGTTGACATAAGTCTAAGCCTCTAGTAAAGGGTGAGGGTTTACCTCTGGCGAGGGTGGGCCTCCACCCTTGGCGTACGAGGGGTCGGCAGGGTCCGCCCCAAGCTCAGGTCCGCCGTAGGTTGCAGACCGGCCTCGGTCGAAAGGGAAGGTACCGATGACTCCTCCGCACAACTATCTCGCGGTAATCAAGGTCGTCGGCATTGGCGGCGGCGGAGTCAACGCGGTCAACCGGATGATCGAGGTTGGCCTCAAGGGCGTCGAGTTCATCGCGATCAACACCGATGCGCAGGCACTGCTGATGAGCGACGCCGACGTCAAGCTCGACGTCGGCCGGGAGCTGACCCGGGGCCTGGGCGCCGGCGCGAACCCCGATGTCGGCAAGAACGCAGCCGAGGACCACCGGGACGAGATCGAAGAGGTGCTCAAGGGCGCCGACATGGTGTTTGTGACCTGCGGCGAGGGCGGCGGCACCGGCACCGGCGGCGCGCCGGTCGTCGCGCAGATCGCCCGGAAGCTGGGCGCGCTGACGATCGGTGTGGTGACCCGGCCGTTCTCGTTCGAGGGCAAGCGCCGCCAGGTGCAGGCCGAGGCCGGCATCGAAGAGCTGCGCAACCAGTGCGACACGCTGATCGTGATCCCCAACGACCGGCTGCTGGCGCTCGGTGACCGCGGCATCAGCATGATGGACGCGTTCCGCCAGGCGGACCAGGTGCTGCTCTCCGGTGTGCAGGGCATCACCGACCTGATCACCACGCCCGGCCTGATCAACCTCGACTTCGCCGACGTCAAGAGCGTGATGAGCGGCGCCGGCAGCGCGTTGATGGGCATCGGCAGCGCGCGCGGCGACAACCGCGCGGTCGACGCCGCGCAGCACGCCATCTCCAGCCCGCTGCTGGAGCAGAGCATGGACGGCGCGCGCGGCGTGCTGCTGTCCATCGCCGGCGGCTCGGACCTCGGCCTGTTCGAAATCAACGACGCGGCCCAGTTGGTCACCGACGCGGCCCACCCGGACGCGAACATCATCTTCGGTGCGGTCATCGATGACGCGCTCGGCGACGAGGTGCGGGTGACCGTGATCGCCGCCGGCTTCGACGGGGGCGCCCCGGCATACAAGCCGGTCGAGCCGTCGCGCAAGCAGACGCCGCCGGAGCCGCCGAACGCCGGTGCGTCCCGGCCACCGACGACACCGCCGCCCACGCCGCGCCGGGTGCTCTTCGATGACGTGGACGTGCCGGACTTCCTCAAGAACGGTGCCTGACCAGGACGAGCGGCGGGCGGAACTGGCCGCGAACCTGGGCCGGGTCCGCCGCCGCATCGCCGACGCCTGCGCAGCCGCGGGTCGGGCTCGCGACGAGGTCACCCTGGTCGCGGTCACCAAGACGTACCCGGCGCAGGACGTACTGCACCTGGCCGGCCTCGGCGTCGGTGACGTCGGGGAAAACCGGGACCAGGAGGCGGCACCGAAAGCGACGCAGGTCAGCGCCGCCGGGGTGGACGTGCGCTGGCACTTCGTCGGTCAGCTGCAGCGCAACAAGTGCCGCTCGGTGGCCGGGTACGCCGACCTCGTGCACTCCGTGGACAGCGTGCGCCTGGCCATGGCGCTCGGGGACGCGGCGGCACAGCGCCGGGAGTCGCCGCTCGACGTGCTGGTACAGGTCAGCATCGACGGCGACCCGGCGCGCGGCGGCGCCAGGCAGGGCGGCCCTCCGGACACCGACCTGGACCAGGTGGCCGAGGCGGTCGCGGCCGCCGAGTCGCTGCGGCTGAGCGGCGTCATGACGGTCGCTCCGGTGGATTGGGACCCGGGTGCGGCGTTCGAACGACTTGCCGGAATCGCCGAACGACTGCGGGTCAATTACCCGACAGCCACGCTGATCTCCGCTGGTATGAGCGCTGACGTGGAATCGGCCGTCGAATTCGGCGCGACACATGTGCGCATCGGCAGCGCATTGCTCGGAAACCGACCGGCGCTGCGGTAACCTCATTCTCGGACACCAAACTACACGGTTGTTATTTCGCCGTTGGTTCGACCAGTCCGGCTCGGCGCATCTGGCGTCGCCCGGCGATCCGGACCAGTCGCAGGCGAGGGATGCGGCCGTTGAATACGGCGCGGGATCCGTGGGGCGGTCGGTGCCGGAGTCGGTGTTCAGGCGGGGCCACGCGGCATCGGCCGGGGGCGGTGTCGAAGGGCGGAGAGGGACAGCGATGGGCGCGATGCGCAAGGCGGGCGTATGGCTCGGCCTCATCGAGGACGATGAGGACCGCGGCTACGACGACGAGGACTTCGAGGACGAGGTCGAAGAGACCCCGGCTCCCATCCGTCCCCGTGCGACCGCCGATCGACTGGCCGAGGCGCGGGAATCCGGTCGGGTCGACCGGACAGCCGTGCGTCCGCTCGGGCGGCCTGGTTCGCAAACCATGTCGGCCTACCCGACCCGGGACAATCTGGCCCTTGCACCACAAGTTCAGTTGCGGGAGCGTGCGGTGGTGAACGAAGAGGAGGAGCGCCGGTACCAGATCACCACGCTGCATCCGACCACGTACAACGAGGCACGTACGATCGGCGAGCACTTCCGAGACGGCGTACCAGTGATCATGAACTTGACCGAAATGGCTGAGGCGGATGCCAAACGTCTGGTTGATTTCGCGGCCGGTCTGGCGTTCGGTCTGCGCGGTACGATGGAGCGCGTGACCAATCGGGTGTTCCTGCTCTCACCGGCCAACGTTCAGGTCACAGAGGCGGACAAGGCCAGGATCGCTGAGGGCGGGTTCTTCAACCAGAGCTGAGCCAAGGGACCCCCCGGAGACGTGAAATCGATCATCGGCCAGACTCTGTATCTGGTGCTGTATTTCTTCCTTCTGATCTTGCTCGGCAGGTTCGTGATGAGCGCTGTCTTGGCCTACGGACGGCGCTGGCATCCCCGTCGGGGAGCGGCAGCAGCACTTGAGGTCGTGTGGAGCGTCACTGATCCGGCCCTCAAACCGTTGAGGCGTGTGATCCCTCCGCTTCGAGTTGGTACCGTGAGCGTTGACCTATCGGCCCTTGTGCTGCTGCTTATTCTGTACGTGCTGATGAACGTCGTGAGACGGCTGTTGATCTCTTAGGTGTACCTTGCCTGGACGACAGCCACCTGCGGCCGCAACTGACCCGAGGAGTTTCGATGCCGCTGACCCCGGCCGACGTGCACAACGTCGCCTTCAAAAAACCCCCCATTGGTAAGCGGGGGTATGACGAGGAGGAGGTCGACGCCTTCCTCGATGAGGTCGAGCGCGAACTTGCCCGTCTGATCGAAGAGAACAACGAGCTTCGCGCGCAGGCTGAGCGCGGTGGCGGACGCCCGAGCGCTCCCGCCGGCCCCGGTGGCGACCCCCGGCTCGCTCAGGAGAATGCCGAGCTGAAGGCTCAGCTGGACCGGGTCAACCGGGACAAGGCGGCGGCCGAGCAGGCTGCCCGCTCGATGCAGTCCGAGCTGGAGCAAGTCCGTGCGCAGGGTGCGCCGGTGGTGAACGGCGATGGTGAGCAGCAGGCGCTGCGCGTGCTGATGATGGCTCAGCGGACCGCTGACGACCACGTCGCCGACGCCCGCCGTGAGTCGGACAAGCTGCTGTCCGACGCTCGGTCGAAGTCCGAGGAAGTCACCCGCGAGGCGCGGGCCAAGGCCGACGCGCTGGAGCGCGACGCCCGCCAGCGGCACCAGGAGGCCATGGGCGGCCTGGACGCCAAGCGGTCGGCGCTGCAGAAGCACATCGAGGAGCTGAAGCAGTTCGAGCGGGAGTACCGGACTCGGCTGCGGGCCTACCTGGAGAGCCAGCTGCGCGACCTCGGCGACCACGGCAAGGGCCTGGAAGCCGAGCTCAACCAGGTTGAGGCGTCCAGGGTGGCAGCCGGTGGATTGGCCGCGGCCGGGGCAGCATATGGTGGGCGTCCAGGAATCGATAGCGCTAATAGTCGGTAGTCGCCACGCCTCCCGGAGGATGAGTAGTGATCGTCGGAAGCCTTCTGCTCATTCTCGTGGCGGTGGGTCTGCTCGGCCTCGGGCTGGTGAGCGGTTCCAACGCGTTCCTGATCGGCTCGATCGCCGCGAGTTTGCTCGCGGCGATCTTGCTGATCGTGGGCGCTCGCCGAGCCGCCGCGAGCCGAGCCGCCGCTAATGGTCGATCGTCGCGCGGCCTCGACCCGAGCGGTCTGGTCGACACGATGGCCGGCCAGGCCGAAGCGCGCGACCCGCGCGGCGGGTCGGACGCGCGTGAGGCGCTGCGTCAGGCGGCCCGAGGTAATCGGATGGGCGCTGCCCCCGGTGAGCGCGACGGCGCGCTGGGTGACCCCATGGCTGGGGACACCATCATCGACGAGGCGCCCACCCAGGTATTCATTCCGCCGCAGTCGCGGATGGGCATGTCGCCCGAGCGCGACCTGGACGACCCCGACGGCGAGGAGTTCGGCGGCGCGGAGTTCGGCGACGAGGATCCGCCGGACGAGCCTGCGGCCCAGGTCGTGTCCCCGCAGGACGCTGCGCGCGTGGCGCAGATGAGCACCGAGGTGCTCGTCATCGACGGCCGGCCCCGCTACCACCACCCGGCCTGCGTGCACTTGCTGGGCAGGGAAAACGAGCCGCTACCGGTCAGCGAGGCGGTCGACCTGGGCTTCACGCCGTGCGGCTTGTGCGAGCCGGACGCCGCGATGCTCGCCGAGGCGCGTCGAGCCTGAGCGGGCTCGTCCAGGTCCCGCCGTCCAGCCGAGGTGAGCTCTGGACCTGACCCGGGCGCTACTGCTGGCCGCCGCCGTACTCCTGGTGGCGGTCGGCGCCGTCCGGCTGTCCACCAGGCTCGGGCTGCCCAGCCTGCTGGTGTACCTCGCTCTCGGCGTCGCGATCGGTGAGGCCGGCCTCGGCATCCGATTCGATGACGCGGAGCTGACCCGTACGCTCGGGATCTGCGCGCTCATCGTGATCATCGCCGAGGGCGGGCTGACCGCTCGCTGGTCCGCGCTGCGTCCGGTGCTCGGGCCGGCGGTGGTGCTGTCGACGCTGGGGGTGGCGGTCAGCATCGCGGTCGTCGGCCTGGTGGCCCGGCTGGTGCTGAACGTCGGGTGGCAGGTCGCGCTGCTGTACGGCGCGGTGCTCTCGTCCACCGACGCGGCGGCGGTCTTCTCCACCTTGCGCAGGCTGCGGCTGCGCCCCCGGAACACGGCGATCCTGGAAGCCGAGTCCGGCATCAACGACGCGCCGGTGGTGCTCCTGGTCACCCTGCTGTCCACGGGTTCGCTCAGCGACCACCCGTGGTGGCAGGAGTTGCTGCTGGTCGGGTACGAGCTGGTGGTCGGCGCCGCGGTCGGGCTGGTGGTCGGCCTGCTCGGGCGGTGGGCGCTGCGCCGGGCCGCGTTGCCCTCCGCCGGCCTGTACCCGCTGGCCGCGATCGGGCTGACCGTGTTCGCGTACGCCACCGGGACGGTCGCGCACGCGTCCGGCTTCCTCGCCGTCTACGTGGCCGGGGTCGCGCTGGGCAACGCCCGGCTGCCGCACCGGCACGCGATCCTGGGGTTCGCCGAGGGGGTGGCGTGGCTGGCCCAGATCGGGCTGTTCGTGCTGCTCGGCCTGCTCGCGTCGCCCGGCAGGCTGGGACACGCGGTGGTGCCGGCACTGATCGTCGGGCTGGCCCTGGTGCTGGCGGCACGGCCGCTGTCGGTGCTGGCCAGCGCCACGCCGTTCCGGATCCGCTGGCGGGATCAGGGCTTCCTGTCCTGGGCCGGACTGCGGGGCGCGGTACCGATCGTGCTCGCCACCATCCCGCTGTCCGAGCGGGTACCCGGCGCCCGGGACCTGTTCGATGTGGTGTTCGTCCTGGTGGTGGTGTTCACCCTGGTACAGGGCAGCACGCTGCCGGCGGTGGCGCGGTGGCTCCGGGTACAGGCGCCGGCCGAGGCGACCGAACTCATGGTGGAGACCGCCCCGCTGGAACGGATGCGGGCCGACCTGTTGCAGGTGGACGTACCAGCCGGTTCCCGACTTGCCGGTGTGTACCTGGACGAGTTGCGCCTGCCGGTCGGCGCGGTGGTGACGCTGGTACTGCGGCGGGGCACCGGGTTCGTTCCCGAGCCGGACACCCGGCTGTGTACCGGCGACAGCCTGCTCATCGTGGCGACGGTCGAGGCCCGCGACGCGGCCGAGCGGCGGCTGCGCGCGGTGAGCCGGCGCGGCCGGCTGGCCCGCTGGTTTCACGAGGAGGGCCGCGAGGAGCTGGCCTGACGCGCGGCGCACCGGCACTTCTCAGGTCAATCGGGTCAGATCGTGTGGCATGTTTGTCGGCGGCCCGTACGTTCCGTATCCTTGCCAACCTCTGGAGTGCGCGGCGCCCCGCCGCGCGCCCGTTTTTGCATCTGGGGGATGCCATGGCCGAGCGTGCACCTGCCACGCGGAAGGCCGCATCGGGGGCGGCCGCGGCGACGGCGCGGACAAGTGGCACAAAACGCCCGAGGGGTACGGGCGAGTCCTCTTCTGTCGCGAAGTTGACGGCGGCGCATCCCCGAACGCAATCCGCCTCGCCGGCCGGCGCGGCGCCGACGACAACCGATCCGGCACAGCCGATCGCTGCGGAGAACGCGGCCGAGGGAGCGACGATGGCCAAGCCAGCCGAGACCAGGACCACTGCGACCAAGTCCACCGCGACCAAGTCCACCGCGGCCAAGTCCACCGCGACAGCCACCGAGGCAAAGGGCACCAAGGTCGCGCCCAAGACCACCCGCAGCGCGGCGGAGACCGAGAAGATCCGGGTGGCCCTGGTCGAACGGCTCGGCGAGCTGAAGGACGAGTACCGGTCGACGGTGTCCGAGATCACCGAACTCCAGCGCGACCGGCTGACCGACTCGGCCGGCGACGACCAGGCCGACACCGGCACCAAGACGTTCGAGCGCGAGCAGGAGATCTCGCTGGCCAACACGATCCTGGAGCGGGTGACCCAGGTCGAGCGGGCCCTGGACCGGCTCGGCGAGGGCGGCTACGGCTGGTGTGAGCGGTGCGGCAACCCGATCCCGGTCGAGCGGCTGGCGGCGTTCCCGTCCGCTACCCTCTGCGTGTCTTGCAAGCAGTTGGAGGAGCGGCGCTGAGCACCGACGGTGTGATCAACGGTGTGTCCGGGCCGGGCGAGGGGGCCGCGGTGGCGGACGAGGAGGCACCGGCCACCACGGTGACACCGGCGCGCCCGCGTGGCCTGGCGCTGGGCGTTCTCGCGGGCGCCATGATCCTCGTGGTGCTCATCGACGTCCTGACGAAGTACCTCGTGGTCGCGAAGCTCACCGACCACGCGCCGGTCAAGGTGCTGGGTGGCTTCTTCTATCTGGACCTGACCCGTAACAGCGGGGCGGCGTTCAGCCTGGGCACCGGCCACACCTGGGTGTTTCCCCTGGTCACTCTCGTGGTGCTGGGGTTCATCGGCTGGCTGGCCCGGCGGCTGCGCTCGGTACCCTGGGCGATCGCCCTCGGACTCGTGCTCGGCGGCGCGCTGGGCAACCTCGGCGACCGGCTGTTCCGGGCACCCGGGTTCCTCGAAGGGCACGTGGTCGACTTCGTCAGCCTGTTCGGCCCGAACGGCGAGCACTGGCCGATCTTCAACCTGGCCGACGCGTCGCTGTGCTGCGGCGTCGTACTGGCCGTGCTGCTGGAGGTGTTCGGCAGGCGCCGGGACGGCGGCCACGGACGCGACACGGGGCAGCGTGGCGAGCACTGACGGCGAGCGCCGCTTCATGCCGGTACCGGACGGCCTGGACGGCATGCGGCTCGACCAGGCCGTGTCGCGCCTGTTCGGACTCTCCCGTACCGCAGCCGCGGCGCTGGTCGAGGCCGGTGACGCCATCGTCGACGGGCAGCCGCGCCCGAAGTCGGACAAGGTGAGCGCCGGCTCGTGGCTGGAGGTCACGCTCCCGCCGCCGCCCGGCGCCGCTGTCGCTCTCGCCCCGGAGCCGGTCGACGGGCTGCGGATCGTCTATGACGACGACGACATCGTGGTGGTGGACAAACCGGTCGGGGTCGCCGCGCATCCGAGTCCGGGCTGGACCGGCCCGACCGTCATCGGCGGGCTGGCGGCGATGGGCGAACGCATCGCGACGAGCGGCGCCGCCGAGCGGCAGGGTGTGGTGCACCGGCTGGACGTCGGCACCACCGGGCTGATGGTGGTCGCGAAGAGCGAGGTGGCGTACAGCGCTCTGAAGCGCGCGTTCAAGGAACGCGAGGTGGAGAAGCGGTACAGCGCCGTGGTGCAGGGCCACCTCGACCCGTTGCGGGGCACGATCGACGCGCCGATCGACCGGCACCCCGGCCGCGACTACAAGTTCGCGGTGGTGTCCGGCGGCAAGCCGAGCATCACGCACTACGACACCATCGAGGCGTTCCCGTCGGCCAGCCTGGTCGACGTACACCTGGAGACCGGCCGTACGCACCAGATCCGGGTGCACTTCGCGGCGCTGCGGCACCCGTGTGTGGGCGACCTGACCTATGGCGCCGACCCGACCCTGGCAGCCCGGCTGGACCTCACCCGGCAGTGGCTGCACGCCCGGGAGCTGTCCTTCGAGCACCCGACCTCCGGTGAGCGGGTGCGGTTCGAGAGCGAGTACCCGAGCGACCTGAGCCACGCGCTGGCTGTGCTGGGCGACGGTTGGTGAGCGGCGGCGCTCGGTGAGACCGGCGCTGTCCCGGCTGGTCCGCGGCGCCCGGCGGATCGGGTATCAACTGGCCGCCGTGGTGGCCGCGCTCGTCGCGGTCGCCGTGGTACTCGCCGTCCGGCACGGTTCGGCCGAGCCCTCGGGCACCGCGACCGGCGACGTCGTCCGGGTCGGTGTCGGGCAGGGCGCGTCGATTCCGGCGTACCTGCGGGACAGCCGCGACCGGCTGGACGCCATGCCGGCCGGGCAGTCCGGGTACGCGCTGGTGTCGCTTGCCGGTTACCTGTCGCCCGGGGAGTTGGTGCCGGTACTGGCCGGAGTGGAGACCTTCCAGGTGTACGCCCGGGTACCGCTGCCCGACGTGCAGACCGCGATCGTCAAGATCCCGGTCGCCACGATCCCCGACGACGTGACGGCCGGCATGGACGCCGAGGCCGGGGAGCGTGCCCGGCAGGCGTCGCGCGCCGGCGACCAGGTGGCCGCGACCGAGGCCGAGCGCTACCGGCAGCACTGCGCCTGCGTGTACGCGGCGGTGGTGCGCGCCCCGGCCGGTACCCTGCGGCAGCTGGCCGCCCGGGCCTCGGTACGGGCCGTCGACCCCGCGCCCCGGGTGAGCCAACTCGACCTCGCGGTGTTCCTTCCGCCGCTGCCCGAGCAGAGCGATACGGCACAACCTCCGAAAGACTCCGCACCACTGCCGTCCGGCTCGAAGTAAGAGTGTGCGACGCCCGATGATCTCGACTGGTACGAGCCGAAGGCACCAGCGCGCGGCGACCGCAGACGTGGGAGAGTAGACGAGGCATCCTCGCGTGGGTTGATCATCTGCCGAGCGTGCCGGGGGTGGGGCATCGGCGAGGACCGTACCCTTGAGAGCGGACGAGCGGGCGGTAGGAGGGTCAGCGTGGATCGCGCGGAGACCGGCTGGAGCGCATCGACGCCGACTCCCCGATGGCGCTCGATACTGGACCGGGCACTGCTCGGCAACCATCCGCTCACCGAGGAGGAGCAGGCGCAGGCGCAGGGCTACCAGGTCGCGCCGGCCGCGCCGCCGATCGCCGAGCAGCGCCAGCCACCGCGCGTCGAGGCCGCGCCGCCGCCCCCCGGCTACGGCGGCCAGCTCGAGTGGCAGCCGGCCCAGCAGAGCGCCTCGGACCAGATGGTGGCCACCCTGCGGCGCGACTTCGGCCGACCGCGGGTGATCGCGTTCGCCAATCCGAAGGGCGGGGTCCACAAGACCACCGCGACGGTGCTCTGCGCGGCGACCATCGGCAGCGTGCGCGGTCGGGGCGTGCTGGCCTGGGACGACAACGAGTTGCGCGGCACGCTCGGGTTGCGTGCCGGCTCGGCGCGGCACGCCCGGACGATCCGGCACCTGATCGCCGACCTCACCATGATCGAGGTGGCCGAGGGGCCCGCGCTGCTCGAGCGGCTCGACGACTACCTGCGGCACGCCTCCGACGGGTCCTACGACGTACTGGCCGGCGAGGAGAGTCCCCGGTTCGCCCAGCGACTCGATCCGCACACCGTCCGGCGGGTGATCGAGCTGTTGCGCCGGACCCATGACGTGATCTGCGTGGATACCGGTAACAACGTGGAGAGCACAAACTGGCAGACCGTCCTGCAGGCGGCCGACCAGCTGGTGATCACGTCGGTTCCCCGGGAGGACGCGGCGTTCACCGCCGACTGGATGCTCGACCTGCTCCATGAGTGGGGGATGGGCCAGCTCGCGGAGCAGGCGGTGACCCTGCTGTCCTGCCCGACGCCGAACCCGTCGCCGCTGCTGGACGACCTGGCCAAGCACTTCGCCACCAGGACCAGGGCGGTGGCGGTGGTACCGTACGACCCGGCGTTGGAGCCCGGGTCTTCGATCGAGTACCCGATGCTGAGGGCTTCGACGCGGAAGGCATGGCTGCAGGCGGCGGCTGTGATCGTGGAGAGGTTTGCCAGGTAATTTCCAGGATGCGTTCCTACACTGCGATGGTGCCGGTTACCGATGCCCTCCTGAACAAGCTCCCGCGACCGCTGCGCGAGCTGCTCCGCCGCCACAATGAGCTGATCAAGTTCATGCTCGTCGGCGGAACCACGTTCATCATCGACACCGCGATCTTCCTGGGTCTCAAGTCGACTCTGCTGGAGTCGAAGCCGCTGACCGCGAAGGTCATCAGCACCACCGTCGCGACCGTGGTCTCCTACATCCTGAGCCGGCAGTGGTCGTTCCGGACCCGGGGCGGGCGGGCAAATCATCACGAAGCACTGCTGTTCTTCCTGATCAGTGCGATCGGTGTCGGGGTCACGGTGCTGCCGCTGGGGTTGTCCCGGTACGTCCTGCACCTGGACACCCCGAACGTGAGCCGCGTCACCCAGGAGATCGCCGACTTCGTCAGCGCGCAGATCCTCGGCACTCTGCTCGCGATGGTGTTCCGGTTCTGGGCGTTCCGCCGCTTCGTCTTCCCGCACGCCAACGCCCGGCCCCGCGACCGGGGCGAGCTCGAGCCGGAGGGCGGCGAGGTCCCCGCCGGGCGCCGGCTCGAGGAGGCCGACCTTCCCGATCTCGACTCCGTCGACCTGACCGCGGCCGAGCTGCTGGGCGACCCGTGGCCGGTGCCGGACAACAAGCGTCCGGAGACCGCGGGAGAGCTCCTGGATTCGGACACCGAGGACCCGCTGTCCACTCACTCCTGACCGGAGCACCTCACCGGCCCACGACCGGTCGCCGGATGCCGCGCGGCCGGGACAGAACTGTCGGCCGGCGGGGATAGGCTCTTCGTCGCACGTCAGGTCAGGAGGAGGTGCCCGATGAACGATTCCTTCGTCCACCTGCACGTACACACCGAATACTCGATGCTCGACGGTGCCGCGCGGCTGAAGGACCTGTTCGCGGAGACCAAGCGCATGGGCATGCCCGCGCTGGCGATGACCGACCACGGCAACCTCTACGGGGCCTACGACTTCTACAAGCAGGCGACCGCTGCCGGGATCAAACCGATCGTCGGCATGGAGGCATACCTGACGCCGGGCACCGCCCGCCAGGACAAGAGCCGGGTGCGGTGGGCCGAGGGCGGCGAAAACGACGTCTCCGGCGGCGGCGCCTACACCCACATGACCATGCTCGCGGCCGACGCCGACGGGCTGCGCAACCTGTTCCGGCTCGGTTCGCGCGCAAGCCTCGAGGGCTACTACTACAAGCCCCGCGCCGATCGGGAGTTGCTGGCGGAACACGGCAAGGGTGTCATCGCGACCACCGGCTGCCCGTCCGGTGAGATCCAGACCTGGCTGCGCATCGGCGACTTCGAGCGGGCCTGCCAGGCGGCTTCCGACTTCCGCGACATCTTCGGCCCGGACAACTTCTATCTGGAGCTGATGGAGCACGGGCTCGACATCGAGACCCGGGTCCGGGCCGACCTGCTCCGGCTCGGTGAACGGCTCAAGCTGCGCCCCATCGCCACCAACGACCTGCACTACACGCACGCGGCCGACGCGCAGGCGCACGAGGTGCTGCTGTGCGTCCAATCCGGCTCGACGCTGGCCGACCCCAAGCGGTTCAGGCTCGACGCGCACGACTTCTACCTCAAGTCGCCGCAAGAGATGCGCGCGCTGTGGGACGCGCAGCTGCCGCAAGCCTGCGACAACACGCTGGAGATCGCGGAGCGGATCGGCGACTACTCGTCCGTGTTCGCGCCCCGCGAGCTGATGCCGCGGTTCCCGGTGCCGCCGGGCGAGACCGAGGAGTCCTGGCTGCGCAAGGAGGTCGCCCGGGGGATGGCCCGGCGGTTCCCGGGCGGCGTGCCGGAGAAATACCGGCAGCAGTGCGAGTACGAGCTGGGTGTCATCCTCCAGATGGGCTTCCCGGGATACTTCCTGGTCGTCGCCGACCTGGTCGCGCACGCCAAGGAGGTGGGCATCCGGGTCGGGCCGGGCCGTGGCTCGGCCGCCGGCGCGTTGATCGCCTGGGCGCTGGGCATCACCGAGCTAGACCCGCTGGCGCACGGTCTGGTCTTCGAGCGGTTCCTCAACCCGGAGCGGATCTCCATGCCGGACATCGACATGGACTTCGACGATCGCCGGCGCGGCGACATGATCCGGTACGCCACCGAGCGGTACGGCGAGGAGCGGGTGGCGCAGATCGTCACGTACGGGACGATCAAGGCCAAGGCGGCGGTGAAGGACGCGGCCCGGGTGCTCGGGTACCCGTTCGCTCTCGGCGACCGGATCACCAAGGCGATGCCGCCGGCCGTGATGGGCAAGGACGTCCCGCTGTCCGGCATCTTCGACCCGGGCCACCCGCGCTACCCGGAGGCCACGGAGTTCCGCCAGCTCTACGAGGCCGAGTCCGATGTGCAGCGGGTGGTCGACACCGCGCGCGGGCTGGAGGGGCTCAAGCGACAGGTGGGCGTGCACGCGGCCGGCGTGATCCTGTCCCGGGAACCGCTGCTGGACGTCATTCCGATCTGGCGGCGCGAGCAGGACGGCGCGGTGATCACCCAGTTCGACATGGGTGCCTGCGAAACCATGGGCCTGCTCAAGATGGACTTCCTGGGCCTGCGCAACCTGACCATCCTCGACGACTGCCTGGAGGCGGTGAAGGAGAACCGGGGCGTCGAGCTGGTCCTGGAAGACCTGCCGCTGAACGACAAGCCGACCTACGAGCTGCTGGCGCGCGGCGACACGCTGGGCGTGTTCCAACTCGACGGCGGGCCGATGCGCTCGCTGCTGCGCTCGATGGCACCCGACAACTTCGAGGACATCTCCGCCGTCGGCGCGCTGTACCGGCCCGGGCCGATGGGTGCCAACTCGCACAACGAGTACGCGGACCGCAAGAACAACCGCAAGCCGGTCGTACCGATCCACCCGGAGCTGGCCGAGCCGCTGGCCGAGATCCTGTCGGACACCTACGGCCTGATCGTCTACCAGGAACAGGTCATGGCGATCGCGCAGAAGCTGGCCGGCTACTCGCTCGGCAAGGCCGACCTGCTGCGCCGCGCGATGGGCAAGAAGAAGAAGGAGATCCTCGACAAGGAGTTCGAGCCGTTCGCGGCCGGCATGCGGGCAAACGGATACAGCGACGGCGCGATCAAGACGATCTGGGACATCCTCGTTCCGTTCTCCGACTACGCGTTCAACAAGGCGCACTCCGCGGCATACGGCATGGTGTCCTACTGGACCGCATACCTGAAGGCCAACTACCCCGCCGAGTACATGGCGGCGCTGCTCACCAGCGTCGGCGACGACAAGGACAAGTCCGCGGTCTATCTGGCCGAGTGCCGGCGGATGGGCATCAAGGTCCTCCCGCCGGACGTGAACGAGTCCAACGCCCGGTTCGCCGCGGTCGGCGAGGACATCCGGTTCGGTCTCGCGGCCGTGCGCAACGTGGGCACGAACGTCGTCGAGTCGATCCGCCGGCGCCGCCGGGAAAAGGGCGCGTACACCGACTTCTACGACTACCTGCGCAAGGTCGACGCGGTCGCCTGCAACAAGAAGACCGTCGAATCTCTGATCAAGGCGGGTGCCTTCGACTCGCTGGGCCACACCCGCAAGGGGCTGCTCGCCGTACACGCCGACGCGATCGACGCGTTCCTGGACGTCAAGCGCAACGAGGCGGTCGGCCAGTACGACCTGTTCGGGTCCATGTTCGACGACCCGGCCCAGGAGCAGGAGCCCAGCCTGGTCGTGACGCCGCCGATCCCGACCACCGAGTGGGACAAGGCCGACCGGCTCGCGTTCGAGCGGGAGATGCTCGGCCTCTACGTCTCCGATCACCCGTTGTTTGGGCTGGAGCACGTGCTGATCGGGGCGGCGGACCGGGCGATCTCGGCGTTGTCCGAGGAGGGTGCGGTCGCCGACGGCCAGGTGCTCACGCTCGCCGGGATCCTCTCCGGTGTCCAGCGCCGGATCACCAAGCAGGGCCGGGCGTGGGCCAGCGCGACGCTGGAGGACCTGGAGGGCGCCGTGGAGGTGCTCTTCTTCCCCAACACGTACGAGCTGGTCGGGCAGTACATCGCCGAGGACGCGATCGTGGTCGTCAAGGGGCGGGTGGACCGGCGTGACGAACAGCCCCGGCTCATGGCGATGGACCTGTCGATCCCGGACATCACCCAGCCGGACGACGCCAAACCGGTGGTTGTCGCGCTGCCGCCGTCGCGGTGCACCCCGCCGCTGGTGGAGCGGCTGGTCGAGGTGCTCTCCAGTCACCCGGGCGGGGCCGAGGTGCACCTGCGGGTCAACCGGCACGTGCTGCGGGTCAACCCACGGGTCTCTTCGACCCCCGCGTTGATGGCAGACCTGAAGGCGCTGCTGGGCCCGAGTGCGGTCACCGGATGACGGCGCCGGGCGCTGGGCGCGGCCGGTCGCGGCCGCCCGGGGGATCGAAGCGGGTGCCCACCTCCGTGACGGCCCGGCTACGCCGGCCATGCCCCTGGCGTGAAAGGATTTCGGCGTGAGCACCCCAATCCCAGACCCCGACGGCACCGGGTCGGACGCCGCGGAGGACGGACCGGGCGAGCCGGGCGACCGGCCGGCGGGTGTCGGCCCGGCGTCGACCACCCCCTCACCAGCGATCGGCGGATGGCACGTGCCCGACGCGGGCGCCGACGTCCCGGAGCCCGCGGCGCTGGCCGTGCCGATCATTCCGGAGGGTCCGGCCGAGCCGGAGCGGACCTCCCGGCTCTCCGAGATACTGCTCGCCGTCGGGGTGGCCGCACTGATCACCGCACTGGGCTTCCCGCTGGGCTGGCTCTGGTCGGCCGCCGCGCCGTGGATCCCAGCCGAGAAAGTCCCGCGCGCCGCGGTGCTCGCCCAGCCGGAGCAGGAGCAGATCATCGCCGACGAGGGCTGGTACCTGCTGATCACGGTCGTGGCCGGGCTGGTCCTCGCCCTGCTGGCGTGGATCCTCCTGCGTCGCCACCGGGGAGTGTTCATGGTGCTCGGACTCGCTGTCGGCGGGGTGCTGGGCGGAGTGCTGACGCTGAAGTTCGGGCACCACATCGGGACCCACCACTTCAAGAACCTGGTGGCGAACGCGCCGGTCGGGACCCAGTTCCCGGCTCCGGTCAACCTGCGGGTCCAGCAGATCGGACTGTGGCACCACTGGCTGCCGTACGCCCGGGGCGACGTACTGGCCCTGGCGATCACCGCGACCGCGCTCTACGTGTTGCTGGCCGGCTTCTCGGCGCACCCGTCACTGCGCGGGCCGGACCCGCAGCAGCCCGGCGTCCCGGTCTACGACCTGCCCATCGACGGGTATCCGGGGCCGGGCACCGAGCCACGGGCCATGGAGGCGGGCACCGGGCCGTCGATCGGCGGCGCGACCGGGCCGACCGGTCCGGTCGTGCTCAGTTCGGACTCGTAGACACCGCCAGCTCGGTCAGCGGCACCGGAACCGCCCGGATCCGGGTCAGCAGCGCGATCTCCCGGTTCAGCAGCGTGCGCTCGGTCCGCAGCCGGCTCGTCGTGTCCGGGCTGGCCAGCAACCCCTGCCGGTCGGACAGGGGCAGCGCCGTCGTCGCGGCGATCAGGTGTGACAGCACGGTCGCCTCCTCGGGCAGCTGCTCACCCTCCCGATCGGGCCGGATCAGCCGCAGGTAGCGCTGGAACAACTCGAGCAGCCCGGGAACCAGCCGGTCGGCGTTGGTGGCCGAGTCCTCCGGCTCATCCAGCCAATTGACCTTGGCTACCAGGTACGGCTCGGTGGTGCGGTCGACCTGTTCGATCCGGAACCGTCGGTGCCCGACCGTGACCAGGTCGAACTGGCCGTCCGGGTGCTCGGTCACCTGCCGGATCTGCGCCGTGCAGCCCACCTCGTGCAGAGTCAGTGAATCGTTGGCTCCGGCGTGGTGGTCGACTTCCCAGCCGCGTTCGATGGCGACCACGCCGAACTCCCGGGGCGAACCCTCCGGCAGTGCGGTCAGGTGGCGGACGAGCGCGCGGTAGCGCTCCTCGAACACGTGCAGCGGCAGTACGAGCCCGGGGAAGAGCACCGTTCCCAGGGGGAAGAGGGGCAGCTCGTCGGTCACCCGCCGAGCGTATCTGAGTCGGGTACCGGCGTATTTTATAAGTTGTTGTTTTTCTAAGCCCCTGCCTATATTAGGCCATGCCCAATCTCGCCAGTGAGATCACGCGCGTGGCCGGGGGAGCGCAGTTGCGCCTCCGGCGGGAGTACCCCAGCGACGTCGAGGATGTCTGGTCGGCGATCACGGAGCCGGAGCGGCTCGGCCGCTGGCTGGGCACGATCGACCTGATCGGCGGCGCGGGCAGGCTGGTCCTGGGAGACGGTGAGGACGAGTACGCGGACATCGTGGTCACCGAGTGCACCCGACCGCGCCGGATCGTCCTGGACTGGACATACGCCGGCGCCTCGACGACGCGCCTGCTGGTGACCCTGACGCGGGACCCGTCCGGGCGCACCAGCGCGGTGCTGGAGCACACCTTCCCGGCCACCGAACCTGCCCGGCTGGCCGGGCAGGGCTGCGGCTGGGAACACTACGTCGACAGCCTGGCCGCCCACCTGGCCGGCGAGTCGTTGCCCGACTTCGCCGACTACTACCCGGCGAAGCTCGACCAGTGGCGGGCCGTCGCCGCCCGCTGACCGTGACCGGCGGGTCAGCGTCCGCCCATCCCGGCAGCCGGTCGGCGTCCGCCCACCCCGGCGGCCCGGTGCGGACCGGAGCGGCGGGCCGATCGGGTCGCTGAGGGCGACGGGATCCTGACGTCCGGTCGGTGTCCTTCGCGTCTCAACGCGTGGGCGTGGCCGGTTGGTCCGGATCGTGGCCGCCTACACTTGCCAGCGTGTTGAACCGCATCGACCTGCGCATACCCGCCGGTGGGCTGCCCGGCGGGGCGGACCTGCACCGGCTGCTGCCCCGCGCGGGGCTCGACGTGACGGTCGCCACCGAACAGGTGCGACCGCTGGTCGAGGCGGTCCGTGAGCATGGCTCCCGTGGGGTGGTCGAGGCGACCCAGCGGCTGGACGGGGTGACGCTGGCTGCCCTGCGGGTACCGGCGGCGAAGCTCAGTGAGGCGGCGGAAGCGCTCGATCCCGCTCTGCGGGCCGCACTGGAGACGTCGATCGCGCGGGCCCGGACGGTGCACGCCGACCAGCGCCGGCCGGACGTGACCACCGAGTTGACGGCCGGCGGGACGGTGACGCAGCACTGGCGCCCGGTACGGCGGGTCGGACTCTACGTTCCCGGCGGGCTGGCTGTGTATCCGTCCAGCGTCGTGATGAACGTGGTGCCCGCCCAGGTGGCCGGCGTCGAGTCGATCGCGGTCACCAGCCCGCCGCAGCGTGAGACCGGCCTGCCGCACCCGCACATCCTGGCCGCCTGCGCGCTGCTGGGCGTCGAGGAGGTATACGCGGTCGGCGGAGCGCAGGCGATCGCCATGCTGGCGTACGGCACCGAGGAGTCGGAGCCGGTCGACCTGATCACCGGGCCCGGCAACGTCTGGGTCACCGCGGCCAAGCGGCTCGTGCGCGGCGTGGTCGGCATCGACGCCGAGGCCGGCCCCACCGAGATCGCGGTCCTGGCCGACGACACCGCCGATCCGCGACACGTCGCGGCCGACCTGATCAGTCAGGCCGAGCACGACCCGCTGGCGGCCAGCGTGCTGGTCACCACGTCGCCCGAGCTGCTGGAGGCGGTCGAGCGGGAGCTGGCGGTGCAGGTGGCGGCGACCAAGCACGCCGAGCGGATCGGCCAGGCGCTCACCGGGACACAGTCCGCGGCCGTACTCGTCGAGGACATCGAGGCCGGGCTGCGGGTGGTGGACGCGTACGCGGCCGAGCACCTGGAGATTCAGACCCGGGAGCCGCGCGCCGTGGCCGAGCGGGTGCGCAACGCGGGCGCCATCTTCGTCGGCGCGTGGTCGCCGGTCTCGCTGGGCGACTACTGCGCCGGCTCCAACCACGTCCTGCCCACCGGTGGCTGTGCCCGGCACTCCTCCGGCCTCTCGGTGCAGACGTTCCTGCGCGGCGTGCAGCTGATCGAGTACGACGAGCACGCCCTGCGCGGCGTCGCCGAGTACGTGGTGACGCTCGCCGGTGCCGAGGACCTCCCGGCGCACGGGCAGGCTGTGACCGCACGATTCGCGGCTGAGTCGACCGAGGGGAGCGTCGGGTGAGCGTCGCCGACCTGAACGGACTGCCGATCCGGGACGAGCTGCGTGGGATGAGCCCGTACGGGGCGCCTCAGCTGGCGGTCTCGGTGCGGCTGAACACGAACGAGAACTCGTACCCGCTGCCGGACGAGGTGGTGACCGCGGTCGCGAAGGCGCTGGCCGTGGCCGTACGGGACGTGAACCGTTACCCGGACCGGGACGCCGTCGCGCTGCGGGCCGGGCTGGCCGGGTACCTGGGCCACGGGCTGGATGTCAGCCGGATCTGGGCGGCCAACGGCTCCAACGAGGTGCAGCAGCAGCTGCTCCAGGCGTTCGGCGGCCCGGGGCGCAGCGCGCTCGGGTTCACCCCGGCTTACTCGATGCACCCGCTGCTCGCCACCGCGACCGGCACGCGCTGGATCGACGGCAAGCGCGATGCCGACTTCGGCCTGAAGGCCGGGGACGTGGCCGCGCAGATCCGTGAGCACCGGCCAGACGTCGTGTTCCTCTGCTCGCCGAACAACCCGACCGGCACCGCGCTGCCGCTGGACGTGGTGTCCGCGGCGCTCGACACGGCGCCCGGCATGGTGGTCGTGGACGAGGCGTACGCGGAGTTCAGCCGCCCCGGTACGCCCAGCGCGCTGGACCTGCTGCCCGGGCACCAGCGGCTGGTGGTGACGCGCACGATGAGCAAGGCGTTCGCTCTGGCCGGTGTCCGGCTCGGATACCTGGCCGCCGATCCGGCGGTGGTGGACGCCGTCCAGCTGGTCCGGCTGCCGTACCACCTCTCGGCACTCACCCAGGCGGCCGGGCAGGCCGCGCTGGAGCACGCGGAGGTCCTGCTGCGCACGGTCGAGGCCGTCAAGGAGCAGCGTGACCGGATCGTGGCGACGCTGCGCGCGTACGGGCTGACCGTCGCGGACAGCGACGCGAACTTCGTCCTCTTCGGAGAGTTCCGTGACCAGAAGGCGGTGTGGCAGGCGTTGCTGACCCGCGACGTGCTGGTCCGCGACGTGGGGCTGCGCGGCTGGCTGCGGGTCACCGCCGGCACGCCGGCGGAGACGGATGCCTTCCTGGCGGCGATGAAGGAGTTGGTGTGACCAGTCGCTTCGCTCGCGTCGAGCGGTCGACCGCGGAGACCAAGGTGCTGGTCGAGCTGGATCTCGACGGCACCGGCAGCGCGGACATCGCCACCGGCATCGGGTTCTTCGACCACATGCTGGGCCAGATCGCCCGGCACGGCGCCATCGACCTGCGGGTGGCCACCGAGGGCGACCTGGAGGTCGACGCGCACCACACGGTGGAGGACACCGCGCTCGCGCTGGGCGCCGCGCTCGCCGAGGCGCTGGGCGACAAGCGGGGCATCCGGCGGTACGGCGACGCGCTGATCCCGCTGGACGAGGTACTGGTGCAGGCGGCGGTCGACCTGTCCGGCCGCCCGTACGTGGTCCACGACGAGCCCGTCGACATCGCGCCCCGGATCGGTCCGATCTACCCGACGTCGATGACCCGGCACGTGTGGGAGTCGCTGGGACACAGCGCGCGGATGACGCTGCACGTCTCGGTGCTGCGGGCCGCCCGGCCGGGCAGCCAACCGGACGCGCACCACGTGGTGGAGGCGCAGTTCAAGGCGTTCGCCCGGGCGCTGCGCGACGCGGTGGCGCCGGACCCGCGCGCCGCCGGCGGGGTGCCGAGCACGAAGGGTGTGCTGTAGATGCTCGCGGTCGTGCTGTGTGCTGTCGGCGGGGTACTGCTCGGCGGCGCCTGGTCGCTGCGCAGCCAGGGCGCCGGGCGCCCGGCGATCGTGGTGGTCGCTCTGCTCGGCGTACTCGCGCTGGCCGGCGGGGTGCTCTGGATGCTGCCGCACGGGACGTTCTCGTGACCGTGCCCGAGCGCAAGCGTCCTTCGGTCGTCGTGCTCGACTACGGCTCGGGCAACCTGCGCTCGGCCCAGCGGGCGGTCGCCCGGGCCGGCGCCGAGGTCACGGTCACCGCCGATCTCGCCGCCGCCGCGTCGGCCGACGGTCTGGTGGTACCGGGGGTGGGTGCGTACGCGGCCTGCATGGCCGGCATCGACGCGCTGGGCGCCGGACCGGTGATCGCCGAGCGGGTCGCGGCCGGGGCGCCGGTGCTGGGCATCTGCGTGGGCATGCAGGTGCTGTTCTCCTCCGGCGAAGAGCACGGCGTGGTGACCAAGGGGCTGGATCTGGTTCCGGGCGTGGTGACCCGGCTGGACGCGCCCCGGGTGCCGCACATCGGCTGGAACACGGTCGGCGTACCAGACGGCTCCACGCTGTTCGCTGGGATGGCCCCGGGTACCCGGTTCTACTTCGTGCACTCGTACGCGGCCCGGCCGGTCGACGGGCAGGGGCTGGTGACGACGTCGGAGCACGACGCGCCGTTCGTCGCCGCGTTCGAGCGGGGCTCGCTGTGTGCCACGCAGTTCCACCCGGAGAAGTCGGGGGACGCGGGCGCCGCGCTGTTGCGCAACTGGATCGCGACACTGTGAGCAAGGAGCGGGCGGCGCGGCGGGCCGTGCGGTTGGCCGAGGCGCAGCGCGAGAGGGCCGCACGGGAACGGGCGGCGGCGCGCCGGGCGCGGCGGCGCTCGGTGCTGCGCCGGATCACGCCGCGGCTGCCCGACCGGCGTACCGGCCGGCTCTACGCCCGGCGCAGTCGGGCGCAGCGGGCCGGCATCGGGCTGGTGGCGGCCGCGGCCATCGTGCTGATCTGGCTCCGGGTCGGGGACCTGGGCGCGCGTATCGCGCTGACCGCCCTGGTCGTCGTGGCCTCGCCGGCCCTCATCGTGCTGACGTTCGACCGTCGTTGATTGGGAGATGTGATGCTGACCCTGCTTCCCGCCGTTGATGTCGCAGACGGCCAGGCCGTACGCCTGGTGCAGGGCGCGGCCGGCAGCGAGACGGCGTACGGCGACCCGCTGGAGGCGGCGTTGACCTGGCAGCGTGACGGCGCCTCGTGGATCCACCTGGTCGACCTGGACGCCGCGTTCGGCCGGGGTTCCAACGCGGCCCTGCTGACCGGCGTGGTGCGCCAACTGGACGTCAACGTGGAGCTGTCCGGCGGGATCCGCGACGACGAGTCGCTACGCGCCGCGCTGGCCACCGGCGCGGCACGAGTGAACATCGGCACCGCCGCGCTGGAGAACCCGGAGTGGTGTGACCGGGTCGTCGGGGAGTATGGCGACCGGGTGGCGATAGGGCTGGACGTGCGCGGGCACACGCTCGCGGCGCGTGGCTGGACCCGGGACGGCGGCGACCTGTTCGAGGTCATGGAACGGCTGAACAAGGCGGGCTGCGCACGGTACGTGGTGACCGACATCCGCAAGGACGGCACGATGACCGGCCCCAACCTGGACCTGCTGCGTGAAGTGTGCGGGCGCACGGACGCCCCGGTCATCGCGTCCGGCGGGGTGTCCACTCTGGACGATCTGCGCGCGCTGGCCGGCCTGGAGGCGGACGGCGTGGAGGGGGTCATCGCCGGCAAGGCGCTGTACGCCGGGGCGTTCACGGTCGCCGAGGCGCTGGCGGTGCTGGGCTCATGAGCGTCGCGGTTCGCGTGATCCCCTGCCTGGACGTCGACGCCGGGCGGGTGGTCAAGGGTGTCAACTTCGTCAACCTGCGCGACGCCGGTGACCCGGTCGAGTTGGCCGCCGCGTACGACGCGGCCGGGGCCGACGAGCTGACCTTCCTGGACGTCACCGCCTCGGCCGACGGCCGGTCGACCATGCTGGACGTGGTGCGGCGCACCGCCGAGTCGGTGTTCATCCCGCTGACCGTGGGCGGCGGCGTGCGCTCGGTGTCCGATGTGGACACCCTGCTGCGCGCGGGCGCCGACAAGATCGGCGTGAACACCGCGGCGATCGCCCGGCCCGAGCTGCTGGCCGAGATCGCCGAGCGGTTCGGCCGGCAGGTGCTGGTGCTGTCGCTGGACGTGCGGCGCTCGCCGTCGGCACCGAGCGGCTTCGAGGTGACCACGCACGGGGGCCGGCGCGGTACCGGGCTGGACGCGGTGGACTGGGCGGCACGCGGTGCCCAGCTGGGCGCCGGCGAGATCCTGCTGAACTCGATGGACGCGGACGGCACCAAGGACGGGTTCGACCTGAACCTGATCCGCGCGGTACGGGCGGCGGTGTCCATCCCGGTGATCGCCTCCGGCGGTGCCGGCAAAGTCGCGGACTTCCCGCCGGCGGTGGCCGCCGGGGCGGACGCGGTACTGGCGGCGAGCGTCTTCCACTTCGGCGAGGTGGCGATCGGAGACGTCAAGGACGAGCTGCGGGGCAGCGGCTACCCGGTCCGCTGAAACTCCGGCGCCACCGGCAATCCGGAGCCCGGCAACCGGTCGGGCCTGCGCGGCGGTGACGTACGCTGGCCGAATGTATGCCCGACCGATCGTGCCGAAACCCATCTCACTGTCCGCCCGGGATGGGGCGTTCACCCTCACCGAGAACACTCCGCTGCACGCCCCCGAGGCGTTGGCCGATCTGGTCCGTGAGCTGCTCGGTCCGGCGACCGGATTCCGGTTCGCCCCCGGCTCCGGCGGTATCGAGCTGGACGTCATCGACGACAGCACCCTCGGCGCGGAGGGGTACCGGCTGGTCGTGACGCCGGATGGTGTTCGGGCCGCGGGTACCGAGGCCGGCCTCCGCTGGGCGGTACAGACGCTGCGCCAGCTGCTGCCGGCCGAGATCTTCGCCGGTGCCGCCGTACCGGACGCGAACTGGGAGATCCCGTGCGTCGAGATCGTGGACGTGCCCCGGTACGAGTGGCGGGGCGGCCTGCTGGACGTGGCCCGGTGGTGCCACCCGATCGAGTTCGTCTACAAGTACGTCGACCTGCTGGCGCTGCACAAGCTCAACCGGCTGCACCTGCACCTGACCGATGACCAGGGCTGGCGCTTCGAGGTCAAGCGGCACCCGAAGCTGACCGAGGTCGGCGCGTGGCGCACCGAGTCCAATGCCGGCCACGCCCGGGAGGGCCGGTTCGACGCGACCCCGCACGGCGGCTGGTACACCCAGCAGGAGCTGCGCGATCTGGTCGGGTACGCGGCCCGGCGCGGCGTGTCGGTGATGCCGGAGATCGACGTACCCGGCCACATGCAGGCGGCGATCGCGGCGTACCCGTGGCTGGGCAACAACCCCGACCGGCAGCTTGGGGTACGCACCTCCTGGGGCATCTCGCAGCACATCCTCAACGTGGACGACGCGACGGTCGACTTCGTCAGCGAGGTGCTCGACGAGGTGGTCGACGTGTTCCCGTTCGAGTACGTGCACCTGGGCGGCGACGAGGTGCCGCCGGACGAGTGGCTGGCCTCGGAGGCGGCGCGACGCCGGGCGGAGCAGGCCGGTCTGTCCAGAGTGGACGGTCTGGTCGGCTGGTGGGCCGGGCGGCTCGCCGCCCACCTGGCGAAGCGCGGCCGGCACATCGGCGTGTGGGACGAGCTGCTGGACCGGAACCCGCCGGCCGGCTCGCTCGTCTTCGCCTGGCAGGACTCGTCCCGGGTGGCCGCCGCGCAGGAGGCCGGGTTCCGGGTCGTCGCCGTACCGCAGGAGTACGCCTACCTGGACTGGGCGGAGTCCGACTCGCCCAGCGAGCCGCTGGCGATCCGCGGCACGCTGCCGCTGTCCACCGCGTACGGGTACCAACCCGGCGACGTGTACGGCGTGCAGGGCCAGTTGTGGAGCGAGTACCTGCCGACTCCGGACCTGGTCGAGTACCGGGCGTTCCCCCGGCTCGCCGCGTTCGCCGAGATCGGCTGGTCGGCGCCCGAGCCGCGCGATCTGGCCGAGTTCACCGGCCGGCTGTCCGGCCACCTGCGCCGGCTGGACGCACTCAACGTCCGCTACCGCCCGCTGGACTGAGGCGTCCGCTACCGCCCGCTGGACTGAAGCGTGCGCCACCGCCCGCTGGACTGACCGCCCGCCGGACTGAACAGTTCACGCCGCGTCGGGCGCGAGGTCCGGCGCGGCGTCCGGCGTGCCCGGCGCCGGGTCCGGGGCGATCGGAGCGGCTGTCGTGGCGGCGGCGACCCCTCCCGGTGCCGGCCGGCGAATCGTGAACCAGGGCAGGAACAGCTGCACCAGCGGGCCGATGGTCAGCGCGTAGAGCACCGTACCCACGTTGAACACGCCGCCCAGCACGGCGCCGGCCACCACCACGACCACCTCGATCCCGGTCCGGACCAGGCGGATCGACCGGCCGGTCCGGGCCGACAGCCCGGTCATCAGGCCGTCCCGCGGCCCGGGGCCATACGAGGCGCCGATGTAGAGCCCACCGGCCAGCCCGTTGAGCACGATGCCGGCGACCAGCAGCCCGGCACGTGCCGCGATCGGGTGCGGTACGGGCAGGAACGCCAGCGTACGGTCGGCGACCGGCCCGATGACCAGTACGTTGCTGATCGTGCCGAGGCCGGGACGCTGGCGCAGCGGGATCCAGAACAGCAGCACGACCGCGCCGACGCCGATGGACACCCAGCCGAACGCCAGCCCCGTGCGGCGCGCGATGCCCTGGTGCAGGACGTCCCAGGGCATGCTGCCGAGGTGGCTCTGGATCATCAGGCCGGTGCTCACGCCGTACAGGACCAGGCCGGTGTAGAGCTGGGTCAGCCGGCGTGCCGGGCGATGGGGCCGGAGGTTGCCAATTCGCGTCACGGATGCCACTCTGAGGGCCAATCGACGGCAAGGGAAGAGCCAATTCCGGGGGTTTGGTCGTGACGAGCGTGCTCCATGGGCGGCAACTGGCCCGTTTGCTCGGCCGGTGGGATGCCGGTCGGGGCATCCCCGACTATGTGGCGCTCGCCACTGCCGTACGCGGTCTGCTCAACGACGGCCGGTTGGCGCTGGGCCTGCGGCTGCCGGCCGAGCGTGAGCTGGCCACCGCCCTGGGCATCAGCCGGACCACGGTCACCGCCGGGTACCGGCTGCTGCGGGAGAGCGGCCACGTGACCAGCCGGCGCGGCGCCGGAAGCTGGACCACGATGCCGGGCGGCGCGCGGGTGGGTGCGGCCGGCATCTGGAGCCCGAGCACCACACCCGACATGATCGATCTCGGTCGGGCAGCGCTGGACGCGCCGCCGGAGCTGACCGTCGCGGCCGCCGAGGCGCTGACCGACCTGCCCCGCTATCTCGGCGACGCCGGCTACCACCCGGTCGGGCTCATCGAGCTGCGCACCGCGGTGGCGGACGGCTACACCCGGCGTGGCCTGCCGACCAGCCCGGAACAGATCATGATCACCAGTGGTGTTCAGAACGCGTTGGACCTCGCGGTCCGGCTGCTGGTGCCGGTCGGCCAGCCGGTGCTGGTGGAGTCGCCGACCTACCCCAACGCGCTGGTCGGATTCGCCGCGCGGCGGTCCCGGATGCTCACCTACGGGCTGGACGACGCGGGCTGGGACGGCGAGTTGCTGCTCGACAACCTGCGCCAGAACCGGCCCCGGGTGGCATACCTGATCCCGGAGTTCCAGAATCCGACCGGCCACCTGATGCCGCAGCCGCTGCGCGAGCGGTTGCCGGCCGCCGCACACTCCGCCGGTACCGACCTGATCATCGATGAGTCCTTTGTGGACCTCGCGCTCGACGTCGAGGAGATGCCTCTGCCGGTGGCGTCGTTCGACCGGCACGCGCGGGTGCTGACCATCGGCGGGATGAGCAAGACGTACTGGGGTGGACTGCGCATCGGCTGGGTCCGGGCGGCCGCTCCGGTGGTGCAACGGCTCGCCGCGGTGCGGGTCGGCGTGGACATGTCCGGGCCGGTACTCGACCAGTTGGTGGCGGCCCGGCTGCTGGCCCACGCGTCTTCGGTGGTCGAGGCGCGGCGGGTCCGGCTGCGGCGGCAGCGCGACGTCCTGATGGCCGCCCTGCGCGAGCGGCTGCCGGAGTGGCGGTTCCGGGTACCGGCGGGTGGCGTCACGCTGTGGCTCGAACTGGACGCGCCGATCTCCAGCCCGCTGTGCCGGGCGGTCGAGCGGTACGGCATCCGGCTGGCGCCCGGGCCGCGCTTCGGCATGGACGGCACCATGGAGCGCTTCCTGCGGATGCCGTTCACGCTGCCGGAACGTGACCTGCTGGAGGCGGTGGACCGGATGGTCGAGGCGCGCGGGGACCTGGACGCGCCCTATCCGCGCGGGTACGACACCCCGGCGCTGGTCGCGTAGCTCCGATCGGCCGGGAGGCCATCGCTCGCGGGCCGGCGCTCGCGGGCGCTCTCGCCCACGGCGCCCGCCCAGCCGCTCAGATGTCGGCCAGTGCTCCGGCGTACATCGACTCGATGTCGTCCGCGAACGACTTCTCCACCACCCGGCGCTTGACCTTCATCGATGGGGTCAGCTCGCCGTCCTCCACCGACAGGTCGCGCGGCAGGATGACGAACTTCTTCACCGTCTCCCAGCGGTTGAGCTGGGCGTTGAGCTGCTCGATGTAGCCGGCGACGAGTTCGTGTGCCGGTTGCGAGGTGACGATCTCCTGGTATGGGCGGCCGGCCAGCGGGCCGCCCTGCGCCCAGGCGGCGATCGCGTCCGGGTCCAGCGTGACCACCATGGTGCAGTAGTTGCGGGACTGGCCGATGAGCAGCGCCTGCGAGGTGTACGGGCACAGGGACTTGAACAGGCCCTCCAGGTGCGAGGGCGCGACGTACTTCCCGTTGGACGTCTTGATGAGGTCCTTCTTGCGGTCGGTCACCCGCAGGTATCCGTCGTCGGTCAACTCGCCGATGTCGCCGGTGCGCAGGAAGCCGTCCTCGGTGAACGCGGCCGCCGTCTCGTCCGGCAGGTTGTGGTACCCGCGCATGACCGGGGCGCCGCGCAGCAGGATCTCGTCGTCCTCGCCCAGCCGGCACTCCAGGTCGCCCATCGCGGTGCCGACGGTGCCGATGTGCACCTGACCCTCCCGGTTGACGAAGTTGGCCGCGCTGGACTCGGTCAGCCCGTACCCCTCCAGGATCGGCAGCCCGGCGATGGCGAAGAACTCCGCGATCTGCGGGGCCAGCGGGGCGGATCCGGAGACCAGCGCACGCATCCGCCCGCCGAGCCGGGTGCGCAGCTTGCTGAACACCAGCCGGTCGGCGATCCGGCGCCGCATGGCCAGGCCGGCCGGGATCGGCGTGCCGGACTGCTCGTGCCCCAGCGCCTCCCGACCCACCCGTACGGCCCAGGTAAAGATCTTCGCCTTCGCCCCTCCGCCGCTCATCGCCGCGTTGACGACCGCGTTGTAGACCTTCTCGTATACCCGGGGCGCCGAGCACATGAGCGTCGGATGCACCAGGCCGAGCTTCTCCACCAGCCGGTCTACCCGACCGTCCACATAGGTGGGCAGCCCGGCGTGGGTGAGCCCGCAGATCAGCGCCTTGCCGAACGAGTGGGACAACGGCAGCCACAGGTACTGGAGGTCGTCGTCGTGCATCACGCCGGTCTCCGCCTGCACGATGCCCTGCCAGCACCAGCCCCGGTGCAGCAGCTCGACGCCCTTCGGGCGCCCGGTGGTGCCGGAGGTGTAGATGAGCGTGGCCAGCTGGTCCGGCTCGATGGCGTCGATGACGCGGTCGACCAGGCCGGGATCCTCGGCCAGCGCGGCGGCGCCCGATCGTTCCACGTCGGCGAGGCTGGTCGCGCCCGGAGCGGTGCCGTCGATGACGATCACCGCACGCGGGCCCGCCTCGGCGATTTTGGCCGCCTGCTCGGCGTTCTCCGCGATCACCACGCTCGACCCGGAGTCGCGGACGATGAACACCGCCTCGTCGGGGGTGGTGGTCGGGTAGACCGTGGTGGTGGCGGCGCCGGCGGCCATCACGCCGAAGTCGGCGAGGATCCACTCCGTCCGGGTGCTCGACAGGATCGCGACCCGATCCTCGGGCCGCACGCCCAGCCGGATCAGTCCGGCGCCGATGGCGTTCGCCCGCGCGCCCACCTCCGCCCAGGTCAGCCAGCCGACCTGCTCCTCCGGCGTCGGATAGCCCAGCGCCTGCCGGTCCGGGGTGGCCGCGACCCGGCGACGGACCATGTCGGGAATAGAGCGGTACGGGACGTCCAGCGCCATGGTTGTGAGCCCTTCGCTGCTCTCCAGGTTTGTTACCGAAGGGTAGGCGGTCCCCCGCGCGTAATCCAGGCGTCCGCGACATTGATTCATGTTCGAGATCGAGGGTGTCGACGTACCTACGTCATGATGTAGCGTCGGGGCATGATTTCTGCCGATGCCGACAGGCCACTGTGGGAACGAGTCGCCGACGAACTGCGTGAGCGGATCCTGTCCGGAGCGTGGAAGCGCGGGCGCGCTCTGCCCACCGAGGACGAGCTGTCGCAGGAGTTCGGTTGCAGCCGCACCACGCTGCGGAAAGCGATGGCTCTGCTGCGGGCGGAGGGGTTGTTCGCGGACGACGGGCCGGCCGACGGCGGCGTCCGTCACTTCTCGTGCATGGTGACGGCCGTGAGGCTGCGCCCCGGTGATGTGGTGGCGTCGGTCGCCCCGGTCTGCCTGGTCCGGGCCAACGGCTCGTTCGACATCCTTCCGGGCGGCACCGCCATCACGTGTCTCTGAGCGTGCCGGCCGCGGCGGTCAGCTGGTGACGTCCCGGCCACCGAAGCGGGCCCACGCGGCGGCGCCGAAGATCGCCGTGTACGCCAACGCCGACCAGATCCCGGGCACCACCGCGGCCGTCGAGATCGGGTCGCGGAGCAGGTCGCCGAACGCGGCCCAGTAGTGCGTCGGCAGGTACTCGTGGATCACGGACAGCTGCGGGATCGCGTCCATGATCTCGCTGCCGAGTGCCAGCACCAGGATGGCGATGGTGGCCCCGATCGGCTGCTCGGTCAGCGTGGACACGAACAGTCCGATCGCGCCCAGCGCGGTCATGCACATCGTGATGTACGCGATGACCAGCAACAGCCGGGCGGCCCCGGTCCAGAACGGCAGCGTCGTACCGGACAGGGTGACCACCGGGCCGCCGCCGAACAGGGCCAACCCCAGCATCGCCCCGACGAGCGCCACCAGCAGCGTGGCGACCAGCGCGAACACCGCGATGGCACCGAACTTGACGACCAGCAACCGGGTGCGGTCCACCGGCACCGTCAGCAGGTACCGCAGCGTGCCCAGGTGCGCCTCGCCGGCCACCGTGTCACCGGCGATCGCGGCGACCGCGAGCGGCAGGAACAGCGGCATCTCCAGGGTCAGGGCGGAGAGGGCGACGAAGATCCCGTTCTGCGTGATCTGGTTCAGGAAGTTCATGCCACCGCCGCCCGGCGAGGGCGGCGACACCTTGACCGCGATCGCGATCAGGATCGGCACGGTGGCGAGGATCAACCCGCCGACCCAGTTGCGCCGCCGGCCGAAGATGAGCAGCAGCTCGGAGCGGAAGAAGCGGGAGGACACCGCGTGGGGCCGGTACACCACGGCACCGACCGGGCCGCCGGACGGCACCCGAGCCGGGTCGCTCGACTGGCGCAGATCAGCCACTGACATCGAAGCCCTCCCCGGTCAGCTGCACGAACATCTCCTCCAAGCCGGCGCGGCGCACCGCGAACCCGCGCACCGGTACGTCCGCGTGCACCAGGGCGGCGACCACCTTCTCCGGTTCGACGTCCCCGAGCAGCGCGGAGACCTGCCCCCCGGCGGACGACACGTCGGACAGGCCGAGTACCCGCAGGGTCGCGGCGGCCCGCTCGGGGGTGGGCGTCTCGACCTCGGCGCGCGCCGCGCTGCGTGCTCTCAGTTCGCTGAGGGTGCCCTGGGCGACCAGGTTGCCCAGGTGCATCACTCCGACGTGCGTGCAGATCTGCTCCACCTCGGACAGCAGGTGGGTGGAGAGCACGACGGTGGTACCGGTGGCCGCCAGCGTGCCGAGCAGCGTGCGCACCTCGCGGGTACCCTGCGGATCCAGGCCGTTCGTCGGCTCGTCGAGGATCAGCAGGTCACGCGGGCGCAGCAGGGCGCCGGCGATGGCCAGGCGCTGGCGCATGCCGAGGGAGTAGTGCCGGTACCGCTTTTCCGCGGCGGCGCGCAGCCCGACCCGGTCCAGGGCGGCGTCGATGCGTACCCGGGCGGTCGCCGGGTCCACGGTACGGTCGGCGGCGTCCAGCCGTCGCAGGTTTGCGCGACCGGACAGGTACGGGTGGAACGCCGGCCCCTCGACCAGCGCACCGACCCGGGGGAGCACCCGGGCGGAACCGCCGGGCATCGGCTCGCCGAGCAACTCGTGGCTGCCCGACGTCGGGCCGATGAGCCCGAGCAGCAACCGGATCGTGGTGGTCTTGCCGGACCCGTTCGGTCCGAGGAAGCCGTACACCGAACCGGCGGGTACGGCCAGGTCGACGGCGTTGACGGCGACCTGGCCGGACCGGAACCGCTTGGTCAACCCGGCCGAGCTGATCGCCAGCTCGGCCGGGTCCCGCACGGCCTGTACCGTGCCGTGGTCGGCAAACGCCGGAGAACTCACCGCAGCGCCGCCGCCGGGTCCGCCGCGGCCGCCTGCAGCCGGTCACCGCTGACCGCGCCGGCCAGCACCCTGCCGTCGTCGGTGAACAGCACCGAGAACAGCCGCGACTGCAACAGCCGCCCGTGGCCCCACGCGCCGCTGACCTGCGGCAGGGTGTTAAGGACCATGTCCAGGCCCAGGCCCTTGCCTGACTGGGCGCCGGCACCGGCACCGGGCGCCGCGGGGTTCAGGTCCTTCGGCAGCCGCGTCGCCAGCACCGAGGTCCAACCGGAGCCGATCACCGCGGTCGGCGGCTTGGCGACCTGGTCGAACGCGTGGGCCGGGTCGACGGTCTGGTCGTCGACCTTCGCGCCGGCCGGCGGCGTGAAGGCGAACCGGTCGGCATTCGGGCGGCTGAAGTCGACCTGGCTGAACCCGATGGAGAAGGCCGCCTCGTTCGGGTGGCCCTTGGCGAACACCTCGACCTGGGTGGGAACGTGCTTGGCGCCGTCGATCGCGACCCGGACGCGGTCGATCAGCGAATTGGTGTCCTTGGGAGCGATGGACAGCACGTACGCCGAACGTCCGGCGACCCGCGTGCCGGGTTCGGTGCTTACCCGGGTGGTTTGGCCCAGGACGGCCAGCGCCGCGCTCGCGGCCTGCTGCGGAGTCATGGGCACGCTGGACATGCTGGGCAGGACACCGGCGCTCGCGCCCAGGCCCGGGTGCATGACGCCGGGTGTGTCCTTCACGGTGAGGTGGGTGGCGGTGTTGCCGGTGCTGGACCAGATCCAGGCTTCGTTGCCGTTGCGGATGATGTCTGACTCGCCGACCGCGCCGAGCAGGGCGACGCGGGTCTTGTCCGGCCCGGAGTACCAGACGCGGAGCGTGTGCGAGCCACTGATCAGGGAGTTGAGCTGGGAACTTCCGTCGCCGCCGAGGCGCTCGGGCAGCGTGGGCAGGCCGAGCGCGGCCTTCTCCACGACGGTCCCGGAGACCCCGGTCAGGTTCGCGCTCTGTACGTCCACTATCAGCTGGGCCGGACTGCGTTCGGGCAGCGTCACGTTGGCCGCGGCGCGCAGCTGGTTGCTGACCACTCCACCGCCAAGGACGGCCACCACCACGCCGGCGGGCAGGGCCCATCGCAGTATCGGCCTTGATGCCATCACGGACATGGGTTTCGGCCTCCTCGGTGACCTGTGGGCGCCGTAGTGTTCGCGTGGCGCCTTGGTTACTGGTTGTCACCTTCCATCCTGTCTGACATATCCTGTGCTGGTCCTGAGACCGGCGGAATCGGGGCAAACAAAAAACGTGTCATTCTGGGTCTCGTGCGATTGCTGGTAGTGGAGGACGAGCCTCGGCTGGCTCGGGCGCTGCAGCGCGGGCTGTGTGCCGAGGGGTACGTGGTCGACCTCGCCGGCGACGGGATCGCCGGCCTGGAGGCGGCCCGGCACGAGCCGTACGACGCCGTCGTGCTCGACATCATGCTGCCCAAGCTCAACGGGTACCGGATCATCCAGACACTGCGCGACGAGGGCAACTGGGTACCGGTGCTGATGCTCTCGGCGAAGGACGGCGAGTACGACCAGGCGGACGGACTGGACGCGGGCGCCGACGACTACCTGACCAAGCCGTTCTCGTTCGTGGTGCTGCTGGCGAAGATCCGGGCGCTGCTGCGCCGGGGTGCGCCGCAGCGCCCCCCTGTGCTGGTCGCCGGCTCGTTGAGCATGGACCCGGCGACCCGCCGGGTGAGCCGCGACGGCCAGGAGATCAGCTTGACGGCCCGGGAGTACGCGCTGCTGGAGTACCTGATGCGCCGCTGTGATCAGGTGGTCACCAAGACCGAGCTGCTCGACCATGTCTGGGACGCCGGCGCGGACACCGACCCGAACGTGGTCGAGGTCTACGTCGGGTACCTGCGTCGCAAGATCGATCAGCCGTACGGGCAGCGTTCGCTGCAGACCATCCGGGGCGCCGGGTACCGGCTGGCCGCGGCCGGGTGAGCGGACCCACTTTCCCGGCGCACCGCTGGAGGGCCGAGGAGTGACCTGGTTCCGCCGCCTCACCCTGCGCGGCCGGCTGATCCTCATCGGCAGCGTGGGCCTCGCCGTCGGCCTGTTGCTGGGCGGCCTGTTGCTGGTCACCGTGCTGCGCTTCGTGCTGATCCGGGCGGTCGACGACGGGGCGCGCGGTACCGCCGCCGACATCGCGTCGCTGATCTCGGCCAAGGTGCTGGCCGACCCGATTCCCACCGCCGGTACCCAGTACATCCAGGTCCTCGATCAGCAGGACCGGATCCGTGCCGCCTCGGTCGGTGCCGACCGGTTGCGGCCGGTGCTGCACGGCGACGAACTGGCCAGGGCCCGGGCGGGGCGGGTGATCGTGGTGCCGGCGAACCGGATCGGGCTGACCGGAGAGCTGCGGGTGGTGGTCGCGCAGTCCGGCGGCGAGACGGTACTGGTCGCCGCGCCGGACCGGGACGTGCAGGAGAGCGTGCTCATCGTCCGGGACGTGTTGCTCATCGCGTACCCGCTGCTGGTCGGCGCGCTGGCCGGGCTGGCCTGGCACGTGGTGGGCTGGGCGCTGGCCCCGGTCGAGGTGCTGCGCCAGGGCGCCGAGGACATCAGCGCCGGCCAGGTCGGCCGGCTGCCGGTGCCGGAGGGCGACGACGAGGTGCATCGGCTCGGCCTGACCCTCAACCGCATGCTGGGTCGGCTGGACGCGGCCCGGCAGCGCCAGCGCGACTTCGTCGCCGATGCCGCGCACGAGCTGCGCAGCCCGATCGCGTCGCTGCGTACCCAGCTGGACGTCGCCGAGCACATCGGGGAGCCGGCCTCCATCCCTGACCTGGCGGTGGAGGTGGACCGGCTGAGCCGCCTGGTCGACGACCTGCTGCTGCTGGCCCGCGCGGAGGAGGGCGACCCCCGGTTGCGGCGCCGGGAACCGGTCGAGCTGACCGCACTCCTGCGCGACGTGGTACCGGCCGGCGCCCGGGTACCGGTGACCGTCGTGCCCGGCGATCCACAGTGGACGATCGGTGATCCGGTGGCGCTCCGCCAGGTGATCGACAACCTGGTGACCAACGCGGTACGGCACGCGGCGTCCCGGGTCACGGTCGCGGCGGGCAGGTCGGCGGACCGGGTGGTGGTCACGATCACCGACGACGGGCCGGGCATCCCGCCGGGGGACCGGGACCGGGTCTTCGATCGGTTCACCCGGCTGGATGACGCCCGCGCCCGAGATTCCGGCGGAGCCGGCCTGGGCCTGGCGATCGTCCGCGAGCTGGTCCGGCTGCACAGCGGGACGATCACTCTCGGTGATGCCGCTCCGGGGCTGCGGGTGGCGGTCGCGTTCCAGCCGCGCCCGGAACCGGAGCCGGACTGAGACCGGTCCGGCCGGCGGATCAGGTGCGGCCAATCAGGCGCGGCGGGGTTTGCCGGCTGGCGGGTCAGACCCGGCGAGGATCGGGCGCCGCGGAATCAGGCCCGGGCGGGTCAGGCGCCGAACTTCGCCTCGCGTAGCCGGGTGGTCAGCTCCTCCGGCCCGGTCAGCTCCACCCGCGACGACCCCTGCCGGCCGGTGAGGAAGATCGCCAACTCGCCCGGGTCGCCGACCAGCCGGACCTCGGGCCCGGTACCGACCTGAAGCTGCCCGTACCCGGGGGCCACCACCTGTACCGAGGCCGGGAAGCCCCGCAGCGCCCGGCGGGCGGCGAGCGGCACCCCCTTCCACAGCGCCTGGCAGTGCTGCCGTTCCAGCGCCCGGGGCTGCCAGTCCGGCTGGGCGCGGCGCACGTCCTCGTGGTGGATGAAGAATTCCGCCGTGTTCGCGGCGCGGTCGACCGGCCCGATGCCGGAGATCGGCGACCACGCCGGGGGATGCCGGATCGCGTCGATCACCTGATCGAACGGCCGGGCCGCCATCGCGGCCTGGACTCTCGCGGTGTGCCCGGCCAGCGACCGCAGCATGATCCCGGCCGCGGCGTCCGGCCGGCGTTCCCGGATCACGAGGTGGGCGGCCAGGTCGCGGGTCTGCCAGCCGGCGCAGAGCGTCGGCTGATCCGGTCCGAGCCGGACGAACAGGTCACACAGGCTCGCCCGCTCAGATCGGGCGTAATTGACCGCGGCCACCCGTCGAGCTTAGGCCCTGCCGGCAGGCTTTGCGCCGACCTGCGGCGGGCGCTGCGCCGACCCGCGGGCAGGGCGTTGCGCCAGCAGTGAACCGCGTTGCGCCGAGGTTACGCGATGCCGTAATACTGTAACGGCCGTAAGCGGGGGAGGTACTGACATGCTCGGTCGCGGGCTGCGACTGTTGGGGCGGGCTATTCGGGACGAACCTGGCATGTTCCTCTTCGGGGTGCTGGGTAGCAGCCTGTTCGCGATCATGACGGTGGCCAGTGCGTACGTCGTTGGCGCCGTGGTCGGGCGGGTCGCCGTACCGGCCTTCTCCGCGCACCGGGTGGTCGCCGGCAGCCTCGCCCTGGGTGCCGCTCTGATCATCGCGGTCTCGATACTCAAGGTGATCGGTGTCTTCGGCCGCCGGCTCGGCGCCGGCCGGATGCAGTTCAACCTGGAGGCGCGGTACCGGCGCCAGGTCACCCGCCGGTACCTGGACCTGCCGATCGCCTGGCACCAGCGGCACGCCACCGGCGTCCTGCTCTCCAACGCCAACGCGGACATCGAGGCCGCCTGGTACCCGATCGCGCCGTTCCCGTTCGCGGTCGGCGCCATCGTCATGCTGGTCGCAGCGGTGGTCTCGCTGTTGCTGGTGGACTGGGTGCTGGCCCTGGTCGGCATCGCGCTGTTCCCGCTGCTGTTCGGTGTCAACGTGCTCTACTCCCGGTCGGTGAGCGGCCGGGTGACCCGCGCTCAGCAACTGCGCGCCGAGGTCAGCGCGGTGGCGCACGAGAGCTTCGACGGCGCGCTGGTGGTCAAGGCGATGGGTCGCGAGGAGTCGGAGACCCGCCGGTTCGCGGAGCGGGTCGACCAACTGCGCGACGCGATGATCTCCGTCGGCCGGGTGCGTGGCCTGTTCGACCCGGTACTGAACGCGCTGCCCACCCTCGGCACCGTCGCCGTGCTGCTGGTCGGCGCGCTGCGACTGCGCTCCGGAGCGATCAACATCGGCGACGTGGTGAGCGTGTCGTTCCTGTTCACCGTGCTGGGCTTCCCGGTCCAGGCGATCGGGTACGTGCTGGCCGAGCTGCCCCGCTCGGTGGTCGGCTGGGAGCGGGTGCAGCGGGTACTCACCGCCTCGGGCGACATGGTGTACGGCGCCGAGAGCCGCCCCGCGGCCGGCGCGACGGCGCTGCGCTTCGACCGGGTCGACTTCGCGTACAGCGACGGACCACCGGTGCTCCAGGACGTCAGCTTCGAGGTGCCGGTCGGGCGGACCGTCGCCCTGGTCGGCCCCACGGGTTCCGGCAAGTCGACGATCGCCTCGCTGGCCGCCCGGCTGGTCGACCCCGACTCGGGCACCGTGACGCTGGACGGCCGGCCGCTGCCGGAGCTGTCCGCCGCCGCGCTGGCCGGCTCGGTGGCGCTGGTGCCCCAGGTGCCGTTCGTGTTCGACGACACGGTACGCGGAAATGTCACCCTCGACCGGGGCGACATCGACGACGCCGAGGTCTGGCAGGCACTGCGGCTGGCCCAGGCGGACGGCTTCGTGGCCGCGCTGCCAGACAGCCTGAACACGGCGGTCGGCGAGCGGGGCACCTCGCTGTCCGGCGGCCAGCGCCAGCGGCTCACCCTGGCCCGGGCCCTGGCCGGGCGCCCCGGGATGCTGATCCTCGACGACGCGACCAGCGCGGTCGACCCGCGGGTGGAATCGGCGATCCTGGGCGCGCTGCGGACCGCCGAACAGGCCAGCTCGGTGCTGGTGGTCGCGTACCGGCGGGCCACCATCGCCCTGGCCGACGAGGTGATCTATCTCGAGCAGGGCCGGGTGATCGCCCGCGGCACCCATGCCGAGTTGTTGGACACGGTGCCCGGGTACGCCGCCCTGGTCCGGGCGTACGAGCAGGTGGAGGCATGACCAAAAAGGTGGGCGCGCTGCGCCGGGGACTGGCCATGTCACCGCAGTTGCGCCGGGGGTTCGCCGGCACGATCGCGCTCGGTCTGGTCGGGACGGCCGGGCGGGTTGTCGCCCCGGTCGCGGTCCAGCAGGGGATTGACGGCGGCCTCGAAGCGCCGGGCGGCCCCGACTTGAACCGGATCGTGTCCATCGTCGCGATCACCGTGGCGATCCTGGTGATCACCACGCTCGCCGGGTACTGGATGAACGTCCGGCTCTACGTCACCAGCGAGACCGCGCTCGCCGAGGTCCGCACCAGCACCTTCCGGCACATCCACGACCTGTCGATGCTGCACCAGCAGTCCGAGCGGCGCGGGTCGATGGTGTCGCGGGTGACCACCGACATCGACCAGATCAGCCAGTTCCTCCAGTACAGCGGCGTGAACCTGCTGCTGTCCACCGGGCAACTGCTGGTCACGACCGTGGTCATGGTCGTCTACTCCTGGCAGTTGACCCTCGTGGTCTACCTCGCGTTCGCGCCGATGATCCTGGCCGTCCGGTGGTTCCAGCGGCGGCTGTCGGTCCTGTTCGGCGACGTGCGGGTGGCGGTCGGCGCGATGCTCGCGGCCATCGCGGAGAGCGTGGTCGGGGCGAGCGTGATCCGGGCGTACGGGATCCGGGAGCGCACCGCGCGGCGGCTGGACGCCACCATCGAGGGGAACCGGCGGGCCGAGTACCGGTCCCAGCGGATGTCCGTGTTCGGCAGCCAGTTCGGTGAGCTGTCCGCTGCCGTGGCCACGGCCGGCACGGTCGTCGTCGGTACCGCGCTCGGGGTCGGTGGCCACGGGGTGACCCTGGGACGGCTGACCGCGTTCCTGTTCCTGGTGGTGCTGTTCATCCAGCCGGTACAGACCATGACCGAGGTGATCAGCCAGGCGCAGAACGCGATCGCGGGCTGGCGACGGGTACTGGACATCCAGGACGTGGAGCCGGACGTCGCCGACCCGGGCACCGGCGGGGTACAGCTGCCGGCCGGTCCCCTGGAGGTGCACTTCCAGGACGTCTCGTTCGCGTACCCGGGCGGGCCCGACGTCCTGACGAAGGTAGATCTCAAGATCCCGGCACGGCGCCGGGTCGCGGTCGTCGGCGAGACCGGCAGTGGCAAGACCACGCTGGCCAAGCTGCTGACCCGGCTCATGGATCCGACCCGGGGCCAGGTGCTGGTGGGCGGCGAGACGCTGACCGGCGTCCGCTTCGACAGCCTGCGCCGGCGAGTGGTCATGGTGCCCCAGGACGGCTTCCTGTTCGACGCGACCGTCGCCGACAACGTGCGGTTCGGCCGGCCGGAGCTGACCGACGAGCACGTCGGCACCGCGTTCGCCGAGCTGGGTCTGGCGGACTGGCTCGACGGGCTGCCACACGGCCTCGCCACCGAGGTGGGCGAGCGGGGCGAGGCGCTGTCGGTGGGGGAGCGGCAGCTGGTCGCGCTCGCCCGCGCGTACCTGGCCGACCCGGACGTGCTGGTACTCGACGAGGCGACCAGTGCGGTCGACCCGGCGACCGAGGTACGGCTCCAGCGCACGCTGGACGCGGTGACCCGGGGGCGTACCACGGTCGCGATCGCGCACCGGCTGTCCACGGCGGAGGGCGCCGACGAGGTCATCGTGGTGGACGCCGGCCGGGTGGTGCAGCGCGGACCGCACGCGACGCTGCTGCGCGAGTCGGGCTCGGTGTACGCCAAGCTCTACGCGTCCTGGCTGGAGCAGACCCGGGCCGACGGGATGTCGACGTCGGGCACCTGACCCCACCGCTCCGTCTACGCGAGGTGGACTTCTACGCGAGGTGGACGGTGAGCGTGGCCAGGCAGAGTCCGAAGTACACGACCCAGGCGCCGAGGCGGTAGTTGCCCGCCCGCACGTGTGCACCGAGCGCGACGACGAAGTAGAGCACCAGACCGGCCGCGGCGAGCGTACCCAGGATCGGCACGACGAAGCCGGCCAGCAATCCGAGGGCACCGGCGCCCAGGAGGATGCCCAACGGCCGTACCCATGAGCGGGGTATCCGGTTCCGGTCCGCTTCCTTCTTCGGATAGGCGTGTCCGATCAGGTTGGCGACCGCGGCCGATCCGGTGAAGGCGACGGCGAGCAGGGTCAGCGTGAGGTAGGCGGTAAACATCGGTGGCTCCAGATCCGTGAGAGGCGGCGGCTGATTGGTCGCCCCCACGGACGGTGCGCCGTGCCGATGTGTGACATGGCGCTTGCGGGAGATCGGGTCAGACGATGATGCCGGTCAGCTTCTGCGGATTACTGACGACGTGCACCGTCTGAACCGCTCCGTCGACCGAGTGCAGGATCATCGCCAGTACCGGCGTCGCGCCCGAGCTGACGACGATGCCCGGGGCTCCGTTGACCTGCCGCACCTGGGCGCTCGAGTCCGCCGGTCGCTGCCGGGACAGGACGACGATCGCCCGGGCGACGAGCCGCGACCCGTGGACCGGCTTGCGCGGCGCTCCGGTCAGGCCGCCGCCGTCGCTCACCATCGTCACGTCCGGGGCCAGGACCTTCATCAACCCGGCGATGTCGCCGTCGGTACAGGCGGCTAGGAACCGCTCCGTGACCGTCCGCTGGGTCACGGGATCGGTGTCGTACCGGCGTCGATGGCTCTCGACCGCCTGCCTGGCCCGGTGCCCGAGCTGCCGTACCGCCGGCTCCCCGCGCCCCAGCAGCCGCGCGATCTCGGTGTACCGGTACCCGAACGCCTCTTTCAGCACGAAGACCGCACGTTCCAGCGGAGACAGCGTCTCCAGGACGACCAGCAGCGCGGTGGAGACGGATTCGGCCCGAACCACGTCGTCGGCCACATCCGGCCGGGTGAGCAGTGGTTCGGGAAGCCACGGGCCGACGTACAACTCCCGCCGTGCCCGGGCGCTGCGCAGCTGATCGATCGCCAACCGGATCGTCGTCCGGACCAGGAAGGCTTCCGGATCCTCGACCGCGGCCCGCTCGACGCGGCTCCATCGCAGCCACGCGTCCTGCACCACGTCCTCGGCTTCCGTGACGCTGCCCAGCATGCGGTATGCGATGGCGTACAGCAGTCCGCGGTGCTCCGTGAAGGACTGCTCGTGCCGCTCACTCGTCGTCTCCCGGGTCACCCACCGATGGTCCGCGATGCTCGCGGGACTGTCATCCTCGCCGGAGGCGAGGTCCGGCTATTTCGGTCGCCCGCCCAGGTCGTTGACGGTAGCGTCCCCGCCGTGTCAGGTGAGATCACGCCGGAGCCCACCGTCCCGCTCCGGGAGCGGCTGCGCGCCGCGCTTCCGATTGCCATGAAGGCCCGCGATCGGGTCGCGGTCACGGTTCTGCGCTCGACGCTGGCGGCGCTGGACAACGCGGAGGCGGTCGACCGGCCGGCCGCGATCGACGAACAGCTGGCGATCGAGCAGATCCCGGTCGGTGTCGGCGCGGCCGAGGTTGAGCGGCTGGTACTCACGCCGGAGCAGGTGGAGAGCATCGTGCGGGCCGAGCTGACCGAGCGCGAGACGGCCGCCCGCCAGTACGAGGTGGCCGGCCGGCCGGAGCGGGCCGAGCAGTTGCGCTCGGAGGCCGCCGTACTGTCGGCGCACCTGGCCGGCTGACGCTCAGGGCTTCGCGTACACGCTGAGCGCGAACCTCGCCGCCCGGTACCGCTTGCCGCCCGGCCGGGGCAGGTCGCGCAGCAGGTCGATCGCCGGTACCACCTGCCGCTCCCAGGCGTCCTCGTCCAGCCCCCACAGGTACGAGAAGACCCGCTCCTCCAGCCGGTCGGCGACGTCGTCCGGGGATTCCTCGAAGGACACCTTGCCGGTCATCGTGTCGGCCACCGACCGCAGCCGGGCAACCCTGGCCGCGTCGAGGATCGCCAGCTCCGAGTCGGGTCGCCGGGCGCGCAGCCGGGCCAGGGGCCGCAGCGCCTCCTCGATGTCGTCCGGGTCGTGTACCGACCGCCCGTGCACGATGACCAGCCGGCCCTCGGGTACCAGCACCCGGGCCGCCTCGGCGACCGCCAACCGCAGGTCGTCGACCAGGTGCAGTACGGCGGCGATCACCACGTTGCCCACCGAGCCGGTGGCGATCGGCAGTGCGAGGGCGTCGGCGCGCACCACGCGGCCGGGCAGGCGTTCCCGCGCCACGGTGAGCATCGGGGCGGACAGGTCGAGGCCGACCACCGGATGCCCGCGGGCGAACAGCTCGGCTCCGATCAACCCGGTGCCCACGCCGACCTCCAGCACCGGACCCGGCGCCAGCCAGCGGTGTACGTCCATGCCGATCTGCCGGCCGCGGGCCGGCCCGCCGCGGGTGGCGTCGTACCGGCTGGCTACCCGGTCGAACGGTACGGGCACGGGTTCAGGGTACGCGCACACCGGCGCCGACCAGGAGTCATTCACCTGGGTCACTGCATCGGGCGTACTGCGGATCAGGACGGCAGGGGGTCCAGCAGGTACCGCCGGATCGTCGGCGCCAGGGACGCGACCACCGCCTCCGGGGCGGCGCTGGCCAGCGGCTCCAGCTTCAGCACGTACCTGATCATCGCCATGCCGATCATCTGGGACGCGATCAGCGACCCGCGCATCGGCGCCTCCGCCGGTTCCAGGTCGAGCTGGTTGAGCACCCGGCGCAGGATCTGCGTGGTCAGGAACTCGCGCACGATCCGGGCGGACCAGTCGTGCTGCAGCGCGCTGCGGACCAGAGCCACCGCGGCCGACCCGAGGACCGGGTCGTCCCACAGGCGCACGAAGGTGCCCACCAGCCGCTCGGGCACCTGCTCGATGCCGCCCTCGAGTACGTGCGGGAACAGGGTGCCCGGGTCGATCGGCGCCCCGACCGTCGCCAGGAACAGTTGCTCCTTGGTGCCGAAGTAGTGATGGACCAGCGCCGGATCGACTCCGGCGCTGGTCGCTATCTGACGGATCGACGCCTGGTCGAAGCCGCGGTCGGCGAACGCCTCCCGAGCCGCGCGCAGGATCGCCTCCCGAGTGTCCTGCTTACCGGGCCGCCGGCCGGTACGTGCCACCTGCTCGTTTCTCCTCTTCCGTCGCGCCCGCCCGTCGGTCAACCCGTCCGGCGGCGCAGGGTCGCCGCGGCCAGGCCGAGCGCCAGGACAGCCGCTCCCACCACGACGCACAGGTCCCGCCACATCAGACCGGTCGGATCGGGGTGCCCGCCGACCTCCTGCAACCCTTGTACCGCATAGGTCAGTGGCATCACCGTGGACAGTGCGTGGAGCCAGCCTGCCATCTGATCCCGGGCGACGAACAACCCGCACAGGAAAACCTGCGGAAACGCCACCAGCGGCATGAACTGCACCGCCTGAAACTCACTGGCGGCGAACGCGCTGAAGAACAGGCCGAGCGCCATGCCCAGGATCGCGTCGGCGACCGCGATCACGATCACCAGCCCCGGGCTGCCCGCGGTGTGCATGTCGAAGGCCCAGTAAGCCAGGGCCGTGGCCGCGGCGGCCTGGACCGCGGCCAGCAGGCCGAACGCGATGCCGTACCCGAAGAGCAGGTCCAGCTTGTGCAGTGGAGTGGTCAGCAGCCGTTCCAGAGTGCCGCTGGTGCGCTCGCGCAGCATCGCGATGCTGGTGATCAGGAACATCAGCACGAACGGGAACACGCACAGCATGACCAGACCGATCCGGTCGAACGTCCCCGGGGAGTTCTGGAACAGGTAGTAGACCAGGGTCAACAGGACCAGCGGCAGCGCGATGACCATGACGATGGTCCGCCGGTCGTGGGTGAGCTGCCGCAGCACCCGGGCCGTCGTACTGAACAGGATCGTCGCCGACATCACGCCGCCACCTCGTTCCGCTGCCGGATCAGCCGCAGGAACGCGTTCTCCAGATCGTCGGTGCCGGCACTCGCCCGTACCGCGTCGGGGGTGTCGTCGGCCACCACCCGGCCCTCACGGATCAGCACCAGCCGGTCGCACCGCCTGGCCTCGTCCATGACGTGGCTCGACACCACCAGCGTCGTGCCGGCGGCGGCCAGTGCGTGGAACCGCTGCCACAACTCGTCGCGCAGCACCGGATCCTGGCCGACCGTGGGCTCGTCCAGGATCAGCAGCCGGGGGTTGCCGAGCAGCGCGCATGCCAGGGAGGCGCGGCTGTGCTGGCCGCCGGACAGGGTGCGGACCAACTGGTCGGCCGCCTCGGCTAGGCCGACGTCACGGATCGCCTGGTCGGCGTCCCGGTGAGTGACGCCCGGATAGAGGCTGGCGAAATAGCGGGCGTTTTCCCGGACGGTCAGGTCCGCGTAGATGCTGGGCGCCTGCGTCACGTATCCGACCTGGTGACGCAGCGCCGATGCGCCGGCCGGGTGACCCAGCACCCCGACCCGGCCTGAGTGCACCCGCTGCACGCCGACGATCGCGCGCATCAGGGTCGTCTTGCCGCTGCCGCTCGGGCCCAACAGGCCGGTGACGCGACCCTCCGGCACTGCCGTGCTGATGCCGTGCAGCACGGTCTTCTTTCCCCGGATCACTACGAGGTCCTGGACCTCAACCGCGCTTGCCATGATCTCCTCCCCTATTTCATCACGCGTTGAACTCAACGCTAGGTGAAATCTTGAACCTGGGCAAGCGTGGTTCTCTTGACTTCGAGCGCACTCGAAGGGGAAGGCTGGTTGACATGAATCGCGGGCTGACAGTGGGCGAGGCGGCGGCCAAGGTTGGACTCTCCACGCACACGCTGCGCTGGTACGAGCAGGAGGGTCTGGTCGAGCCGGTGAACCGGGACGGCGCCGGGCGGCGCCGGTACGAGAGCGGCGACCTGAACTGGCTGATTCTGCTGACCCGGTTGCGGACCACCGGGATGTCGGTGCGGGACATGCGCCGGTACGCCGAGCTGGCCCGGTTGGGGCCGCAGACGGTGTCCGAGCGGCGGCGGCTGTTCGAGGAGCACAAGGAACGGGTCCTGGAGCGCATCGCCGACCTGCAACGCGACCTGGAAGCGATCAACGTGAAGATCGAGATCTACCGGCAGATGGAGCAAGACCAGCGATGAGGCAACGGCGTCCGGGAACGCCTGGCCGCTGACCCGGGCCGGAGCTCGGTACAACGACGCTTCCCCGCAGTTCGTCAACCACTAACCGCGTACCACGCGCGTGGTACGGTGAGTCACGTGGAGGAGCGCTACAGCTTCACGACCGACGGCCTGCACAACCTGGCGGTCTATGGGGTGAGCCCGATGCACGCGTGGTCCGCGTTGACCGCGTTGCGCCGGGTCATTCGCCATCTCGGCGACGAGTTGGACGAGACCGACGTCAAGGTGGTGTTCGCGCAGACCGACGGCGGGTATCTGGTGGTGTTCCTCGCGGAGTCCGACCGCGACGACAACGACTGGGACATCATCGCGGCGCGGCACATGTGGCCGGACGAGGTGGCCATGTTCGAAAAGGTCGCTGCAGGGGGTTAGTCATGAAGCGGGACAAGCAAATCAACGAGGCGATCGGCGGCAGCCTCAGCGACGTGCTCGCCAGCGGTGCCGACGCGTCACTGTCCACCCCGGACACCGCCGCGCCCATGGTCAGCCGGTCGCTGCGAATGCCACTGGACACGTACGAACGGCTCCAGGTGGCCGCGGCGGCCCGCAACGTACCGATCACCACGCTGATGCGGGACTTCATCGAGGCGGGGCTGGCGGAGCTGGACGACACCGCGACGGTACCGCTGGCCGACGTCCGCCGCGCACTGGCCGCGCTGGCGAGTCACAACCGGGCGGCGTGACGCCCTGAACGACGAGAGCGGCCGGGGGCTTCCCACTCCCGGCCGCACTCGCGTCTTCTGACCGGTCCGGGTCGGCGTGGCTGGCGCCAGGCGACCCGGACCGGTCGCTTTACAGCGCCAGAATCCGCTCCAGGAAGTCCCGGTACCTGCGAAGCGCGATGCGCAGTGCCTCGGTGTCCGGGTTGTCGGAGTGCTGCCGCGGGTCGAGGTCCAGTTGCTCGGCGAGCAGAGCCTCGGCAAGGCCCCGTACCGCCTCGGTCACGAGCGACTGAGCCTCCGCTACCGCCTCGACCGGGTCGTCCACGAACCGCGCCTGGACCTCCCTGAGGTGCTGGCGGAAGTCGGCCACGGTATCCGGACTCCAGACCGCGATGTTCGTCTGGGGTATGTCGCCGGGGCGCAGCGGAGCAACCTCGGCGACGAGGACGCTCACCTGCTCCGGTTCGGCGAACTCGTCCCCGGCGGGCTCGATGTCGGGACCGCCGGCGTCCTCGACGGCCACGAACGTGGTGGCCGTGTCGTCCGGCTCGTCTTCGCCGGCCAGGTCGGATTCGTCACTCCCGACGGAGGCACCCTCGGCCGGGTCTGCCTCGTCGACGAGCAGGCCCACGGCCTCCGGTTCGGCCGCGAACGGTTCGGCGGCGGACGGTTCGGCGGCAGATGCCGCGATTTCCTCGGCCTCGGCCACGACTTCCTGGGGGTCGACTCCGCCGAGATGGTCGTCGGTCAATGCATCCTCGCTCTGCGTACTGTCGGGTTCGTCGCCCGCCGCCGCCACCGGTTCGTCGGCGGCCTCGGCTGCGACCGGCTCCTGTGCCGCGTCGTCGGCTGCCGGCTCGTTGACCTCCGGCTCGTCGGCGGCCTCGGCGTCGGCCTCCTCGATGGCTGTCGGCTCGTCGGCGGTGTCGGCCTCCACGATGGCTGCCGGGTTCTCGGCGGTGTCGGCGTCGGTCTCGGACTGCTCGACGGCCTCGGGCTCCGTGGCAACGTCGGCGTCGGCCACGGGCTCGGCAGCGGTCTCGTCGTCGGTCGCCTCGGCCTCGGCCTGGACCTCGGCGGCCTCTTCGGCGTCTTCGGTTTCGGCTACTGGCTCGTCGGTTTCGGATTCGTCGGTGCTGGCGTCCTCGGCGTCGGCCACCGGCACGGCGATGGGCTCGTCGTCCGTCGTTTCGGTCGCGTCGGTTTCGGCCTCCGGTTCGTCGCTCTCGACAGCGGGCTCGTCAACGGCTTCGGGCTCGTCGGTCTCGGCCACCGGCTCGTCGCTGCTGTCGTCGGCGGCCTCTGCCTCCGGTTCCGTGACGGCCTCGGGTTCCTCGGCCTCGGCTCCGCTCTCGTCGGCCTCGGCGTCTGCCTCTGGCTCGACGTCTGCCTCTGGCTCGTCGTCGGCCTCGGAGTCGTCGCTGCCGTCGGCCGCTGCCACTTCAGCGAAAGGCTCGGCACCAGCTTCCGGCTCGCCAGCGGCCTCGACGTCGGTCTCATCGTCGGCTTCGGTTTCGGCGACCGTCTCGGATTCGGGGTCGGCCTCGGCCTCGCTCTCGGTCACGTCTGCCTCGGCGGCCGGTTCGTCGGCGGATTCCGACTCGATGTCGACGTCGTCGATCGCGTCGTCCTGCTCGCTCACGTCCGCCGCGACCGGTTCGACCAGCTGTTCTTCGCCCAGCGGGTCGTCCGCCCCGGATTCATCGGCGTCCGAACCGGCGGAGGCGAGTTCGTCGCCGCTGTCCGACTCGGAGTCCGCCGCTGCCGTCTCCGCATCGGATTCGCCGTCGTCGGGTTCGTCGCTGGTGTCGTTGTCTTCGTCGTCGGCGTCGGCTTCGGGCTGTTCGGGGTCTGGCTCGTCGGCTGGTTCGTCGTCGGCGTCGGCTTCGGGTTCGTCGCTGGTGTCGTCGTCTTCGTCGTCGGCTTCGGCTTCCGGCTCCTCGGCCTCGTCGCCCTCCGGCTCTTCGGCCGGTTCGACCACGGCCTCCGGCTCGTCATCGCCGGTCAAGTCCGCCGATGCTTCGGCGTCCGGTTCGGTCGCGGGCTCGGGGCTCGCGTACTCCGTCTCGGCCGCCGGTGTGAGGGCCGGATCGGCCTCGGCCACCGGCTCTTCGGCGAATCCGGCGCTCGACCCGGCGTCAGCCTCGGACTCGGTGGCGTCCCCTGCCTCCGGCTCGGTGACAGTCGCGTCCTCGGCTACCGGCTCGGTGGCAGTCGAGTCGCCGGCCTCCGGCTCGGACGCAGACGCGTCCTCGGTCTCCGGCTGGGCAAGGGTCGCCGCCTCCGGCTCGGCTGAAATGGCGTCCTCGGTCTCTGGGGAGGCCGAGGACTCGGCCGAGAACTCCGGCTCGGCTGAGGTTTCGACTGCTGACTCGATTGCGTCGTCGGCTGGTTGGGCGGGGGCTTCTGCGGCGGACACTGCGGAAGTTTCGAAGTCTGTGAAGGATCCGGAGTCTGTGAAGGATTCCGCTTCGGCGGGGGATTCGGAGACCGTCACGTCTCCGTCAGTCCCGGCCTCTGTTCCGATCGCCGCCTCGGCGGTCGGCTCGGCTCCGGACTCGGCCGACACCTCCGAGTCGGTGCCCGCGTCCGGGTCCGTGCTGGCGTCCGGGTCGGCATCGGCGTCCGGCTCGGCCGGGGCGTCGGCCACCGCCTCGGGCTCGGCCGGGGCGTCGGCCTCCGGTGCCGGTACCCGGACCCGCGGGTACTCGGCGGTCATATCGTCTGCTGGCAGTCGGGGAGCGGGGATCGCCGCCGAATCCGATCCGGATGTTGGCGGCACGTCGTCGGCACGTTCGATGTTCGCCTGCATGGCAATTCTCCGTCCGCATCTGTCTGGCGGCACGAGCGCCAGACTCTGGTCCGCTCGCGTCAGCGCGGACTCGCGGCAAAGCCACGCACCCTCCTGCCAAGGCGCACGCGGGTACGCCAATCGGGCCGCGGCGGGGTGCGAAGCGGCAATAAGCCGCCCCAGATGTCCGCTCTGGTGACGGAGGCCCGAAGAGTGCAGGGGAATGTGCGATCGCCGGGAATCAGCGGCGGCGCAGTCATACGGTACTACCGCGAGTCGAGCAGCACAGCCCCCGAAACCGGCCGAGCTGAGAGGGATGATCGTGGGGTCGCCGATGGATGTGGGACACCTTGGCAACGGCCCCGGTGAGTAGGGAACAATCGGGCAGTGGTCCCTGCTCTTGCTCCCGAAGTCGCCGCTCGGCTGCGCCGCGATCCGGCCGGCCTGGTCGCCGCGATCGTCCAGCAGCACGACACGGGCGAGGTGCTGATGCTCGCCTGGATGGACGAGGAGGCGCTGCGCCGCACCGTGACGACCGGCCGGGCCACCTACTGGTCGCGCAGCCGTAGGGAGTACTGGGTGAAAGGCGCGACGTCCGGGCACCATCAGTATGTGCGCTCGGTGGCGCTGGACTGCGACGGGGACGCGCTGCTGGTGAAGGTGGAGCAGGTCGGCGCGGCCTGCCACACCGGCACCCGCACCTGCTTCACCGATGTGATCTTTGAGGAGAAGGACCAGTGACCACCGGCGTCGTGACCCCCGATGAGGGGACATTCCGCGCACTGGCCCGCGACCACCGGGTGATCCCGGTCACCCGCCGGCTGCTCGCCGATGGCGAGACTCCGGTCGGTGTGTACCGGAAGCTGGCCGGCGGCCCGGGCAGCTTCCTGCTGGAGTCGGCCGAGCAGTCGGCGGGCAGCACGGCGTGGTCGCGGTACTCGTTCATCGGGGTTCGCAGCGCCGCCACACTGACCGAACGTGACGGCCGGGCGCACTGGCTGGGCACTCCGCCGGACGGCGTGCCGGTCGACGGCGACCCGGTTGTGGCGCTGCGCGACACGGTCCGCGCGCTGGCCGGCTCGGGCACTCCGGTCACCGGCGAGGACCTGCCGCCGCTGACCGGTGGGTTGGTCGGCTACCTCGCCTACGACATCGTCCGCCGGTTCGAGCGACTTCCCGAGTTGGCCGACAACGACCTGCAGGTGCCCGAGATGGGCATGCTGCTGGCCACCGACCTGGTGGTGCTCGATCACTTCACCGGATCCGCGCTGCTGGTCGCGAACGCGGTGCTGCCGACGGACACCGACGACGCCAAGGCGAGCGCGGCGTACCACCACGCGATCGGCCGGCTGGACGCGATGACGTCCGCGCTGTCCCGGCCGACGCCGCCGCTGGTGTCCACTGTGGACTTTCCGGCGGCGGGCCGGGTCGTCTCCCGTACCCCGGCGGGGTTGCACCCGAAGGCGGTCGAGACGGCCAAGGAGGCCATCCGCGACGGCGAGTGCTTCCAGATCGTTGTGTCGCAACGGTTCGAGCGCGCGACGGACGCCGACCCGCTGGACATCTACCGGGTGCTGCGCACCACGAACCCGAGCCCGTACATGTACCTCATCCGGTTCGACGGCTTCGATGTCGTCGGCTCGTCGCCGGAGGCGCACCTGAAGGTGACCGGGCGGCGGGCGATGCTGCACCCGATCGCCGGCACCCGCTGGCGGGGCGCCACCCCGGAGGAGGACGCCCGGCTGGCCGAGGAGTTGCTGAGCGACCCCAAGGAGCGGGCCGAACACGTCATGCTCGTCGATCTCGGCCGCAACGACCTGGGCCGGGTGTGCCAGCCCGGCACCGTGCAGGTGCGGGAGTTCGCGACCATCGAGCGGTACAGCCACGTGATGCACATCGTGTCCACCGTGGTCGGCGACCTGAACGACGACCGCACGGCGTTCGACGCGCTGGTTGCCACGTTCCCTGCGGGTACTCTCTCGGGGGCTCCGAAGGTCCGCGCCATGGAGATCATCGAGGAGCTGGAGCCGACCTGGCGCGGTCTGTACGGCGGGATCGTCGGCTACTTCGGCTTCGGTGGCGACCTGGACACCGCGATCGCGATCCGCACCGCTCTGGTGCGTGACGGAGTCGCCTACGTCCAGGCCGGCGGGGGAGTGGTCGCCGACTCGGATCCGGCCGCTGAGGAGCAGGAGACCCGAAACAAGGCGGCCGCCGTACTGGCCGCTATCGCGGCCGCCGAGACACTGCGGCCAGCGCGATGAGCGGGGGTCGCGAGCGAATCATGAGACAGACCGCGAGGGCAGCGCGATGAACGTGGGGCGGCGAGCGCTGGCCAGGGCGGTGCTGGGCTGTGCCCTGGGCGCCGCGCTGTCGCTGCTGGCCGCTACCCGCACCTGGACAGTGGAGATCACCCGGCGGAGCGCCCCCTTCGCGGTCCTGCACACCCCGCGTACCGGATCATCGCTGGTGCCGTGGCTGACCGCGCTGGCGCTGGTCGCGCTCGCCGGCGCCGGCGCGTTGCTGGCCACCCGGGGCCGGTCCCGGTCGCTGGTCGGAGTGGTGCTGCTGCTGTCCGGGCTCGGCGTGCTGGCCGGCGGAGGGTACGGCCTGGCCACCGTCGCGCGGGTCACGGTGATCTGGCCGGTACTCGCGATGGTGGGCGCGCTGTTGATCGGGTACGGCGGCTGGGAGGCGACGTTCCGCAGCCGCTCCTGGCCGGCGATGGGCGGCCGGTACGAGCGCCCGCAGGCGCCCCGCACGCCGGCCGAGGACCAGCCGCAGCACACCGGACCGTCGCGTTCCGACGTGGCGATGTGGGACGCGCTGGACCGGGGCGAGGACCCCACCCGGTGATCGTGACCGATCATGGACTTAACTGCGGGGAATGGGCATTATGCAGTAGTCCACCTGGTGAGGCATGCCATACCCCCGACACTTGGAGCCTGATGCCGCCCCCTAGCATCGGGCGCATGACACCCGACGAGGGGAGTCCGATGTCAACCGCCGCGGGCAGCCCGAGTGTGCTCGATGAAATTCTGGCTGGCGTGCGGGAGGATGTCGCGGCCCGGCAGCAGCGCACCCCACTGGAGCTGATCCGTGAGCAGGCGGCCGCCGCGCCCCCTCCCAAGGACGCCTTCAGCCTGCTGCGCGCACCCGGCGTGGGCGTGATCGCCGAGGTGAAGCGCGCGTCGCCGTCGAGGGGACGGCTCGCCGAGATCCCGGATCCGGCCGATCTTGCCGGGGAGTATGCGGCGGGCGGTGCGCGGTGCATCTCGGTACTGACCGAGAACCGCTGGTTCGGCGGCAGCCTGGAGGACTTCGACGCGGTACGGGCCGTGGTCGACGTGCCGCTGCTGCGTAAGGACTTCGTGGTCTCCAGTTACCAGGTGCACGAGGCCCGCGCGCACGGTGCCGACCTGGTGCTGCTGATCGTGGCCGCGCTGGAGCAGAACGCGCTCGTCGGCCTGCTGGAGCGGGTCGAGTCGCTGGGCATGACGGCGCTCGTCGAGGTGCACACCGAAGACGAGGCGGACCGGGCCATGGCCGCGGGCGCCCGGGTGATCGGCGTCAACGCCCGGGACCTGCGCACCCTGGAGGTGGACCGGGAGGTCTTCGAGCGCATCGCGCCCGGGTTGCCGAACAACATCGTCAAGGTCGCGGAGTCCGGTGTCCGCGGGCCGCACGACCTGATCCGGTACGCGTCGGCCGGCGCCGACGCTGTGCTCGTGGGGGAGGGCCTGGTGACCCAGAAGAGCCCCCGCGACGCGGTGGCCGAATTGGTAACCGCGGGTAGCCATCCGGCTACGCCGAGGCCGACGCGATGAGTGACGAGACCCCGGAGCAGTTGCCGGACTCGGCCGGGCACTTCGGCCGCTTCGGCGGCAGGTTCATGCCCGAGGCGCTGATCCCGGCGCTGGACGAGCTGGACGCGGAATATCGCAAGATCCAGTCAGATCAGGGCTTCCAGGACGAGTTCGCCAAGCTTCTGCGCGAGTACGGCGGCGTGCCCTCCCTGCTGTACGACGCCACCCGGCTGTCGGAGGCGGTCGGTGCCCGGATCCTGCTCAAGCGCGAGGACCTCAACCACACCGGCGCGCACAAGGTGCGCAACGTGCTCGGTCAGGCCCTGCTGACCCAGCGGATGGGCAAGAAGCGGATCATCGCGGAGACCGGTGCCGGGCAGCACGGGGTGGCCAGCGCGACCGCGGCCACGCTGTTCGGCCTGGAGTGCGTGGTCTACATGGGCGAGGAGGACACTCGCCGCCAGGCGCTCAACGTGGCCCGCATGCGGATGCTGGGCGCCACGGTGGTACCGGTGAGCACCGGCTCGCGCACGCTCAAGGACGCGATGAACGAGGCGCTGCGCGACTGGGTCACCAACGTCGCCACGACCCATTACATGATCGGTACCGCGGCCGGACCGCACCCGTTCCCGGCCATGGTCCGCGACTTCGCCCGCGGCATCGGAGTCGAGGCCCGGGCGCAGTGCCTGGAGCTGACCGGCCGCCTGCCGGACGCGGTCTGCGCGTGCGTGGGCGGCGGCTCCAACGCCATCGGGATCTTCCACGCGTTCATCCCGGACTCCTCGGTCCGGCTGTACGGCTTCGAGGCCGGCGGCGAGGGTGTGTCGACCGGCCGCCACGCGGCCAGCATCACCGGCGGGGACACCGGCGTCCTGCACGGGGCCCGGACGTACATCCTGCAGGACGAGGACGGGCAGACCATCGAGTCGCACTCGATCTCCGCCGGGCTGGACTACCCGGGCGTCGGCCCGGAGCACGCGTGGCTGCACGACACCGGTCGGGCGACCTACGAACCGGTCACCGACGCGGAGGCGATGGACGCGTTCGCGCTGCTCTGCCGCACCGAGGGGATCATCCCGGCGATCGAGAGCGCGCATGCGCTGGCCGGTGCCCGGCGGGTGGCCCGCGAACTGGGCCCGGACGCCACGATCGTGGTCAACCTCTCCGGCCGGGGTGACAAGGACGTCGAGACGGCGGGGAAGTTCTTCGGGATCATCGAGGAGCGGTCGTGAGCCTGGCACCCACCTTCGAGAAGGCGCGCGCCGACGGCCGCGGGGTCCTGATCGGCTGCATGCCGGCGGGCTTCCCGACCGTCGAGGGCGGCATCGAGGCGATGCGCGCGATGGCGGCTGCCGGTGTCGACGTCATCGAGGTTGAGCTGCCGTACTCCGATCCGGTGATGGACGGGCCGGTGATCCAGCGGGCCAGCGAGATCGCGCTGGCCGGCGGGGTACGCACCGCCGACGTGCTGCGCACGATCGAAGCGGTGGCGGAGGTCGGCGTACCGGTGGTGCTGATGAGCTACTGGAACCCGATCGAGCGGTACGGCGTGGACCGGTTCGCCCGCGACTTCGCGGCCGCCGGTGGAGCCGGGGTGATCACGCCGGATCTGATCCCGGACGAGGCGCAGGAGTGGCTGGCCGCCTCCGACCGGTACGGGCTGGACCGGATCTTCCTGGTCGCTCCGGCCTCGACCGACGAACGGCTGGCGATGACCGCCGAACACTGCCGGGGCTTCGTCTACGCGACCAGCGTGATGGGGGTGACCGGCGCCCGGGAGCAGACCTCGTCGGCGGCGCCCACCCTTGTCGAGCGGCTGCGCCGGTTCACCGACCTGCCGGTCGGCGTCGGGCTCGGCGTACGTGACGGCAGCCAGGCGGCCGCGGTCGCCGGGTACGCGGACGGGGTGATCGTCGGTAGCGCGCTGATCCGCTGCCTGCTCGACGCACCCGACCCCGACTCGGGTCTGGAGGCTCTGCGGGCGCTCAGCGCCGACCTGGCACAGGGCGTGCGGGCGCCCTCCGCGGCGACCGAGAAGCAGTAGATCGTCAAGCCTCAGACCGCCGAGCGCTGGGGCCGTCAAGCCTCAGACCGCCGAGCGCTGGCGCCGGCTGCGGCCATGACGCGCCGGCTGCGGCCGTGACGAGACAGCGGCCCTCGAGGCCGCCAAGCGGTGAGGCCGTCCGGTGGCGGAGACCGCCCCGGTCAGGCAGCGGAGAGCGCCGCCTCCGGCGTCGCGTCGACCGCGTCCGGGATCTCCGGCTCCTTGTTGCGCTGGACGACGCGCAGGACGCCGGCACGGTCCCCGGTGGCGTCGGCGAGCGCGATGGCCGTGGTCGCGGTCATCGGGGCCGGCAGCGAGTCCGGATCTTCCCAGGCCAGCCGGCGGATGCGACCCGGCGCGTTGAGGGTGACCTCACCCTCGATGCGGGCCCGGAAGACGTACACCAGGACGTCCGGGAGGTCTTCGCCGCAGCCGTCGCCGGTCAACTGGTACATGCCGACGAGGTCGGTGACCTCCACATCTGTGCCGATTTCTTCGCAAATGTCGCGAACGGCGGCGTGAATGGGGCTCTCCCCTTGGCGGATGGTCCCGCCTGGCAGGCCCCACAACTGGTGGCCCTGGCTCTGCTGACACAGCAGAACGCGGCCGGCCGGGTCCTGAATGACCGCTGCGACCGCGGACTCAACGGAGTTCATGGACGAAAAGCCTAGGCGCGTCATTTAGTCCAGACCAGGGGCGACCGGAGGTTCCCGACAGCGGTAGCGTGTGCAACCGTGAGCCTCGCCGCAATTCCGAGCCCGACTACCGCCGTCTGGGACCTCGGACCGATCCCGATCCGGGCATACGCGCTGTTTATCGTGCTCGGCATCGTGGCCGCCTGCGCTGTCACCGAGGTGCGGATGCGCCGGCGCGGCGCCCCGCCGTATCTGGTGCTCGACATCGCCGTCTGGGCGGTGCCGCTGGGCATCGTCGGCGCCCGGGTCTACCACGTGATCACCTCGCCGGACGCGTACTTCGGCAAGGACGGCGACCCGGTCGACGCGCTCAGGATCTGGCACGGCGGCCTGGGGATCTGGGGCGCGATCGCGGGCGGCGTGCTGGGCGCCTGGATCGCCTGCCGCCAGCGCGGGGTGCCGCTGACCTTCGTCGCCGACGCCGCCGCGCCCGGGCTGCCGCTGGCCCAGGCGCTCGGTCGCTGGGGCAACTGGTTCAACAACGAGCTGTACGGTCGGCCGACGTCGCTGCCCTGGGGCCTGCGGGTGCACGTCATGGACGACCAGAACCCGGGCCACTCGCTGGTCATGGACGGCAAGCCGGTACTCCAGGAGGGGCTGTTCCAACCGACCTTCCTGTACGAATCGCTGTGGGACGTCGGCGTGGCGATCCTGGTCTGGCAACTGGACAAGCGGCACCGATTCGGCCGGGGCCGGGCGTTCGCGCTCTACGCCATGGCATACACGGCCGGCCGGTTCTGGGTCGAGGCGCTGCGGGTGGACACCGCCCACCACTTCCTGGGCCTGCGGCTCAACGAGTGGACGTCGCTCGTGGTGTTCGTGCTGGCGTTGATCTACTTCGTCCGGGTGCGCGGGCCTCAGGCGCGGCTGTACGTCGATGATGACGGCCAGCTGCTGACCGTTCGCGACGACGAGGCGCCCGGCGAGGCCGAGGTGCCGGACGGCAAGGCCCTGGACGGCAAGGCCCTGGACGGCAAGGCCCTGGACGGCAAGGCCACGGCCACCGACGTGGACGACGGGGCGACCGGGGACGGCACCGCCGAGGAATCCGCCTCCAGCGATACCGCTGCCGGCGACGCGGCCTCCGCCGATACCGCTTCCGGCGACGCGGCGAGCGGAGCCGCGACAGCGACAACCGACGGCGACCCGGCCGGGGCCGTCGAGGATGGTGACGAAGCCTGGCGCGCGGAGCGGCCGGGCGGCGCGTTGGACGGGGAACCCGACGCGGACCTCGCGGTATCGGCCGACGGCGGGCACGGCCCGTCCGACGGCGGAACGCCGCACAGCACGGCCGAGAAGTAGGAGGCACGATGCGCTCGGCGGTGGTGGTCGGGGCCGGAGTCGGTGGGTTGGCCGCCGCCGGTGCGCTGGCTCGCACCGGCTGGCAGGTCACCCTCCTGGAACGCGGCGACCGGCTGCGCGGCGACAACGCCGCGCTGCTCATCTGGCCCAACGGGGTGCGTGCGCTGCGCGCGCTGAAACTCAGTGACGGACTGGGGGCGATCGCCAGCCCGGCACCGTCCCGGGGCATCCGCCGGCCGAGCGGGCAGTGGCTGGTGCAGCCGGACGACGTCGCCGAGGGCGACTCGGACGCTTCGGTGGTGGTACACCGCGAGGACCTGCATGACACCCTGGTCGCGGGCCTGGGCGAGAAGATCGACATCCGCACGGGTGTGCAGATCCGCACCGTGCGCTGCGTGCCGGGCGAGCAGCCGTCGGTCAGCGACGGGCAAAACACCTGGCAGGCCGACGTCGTGGTGGCCGCGGACGGGCTGGACAGCGTGGTGCGCCGCCGGCTGGTTCCGGAATCCAGCGCGGTGGCGGCGGGGTGCGCGGCCTGGCGCGCGGTCATTCCGTGGTACCGGGCCCCGAAGCTGCCCTCCGACGCCGCCGGTACCGGCGGGGAGACGCTCGGCGCGGGGCACCGCTTCCGGTACGCGCTGCTGGGCGAGCGGGGTTCGGCCGGCGCGTCCACCAGGGGCGGCGTGTACTGGGCAGCGACCGTACCGGGAGCGAGCCGCCCGGAGCCGCCGGAGACCCAGCTGAACCTGCTGCGCCGGTGGTTCGCCGGCTGGCATGCGCCGATCGGCGACCTGCTGGCCGCGACCGAGCCGGACGATCTCATCCAGCACCCGGTCGCGGAGCTGCGGCCGTTGCCCCGTACGTTCGCGTTCCCCGGCGGGACCGGCGGGGTGGTGCTGCTCGGCGACGCGGCCCATGCGATGAGCCACCACCTCGGCCAGGGCGCCTGCCTGGCGCTGGAGGACGCGGCCACGCTGAGTGCCCTGCTGCAGGAGGCGATCCCCGGGCGGACGCTGGGAGGCGCACTGGACGCGTACACCCGGGCTCGGCGGCCACGGTTGGCACGCATCCTGCGCCAGTCGCGCCGGGTCGGCGCGGTCTACTCGGCGAACAGCACGCTGGTGGTGCGCGCCCGCGACGCGGCGCTCGGGCTCACGCCCAACCGCCTGCTGGGCCGCGCGTCGGCGTCGGTGCGCCAGTGGCGGCCGCCGGCCTGAAATCGCGCCGTGCGGCGTCGGTGCGGCCGGCCTGCCAGAGTGGCGGGCGCCGGCCTGACGGAGCCGCCGGGTGCGGCCGGCCTGCCCGAAATGGCGCCGTTGCACCCGTGCCTGAGGTGCGAAGACTGGCGGACAATGCCGTGAAAGTCCTGATTGCGGCAAATCGCTTGATGGACAAGTAGCAATATGTGATCAATATAGTGCCAGCAGGCCGTACTCCCGGTCGGCCGATCCCGTTAACGTAGACTCAAGAAGCTCTGTAGGGCCGACGTCGTCCCACCCAGTTCCCGCTTCGCATGACGTCCAGGAGGCCCGATGGCTCACGCGTACCCAGGAGACGCCGCGGGGGGTGCTCACTTCCGCCCGAATCCGGCCGGTGATGCGCTTCCCCGGGGGCTGTACGACCGGGCGTACGAGCACGACGCGTGCGGCGTCGCCTTCGTGGCCGACATCAACGGTCGGCGGTCTCATGGCGTGGTGGAGAAGGGGCTGGCCGCGCTGTGCCGCCTCGACCACCGCGGGGCGCGGGGCGCCGAGCCGAACACCGGTGACGGCGCGGGCATCCTGATCCAGGTCCCGGACGCGTTCTACCGGGCCGAGGTCGACTTCGCGTTGCCGCCGGCCGGGCAGTACGTGACCGGGTTGGCGTTCCTGCCCACCAGCCCCGTGGACGCCGGCCGCGCGGTCCAGGTGCTGGAGAAGTACGCGCTGGTCGAGGGCGCCGAAGTTCTCGGCTGGCGGGAGCTGCCGGTGGACCCGGACGGGCTGGGCGCGACCGCGCTGAGCGCCCGGCCGCACATCCGGCAGGTGTTCCTGGCCGCGCGGCGGCTCACCGCGTCCGATGCCGGCCGGGCTGGCGTCCTGCTGTCCGGCGAAGAGCTGGAGCGGGTGGCCTTCTGCGTACGCAAGCAGACCGAGCGGGAGACCCGCGAGCGGGGCATCTCGCTGCACTTCCCGTCGCTGTCCGGCCGCACCGTGGTCTACAAGGGCATGCTCACTCCGGACCAGCTGGTGAGCTTCTTCCCCGACCTGTCGAGTCCCCGGGTGGACAGCGCCATCGCGCTCGTGCACTCCCGGTTCTCCACCAATACGTTCCCGTCCTGGCCGCTAGCGCACCCGTACCGGTACATCGCGCACAACGGCGAGATCAACACGGTCCGCGGCAACCGGAACTGGATGGCCGCCCGCGAAGCGCTGCTGGCCTCCCCGCTGATCCCGGGAACCATCAAGCGGCTGTTCCCGATCTGCGCACCAGACGCCTCCGACTCGGCCAACTTCGACGAGGTCCTGGAGTTGCTGCACCTCGCCGGCCGCAGCCTGCCGCACGCCGTGCTGATGATGATCCCAGAGGCGTGGGAAAACGACCCGTCGATGGATCCGGCGCGCCGGGCGTTCTACCAGTTCCACGCGAGCCTGATGGAGCCGTGGGACGGTCCGGCGGCGGTGGCGTTCACCGACGGTACGGTGGTCGGCGCCGTACTCGACCGCAACGGCCTGCGTCCCGGCCGGTGGTGGCGCACCTCGGACGGGCTGGTCGTGCTCGCCAGCGAGGCCGGTGTGCTGGACCTCGACCCGGCGACCGTCGTCGCCAAGGGCCGGCTCCAGCCGGGCAAGATGTTCCTGGTCGACACCGCGGCCGGCCAGATTATCCAGGACGACGAGATCAAGGCGGAGCTGGCCGCCGAGCACCCGTACGACGACTGGCTCATGGCCGGCCTCATGAAGCTCGCGGATCTCCCCCAGCGAGAGCACGTCATCTACACCCACGACTCGGTACAGCGCCGCCAGCAGACCTTCGGGTACACCGAGGAGGAGCTGAAGATCCTGCTCGGCCCGATGGCCCGGAACGGGGCCGAGCCGGTGGGCTCGATGGGTACAGACACCCCGATCGCCGTGCTGTCCGAGCGCCCGCGGCTGCTCTACGACTACTTCGGTCAGCTGTTCGCCCAGGTCACCAACCCGCCGCTGGACGCGATCCGGGAGGAGTTGGTGACCAGCCTGGGCGCCACGATCGGGCCGGAGGGCAACCTACTCGACCCGAACGCGGCCAGCTGCCGCCAGATCCTGCTGCCCGGCCCGGTCATCGACAACGACGAGCTGGCCAAGCTGTTGTCCATCGACGAGGACGGCGACATGCCCGGCTTCCGGGCCATCCGGGTCTCCGGGCTCTACCGGATCCGGGACGGCGGGCAGGGGCTCAAGGCCCGGCTCACCGAGATCTGCCGGCACATCTCCGAGGCCATCGAGGACGGCGCGCGCATCCTGGTGCTGTCCGACCGGGACTCCACGGTCGACCTCGCGCCGATCCCGTCCCTGCTGCTGACCGCCGCCGTGCACCAGCACCTGATCCGGGAGCAGACCCGTACCCAGGTCGCGCTGCTGGTCGAGTCCGGCGACTGCCGCGAGGTGCACCACGCCGCGCTGCTCATCGGGTACGGGGCCGCCGCGGTCAACCCGTACCTGGCCTTCGAGACCATCGACGACCTGAGCATCACCGGGGCGCTGCCCGGCATCGACCCGACCAAGGCGACCCACAACTACGTCAAGGCGATGGCCAAGGGCGTCCTGAAGATCATGTCCAAGATGGGCATCTCGACGGTCTCCTCGTACTGCGGCGCCCAGGTGTTCGAGGCGATCGGGCTCGACGAGGAGCTGATCGACCGGTACTTCACCGGTACCAGCAGCCGGATCGGCGGCATCGGGCTCACCGAGATCGCGACCGAGGTGGCCGCCCGGCATGCCCGCGCGTACCCCGCCAACCGGGCGGAGCGTGCGCACCGACGGCTGGAGGTCGGCGGCGAGTACCAGTACCGGCGCGAGGGCGAGCTGCACCTGTTCAACCCGGAGACGGTGTTCCTGCTCCAGCACGCCACCCGGTCGAGCCAGTACGACGTGTTCAAGAAGTACACCACCAAGGTCGACGAGCTGGCCGCCCAGGCGGGCAGCCTGCGCGGGCTGTTCGAGCTGAGGCTGGGCGACCGGGAGCCGATCGACCTCGAGGAGGTGGAGCCGGTCAGCGAGATCGTCAAGCGGTTCGCCACCGGGGCGATGAGCTACGGCTCGATCTCGGCCGAGGCGCACGAGACCCTGGCGATCGCGATGAACCGGCTGGGCGGGCGGTCCAACACCGGCGAGGGCGGCGAGGACGTCGACCGGCTCTACGACCCGGCGCGCCGCTCATCGGTCAAGCAGATCGCCTCGGGCCGCTTCGGGGTCACCTCTGAGTACCTGGTCAACGCGGACGACCTGCAGATCAAGATGGCGCAGGGCGCCAAGCCCGGCGAGGGCGGCCAGCTGCTGGGCAACAAGGTGTGGCCGTGGATCGCCAAGACCCGGCACGCCACCCCGGGCGTCGAGCTCATCTCGCCGCCGCCGCACCACGACATCTACTCGATCGAGGACCTGGCCCAGCTCGTCTACGACCTGAAGAACGTCAACCCGCGGGCGCGTATCCACGTCAAGCTGGTCGCCGAGGTCGGCGTCGGCACGGTGGCGGCAGGGGTGGCGAAGACCAAGGCGGACGTCATCCTCATCTCCGGTCACGACGGCGGTACCGGCGCCTCGCCGCTCAACTCGCTCAAGCACGCCGGGGCGCCGTGGGAGCTGGGGCTGGCCGAGGCGCAGCAGACGCTGCTGGCCAACGGGCTGCGGGACCGGGTCACGGTACAGGTGGACGGGCAGCTCAAGACCGGCCGGGACGTGGTGATCGCGGCCCTGCTCGGCGCCGAGGAGTACGGCTTCGCCACCGCCCCGCTGATCGTCGAGGGCTGCGTCATGATGCGCGTCTGTCACCTCGACACCTGTCCGGTCGGCATCGCCACGCAGAACCCGACCCTGCGTGCCCGGTTCACCGGTCAACCGGAGTTCGTGGAGAACTTCTTCCTGTTCCTGGCCGAGGAGGTCCGGGAGTACCTCGCCGCGCTGGGCTTCCACACGCTCGACGACGCGATCGGGCACGCCGAGATGCTCGACCTGGTGCCGGCCGTCGAGCACTGGAAGGCCGAGGGCCTCGACCTGAGTCCCGTGCTGCACGTGCCGGACCTGGAGGACGACGCCCCGCTGCGCCGGATGACCAGCCAGGACCACGGGCTGGCCAAGGCTCTGGACAACCAGATCGTGGCGGGCGCGGTGCCGGCGCTGTCGGACGGCACCCCGACCCGGATCGAGATCGACGTGCGCAACGAGCACCGCAGCGTCGGCGCGATGCTCGGTGGCGAGGTGACCAGCCGGTTCGGCGGCAAGGGACTGCCCGACGACACGATCGAGGTGCACCTGCGCGGTACCGCCGGGCAGTCGTTCGGCGCCTTCGTCCCGAACGGGGTCACCCTGCGGCTGTCCGGCGACGCCAACGACTACGTCGGCAAGGGACTGTCCGGCGGCCGGCTGGTGATCCGGCCGGACGAGCAGGCGCCGTTCACGGCCGAGGACCAGATCATCGCTGGGAACACCATCCTGTACGGCGCGACCGGCGGCGAAGTGTTCCTGCGCGGCCAGGTGGGGGAGCGGTTCGCGGTACGCAACTCGGGTGCCGTCGCGGTGGTCGAGGGCGTCGGCGACCACGGCTGCGAGTACATGACCGGCGGCACCGTCGTGGTACTCGGCCCGACCGGGCGCAACTTCGCGGCCGGGATGTCGGGCGGCACCGCGTACGTGTGGCGGCTGGACTCCGGCCGGGTGAACCGGGAGCTGGTCGACCTGGAGCCGGTCGCCACCGACGACAAGCGGGCACTGCGTGACCTGATCGAGCGCCACCTGGCCGAGACCGGGTCGGCGGTGGCGCGCCGGATCCTGGACGCCTGGGCGGCCAGCGCCGAGGAGTTCACCGCGATCATCCCGCGCGAGTACCGCCGGGTGTTGGAAGCCATGCGAGCCGCCGAAGCTGCCGGCCTGGACATCGACGAGGCCGTGATGGCACCGGGAGGCGTCAATGCCTGATCCACAGGGATTCCTGCGGTACGAGCGGAAGCTGCCCGCGCGGCGGCCGGTGCCGGTACGCATCCAGGACTGGCGGGAGGTGTACCCGTCGGCCGACGACACGCTGATCCGGGAGCAGGCCACCCGCTGCATGGACTGCGGCATCCCGTTCTGTCACCACGGCTGCCCGCTGGGCAACCGCATCCCGGACTGGAACGACCTGGTCCGTACCGGGCAGTGGTCGTTTGCCATCGAGTCGTTGCACGCCACGAACAACTTCCCGGAGTTCACCGGGCGGCTGTGCCCGGCACCGTGCGAGGCGGCCTGCGTGCTGTCCATCGCGGGTGGCTCGCCGGTGACCATCAAGCAGGTCGAGGTCGAGATCATCAACCGGGCATTCGACAACGGCGACGTGGCGCCCCAGCCGGCTCCGGAGTCCTCCGGCCGCCGGGTGGCCGTGGTCGGCTCCGGGCCGGCCGGGTTGGCCGCCGCCCAGCAGCTGGCCCGGGCCGGGCACGAGGTCACCGTGTACGAGCGGGACGACGCCCCGGGCGGCCTGCTCCGGTACGGCATTCCGGACTTCAAGCTGGAGAAGTCGCACATTGACCGGCGGTTGGAGCAGCTGACCGCCGAGGGTGTGCGGTTCGTGACCGGGTGCCAGGTCGGTACCGACGTCACCCTGGCAGCCCTCCGCGAGCAGCACGACGCCGTACTGCTGGCCGCCGGCGCACTGGCCGGCCGGGACGTGCCGGACACCCCGGGCCGTCACCTGCCCGGCGTCCACCTGGCCATGGAGCACCTGGTGGCCGCCAACCGCGTGGTGTCCGGCCGGGCGTCGTCGGCAGAAACCGACGCGCAGCTTGTCGGAGCGGCGACCGGCAAGCGCCCACCAGACGCGGCCGGGAAGCACGTGATCATCATCGGTGGCGGCGACACCGCGGCGGACAGCCTCGGCGTGGCGCACCGCCAGGGCGCGGCCAGCATCACTCAGCTCGACCTGTACCCCCTGCCTCCCGAAGCGCGGGACGAGGCGCGCGACCCGTGGCCGACCTGGCCGTGGATTCTGCGCCAGTACCCGGCACACGAGGAGGGCGGCGAGCGGGTCTTCGCGGTGGCGGTCCAGGAGTTCGTCAGCGCGCCTTCCGGCGAGCCGCGGGTCGCCGCGATCCGGATCGCCGAGGTGGCCGTCCAGCGGGTGGGCGGCCGGCGGGTGGTGACCCCGGTGCCGGGCACCGAGCGGGAGCTGCCGGCGGACCTGGTGCTGCTCGCGATCGGGTTCGAGGGCACAGAGGAGGGTCCGCTGCTCGACCAGCTCGGACTGGCCCGCAACGCGCGGGGCGGGCTGGACTGCGCCGACGACTGGCAGACCGGGGTGCCGGGCGTGTTCGTCGCCGGGGACATGCACCGGGGCGCCTCGCTGATCGTGTGGGCGATCGCCGAGGGCCGGGCCGCCGCGTCGGCGATCCACACCTATCTGGGTGGCGCCGGGAGCCTGCCCGCGCCGGTCGAACCGAAGGCGGTAGCGCTCTCCGTATAGGTGGGGCTCTCCGTTTAGGCCCCGACGAGGGCGTCCAGGTCCAGGTCGTACCATGCTGGATGCTGCCACCAACGCTGCTGCCGTAGCACCGCAACTGTTGCGTGAGCACATCGAGTGTTCATCTTGGATTTTCCCGGTACCGCTGGGTCGGTGGTCCGGACCGTGAACGGAAGGCACTAGCCTAATGGGCGTGACACGCCGCGCGAAGATCGTATGTACCCTCGGCCCCGCGACCACCAGCCCCGAGCGCATCCGGGGCCTCGTCGACGCCGGCATGGACGTGGCCCGGTTCAACTTCAGCCACGGCACGCACGAGGACCACGAGCAGGTGTACCAGCGGGTCCGGGAAGCCGCCGAGACGACCGGGCGGGCCGTCGGCGTGCTCGCCGACCTGCAGGGGCCGAAGATCCGGCTGGGGCGTTTCGCCGACGGTCCGGTCGAGTGGCGCACCGGCGACACCGTCGTGATCACGAGCGAGGACATCCTCGGTACCAAGGATCGGGTCTCCTGCACCTACCGCAGGCTGCCCAGCGAGGTGAAGGCCGGCGACCGGCTGCTGATCGACGACGGCAAGGTCGCCATCGAGGTCAAGAGCGTCACCGGCGGCACCGAGATCAACTGCCTGGTGCTGGAGGGCGGCCCGGTCTCCAACCACAAGGGTGTCTCGCTGCCCAACGTGGCGGTCAGCGTTCCGGCGCTGTCCGACAAGGACGCCGAGGACCTGCGCTTCGCGCTGCGGCTGGGCGCCGACCTGATCGCGCTGTCGTTCGTGCGCTCGCCCGACGACATCAAGCTGGTGCACGAGATCATGGACGAGGTCGGGATCCGCCGGCCGGTGATCGCCAAGATCGAGAAGCCGGAGGCGGTCTCCGCGCTGGAGCAGATCGTCGACGCCTTCGACGGGATCATGGTCGCCCGCGGCGACCTGGGCGTGGAGATGCCGCTGGACCAGGTTCCGCTGGTGCAGAAGCGGTGCGTGCAGCTGGGCCGCGAGCTGGCGAAGCCGGTCATCGTGGCGACCCAGATGCTCGACTCCATGATCGAAAACTCCCGGCCGACCCGCGCCGAGGCGTCCGACGTCGCCAACGCGGTGCTCGACGGCGCGGACGCGGTGATGCTGTCCGGTGAGACCAGCGTGGGCGCCTATCCGGTACTGACCGTGTCCACCATGGCGCGCATCATCGAGACGACCGAGGCCGGCTCCATCGCGGTACCGCGGCTGCAGCACGACCCGCGCACCCGTGGCGGCGCGCTGACCAACGGTGCCTCGACCATCGCCACCTCGATCGGCGCCAAGGCCCTGGTGGCCTTCTCGCAGACCGGTGACACCGTGCGCCGCCTGGCCCGCCTGCACTGCCAGCTCCCGCTCGTGGCGCTGACCCCGGAGCCGGCGGTACGCAGCCAGCTGGCCCTGTCCTGGGGCGTGGAGAGCGTACTGGTGCCATACGTGCACCACACCGACGACATGTTCCGGCAGGTCGACCGGACGCTGCTGGACATCAAGACGGCGCAGCCGGGCGACTACGTGGTGATCGTCGCGGGTACCCCGGCCGGGACCCCGGGCTCGACGAACACGCTCCGGGTTCACCAGCTCGGATCCCTGGTCGAGAACGCGTCTCCGGCGCACGGCCAGCACCTGTCGTGACGGACGAGGGTCGCCCGACCGGTTCAGACTCCGAAACGGACTTCCGGGGCCAGACCGGTCAGGGCGCCGTCGACGAGCTGCTCGGGATCCTTGATCTCGAGCAGCTGGACGACGACGAGTTCCGCGGCGACAGCCCGGAGATCGGGCTGCAGCGGGTGTTCGGCGGCCAGGTCGCCGGCCAGGCGCTGGTGGCGGCCGGCCGCACCGTGGACCAGAGCCGCCGGGTGCACTCGCTGCACGGGTACTTCGTGCGGCCGGGTGACCCGACGGTGCCCATCACGTACCAGGTGGAGAACATCCGCGACGGCCGCTCGTTCTCGGTACGGCGCTCGGTCGCCCGGCAGCACGGCAAGACGATCTTCTTCATGTCAGCGTCGTTCCAGGTGACCGAGGAGGGGCTGGACCACCAGGTCGCTCCGCCGGACGTACCGCCGCCGGACGAGGTGCCGACGATGACCGAGCGGCTCGCCCGGTACCCGGAGCGGCTCGGGATCTGGTCGATGATCCCGCGCCCGATCGACGTCCGGTACGTGGGGGAGCCCGGCTGGGTACGGCCCGGCGACCGGCCGGTCTCGGCCCGGCAGCAGGTCTGGATGCGCATCGACGGCAAGCTGCCGGACGATCCGCTACTGCACGCGTGCGCGCTGACCTACGCCTCGGACCTGACCCTGCTGGACGCCGTACTCGGCCAGCACGGCGAGGTGTGGGGGCCGGGCGGCTTCGTGGGCGCGAGCCTCGACCACGCGCTGTGGTTCCACCGGCCCTTCCGGGCGGACGACTGGTTCCTGTACGACTGCGCCAGCCCGTCCGCGTCCAACGGTCGCGGCCTGGCCACCGGGCAGATGTTCACGGTCGACGGCAGGCTCATCGCGAGCGTGGTCCAGGAAGGGCTGCTGCGCCGGGTGCAGGGCTGATCCGGGTGGTGAGGCGCGGCCGGCGCCCGCGGTTCGCCCCGATTGGGTTCACGTGGCCGGTTTCGGGTGAGCCGGACCGCGCCGGCCGATTGGGTGGATGGTCAGCCTCGGTTACATAATTGGCTGGTGCGACTCTCTGCCCGTGTGGACTATGCCCTGCGCGCCGTCGTTGAGCTGGCCTCGTCGTCTCAAGGTGACCGCAGCCGGCCGGTGACCGCCGAGCAGTTGGCACAGGCTCAGTCCATCCCGCCCAAGTTCCTGGAGAGCATCCTGCTCCAGTTGCGCCGGGGCGGGGTGGTCAACGCTCAGCGCGGTCCCGAGGGCGGATACTGGCTGGCCCGGCCGGCCACCGAGATCTCGCTCGCCGATGTGATCCGGGTGATCGACGGCCCGCTCGCCAACGTGCGCGGGCACCGGCCGGAGTCGCTGGGCTACCAGGGCGCGGCGCAGGCGCTCCAGGAGGTCTGGATCGCGCTGAGGGCGAGCGAGCGGGAGATCCTTGACCTGGTCAAGGTCGCCGACGTGGCCGCCGGCGACCTTCCCGACCGGGTACGCGACCTGGCCGCCGATCCGGCCGCCTGGGTCTGACAACTTGCGGTCAGCGGCTCACGCTGCCGGTCGCGCCCGCGGTGGCCGCCTCATCTTCGTTCGGGTAGCGGCCCACCGACGTGACCCGTGGCGGCGCCGCAGTCTCCCTCGCGTCCGGCCGCCCGGGTGCGGCCAGCCAGCCGGGCAGCAGGTAGGCGCCCGGTCCGCGCCGCCCGCCCGGTCCGCCCCGCGCGGCCACCTCACCCGCGTGCACCGGGCCCTTGCACGCCGAGCACACCATCAGCGGCTCGGTCGGCTGGCCACAGCGGCGGTGCACGATGGTGACCGGCGGGCCGGCCTCGTCGGCGGTCCAGCGGTCACCCCACTTCATCAGCGACAGCAGGACCGGCAGCAGGTCGGCGCCCTTGGCGGTCAGTTCGTACCGGTAACGCAGTGGCCGGTGCTGGTACGGCTCGCGGGCGAGCAACTCGTGCTCGACGAGAGTGGTGAGCCGGTCGGTCAGGACGTTCGTGGCGACCCCCAGGTCGCGCTGGATTTCGTCGAACTTCGTCAGCCCAAAGACGACATCGCGCAGGATCAAGGGGGTCCACGCCTCGCCGACGACCGCGAGGGTACGGGCGATAGAGCAGGGCATTGCGTGGAAATCGGTACGCTGCATTCCCGCAGCTTATTGAATGGCTTTCGGGAAACAACCCATTGCCCGTCGCAACGTACACGCGGTCCGCTGGCGGATCGCGCCGACTCCCCGGGAGGGTCTGCTCCGTGATAGAGGTACGGCTGGCTTCCGAGCCGGTGCCCGGTGGCGGCCCGAACGAGGACTACGCGTTCGCCGTACCCGGGCTGGTCGGCGTGCTCGACGGCGTGACCGTGCCGGAGGGCATGGACACCGGCTGCGCGCACGGGCCGTCGTGGTACGTGCGGATGCTGGCCGGGCGGCTGGTCAGCGGGTACGCCGCCGACCCGCTGGTACGCCTCGACCGGCTGCTGGCCACCGCGATCTGCCAGGTGTCGCACGCGCACGGCGGCGAGTGCGACCTCACCCATCCGGGTACCCCGGCCAGCACCGTCTGCCTCGCCCGGTACGGGGTGGACCGGCTGGAGTACCTGGTGCTCGCGGACAGCCCGCTGGTGTACGAGGCGGGCGGGCGGGTCGAAGTGATCAGCGATCACCGCCCCCAGCGAGTAGCCGGCGTGCTGCACGAACGCATGCCGGTCGGCGCCCCGACCGGCAGTCCGGAGCACGCCGCCGGAGTCCGGGCGATCATCACCGCGCAGCGTGGGTACATCAACTCGCCGGACGGGTACTGGGTCGCCTCGATCGATCCGTCGGCGGCCGAGCAGGCGCTCACCGGAGCCCTGCCGCTGACCGGACCGGACGCGGTGCGCCGGATGTGCCTGTTGAGCGACGGCGCCTCCCGCGCTGTAGAGAGGTTCGAGCTCTACGACTGGCCGGGGCTGCTCGACGCGGTCACCGCGGACGGGCCGGCCCGGCTCATCGCGCGGGTACGCGAAACGGAGCGTGCGGACCGGCGCCAGACGCGGGGCAAGCGCCACGACGACGCGAGCGCAGCCCTGATCACGTTCGGGGACTGACCGGCGGGCACATACGGAAGGGGCCGGCATGCGCCGGCCCCACATCCGTACCGCAGGCTACCAGTTCTTCAGCCACGGCAGCTGGTTCAGCAGCCAGCTGTGCAGCCGGCCGACCTCATCGGTCTTGCTGTCCAACCAGGACAGTTCGCCGCCGATCGCGAGCACGCCCAGCAGGATGGCGCCCAGGCTCGCGACGAGACCGAGCAGTGCCAGGCTGTGTCCGGTGACGCCGCGCCGGCTCGCGCCGACCAGCCCACCGGCCGCGATCGCGCCGCCGATCACGCCGAGCACGATGGCCTCGGCGGCCATCAGCCCGGTGAGCGCGGCCATGATGGCCACCACGCCGACGATCAGGCTCAGCGTGGCCATCGCGCTGACGTGCGCCCAGCGCTGCCGTTCTGGTTCGACGGTGGTTTCGGTGTCCGGCTTGGTCACCGGTTCGGTCACCGGCACCGGCTTGGTGTCGCGCCGGTCTTCCACCGGCTGTCGGGTCGCCCGCCGCCGGGTCAGTAGCCGGCGGGTCGTGGGTTCGTCGCCGTCCGCGCGGGGGTTGATAACCGTCTCGCGGGCGGTGTCCTCGGTGGCCGGCTCGGTGTCGCTACGCCGGGTCAGTAGGTTGCGCACCTTGGTCCTCCCCTGTCGATCTATCTCGATGTCCGGGAAGTACCCAACCGCGACGCGTACTACACCTGATCGATCTACGCGGGCGGCAACCCGCTGAGCACGCCGGCCAGCACCCGAGTCTGTTGGGCGGAGATGGTGACGACGCCGCGACCATCACGCTCCATGATGGACACTCGCGGAACGCGCTCGTCGATGTGCTGGATCGCATAGCGTTCGCTGCCTGTCCGGGCCTCGACCCGACCATTTCATCCACCGCAACGCGCTGTGAGGTAACGGGAATTGGGCTATGGTTGTCGAGCGGACCCGCCCCACACATGTGGACCAGCGGGTCTAGCTTTTTGTGTCAGCTTCGCCGTCCCAAGATCAGCGTGCCGGCTCGCCGGACTGCTCGTCGATCGCTGCGAACGTCTGCGCCGCCACCGCGAACGCGCGGTTCGCCGCCGGTACCCCGGCATACACGGCGACCTGGAGCAGTACCTCTTTGATCTCGTCGCGGGTCAGCCCGTTGTTCAGCGCCCCGCGGATGTGCATCGCCAACTCGCCGTCGTGATGCAGGGTGGCCAGCATGGCCAGCGTGATGCAGCTGCGCACCCGCCGGTCCAGGCCCGGCCGGGTCCAGATCTCACCCCACGCGTAGCGGGTGATGAAGTCCTGGAAGTCGGCCGTGAGCTCGGTGGTGTTAGCCACCGCCCGGTCCACGTGCTGGTCGCCGAGCACCTGCCGGCGGACCGCCATGCCGTCCTCATAGGACATTGCCCGGATCCCCTTTCCCGACAAGGTGTTCGACCAGCAGGGCGGTGACCCGGTCGGCCTGTTCGACGTTGGCCAGGTGCGCGGCATCCGGTACCAGCTGAAGTGTGGCGCCCGGGATCGCGTCGGCGATCGCCTGCCCGTATCGCGGCGGGGTGGCCGGATCGTCTTCGCCCGCGATCACCAGAGTCGACGCGGTGATGGACGGCAGTGCCGGCAGCAGATCCATTGCCGCGAGCGCTTCGCAGCAGCCGGCGTAGCCCTCGTTACTGCAGGCGGACACGGTCTGCTGGAAGCGTTTCACGGTCGCGCTCTCCCGGGACAGGAACGACGGCGTGAACCAGCGGGACACCACCTGTTCGGCGAGCGCCCCGATGCCCTCACGTCGCACCTGATCTGCCCGCTCAAGGTAGGGGTCGGGGGAGTCGAACCGGGCGGTGGTGCAGCACAATGCGAGCCGGTCGATCCGGTCGGGGGCGTGCGCGGCCAGCCACATGCCGACCATGCCGCCGATCGAGACGCCGGCGTAGCAGACCTGGGCCAGGCCGAGCCGGTCCAGCAGGGACAGAACGTCACCGCCGAGGTCGTCCACTGTGTACGGTCCGGAGGGCGCGGGTGAGCCGTCGTGACCCCGGTGCTCGTACCGCAGCACGAGGAAGTGTTCCTCGAACGCGGCAAGCTGGGGCTGCCACAGTTCCCGGGTGGTGCCCAGCGAGTTGCCCAGGACCAGCACCGGTGCGCCCGGGCGTCCGGTCAGTTCGTGCCGCAGCTCGACTCTCATGTCTCGCCTCCCCGATCTGTGCCCGTGCCTCGGACGGCGGAGTGCGCGGCCAGCGCCCGGTCGATGAACGCGGACGAACAGCCCAGGTACGTGGCCGGCTCCACCGCCTCGTCGATCTGTTCCGGGCTCAGGTGTGACCGTACCCCGGGGTCGTCGTGCAGCGCATCGCGAAGGGACCGGTCACCGGCGACAGCGTCCCGGCACACCCGGGCCACCAGCTCGTGTGCGGCGTCGCGGCCCAGCGCCGGGGCCAGTTTCGCGGCGACGTTCTCGCCCATCGGCAGGCCCCGGGTCGCTTCCAGGTTGTGGCGCATCCGGGTGGCATCGACGCGCAGCCCGGCGAGCACGTCGGCGGTACCGGCGGCGGCCGCGCCGACCAGTCGCAGCAGGTCGGCAAGTGGTTGCCACTGCGCGTGCCAGGCGCCGGTGGCCCGCTGGTGCTCCTGCGCCATGGTGGCCAGCAGCGTAGCGACCAGCCCCGGTACCTGCTTGGTGGCGGCCGTGACCAGCACGCTGCGGACCGGATTCTGCTTGTGCGGCATGGCCGACGAGGCGCCACCGGTGGCCTCGGCGACCTCGCTGACTTCGGTCTGGGCGAGCAGGGTGAGGTCCAGCGCGATGGTGGCCAGCGTCCCGGACACCGTGCCCAGCGCGCCGGCCAGTTCGGCGATCCGGGTGCGGTCGGTGTGCCACGGCAGGATGGGCTCGACGAGCCCGAGTTCGTCGGCGAGCAGCCGGAGTACGGGTACGCCCCGGTCGCCGAGCGCGGCCAGGGTACCGGCGGCGCCGCCGTACTGCACGGCGAGGCTGTGCTCCCGCACCCGGGCGAGCGCGGCGATGCCCTCGTCGACCGCGACGAGCCAGCCGGCGCAGGTCAGCCCGAAGGTGATCGGCAGCGCGTGCTGGCTCAGGGTCCGGCCGGCCATCAGGGTGTCCCGGTGCTGTGCGGCGAGCCGGGCGCAGTGCGCCGCGACGTCGCGCAGGTCGGCCAGGATCGGTGCCAGGCAACGGTTCGCGACGAGTACGGCGGCGGTGTCCACCACGTCTTGACTGGTCGCGCCGAGGTGCAGGTACGAGGTTGCCTCGACGGGCAGCGCGCGACCGAGTTCGGCGAGCAGCGGTACCACCGGTGTGCCGCTGGCGCGTGCCCGCCGGCCGATGTCGACCGGGTCCGGGCGAACCGTCCGGGTGGCCTCGTCGATCGCGTGGGCGGCGGCCTCGGGTACCAGGCCGGCCCGGCACTGTGCCCGGGCCAGTGCCCGTTCGAAGTCGAGCATGGCGGCAAGCCACGCCCGGCCGTCGAGTTCACGCTCCACGGCCGGGGTGCCGAACAGCGAATCGAACAGGTCGCCGCCAGGTGCCTCAGCGTCGCCGCCGCCACCGGGCGTCTCAGCGTCGCCGTCGCGCGTCTCAGCGTCGCCGTCGCCGTCTGGCGTTTCGGCGTTGTCAGACGTCGAAGAAGACGGTCTCATCGGAGCCCTGGAGGTGGATGTCGAAGCGCAGGCCGCCGTCCTCGGCGACCGCGACCAGGGTGGCCCGCTGCCCCGGTTCGTCTATTGTGGACAGTACCGGGTCGTGTTCGTTGGTCGTCGTCTCGTCGGGGAAGTAGATCCGGGTGACCACGCGGTTTAGCATGCCGCGGGCGAGGACGGACACGTCGATGTGCGGCGCCTGGAGGCCGTTTCCGGGCGCGGGTACCGGACCGGGCTTGAGGGTCAGAAACCAGTAGCGCCCGTCGGTGTCGGTGGGGCAGCGCCCCAGACCACGAAAGCCGGGGCCGTGACCGAGGGCCCAGCCGGCCGCACCGGCACCGCCCGCCGCGGGGTCGGCGTCGCGGCCGGCCGCCGAACCGGCGGAGCCCGCACCTCGACCGGCGCCGTTGCCGGCCACCCGGTCCGCCGCGTCGGCGGTCGCCTGGCGCGGGATCGACGGTCCGCGCGGGTCGTCCGGGTGGCTGAACCGGCCGTCCGGGTCGGCCTGCCATGTCTCGATGAGCGCGTCCGGCACCGGAGCCCCGTCGCCGTCGAACACCCGCCCGCTGATCCGGATGGCGCCCGGCGTGCCCTCGGGTACCACCAACGGGCCGTCGCTCCACGGCAGCGCGCCGGGCAGCGCGAAGAACGGGCCGACGGTCTGTGACGGCGTGGTCGGCTGAACGGTGCCCATCAGTGCTCCTCGTCCTCGAACACGGCAGCCTGTGGGCCGCGCAGCACGATGTCGAACCGGTACCCCAGCGCCCACTCGGGGACCGTGCTGCCCAGGTCGAAGTCGCAGATCATCCGCTGGCGGGCAGCCTCGTCGCGGACCGAGTTGAAGATGGGGTCCTGGCCGAACAGCGGGTCGCCCGGGAAGTACATCTGGGTGACCAGTCGCTGGGTGAACGCCTGACCGAACAGCGAGAAGTGGATGTGGGCCGGACGCCACGCGTTGCTGTGGTTGCGCCACGGGTACGCGCCGGGCTTGATGGTGATGAACCTGTAGTTGCCCTGGCTGTCGGTCACGCACCGGCCGCCGCCGTCGAAGTTCGGATCCAGCGGCGCGTCGTGCTGGTCGCCCTCGTGCCGGTACCGGCCGGCGGCGTTGGCCTGCCACAGCTCGACGAGCGTGTCGGGTACCGGGCGGCCGTTGCCGTCCAGGATCCGGCCGTGCAGCACGATGCGCTCGCCCAGCGGCTCGCCCGCGTGCTGGCGGGTCAGGTCCGCGTCCAGCTCGCCGACCCGGTCGTGGCCGAACACCGGCCCGGTGACCTCGGTCAGCCCCTGCGGCAGCGGTCGCAGCGGCCGGTGCGGGGTACGCAGCCGGGTCGAGTGGTAGCCCGCGAAACCCGGTTCCGGATGGGAGCCGTGGTCGGGCGGGTAGTACGGAAGCCGGAGGTCGGTCGCGTCTGGCATGGCTACTCCTGCTGTTCGGTCTGTTGCCGGAGCCGGCGCAGGGCGGCCAACTCCGACGGGGTGGGCGGATCGGTCTGCCGCAACGACTCGGCGACCCGTACCGGCCAGCCGGTGCGGGCGCGTACCTCATCGATGCCGACGCCGGGATGCAGTGCCGTGACAACGAGCTCACAGGTTTCCGGGTCCGGCTGCAGCACACCGAGATCGGTGATGACGGTCCGCGGGCCGCCGCCGCGCAGCCCCAACCGCTCCCGGTCGCCCTTGCCGCGCCCGAAGCCGACCGAGGTGACGAAGTCGACCCGCTCGACGAAGGCGCGGGTGGACTGCCGTACCACGACGATGACCTCCCGGCAGTTCGCCGCGATCTCCGGCGCCCCACCCGCGCCGGGCAGCCGGACCTTCGGCCGGCGGTAGTCGTCACCGATGACGGTGGTGTTCACGTTGGCGTACCTGTCGATCTGGGCGGCGCCGAGGAACCCGATGTCGATGCGGCCGGGCTGGAGCCAGTAGTTGAACACCTCCGGCACGCTGATCACCGCGTCCGCGGTGTCGGCGAGGATTCCGTCCCCAATGGACAGTGGAAGGCGGTCCGGCTTGGCGCCCAGGGTTCCGGACTCGTACACCAGCACAAGTCCGGGCGCGTGGGTGCGCCGGGCCAGGTTTGCCGCGGTACTGGGCAGTCCGATGCCGACGAAGCAGACGTCGCCGTCGCGCAGCGCACGGGCCGCGGCGACCGTCATCATCTCGTCGGAGCTCCACGCTTGAGGGCTCACGCCCGCACCTCGCCCGGCGCCGGGTTGAAGATGTGGTTGTCCAGCCATCGGTTGAACTCCTCGCGGTCCCGGCCGATCTCGTCCCATGCCCGGTAATAGTCGTTGTCCCGTACCGAATATCCCTGGGCGTACGACGGGTGGGCGCCGCCGGGCGCGACCGCGACGTAGTCGACCGCCCAGGTCGGCAGCACGATCGCGCCGGGGCGAGGATCGAGTTCGTCGACGATCTCCTCGACGGTCACCAGTGACCGCGAGGCGCACAGCACGGCCTCCTTCTGCACCCCGGTGATGCCCCAGAGCTGAACATTGCCCTGCCGGTCGGCCCGCTGGGCGTGGATGACGGCGGCGTCCAGCTTCAGGGCCGGTACCGCGGTCAGCACCTCGCCGGTGAACGGGCAGGTGATCGGCGCGATGTTGGACGTCTGGCCGGGCAGGTCGGTGCCGACGTACCCGCGCATCACCGCGAACGGAAGCCCGGACGCGCCGGCCACGTACCGGTTGGCCATGCCCGCGTGGCTGTGCTCTTCGAGTTCCAGGTGAACCGGCCAGTCGTTGGAGACCGCGTCACGGAACCGGTGCAGCGAACCGACTCCGGGGTTGCCGCCCCAGGAGAAGACCAGGCGGGTGGCGCAGCCGGCCCCGATGAGCTGGTCGTAGATGAGGTCCGGGGTCATCCGGACCAGGGTCAGTCCGCGGCGGCGCTGCCGGATCACCTCGTGCCCGGCGGCGAACGGGATCAGATGGGTGAAGCCCTCGAACGCGACCGTATCCCCGTCGTGAACAACCTCGGAGACCGCCTGGGCGAGCGAGGCTATTCGGGCCATTGTCCCTCCGCTTCCAGAACGTGTTCGCTCCGCTCTCAGGGCGCTCGCCTACCTTCGACGACGTTCGCCCCGTTTCCGAGGCGCCCACCGCCCTTCGGCGTTCGCCCTGTTTCGAGGCGCCCACCGCCTTCGGCGGCGTTCGCATTGCGAACACAAATCCGTATGTCGAACGACACTATCGAGCGCGGAGGGGACCGGTCAACGACGCACTTATCACATTCAAACCGGAGCCACCCCGCCAGTACGCTGGACTTTCCAGCCGGTGGTCGCCGGCCGCTGTGAATGATCCTGGAGCCTTGCCGTGACTGAAGCATTCCTCGTCGATGGTGTCCGCACTCCGCAGGGTCGGTACGGAGGTGCGCTGTCCACGGTACGGCCGGACGACCTCGCCGCTCTCGTCGTGGGTGAGGTGGTGCGCCGCAGCGGCGCACCGGCAGACGCGATCGACGAGGTGATCCTCGGGGCGGCCAATCAGGCCGGCGAGGACAACCGGAACGTGGCGCGGATGGCCGTGCTGCTGGCCGGGCTGCCGGAGACCGTGCCGGGCTTCACCGTCAACCGGCTGTGTGCCAGCGGGCTGACCGCGGTCGCGACGGCCGCGCAGATGGTCCGGTCCGGCGAGGCCGACCTGGTGGTGGCCGGCGGGGTCGAGTCGATGACCCGGGCGCCCTGGGTGATGGCCAAGCCGGGCACCCCGTGGGCCCGCCCCGGCGAGGTGCACGACACCTCGCTCGGCTGGCGCTTCACCAACCCCCGCTTCGCCGCCGCCGACGCCGCGGTACCGGCCGACTCGGGCCCGGAGACGATGAAGCTGACCCTGTCGATGGGGGAGACCGCCGAAGAGGTCGCCGTACTCGACGGGATCACCCGTGCCGACTCGGACGCGTTCGCGCTGCGCAGTCACCAGCGTGCGGTCGCGGCCGCCGACGCGGGTCACTTCAGCGGCGAGATCGTGCCGGTACCCGTGAAGGACACGACGGTCAGCGTCGACGAGGGCCCGCGGCGCGACACGACGCTGGAGAAGCTGGGCAAGCTGCGTCCGGTGTTCCGCGCCGGAGGCGTGGTCACGGCGGGCTCGTCCTCGCCGCTGTCCGACGGTGCCGCGGCCATCCTGGTGGCCAGCGAGCGCGCCGTACAGCGTTACGGCCTGCGTGCCCGGGGCCGGGTGGTCGCGTCGGCCAGCGCCGGCGTGGCGCCCAACCTGATGGGCCTCGGTCCGGTACCGGCCACCGAGAAGGTGCTGGCCCGGGCCGGGTGGCAGGTGGCAGACCTGGAGACGGTGGAGCTGAACGAGGCGTTCGCCGCGCAGAGCCTGGCGGTGATCCGGCGGCTGAAGCTGGACGAGGACCGGGTCAACGCCGACGGCGGTGCGATCGCGCTCGGGCACCCGCTCGGCTGCTCCGGCGCTCGCCTGATGGTGACGCTGTTGGGCCGGATGGAGCGGGGCGACGTCCGGCGCGGCCTGGCGACGCTGTGCGTGGGGGTGGGTCAGGGGGCCGCGCTGCTGGTCGAGCGCTGACCCAGATCCGCCTTCTTTCTCACCGGCCGATCGGCGTTTAACGCCGGTCGGCCGGCTTCTTTCCGGCCGGTCCCCGGCGCGAACCGGCGGCACCTTCCGGTTCACCTCACACAGGCGATGAGACATCACCCCGCCTTCCCGAAACATGGCCCAGGAGCGGTAGCCGGGCGTGCGATGACGCCCCCATCCGGGCATCGCCCGCGCGGACTATCCAGCGAGGGGGAGACATGAGCAGGGACTTCAGCCGCGGCAAGAGCGGCACCCATGGTCGCAACCGGCCGTCCGCAGCGCTGGAAGACACCGACCCGATGACCCGGGAAGACATCCTGGAGGCATTTGGCCCCGAGACGTCGAGTGCGAGCGCGGGGCACCGGCCCGACCGGACTCCACCGGATCCAGATCTGAGTGACGATCCGCGGCCACCGTCCTGAGTCATCGACCCTGAGAGGCAGACATGCAATACGACCAGTTTCTCGCCCAGGTTCGGGACCGCGGCGAGTACGCAGACCGGCACGAGGCTGAGTTCACCACGCTGGTGGTGCTGCGGATCCTCGCCGGCCGGCTCACCGGGCAGGAGGCCGACGACCTCGCCGCTCAGCTACCCGAGGAGGTGGCCGGAATCCTGACCGGCTTCTCGGGCGAACCGGAGACGTTCAACGTGCACGAGTTCCTGCGCCGGATCGCCGAGGTGACCGGGGCCAGCCAGCGTACGGCGCAGTGGGACGCGAGTGCGGTGCTGAGCACGGTGGCCGACGCGGTCAGCGGCGGTGAGGTCAACGACGTACTCACCCAGCTTCCGTCCGGGTACGCGGTGCTGTTCGGCCAGTCCGCGATCAGCGGCTAGCGGCCGGTGTATCCCGGGCCGTTCGAGTTCAGCGCAGGATTCCGGTATGGCCCAGCGAGTACCGGCCCGGCTGTGGCCACACGCACAGTCCGTGCGGTTCCGAGCCAACCGGGATCTTCGCGATCAGGTGGCCGTCGTCGGTGCTCAGCGCGTAAACCACCGAGTTGTACCGGCCGGACAGCCACAGCACGGTGCCGTCGGGGGACAGGCCGCCCATGTCCGGGCTGCCCCCGCCGGGGATCTGCCACTTCGCCGTCAGCTTGCCGGTCGCGAAGTCCAGTACCGAGACGGAGCCCTCGCCCCGGTTGGTGATGTACATCTTGGTGGAGTCCCGGCTGATGTACAGGCCGTGCGCTCCCTGACCGGTGGGCAGGAAGGTCGGCTTGCCGAACGTGTCACCGTCCAGCACCCACAGGCCGCTGGACTGCATGTCCGCGACGTACCAGGTCTTTCCGTCCGGGGATACCTTCACGTCCTGCGGCATCGGGTTCTCGCCCGGGAGGCGCTGCTGACCGATGATCTTCTGGTTGGCCACATCCACCTTGAGCAGCTCGCCGGAGAACTCGCAGCTCGCGATCAGGTACCGGCCGTCGGCGGAGAAGTCGGCGTGGTTCACCCCGTCGCAGGTCACGTCGATCGTCTTGACCGGAGCCATGGTGTGCGGGTCGCGGAACACGATCTGGTGCGCCGCCTCGGCCATCACCACCGCGTACTTGCCGTCCGGGGTGAAGTAGAGGTTGTACGGGTCGTCGACCGGCACCGGGTCGCCGAACTTGCCGGTGGCCGGGTCGATGGGGGTCACGGCGTTGCCCTGGTCGCTGTTGACCCACAGGGTACGCAGGTCCCAGGACGGCACCACGTGCTCCGGGCTGTGCGGCACGCGTACGGTGTCGATCACCTTGTACGTGGTCGGGTCGATCACGGACACCGTGTCGCTGCCGTTGTTGGGTACGTAGACCCGGAACGGGTCGTTCTTGACCGCGTCGGACAGGTTGCCGGGCCGGTCCGCCGCGTACAGGTCGTTCGGGTCCAGCAGCGGCGGCATGCCCGGCAACGGCGCCCCGACGGCGGTGTTGGTGCCCGCGGTCTCCACCGGATGGGGTGATCCCCGGGTGGGCATCGGCATGTCCGGCATCCGGTGCTGTGCCTGCGGTGTGGCGCTCCGGTCGGTACAGGCGGCGGCGAGGACCAGGCTGGTGCCGAGCGCGACGGCGCCGAACTTCAGGTATCGGGAGCTGCGATTCATGGGCCTACCAGTTCGGTCATCGTCACCGGTCGCAACTTCAGCTGCCGGAGCCGTTCGAGGATCGCGGGGATCGCGGCCACTGTGCCGTCGTGGCCGCAGTGCATGCTGACGATCGACCCGCCCCGTACCGAGTCCGACACGGTACGGGCGACCGCCTCCGCTCCGGGATCCGTGTTGTCCAGCGAGTCGAGGTCATAGGACAGGCAGGTGGCGTACCCGGCCCGGGCGGCCTGGGCCCGGATGGTCGCCGTGGAGTACTGCGTCATCGACGGGCGGAACCAGGTACCGATGGATCCGGTCAGTCGTTTCAGCACGGTCGCGCACGCGTCGATCTCGGCGAACGCCTCGTCCGCGCTCATGCTCGCCAGGTCGCCGTGGTTCTGGGTGTGGTTGCCCAGCTCATGGCCGCCGTCGAGGATCCGCCTCGCGGTCTCCGGCGTATCCGCGAGCCAACTGCCCACGGCCAGTACGGTGGCCCGGGCGCCGCCCCGCTCCAGCTCCCCGAGCAGTGCCCGGACCTGTGCCGGATCGCCCTGGCCGTGAAACGTCAGCGCAATGGCCGAACGGTCCCGGGGCCCATTGGTGATCTCGGGCGGCAGGGTGGGCAAGCCACTCGCCCGCGGCGCACTCGTCTGCGGCCCACTCGCACGCGGGGCGGGCTCCGCCGACGGACGCGGCCGGGACTTCGAGCCGGACGCGCCCTCGGGTCTGGTCGTGGTCGCGCCGTCGACGGACGCGAGACGGTTGTGCCCGTGCGGCTCGCACCCGGTCACCGAGGCCGCGGCGAGAGCGAGTACCGCCGCCCTGAGCGCGCCGCGACGGTCGAGCGAGGCTGCCGGATCCGGTGGTTGGGGCGGCGAAGCCTCGTCCTGTCGCACCGTGTCCCCCGGTCCCTGCCGTCGCGGTCGCGCGCGCGTCGGCGTGCGCGTTCGGCGGGGAGGGGGTGTCCGTGGCCGACCCGGGCCGTCGATGACCCGGTGACTTTACGTTACCGGTTGTCGCACCCGGTCGCGCCAAGCTCGCTCAGCTCACCGGCGTGTCGGCCGCCTCCGCGGTCAGCTCGTCGCGGGACAACACCCACAGCTCGCCGGGCAGCATCACGACACCGGACGGCTGGCCGTCTGGCCGGACCTCGTAGCGGCTGGGCGGCCCGGACGACTCCCAGAACGCCCCGACGATCGTGCCGGTCGCACCGGTGTGCGGGCCGCCGAGCATCCGTACCCGGGTGCCGGGGGCGTGCCCGTCGTCGGCCACCACGAGCACCGCGTCCAGGATCTGCCGGGCACCGGTGAACGCGTCCCGGCCCGGGATCCGTACCGTGCCGTCGGCACCGATCAGGGAAGAGGCCAGTGCGGCGGAGGCCGCCTCGATCCGCGGGTACAGGTCACCCGGCGTACGGGTCGGGAGCGGGCCGCCGTCGAGCAGCCGCCGGGCGGCCCGGTCCAGCCCGGCGCAGGCGGTGTCGATCGCGGTCTCCTCGCCGAGCTCGGCCGCCCAGGCCAGCTCGCCCGCCGACGGTACGAGGTCGGGCCGCTCGTGCGCGACCACCAGGTACAGCGACGCGACCGCGGTGCAGCGCCCGGCGCCGTGGTACAGCGAGCCGGCGCCGGAGCCGTCCTCCCCACGGGTGGGCGGGAACCGGTCGGTCAGGTGCCGGGCCCGGCCGTGAGGCAGGTCGGCGGCCAGCCGAGCGTCCTGTACGCGCTGAGCGAAATCACGGCGCCCCCGGCACTCGACGAGCCACCGTCGATGGTTGTCCGAACCGGCCGGATAGACCGTGCGACCGCGACTGGCCGGCATCCCGGCATACGGGTCGTTACCCGACGGGCGTTCGCCGGCCCCGGCGCCCAGCTGGCGCGCGGCGACCAGGTAGGACACGCCGGTACGGGCGGCCTGCGCCCGGATGGCGCGCTTGCGTGCCCGGTCCGGTGTCGGCTTGCGGCGAGGTTTGTCCACCATTTCGTCCTCCGCGGGCCTACGCACCCGCTGATGGGAGGTTTCCGGGCAGCGCACTGCCCTGTCGCGATGATAGCCGCCGCTGCGGCCGGTCCGCCGCTTCACCGTGTCTGCTCCGAGCCTGGAGTGGCGACTCGCCACCAGCAGTGACCCCGGACCGGCGGGCCGCGTTGGCAGGGGGAAGTCGGTGCTGGGCCGGGGTAGCATCGGAACGGGCAGTGCGCCTGCCCGAGCCTTGTGCGTCGCCCACGCCGACCACTGACAGGCCAAGAGGCATCGACTCAGCGCTTCACTTCCGCCTGCGGCGTCGCGTGCGCCGGTGATGGGCGGTACGCGTGGGGTTCCCCCGGAGGTTGATCATGTTT
>NZ_BONZ01000077.1 GCF_016862975.1 Rugosimonospora africana
TCTGGCGACGCCGCGAGGCTCGGCCGCGGCTCCTACGTCAAGGTGCCCTACGCGGAAAACCTGGCTCCGATCCAGAGCAACCGTGACGACTCATCCAACAGCGGCTGAGCACGGACCGCGAGCATCGAGGGGCGTACGGCGCGTCTGTAGGTCGATGGCACACTTGCGCCGATTGAGATCGACAGATTGAGCGAGGAGCGTGAGTGCGATGAGTGAGCCGACGGCGCAACTGGAGAACGCCTTCGAGAGCACCTTAGACAGTACTGCGGAGAGCGCCGCGGAGAGCACCGTGGACGGCACCGCTGAGAGCACGGTGGACGGTACTGTCGAGAACACTGCCAAGCACACCACTCCGGACGGCGTTCCGTTCGACCGGCACAGCCAGCTGGAGCAGATCCAGAGCGGCCTGGTGGAGGGCGAACGGCTCGTCGCGGTGTACGACGCGCACGGGATCGGTACCGGGTTCATCGGCCTGACCGACCGGCGGGTGATCATCCAGGACAAGTCGTTCGTCGGCGAGAAGACCGCCGTCACCAGCGTGCCGTACCCGCGGATCAGCAGCGTCAGCGTGTTGAGCAACAAGTCCTTCGCCGGCCAGTACTTCTCCAGCGGAACGATCGGGATCCACGTCGGTGCGCTGACCTATGAGGTCGAGTTCCGGGGCAGCGAGAAGGCCCAGCACGTGCACAACGTCATCCTGAACCGCATCGTGGGGAGCTGATCGGCCCCAGCCGCCGCCCTGCACGAGGACGGCTACGCGAACCGGTGGACGCCGGGCCGCGTGGCCGTCCAGCGGCACCCCACTGAGGGAATCAGCCCACTGCTGATCGAGCGGGTGGCCATCGTTCTCACCACGTGAGACAGAAGCCCAGCAACGGCACCGGATCCACGAGTTACGACGCGTCGCTTAGAGTTGCGGCAACTGCGTCGATCGCGGGCTTTGGCGCTCGTCCGAGGATTGGCGGCCATCATCGCCATCCGCACCCCGGGCGGCGGAACCACCTGCGCCAACGTCATGCTGCCGCAGGTGATCATGCACCGCCGAGCCGGCCGGCACCTCACGGGGCAGCCAGGGCCTCGGTGGGGGCCAGCCGGGCGGCGCGGATCGCCGGGTACAGGCCGGCGGTCGCGCCGATCACCAGGGTCGCCGCCACGCCACCGGCCATGACCCACACGGGTACCACAGACGACCAGGACTGGGTGGCGGCGTACCCGGTGGTGACAGCGATGCCGAGCAGCACACCGCCGACCCCTCCGATGGCCGACAACAGCAGCGACTCGGCCAGGAACTGGAGGCGCACCTGCCCTCGGGTCGCGCCCAGCGAGCGGCGCAGGCCGATCTCCGCCCGGCGTTCGAGAACGGATATCACCATGGTGTTGGCCACCCCAACACCGCCGACGAGTAGTGCCACAGCCCCCAGTCCGACCAGCAGTCCGGTGAAGGCGCGGTTGGTGGCGTTGCGCGCGGCCAGCGCGTCGGAGGGCCGGGACACCTCGACCTCGTTGGGTGCCTCCGGGTTGGCAGTGGCGGCGAGCACGCCGCGCACGGCCTCGACTTCGGCGTCGGCGGATCGGGTGTAGACGGTCGTCGGGTGCCCGTCGAAGTGCAGGTAGATCTGCGCGGCGGGCCAGCCGACCAGCGCCGCCGAGTCCAGTTCGGGGGCCAGCGGCACCGGGTCGAGGATGCCGATCACGGTGAACCACCGGTGGCCAAGGTAGACCTGCATGTCCGGTCCCGGGGTGGTGATGCCCAGGCGTGTCGCGGTGGAGGCCCCGAGCACCACCGCCGGGTACTGCGCGGTGGCTGCGTTGAGCCAGATCCCCGCCGCCAGGTTGGCTGCCACCGTCTTCATCAGGTCGAGGTGCGCGGCGAAAACCGAGATGCCACCGGACTGCGCGACGGGGATGCGGTCGGTGCGATAGACGTTGGCGCCGCTGACCTTGCCGGTGGCCGCGACCTGCTCCACCGGTCCGATCCGCGAGATCATCGCCACCGCCTCGGTGGGCAGCTCGGCCTGGCCGCCGAACAGGGTCTGGCCCGGCGCCACAGTGAGCAGGTTGGTGCCCAGCGCGGCGAGTTGCCGGTCCAGGTCGGCGCGGCTGGAAGAGGAGATGCCCACTACCGCGGTCATCGCCGCGATCCCGATCGCGATGCCCAGCGCGGACAGGAACGCCCGCATGGGCCGGGTACGCAGACCGGCGCCGCCGACGCGCAGGACATCGCGGGGTCGCAGCCGGGCCGGGGACAGCAGTGCGGTCACGTCAGGATACCTTTCCGTCGCGCATCGCCACCTGGCGTGGCAGGCTGGCCGCGATGTCACGGTCATGAGTGATGATCACGATGGTCGTGCCGGTCTGATGCAGGTCCCGCAGCAGCTCCATCACCCCCGCACCGGAGGCCGAGTCGAGGTTTCCGGTCGGTTCGTCGGCGAGCAGCAGCGCCGGGCGACCGACCACGGCTCGGGCGATGGCCACCCGCTGCCGCTCGCCCCCGGACAGTTCGTGCGGCCGGTGGTCCAGCCGGTCGCCCAGACCGACCCGGGTCAGCGCGGCCCGTGCCCGGCGCGCTCGCTGCCCGGCCGGCACCCCGGAGTAGAGCAGCCCATCGGCGACGTTGTCGACGGCGGTCACGGCGGGCGCGAGGTGGAACTGCTGGAACACGAATCCGATGCGGCGTGCCCGCAGCGCGGACAGTTGTCGGTCCGACAGCCTCGCCACGTCGTGCCCGTCGATGCGGATCGTGCCGGTTGAGGGCCGGTCCAGGGTGCCGATCAGATGCAGCATGGTCGACTTGCCCGAGCCGGAGGGGCCCACGATGGCGACCATCTCGCCGTACCCGATAGACAGAGTGACCCCGTGCAGCGCGGTCACCCCGCCGGAGTACGTCTTGGTCACCTGGTCCAACTCCACCACGGGGTTGGCGCCGGTGTCCCCGTCGGCTGCGGCCGCACCGGCGCCGTCCCGCTCCACCACGGCCGTCATGAGGGAATCCCCACTGTCATGCCCTCGGTCAGGCCCTCGCCGGTGACCTCGACCCGGCCGCTGGCGAACAGGCCGGTCTGTACCGCCACGACCTTCGTGGTGCCGCCCTCCACCACCTGCACGCCGTACCCGCCCTCGGCGAGGGCGAGCAGGGAGGTCACCGGCACGGTCAGTACGTTCTCCCGGCGCGAGGCGGTGAAGTCGACGTTCATGATGGCCTGGTTGAGACCGGCCAGCGCCTTGTCGTCATCGACCGTGACACTCACCTTGATCTTCGTCGAGGCGGCCTCGTTGCCTGATGCCGGCTCGATCACCGTCTGCGTATCGACGATCTTCCCGGCAACGGTCTTGCCGTCGGGCAGCTCGACGGTCACCGCCGCGCCCTTGACCGCCAACCGCTCATCAGTCACCTCAAGCTCGACGGTGACCATCCGCGATGTGCCCGTATAGGTCAGCACCGCGCCGCCCGGCTGCGCCTGGTCGCCGAGTGCCGCCTTCCGGGCGTCCACCCGCACCGGGCCGGCCGTGTAGATCACCCGCCCCAGCTCCACCACGCCGCTCTTGGGCAGGCCGAGCTTGCCCTGCCACTGCTTCACCGCGGCGACCGTCGCGGCGGAGTACGTGTCGTCCACCGTGAATCCCCGGTATCCCAGCGCGTACAGGTTCCGCTCGAACTGCTTGACGTCCGCGCCCTTGGTGCCTAGAGCCAGCGCCCGGTAGGCCGGCAGCGAGCCGTAGAGCAGCACCACCGGGGTGTTGTCCACGCGGTAGGCCGCCTGCCCCCGGGCCAGCGTCGCGCCGGCCGCCGGCAACGCCGTCACCGTGCCGCCCAGCCGGCCGCTGAGCGTCGAGTCGTCCCCGTAACCCAGGTCGCCGCTCTCGGTCTGGGTGTCGACCAGCGTCTGCCGGGTCACCTTCGCGGTGGCCGGGGGCAGGTCGCTGTGCGTCTGGCCGCTGGTTTCGCGGCGCGGGAGGCCGGTGCCGGTCGCGGCCGCCGCCCCGGCGCCGATCGCCAGCACGGCGACCACACCGACCACCGCGGGACCGGTGCGCCGGCGACGCCGCCGGTCATCGCCGCTCATCCGTTGCTCCCGCCCTGCTGCTGGGTGGTTCCGCCGCCCGAGGGCTGGTACTTGCTGCACTTCTGCTGCGCGGCCAGGAACCTGGGATCGTCCGGGGACAGACCGAGCTTGTTGTTGTCGACCTGGAGGCCCTGATCGGTCGGGTCCGGGAAGTTCGGTATCCCGTTCGCCCGCATGCACTGCGAAAACTTCCGCAGCTGGTCCACGGTCGCCGGGTCCGCCTTCTGCGGCTGACCGCCGTTGGGCAGGTACTGCTTGCACTTCGCCATCGCCGCGTTGACCTTCTGCGGATCCGTCCCGTCCGGCACGTTGATGCTCATCCCTCCGCTGTCACCGAACTTCGGGTCGGGAAAGTTCGCCACCCCGTTGGCCCGCATGCACTGCGAAAACTTCAGCCCCTGATCCTGCTCGCTCAGCGTGGCAGTGGGTGATGCGGTGGCGCTCGGGCCGCCGCCGGCCGTGGCCACCTGGGCCCCTTTGTTGCCACTACTGCATCCGGTCACACCCACGGCAAGCAACAGACCGATCGCGAGCACCGTCGTGGGACGCATCGTCGTCTCCTCGCTGGCGGCCGGGTCGTTCGCCCGCCGCCAGCATCGAATTAGAGCCGTCGCCACATTTCCTGACCGTTTGCGTCGAAGTTAACGCCGGAGAAATCTCGCCCTGCGTCACCATGGGAGTCATGCGCATCCTGATAGTCGAGGACGAACCGCTGCTCGCTGGCGCGGTCGCCGAGTGGCTGCGCGGCGACGCGCATGCGGTCGACGTGGTACACGACGGCGGCGCCGCCCTGGAACGGGTCAGTGTGAACGACTACGACGTGGTCGTGCTCGACCGCGACCTGCCGGTCGTCCATGGCGACGAGGTGTGCCGGGCGCTCGCGCAGGAGGGCGCCTCGACGAGGGTACTGATGCTGACCGCCGCCGCCGACATCGACGACCGGGTCGCCGGGCTCACCCTGGGCGCGGACGACTACCTGCCCAAGCCGTTCGCGTTTCCCGAGCTGGCCGCCCGGGTGCTGGCGCTGGGCCGGCGGGCCCGGCCGGCGGCGCCTCCGGTCCTCCAGCGCGCCGGCATCCGGCTCGACCCGCACCGGCGCGAGGTCTACCGGGACGGGCGGTACGTGCCGCTTTCCCGCAAGGAGTTCGCGGTCCTCGCTGAGCTGCTGCGCGCCGACGGCACCGCGGTCTCCGCGGAACAGCTACTGGAGAAGGCGTGGGACGAGAACAGCGACCCGTTCACCAACGCGGTGCGCATCGCGGTCCTCAAGCTGCGGCGCAAGTTGGGCGATCCGCCCGTGGTGGTGACCGAACCAGGAGTGGGGTACCGGATTCCGTGAATCGCGTCAGGCTCGCCCATCTGACCATCCGCGCCCGGCTGACGCTCGTCTACGGCGGCCTCTACCTGCTCGCCGGCGTGCTGCTGCTCGGCGTGACCTACGTGCTCATCTCCCAGCAGAACGGCGAGAAGAACGTGACCATCTCGGGCGCGGCGGCCGACGGCCCCAGCGGCGCGCCGATGGTCAGCGGCGGTGCACAGTCCGAACCGACGCACAGCATCCAGCTGATCTCGGACGGCACCCGGGCAGCGCTGCACACGCTGCTCACCCGGGGTGGGATCGCGCTGGCCGTGATCGGTGCGGCGGCGATCGCCCTGGGCTGGCTGATCGCCGGACGGATGCTCCAGCCGCTGCAGCGCATGACTGAAACCGCCCGGCGGATCGCCGAGGCCCCAGCCGCCGACCGGGGCCTGCACGAGCGCATCGCGCTGGACGGCCCGAAGGACGAGGTCAAGCATCTGGCCGACACGTTCGACCTCATGCTGGAGCGCCTCGACCACTCGTTCGACGGCCAGCGGCGGTTCATCGCCAACGCCTCGCACGAGCTGCGCACCCCGCTGACGCTCAACCGGGCCCTCCTGGAGGTCGCGGTGCATCGCGACGGCGCCTCGGTCGAGGTACGCCAGCTCGGCGAGACGCTGCTGGCGATCAACACGCGCCATGAACGGCTGATCGACGGCCTGCTCCTGCTGGCCCGCTCGGAGGCCGAGGTCGCCGAGCGCTCCTTTGTGGATCTCGCCGACATCGTGGATCACGTGACAGCACAGGCCCACGCGGGGGCGGTCTGCGTCGAGGTAGACCCGCACGAGGCGCCCACCACCGGCAACCCCGTCCTGCTCGAACGCCTCGTGCAGAACCTGGTGGACAACGCGGTGCGCTACAACGTCTCGGACGGCGGCTGGGTGCGGGTCGCGAGCGGCGCCGATCCGGCCGGCCGCGCGGTCCTCGTGGTCACCAACACGGGCCCGGTGGTGCCCCAGTACGAGATCCCGAGCCTCTTCGAGCCGTTCCGGCGGCTGGGTACGGATCGGCTCGCCACGGCTCCCGGCGCCGGCCTGGGACTGTCCATCGTCCGGGCCGTCGCCCGTGCCCACGGCGGCGGCGTGCAAGCCGAACCACGCGACGGCGGCGGCCTCGCCGTCACCGTGACCCTGCCCGCGCCGCTGGGCTGACGTCGAGGTGGCGGCGAATAGCGGCGGCCCCGGATTCGGTGAGCCGGTCGGTGAAGGTACCAGTCCGGGATGGATGACGCGGAGTGCCTCGATTTCGGCGTGCCAGCGGTGACCGGCCTGCCAGCGTTTCCTGGTCTCGGCAAACCTCCGGACCGATCGTGGCGGCCTCGTCGTCGGCGAGCTGATCGTAGCGGATTCGAACGCCGGTGGCTTCGGAGATGGCGGCGGCCTCGACCGGAGTCGGTTGGTCGCCGGCCAGCTCCAGGGTTCGTCCGGCGAATCGCGGTGGATCCGCGAACGCGAGCGCGGCGAATTCGGCGATGTCCAGAACCAGAGTGGCAAGCAGGAACTGAACGGGGTCCGTTGCGTTGGTTGCTGACAACATCGAGGCTTGACCCATGAGGCTGTTGACCCGTCCCCGTCCCTGGCCGCCACCAAAGTCGGCGTTTGCAGGGTTCCGTTCCCCTGCCGAGGTGATCGTGGTCGCGGTCCGGTGGTACCTGCGCTACAACTCGGTCTGAGCACTGGGCAACTTCCGATGGAAGACTTCATCGACCAGGCATTCGATGCTTCACCGAACATCATCGCCAACCGCGCCGAGCTCATCAACGCCGTCAGCGCCGCCTGGGGTGACCGAAGCGCCAACCCGGCTCGGCGAGGCCGCCGCGTTCGAGGAGAAGCCACACACCCTCATTCGACGCGGCCGACGTCACGCCACTGTGGATAGTCCTGCTGGACGAGTACGAGCGATGGACGGGAGACGCTGCCCCGGTCCGCCGACTCGAACCGGAGGCTCGGCTGTGCCTGGAATGGATCGACAGCTACGCCGACGCGCTGGGCAACGGCTACGTCTGGTACCAGTCCCGCAACCGTGACAACAAGCTTGGAAACCACTGCTGGAAAAGCTCCTGGGACTCGATCTCCTATGGCGACGGCACCCTGCCGGACTTCCCCCGCGCCACCTGCGAGCTGCAGGGCTACGCCTACGATGCCAAGGTCCGCGCCGCCCGCCTGGCCCGCACCATCTGGGCCGACCCCGCCTACGCCGATCGGTTGGAACGGCAGGCATCCGACCTCAAAGACCGCTTCAACCGCGACTTCTGGATCGACGACAAGCAGTACTACGCACTCGCTCTCGACCCGGACGGCCGGCAGGTCGACTCCCTGGCCTCCAACATCGGCCACCTGCTGTGGAGCGGCATTGTTCCACCCGAGCGGGCCACACATCTGGCCGGACACCTGACCGCGTCGAAACTGTTTTCCGGCTGGGGCGTGCGCACCTTGGCCACCGATGCCCAGCGATACAACCCACTCGGCTACCACACCGGCGCTGTCTGGCCCTTCGACAACTCTCTGATCGCCTGGGGGCTGCGCCGCTATGGTTTCATCGAGGAAGCTGCGCGGATCGCCCACGCCGTGATCGACGCATCCCAGTGTTTCCACAACCGACTTCCCGAAGCGGTGGCCGGCTACGACCGCGGGCAAACCAAGTACCCCGTCCAATACCCCAGCGCCTGCAGCCCGCACGCATTGTCGGCCGGCGCCATCCTGCTCTTACTCCGAGCGCTGCTCGGCCTCGATCCGCGTGGCGAGCACTTGAAGGTAGAACCTGCCCTACCCAACAGCGTCGGGCGCCTCCAACTCCTGGACATCCCGGGCCGCTGGGGCCACATCGACGCCTTCGGCCGCGGCCGCATCGACCTCGAGACCACGCGATAGGCGACTTGAGTCTCCGCTTTCCCGCCATGGCCATCCATACGTGGGGCCCCGGATCTGCTCGAGTACATGGCAGCCGTGTTGACTCCCGACACGCCGACCGAGCTGGACCCCCACAATTCCATGGGGCTGCGCCGTGAGCGATCGGTAGCGCGAGCTGCATCGGCAGCGAGGCAGCGAGGCAAGGAGGCAGCGAGCGCGAGTAGACCACATGAGCCGGCTTCTGGAGCGGCTGCCGAAGACTTGTGCCAGGGTCACCATTTCGGTGCCTTGTCACGGATTCCACCGTCATCGCCGGACTCCTGTGATCGCTCCCGGGTACCCGAGGCATCCGGATAACCTTCGAATTGGTGGATCTGTTCGTTGGCTCATGTCGAGGATCTCCTCCGGCTGGTTGGGGGCTGCTGTGTCCGCATCGCGACCGGTGAGCCGGCCGAGGATGCGTATCGCGAGCCCGAGAGCCGGTCTGACCCAGTCCGTCGGGGCGCGCCCGTCGGCGTTCCCCGTGGACCGCGAGGTGCTGCGCGCCGTGGCGATGTGCCCGGACGCCGCGATCTCGCTGCTCGAACGGCTGCTCGATCGGCGGCGCGGGGGGCTGACCGAAAGCGTGGAACGCCTCGTTGCCGCGGGCGCATTGATCGACTCGGTCGACGGCCTGCGGGTGGCCGCCGACGTCGAGGTGCTGCGCGGGACACCACCGTCGGTGCTGCGGTTCCTGCACGAGCGAGCGGCACGGGTGTTGGCAACGGCCGATCGCTCGTCGGCAGCGGCCACGCATCTGATCGAAGCGCTGAAGTTCGCCGGCACCGCGGACGCCGAACTGGTGTCCACTCTGGCGACCGATCCCGAAGTGCCGCCGTCAATCGCCGCCGATCTGTTGCTGGCCGCGTTTCGAGACCGGCACCGGGCGGCATCGAACGGTAAGCAGGCGCGTGAATGGCTTCTCGCCGCCGTTGAGCAGCTGATGCGCGCCGGACGACTGGATCAGGCGCTGCGGTTGCTCGGGGACGAAATCGCCGCCGATCGCGGTGGTCCGGAGGATCGGGCGGTGTTGCTGGGCCGGCTCGGAGCGTGTCATGCGGCCGGTCGGCCGTCTCTGGCGTTGGAGTATCTGCGCCGGGCGCTCGACGAGCACCCGGTCGCCTCGGCACATCGATCCTGGCTGCTGACCTCCCTGGCCGCGGTCGCTGCGCCGCTTGGGCATCCGGCCATCGGTGACTTGCTGGGCCAGGCGGAGTTGGCGCAACGGGACGTGCCGTCGCCTGGCGGCGACGTACGCCTCGTGCTCGCCCGGTCCGGTGCGGCGCTGTCGCGAGGGGACGTGCCGGCGTCACGCCGGCTACTGCTGGATGCCGATCCTTCCGCCGCACCCTGCGCCGACGCGGCGCTGGTGCGTGTGGAGCGCACCGCGGTCCAGATCGCCCTCGGCGATCTGGACGGTGCGCAGGACGCGCTGCGGGTCGCAGCCGGTGAGATCGACATGTTCGGCGAGGGCGGTCGGCCAGCGCTGGCCGCGCTGGATTGCGCGGTGAGGCTCGCGGTCGGTGAGTTGCCGGAGGCGATGGCCCGGGCCTTCGAGGTGCTGCGACCGGATCCGACGCGGCAACTGACCGACGAGACGCGACTGAGGTTGCTCGCGGTGGTCGTGGAGGTCCTGTTCCGGCGTGGTGAGGTCGATCGGGCGCGTTCACTGCTGATCGAGCAGCACGCCGTCTGCGAATGGCCCGATGCCATGCAGTGGGCAGTGTTGGCCGGCGCCGCCGCGTTGGACCCCGACCCGGTACGTCATCGGGATCTGCTGGATGCCGGTGTATCTTGCCTTGACCGCTCGGTGCGGCCGCTGCTGCTCGTGCCTCATCAGGCGCCGTGGCTGGCGCGGGCGACGGCATTGCTGGGTCAGCCCGAGCGAGCCCGCGTGGTGGCCGGTCACGTCACCGCGATCGCTGGGTATGTGGACAACGCGATGTGGCGGGGACTGGCCGCACACTGCGCCGCACTGCTTGACCGGGACCCGCTCGCCGCGCGAGAGGCGGTCGCCCGCCTGAGAACCACCACTGCCCGACCGGCGCTGGCCGAGGCGCTGTTGCACCTGTCGCAACTGCCCGGGATACCGGCCGCCGAGGCGCGCGAGGCCGCGGCACGCAGCGCCGCCCTGTCCGGCCGGATCGGTGCCACCGGCGACCAGGAACGGGCACTGCGTTGTGAGCGCGACCTGGCCGCGCGTCAGCGCCGCTCGGGACCGCGGCCGGCGCACGGCCTGGACCTGCTGACCAGCCGCGAGGTGCGAGTGGCCGAACTGCTGGCTGCCGGGGCCACGAAGCAGCAGGTAGCTGTTCGACTATTCCTTTCCTTCCATACCGTCGATACTCACGTTCGGGCCATCTACAGCAAGCTCGAAATCCAGAGCCGACTACAACTGGCAAGGCTCTGGGACGCCCGGCAACGCTCGGCGCCACCCTGTTGACCCGGCGACGCCGAGCAGACCGGTCAGGCGACCACAGAGCGCTTGTCCTTCGGCAGAGCCTCGATCATCGTCCGTGGCAAGTTCAGCGTGTCGGCGGTGATCTGGGCGGGGGTGTTGGCCATCCATTGGGTCAGCGACACGTCGGCGAAGTTCGGGGTGCGAAACATCTCCAGGAAGATCAGGGGCTGATCGCCGAGGTTCTCGATGTAGTGGCCGTAGGCAAAGGGCACATAGCCGACGTCTCCGGCCTGGTAGTTGAACGTCCGGCTGACTCCGGTACTGGCGAACACGCCCATCCGGCCCGACCCGGAAATGTAGTACTGCCATTCGTCGTCGGTCGGGTGCCAGTGCAACTCGCGCATACCTCCCGGCTCCACCTCCACCAGTGCCGCGCAGATGGTGTTTGCCGCGGCGAAGTTCGTCGAGTCGGTGATCCGGACGGTCCCACCGCAGAAGCGCTGCGGCGCCTGCGTGAGCATCCGGTGCTTGAAGGTGCGAGGTACGTCGCCGGTGGGACTGACCACCCGGTCGGACTCCAGCGGCGGCGGCACCTGCCCGGCGAAGATGTACTTCTCTTTCTGCGGCAGGCTGTCCAGCTGATCGAGGCTCCACCCGAAGTTCTTCGCCAGCACGCTGCGCGGAGTGTGGGCGAAGAAGTCGCTCATCAGGAAGGTGCCGTTTTCGGAGAAGTTGCCGTCGTCGAAGACCAGCAGGAACTCCACGCCCTCGTCCAGGGCCTGGATATGGTGCGGTATCCCTCTGGGAAAGAACCATAGGTCGCCCTGACTCACGTCGTCGAGGAAGTTGCGGCCCTCCTGATCCACCGCGCTGATCCGGCAGCTGCCCTGCAGCACGTAGGCCCACTCAGACTGCTGGTGCCAGTGCAACTCGCGGTAGGTACCCGGCTCCAGGCGCATGTCCACCCCGGCGAGGGTGGTGGCGATCGGCAGTTCGCGCTGCGTGACCTCCCGGGTCCAGCCGCCCTGCTCGATGCGGGTGTGCGCCATGGAGAAAGAGAATTTCAGATTGGGTACCGTGCCGTAGTCTGTCTTCGGCGAGACGAGCAGATCGGGATTCTGCCGGTCGAGCATGACATTGCGCGGTCCGGGGTCATCGCCGCCCAGGCCCGCGCGCTGGGGTTGGGGTACAGAGTCGTTCATCGGGTTGGTTCCTTTCCTGGTGAGGTCCGGCCACCTGCGGCCGTAGCGTGATGAAGAACAGGGTGCGCAGCAACGGCAGGCCGCCCTGAATGGCGACGGCGGCGACAACCGCCGCTCCGGCGAGCGCGACGCACGCCGTGGCCAACGCGGGTGCGCCGGTACCGATCCCGGTGCCCGCCAGCGCGGCTAGACCGCACAGCTTGACTCGCGTCCGTGCCAGCCAGTAGGGAGGCTCCTGGCCACACCGGATCGATGGCCGCGATCGGTCGGTTGTACTCATCAGGGTCTCCTTCACCGCAGCATCAGTACGGGCAGTGCGCAGCCGGCGGCGGCCACCAGTCCGGCGGCGCCGAACGCGATCCGGGTGGTCAGCCGCGCATTGACCAGCGGGCCCATCACCCGCCGGTCCCGGCAGAAGAACACCAGCAGGAACAGCGCGACCGGAACGCCGAAACAGACCACGACCTGGCTAAGGATCAGCAGTCCGGTCAACGGCACGCCGAAGACCAGCGCCAGCACCGCCGGCGTCATGGTCAGCAGCCGGCGCACCTGTACAGGCACCCGCCGCCCCAGGAAACCGCTCATCACCACATCGCCGGCCAGCGTGCCGACTCCGGAGGACGAGACGCCCGACGAGAGCACGGCAACGGCAAACGCGAGCGCCGCCGCCCCGCCGACTCTCTGGGCCAGGACGGGATGAGCGTCGACCAGATCACCGGTCCACGCCCCGGCGCTGGTCGCACCCAGACTGGCCCCCAGAGCGATCATCGACAGGTTGACCGCGGTAGCGGCGCCCAGACCCACGACACAGTCCAAGCGCAGCGACCGGCGCACAAGAGTGGGCCGGCAGCGCGCCGCCGCTGTCGATCCGAGGCGCCCCGGGGTCAGCGCCGAGTGCAGGTACACCGCATGCGGCATGACCGTCGCCCCGACAATGCCCATCGCCAACACCAATGACTGGCTACCGTGCAGCTGCGGCACCATGCCGCCGGCGAGCCCGGCCGCCGACTGGTGGCCGACCGCGAGCAGGTCGTAGCAGAAACCGGTACCGATGAGCAGCAGCGCGGCAGCGCTCATGAGCTCGAAACGCCGGGCGTGCCGACGTCCGCGCAACTGCAGCAGCAGAAGCGAGGCTGCCGCGGTCGCGACAGCCGACAGGGCCGGTGGCAGTCCGAACAGCAGCCGCATACCGATAGCCGCGCCGACGAACTCCGCAAGGTCGGTGGCCAACACCACCACCTCGGCCTGCAGCCACAGCACCCTGCTGCCCCAGCGCGGGAACCGTTCCCGACACAGCTGCGGTATGCTCCGGCCGGTCGCCACACCCAGCTTCGCCGACTGGAACTGCACCAGAATCGCCACCAGGCTGGCCGACACCACGACCCACACCAGTAGATAGCCGAAGGTGGCGCCGGCCGTGAGGTTCGTGGCCACATTGCCCGGATCGACGTACGCGATGGCGGCCACGAGTGCCGGTCCAAGCATCGGGCCGGTAGCGGCACCCGGACGTCGTCGGGATCCGCGTAATTCGGTCGGGCCGACCGCGGTGCTGGTTGTCATAAGACAGATCCTCGTGCCGCTAAGAGGTCGGAACCATCACGCGTTCGCGGGGTTGTCTGGCAGCGCACGAGGGCGAAGACGGAACAGTAGGTCGAAAACCAGGCGCCACCGCCGAAACCGTCGGGCTGCCGCCGGCACTCAGGCCATTTGCGATTCCGTATAGACACGCGCGACCGGAAGGGCATGGCTGTGCCCTTCCGGTGACGGTTGCGCGTTGGTAGGCCCGGTCAGTCGTTGAGCAGGTCGAACTCCTCGCCCTGGCCGATCGCGGTGCTGCTGGCTATCAACGGAGAGGAGCCGGCGTTGGCAGCGGTCACGACTGGGCTGTTCGCGTGCGCATGGAGACTCACGCTGCCGTCGGCGTTGACGAAGAGGTCGAACTCCTCCCACGGGCCGATCGCGGTACGGTTCCCGATGACGCGCCACTCGCTGTTCGGTACCTCGCAATGGCGGGGACGGCGACTTCGTACCCGGACGACTGGGCCGGCGAGACGGTGCGCGTCGGCCCCAGGGCTAATACGGGCTCCCACTCCGTCATTTCCGCGCCGTCTGAACTTCCTGCGCCTGCGCGCCGTTATAAGAGCTTGATCTATGCGAATCGCGCTCACCCGAAGCGGAGGCAGCGACATGACAAGTCACCAGCGGCGGGTGCTACTGGCCGCGCCCCGCAGCCTGGGGAGAACGGGCCAGCACCACCGTCTGCGGGGCCAGTCTCTCAGCGGTGGCCCGGTCGCGGGAAACCGGCTGCGGCGCCGCCCCTACCCGATCGTCGGGTAGGGGCGGCACGCTTTGACGCGTCCGTTGCGGTCAGAGCGGATCTACGGCGGCTGGGTTCCTCACTTTCTCGATGTCAACGTGATGGCATGGTCGATTGTCTGCCTGATGCTGTTGCCATCGGCGTCGGTGGCCTCGGCCCGCAGGCTGACAAACCCATCAGTCTTGGCTACCGCGGGTAGGTTCAGTGTGGTCCGGTAGCTGCCGTCGCCGGCCCGGTGCAGATTCGCCCTCTTCCAGGTGGCACCGCCATCAACGCTTGTCCACAACGTCACGCCGGTGATGGCCGGTGCCGCCGGGTCCTGGTGGTACGCCGTGACGGTCAGCGGCTGCCGGCCCGGCGCCGCCACCGTGTTGTCCAGCGACAAGCCCGCGTCGTACCGCAGGAACACCAGCGGATCCGCCCGGCACGGGGCGGCGTCGCCGAAGAAAGTCCCGATGCAGGTGACGCCCGTTGGCACCTGGTCGGTCGTCGGCCTAGACGAGACGAAGCTCCACTCGTTGTGCAGGTTGCCGCCGTCGGCCGTCATCCGGTACTTCGCCGCCGCGGCCGGCAGGGTGAAGGCGGGCTGTCCGTTCACCGGGGCGGCGGTGATTTCCTGGCCACCGGAGTACAGGTGCGTGTCGGTGAAGTACCAGGGACCGTTATGGACCTGCGGGCTCGATCCGTCCATGAGGTACATCGACGAATAAAGCGCGTCACCCTGCCGGCAGTAGGAGCAGAACGCCTGCCCGTTCACGCCGACCCAGGTCCCGGGTTGCGCGTCCAGGGCGGACTGCGAGGCGATCACGGCTCCTGGGGCGAGAGGGCCGCTTCCCCAGTTCGTGGTGCTGGAGTCTCCCGGCGCTGGGTAAGTGTTGAAGGATTGCAGCACGGCGGTGCCCGCAGAGGTGGTTTGTTCCACCGTCTCCAGGCGGACGAGGTCCGGTGTGACGGGCCCGCTGTACTCCTTGAGCGATACCGGCATCGCTTGCTGGTCGAAGGCGGAGCCGGCGACGACATGCTCGTCGGGACGCCACGCGCCCCATTCTTTGAAGAGTGAACCGGGCTCGGCGGAGTGGTAGGAGTCGCGGCCCAGCGCGAACTGATTCCGGCCGTAGCTCAGCTGCAGGGAGTCCGGTACCCGGGTCTCCTGGTAGGTGTTGGTCTGGTAGAGGTACGGTGTCAGGCCGTTGCCGTGCACCGCGACCTTGACCGTCCCGTGGCCGAGCAGGTCGATCAGCGTCTGCGCTTCCGACTGAGGGACCTCCGCGTACGGGAGGTCGACCGGCATCCCATCGCCGTGGTTCTGCTTCCACCAGCTCGGGTACATCGGGATCAGGCAGGAGCCCGTTGGCTGGTAGGGGTCGGTCGGGTCGATGAGGACGCCCACCGCACCGTTTTGCTTTGCCAATTGGATCTGGTCCTTGTACACCAGACAGTAGGCGTAGTGACGCGCCCGGATCAGCACGAGCTTTCCGGTGACGTCCTTGCCGGTGTAGTCGTCGGGATTGCCCTCCCCGACGTACACGACTGGCCAGGTGTGGTCTCCGGAGAACCGGATGGAGCCTCTGGGGTCGGTCGGATAGGTCGTGTACATCGAGTAGGTGGCTTGCAGCGTCATGCGCTGTGGCGATGTCACGTTCATCGTCACTGGTGGCTGCCCGAGCAGCAGCGCCTGACCGAGGTGGAACGTTCCCTGGGTGACCGGTGGCGTCGGAAGCTCCCACCATCCCTGGTCGCCGTAGGGGTTGAAGGTGAGGTCTCCGAAGTATCTTCCGTCCGGTAGCCCCCGGTAGTTCATCATCCCGTTGCTGTAGGTCTCGGTCGGGTCGGGCGTGTCGACGACGAGCTGTCGCGCCGTGTTCGCGTCGCGGTCGAGCGACGTGGGGCCGGCCACGGTCAGCTGCGGATAGGTGATCTCGAGGTTGGTGAAGTGGCTGTCCTTGACGAACCAGACCTTGCCGTTCACCTGGTAGGTGCCGGCGGGCACGCTGTAGTGCACGCGGTACGAGGTGCACGGGTTGCCCTCGACGCACGAGATGCTCGTTGCGTGGTAGTAGTTGCCCGCGCCATTACCGGACACGCCGAGCATCATGAAGTTTGCCTCGAAGCACAAGGGCTGTTGCGGCGCGCACCAGTTGTCGGCGTCGGTGGGCGCCTTGATTGTCTCGGCCACGTCGTACAGCGGCGAGCCGGCTCGTGGCGCCGCCTGGTCACCGAGTCGGTGGCCTTGCAGCCACAGCGCCTGGAGGCCGCCGGTGAGTTGGAGCGCCGGGAACGGTTGCCCGATCTGTACCCGGCCCTCGGGCGTGGACGTGTCGACCTTCGCCGTCGCGGTGACGGCCCGCCAGAACGTTGATGCCTGCGCGAGGTCCACCCGCACGACGACGTCGTTGGTGCCGGCGATGGTGGATTCGAAGGTGCTCGCCGGCAGCGCCTTGGCCTGCTTGGCCACGTCTGACTTGCTGTCCTTGGTGGAGTAGTGCAGGACGACCGGGACCGGGCCCGTGGTCAGGCCGTTTTCGGCGCGGTAGGCGACGTCGAAGAGGCCGCTGTCGAGCGTGCCCTGCGCGATCAGGTTCGCGGCGTCGGCCGGGACAGCGATGAGGCCCCCGATGAGGCCGCCGGACGCCTTGCCCTGGCCGGTCACGTCGATCGGAGGCGCGATGCCGTTCGCCCGCGGTACGGACGACGCCGTGACCGAGTAGTTGTGGGTGTTGCCTGCCCGGCTCAGCGTGACCGTGTCCCCGGTCAGCAGTGTGATGGTCGTGGACGCGCTCTGGACGCCAGGCAGCGGCACGAGCCCGGCCTGGGATGGGTTCGGCGCCGCGGGGTTGTGGGGCGAGGGGGGTGGTTGTGTGGTGCGGGCCGGCGTCGCGCCGAGCGCGCCGCCGGCCGATGCCGGTGCGACCTGAACCTGGACGAGTGCCAGGCTCAGTGTGGCCACACCCAGCAATGCGGTGGCGGCCCTGCGGGCGGCACGATGTCCGCGAGGGACTGGGATTCCGCCTCGATGTGACACTTCTGCTCTCCTTGTCGGGGCCTTCCTCGTCGGTGCCGGATCGTGGCGTGGACACTCGGCAGTGGGTCGGCGGCCGTTCATCAGTTGCCTCCCTTTGCGGTCAGCGCCCAGTCGTGCCGGGTGACCTGGTCGGTGGCCACGTCGACACTGGCCATATCGGACACGTATCCGGTGGCGGTGGCAGTGACCTGCTGGCTTCCGGCCTGGGGGGTGAACAGGTAGTAGAAGCCGTCGCGAATGGCGTTGTCTTGCGTGGCGCTCGCGGTCCCGGTGGCGTCGAGGCCGGCCGCGCTGGTCACGGTGGCGCCGTCGATGCCTTTGCCGGTGGCCTTGTCGGTGACGGTGCCGATCAGCAGTCCGCCGGAGGTCGGTACGCACTCATGGGTACCGACGGAGACGTTGTCCACCGCCCACCACCAGCCGCCCTTGCCGGCGAAGCCGAACCTGACCCGCACGCCGGACTTGCCCGCCGCCTGGGGTATCTGGAGTTCTACGTGCCCGATGGCGTTGGTGGTGGTGTGTTTCCACACCGATGCCCAGCGGTGACCGCCATCGGTGCTCAGCGCGACCTCGGCGACCGTGCCGCGTGTGGCCGCGTAGTAGGAGCCGTCGAACGACAGCACCGGATGAGCCTGCTGGCTCAGATCGATCGCCGGTGACGTCAGTGCCGTGCCGAGGCCGGCCGACCCATAGAAGGCCGAGTCCGCGATCGCGAACCGGTCGTCACCCCCGGGAGGCGCCGGGCGGTTGCCGGGGTCGTCGAACCGCCATGACGCGGTGCCACCGCTCACCGACCAGCCGTCCGCAGCGGTGTCGCCGGTCCAGCGGGTGAACGTCGTGTTGAGCCCGTTCCATCCGTAGCCGGGCGCGTTGCACGTGGTCTCATCGACCTTGGTTCTGAAGTCCTGCCGCAGATCGGCGGTACCGACGTGAACCCGCGTCTGCTGCGCCAGGTAGCCGCCGTACATCGGAGCGACGCGGAGGATGTAGTCGCCGCCCTGCGGCAGTTGGACACTGTAGGCACCGGTGCTGGGGTCGGTGAATATCGGCCCGGCCGGGTAGCCGTCGATCGTGATCTCCGCGTAGAGCGGCCAGCCGTGCCCAGAGCCATCGGTGACCGCGCCGGAAACGCTCGCGCTCGGCACGCTGGTCAGCGCGAAGTCGAGCGTCGTGGTCTGCCCGTTGGTGGCCGTGGCGGAGTGGGTGACCGCTGGGTACCGGAACGCACTCACGCTCACGTCGTACGAGCCGGGCACAACGCTCAGGTCGTAGTGACCCTGGGCATCTGATCGGGTGACGTAGCCCGCCGAGGTCGTCACCTTGGCGCCGGCGATGGGTTGGCCGGTGGCCGCGTCGGTGACCTGGCCGGCGATGTCGCCGTGCGGGCCCTGTACCAGGGCGTCGACGCCGTTGGGTGAACCGAGTCCGGTCGGTCCGTCCCAGCCGGGGCCGGCCGTGCACAGCAGGTTGCCGCAGGTGCCGTTCTTGCCGGTCGTGATGTCGAAGAAGTCGCCGGACTTGGACGGGTCGTAGAGGTAGGAAACGGGCAGGACGCCGGCCGACGGCTGACCCGCCAGTGCGTACATGCTCGCCACCAGCGGCGAGGACAGGCTGGTGCCGCCGACCTGGAGCCAGCCGCTCTGACCGAGGGTGTCGAAGACCGCGAGCCCGGACGCCGGGTCCGCGTCGGCGGAGATGTCGGCGGTGGCGCGATAGTCACCGCACGTGGTGTCGATGCGGTCCTGGTAGGCCGGTTGCGGCTCGTAAAGCGAGCAGCCGGACCCGCCGTCCGACCAGGCGGACTCGTTCCAGCCACGCGTGGTCGACGTGGCTTTGGTGAGCCGGGTGCCGCCGACCGCGATCACGTCGGGATTGGTGGCTGGCCAGCTCTGCACGTCGCCGGCGTCACCGGCCGAGACCGTGACGGCCACGCCCGGGTGGCTGTAGTAGTGGTCGAAGTTCACCTGGTCCGGTTCCTCGCCGGCCACGCCGTAGGAGTTCGAAACGTACTTCGCGCCGAGCGACACCGCGGTGTCCACCGATGCGCCGAGCGAGTCATCGCCGTTGTCGTCGCCCTGTACCAGCAGGATGTTGCAGTTGGGGCAGGCGGAGGAGACGGCGTCAAGGTCGAGCGTGGTCTCCAGCGCCCAGCCCGCGTCGTCGGGCGGCAGTGGGCTGGCGTTGCCCTGCTGGTTGACGATCCGCAGGCAGCCGTTCGCGCTCGTGCACGGCGGCAACCCGTAGTGCGAGCGGAACGTCGCCAGGTCGGCCTCCGCGTGGGAGTTGCCGAACGCGTCGACGATCGCGACCGTCTGACCGCCGCCCGCATTCGGCAGGTGGTACGCCGACTGGATGTCGGCCGGGCCGAGAGCGCCGGCCGGAGGTGCGTCGGCGTTGGGCCTGATCTGGTGGTCCGTGCCCGGTGTCCACACCGTCGCGTAGCAACGGGCGTGGCCCCTCTTCGCCGGTTGGTTGCACGCTGAACGGGTGTAGTGCGCGGACTGGTCGGTCGCTGTCGGCGTCCCGGCCATCGGTTTGGCCACGGCAGTGGTGACCGTGAACAGCGTCACCCCGATGACCGAGGCGACAACAAGCGTTGTCGGCATCCTCATGAAGCCTCCTCTGTCGGTGCGGTCAGAGTGGTTCGTACTCATCGCCGGTCGTAGCGCCCGCGCCGTCCGTACCGGCACGGTCGGCGTCGGCGTCGCCATCCGATCCAGCCAGCGGTACATGCGGGTCTACTCCCTCCTCGTCGACGGATTCGGGGTTTGGGAGGTAGATGGGCATAGATGTCTAGCCTTTCGGGAGGATTCGCGTGGCGGGCACACCCAGTGTCGAGCGTCGATCCGGAGTGTTTCGATCGGCCAGATAACCGAAAGAACGCCACCCGGACGCGCCGGGTGATTATTCAGCCGAACCGTCGGCGGTCACGCCGGCCTCGATGGCGCTGACCGCGAGCGCCGTGCGGGAGGACACATGGAACTTGCGCATGGCGGAGTTGATCTGCGTGGTCACCGTCTTCGGTGAGCGGTGCAGCAGCGCCGCGATCTCCCGGCTGGTGCGGCCGGCGATGACGAGACGTACGACGTCGAGCTCGCGCGGGGAGAGCTGATCGCCATAGCCGCGCCGCCCACCCCGCCACGTCGGTGGCGGCGTGTGCCCATGGTCGCGCATAAACCGGGCAACCCGCTCGGCGTCGCCGGACGCGCCGAGGTCGGCCAGCCCACGGCACACCTCGCCCAACAGAGCCAGCCCAGCATCGGGCCGGCCGGCGGTGAGCAGGCATCGCGCCTGTCGCTCGCGGGCGAGCAGCGCATCGTATGGGCGGGGCAGAGCCTGCCATGCCTCGGCGGCGCGGGCGAACAGATTCGTGGCCCGCTCAGCGGCTTCGTCGCCCTGCGTGAGGATGGCCCGGCACAGGGCCAGGCCCGCCGCTGGCGCGGGCATGTCCCGGCCCCGCAGACCGCGCTCGAACGCGCCCACCACGGCGGCGGCTTCGCCGAGCCGACCGCTGGCGACCAGCGCGTCCACCCGGGCCGGCACCACATCGGTCGCCCACAGCCAGATCTCCTTGTGGGTCACGATGGCGACCGGCTCCTCGGTCACGCCCAACGCATCATCGATCCGGCCGTTGGCCAGCCACGAACGGGCCAGCGCGGCAGCCGGTTCCATCAGGCAGTCCGTCGCACCGCGCTGGCGCCACTCGCCAAGCAGGCGAAGCAAGGCGGCGTCGACGTCGCGTCCCGCCGCAGTGGCCAGCAGGCCCGACACCAGCTCACTCTCCAGGCGGTCCATCGCCAGAACCGATTCGTCCTGAGTCAGCGCGTCGGCCCGTTCCGCCAGGCCCGACCAGTTGCCGACACACCAGTCGAGATGGGCGAGGGTGACCGCCACGCCTACCCGCCAGCGCAGGTACTGGTGGCGTCCGGTCAGTTCGTAGGCCCGGTCGAGCCGGATCCTGGCCTCCACGTACCGGCCCCACCTCACGGCCAGGTCACCGACGTTGAGGTCACGCAGCACCACGTTGCGGCGCTGTACCCGGGTGTCGGTGTCATCCGGCACCTCACCGGCCGCCGCCCAGCCCTCCTCCTCACCCAGCAGCAGCAGGCCCGTGGCCCGGGAACCGGTCGCACCGGGTCGGGCGGCCGGGGGAAGCAGCGGGATCGCCTGCGCGGCCCGGTGCAGCCACTGCAGATGCACCTGCCGGCGCCAAGGGGCACCGCGCGCCCACCCGAGCAGCAACATGGCCCGAGCTGACTCCGGGGACCCAGCGCGCAGGTGCGGGATGGCCGCCTCCAGTTCGGCGCGACTGGCGCCGAACTCGGCCGCCATGTCCAATAGCATCCCGAGCTGGAAGCGCAGCCGGGCGGCCTCGTTCGGGGTCAGGGCCGTGGACGAGATGGCGTCGCGAAGTACCCGCACCAGTTGGCCGATCCGGTCGGCACCGGTCAGCGGGGCCAGCGGCAACCGCTCCATCAGCGCCAGCACCTTCGCGGGCGGCAGATCGGCGGTGGTCAACAGATCGTGCAGCATGGTGACTGCGGCCAGGTCGTCGCCGGCCACCAGCGCCGCCTCGGCGGCCAACTCGGCGTACCTGCACCACCGCTCAGTGTCGCCCGCCTCGCGGAACTGCCAGGCCAGCCGCGCCATCGGCGGTTGCGGCGACGATTCGAGGGCGGTGCCCGCCCGCAAATGCAATGCACGCCGTTCGGATACCGGCATCGACTCGTAAACAGCCCGACTGGCCAGCACATGGCGGTAGCCCACCAGCCCGGCGGCGGTCTCGGCCAACAGGCCGGAGCCGAGCGCCTCGGCCCAATCGGAGCGTTCCGGATCGGCCGACAGTCCGGCGCAGGCGAGCAGCGCCGCTGGCTCGCTCGCCTCGGCGAGCACCGCCGCGGCCCGAAGCACGGCCTGCACTCCGGGGCGCAGCCGGCGCACACGCTCCAGCACCGCGTCGCGCACCGTCGGCGGCACTCTGATGTCGGCGAGGCTGTGGCGCACCCACTCATCGCCGCGGCGCACCAGGTCGGCACGATCGTGCAGCAACCGCACGGACTCCTCCACCGCGAGCGGTACGCCCTCGGTGCGTTCGTGCAGCAGAGCGGCGAATGCCGAAGAGACGTGCCCGTCTGCGAGCATCGACGACACGAGCTCGGCGGTCTCCGCGACGTCCAGCGGCCCGACGCCGAGCCGCAGCAACGTCATTCCCGGCGGCGGACGCGACGACAGCCGCAGCAGCAGCGAATCTGGCGACACATCCTCCGGCCGATAGCTCACGACCAGGCTCAACCGCGCTGGCCGCGCCGCGGCCAGAAACAATAGGAACTCCAGCGTGGCCTCGTCGGCCCAGTGCACGTCCTCCACCACGAGCACGTCGACCTCGAGGCGGCCGATCAGCTCGGCCAACGCCCGGAACAGCCGGTGCCGTCCGGCGAGCGCGTCCTCTGCCGGCTCAGGGGCCGACGGCAGGTCCGCCACCCACTCCGGGAACAGCGGGCGCAGCGCACCAGCGAGCCCGGTCAGCCCCAGCCCGGCGATCCCGTCGGTAGACTGGCGCACCGCGTCAACGACGCAAGCGAGCGTGTACGGACGGCGAACCGGCGGCGCGCTCGCCACCAGTACCCGACCGCGGGTTTCCCGAGCAGTCAGGAACTCCTGCAGCAGCCGGGTTTTCCCGATGCCCGCCTCGCCCTCGATCAGTACCAGTGCCGGCGGCGCGGCCAGCGCCCGAGCCAACCCGGCCAACTCCCGGCCCCGCCCGACAAACCGTGGTGCAGACACCGCCCACGACTCATCCCCGGCCCGGCCATGACAGACTGACGGCGCAACACCCTCGCTCCCCAACGCAACACCCGTCCACAACGCCGCCACGCCCGCCCGGTTGCGCACCCGGTCGACCACCTGTCGCCGGCACGAGCGCGGAAGTGATTGACGATCATGCCCGCGATCGATTGTTTACCGGATGGACGCTGAGCGCAATAATCAGGCATCACCTCCAACCATCGTGGTAGGTCGTACTCCGCTCAGACCATCCCAGGAACTTGAGTGTCAAGCGGCGGCCTCGTTGAGGTGGTGAGACCAGGCGGTCGTCTCGTTGTAGAGGGTGCCGGTTTTGAGGCATCCGTGGAGGATGCCGACGAGGCGGTTGGCCAGTTGGCGCAGGGCGGCGTTGTGGCTGGCGCCGCGGGCGCGTTGCCGGTCGTAGTAGGCGCGGGCGCCGGGCGAGTTGCGCGGCGCCGTGAACGCCTGGGTCATCAGGGCATCAGCCCGGGGTCGAGCAGCCGGGACAGCCACCGCGGCATTGGCCGCGGGCGGCCGATCGGGGCGGCCGGTGCGGGCAGGGTGGTGGTGCTCCACACGGCCAGCACCGCCGACAGGCGGGGCCGGGCGGGGATCAGCGCGTCGGCCGTGATCCACACTCCGGCGGCTTCAAACGGTCCAGGTGGAGCGCCCTACCGGACGTACGACCTGGACCGGCCGGGCGCGGTCTGGTTGCCTTTGGTGCGTCATTGGTGAGCCGACGTCGGAGCTTCCCGGAGCGCCGGGGTCCAGGGCGAGCAGTCCTGGCCGCCGGAGGCTTGATCCGGGTCGTAGGGCCGGAGGCCCTACCCGCCGGAGGCACTGGCCGACCACTCGATCAGCGGCAACTGAGACACCACAGCGGTGAGGCCGGCGTGCTGCGCGGCCTCTACCGGGCATCGGTGCGAAGGCCGGCGACAGCGGAGTTGCGCGGGATTGACGGGTCATTTGGTGCCGGAGGGAGCCGCGATCGCGATAACCACGAAGAGAAGGCCCAGCACGGACAACATGTAGAAGAGCCACGGGTTCCTACGGCCGACGGAGAGCATGTCGACACCACTGAACAGCTGCTCCCGGCGCGACCGACTGATCTTGCTGTAGTTCCAGCCCACCGCCACGCACGCAAGAAACCATCCGAGACCCATCACTCCCCCGACAAGTCGGTCGGCAAGTTCCGAAAACGTCACGATGGCCACCGATCTGTCGCTGGTCGGCGCCGGTCCACGGGCTAGCCGAACGCGGGCCGGTCAAGGTGCGGCCAGGGTAGCGTCAGCCGTCCACGAATCTCCGCCCCGAGCCCAGCGCTGTCCAATGTCGACAGACGCTGGGCTTCGTGGTGCCCGCTGTCGGCCGGCGCGGTCCGGGGTCGGTGCGCGCCGGGGCCGGAGGCATAGGCGCGCACCGTGCCCCGGAACCGCGCCAGCGGGCCGCTTGCGGCCCGCCTTGAAGACGTATGGAAAGTTCTCACCCGGATCGGCAGCGGCCCGGTGTCGTACATATGTACGATCGGCAGGCATGCGGCGGTGGCAACCTGCCTGGCTGGTGCGGGTGCGCCGAGCGGTGCCCGGTGCCTGGCCGAAGACAGAGGTTCACGAGCACCGAGTGACCAGCCCGTCCGAGCTGCGGGCTCTGCTGGCGGCGTGCCGGGCCGACCCGGCGGTCCTGGCGTTCCCGTACGAGCAGCGGCGAGAGCTGGTTGGGGACGAACCATCGACCTGCCAGCGGGGTCACGCCTATGACCGGCCAGGGGAGCCGTACGCCGCGTTCGACCGTGGCTGGATCGACTGCCGCTGCGGGGGTCATGCGGTGTACATCTGCAAGGCGTACGAGGGCGGCCAGCGGTGCACCGATCGCCAGATCGATCCGCCGCTCGCCTACGATTGCGACGCCCGATCGACGATTGGGGCCGCAAGCCCTCATGGCCAATCGTCGGCGTATCGCACGACAACCTAGCTGGCATTAGGATGTTCCACGATCGCGCTTCTGTGGCTGTTGGAGGCGACCTAGTTGGCCGATCCGTCCATTGATCTCTCGACGACGCTTCCTATCGACCCTGTTCTAGGGCAACGGCTGCTGGACATCCTGGCCCCCGCCGTAGAGCTGGAAGACAACTTCGTGGCGCAGCACCGGTTGCCGGTGCATGCCCAGTCCCGCCTGCGCGCTGACGAGTCGGTCGGGAATGCCGCATCCGCATTTAGGACGGCCTCCATCGCCGTTGTAGGCGCGCTCGACCACCTATGTACCTGGCACCAACTCATCGCCGGGGACCTGAATAGGTTCCCGCTGCGTACCTTCTCGCCCTACACGCTTGCCCGCGCCGCGTATGAGCCCGCGTTGCTGACCCTTTGGCTGCTTGATTCCGACGCCAGCAGCGCTGAGCGCATCGGTCGGGGCTACGCGGCGCAACTGCGTAGCCTGCGGGAGGTGCGCAAGTTCCAAGCAGCCGTGGGTATGACCGGCGATTCCGCGAACGCCACGGCCCTACACCAGCGGCTGTTCAACGGCGCGCGCGCAGCCGGCTACGTGACTACCGATGCAAAGGGCGTGGAACGGCTGACGGTCAACGTGCCGCCCATGGTCGACCTCTTCAACCGCTACGACCAACCGACCCCCGCAGCGAGCCAGCCCGAGTGGCTGTACAGGTTCCTGTCTGGGCACGCCCATGGCTTTGAATGGGCGATGATTCGCGGTGCGACAGAAGCAGACCTTGATGGCTTCGATACCGACAAGTTCATGATTCCGGTTGACTTGCTGCTGCTGTGTCACCTTGCTGATCGGACTGTCGCTGTCGTAAGTCGAGCTGTCGCGGCCCACCTTCGCTACCGCACTGATCCGCTTCCGGGTTGAGTGTCTGCCGACTCTGCCGTACCCCTGGCCGGACCTCCTTCCCCGCTGGCGCATGGGGTGCCGAGCCCGGTGTGCGGGTTGAAATCTGTAGCCCTTGATCTTGGCTGCGCGTACCGTTCATTCGTGCAGGAACGCGAGCGACCGCCGTACGAACAACTGATTGCCATGCTGGAACAGATAGAGCCGTGGCTTCGACGCATCGACCCTGCAAGCCCTGCGACCGGGGTTTCGCCGAGCAGTTCCCTGCACGGCGACGACAGTCGAACGCACCCCTACGAAACCAGCCAGGTGGTGTGGCACTCCCTGAGCCATTCAGTCGACCACCTGCACATGCTGCGCACCGTGCTGCGTGATGCCCGAGTCATCCACATGTATTCGCCCTACTCCTTGGTCCGCGTGGCGCTAGAAAATGCCAGCGCCGCCGTGTGGATGCTTGCCCCACCGTCCCGGGCCGACCGCATCACCCGCCGTCTGCGCTTTGCTGCGTCGGACATCCGGAACGGTGAGAAGGTCAAGGAACTCGTCGGTCACGTAGGACCGAGGACTAAAGACGACCGACTCGACGACCTACGCGGGATCGCTCGACGCGAAGGTATCGACGAGGGGTCGGCGGTCAAGCGGGTTACCTATGAAGAGATCGTTCGAGTCGCAGGCGGCCAAACAGCTATCGGCGAGGTGACCACCTGCATGACCTGGAAGATATGCAGCGGCATCGCGCACGGCGACTTCTGGACGACCTTCAACGCTCTGGAGCGCGTCGAGCTGCCGGGCGCGCCGCCCGGCGTGGCGCACCTACGGATATCGGCGAACGTTGAAATGCTGCTGTACGCAGCGTCCTTTGCGTTCGACATGACTCGGTTAGCGTGGGACCTCCTCGATCAGCGTTCGCGCAGCCCCTACGCGTAACTGGCCCTCCGCATGGTCAAGCCAAGACAGGGGGATACGGAGCGGCGACCTGGCGTGCTCGGCACCGTCGGTCCGGCCGCATGTTAAACGCCTGGCTTCACGACTCAATGCCTCGCGAGATCGGCGGTGCCGAACGTTGAACGGCCCTCGGCTGCAACCGAGGGCCGTCCGTTGAACTTTCTGCTCAGGAATCTTGCACGGCAGCCCCTATGGCAGCACGCCGAAGCGCTCGGCCAGCTCGCGTAGCTCGGGCCTGGGGTGCAGTCCGGAGAGCTGGATCAGGTCGCGGGTGACGGCGCGGGCGATGCGGTGGGTGCGGGTCTGCTCCGGGGTCAGCCGCTCAGCCTCTTGGAGCGAGTGCAGCGCCTCGCCAATCTGCCGCCGCATAGCCTGAGCCTGCGAGAGGTCGATCAGATACCGAGCTTGCCGCTCCGGCGACAGTTGAGACGCGTCGACCTCCTGGGCGAGGTCAAGCGCCTGACCGGCGTCGCCGAGTTCCACGGCGATGGCTACGGCGTGGATCGTGACGTTCGTTGGTCCGAACTCGGTGCCGTAGTCGTTGCGGTCGCCTCCGATGCGTTCGGCGATGGTCCGCGCGGTGGCGAGGTGTTCGTATGCTTGCGCGCGGGCGTTGTCGCGTGCCGCTGAGACCGCGAGGATGAGTTGGAAGCCTCCGTAGAGCGACAGTGCTTCCGACTCAGGCTGATTGCTGATGCGGGTCTCCAAGGCGGCTACCGCTGCCTTGGCTACCTCCTGCGCCTGCGTGACCTGGCTGAGGCTGAGGAAGGTGTGCGCCATCCGGAACAGGCTGGCCGCGACGGCAAGCGGGGCGCCGATCGTCTCCGCGATGAATGCCGCCCGGTCGGCGGCGACCCATGCCGCGTCCGTCTCGGCAAGCTTGGCCAGGATCGCCGCCGTCGCCTGGTAGGTGTCCGTTAGCAGCTCTCGGGCGCTTCGACGAAGGTCATCGGAGGCAACTCCGCGAACCGCGGCTTCCAGATCAGAGATCAGGCTCCGCAGGATAGGAGCGAGTTCGCTGTAGCGGCTGGCGTGCACCATCGACCAGACCTGCTCATGACGTTCGCGTAGTTCGTTGAGCTGTTGCTCTGTGACCTGAGAATGCTCGCCCGTGAGTACCGTCCAGATGGCCGGATGTCCGGTGAGCATCAGTCGTAGCAGCTCGAAGTCCTCGGACCGCTCATCGACAGCATCGGCGTCGTCTTCTGCGCCGCGAAGTTCGGCGACGGAGACGCTGAGCACGTCTGCGACCTTCTGGAGGACCGACAGGCGGTCGACGGGCCTGACGCCTCGCTCGACCTGGGATCGCAGCCCTCAATGACCGGTGAGCCCCGTCTTGCCTCGTGGGTGTCGTGGGCGGTGCTGGCGGCCTCGTTCGGGCTGTCCGCGTCGACCTAGATCGCCCTGGCCGAGCTGGCCGGGTTCACCGCGAAGCTGTCCGCATTCGGCGTCACTGCCCGGCTCGCCTGGCTGATGCCGGTCGCGGTGGACGGCTACGTGGTCGTGGCCCTGGTGCTGTGGATGTCACCAGTACCCGCCACCGTGGCCAACTTCGCCAAGCACAACACCTACGGTGCCGCCGGCATCGGCATCCTCGCCCAGTCGGCGTACCACCTGCTATTCATCATGTCGACCGACCGGGCGGTCTGGCGCGTGGTCCTGGCCGCGATCGTGGGTGCTCTGCCCCCGACGTTCGCCGGTCTGGCCGTGCACATGCGTGCCCTGATCCGCCGAGAGAGCACTAACACCAACAACACCGGCCCGTCCACCGTGGACGAGACCGTACCTACCGCCGACCCGCAGCCGACGACGCCTGCGGCTCCCGACCCCACCCCGGCACCCGTGCCGGAGGTGACGCCGGAACCGACCCCGGTACCGGCTGACCCGGACATCCCGACCCCCAACCAGGTGGCGGCCCGGATCACCCCGCCCCCGTCGATCCTGCGCCCGGTACCGGCCCACCGGCCCGGCCCGGATGCCCGCCCGACCCCGACCCGGCCCAACACGCCGACGACGACGCCCGCACAGTTGGCACCGCCCGCCACCGACATGCATGTCACCGAGCCTGGCGCTGCACAACTGGCACTGCCGATCGTCTCCCCGGCGCTGCTGACCCGAGCACGGGACGTGGCCCGGCAGTACCGCACCGAGCACGGAACGCCGATCCCTCGCGGCACGCTCGCCGTGCGGCTCCAGGTGTCCTCCGAGCAAGCCGCCCAGCTCCTGGCGGCCATGGAGTCCAACCGAACCGAACCTGTTCCGACCGTCAACGGCCGTCGCACCGAGGCGACCCGGTGACTGTCTCGACGCTGACCGTCGTACCCGAAGCCTCTGCTTCGGGTACGGCCCCGTGCGCCGAGCCAGACTCGCTGACCCTGTCCCTGCTAGCCCGCTCCACCGACACGCACCGCCAAGCCTTGGCCCGAGCTGCCCGCGCGGACTTCCCTGCCTGGGTGCGGCATGTCCGGGCCGCGTCGGCGTGCGCCCGGCCGATCCGGCTGCACGGCACCATGTCCACGATCGAGGCGGAGACCGGTCGGCTGTTGTCCACGGTGGACACCGCCGACCTGCCGGACGGGGTGATCTACAAGCCGTGCGGCAACCGCCGGGAGGCGCTGTGCCCCTCGTGCTCGGCCCGGTACAAGCGCGACGCGTACCAGATCGTGCGGGCCGGCCTGGTCGGCGGCAAGGGCGTCCCCGAGTCCGTCTCGGCGCATCCGGCGGTGTTCCCGACGTTCACCGCCCCCAGCTTCGGTGAGGTCCACACCCGGTACGTCAGGCGCCACACCTGCACCAAGCGCAAGGACTGTGACTGCCGGCCGGAGCCGTGCCACGCCCGCCGGAACAACCCGAGGTGTCCGCACGGCCGACCGCTGGCGTGCTTCGCCCGCCACGCCGACATCGATACCTTGCTGGGTGCTCCGCTGTGCCCGGACTGCTACGACTACCCGGCGCAGGTGGTCTGGAACGTGCTGGCCGGCGAGTTGTGGCGGCGCACCACCGAGGCCATCCGCAAGTACATGAACCGGCTCGCCCGTGCCCGGGGCATCGAGCCGAAATCGATCCGGCTGGCGATGGGCAAGGCGGCCGAGATGCAGCGCCGGGGCGTCGTCCACTTCCACGCCATCATCCGTCTGGATGGCGCCAATCCCGACGACCGCGGCGACCGGACGATCCTGCCGCCCCCGCCCGGGTTCACCGCGCAGGACCTGGTCGACGCGGTCGACCACGCGGCCGGCACGGAGTTCACCACGAAGCCGCATTGGATCAACCCGGACGGGTGGCGCATCGGCTGGGGTGACCAGATCCTCACAAAGATCATCGCCAAGGTTCCGACCGGTGTCGACGGTGAGGTCACGGACGCGGCGGTCGCGGCGTACTTGGCCAAGTACGCCACCAAGTCGACCGAGGCGGCCGGGATGGTCGCCGGCCGGCTGACCCCCGACACGATCGACCTGTTCGCCAACACCCAGGGCACGCACGCGCAGCGGCTGGTCGCGGCCTGCTGGGCGCTAGGTCGGCCACAGGAGTGGCGGCGGCTGATCCGGTGGGCGCACATGCTCGGCTTCGGCGGCCACTTCTTCACCAAGTCCCGCACCTACTCCGTCAGCTTCGGGTTCCTGCGGGATCAGCGCATCGTGTTCCGCCGCACCGAATCCGGCGGTCCGGGCCGTGACGAGGCCGTGCCCGAACAGTCCACGACGCTGGTCGTCAACTTTCTCCAGTTCGTCGGCGCCGGCTGGCACACCACCGCAGACGCCATGCTCGCCAACACCTCCGCAGCCCTCGCACGCGAGCACCAGCAAGCCGCCCAGGCCGAGCTAGCCACCCTGGCCGCCTGACCAAAACACTGTCAAACCCACCTTGACACCGAACCGGAGAGGAACACGCACACCATGACCGGCCCCACCCCGGCACACCCGGCGTTTCACCGGGCCGCTGACGTGGCTGAGATCCTGCACTGCTCGGAATGGTGGGTCAAACAACAAGCCCGCCAGCGCCGCATCCCGTTCTGCTGGATCGGCGGAAGCTACCGATTCACCGACGAGCACGTCACGCAGATCGCGCGGCTGTTCGAGGTTCCGGCGACGGACCCAGCTACCCCGGCGGCGCCCCGACGCGAGTCCCGCCCACCGGCCGACGCGGACGGCGCCCCGGTCGTCCAGCTCGTCGCGCGGCAACCCCGCCGCGTACGTGCAGCCGCACAGACTGCGGCCTGACCGAACGAGAGGAAGCAACACACGATGGGATTCCCCGAGAAGCGCGACGGGTACTGGCGCGGCCGGTACAAGCTCGCGCCCGGCAAGTACGGCACCGTCAAGGACGCGGCCGGTGGCACGATCCGCTTCCGCACCAAGCGGGAGGCGCAGCAAGCCGCCGACGCGGAAGAGGCCAAGGTACGGGCCGGCTCACACCGCAACCCGGCCGATGGCCGCATCCTGTTCAGCGACTACGCCAACCGCTGGTACGCCGCGCAGGATCTCGCGCCGTCCACGATGCAGATCTACCGCCACCACATCGAGGAACACCTGTTGCCCAAGTTCCAGGACATGGCGATGGCCGACATTTTGAAGGCAGATGTGACCGCGTGGGAGAAGCAGCAGCGGGCGGCCGGCTATGCCGAGTCGAGCATCAGCGGTCGGCGGAAGGTGCTGCACCTGATCCTGGCCGATGCGGTCGAAGAGAAGCTGAGGGAGTCCAACCCGGCGGCCCGGCGGCGCGGCCGGGGCAAGCGGGTGGGCCGATCCCAGCGACGCGGCCCGGAAAAGGCCGTCACGACCGCGTTCGGGGTGCTGCTCATCGCCGAACGGGCCGCGCTGCTGTCCGGCCGCGATGACGAGTTCGTGGCGGTCGTGCTGATGGGGTTCACCGGGATGCGCTGGGGTGAGGTCGTCGGCCTGGAGGTTGGCTACGTCCGGCCGGCGGCGGTCCGGGTGGAGTGGCAACTCTACGAACTCGACAACGGCAAACTCCTCCGCTGCCCGCCCAAGGACGAGTCACGCCGCACGATCGACCTGCCCGACTGGTTGGCCGCGCTGTTGACCGATCACATTCGCCGGACGGAACCGGCCGCGTGTGCCTGCCACGGCCAGACGTACGCGTTCCGGGGCAACGGGTCGGCCAACGGTGCCGCCCGCCGGGCCGGCCCGAAGCTGGTCGACGTCGCGCGGCGGGCCGGGCTGTCGACCGGCACCGTCTCGGCGGTGTTCAACCACCCAGGCTCCGTGCCCGAAGCGACCCGGGTCCGAGTGGAGTTGGCGGCAGGCGAGCTGGGCTACGTACCCGGCGGTGCCCCCGGACAGCCGGCGCCGCACTGGCGACGCAACGGCTTCGCAACCTGGCTGTTCCAACCGGCGGTGACCGGCTGGTACCCAGCCAAGGCGCCCCAGCCGGCCCGGCCGGTACCGCTGCTGGCCGTCCCGTGGCCTGGCATCCCGGTGCGCGGTCGCAACGCGGCCGGCCGGGCGGAAGCCTGCTGGGCGCCGATCGCGCCCGGCTTGACCCCGCATGGGCTGCGGCACACGCAAAAGACGCTGATGGACGGACTCGGCATACCGGCCAAGCTGGCGGACGAGCGCATGGGACACGAGGACGGGTCGGTTCAGGCCCGGTACTCACACGTCACGGCGGACATGCGGGCGCAGCTCCTCGACGGGCTCACCGGGCTGTGGCACACCGCGCTGGACGCCCGCCGCGCGCTGTCGCCCCACTCCCCGGTCGCCGTGCTGGATCGGCTGCTGCGAGAGCGCGCCCGGAAGGTGGGAGAGTGAACCTCCCAAGATCTTCTCCCGAGATTCTCCCCGTGGTCCCCGGAAACGGGAACAGGGCCGGTACCCCTAGCGGGGAGACCTGCCCTGACCTGCGATTTTCCTGGTCGGGACGGCGGGATTTGAACCCACGACCCCTTGACCCCCAGTCAAGTGCGCTACCAAGCTGCGCCACGTCCCGTCACCGCGTACGGCATTCACCGTTGGCGGCCGGTACAGCGTAGCGCACCTCCGTACCGGCCCCGCCCCGCCCTTCCCACCACATGGGCACGCGCCCGGACAAACCTCAGCCGGCGATCACCGCGACCCCGACCCGGCCGCCGTCCACATCGATCACCGTGCCCTGCACGAACCTCGACTCTTCGCTGGCCAGGTACACCGCCGCGTGCGCGATCGCGTCCGGCGAGCCGCTGCCGCCCGCCGGCGTGCCGCGCATCATCACCTGCGCCGGGTGGTCCTCGTTCGCCGACATGTCCGGCGTGAGGATCACGCCCGGCGAGATCGCGTTGACGCGTACCCCGGCCGGGCCGTACTCGGCCGCCCAGGCCCGGGTCAGTGTCTCCACCGCGCCCTTGGTCGAGCTGTACAGGGAGCCGATCGGGATGCCGAGGCGGGCGATCCAGGAGCCCAAGTTGATGATCACACCACTGCCGCGCTCCGCCATGCCGGGTGCGATTGCCGCGGTGAGGAAGTAGGGCGCCTTGACGTTGACCGCGTACACCGTGTCGAAGGTCGTCTCGTCGGTCGAGACAGTTGACGAGCCGGGGTAGATGCCGGCGTTGTTGACCAGGACGTCAATGCGCCCGCCGAGAATCCTGGTGGCCTCGGCCGCCAGGTCGCCGGATGCTTTTGCCGAGCCGTCCAGCGCCGCTGCCACGAAGTCGGCTCGGCCGCCGGCCGCGACGATCTCGGCGATGACCTCGGCGCCTCGCCGCTGGTCGCGGCCGGAGACGACGACGTGGGCGCCCTCGGCGCCGTAGGCGACCGCGATGGCCCGGCCGATGTTGCTGGTGGCGCCGGTCACCAGGGCGGTCTTGCCGGCTAGTCGTGTACCCATGCTGTGCCTCTCAGTTGATCTCGAAGAATCATTGGACCCATCGGTCCAGAAAGCTAACACAGGATTGGACCGGTCGGTCCAGCGCCGGTACCATGGGGGTCATGACCGCGACGAAGCTCACGCCCAAGGGGGCGGCGACCCGTGAGCGCATCGTGGAGGCGGCGGCCGACCTGATCCTGGCTCGCGGGGTCGGCGGCACGAGCCTGGACGACATCCGCGCGGGGACGGCGACCAGCAAGAGCCAGCTGTTCCACTACTTCCCCGGCGGCAAGAGCGAGCTCGTCGGCGCGATCGCGGCGTTCCAGGCCGAGCGGGTGCTCCAGGCGCAGCGGCCGTACCTCGACACGCTGGACACCTGGGAGGCGTGGCAGGGCTGGCGGGACTCCGTCATCGCGCACTACGGCTCGCAACCGCACTGGGGATGCCCGATCGGGTCACTGGCCGGCGAGCTGATGGGCAACGACCCGGCGCGGGCCGCCGACGTGGCCGAGCATCTGAACAAATGGCGGGGGTACCTGCAGGCCGGCGCGGAACGCATGCGCGAATCGGGCCTGCTGCGCGCCGACGCCGACCCGGAGCGCCTGGCGCTGTCGGTCTTCGCGTCGCTGCAGGGCGGCCTGCTGCTCACCCAGACGATGTGCTCGATCGAGCCGCTGGCAGCGGCGCTCGACGGGGCGCTGGCCACGCTCCGCGACTCGGCCGCCTAAACACGACCCCGCTGAACCGAGCCACTGACCGCGGCCCTCGACGAGGCGTTTGGCCACGCTGCGGGCCGCGTCCTTCGACGGGAGACCGCGACGGCTTGGCCGCCCGAAAAGGACCAGGCCGCCCGCGAGCTACCGGACCGCCGAGAGCCCATCTCGCAGTACCGCCAGCATCCGCTGCGGATCTGCCGCGTGGTGGTTTCCGTTGCCGTGCAGGGCGAGCAGCAGCCCGGAGATCAGGGCCATCAGGTCGCCGACGGTGATGTCCGCGCGTACCGCGTGCTGACGCTGGGCCGCTGTCAGCAGGTGCTGGATCTCCTCGCGCAGCTGCGCACCCATTCCGCCGAGCCTGGCGTGGACGTCGACCTGCGCGCCGACCAGGGCGTCCACCAGGTCCTTCTTCGGCCCGGCCTCGGCCACCAGGCGGTCGAGGAGTTCGAACAGGGCGGGGCCGGCGTCGTCGGCCTTCCGTAGCGCCTGGGCGGCCTCGATCAGGTTCTGCATGCGGTCGTGGACGACGGCCTCGAACAGCGCCTCCTTGGTCGGGAAGTGCCGGTACAGCGTGCCGGCCCCCACGCCGGCCCGCCGGGCGATCTCGTCGAGCGGTACGCCGAGTCCACCGGTGGCGAACGCTTCGGCCGCCGCCTGCAGCAGCACGGCTCGGTTGCGTCGCGCGTCGGCGCGGACGGTCCGTTCGGCCACGATCCACTCCTTCCAGGCCCCGCCTGTAAACGGGGCGCACTCTCCGGTACGCTCTAACCGGGGCGCACTCTCCGATTCTACGAAAGGGCCGGCATGACGACACCACGAGACCTCGTCGAACAGTTCCTGCGCACGACGGTGAGCGGACAACCCGGCGATCTCGCCGACTTCTACGCCGACGAGGTCGTCATCGAGATGCCGTTTGCGGTGGCACCGCTGTATCCGGAGCGCATCGAGACGACCCGGGAGCAGCTGCGCGCCCGGTTCGCGGCCGGCGCGGCGGTGCGGCGCTACACGGACCTGGCGGGCGTGCGGATCCACGAGACCGCCGACCCGGAGGTGGTCGTCGTCGAGTACGAACTGCACGGCCAGCTGGTCGCCTCGGGCGAGCCGTTCGCCCTGCGGTTCCTGATGGTGATGACGATCCGCGACGGGCGCATCGTGCACACCCGGGACTACAGCGATCCGATCGCCGGTGCCCGGGCGCTCGGACGGGTGCCCGACCTGCTGGCCGCGTTGACCGCGAACTCCTGACGCAGCACCAGGTGCGGATCGGCGCCGACGGCCTGTCGAGGCGAGCTCAGGTGTCCTGCGTCCGGTTCAGGCTGCGGCGCAGGGCGTAGAGGGCCGCCTGGGTGCGGTCGGCCAGTCCGAGCTTGCCCAGGATGCTGGATACGTGGGACTTCACCGTCTCTTCACCGATGAGCAGACCGCGGGCGATCTCGCGGTTGGTCTGGCCACGGGCCAGTGCGGCGAGCACGTCGAGTTCGCGCGGGGTGAGGCGGTCGTGGGAGTCATTGCGCTCCCGGCGCTGGCGGACGGCGTTGAGCAGTTTGGCGGTGGCCGTGGGCGGCAGCACGCTTTCGCCGCGGGCGGCGGCGCGGACGGTGCTGAGCACCTCGGTGATCTCGCTGATTTTGAGTAGGTACGAGGTCGCTCCGGCGTCGATCGCGGCGATGAGGTGGCCGTCCTCGGGCGAGGAGGTGAGCATCACGACCCGGGAACCGGGGCTGGCCTGCCGGATCTCGGCCAGCACTTCGATGCCGTCGCGGTCGGGCAGGAACAGGTCGAGTAGGACCACGTCGGGCTGGGCGGCACGGGCCATGGAGACTGCAAGCGCGCCGGAGGCGCTCTGGCCGACGACGTCGATGTCCGGCTCCTGGGCGCAGAAGAACGACAGGCTCTGGCGTACGACGGTGTGGTCGTCGACGATCAGCAGACGGATCATGCCCGGTGGACCTCGATGGTTGTCCCGGCGCCCGGTGAGCTGACCACGGCCAGGCGGGCGCCGATCTCGGCGGCGCGTTCGCGCATGAGCGTGAGCCCCATGCCGAGCCTGGGTGCGCCGGGATCGAAGCCATGGCCGCTGTCGTGGACGCGCAGCACGTCGCCGGTGAGGGTCAGTGTCAGGTCGGTCGGGTCGCCGTGGCGCACGGCGTTGGCGAAGGCTTCCTGCGCGATGCGCAGCAACGCGTGTTCGTGGACGGGGTCGAGCTCGACGTCGTCGAGGTGGGTGTGCACGGTGATGCCGACCCGCTGGCGGTAGGTCTCGGCCAGCTGCCGCAGGGCGGTGGGCAGTCCGTGCTCGGCGGATGCGGTGGGGCGCAGTTGCAGGAGCATGGCCTGCATCTGGTGGGTGGCGGTGTCGGCGGTGCTCGCCAGTTGCCGCAACTGGGTGCGCAGCGGCGAGTCGTCGGGTAGGGCGCGGGCGATGCCGCTGGCGAGCAGGCGCAGTGAGAAGAGGTCCTGGGAGACCGAGTCGTGCAGGTCCCGGGCGATGCGGGCGCGTTCGGTGGTCCGGGCGCGGCTGTCGGCCAGGGTCCGTTCACGGTCGATGGAGGCGGACAGCCGCTCGGCCATGCGGTTGACGTCGGCTTCCAGCCGGGACAGCTCGTCGCGGCCGGTGACGTGTACCCGCCGGTCCAGGTCGCCGTCGGCCAGCGCCTGGGTGGTGGTCGCGAGGCGGTGCAGCCGGCGTACCGGGCGGCGCATGCTGACGTAGCCGAACAGCAGGCCGACCGGTACCGCGCCGGCGAGCACCACCAGTCCCGGGGTGAGCAGGGAGCGCGCGTCGCTCGGCCGGCCGTGGTGTCCGGCCGTGATCGGCTGCTGCTCGTACAGCGTCGCGACCTGGTGCGCCCCCGCGATCCCGGTCAGGTCGGCCGGGGTCGCCGCCGCGTCGAGGGAACCCGGCGGTGCCGCGACGACGGGTGACAACGCCCATGCCACGCGGTCGCCGTTCACGCCGGGCCCGATCCCGCTCGCGCCGGCTGCCGCGTCGTGGCCCTCGCTGATCGTGGGCAGAGGCCGCCCGGTGGGCACGCACCGCGCCGCCGAGGATTCCAGCACCGTGCCGTCGGCGCCCACCAGCAGGTACAGGTGGTTGGTTGCCGCGGCGGTGCAGGGACCCGCGTGCTCCGGCAGTAGCCGGACCGGGCCGTCGGTTGCCGGGCGCGGTGCGGCGCCCGGCATGGCCGCCGGGATAGTGGCCGGCTGCCCGGCGCCGTTGCCCGCACTGATCCGGACTGACAGTTTCAGCGCGGTCGCCTGGATGTCGCTTCGCAGGTCGGCCAGCACACCCTCTTCGTTCACCTTGTCGCTGACCAGCCGGGGGGCGTAGAAGCCGATGAGTACGGCTTCGACCAGCAGCACCGCGGCGAGGGTGACCAGCACGTACGAGACGGCTGTGCGGACCCACAGTCCCATCGGTCAAGGCTAACCGGCGCGCAGCGCGTCGGTGGGTGACAGCCGCGCGGCCCGCAGCGCCGGGTACAGCCCAGCCAGTGCGCCGACGGCGACGGCGCCCGCACCGGCGACCAGTGGCGCCGTTGCGGGCATCGCCACGGCCCACCCGTGGGCGCGGGCGACCGCGCCGACGACCGCGAACCCGACAGCCAGGCCGGCGACGGCGCCGAGCAGGGACAGCGCCAGTGCCTCGGCGAGGAACTGTGCCGCCACATGGGTACGGGCGGCACCCAGCGCGCGGCGTAGCCCGATCTCGATCCGCCGTTCCAGTACGGCGATCACCATGACGTTGGCGATGCCGATCGCGCCGACGAGCAGCGCGACGCCGCCGAGCCCGAGAAACAGGGAGTTCAGGGCGCCGGCCGCGGCGGCCCGGAAGGTCAGCGCGTCCGACGGCCGGCTGACCGCGACCTGGCTCGGATCGGCCGGATCAGCGGTGGCGCCCAGCACGGCGTGGACGGTGCTGACCGCGGTTACGTCCGTGCGCACGTAGATCCGGCTGGGCCGGCCGTCGTAGCCGAACAGCTGACCGGCGACACCGAAGCCGATCAGCGCGGACCGGTCGATTTCCGGAGCCAGGGCCAGCGGGCGCAGGATGCCGACGACGGTGAACCAATGCCCGCCGAGCCAGATCCGGGTCGGGCGGTCCAGCCGGTCGAACCCCAGCGCGGCGGCGCACTGTGCGCCGAGAACGACGGAGGGGTAGTCGCTCAGCGCGTTGTCGAGGAAGCGCCCGGCGCCGAGGCTTCCGTCCAATGTGGAAAGTAGACGCACGTCGGCGGCGCGGACCGCGAGCCCGCCGGTCTGCGCCGCCGGGATCTGATCGCTGCGGTAGACGTGCCTTCCCGGCAGTTCCGCAGTGGCCGAGACGGCCCGCACCCCCGGCAGGTGCCCGATGCTGGCCGACGCGCTGGGTGGCAGTTCGACCTCGTCGCCTTCCACCGAGTGGCCGTTGCTCACGATGAGCAGGTTCGTACCGAGCCGGTCGATCTGCGCCAGCAGTTGCGCCTTGCTGGACTGAGTGATGCCCAGTACGGCGACGATGGCGGCCACGCCGATCGCGATCCCCAGCGCGGACAGCGCGGAACGCCAGGGCCGGGCCCGCAGCCCGAGGGTGGCGGTCGGCAGCAGGTCGGCCGGGCGCATCCGGGAGCGGTTCACGGCGCGATCACCTGACCGTCGCGTACCTCGATGCGCCGGTCGAGCGTGCCGGCCACCCGCCGATCGTGGGTGACCACGACCAGGGTGCAGCCCTCCCGAGCCAGTTCGTGCAGCAGCGTCATGACTTCGGCGCCGGTGGCGGAGTCGAGATTGCCGGTCGGTTCGTCGGCCAGCAGCAGAGTGGGCCGCCCGACGATGGCCCGGGCGATGGCCACCCGCTGGCGTTCACCGCCGGACAGCTTTCCCGGCCGCTGGTCGCGCCGGTGCGAAAGGCCGACCCGGGCCAGCGCCGCATAGCTGTACTCGCGGCGTGCCCGCGCGGCCACGCCCCGGTAGAGCAGCCCCGCGGCGACGTTCTCCACGGCGGGCAGCGACTCCATCAGGTGGAAGTGTTGGAAGACCACACCGATGTGGTAGGCCCGCACGCCGGACAACTCGCGGTCGTTGAGGCTGCCGATGTCGACACCGGCGATGCGCACCTGGCCGCCGCTGGGCCGGTCCAACCCGGCCATCAGATTCAGCAGCGTCGACTTTCCCGAACCGGATGCGCCGACGACCGCGACGCGCTCACCGGGCTCGACAGAAAGGTTCACCCCGCGCAGTGAATGCACCGGTGGGGTTCCGGGGTAGGTCTTGTGAACGTCGCGAAGCTCCACGATCATGACGCCGGTACCTCCACGGGAGTTCCCTCCGGTAAGCCCTCGATCTCGACCAGCCCGTCGGATTCGTCGAACAGCTCGGTCCTGACCCCCACAAGCCGGCGCCGGCACCGGTCGTGGACCGCCACCTCGAACCCACCACCGGGCGCGCCGAGCAGCGCGTCGATCGGTATCGCCAGTACCCCCCGGTCCTGCGCGGTGGTGATGGCCACCTGCACCGGCCCGATCCCCGCACCGGCGGGGGAATCGAGCCGGATGACCACCGGAATCACCACGGTCGTGCCCACGGGTGCCGACCCGCCGGCCGCGTCGGTGCCCGACGGGACCGCGGCGCCGACCGTCGCCACCCGACCGCCGGCCGTACCCGCGGTGCCGGGCAGGCTGACACTGACCCGGTCGCCGGGATGCACCGCGCCCTGCTTATCGGGGTCGAGGTCGACCGTGACAGCCGTCGTGGTCGCCGTCACGGTGAGGATCGGGGTGCCCGGCGAGACCGGTGCGCCCAGCGCGGCGGGCACGGTGCCGACGCGTACCGGTGCGGGACGGAAGACCACCTCGCCGAGTCTGATCACCCCGGTACGGGGCAATCCGTGAGCGTGCTGCCAGCGCCGGATCGCCGTGCCCGTGGCAGCGGAGAAGTGGTCGTCGACGGTGAGGCCGGCGCCGTAACCGAGGGCGGCCAGGCAGCGCTCCAGTTGCCGGACGTCCGGCCCGTCGGCCATGCCGGGGGCGAAGTCGCGCCAGGCCGGTCGGGCGCCGGTCCACAACCTGACCGGTCGACCGTCCACTTCGTACAGTCGCTGATCCGCCGCGACCATCGTCCCCACAGCCGGAATCCAGGTCAGCGTCCCGGACGTGGCGGCGACGACCACACCCTGGTCGGAGTATCCGAGGGTGCCGCCCACGAGGTCCCGGACGGTGACGTCGGTACGCACAACCGTCGCGAGCCCGGTCGCAGACAGACCGGACGCGGGTACCCGCGGCGCCGCCCGGTGCAGCGCGAACCAGCCGGTGCCGGCCACCGCCAGCACTCCCAGGGCGGCGTAGCCACCACGCCGCCAGTCAGCCATTGGGCTGCCCCACGCTGATATTGCCTCCGGAACTGCCGAGGTACTGCTGGCACGCCTCGACCGCCGCCCGGGTACCCGGGTCACGCTTGACGTCCAGCACGTTGTCGGATCGGAAGGTGCCGTCCACGCCCGGGTCGGGCCAGTCCGGCACCCCGTGCGCGCGGACGCACTTGGCGAAGTTGAGCAGGTCGGCCAGTTGTGCGGTGGGAATCGGGGATGCCGGCGTGGCTTCGGGCATCACCGAGGCGCATGCCTGGCGGATCGCGGTGGTCAGGGCGGGGCGTTGATTCGGCAAATGCCACTGCCCGTCGCCGGGGTCGTAGGTCGGGTCCGGGTAGTTCGGCAGACCGTGCGCACGGTAGCAATTGATCATCCGCGTGATGTCGTCCGGCGCGACATTCGGGTCCTGCCGTTTCGCGGCCGCCTGGGCGGACCGGGACGGGCCGGCGGAGCAAGCCGTACCGGTGAGAACAACAGCGACCGTGGCCGCGATCGCGGCCATCCGGATGGAGTGTGACATGGGTACAGCCTCGACGCGGCGGGCGTCGAACACCTCACCGCGCGGAGCGAGCGCCTCTCCCCCATCTGGGGGTGGTGTGATGCGCAACCGGGCGATTCCGTCGTCGGGCACTGACCATCCTCTTCGACGGAATGCGACCGACCGCGACGCCCTGACCGCGCGACCGCCGCCGCCGCGCGCATCAGGAATGTGAGCGTTCACCGAATCCGCGTGACCGCTCGAAAACACGCGGCCAGCCAGGCAACTTCACGCGCAGGCAAGATAGTGGTGACGGTACGAAAGCGCACCGCACACATTGACGAGGATCGAATAATGCGGCAGGATCTGATCGCGATCGGGTAGCCAGGCCATGGCCCGATCCTGGTCGCTCTTCGCGTTCACCGTGCGGGACGTGATGGGAGTACGCCGTGCCCGCGGGTCTGCGCGGGCGTTCCTGCGAGGAGACAAGGATGCACCGTCGAGGATCCCGCACCAGAATCGTCGCCGCCACGCTGACCGCCGGGCTTGTCTGCGCGGCCGCCGCCACCGTCGCCACGACCGCGGGTTACGCGGCAACGGCCGGCTGCCGGGTCGCCTACACCGTCGGTACCCAGTGGGCGGGCGGTTTCAGCGCGAACGTCAACGTCACCAACCTGGGTGACCCGATCACCGCCTGGACCCTACGGTGGTCGTTTGCCGCGGGGCAGAGCGTGACCCAGGCGTGGAACGCCACCGTGACGCAGAGCGGTAGCGCGGTCACGGCCATCAATGTGAGCTACAACGGCAACCTGGCCACCAACGCCACCGCGTCGTTCGGTTTCAACGGCTCCTGGAACAACACCAGCAACCCGGTACCGGCGAGCTTCACGCTCAACGGCGTGGCCTGCACCGGAAGTACCTCTCCGACGACCAGCCCCACCGTGCGCCCGACGACGGCCTCCCCCACACCGAGCACCCGGCCCACGACAGCCTCACCGACGAGCACGCCGACCACGGCACCGCCGACCCAGCCGCCGGTGCGCACCGTGCGGGTCTACTGGCTCAAGCCCTCCGACGTCGCCTATGACCAGCGCTGGCCGGACGGTATCGCCAACGTGATGCGCGAGGCGCAGCGCTACTACCGGCAGGAGCTGGGCAAGAGCTTCACGCTCAACAGTACGGTCGTCGAGGTCGTCAACGGCGACCACGTGAAGTCCTGGTACGAGAACACACCCAACGGCAGCGACCGCTACTGGTGGGCCGTGTTCAACATGCAGCAGGAGCTGCTGCGCAAACTCTCGCTGCACGCCCCGGACAGTCGCTGGATCAACGTGGGCGAGATCAGTGCCGAGGGGCAGGGTGCCGGGGGTGGCGGCGGCGGAGGCTGGGTCATCCTGTGCGAACACGACGCCGACGGCGCCGCGGGTGTCAACGGCCCGATGAACCGGTGGTACGGCGGCATGGTGCACGAGCTCGGCCACGCGTTCGGGTTGCCGGACTCCTCGTCGACGGACGGGACTCCGATGTCGGCGTCGTTCTACGACTACCCGAACACGCACTTCAGCCAGGCCCAGAAGGACCAGATCCTCAACGGTCCCTATGGAAGCTTCCTGTCCTGACCGCGCCGGTGTCTCCCTCGGGGAACGGATCCCGGGGGAGGCGCCGATTATGGGAGACACCGGACCCCGGCCAACGGAAGACCGCGCGCGCATCCGGAGCGTCTCCCGCCGCGCCCGCGCGCCTATGGAACACGGCTTAGCGACCAGCGGCCAGGCGATGGGCCTGCCCGTGGTGCAGATCGCTCACCCACTCCCAGCCGGGCTTGGCCGAGGGGCCGATCCGCGGGTCACCGGGCTCGCGGCCGTCGCGCGAGGCGAGCACGTACGCCCGGTCCCGCTCGATCCGCTCGTGCACCTGACCGGCTGCGCCGACCGACCCGTGGCCGGGTACGACGACGTCGACGTCGGCCGCCACGCCTTCCATGAGCCGCAATGCCGCGAGGTAGTCCTCGATCGGGTCGGCGGCGTCGTTCAGGTCGAGCATCGGGATCAGGACGTCGGAGAGCATGTCGCCGGCGACGAGAACCCCGCGCTCCTCGACGAACAGCGCCGCGTGGCCCGGCGCGTGCGCTTGATGCTCGATGACCCGCACTTCGGGGCCGTCCCAGGGAATCCGCGCCGTCCCGGCGGGCAAGGCGGTGATGAAGCCGTACAGGTCCAGCGGGACCTTCCCGGCGATTTCCGTCTCGGCCAGGTGTTCGGTGATGCGGGCCTTCGCGTCGGGGTGGGACAGCTGTTCCCGGACAGCGGCCGCGCAGCGGGCCGTGCCGTAGCGGGGCGCTTCGCCGAGCTGTGCGTGCCAGAGCAGGTGATCCCAATGCGGATGCGTCGAGAAGCCCGCCACGACGGTCCGGCCCGATGCGGACAGGTCGTTGGCGAGGCAGGCCAGTTCGTGGTCCTGCAAACCGGGGTCGACAAGCAACACGCCGGCGCGGCCTTGCACGACGATGGTGTTGCTCTGGAGGAATTCGCTCTCGTGAACCATCACGCCGTCCGCGACCTGTCTCAGCATCAGCTCGTCTCCCGGATGGCGTAGTGGTGCATCGTGACACCCTGCTTGAACGATCGGTGCTCGAGCAGGTCGAGTTCGATCGGCATGTCCCAGTCGTCGAACAGCGGCCGGCCGAAGCCGAGGATCGCCGGGTGGGTGAAGAGCAGCAGTTCGTCGAGAAGCCCCGCCCGGAGCAGTTGCGTGGCGAGGGCCGCGCCGCCTACACCGAGGGTGCCTTCGGTCTCAGCCTTGAGGGCGGCCAGTTGCTCGATCGCGTCGTCCCCGCCGATGATCCGGGTGCTGTGATCGGCGCTGTGGCGGGTGCGGGAGACGAGCACCTTGGGCGCGGAGGTCCAGATCTCGCCGTACTCACGCAGGACGTCCGGCAGCGACGCGTCCTCGCGCGCCCGAGGCCAGTACTCCTCCATCGTCTCGTAGATGACCCGGCCCTGGACCATGCCCGCGAGTGTTCGCGCCCGCGCGTTGAACTCCCGGTGCAGCTCCTCGTCGATGCGTAGCCACTCGCCGGCGCCGTCGTCCCCGGGAACTTGCTCGATCCGCAGGTCGAGGGACACGTTCATCCAGTACAGGAAGCGGCCCATCATCCCCTCCTCCCCCTAGTGATTGCGATTTGCAACTACTATATTGGGGGCCAAGTGCCTGTCAAGGAGGAGTCGTGGAACCACGGTCCGGGTGTCCGATCAGCGCGGCCGTCGAGGTGCTCGGAGACCGGTGGACGCTGCTCGTGCTCCGCGACGTCATCTTCGGCGACCGCCGCTACTTCCGCGCGCTGCTCACCGGGTCGGTCGAGGGCATCGCCTCGAACATCCTCGCCGACCGCCTCGTGCGGCTCGTCGAGGCGGGGATCCTCACCCGGGGCACTGCGGCGCGAGGGCAGCGCGCCCGCTACAGCCTCACCGAAGCCGGCATCCGGACCCTCCCGGTCCTCTACGCGCTCGGCAACTGGGGCCTCGACTGGCGCCCGGGCACCGAGGAGCTCCAGATCCGGCAGAGGATGATGCGCGACGCGGGCCCGGCGTTCATCGAGGAGCTCATGGACGAGCTCCGAGTGCGCCACCTCGACGCCCCGCCGAAGCCTTACGACGGCCCGGGCCCCCTCGAACGCCTGAACGCCGCCTACGCCGCCGAGCAGGAGCGCCGCGACTAGATCCTGACGTGAGCGAGTTCTTCGTAGGTTGCCCACACGTCGAGCACGGCGCCCTTGAGTTGCAGGGGATCGATATCGAAGATCACCCACCCGGTCACCGTATCGCCAGCAGCGTGGAATTCAGCGCTCGGAAACAGCGGCTCCAGCGGGTCCGGGCCAGACGACACACGGATCTTGCCCGTTCGGTCCGCGCGGACCTTGTTGCGGCCCGTCAGGGCGAAGTTGCCCGCATCCAGCATTGCGCCGCTGCTGCTGCTGAGCACTGTCTCCTCGATGAGCACGCCGACGTACATGCCGTGCTTCGGCCCGGGAGTGTCGCCGCTCGGTTTGGCGTCGGGAGCCACGACTATCACTCGAACCTGGACTGTGTCGCCGAAGCTCGTCTGCAATGTCAGTGGAGTCTCGATGGGCACGGTCTTGCCATTGTCCATGCTGGGCGAAGGCGTGGCCGACTCGCGTGGCGCATCCGAGGACGCCTCGACAGACGGTGCCGGTCGAGTCGCCGTGCAGCCGGCGACTGCGATGATCAGAGCTCCGGCCGACAGGGTCATGGAAATCCGTCTGATCACTGGCTTTCCCCCCGCTTCTTAGGAATCGGCGTGATCTGGTACGCGTCGTGCCCGCGCCGTCCATCATGGCGCGGCTGTGCAACAGGAACGTGGGACCGCTCGGGGCCGCCGGGTCAAGGGAGGAGTTATCGCAACAGGTCCTCAGCTTCGTCCACCTCACACCGGCGTAGTCAATTGATTCTGCTCGCAGGGAAGCGCGTGGGTCGGTGCTTGGCCGAGGCAGCCGTTGAGCTTGTGCCCCGGCCGGACACATCCGGCACTAGGCGGCGGCCGACACGGTCTCCACGTCGACCTGCCGTGGCATGGGTGTTGCTTTGCCGCGAACACCAGTGGATAGACGATCGCGGCAAGAGCGCCGCCGACCAAATGGGCGATCAGGCAGACGGGGAGTTGAGCCGAGTTGACCCGCCATCGGGCCCGAAGGTCGCTCCCAGGAAGACGCCTCTCAGTGGCCCTGCTTCGGCTGCCCGACCGCCGCGAGTCGGTTCGCCAGTGTGGGGATCACGATGGCGGCGGCCAGGAGGTGGATGAGGATGAGGGTGATAGCCGTCGTGGCGTCGAATCCGACGAAACCCGCGGCGGCAGACCGCCGAGCCATCTTCGACACCCTCGACGCCAAACTCGACCTGGGACGGCACGACGGACGCATCATCACCGGAGCATCACCCGCATCACCCAGCACCTGCGCGATGCTCTGGGCGATCGCATGTGTTCGGGCTGATTTGCGGAGTGGACTATTTGGTCCTGCAATGACGCTGCACCCGGGCCACGCGGGACGCGCCAACACCGATGCGACAGGAACCATAATGATTACGACCGGCAACCTCGAGAACGTCGACATCCGCCACGACTCTGACAACAGGAAGTACGAGGCCTGGGACGGCACAGAGTATCGAGTTCGTCGGCCCGCACTGACCCCGAGAAAAGCTGCGCGCTGTCGCGCCGAACTCGTCGTTGTCGAACCAGCCGGGCGGCGGGCTCCAGGTGTCCCACCGAAGGCTGAAGTTGCGTACTGGATCGGCGGCCGTAGGCTGGCCCAGTGGCGCAGCGCGACTGGGTGGAATGGCACCGAGACTACGACGATCCAGGCTCCCCGCTCTCGCGGCGGGGGAAGCTCGTGCAGGGGCACCTGCGCGCCGAGCTCGAACGTGCGCCCGCCGGGGACATCCGCCTGATCAGCCTCTGCGCCGGGCAGGGCCGGGACGTGATCGGCGTGCTGACCGAACATCCGCGCCGAGATGACGTGCGCGCCCGGTTGGTCGAGCTGAATGAGCGCAACGTCGCGCTCGCACGGCAGGCGGCGCAGACGGCTGGGCTGCACGGCGTCGAGGTGCTGCAGGCCGATGCCGGGATCACCGATGCCTGCACCGGCGCGGTACCGGCCCAGATAGTGGTGGCATGCGGCATCTTCGGCAACATCACCGACAGCGACATCCAGGCCACAGTGGCCGCCCTGCCCAGCCTGTGCGCACCTGGAGCGCTCGTCCTCTGGACCAGGCACCGCAGTGCGCCCGACCTGACTCCCGCGATCCGGTCCTGGTTCGGCGAGGCGGGCTTCCGGGAGGAGGCGTTCGACACCAGCCCTGACGGCTTCATGTCGGTGGGCGCGCACCGGCTGACGGGCGAGCCCGCCGCGCTGATACCCGGCCAGCGGCTGTTCACCTTCGTGGCCAGGACCTGAGCCGGGCAATCTCGCCCTGAACACGAAGACTGGCTGGCTATAGGCGCCAGGCTTGTGGTGCCGATCTGCCGCCCGGCCGTCGCGTCCCGGAGTCCTTACGGACGAACGCGGATGATCGTCTTCCCCTTGCGTCGCCCGGTCGGGTTGAGGGCGGCGACGGCATCGTCGAGGGTCGCGACGTCGCCGATGTTCGTCCGCAGTCGTCCGTCACGCACCCGCCGGACGATCTCACCCAGTTGGACACGATCGGACTCGACAACGAAGTCGACCGCCAGGCCGTCAGCGGGCCGCGCCTCGGGCGGGCCGACGACGGTCACCAGCGTGCCTCCGGCTCGAATCAGGCCCGCGGACCGCTTCTGGATGTCGCCGCCGATGACATCGAAGACCAGATCGACGCCGCCGACGTCTTCCAGGGCATCGTTCTCGAGGTCGACGAACTCCATCGCGCCGAAGTCGAGCGCCTTCTGGCGATCGGCGGCCCGTCCGGTGCCGATAACGTAGGCGCCGAACTCACGTGCGAGTTGGGCGACCAGCGCCCCGACCGCGCCGGCCGCGCCGTGCACGAGGACGCTCTGCCCCGACCGAAGGCGGCCGTGCTCGAACAGTCCCTGCCAAGCGGTCAGGCCCGAGATCGGCAGGCTCGCGCCCACCGTGAAGTCGACGTCTCCGGGCAGCGGCGCGAGGTTACGCGCCTCGACGGCCACATACTCCGCCAGTGTGCCGTCGCGAGTCCAGTCCGTGAGGCCGAAAACCCGCTGCCCCACAGACAGTCCCGCCGTCCCGTAGCCGAGGGCGGTGACCACTCCGGCCAGCTCGTGCCCGGGGATCGACGGCGTGCGGTCACGGTCGAGGCGATCGGTCCAGGTCGAGGGCCACGTCAGCTCAGTCGGGACGAATCCCGACGCGTGAACCTCAACGACGGCATCGTTGATCGCCGCCTGTGGCTCGGGCCGCTCGGCCAGCGTCATCCCGGCCGTTCCCGCGGCCTGGTCCGTCACCACGATCGCCTTCATCCGATACCTCCCTGTATCCAGTCCTCGCCGACACACTCTGCGAGGCACTTCCGTGGACTATATCGTCCATTATAGGTGCGGCACAAAGGCACCCCGCCTGACGAGGATGTACCGCCGCGTCCCCTCTGGACACGATGGCCCAGTCGGCTGACGCCGGTTTGTGGGCGCTCGCGGCGCCCCCGTACTGGCGGGACGTGCTGGATCAGCGGCATGAGTTGGGTGACGTCGTTGCGTGCCGCCGGTCAGCGACGCCTGCAACAGGATGCCGTACGCCTCGGTGATCAGGTGCTGTTTCGAGCCCGGTCGACCGGAATCGGTCTGGATCTGGGTCGCCTTCATGGCCCGCACCTGATCAACGACCACCGCGATCAGTCACTTCCAAGATCCATTCTATGAGGCGTTCTTAGAGGTTGCGCAGCCAGGCGGCGTTCGGGCCTCGGCAATGAGCAGGGGCACAGGTCTCGGTGACCATGGAGCTGCGACGCTCTGTGATCACTGGGGAGTCCTGTGCCGTCCTGCCATCACGGCTGACCGACCCGCTGTGGGGACCAATTCTCGGCGATGTTGATGCCGCATTATGAATACCGTGAACATGGTCAAGAGAATCCTTGGTGCTGCAGGAGTCGTTCGGCGCGAGCTGATTGGCAACACGGCGCTCGACGACTCCGAGGCGCACCATTTCGAGGACCTTCTGCATGCTCTCGACTCAGCAGGTCTGTGGAATGGCGTCGCCGACGATGAGAGGACCGCCATCGTCGAGACGCTCATGACATCTGACGAGCCGGAAGCAACGTGGACGGCCGGTGGATTTTGGCGCGCTGACGGAGAAGACCTCAGCAAGGGCGACGTCGAAGCGTGGTTGACCGGCATGACGAAAGCACTCGCCGACTGCGGCGTCGACCTTCGTGTCTCGACAGTTTTCAGTCCCGGTGATCCGGCCTCGACGGGCTATGCGGTGGCGATCAACGGCGTGATGCTGAACTTGTACGACTTCGCCCCGGATAATCTTCGCGTTCCGGCGTCTTATGATCCGTGGACGGACTGCTCGATCATTCCTGCCGCCGAGGTCAACCGCTTGTTGGTTAATGCCGAGAGCGACCGTCGGCTCGCCTTGGTCTGGCCGGGAAGCCAGGACGGGTTTTCCGTGCTCGGCCATATGGAGGTGCTTCAAAGAGCGGCTGCTTCTGCCGCAGCCGACGCAGGCTCGTGGGGCCTGGTCGTCCCGTAAAGTCTAGGCAGACGGCGCTGGGCGCAGACCGTCGAAGATGACCGCGACCGCGCGGGCCTGAAGGTCGGCGTCCCGGCTCGCGTACTCCGCCGCCCGTGACGCGCCGACGATCAACACGATCAGTTCGTCGGTGCGCACGTCCTCGCGTACCGCACCCGCCCGCTGCGCCTGGGTCAGCAAGGTGTCGAGCGCGCTCCACAACTCCTGGCCGACCTCGCCGATGGAGTTCTCGACGTTGACGCCGGCGGAGGTCAGCGCTTCGGTGAAGGCGTTCTTCGACGCGCTCTGGTTGACGATGCGGGCGAGGAAGTCGAACAGGGCCGGGCCGGCCCGCTCGGCGCCGGCCAGGCTGCGGGCTTCTTCGGCGAGCCTGCCGAAGCGCTCCACCAGTACGGCTTCCAGCAAGGCTTCCTTGGTCGGGAAGTGACGGAAGACCGTACCGACACCCACCCCGGCGTGCCGGGCCACCTCCTCGGTCGACGCCCCGGTTCCCTTGCTGGCGAAGACTTCGTCGGCTGCTTCGAGTACCCGGATGCGGTTGCGCCGGGCGTCGGCACGCAGGGGTTTGGCCGCGTTGACATCCGGAGTCGCCAGTCCGTATCGTCTAATCGGAGTCACGAGTCCGATTATACGTTTCCCCGGAGGCACCCCATGCTGGTCACCATTGTCTTGGCCCTGATCGCCGGTTTCTTCGCCGGCAACGGCCTGCCGTACTACGTCCAGGGCAGCACCGGCGACGGGCGGAACCCCTCCCCGTTCCGCGACTCACCGGTGGCCAGCGTGCTCAGCGGCTGGGGCGCGCTCGTCATCGCCGCCGTGGCGTGGCACTTCGCCCACGTGGGCGACCACCGGCTCGCGGGCTACACCGCGGCGGCGCTGGGCGTCCTGGCCGTCGGCCTCATCCACACGAGGACGTGGCGCAGCCCGAACCCGTGGGGCAAGCGGACCATGCCCCAGACACGGCAAGCCCAGTAACGCTCAACCCGCCGCACCCCATTGCAGCGACAGCCCGGTGGCCGCCCGCTCGGTACGGACCTCCATCATGCTGCCCAGGATCGTCGCCCGGTCGACCACCACCGCGGTGCCGTCCAGCGCGTAGGTGATCCGGTCGCTGAGGAACACCGGTACGCCCGCGTCCTCCCCCAGGTGCTGCGCGACGTTCGCGTCCAGTACCCCCGGGCGGATCGTCTCCGACGCCCGGGCCACCGCCACCCCGACATCGGCCAGCGCCTCGTAGAGCGACACGCTTGTGAAGTCCCGGTCGCGAAGCTGCGCCGCGTACGGCTGGCGGACCCACGAGACCTGGTGGATCGCCGGGCGCCCGGCGAACGTGCGTACCCGTTCCAGCCGCAGCGCGGCCTCTCCGGACCGGGTACGCAGGGCGGCGGTGACCCAGGCCGGTGCCTGCCGCAGCGACCGGCCGAGCATCGCCGTGCGTACCTCGTGGCCCTGTTTCTTCAGGTCGTCGGCGAGGCTGGACAGCGAGCCGAGCTGGTAGGCCAGGTGCGGCGGGGCCACGAACGTGCCGCGGCCGGCCTGCTGCACGATCAGCCCCTCGTCGGACAGTTGCCGCAGCGCCTGGCGCAGCGTCATGAGGGTGACCCCGTACGAGGCGGCCAGCTCGCGCTGAGCCGGCAGCGCCTCGCCGGGTTCGTAGTGTCCCGCCCGGATCTTCTCGGCAAGGTCGGCGGCGATGACGCGGTACCTCGCCTCGTGTCCGGCCTCGCGGGTCATGATGCGGGTTCACGCTCCTGGTCCAGTGCCTGCCGCATCGCCGCCAGGTAGGCGCCGACATCGGCCGGGCTTGCGCCGTCGAGGATCCGTCGCATGATCGCGGCGCCGACGACGACCCCGTCCGCCGTCCGGATGGCCTGCGCCGCCTGGTCGGGTGTGGAGATGCCAAACCCTAGCAGCACCGGCCGATCGGTGCTTTCGCACAGTTGCCCGGCAAGCGTCGTGGCCGAAGCGGACAGCGCCGCCCGCTCCCCCGTCGTGCCCATCAGCGACACGGCGTACACGAATCCCCGGCTGCGTCGGGCGATCGCGGCCAACCGCGGCGGTGGGGTCGCGGGCGAGGCGAGCAGCGCCAGGTCGACCCCGGCGTCCGCGGCCGCCTGCTCGACCTCGTCGGCCTCCTCCAGCGGCAGGTCCGCGACGATCAGACCGTCGACGCCCGCGGTGCGCAGCGCGCCGCAGAACGCTTCCGGCCCGTCGTGCAGGACCAGATTCTGGTACGTGCTGGCCACCAGCGGCACGCCCAGCTCCAGGCCGGAAAGGCCGGCGAGGATTGCCCGCACGCTCGCGCCCCGCGACAGCGCCACGTGGGACGCCTCCTGGATGGTGGCGCCGTCCAGGGTCGGGTCGGAGAACGGCAGGCCGATCTCGATGGCGTCGGCCCCCGCGTCGACGAACGCGCGCAGGTAGTCGACCCAGTCGCCGGTGATGGCTCCGGTCAGGTACGGCATCAGCAGCGCGCGCCCGGCCTCGCGGCGCTGCCGCAGGTGAATCTCCAGCAGTCCCATCACACCAGCTCCATGAGCGTGGCGGTGTCCTTGTCGCCGCGTCCGGACAGGGTCAGCAGCACGGTGGCGCCGGGCGGCAGTTCGCCGCTTTCCGCCGCGCGGATCACCCAGGCGACCGCGTGCGCGGACTCCAGGGCGGGCAGGATTCCCTCGGTACGGGCCAGCCGCAGCGCGGCGTCGACCACCTCGGCGTCGGTGACGGTGACGTAGCGGGCCCGCCCGAGGTCGCGCAGGTACGCGTGTTCCGGGCCGACGCCGGGGTAGTCCAGGCCGGCGGCGATGGACTCGGCTTCGGTGATCTGGCCGTCGTCGTCCTGCAGGAAACGCGAGCGGAATCCGTGCAGCACACCGGTGCGGCCCTCGGTTGCGCCGGCGCCGCCGGCGGCTTCCACGCCGACGAACTGGGCGGCGGTGTCGGCGAATCCGGCGAACGTGCCGGCCGCGTTGGAGCCACCGCCGACGCACGCGACGACGTAGTCGGGTACGCCGGTGCGCAGTTCGGTGGCGCACTGCCCGCGGGCTTCCTCGCCGATGACCCGCTGGAACTCCCGGACCATCCACGGGTACGGGTGGGGTCCGACCACGGAGCCCATGCAGTAGTACGCGTCGTCGACGCAGGTGACCCAGTGCCGCATCGCCTCACTGGTGGCGTCTTTGAGGGTACGGCTGCCGGTGCCCACCGGTACCACCTCGGCACCCAGTACCCGCATCCGGAACACGTTGAGCGCCTGGCGTTCCACGTCGCGTTCGCCCATGAAGACGGTGGCCGACAGGCCGAGCAGCGCCGCGGCGGTGGCGGTGGCCACCCCGTGCTGGCCGGCGCCGGTCTCGGCGAGCAGCCGGGTGCGTCCCATCCGGGTTGCCAGCAGCGCTTGGCCGAGGACGTTGTTGATCTTGTGGGAGCCGGTGTGGGCCAGGTCTTCGCGCTTGAGCAGCAGGGTGATGCCCAGTTCGGCGGACAGCCGCCAGGCCGGCGTCAGCGCCGTGGGGCGCCCGGCGTGCACCGCGAGCAGGGTGGCCAGGCTGCCCCGGAATCCGGGGTCGGACCAGGCGTCCCGGAACGCGTCCTCGACCTCCTGGCAGGCGGCCACCAGGGACTCGGGCACGTACCGGCCGCCGTGGTCGCCGAACTTGCCGCGCGGACCGGGGTCGCTCATCGTCCCCGCCGGCCGCACGATCGGCAGGTCGCGCGGTCGAGGTAGGTCGCGCGGTCGCAGCCTCAGGTCGGTCATCCAGCTCACCTCACTGTTCTAGAAGCAGATCAGCAGTTCTAGAACAGTCTGCCACGACTGTCGAGGCCTGCGCCACCCCGATCCGGCTGCTAGCGTGCGAGGCGGGAGGCAGACATGGCACGGCTGACACTGACCGGCATCAACCTCGACGCCCCGGACCCGCATGCGCTCGCGGCCTTCTACGCCGCGCTGCTCGACTGGGAGATCGCCCGCGCGGAAGAAGACGACGTGTACCTGCGGGCCCCGGACGGCGGCCGTGGCCTGTCGTTCCAGCGGGAGACCGCGTACCGGCAGCCGACCTGGCCGGCCGGGTCCGGCGACCAGCAGATGATGATGCACCTCGAAGTGGCCGTCGACGATCTGCCGGCAGCCGTCGCGCACGCGGTGTCGCTGGGCGCCACGGTCGCCGACTTCCAGCCCCAGGACGACGTGCGGGTGTGCCTCGACCCGGCCGGGCACCCGTTCTGCCTGTACCTGTCCGAGCCGGCCGGCGAACCCGGCTGAACGCGCCCACCCCGCGACAGACGTCGCCGGCCGCCGCGGGGCTGGTGCCCCGGGCGGCCGGCGGACTCGCGCTCAGCTGTTCACGGGCTCCGTCGTGCGGGGGCGGCCGGCGAGTACCTCGGCCTGCTCGGGCACCCGCCGCAGATGCGCGATTCCCAGTACGGACAGCACCAGCATGACCGCCGCCAACAGGAAGCTGGCGATCGCGGCATACAGGGCGATCTGGCCGATCTTCCAGAACGCGTAGGCGTTGAGCAGCATGCCGCGCAGGGTCTCGCCCTTGAACAGGGTGTTCACCTGCGCCTGCAGGGCGGCGTTGGTCGGGTCGGCCTGGGCCGCGGTGCTGACCTGCGCGTAGGTCTTGCCGTCGGCCACCTCGCTCAGGTGTACCGCGATGAAGTGGTCGGCGTACGCCTTGGCCTGCGCGCCGGTGACGAGTTGCTGGCCGGCGTACTGGTTGAGGTACGGGCCGATGGCCGCCGGCTTGAGCGCGTCGCTGCCCGCCGCGGGGAAGTAGATCTGCTGGGCGGCGAGTTGGTCGTGCACGTTGCTGTTGGCGAAGCTGTAGCCCCACATCAGCAGGCCGCCCGCCACGAGCAGGACGAGGGTCAGCATGACGCCGACCGCGGAGAGGATGGTGTCAAAGGTCCTTCGGCGCATCGCGTTGCCTCCTTGTCGGCACTGTTCGCCACGCTTGGCCGGGCCAGTGCGTGCCCAAACACACAGTGGCAACGAACGGGTGCGCCGGGCAGAGGCCAAGGTCCCGGCGCGGCCGGGACGTTCTTCCTCGGGGCGACCAGGCCCGGCCGCTCGATATCATCGGCGGGTGAGCGATCCCGCAGGCCCTGGTAACGGTGGCGAGTTCTGGACCGCCCCGTCGCTGGGGCTCTCGCCACTGTCCCGGGTGCGCCTGGACGAGTTGCTGACCGAACTGCTCGACCGGGTCGGCGACGTGATGTCCAGCCGCGAGCGGCTTTCGGCGTTGCTGGACGCGGTCGTCGGCATCGGTACCGACCTGGATCTGCACAGCACCCTGCAGCGCATCGTGGTGGCGGCGGTCCGGCTGGCCGGCGCCCGGTACGGGGCGCTGGGGGTGATCGGCCCGGGCCGCAGGCTGGTGGAGTTCATCACCGACGGGCTGAGCGTCGAGGAGCACCGGCGCATCGGCGACCTGCCCACCGGCCGTGGGGTGCTCGGGCTGCTGATCGACGAGCCGCATCCGGTGCGGTTGCGCGACATCGCCGAGCATCCGCGCTCGTTCGGCTTCCCGCCGCACCACCCGCCGATGCGCAGTTTCCTCGGCGTCCCGATCCGCGCCCGCGACCAGGTCTTCGGAAACCTCTACCTGACCGAGAAGCGCGACGCCGAGGAGTTCACCCGCGACGACGAGGAGTTGGTCAGCGCGCTGGCGGTGGCGGCCGGGGTGGCGATCGACAACGCCCGGCTGTACGCGACGGCCGGGTACCGGCAGCGCTGGCTGGAGGCTACCGCCGAGATCACCAACGTCCTGCTCGGCGAGGTCGAGCGGACCTCGGCGCTGGAACTGGTCGCACGTCGGGCCCGCGAGGTGTCGGGTGCCGCGGTGGTGATGGTCCTGCTGCACGACCCGGACGCCGGGCGGCTCACCGTCGAGGTGGTGAACCCGGACCACCGTGGCCTGCCCGGTGTGACGCTCTTGTCCACAGACGGCACGTTCGGCACGGTGATCGGCGACGGGCGGGCGGTCGTCGTGGACAACCTGCGCACGGCGGCGACGTGGCCCGTGCAGGTCAGCGGCGGACCGGCGATGATCGCGCCGTTGGCGGCCTCCGGCACGGTACAGGGCCTGCTGGTCATCGCCCATGAACCCGGCGGTGGACGGTTCGACGACGAGGTGGATGTGAGCCTGCTGTCCAGCTTCGCCGGTCAGGCGGCGCTGGCTCTGGAACGGGCCCGCGCCCAAGACGAGCGGGAGCTGCTGGTGGTGCTGGAGGACCGCGAGCGCATCGCGCGGGACCTGCACGATGTCGTCATCCAGCGGCTGTTCGCGACCGGCCTGCAACTGCAGTCAACCTCGCGACTGGCCCGCCCGGACGTGGCCGAGCGCATCGGCGGCGCGGTCGACGAGTTGGACAACACCATTCGCGACATCCGCTCGGCCATCTTCGAGCTGCGCAGCCCGGTGGCGGCCACCCTGCGGGCGGACATCCACGCCACGGTCGACGCCGCCGCCGCGTCGCTGGGCTTCCGCCCGGGGCTGCGGCTGGACGGGCCGATCGACAGCGTGGTACCCGAGCAGGTGCGCCCGGACCTTCTCGCCGCGCTACGCGAGGCACTGTCCAATGTGGTCAAGCACGCGCGGGCCACCTCGGTGACGGTACGGGTGGCGGTGACTCAGGGACAGCTGCGCCTCACCGTTGCCGACGACGGGGTCGGCGTACCGTCCGATGTGGACGAACGCAGTGGACTGCTCAACCTCCGGCAACGCGCCGCCCGGCACGGCGGTGAGGTACGTGTGACGGCGACGGGCGATTCGGGGATCACCGTGGAGTGGACGGTTCCGCTGTAGTCCCAGCGCGGTCGCCCGCTCCTCTGATCGATCGATTGCCTCCTCGGCAATCCGTTGACAGGCTCAGGAGGTGCGGACCGCCAGGCTGATACGCAACCTCGCCGTGGGATATCTGCCCATCCTCCCGGCGCTCGCCGTCTATTTTCGCTGGGGCCTGCCGCCGATCGTCGCGACACTGCTCCCGGCGCTCTTCGTCGCCGCCATCGCACACGTGTCGCTGCAGGCGGTGCGGGACGCCGAGATGTACCGGCTGGGCTTTCGACAGGTGGTCCGCAGCAGGCGCACCGGTTCCTACCGGTGGAGCGACGACGGGATCCGGCCCATCGAGCACTCGACCCGGGAGGGGCTGATGACCCTCGCCCTTCCCACCCAGATGTGGCAGGGCCTGCCGGGGCGCGTCGAGGTGGGCATCGCCGCGTACCAGCCTCTTCAGGAGGACCTCGCGGACCTGGCCGGCCGCGCGGCGGACGCCGGGCCAGCGGGCTCGGGCGCGGACGATCTGATGCGGGTCACCCTGATCGGGGACGGCTTCGCGATCAGTCCACGCGACGCGTGGGAGCAGTCCTTGTCCCCCGACGCGTGCTGGCAGTTCGACGTCACGCCGCTCTCGCCGGTCGCGCGGGTGCTCACGCTCGTCACTGAGTGCGTGGTCGCCGTGCCCGGCGGAGGCAGGCGGCGTATCCCGCTGCCCAACGTGCGGCAGAGAATCGCCGCGAGAGCCGATTACGCGTTCTGGATCCGCTGGATGCTCCGGGAACACGGCAGGCGGATCGCTGTCGTATCGGTGGCCGCCGTCGCTGTGGCGGTCGCGTGGACGGTTCGGGGATAACCGCGACGTCCCCGGCTTTCCGGCTACCTGGCGCGGCGCTCGGCGCCCAGCAGCTTGGTGGCCAGTACGGCGGCCTGGGTACGGCGCTCCAGCCCCAGTTTGGACAGCACACTGGAGACGTAGTTCTTCACCGTCTTGTCGGCCAGGAACATCCGCTCGGCGATCTCGTGGTTGGTCAGCCCTTCGGCGATGTACTCCAGGATCCGCCGCTCCTGGGCCGTCAGCGACGTGAGTTCGTTGGGCTCCTCGATGCCGTTGCGGATCCGCTCCAGTACCCGTGAGGTGACCGCCGGATCCAGCAGCGACTGCCCGGCGGCCACCCGGCGCACCCCGTCGACCAGATCGGTACCCCGGATCTGCTTCAGCACGTACCCGGACGCACCGGCCATGATCGCGGCGAACAGGGCCTCGTCGTCCTCGTACGAGGTCAGGATCAGCCCCCTGATCGACGAGTCCACGGCCCGCACGTCGCGGCAGACATCGATCCCGTTCCCGTCGGGCAGCCGGGCGTCGAGCACCGCGACGTCCGGGCGCAGTGCCGGGATGCGCTGGGTGGCCTGCACCGCCGAACCGGACTCGCCGACCACCTCGATGTCGCCCTCGGCCTGCAACAGGTCGGCCAGGCCCCGGCGCACCACCTCGTGGTCGTCCAGCAGGAAAACACGGATCATGCCTCTTTCTACCGCGCCCTGCCCTTCGTCGGCAGGGCCGAACGGCCCTGGCCGGCCGGGACCTCTCTGCCAGCAGGCCGGGGCGGTGGTCTCGTCCGGTGCTCCGGGTAGGCCGTGCGCCGACACCGGTGCGTCCGGGCACCAAACGCACCTAGGCTCTTCCTGACGTCTCACGACCGACCTTTGCGAGGACTGTCTGATGCCGCAACAGCACGAGGACATCGCACGCAGGATCATCGACGAGAGCCTGTATATGGTCCTGGCGACCGCGGATGCGACCGGGCAGCCATGGTCCTCCCCGGTGTACTTCGCACACGCCGGCTTCACACGGTTCTACTGGGTCTCCTCGCCCGAGGTGACGCACTCGCGCAACATCGCGACGCGCTCCGACGTCGGGATCTCCATCTTTGACTCGAGCGCACGCATCAGCACCGGTCAGGGCGTCTACCTACGGGCACGGGCGGTCGAGGTCACCGGCGAGGAGATCACCGAGGGCATCGACGTCTTTTCCCGGCGGTCGCTGAGCCACGGCGGTGTCGCCTGGGTACCGGCCGACGTCCAGGGCGACACCGGGCTGCGCTTCTACCGGGTGCAGGTCGACGAGCATTCGATCCTGGCCAAGGACGGCCGTCCTGATCACCGGATACCGGTCCAGTTCAGCTGACACGGCACACCGTCCGGGCTCGCGTTCGGCACGCCGGCACCGCAACCCGACCGCCGCGATCCCGTACTCCCCATCGCCCTGGCGCATGCCTGGGCGGATGGCGGCCGCCCGGGTCCGACGACCCGGTCCCGGACGATCGGGACCTCTGGCCCTGCCGGCGGCGGCCCGGCGGGCGCAGCGTGGAGGCGACCAGGACACCGGTTCGTAGGGAGACCCGCCGTGCAACCGATCACCGACGCCCTCGCCCGGGCCGCCGCGACCGCCGGGTACGCGCCGTCCATCCACAACAGCCAGCCGTGGCACTGGCGCGTCCACGACGAGGTACTGGACCTGTACGCCGACCACAGCCGCCGGCTCGGCATCACCGACCCGGACGGCCGGTTGGCCGTCCTGAGCTGCGGGGCCGCTCTGCACCACGCCCGGACCGCCCTGTCGGCGCAGGGCTGGGACGCGCGGGTCATTCGGCTGCCCGAGGCGGCCGAGGCCGACCACCTGGCGACGATCACGACCGCCGGGCGGATCCCGGTGACCGCGCGGGCGCTGCGCCGGGTACAGACCATCGAGATCCGGCACACCGACCGGCGCCCGGTGACCGCCACCCCGGTCGACGGCGACCGGCTGAGCGCCGTCATGGCGGCCGTCGAGCGCGAAGGCGCCCGGCTGCACGTGGTGCCCGCCGGCCGGATCGTCGAACTGGCCTCCGCCGTGTCCTTCGCGCAGCGCACCGAAGCCGCCGAGGAGGCGTGGCGGGCCGAGCTGGCGTACTGGACCGGCGGCACCCGGCCGACCGGCACCGGGGTACCCGACGCCGCCATCCCGGATCGGCCGACCCAGACCACCGTGGCCAGCCGCGACTTCGGGCACGCCGGGGCGCTGCCGGTGAGCGCCGAGCACGACACGGGCGCCACCTTCGCCATCCTCTACGGCGAGCAGGACTGCGCGACGGGCTGGCTGCGCGCCGGCGAGGCGCTGTCGGACGCCTGGCTGACCGCCACCGAACTGGGCCTGTCGGTGCTGCCCTTGTCGGCGGCCACCGAGGTGCCCGCCACCCGCCTCGCCCTGCGGCGCCTGCTGGCCGACCTCGGCGAGCCGTACCTGGTGCTGCGCCTGGGCGTGGCGGACCCCGACCACGCCGGTGCGCCGCACACGCCGCGCCTGCGCGCGGACCAGACGATCGAACGGCCCTAGACCATGGAGAGCCGGACCAGCACCCCGCACCGGGCGCTGTTCGTCGCCGCGGTCGCGACCGCGATCCGGGCCCCGTCCATGCACAACACCCAGCCGTGGCGGTTCCGGATCCACGGCGACACGCTGGAGATCCTGGCCGATCCCCGGCGGCAGCTGCGGGTGGCCGATCCCTCCGGTTGGGCGGTGCGGCTGGCCTGCGGCGCGGCCCTGTTCAATGCCCGCCTCGCCTTCGCCGTGGCGGGCCGGCCGGCACAGGTGCTCCTGCGTCCGCAGGCGGGTCAGCCCGACCTGCTGGCCCGGCTGACGCCCGGCAGGCCGCGGCCCGCCACACCCCGCGAGGTCGCGCTGCACGCCGCGATCGATCGCCGGCACAGCAACCGCCGCCCGTTCCGGCCGGAGCCGGTGCCCGCGTCCAGCCGGGCCGAGCTCGTGCGCGCGGCCAGGGACGAGGGTGCGTGGCTGGAACTGCTCATCGGGCACACTCCGCTGTCCGTCGTGTCCGAGGTGATCCGCGCCGCCGACGCCACGCTCAACCGGGACGCCGGCTACCGTGCCGAACTGGCGGCGTGGAGCCGTCGGGGCCACGAGGATCCGGACGGCGTGGCCGCCGACGCCGCCGGGCTCGGCCCGGAGCCGTACGACCTGCTGGCCATGCGCGAATTCGGCGCCGGCCCCCGGGCACCCGGACGCGACTTCGAAACCGAACCGCTCGTCGCGGTGCTCGGCACCACCGGCGACACGGTCCACGATCAGCTCGTCGCCGGTCAGGCGCTGCAGCGCGTCCTGCTGACCGCGACGGAACAGCAGCTCGGGGTGTCGATGCTGTCCCAGGCCATCGAGGTCCCCGCCGCACGCGAGCGGCTACGCGTCGGCGTCGGCCGCGCGGGAGCACCGCAGCTGGTGCTGCGCATCGGGTACAGCCAGCCCGGCTACCCCACCCGCCGCCGCCCGCTGGACGAGGTCCTCGACGGCTGAGGGTTCAGCGCCCCGGCTGGCCAGCGAACCGGCCGGCCACCCGTTGAGCACACCGGCAGCCGGCGAGTCCGGTCGATGACCGATGATGCGGTGATGGATCGACCGGTCGCCGACATCGCCATCGACGAGGATCTGGTCGCGCGTCTGATCGAGGCCCAGCACCCGGACCTCGCCGGCCCGCTGACGCTTGTCGGCAACGGCTGGGACAACACGCTCTACCGGCTCGGCGACGACCTGTGCGTCCGGCTGCCGCGCCGGCGGGTGGCCGCCGAACTGATCCTCAACGAGCAGCGGTGGCTGCCGGTGCTCGCCGGCCGCCTGCACATCCCGGTACCGGTGCCGGTCCGGGTCGGCGTACCCACCGACTGGTACCCCTGGCCGTGGAGCATCACCCGCTGGAGGGCCGGCCGCCCCGCCTCCGACCTGCCACCGCACGAGCGAGGCGGCCTGGTCGCCGACCTGGCACGGTTCATGGCCGACCTGCACGTGCCGGCACCCGGCGACGCGCCGCACAATCCGGTGCGCGGCGTACCGCTGTCCTCCCGCACCCGCGCCGTGTACGAGCGGCTGGCAAGCGGGGCGATCCCGCACGCCGAGCGGCTACGCACCCTGTGGGACCGGCTGGTCACGGTACCCGGATGGGCCGGGCCGCCGCTGTGGCTGCACGGCGACCCGCACCCGGCGAACCTGCTGGTCGAACACGGGCGGCTGGCCGCCGTCATCGACTTCGGCGACCTGACCGCCGGTGACCCGGCCACCGATCTGGCCGCGGCGTGGCTGGTCTTCGACGCCGAGGACCGCCGCGCCTTCCGCGCCCGCCTCGACGAGCGGTCCGGGTCGACGTACGACGCCGACACCTGGGACCGTGCCCGGGGCTGGGCGTTGAACATGGGTACCGCGGTGCTCCTGCACGAGGCAGAGCACCCGAGGATGGCCGGCGTCGGCCGGCACACCATCGATCAGGTGCTCCGGGAGACCTGAGGCACACCGTCGCATACCTCACATGTCCGCTCCTCAGGCGTAGAAGCCCGATGCGCCCCGGATCGGCCCCGGGCGGCCGATCGACGCGTTGGGCTGCCGCGTTGGGCTGACCACCGCCGTTGCCGGGCCGACGTTTGACAAGCGGCCGGCAGTTTCGCGATGAGACGTGTCGATGGTCATAGATCGGGATGCATTGACATCGACCGTCATCCGCGAATACGTTGCCAACAAGCGTTGGCCAACGCTTGTTGATAGACGTCATGATCGATGACGTCTCCAGGCGAAGAGAGGAAGTCCATGGTGCGAAGCATGCGTGCGAAAGTCAGCGTCCTGGCAGGCTCGGCGGTATTGGCCATCGGCCTTCTCGGTGCAACCGCCACCGCCGCGTCTGCGCAGTCCGCGACAGGAGCCCGCTCAACGGCGACGACCGCGACGGCGGACACGGCCCGTGACATGCAACCGTTGGCGTGTACCCACCCCGCATGGTCCAACAAGGACTCCGACACGGGCCACGTGTTCGCGAGCGACGGGGATGTGGCGGTCCATGACGGACCGAATTCGGGCTGTGCCGTCTCCTTCTACGTCGACTCCACCGTGCTGCTCCAGTACCACTGCTATGTCAGGAACAGCGCGGGTAACACCTGGACCCACGTACGCGCCGATGGAACCGAATTCGAGGGATGGGTCTGGGATAGCTACCTGACCGACAATGGCAGCCTCGCCGAGTGCTGAGGACCTGTCGCCTCAGCCATGGCTAGATCTGAAGATCGGTAGCCGAGCGACCGCCGTCCGGGTCGTCGCCGAGTACGAGCCGCCTGGCGTCGCAACCGCGGTCGCCACTCTCGCCCACGGTCAGATCCGCGGCACAAGCACCATCCGCATCGAATGAGCCGATCGCCGATCCGATGGAGGCGCCTCCATCGGATCGGCGATCGACGTATCCGCCGGGCGATGTCGGCGGTAGTCATCGCGGCCGGGCCACCAGACAAGCGGAGACCGGTGGGCGGTCTGTGCCCCAAACGTGCGTTTCTCTCCGATCAATCCCCGTCGCGAGAAACCTTCGCGATACCGTGATGTTCGATCGCTACGCGAAGTTTATGGCGACTTGAGCTGCTTCGAGCAGCGCGGCACTATCACCGGCGGAGAGGATGGGTGACGTCGATGTCCAACGCTCAGGGACGGGCACGGGCGCGGTGGTACACGGCCGGACTCGCGGGACTGACCGGAGTAGCGAGCGTCGCCACACTCAGCGGGACGGCTGCGGCAACCAACCCGAACGAGGCGGTCCCCTGCTCCCCCGACGCACTCACCGCGGCGATCGTGCACGCCAACGCTGCCGGCGGCGCGCAGCTCACGCTCACCCCACGATGCACCTACACCCTGACCACAAACCAAGGCCCCGACGGCCTGCCCATCATCACCCAACCCATCACCGTCGACGGCCAGGACGCCACCATCACCCGCGCCGCGACCGCCACCAACTTCCGCATCCTCAACGTCGGCGTCGGCGGGAACCTCACGCTGACCAACCTCACCATCACCGGCGGCATCGCACCCGGCTCACCGGGCGGCGGCGGCATCCTCATCCAAGCCGGCGGACAGGCCACCCTCCACAACACCACCGTCGCCGGCAACCGGAGCGCAGCGGTCGGCGGCGGCATCGCCAACTACGGCATCACCACCCTCGTCGGAGACGACCGCGGAGGCAACGGGGTCGACAACAACAGCTCCCAGACCTCCGGCGGAGGCATCTACAACGAGGGCCGGCTGTCCACAAAGGACGTCGAGGTCAGCTACAACACCAGCGGAAGTTTGGGTGGTGGGCTCATCGACCAAGGGGCCGCCGTACTGGAACAGACCCGAATCGACCACAATACGGCGGCTTCCAACGGTGGTGGCATCACCAGTGCCGCCGCGATCACGAAACTCACCGACAGTTCCGTCTCCGACAATACAGCCGGCAGCGGGGGAGGCGGCATCGCCTCCTTGCTGAGCGCCGTGTACCTGCGAGGCACCACGGTCGACCGCAACACAGCCACCGGCAACGGCGGCGGCATCGACATCGAGGGCTTCACCACGATCGGGTCATCCTCCGTCGTGGTCGAGGACAGCGAGATCAACGGAAACACCGCGCGCGGTGACGGCGGGGGGATCCGCATCCGCCTGAGCAATCTCGTGCTACGACGCAGCCACGTCGACCTCAACAAGGCCATCGGCGCGGCCTCGCAGGGCGGCGGGGTCTCCAACTCGTCCGGCAGGCTCGACCTCACCGCCACCCAGGTCACCGAAAACTCGTCGACGGTAGCGCCTGGCGGGATCTTCACCAACGATCCTCTGGTCACGGTGGACCAGAAGTCGGTCATCGTCGCCAACCGTCCCACCAACTGCACGGGCAGCGCCTTCGCCGTCCCGAACTGCTTCGGCTGATCCGGTGCTCGCCCGGGCAACCGCTGTGCAATGCCGTCAATGGAAGGTGAGGTAACTCGATGTCCAACAAGCAACCGACACACCGGCGTATCACGGCGGCGGCACCGCCACGAAGACGACGGACACGGTGGTACACCGCCGGACTGGCGGGTCTGACCGGAATGGCCAGTGTCGCCGCGTTCAGCGGGACAGCCACGGCAGCCGAAGCAACCGGGTCCACCAGCACGGCAAACCCGTCGTCGACCGCCACCACCCAAGGCGGCAACCAAGCACCGGTGCCGTGCGCCGCCGACCAACTCATCGCGGCGATCGTGCGCGCCAACGCCAACGGCGGAGCACAACTCACGCTCACCCCACGATGCACCTACACCCTGACCACAAACCAAGGCGCCGACGGCCTGCCCATCATCACCCAACCCATCACCATCAACGGCCAGGACGCCACCATCACCCGCGCCGCCAGCGCCACGAACTTCCGCATCCTCAACGTCGGCGTCGGCGGAAGACTCACGCTGAACAATCTCACCATCACCGGAGGCTTCGCACCCGACTCACCGGGCGGCGGCGGCATCCTCGTCCAAGCCGGGGGCCGGGCCACCCTCTACGACACCACCGTCACCCACAACCAGAGCACCACCAACGGCGGCGGCATCGCCAACTACGGCATTGCCGCCGTCCTGGGAGACGGCCACGGAGGCGGCAAGGTCGCCAACAACAGCACCCCGGTCTCCGGCGGAGGCATCTACAACCAGGGCCAGCTGTCCACGAAGGACATCGAGGTCAGCGACAACACCAGCGACATCGAGGGCGGAGGCATCACCGACCGGGGCACCGCCGTACTGGAACAGACCCGCATCGTTGACAACTTTGCGGATTCCAGCGGCGGCGGTCTCACCACCGTCGCCGCCGTCACGAAGCTCACCGCAAGCACCGTCTCCGACAACACGGCCGACGGCGACGGCGGAGGCATCGAGTGCGTGTCGAGCACCATCTACGTGAGCAGCACCAAAGTCGACCACAACACGGCGACCGACGACGGCGGCGGCATCTTCAACCAGAGCGTTCCGGCCCCGTTGGGCGGGTCGGCCTTTGCCGTGGTCGAGGACAGCGAGGTCGACGGGAACACCGCTTCGGGTGACGGCGGCGGCATCAACAACGGCAGCGCCAACCTCGTGGTACGGCGCAGCCACGTCAGCCTCAACCAAGCCATCGGCACCGCCTCGCGGGGTGGTGGAATCTTCGACTTCGCCGGCGCTCTCACCCTCACGGCGGCCGAGATCACCGAGAACTCTTCGGCGGTCGCTGGCGGGGTCTTCAACAGTACCAACCGGATCACCGTGGACCAGAAGTCGGTCATCGTCGCCAACCGTCCCACCAACTGCACGGGCAGCACCGTCGCCGTCCCGAACTGCTTCGGCTGATCCCGCAGTCGCCAGGGCAACTGCTGGCAGACGTCGACAGCGAACAAATCCGGCCCCGCGCGAGTCTGATCAGGCCCGCGTGGGGCCGAGGCCGTCGCTCGTCACCGGGTCAGCGGCAGCCGGCTACCGGAGCACACGCCGTGGCTCAGCTCAGCCTTGTGCCCGCGGATCGCCGGACTGGCGCAGCCACCAGGCCACGGCGGCGGCTCGGCTGGGCACCTGTGCCTTGGCGAAGACCGACTCCAGGTGCTTGCGCACGGTGCGGGTGCTGACCCCGAGCCGCATGGCGGCTTGATCGTTGGTATGCCCCGCGGCGACGAGCCGCAGTACCTGGTTTTCCCGCGCGGTCAGAGTGAGTTCGCGTACCGGCTCGGCGAACGGCTTGAGTCCGATCTTTGCACGGATGGTCCGCACCTCGGTTCGGTACGCGAGTGCGGCCGACACCATTTTCCGCACGTGCGCCACGGCGTGGACCTCGCTATCGGAGAAGTCCTGCCCGCTGCGCAGCAACCCGATGAACACCAGTTCCTGATCGGTGAAGGTCAGGGTCGCGGCAAGCTGGTGGCGCAGCCCGTACTGAGCGAGGAGGTCGCGGTACACGGTCGTGTTCCGGAAGCGATCGAACGGCATGAAGTCGCTGGTCCGGTACGGGCGCGGATCGCGAGTAGTCAGCAGGTGGGCGAAGTACGGATGATCGCCGAACCTCTCGGTCCAGGCGCGCAATTCTCCTTGTGGTGGCACGTCCTGGCCAGACACCGTCATCGAGGGCAGGCCGGCCGGCGTGTGGCGCCACATGGTGATCGTCGCGGTGTCCGCGCCGACGGTGTGACGCAGCCCGTCAGTCAAGATCTTTTCGAACGGTTCGTCATTGACGATCGCGTTACTGGCACGCAGCCCACAGCGCAACAGCGCGGCCTCGTCCACCCCGGCCTCCCCAGTCATTCGACAGCTTAACCAGCCGGCTCACGTAGTAGGCGATCCCGTTGTTGTCAAGGTGGCGAGATGGCCACTGGCACAGCGCGGTCGCGTTCAACAGGCTGGCGATCGAGCCTCCGCAACCGGTAAAGGAGATACCGCAATGCCAACGCCTCTCTTTACGCACCCGTTGATCGTCAAAGTCGGGCCAACGTCTCGGACGCGAGATCGGTGGGGCGTGGTGGAAGTCGGCCCGCAGGTCTCCGGCTGGCCCAGCACATTGCGAGACAACCGCATCTGGCGGCCGGACCGGATCGCGTGGTTGGCAGCAACCGGCGAGATCGGCTCGGGCGTTTTCCTGACCGGGCGAACGCCGCCGAGCGGGTGGGTCGAGATGCGCGCCGACGCGGCGGGCGGGTGGCTGATGCCGGAGGTTCCCCGGTACGGCCTCATCGGCGCGTTCTCCGCTAAGAGTCTCCCGAGCAGGGACGAATGGTTCTACATCGGCGCCGCCAAGGGCTCGGCCGATGAGCCGGTCACGTGGACGCTCCCCCGCGCCACCGACAGTCCACTCGACCCCGGCCCCGACAATCAGTGGTGCAGATTGTTTCTTGCCTGCAATCGCCCGCCGGATGCCGGACCGACTGACAACGGGAACGGATTCTGGACGGTCACAGTCAACCTGGCGACCTACATCGCAAGCGACATCTGCACGACACCTCGCCCGACGAAGAGCTCCCTCTGTGTCTCCTCGCTCAACGGCCTGACGTCCGCGCGCAACAGCGGGGCAGCCCACTGCGCGTCGGGCCAGCGCGCCAAGGAGGAGGCCGCAGACCTGAAGAAAATGGCAGCGGTCGCGTTCGCCGCCTGGGCCGCGGCCGGCACCGCATTGTCGCTGTCGACAGTGACGGGCGTGTTCAAGGGCGCGTCGGAAGGCGCACGTACCCTGCTCGGAAAACTGATCGAGGCGATTGACGCGGCGGTCGCCGGCGGCACGCTCGTGGCTGTCGCAGCTTCGGACGCGGCTGCGGGAATCGTCATCGGAGCGGTGTCGCTGGCGACGGCCGTGCTGGTTGTCGACGTCATGGCCAACGCGGCATCGAAGCCGTGGCCAGTCATCATCGCCCTGGGTGCCGCATGTTTGGTAGTCGTGGGGATGGCGATCGCCACCGGAATCATCATCGGGAATTACGTTGGCAAGGTCCACGAATTCGCGCAGGAGCAATTGGCTTTGGAAGGGGAACAGCAGAGGTACCGCCAGAACACGGAGGCATCGAAGCTGTTCTGCTGTGCATCCGTCGCGGCCGACGCCGTCCCGAACTTTGGAAAGGAGCTGACCTGTGGAAGCTGAGGAGCCGACACCGTCGACAACGTGGTTGGGCATGCCCCAGCTGCACCGCCGCGACGTGCTCAGGCTGGCCGGCGTAGCGGCGGCAGGGGCCGTTGTGGGCGCGGCCGTTGATGCCTGTACGAGCAGCCGTCCGCGGACCGTGATGATCGGCCAGCTGCAACAGATCCTGACATCGATCCCGCCGGTCTCCGTCATGGACGCGCTCGACCACGAGCCCGAAGTACACGCGCGGAGCGAAGTTCAGCGGTCCCCCTCGAAGTACCCGCTCCCGGACGGCCGTCAGTGGCCAGCGTCGCCGCTCGTGCGAAGCTCCGACATGCCGAAGCTGCTCAGCGCCTATCTGAACTCGCTGGGACCGACCGTGGACGCCATCCAGAAGCTATCCGAGACGCTGCGGGAACCGGTGCCGGAAGACGCGGTGACAAAGTCCGACCTACCGGGACTTCCGGTTGCCGATGGTGAGCCGGTATTGGCGTTCGCACGCAACATCGCGTCGTATTGGGCGCATCCGCTGGACGATGCGGGAAAGCCCCGCCCGTTCGGCGATCAGAGGATCGACGATCTGCCCAGCGACGAACTGTCTCAGGCGGTGGACGATCTCCGATCGAAGCTACAGGCAGCAATGCAGCGCCTGCCGGCGTCCCCAGCGACACGGCCCTCGTAATCGACGAGCACCACCGTCCTCAGCGGCGGAGGCGTCGCCCACGTCTTCGCGGCGCACCCGTTATCGAGCCATAAGGCGATGGACTATGGTCGGCCCGTGCTCGATCCCTCGACGGTCTTCGACAAGTCCGGGCCGTTCGAGGCCCCGCTGACTGACGAGCTTGTGCGAACGGTGGAGGCAGAGGTTGGACGGCGGCTGCCGGCGGCGTACGTCGCCCTCGCCCGTGCGCACAATGGCGGTCGCTTCGCCCGGGGTGCCCACGCAGCTCCCAGCCGTACCACGTGGGCGGATGACCACGTCGGGGTGGTCTCGTTGGCCGCGGTCGGTCGAACCGCGGGATTCAGCCTGTGCGGCGAGCTGGGCAGTGCGTTCTGGATCGCGGAGGGCCACCGGTTGAAACCACAGCTCAGACGGAGCGGTCAGGGAGTAGCTGCCCGAGAAGGACCTGCACCCGGTCGCGGATGTGGTCGCGGATCCGCCGTACGGTGTCGAGGGGTTGCCCGGCGGGATCCTCCAGCTTCCAGTCTTCGTAGCGCTTGCCGGGAAAGTACGGGCAGGTGTCGCCACAGCCCATGGTGATGATGACGTCGCTGTCCCGCGCGGCGTCGTTGTCCAGGACCCTGGGCTTCTGATCGGTGATGTCGATGCCGACCTCGCGCATCGCGGCGACCGCAACGGGGTTGATCTGCTCGGCGGGTTCGGTGCCGGCCGAGCGGATGTCGATCCGGTCACCGGCCAGGTGACGCAGCCACCCGGCGGCCATCTGGGAGCGGCCGGCGTTGTGGACGCAGACGAACAGCACGCTCGGCTTGTCACTCATCATGGTCTCCGGCTCAGATCGGACATGACCGACGGGACGACCACCACGTTCGCGGCCTGCCCGGCGGACGGGTACCACCAGGACAGACCGGCCACGGCGACCAGCCCGCCGAGCAGCTGCGCGGCGAGGTAGGCCGGGGCCGAGGAAGGGGCGATGCCGGCGAAGGTGTCGGTGAACATCCGGCCGATCGTCACCGCCGGGTTCGCGAACGAGGTCGACGAGGTGAACCAGTACGCCGCGCCGATGTACGCACCGACCGCCGCCGGAGCCACCACTGTGCGGCCCGAGCGGGCCAGCGCGAAGATGAGCAGCGCCAGCCCGGCCGTGGCCACGATTTCGGCCAGCCACAGGTGCGGCCCGCTTCGATGGGTGTGCGACCAGGCCACGGCCGGCAGGCCGAACATCATGTCGGCGAGGATCGCTCCGCCGATCGCGCCGGACACCTGGGCAACCAGGTAGGCGCACAGGTCCCGCCCGGTCAGCCCGGTCCCGGTACGGCGGCCCAACCACCAGTCCATCAGGGACACGACCGGGTTGAAGTGCGCGCCGGACACCGGCCCGAACGTCAGGATCAACGCACCCAGCGCCAGCGCCGTGACCAACGCGTTCTCCAGCAGTTGCAGGCCGACGTCGTGCGGTGAGAGTCGGGTCGCGGCGATCCCGGACCCGACCACGGCCGCGACCAGTAGGCCGGTGCCGGCGCACTCGGCCGAGGCCCGCCGGGCCAGGCTCACGCGGAGACCGCGTCGGGCGACGCGGCCGGCACGTCGAGCAGCTGAGACAGGGCGGACAGCTTCGCCGGGATGATCCAGTAGTAGACCCAGGTGCCTCGCCGCTGGCAGTCGATCAGCCCGGCCTCGCGCAGCACGCGCAGGTGATGGGAGATTGTCGGGCCGGTCAGGGTGAACGCGTCGGTCAGTTCACAGACGCAGACCTCGCCACCCTTGCGTGAGGCGATCAGGGACAGCAGCCGCAGCCGGACCGGGTCGCCCAGCGCCTTGAAGCCCTTGGCCAGGTCGACGGCCGACTCCTCGGTCAGCGCCTCGCTGGTCAGCGGGGTGCAGCAGGAGGCGTCGAGGATAGGCAGCTCTTGTCTAGACACCGGTCTAGTTTGACAACTGTCTAGGCAGCGTGCAAGCTTCTGCTTAGAAGGACATCTAATCAGGGAGGTACGGTCATGTCCCGCGTCCAGCTCGCCCTGCGCGTCTCCGACCTGGAGGGATCGGTCGCGTTCTACTCGAAACTGTTCGGCGTCGAGCCGGCCAAGCGCCGCCCCGGCTATGCCAACTTCGCGGTCGAGGAGCCGCCGCTCAAGCTCGTCCTGCTCGAAGGCGAGGCCGACCAGCCCACCGTCATGGACCACCTCGGCGTCGAGGTCTTCAGCGAGGACGAGGTCAAAGCCGCCACCACCCGCCTGGCCGACACCGGCCTGATGACGCTCACCGAGGACGACACGACCTGCTGCTACGCCTTGCAGAACAAAGTGTGGGTGCACGGACCGGGCAACGAGCCGTGGGAGGTCTACGTGGTCAAGGGCGACGCCGACAACCTGAACAAGGCCGAGGACAGCGCCTGCTGCTGCGGCGAAGCCACGGCCAGCGACGGTGACGAGAAGTCGACGGCCTGCTGCTAGCCTCGGCCGTCCGAGTGGGCGCCTTGCGATCTGGGACGATCTGGCTTGTCGGAGGTCCTGATCGGACGATTCAGATTCCGAGGAACCGCTTCAGCGCGCGGCGTGATGCCGGCAGCCGATGGCCGGCGTCGAATTCCAGTACCGAGATCTCCCGGGTCATCGCGGCCAGCAGTTGCACCGCCGCTCCGGCGTCGTCCCAGCCCATGGCCTCCAGATCGGCCACGCCCGCTGCGGCAAGGCGCTCGCGCCGCGCCGCCATCGAGTCCTGCACGGTCGGATCCGAGCGGGCCTCGAGTGACAGCGCCTTGACGCCCCTGTTCGCGAGCGAGACGTCAAGGTAAGCCTCGAAACCGCGGAAGAGCCGCTCGGCACCGGGCGGCAGGCCCGCGATCGCCTCGCCGGCGGCGGCCTCGACCCGCGCGTGGAAGCGCGCGTGCATGGCATCGACGAATGCCGCGCGGTCCTTGAAGTGCACGTAGAAGGTTCCCTTGGCGACCCCCGCCCGCGCGACCACCATGTTCACGCTGACGCCGGCGAGGCCGTGCTCCTCAGCCAGAGCCGCGCCGGCGTCGAGCAGCGCCTCGCGCGTCTGCAGCGCGCCGGCCATTCGAGTTCCTTCTGCCACCGCCCGGAGTATATGCCGTCGTTGCGCGGGAATTTGTGACTGACCGACCGGTCGGTCACCGTAGTAGGCTCGGCCCATGACCACAGTCTCGACATCCGGCGGAACGGTCGCCTACGACTGCCTCGGCAGCGGCGACCCGATCGTCCTGCTGCCCAGTGGCGGCCATGACCAACACGACTACGACGAGATCCGCAGGCTGCTCCCCGACGGGTACCGCAGCATCGGCGTCGACTGGCCGGGCCATGGCCGGTCCCCGGCCGGCACGGCGGCGTCCACTGAACTGCGGCTGGCCCAGATCGTCGAGGAACTCCTCGAATCGCTCACGCCCGACGGCGCCGTCCTGGCTGGCAACTCGGTCGGCGGCAACGTCGCGGCCCGGCTGGCCATCAGGCGGCCCGACCTGGTCAAGGGCCTGATGATTATCGACGGGGGTGGCTTCGAGGGCTCCCGGCTCCCCGGCCGCGTCTTCTGCGCGCTGATGAGCCACCCATGGTTCGTCCGCCGTATCTATCCGCTGTTCTCCCGTGCGTACACGCGCCCGCGCACCGCCGCCGACCACCGGGCGCGCGCCGACGCCATCGCGATCACACGCACCACCCCGGGGCTGGCGGCGGTCACCGACATCTGGCGCAGCTTCAACCTTCCCGAGCACGACCTCCGGGCCCAGGCCGGGAAGATCACAGCCCCCACCGTGCTGATCTGGGGGCGACACGACCCCGTCCTGCCGCTCGGCGCCGCCGAGACGGCCCGGGACCTGATCCCCGGATCGAGGCTCGTGGTCATCGACAGCGGTCATCTCCCGCACACGACCAGCCCGGCCGCCGTGGCCGCCGAGCTCACATCGCTTGCGAACTCGGCGTTCGGCGGCGACAGCCGGACGGGCGACACCCTGGGACTAGCGACGACCGACCCGGAGGGGTTCATGCCCTAAACGTGCGGTTATCTCGGATATGAACCTAAAGTGAGAAATCCTTACCCTACGGTGATATCAAGCATCCGCGTCCGGTTCATGGCAACTCGCGCCACCTCTGCGCGTCCGCCCATGTGCTTGCAGAGAGGGTGAGGTAATTCGATGTTCAACGATCAATTGACACACCGAGGTATCGCGGCAGCGGCACCGCCACGAAGACGACGGGCGCGGTGGTACACCGCCGGACTGGCGGGACTGACCGGAGTAGCCAGCATCGCCGCGTTCAGCGGCGCAGCCGCGGGAGCCGAAGCCAGCGGGGCCAACGCCGGAAACCCGCCGTCCACCGCCAACCAAAACCAGCAACTCATCCCCTGCGCCGCCGACCAACTCATCGCAGCAATCGTCAGCGCAAACGCCAACGGCGGAGCACAACTCACGCTCACCCCACGATGCACCTACACCCTGACCACAAACCAAGGCGCCGACGGCCTGCCCATCATCACCCAACCCATCACCATCAACGGCCAGGACGCCACCATCACCCGCGCCGCCAGCGCCACGAACTTCCGCATCCTCAACGTCGGCGTCGGCGGAAGACTCACGCTGAACAATCTCACCATCACCGGAGGCTTCGCACCCGACTCACCGGGCGGCGGCGGCATCCTCGTGCAGGCCGGCGGACAAGCCACCCTCCACAACACCACCGTCACCCGCAACCAGAGCACCTCCGACGGCGGCGGCATCGCCAACTACGGCATCACCGCGGTCCTCGGAGACGACAACGGCAAGGACTCGAAGACCACCAGCGCCACGGCGCAGTCCCTCAGCCGGGTCAGCAACAACAACGCGCAGGACCTGGGCGGAGGGATCTCCAACGAGGGCCAGCTGACCGTGCGCAATGTCGAGGTGAGCTACAACACCAGTGAGGATGAGGGTGGAGGGCTCTTCGACGGGAAGGCCGCCGTCATCGACAGGGCGAGGATCGACCACAACACGAGTGCATCCGAAGGTGGCGGCATCACCAGCACGGAGGCGGTCACGAAAATCACCGACAGTTCCGTCTCCGACAACACGGCCACCGCTGGCGGCGGCATCTTCTGCGTGGGATGCACCCTCTACGTATCCGGTACCACGGTGGACCGCAACACGGTTACCGGCAACGACGGGGGCGGCGGCGTCTACGCTCTGTTCCTCCCCGCGCTGACCCCGGTAGCCTCTGCCGTGATCGAGGACAGCGAGGTCAACGGGAACACCGCGACAAGCGGCAACGGCGGCGGGATTCGCAACCTCCGTAGCAACGTCGTGGTACGGCGCAGTCAGGTCAGCCTCAACCGGGCCACCGGTACCGCCTCGCAGGCTGGCGGGATCTCGAACGAGGGTGGGCGCCTCACCCTCACTGCCGCGCGGGTCACCGCGAACCTCTCGACGGTTGCGCCCGGTGGGATCGCCACCAACAACAACCTGGTGACGGTGGACCAGAACTCGGTCATCGTCGCCAACCGTCCCACCAACTGCACGGGCAGCACCAACGCGGTCCCGAACTGCTTCGGCTGATCGCAGAGGAACGCCACGCGGGCGCGGGTCCTGGTACCTGCGCCCGCGCTGCGATATCCACAAGGGACAGTCCTCAGAGGACTGTCAGCGGGACGGCTTCTTACGCGGCCGTACGGTCACCTCGACCGGCGTGCCCTCGAAGTCGAACTCCTCGCGCAGCTTGCGCTCCACGAACCGCACGTAGCCCGCGTCCAGCAGCCCCGTGGTGAACAGCACGAACTTCGGCGGGCTCGTACTGGCCTGGGTGGCGAACAGCACCCGAGGCGCCCGCCCCCCGCGTACCGGGTGCGGAGTCGCCTGTACCAGCGCCGTCAGCCACTGGTTCAGCTGCCCCGTCGGTACCCGCTTCTCCCAGTTCGCCAGCGCCTGGCGCAACGCCGGTGCCAGCTTGTCCACCGACCGGCCGGTCTTCGCCGACACGTTGACCTTGATCGCCCACGGGATGCGGCGCAGTTCCCGGTCGATCTCCCGATCCAGGTAGTACCGGCGGTCCTCGTCGACCAGGTCCCACTTGTTGAACGCCAGCACCAGCGCCCGGCCGGCCTCGGTGACCATCGACAGGATCCGCTGATCCTGCTCGATGATCGGCTCGCTCGCGTCCAGCAGCACGATGGCCACCTCGGCGGCGTCGATCGCGGCGTTGGTACGCAGCGACGCGAAGTACTCCGTGCCGCTGGCCTGGCCGACCCGCTTACGCAGCCCGGCGGTGTCCACCAGCTGCCAGGTCTGCCCACCGATCTCGGCGAGGCTGTCCACCGGATCCACGGTGGTACCGGCGACCGAGTCGACCACCGCACGCTCTTCCCGCGCCAGGCGGTTGAGCAGGCTGGACTTGCCGACGTTGGGCCGCCCGACCAGCGCCACCCGGCGCGGGCCGCGCGGGCGCGGGGTGTCGGGCGGTGCCGGGGCCGGCATCGCCTCCAGCACGGCGTCCAGCAGGTCGCCCGAGCCGCGGCCGTGCAGAGCCGAGACCGGGTACGGCTGGCCCAACCCCAGCGACCACAGCGACGTCGACTCGATCTCCATCGTCGCGTTGTCGACCTTGTTGGCCACCAGCAGCACGGGTTTCGCGCTGCGGCGCAGCATGCGTACCGCGGCCTCGTCCACGTCGGTGGAGCCGACCCGGGAGTCGACCACGAACAGCACCACGTCGGCGGTGGCCACCGCGGCCTCGGCCTGCGCGGCGATGGCCTTGGCGCGGTCTTTGGCGTCGGGCTCCCAGCCGCCGGTGTCCACGATGGTGAACCGCCGGCCGTTCCACTGCGCGTCGTAGGCCACCCGGTCGCGGGTCACCCCGGGAACGTCCTCGACCACCGCCTGGCGCCGCCCGATGATGCGGTTGACCAGGGTCGACTTGCCGACGTTGGGTCGCCCGACGACGGCCACCACCGGAGCCGGGCCCTCCCGGTCGCCGTCGACGCCGGTGCCGGCGTCCAGGTCGCCGTCGACGCCCAGGTCGACGTCGTCCAGCGATTCCGGAACGGCCGCCTGGAACGGATCAGTCACCGACTGCTCCTGACCAGCTCGACCAGCCGGCTGACGACCTCGTCGATGCCCAGCTCGGTGGTGTCCAGCACCACGGCGTCCGGAGCTTGCGCCAGCGGGTCCGCGGCGCGGCTGGAGTCCAGCGCGTCCCGGCGGGCCATCGCCGCCGCGGTGGTCTGCAGGTCGGTGTCGTGTTCGGCGCTGCGCCGCTGCGCCCGGGTGGCCGCAGAGGCGGTCAGGTATACCTTCAGGTCGGCGTCGGGTGCCACCACCGAGCCGATGTCGCGCCCCTCCACCACGATCCGGTCGGCCTCGGCGATGATCTCCCGCTGCCGGGCCACCAGCAGCGCCCGCACAGCGGGCACCGCCGAGACCGCGGACACCGCGCCGGTCACGTCCGGACCGCGGATCTCGCCGTCGACCACCTCGCCGTTGAGCCGGATGTGCGGGTTCTCCGGGTCGGTACCGCTGTCCAGCGTCACCTCACTGGCGATCTTGACGACCGCCTCGGCGTCGGTCGGATCCGCGCCCGCCGTCAGCACCGCCAGGGTCACCGCGCGGTACATCGCCCCGGTGTCCAGGTAGCCCGCGTGCAGCTCGGCGGCCAGCCGCCGGGACACCGTCGACTTCCCGGAACCGGACGGCCCGTCGACAGCCACCACCCACGCGTCCACGCCTTCGTCTCCCTACTGCTCGGCCAACCCACACCAATCATGCCGGGTCGGCCGGACCCGGCACGCGGCGCGCCCCTACTCGCTACTCGCCGACGGCCTTGAACAGCGCCGCCACCTCGGCGCGGCCCAGGCGCCGGTGCCGTCCCGGGCGCAGATCGCCCAGCCGTACCGGTCCGATCGCGGTGCGCACCAATCGGGACACCGGGTACCCGACCTCGTCCATCAACCGTCGCACGATGTGCTTACGCCCCTCGTGCAACACCAGTTCCACCAGTACCCGACCGGGCATGGAGTCGACCAGCCGGAAGTTGTCCACCCGTACCGGACCGTCCTCCAGTTCGATGCCGGCGGTCAGTTGCTTGCCGACCCCGCGGCGCATCGGCCCGGGCACCTCGACCAGATATGTCTTCGGCACCCCGAAGGACGGATGCATCAGCTTGTGCGCCAGCCCACCGTCGTTGGTCAGCAGCAGCAGCCCCTCGCTGTCCGCGTCCAGCCGCCCGACGTGGAAAATCCGTTCCGGGATGTTGCTCAGGAAGTCAGCGATCGCCTCCCGGCCGCGTTCGTCGGCCATCGTGGAGACCACCCCACGCGGCTTGTTCAACGCCAGGTACACCAGGTTCGCGTCGACGATGACCCGCTCGCCGTCCACGTGGATCTCGGCGGCGCTCGGGTCGACCTTGTCGCCCAGGGAGGCGGTGCGCCCGTCGACGGTCACCCGCCCGGCAGCGATCAATTCCTCGCTGGCCCGGCGGGAACCGACGCCGGCAGCGGCGAGGACCTTCTGGAGCCGCTCAGCGTTGGGCATCGGCGATCTCATCCACATCATCAGGTAGGAACGGGGCAAGCGGCGGCAGCTGATCCACCGAGTCCAGTCCGAGCTTTTCCAAGAACAGGCTGGTCGTGCGGTAGAGGTGGGCACCGGTCTCCGGCTCGGCACCGCAGTCCTCGATCAGGCCGCGGGTTACCAGGGTACGCATGACCCCGTCGCAGTTGACACCGCGGATGGCCGAGATCCGCGAACGGGTCACCGGCTGCTTGTACGCGACGACCGCGAGAGTCTCCAGGGCCGCCTGGGTCAGGCGGACAGACTGCCCGTCGAGCACGAATCGTTCGACATACGGGGCGTACCGGGTCCTGGTGTACAGCCGCCAGCCACCGGCCGCCCGGCGCAGCTCGAAACCGCGCTCCTGCCCCTCGTACTCCTCGGCCAACGCGGACAATTGCTCGCCGACGCGCTCGGCCGGCTGCTCCAGCGCGTCGGCGAGAACGCCTTCGGTGACCGGTTCGTCGACCACGAGCAGGATGGCCTCGATCGCGGCACGCAGCTCGGCAGCCGGCAACTGCGCGATCGGCGGCAGTTCGCCGGCCCCGTCCTCGATGGGCAGCGGCAGCGCGTCCTGGCGTGAAGCCGTGCCCGAGCCGGCCGGCGAGACAGGGCTTTCGGCCGGCTCGGCGGCGGCCTCGCTGACCGGCGCGGCATCGGTGAACGGGGGCGCCTCGGTGACCGGCGGCCCGTCGGTGAACGGGGGTGCCTGCGTGACCGGTCCGCCCTCGTCGGTCGGCTCGGCCTCGTCCACCGGCTCGGTGTCGGCGAACGGCTCGGCCCGCGCGATCGGCCCGCTCTCGGCGAACGGTACGGCTTCGGCGACCCGGTGCGCCCCCAGGGACGCGTCGGCCCGGGCGAGCGCCTCGGGCTGCCCGGCGACCTCATCGTCCTGCGCCGGCGGTGCGTCCACGGGCGGTGTGCCGGCCGGCTGCGCGGTCGCCTGTTCCGACCCGGCCGAGAACTCCAGCGCACCCGGCTGCGGGTCGGCCGTCGCCGCGCCCGCCGGACGCGATTCCGCAGACCCGTCCGCCGCGAGCGAAGCCGACTGCGCCGCCTGTGATCCGACTGGCTCCGGCTCCGCCGGCGCGTCCGGCTCACCCGGCGGCTGCTCGGCCGGCGGCTGCTCGACGGGCGCCACCGGAAGCGGCTCGGGCACCAGCGCCGGCTCGCCGACCGGCTCCGGCACCGGCTGCGCGACCGGCCCCGGCTCCGCGGCCGGGTCGACCGTCGGCGTCGCCGTGCGCTCCGGCTCGGTTTCCGGCTCCGGTACCGCCGCCGGCCCGGCGCCCGGCTCCGTGCCCGTCTCTACGGTCGCCCCCGGCTCAGCATCGGCCTCCGGCCCACGCTCGGACGCCGGCCCACGCTCGGACGCCGGCCCAGCCTCCGGCTCCGGCGATGGCGACGACTCGGCCGATGGTTCGGGCTCGTTGTCCGGCTCCGGCTGGCGCTCCCGCGCCCACGGCGGAATCCACGCCGCAGCCTGACTGGCCAGCGAATCGTCCGCCCTGTTGTCACTCATCCCGTTTCTCCCCGTCCGTCGGCTCCGGCGCCGGCCCAGACCCCGGCTCCGCGGCCGCCACAGACGCCCGTTCCGACTCCGCTGCCGGCTCAACCCCGGCCTGCGGCTGCGCTGTCGCCTCGACCCCCGCCTGCGACTCAGCCCCCGACTCGGCTCCGGGCTCCGACTCCGCCTGCGTGCCCTCGAACTCGTCGATCTGAACGTCGGCGGACCCGGTGTCCTCCGCGGCCGTCCACCGTACGGTCAGCTCCCCCAGTGCCTCGACCTGCTCGAAGGCCACCACCCCCTGGCGGTACAGCTCGAGCAACGCCAGGAACCGGGCCACCACTTCCAGGGTCGACTGGCAATCCGCGCACAGTACCCGGAATGTCGCCACCCGCGCCTGCATCAGCTTCTCGCGCAGCAACGCCGCGTGTTCCCGGACACTGACCCGGACCATGTGCACGTGCGAGATGGAGACCGCGGGCGGCTGCTTGGGGGCCAACGCCCGGGCGGCCAGTTCGGCCAGCCGGGCCGGCCCGATGCCCAGTACCAGATCCGGCAGCGCCTCGGCGTACTGCGGCTCCAACCGCACCGCCCGCGGCCACCGCCGCGCCCCGGTCTCCGACAGCGTCGCCAGGACCGCCGCGGCCTCCTTGAACGCCTTGTACTGCAACAGCCGCGCGAACAGCAGGTCGCGCGCCTCCAGCAGCGCCAGGTCTTCCTCGTCCTCGACCGCCGCGGCCGGCAGCAGCCGCGCCGCCTTCAGGTCCAGCAGGGTCGCGGCGACCACCAGGAATTCGCTGGCCTCGTCGAGGTCCCAATCGTCACCCATGGCCCGGATGTACGCGATGAACTCGTCCGTCACCTTATGCAACGCGACTTCCGTCACGTCCAGCTTGTGCTTGCTGATCAGCTGGAGCAGCAGGTCGAACGGTCCGGTGAAGTTCGTCAGGGTGACCTGGAAACGGCTCGTGCCGGCCGGCTCCACGGCCGGATCAGCCGCAGCCTCCACGCTCGGATCATTGGCCGGCTCCGCGACCTGGTTTCCGACCGTCGCCACATCGGCCGGGGCGCCGGCATCGACGTCGACGCCCTCCGGCGCGGCATCCGGGGAGACTTCGGGCAGAGTCACGACAGGAACCCTACCCAGCTCGGTGGATCAGGAGCGCTCGGCGTGCGCCGCGATGACCTCACGGGCCAGCTGCCGGTAGTTGCGGGCACCCGAGGACGCCGGATCCAGCGACGTGATCGGGGTGCCGGCCACCGTCGACTCCGGGAACTTGACGGTCTTGGTGATCACCGTCTGGTAGACCTTGTCGCCGAACGCCTCGACCACCCGCTGCAGTACCTGCCGGCAGTGCGTGGTGCGCGAGTCGTACATGGTGGCCAGGATGCCTTCCAGCTCCAGGTCGAAGTTCAGCCGCTCGCGCACCTTGTCGATGGTGTCCAGCAGCAGTGCCACACCGCGCAGGCTGAAGAACTCGCACTCCAGCGGGATGAGCACACCGTGCGCGCAGGTCAGCGCGTTGATTGCGAGCAGGCCCAGCGACGGCTGGCAGTCGATCAGGATGAAGTCGTATTCCTTGAGTACCGGACGCAGCAGGCGCGCCAGGGCCATTTCCCGGGCCACCTCGGTGACCAGCTGGATCTCCGCCGCGGACAGGTCGATGTTGGCCGGCAGCAGATGCAGCCCGTCGACATCGGTTTTGATGCGGATGTCGTCGAGCGTGCAGTCGTCGTGCATCAGCAGGTTGTAGATGGACAGGTCCAGGTTGTGCGGGTTGACGCCGAGACCGACCGACAGCGCGCCCTGCGGGTCGAAGTCGACCAGCAGCACCCGCCGGCCGTACTCGGCCAGCGCCGCACCCAGGTTGATGGTGGTGGTGGTCTTACCCACGCCACCCTTCTGGTTGGCCATCGCGATGATGCGGGCGGGACCGTGGGCGTCCAGCGGTACCGGCTGGGGAATCGGCCGGCGCTGAGTGAATGCGGTGGGATCGGCCGGCCCGAGCTCCGCGCCGAGATCGACCCCGGACTGCTCCGCGCGCATCTGCGAGGTCCACGATTCGGCCTGGTGCTCGATGCCTGTCATCTTGTTACGCCCTTCCCGACGACGGGTCGGCGCCGCCGCTCGCGGACTTCCAGGTGCCTGTGCAGGAGTACGCGTCGTGGCCCGACTGTACGCCACCGGACGGGCCCAACCGTGCAGCCCAGCCGGCGTGTTGCGGCGGCTGTCGCGGACCAGCGTACGGGGTGTCCGGAAGGCGCCCACTGGGCACAGCGGGAGCCGGTTTGTGACGGACGCGGGCACAGGCCCGATAGGCGAAAATTGGCGAGAATCAGGCCAGGCCGAGTGCCTGGAGCGCGCTGACGACCGCCGCGGAGGGCTGGCCGCACGAGTTGACCGGGATGTGCGGTTGGTACGCCTTGCCGGTGCCGTCGACGAGCCAGAAGGTCGGCATCAGGATCCGGTAGTCCGGGCACATGCCGTGGCTCCGCGGTGCGTCGGGCTGGTGCAGCGCCGAGACCAGTGGCGCGAGGTTGCCGTGCTTGACGACGGGGACCCCGGGCTGGTTCACCGGGCCGCCGTCACCGGGGCGCGACCCGGCCACCGGGCACGATGCGGCCTCGGCCCAGTCCCGGTCGGGAAGCGTGCCGGGGACCGTGGCCGGCCCGCCACAGGTCAGCGAGCTGAGTGGTACAGGCTTCGCGGTGCCCGTACCGGTCGCGCCGCCGCCGGTCGCTCCGGTGCGACCCGGCCCGGGCGTCGCCCTGCCGCCGGTGCTCGGCGCACCGGCCGGCGCGCTGGGGGCCGGGCTGGCCGGGACCGGGCTGATGCTCGGTGTGCCGACGGCGCCCGACGAGGCGGTGTGGGCGGTACTCGTCCCGACGCCCGCACCGCAGCCCGCCAGGGCCGCGGCCGCCAGACTGGCCACCGCGAGCGCGGAAAGCGTCCGGTACCGGCGCGTGTCCATCACAACCTCCTTGCCCGGGGGCATCTCTTCGATCGGACGCGCACAGCATGCCACCGGTTCCCGCCGACCGTTGTACCTACTAGTATGTACAGCCCGGAGCGCCGAACCGAGGAGACCCCGTGTACGCCATGCAGTACGACGTCACCCTGCCCGCCGACTACGACATGGACATCATCCGGACCCGGGTGGCCACCCGTGGTCACCTGCTCGACGACCGGGCCGGGCTGGGCCTGAAGGCGTACGCGATCCGCGAGCGCGGCGTGGACGGCTCACCGGTCAACCAGTACGCGCCGTTCTACCTCTGGCAGGACCCCGGCCGGATGAGCGAGTTCCTGGTCGGCGGGGGCGGTTTCCAGGGCATCGTCGACGACTTCGGCCGCCCGGTCGTGCGGCACTGGACCGGCGTCGGGTTCCACCCCGGACCGGCGGTGGCCGACCCGCCCCGGGCGGCGTCGCGCCTGCTGACCACGCTCGCGGCCGGCACCGACCTCGCCAGCACCGACCTCACCGCCACGGACCTCGCCACCGCGGTCGCCCACGCCCTCGACGAGCTGAGCGCGCTGGCCGGCACCGAGGGCGTGCACTGCGCCGCCCTGGCCGTCGACGCGCATCACTGGCAGCTGGCGCGCTTCGTGCTGTGGCACGAGGACGTACCCGCCGCCCACGAGGCCACCGAGCGCTACCGGGTGCTGCACCTGTCCACCCCGGAAATGGCCGACATCCCAACCGGCCGGCACTGGTAGCCGGCAGCGAAGGAGCGGATCAGGACGCGCTAGCCTCGCCGCGCAGCCGGGCGATGTAGCGGTCCGCCGACCGGCGGATCGCCGCCGGCCCGTCCTTGACCACCACCCGGCCCCACCAGCCGCCGTACACCCGGTCGAAGGAGAACCGCTCCACCTGCCTCGCGATGTGCTCCACCGTCGCCTCATCCAGCGGGATCAGGTTCGGGTACGACCACATGAAGCTCACCCAGTCCCGGTCCTGCACCACCGTGATGGTGTCGCCGGTCAGCAGCGCGCCTCGACCGCCGGCCCCGGCCGGCCAGTGCAGTACGGCGGCGCCGTCGAAGTGCCCGCCGATGCGCGCCACGGTCACCCCGGGCACCGGGTTGACCTCGTCGTCCCACAGCTGCACCCGCGGCGACGGGCGCTGGATCCACTGCTGGTCGGCCGAGGGGATCAGGATCCGCGCGTCGAACGCGTCGGCCCACTCCACGCAGACGCCGTAGAAGTGCGGGTGGGACATGCAGATCGCCTCGATGCCACCCGCCCGCTCGACCTGCTCGCGGGCCGCGTCGTCGACCAGCGACGTGCAGTCCCACAACACGTTGCCTTCCGGGGTGCGCACCAGCAGCGCCCGCTGCCCGATGGCGTACTTCGGCTCCATGCCGATGCCCAGCAGGTCGGGCTCCTCCTCGCGCAGGTCGTTGGCGTGGTCGCGAGCGATGTCGGCCATCGTCGTCCATTGCTGGCCTTCCCAGCCGACGTACTGCCGCTCGTCCTGGCAGATCGGGCAGCCGGCCGGGGGCTCGGCCGAATCGGACTGCTGCACACCGCACGTGACGCAGACCCAGGCGGGCATGGAAGTTCCTCCTACGGGTACCCGTGATGCTCGGCCCATTCATCGGCCAGAATCGCCATCATGTACGCGTCGACCCAGGCTCCGTCCCACCGTAGCGCCTGGCGCTTGGCCCCCTCGGTGACGAAGCCCACCTTCTCGTACACGTGCCGTGCCCGGGGATTGAACCCGTAGACCTCCAACTCGACCCGGTGCAGCCCGACCGATTCAAATGCGTGCGCGAGCATCAACCTGGCGGCCTCGGTACCCAGTCCCCGCCCGAAGTGCCGGGGGCCGGCCAGCAGGATCCGGAACCCGCAGGACAGGTTGTCCGCGTCGAGTTCGTTGAGCACGACCTCCCCGACGTAGGTGTCGGAACCCTGCTCGACGATCGCCAGGTCCAGCCGGTCGTCGTGCACGGCGAGGCCGCCGTACCAGCGCCGCAGCGCCTCCAGGTCGGGTATCCGGTGGGTACCGGTCAACCGCAGCGTCTCCGGGTCCAACGCGGCCACGACCGTCGCGTCGTCCTCGCGGACCGGTCGCAGCCGCACCCGCTTCCCGACCAGAGTCGGCTTGTCGGCGAAGGAGACCACGGTCGGCATGGCGAGGATCATGCCTGGTACGGCGGCCCGGCCGCCACCGGGTTGCCTATCTCGAACGGGTGACGGCGACGGGATAGCTGTTCCGCACCGAAGAGCACGGCCTCGCGGTCGAGGTGAGTTCCGGATGGTGCGCGGCGAGCCAGGCTGTGCACCAGCGCCCGGGATCGCCGATCCCCCTCCAGCGGGCGCCGCGGGCCAAGAAAATGAGGCGATGAGGCGCCTGCTGCGGTCCCGGCCGACGGAGACCGACGAGCACCACCGGGCGACCAACTTCGAGATCTTCTTCGACCTGGTGTTCGTGTTCGCGTTGACCCGGATCATCGCGTTCATGGGCCGGCCGCCCACGTTCCTCACCCTGGCGCAGGGCCTGCTGCTGCTGTTTCTGATGTGGTACTCGTGGCAGCCGTACGTGTGGCTGGGCAACCAGGCGCGCGCCGACGTCGGGCTGATCCGCGCCGGTACCGCGTTCGGGATGGCGGCCCTGTTCGTGGCCGCGCTGGTCATCCCGGATGCCTTCCGCCGACCCGGCGCCGGCCTGGCGGCGCCGCTGACGTTGGCAGTCGCGTTCGGCGCGTCGCGCAGCCTGCAACTGGTCCTGTACTTCTACGTGGCGGCCGACGACCGGCGCCAGCGCCAGACCCTGACCCGCTTCTCGGTTCCGACCGCCGCGAGCTGGATACCGCTGGTTCTCGGGGCGGTGGCGGGCGGATCCACGCAGACCGTGCTCTGGCTCGTGGCGCTGGTCATCGACACCGGCGGCGGCCGGATCGCGTCGGCGGCCAGCGGCTGGTTGCTGCGCAGCGCGAGCCACTTCAGCGAGCGGCACAGCCTGGTGGTCATCATCGCGCTGGGCGAATCCCTCATCTCGGTGGGCGCCGGCGCCGGTCGGGCGGTCACCCGCGGCCCGGTCATGGTGGCGGCACTGCTCGGGCTGGCCACCGCGCTGTGCCTGTGGTGGCTGTACTTCGAGTACGTGGCGCCGGCCGCCGCCCGGGCCCTGGCCGGGCTGCGTGGCCTGCGGCGGGGGCAGATCGGCGGGGACGCGTACAGCATCACGCACTTCGGTCTGATCGCCGGGATCATCTATGTCGCGCTGGGCATCGAACAGGTGCTGCACGACACGGCCGGTCGTGACCGGCCCGACGGCCAGCCGCTGGGCTGGGTGTCGGCGACCGCGCTGTACGGCGGCGTGGTGCTGTATCTGGCCGGGCGCGCGACGTTCACGCGGCTGACCCTCGGCGCGGTACCTGCCAGCCAGGCGGTTGCCGCGGCCGTGGCGCTGGCGCTGGTGCCCGCCGCCCAGGCGCTGCCGGCGCTGGCCGCGCTCGGTCTGCTCACCGCGTTCCTGGTCGCCCTGTCGCTGTACGAATGGCGGCGCCCGGGCCAGCCGGTGCCCGCCGGTACCGGATGACCCGCCTCATTCACGCAACCCGGTCCGGCAACCGTTTCGCGGCCGCTGACGTCGAAGGCACGTGGCCAAGGTTCTGGACGTCATCATGCTTGTGGCGGTGGCGCTGCTCGGATATCTCGCGGGTCGGCGCTTCCCGCACGTGGGTGGGCGGATCAGCCGGTGGGGCAGTCGCTGCCGCGCCGCCGTGGTTCGGCCGCCGGGACCGTGGCGGCGGCGGTCACGACTGCTGTTCGTGGCCGGCGCGTTCGCCGCGACGGCCCCGGTGTGGCCGATCACCCAGCCGGCGGTCGCGGACGACAGGTTGGAGCCGGCCGAGGTCGCCGTGGTCGTGCCTGTGGTGCTGGTGTTCCCGGTCGCGTGGGCTCTGCTGGGCCGATCCAGGCCGTATGCCTGGCGCGTGGCCGTCGCACTGGTCGCGTGTGTCGCCGGATGGTCACTGTGGACGGTCGCGTTCGGCAGTTTCGGTACCCCGCCCACGATGGACGATGGGCTGCGCTGGTACCTGATCGGGACAGGGACCATCGTCGCGTGCGCGAGCACGGTCGAGGTGTGGCATCGGCGGCCACCCAGGCGGCCGACCACGGCGTGGCTGGCCGGCGCGCTCGGGTGGGCGATCGGCGTGGCGGCGACGGTCACCGTACCGGTCGTCGGCGACCAGCAGCTGCCGCCACGGGACGCGGTCCTCCCCCTGCCTCCGGCGATGGCCGTGGCGCACGAGGAGGCGCGCTGCGGCATGCCCGGCGGCTACGGTTTCGGTCCCCGCTCGTGCTTCCGCCGATTCACCATCTCCGCCACGGACGGCACGGACGGCACGGACGGCACGAACGGCATGGACGTGCGGGAGCTGGCCCGGCGGCTCGGCGAGCACCTGCGGCAGACCAAGGGCTGGCCGGTCGCCTGGGACGAGGTGTCGGCTGTCGCTGTCGGCTGCCGTCCGGGTGGTTGGCTGGATCCCTACGAACTCTGCCTCGACCTGCGGCCGGATGAGTCGACATCGACCGTGACGCTCCGGCTCGCGTACGACAACCGGCGAGAACCCGTTGTCTACTAGGCCGTGAAGCCGGCGACCAGCACGGCGAAGGCGGCGATGAGGACGGCGACGCGGGCGTAGTGATAGCGGTCCCAGCGGTTCGTCTGCTGCTTCCAGTCGGCGGGCCGATTGTCGGGGGTCCACGTCTTGCCCCGGTTGTTGATCGGGACGAGCAGCAGGATCGACATGATCACGCTGAGGATCAGCAGTGCGCCGGCGGCGACGACGAGGCCGGTGCCGTGGTGGTGCCATCCGGCGATGGCCGAGACCGCGACGAGGACGAGCGAGGTGATGTACCAGACCGGCATCACGGCGCCGAGCATCCGGCCCCCGTGGGAGCGGGCGAGCAGGCCGTTGTCGCCGGGGAGGCCGTCGAAGATCCGGCGCATGACGAAGGCGACGGAGAACTCCACCCCCACCATCACGCCGAGGACCACGGTGGTGAGCACCTCGAGTGCGTTGAGCATGACGACCCCTCCAGAATCTAGCGTTGATAGCTGACATGGCAACGCTAGCTCTACTGCCGCTCGCTTGTCTAGCGGTGCTAGGATCGGGTCATGTCGGTACAGGAACGCAAGGACCGCGAACGGGCGGACCGCGAACGCCTCATCTTGGCGACGGCCCGCGAACTCGCCGAGCAGCAGGGCTGGGACGCGGTCACCACCCGCCAGCTCGCCGAACGCATCGAGTACAGCCAGCCCGTCCTCTACAGCCACTTCCGCGGCAAGCGCGAGATCATCGGCGCCGTCGCCCTCGAAGGCGCCACCGAGCTGGCCGCGGCGGTGCGGGTCGCGGCCTCCGCCGCGGACGGCCCGCGCGCCCGGGTCACCGCTCTCGCCCGCGCCTACCTCGACTTCGCCGCACGCAACCCGGCGGTCTACGACGCCATATTCCAGCTCGACGGCGGCCTGGCGTTCGCGCAGGCGGACACCCCGGAACCTCTGAAGGACGCCTTCGCCGCCCTGCTGGAGAGCCTCGGAGAGGTCGCCGGCGACGGCGTCCACCCGGGGCTGTTCACCGAGGTGTTCTGGGCGGCCCTGCACGGGCTGGCGACGCTGAGCCGGGCGGGACGGCAGCCGCCGGAGTACACCGAGCAGAGGACGCAGCTGCTGGTGGACCGGCTCGCCGTCCTCTGACGCACCCTCCCGGCCGGCACACAGCCGGGGTCCCCCGCACCTGACGAGCGGACATGACCGCCGGCCCCGCGCGTCAGCGGGCCCGGGGGTGCGCGGTGGCGTACACCTCGCGCAGCTTGTCGACGGTCACCAGGGTGTAGATCTGGGTGGTGGTCACCGAGGCGTGGCCGAGCAGTTCCTGCACGACCCGCACGTCCGCGCCGCCGTCGAGCAGGTGCGTGGCGTAGGAGTGGCGCAGCGTGTGCGGGGAGATCTTCGACGGGTCAAGGCCCGCCGCGACGGCCGCGCGGCGCAGGATCGTCCAGGCGCTCTGCCGCGACAGCGGGCCGCCGCGGGCGTTGACGAACACCACGGGGGTACCGCGACCAGCCGCGACCAGCGCCGGCCGGCTGCGGACCAGGTACCCGTGCAGGGCCTCGGTCGCGTACCCGCCGATCGGTACCAGCCTGGACCGGCCGCCCTTGCCGCGCAGCAGCACGCCGCCGGAGTCCAGGTCGAGGTCGTCGACGGCCGCGCCGACCGCCTCGGAGATCCGCGCGCCGGTGCCGTAGAGGAACTCCAGCAGCGCCCGGTCGCGCAGCCCCAGCGGCCCGTCGGTGGGCACCGCGCCCAGCAGCGCCTCGATCTGCCCGATTTCCAGCGCCTTGGGCAGCCGGCGCGGCGGCGTCGGCGGGGTGATCGCCCGCGCCGGGTCGTCGGGTACCAGGCCCTCGCGGACCGCGAAGCGGTGCAGTCCCCGCACCGCGCTGACCGCCCGGGCGGCGCTGGCGGCCGACAGCGGCGGGTGCTCGTCGTCGCCCTCGCGCAGCCTCGCCAGGTAGTCCGCGATCCGGGTCGGGGTGACCTCGGCCAGCCCGGTGCCGTCCAGCGCCCGCACGTAGCGGGTCAGGTCCCGCCGGTACGAGCTGAGGGTGTTGGCGGCCAGCGCCCGCTCGACGGTCAGGTGGTCCAGGTACGCCTGGACCACCCGCTCCGCCGAGTTCACACCTGGATTATCCCAGGACCTCGTCCAGCTTCACCGACGGCAGACCGTGTGCCTCGGCGACCGGACCGTAGGTGACCTGCCCGTCGTGCGTGTTCAGCCCCATCGCCAGCGACTTGTCCGACTGCAGCGCCTCGCGCCAGCCGCGGTTGGCAAGCTCGACCGCGTACGGCAGGGTGACGTTGGTCAGCGCGTACGTGCTGGTGTGCGGCACCGCGCCGGGCATGTTCGCCACGCAGTAGAACAGCGAGTTGTGCACCCGGTAGACCGGGTCGGCGTGCGTGGTCGGATGCGAGTCCTCGAAGCACCCGCCCTGGTCGATCGCGATGTCGACCAGCACGCTGCCCGGCTTCATCCGGGACACGAGTTCGTTGGACACGAGCGTGGGTGCCTTGGTGCCGGGCACCAGGACGGCGCCGATGACCAGGTCGGCCTCCAGCACCGCGCGCTCGATCTCGTAGGCGTTGGACGCGACGGTCTGCAGTCGCCCCTGGTAGATCGCGTCCGACTGGCGCAGCTTGTTGATGTTCTTGTCCAGCAGCAGCACCTGGGCCTGCATGCCCAGCGCGATGGCGGCCGCGGACAGCCCGGAGACCCCGCCGCCGATCACCACGACCCGGGTCGCGTACACGCCGGTGACCCCGCCCAGCAGCGCGCCGCGCCCGCCGCCCGGTGCCATCAGGTGGTATGCGCCGACCTGCGGCGCCAGCCGCCCGGCCACCTCGGACATCGGCGCCAGCAGCGGCAGCGACCCGTCGGAGTTCTCCACCGTCTCGTACGCGATGGCGGTCACCTTGCGCTCCAACAGCGCCTCGGTGCACTTCTTGGACGCCGCCAGGTGCAGGTAGGTGAACAGCACCTGCCCGGGGCGCATCCGCGGGTGCTCCTCGGGGATCGGCTCCTTGACCTTGAGTACCAGCTCGCCGGTGGCCCACACGTCGTCGACGCTGGGCAGGATGGTGGCTCCGGCGGAAGTGAACTCGGCATCCGAGATCGAGGAACCTTCGCCCGCGCCGGCCTCGATGTAGACCTCGTGGCCGTTACGGACGAATTCGTTCACCCCCGCTGGTGTGATCGCGACGCGGTACTCCTGGTCTTTGACCTCGCGCGGGATTGCGACCTTCACGTTGACCCCTCTGGACACGGCGTGACCGGCCTCGTTGCCGACCACGCCCGGAGTTTAGATCGTCGTCGGGCGGTCAGCCGGCGACACAATGCCACCCGATCGGGCCGCCGCCTGTCAGGCTGGAAACCGGGTCGGTGACGGTGCGTTGCCGGCCGGGACCCCGCAAACCGGGCGGCCTGCGGGTACCGTCCGATCCTCCTCATACCCCGGAATCGCCGCGCGGCACCTGTCAGCGGCAACCGAACCTCAGGGGTGCTTGGCGTTGTCCAGACGTCGGGCCAGACCCTCGAGCAGCACGCGCAGCCCGAAGTCGAAGCGCCGCTGCAGCAGCAGCGAGCGGTCGTGGGTCAGGGCGTGCTCCCGGTACTCGCGCAACGCCGGGTACGGGGCGACCACGTCGGGCGTCGAGTCGTTCAGGGTCATGCGCTGCTCGCCGTCGCTGTGCCGGCGGGGCCGGCGCACCGGCCGGGGTGGGTCGATGGTCACCGAGCCCCGGACGTAGTCGACGATCATGTGGAAGGCGCCGTCCAGGTCGTCGCCGACGAACCCGGCCGAGCGCAGCAGGCGCAGCTGAGCCTCCGCGTACTCCCGCGCGTGCGGGCCGAACACCGGCCGGTTGTTGTAGACCTGCAGCGCCCACGGGTGCGCGAACATCATCGCCCGCAGCCCCTTGACCAGGGCGTAGAGGTCGGCCCGCCAGTCGCCGGTCAAATCCGGGATGGTGATCTCGGCCAGCACCTCGTCCATCGCCAGGTCGAGCAGTTCGTCCTTGTTCGCCACGTACCAGTAGACGGACGTGGCGCCGGCTTCCAGGCGGGCGCCCAGCCTGCGCATCGACAGCCCCTCTAATCCCTCCTCGTCTAGCATCTTCCGGGCCGTCTGGACAATTTGCTCCCGGCTCAAGACCGGCTGTTCGGGGCGACCACCCCGGAACCGGCGTGACCACGCGACTGGGACATTCCGCTCCTGCTCGGACACCGGGCCATAGTAGTCAATAGAACACTGTGCGTTCGAGAGCCAGATCAGCCGGCGACCACGGCGCGGTTCAGCCGGAAATCGGACAGTATTTCCGGCTGACGCAACCGCGGCGCTCGTGAGTGCCGTTGGGCTGTGCGCGCCTCCGCCACACTGGCTGCGCTCAGTGGGGACTGACGGGCGCGATCGGAGGCCGGGGCAGCGGAGTGTCCAGCGGCTGCCCGGCGGGCCACCCCTGATCGCGCAGCCGGGCCGCGGCGAGCAGGCCGACCAGGGCGGCCGCGTTGGTGATCTCGCCGCGCAACGCCATGGCGACCGCCTCGTCCAGCGGCACCATCCGGGTGACCAGGTCGGCCTCCTCGTTCTCCCGCTTGAAGCGCAGCTCGGTGGCCAGCGGGGACAGGTCCCGCGCGAGGAACAGCCGGATCACCTCGGTCGAGGCGCCCGGCGTGGTGTGCACGTCGACCAGCATCTCCCACCGCTTCGCGGACAGGTCGGCCTCTTCGGCCAGTTCCCGGGCCGCCGCCGCGACCAGGTCCTCGCCCTCGACGTCCATCAGCCCGGCCGGCAGCTCCCACAGGCGCGCGCCGACCGGGTGGCGGTACTGCTGCACGAGCACCACCCGTTCCTGGTCGTCGATGGCCACCGCCCCGACGGCACCGACGTGCACCACGTAGTCGCGCGACACGTAGTCACCGCCGGGCATCCGGACCTCGTCGGTGACGACCGAGAACACCGGCCCGGCGAACCGTTCGTGCCGGGCCCGTACCGGATGCTCGGACTGGGCGTCGGTCGTGCTGGTCGACGCCTCGGTCACCGCGATGCCTCGGTCAGCTCGACCGGCAGCCGGTCGGCGTCGGCGTAGGTCAGCGCCGCGCCGACGAACCCGGCGAACAGCGGGTGCGGGCGGGTCGGGCGGCTCTTGAGTTCGGGGTGCGCCTGGGTGGCCACGAAGAACGGGTGCACCTCGGGGTCCAGCTCGATGAACTCGACCAGCCGGCCGTCCGGCGAGCAGCCGCTGATCCGCAGCCCGGCCTTGGTCAGCACGTCCCGGTACGCGTTGTTGACCTCGTACCGGTGGCGGTGGCGCTCCTCCACCTCGGTCGCCCCGTACGCCTGGGCCACCAGCGAGCCCTCCACCAGCCGGGCCGGGTACGAGCCCAGCCGCATGGTGCCGCCCAGGTCACCGCGCCCGGCCACGATGTCGGCCTGCTCCGCCATGGTCGCGATCACCGGGTGCGTGGCCTGGTCGTCGAACTCCCGGGAGTTGGCGCCGTCCAGGCCGGCCAGGTGCCGGGCCACCTCGATCGTCATGCACTGCAGGCCCAGGCACAGGCCGAGCGTCGGGATGCCGTTCTCCCGCGCGTACCGGACCGCACCGATCTTGCCCTCGATCCCGCGTACCCCGAAGCCGCCCGGGATCACCACGCCGTCGACGCCGGCCAGCGCCGTGGCCGCCCCGGACGGGCTCACGCACTCGTCGCTGGGTACCCAGCGCAGCTCGACGCGGGCGCGGTGACCGAACCCGGCCGCCCGGATCGCCTCGGACACCGACAGGTACGCGTCGGGCAGGTCGACGTACTTGCCGACCAGCGCCACGGTGACGGTCTGCTTCGGGTGGTGTACCCGCTCCAGCAGGTCGTCCCACCGGCTCCAGTCCACGTCGCGGAAGGACAGCCCGAGCCGGCGCACCACGTAGGCGTCCAGCCCCTCGCGGTGCAGCACCTTCGGGATGTCGTAGATGCTGGGCGCGTCCGGGGCGGACACCACCGCCTCGCGGTCCACGTCGCAGTACAGCGCCAGCTTGTGCTTGAGCTTCTCCGGGATCTCCCGGTCCGACCGGCAGACGATCGCGTCGGGCTGGATGCCGATGCTGCGCAGCGCGGCGACCGAGTGCTGAGTCGGCTTCGTCTTCAGCTCACCGGACGGCGCCAGGTACGGCACCAGCGACACGTGCAGGTAGAAGCAGTTGTCCCGGCCGATGTCGTGCCGGATCTGCCGGATCGCCTCGAGGAACGGCAGCGACTCGATGTCGCCGACCGTGCCGCCCACCTCGGTGATCACCACGTCCGGGACACGGCCGTCCTCGTCCGGCGCCGCCATCGCCCGCACCCGTGCCTTGATCTCGTTGGTCACGTGCGGGATGACCTGAACGGTGTCGCCGAGGTACTCGCCGCGCCGCTCCTTGGCGATCACCTCGGAGTAGATCTGTCCGGTGGTCACGTTCGCCCGGCTGGACAGGTCGCGGTCGAGGAAACGCTCGTAGTGCCCGACATCCAGATCGGTCTCGGCGCCGTCCTCGGTGACGAACACCTCACCGTGCTGAAACGGGTTCATCGTTCCCGGATCGACATTGAGGTACGGGTCGAGTTTCTGCATGACCACGCGCATTCCCCGCGCGGTCAGCAGGTTGCCGAGGCTGGAGGCGGTGAGGCCCTTACCCAGCGAGGAGGCGACGCCCCCGGTGACGAAGATGTGCCTGGTCGTTCGTGCCGATGGGGCCAACGCCTGCTCCCGTGGTCGTATCCGTCACGCGCGATTACCGCGCGGTCCACGGGATTTCACGGTAACACGTCACCGACCGGTGCTGTCGGCGCACTCACCGGGGTGTCCGGTTCCTGTTGACCGGTGTTAACCGCGGTGTCGGTTCCCGGTTGATCCCCGTTGGCGTGCGTCGATGGCCGGACACCGCCGTCGGACCCACCCGGCGCGTCGCCCGCGGCGGCGCTCCCCGGCTCGGCCACGCCGGACGCGACGCCGACCGGCTCGCCGACGCCGGCCAGCGTCGGGCGTACCCCGGCAGGCACCTGCTCACCCAGCGGCAGCACGACGATCGTGCGGTCGTCGGCGTGGTCCAGGACCCGCAGCGCGGCCAGGGTCGCCAGCGGTACCGCGGTGGCCGCCGCCGCACCCGCCACGTTGAACCCGACCCCGTCCAGGAAACCGGCCAGGGCCGAGGCCACCGCGATGCCGATCAGCGCGGCCCGCATCGCCGGATAGATGCCGAACAGCCGCTTGAGCCCGCCGGTCGGGCGGAGCAGGACGAACACGATCAAGATCACTGAGCCGAGGACCACCAGGGTCAGCGGGCTGGTGACCACCGAGGTCCCGTTCGTCGCGCTGGTCGACTGCACCAGCGAGCCGCCGGTGCCGTTGCGGGCGGCGGACACGAACCGGCCCAGGCTGCCCCGGTCGCCGGCCGGCCGGTGCACGGCCAGCAGCGCGAAGCCGGTCGTCACCACCAGCCCGGTCAGGGTGGCCCAGGCCAGCCGGGCGAAGGTGAGGAACCCGCCGGTGCAGATGGCCGCCGCCACGCACACCCCGGCGGTCAGCGCGATCGCGCCGGCGGCCTCGGCGCCCAGGTACGGGCTGCCGACCAGGATCACCCCGACCGCGCCGAGGGCGGCGACGGCCACCGGACGCCACTTGCGGGCCAGCCGCTGAGCCAGCCACCCGGCCGCCAGCAGGATACCGGCGATGATCAGGCCGAGCCCGATCGTGCCCAGCCCGGCGTAGCGGCCCCCCTCGACCGCGGAGTACCCGGCGACGCCGTTGAGCTGCAACCGGGCCCCGGTCAGCACGTCGATCCCGACGATGCCGGCGCTGATCCCGCCGACCGCGCCGAGCGGCGCCAGCGTGCCCCTGCCCCGGGTGGCGAGCATCACCAGCACGGTCAGCCCGGCGACCACGCCGAGCGTCGAGATGGCGAAGATCAGGCCGGGTGCGCCGCTGCGCCACCAGGGCACCGCGTCGGCGATCAGCGCGCCGGGCACCGCCAGCGACGCGGCGACCAGCAGGACCTCGGCGGCCTGCACCAGCGCGACGGGTGCCGGCCGCAGCCGCCGCCCGGCAAGCCTCCGCGCCCGCCGCGCCCGGCGCAGCAGCGGCACGGCACCGGCGAACAGAACCAGCTCGAACAGGGTCAGGATGGCGAAGAACCAGCCGGCGACGTGCCGCTGCGCGTCGGCCTCGCGATCCGCGTCGGACAGGTGGGACACCGCGTTGACCACGTCGGTCGGCCGGCCGGGCGCGCTGTCCACCGGCTGGCCGGAGAACAGCTCGGTGGGCGCGGGCCGGTCCAGCGCGTTGAGCGTGGTCGGCGCGAGGTCGGTCAGCTGCAGGTACCCCTGGCGGGAGGTGCTGGAGGAGGTCAGCCAGCCGCCCCGGTACCCGGGCCCGTCGGCGATGGCCACGTGCAGCCGTGAGCTGCGGTCGGTGTCGGACAGGCCGGCCACCAGCACCAGCGACGACTTCGGCCGGCCGGCCAGCACGGTGGCCAGGTGCGCGTCGACCTGTCGCGCCTGTTCGGCACGCGCGTCCGGGTCGGTCGCGTCGAGCGTGCCGAGATCCACGATGGACAGCGGGCACTCCGACAGCAGCGGGCCGGGACGGGACGGCAGCGTCGGCTCGTACCGGTCGACCCGGCCGTACGGGCGGGCCGCCGCGATGGCCGCACCCTGACCGACGGCCACCGTGCAGCTCAACGCGTCGGCCAGCGCCCCGGGCTGGACGTGGTTTCCCAGCTGGCGGTTCCAGTCGGCGACGTCGGTCTCCTGGTCGGGCAGGGTGGCGCTGCGCCCCTGCTGCTGGATGCTGACCGTGGTCTGCGGGCACTCGTCGGTGATCTGCAGGGCCGGGTCGGTACGTTCCGCGTAGTTGCCCGCCCCCAGGGTCAGCCAGCCGTCCGGCGGGCAGGTCGGCGAGTGCGCGGAACGCACCGACAGCGCGCCGATCGAGCCCTGCTGGGCCAGCCGCCACAGGTTCGGGGTGTCGACCGGATCGACATCGTCCCACCGCAGGCCCGCCGTGCCGGCGACGATGACGTGCTCGACGTGCTCGCTGGGCGCCCCGGTGGCCGGCCTGGACACCAAGCCGAACACGCTGGCCAGCGCGAACGCCACGACGGCCAGGTACGGGATCATGCCGGCGCGGCGCATCAGCCGCCTACCGGGAGCCCGGTCAGCTCCGCGTACACGGCCGCGACCTGGTCAACGGTCTGCGCCTCGCTCGGCCACTGCCGGGCCCGGTCCAGGCTCCGCTCGCGGTACTCGGCGGCCAGCTTCGGGTCGTCCAGCAGCCGGGTCACGGCCTCGTCCAGCGCGTCCACGTCGCCCGGCGGCACCATCAGCCCGCCGTCGCCGATCAGGTCGGGCAGCCCGCCGACGGCGGTGGCGACCAGCGGCACGCCGGCCCGCATCGCCTCCTGGACGAACAACTGCCGGGCCTCCCAGACACTGCTGACCACCGCCAGGTCGGCGGCGCCGAGCAGGTCGGCGACGTCGCCACGGTGCCCGAGCAGGATCACCGGCGCCCGGGTGTTGGAGATCTGCGAGGCCAGGGTCATGTACAGCGGCCCGGTACCCGCGATCGCCACCACCGGGGCCGGCCGGCGAGTGCCCCACCGCACCGACGCCTCGATGAGGATCGCGTAGCCCTTCTGCGGGTGCAGCCGGCCCACCGACACGATCAGCGGCGCGTCCGCGTCGATCCCCAGCTCCTGGCGTACCTGCGCCGGCGACCGGTCGGCCACCAGTTCCGGCGCGGCCACCGGGCCCAGGCGCACGTCCGTGCCGCCCAGCGCGGTGGCCCGCTCGACCAGGTCGGTCGAGGCGCCCAGGGTCACCTGCGCGCTGCGGGCCACCCGGGTGGCAAGCGTCCGGGTCAGCCGGCCGCGCAGGCCGCTGCCGGCGGGTACCGGGTTGTGCCAGGTGACCACGAGCGGCACACCGGCCGGCCGGGCCCAGCCAGCGACCAGGCCGGCCCGCAGCCCGTGCGCGTGGACGATGTCGGGCCGGCGTGCGGCAAGCGCCCGGCGCAGGGTGGCCACCGCCCGGGCGTCACGCAGGTGCGGGCTGGCCGGGATCTCCACCGGTACGAAGTCGCCGGCGAAGTGGAACCGGTCGGCGGTGGCGGCCGGACCGTACACGGTCACCCGCGATCCCCGCGCGACCAGGCCGGCGGACAGCGACTCGATGTGCCGCCCGATGCCTCCCGTGCTGGAAGCGAGGACCAGAGCCACCTGCGCCGTCATCGGCCACCTCCCGTCCCCTCGGGTGGCGCCCCCGCGCCCCCGGCCGGCCGCGCCACGTCGGCCCCGTGCTCGGACCGCCCCGCCGCGACCCGATCCTCAGGCCGCGTCGCCTCGGACCGCGTCGCCTCGGCCCGGTGCTCGGGTCGCTGCGTCGCCGGATGCTCGATCCGTCCCGCGCCGGTCCGGCGCGCCAGCCGTCCGGCCCCGGCCCGACGGGCGAACCGGGCCAGCATCGGTCGCACGTCATGCCGGTCGACCAGGACCGCGACGCCGAGGAAGACGAGCGCGATCGTGACACCGGACAGGATGCCGCCCGCCACGACGCCGGAGTATCCCGGGGTGCCGCCGGGCGCCCGCGACACGACGCCCCAGCCGGTGCCGGTCAGCGGCCAGCGCACCACGATCCCCGCCAACGCGGCCAGCGTACCGGCCAGCACCGCGGTACCCGCCGCCCGACTCACCCCGGCCAGCGCACCGGCACCGACCCGGCGCCGGATCAGCGTCACCAGGACGGCACCCATCACCAGCATTCCGGCGGAGTTGGACGCGGCCAGCGCCGGTACCCGGTCCCGGGCCGGGAACAGCAGCGCGACCAGTACCCCGACGACGGCGACGCCGCCCCAGCCGGACAGTGTGGCCAACGCCGCGAAGCGGTTGTCCCGGCGCGCGTACAGGGCCCGGGAGTGCAGCGCGAACAGCCCGTACCCGAGCAGGCCGGGGGCGAAGCCGGCGATCGCGGCGGTCAGCGTACCGGCCTGCGGGGCCTTCGCCAGGTGCGCCAGGATCCAGGCGATCGGCCCGGCGAGCCCGACCAGGGCGGCCGCGCCCAGGGCGGACAGCAGCAGCACGCTGCGGGTCGCTGAGGCCAGGGTCTCCCGGAACCGTTGTGCCGCACCGGTTTCCACCGCGGTGGCCAGCGCCGGGTACGCCGAGGTGGCCACCGGCACGGCGAGCACCGCCCAGGGCACCAGGTACACGGTCTGGGCCTGGGTGAACACCACCAGCGAGCCCTTCGGGCTGTCCCAGTTGGCCAGTGCGATGATCAGCGCCAGGGTCAGCTGCTGGGAGGCGGCGGTGATCACCGCGACGCCGGCCAGTCCGCGTACCGAGCGGCGGACGTGGTCGTCCAGGCGCAGGGTGGGGCGCAGCCGCAGGCCGAGCCGCCGCAGCGGAATGATCAACGACAGGGACAGCACCACCACGCCCAGCGTGGTGCCCACCGACAGGATGAGCTGCCCGCCGATGCCGACCGCGGGGATGTCGAGCCGGCCCGGTTCGGCGGCGGCGAACGCCAGGTACGCGCCGATCACCGTGAGGCTCGACAGCAGCGGGGCCAGTACCGGCCAGGCGAACCGCCGGTGGGCCTGCAGCACCCCGCTCATCACGATGCCGACGCCGTACAGCGGCAGCTGGGGGGCGAACACCCGCAGCATCCCGGTCCCGACGCGCACCTCGTCCGGCGTACCGTGCGGTTCCAGCAGCCAGATCACCGGATGGGCGATCAGCCCGACCAGCACGGCGATCGGTACCAGCAGCAGCAGCACCCAGGTCAGCAGGCCGGACGCCGTCCGGCCGACCTCGTCGCGGTCGCGCCGGCTGACCGCGCCGGCCACCAGCGGCACCACCAGGGCGGCCAATGCCCCGTTGGCGACGATCTCGAAGATGATGTTGGGTGTGGTGTTCGCGGTCTGGTAGACGGCGCCCAGCAGGGTGAATCCGACCGCGTAGCCGAACACGAGGATGCGGGCGAACCCGACCAGCCGGCTGGCCAGGGTGAGCCCGGCGATCAGCGCGGCGGCGCGGGCGATCCTGGGTGGCGCGGCACCGCTGTCGCCGTCCACCGGTGCGGGCTCGCCGACCGCGGGCTCCCCGACCGCGGGCTCCCGCTCTGCCGCCAGGTCTCCGATCGCGGCCTTCCCGAGCGGCGCCGGCTGCCCGATCGCGGGCTCCCCCAGCGGCGCGGACGGCCCGATCGCGGGCTCCCCGAGCGGCCCGGCGCCCACCGGCTGCTCGGCACCGGCCGGCGCCACGGCGAGAGCATCGGTCTGCGCCGTGGCGGGAGCACCGGCCGGCGCCGTGGCGGGAGCACCGGCCGGCGCCGTGGCGGGAGCACCGGCCGGCGCCGTGGCGGGAGCATCTGCCTGTGCGACGGCGGGAGCATCGGTCGACGTTACGGCCGGACCATCGGTCGGTGACACGGCGGGAGCGCGGGTCGGCCCCCCGGACACGGGAGGCTGAGCACCGGACGACGAGGCCGCCACCGGGCTCAGCCGCTGCGCCGGCCGAGCGCGTCCAGCTCGCGCAGCCCCGGCGTCGCCTCGATGACCTTGGTGAAGCTGACCTTCTCGCTGGCCGCCGTGAGCCCGGCGATGCCGGCCAGCAGGGCGGCCCGCCCGACCGGCCCGGTACGCGCGGCCAGCGCCACGCCCAGCAGCGCACCCAGCGCGTTGGCGCCCGCGTCGCCCAGCATGATCTGCTCGCCGAGGTCTTCACGCAGCAGCGCGCCGGCCGCTCCGGCGGGGCCGGCCACCAGACCGCCGGCCGCGCCCGGCAGCAACGGCGCCCCGATGATCAGCCCGGCCTTCAACGCTCGCCCCGGCCGCAGGTCCAGCAGGTTGACCAGGTTGGCGGTGCCGGCGATCACCCCGGCGCCCAGCAGCACGTCGCCGACCCGTCCGGCTGCCGATCCGGGCCGCCGGCGGCCGCGCGTGCCCGAGCCCGCAACCGAGCCCCCGCGCCGGCCTGCCACCGCCGAGCCAGCGCCCGCGCCGCCGCGACCGACCAGGGTCGCCCCCGAGCCGCCGCGCCCGTCCCGGCCGGGCCGCTGGCGCCGGCCGGAGGCACCGCCGGCCGACCCGGCCCCACCCCGCCCGTCGCTGTCCAGCAGCGCGGAGGCGAGCAGCCCGGCCGCGCCCATCCCGGCGATCTTGACCAGTCCGCTGGTGATCCTGCCCTCGCGCAGCGCGCCGAGGTGGCCGCGGAAGCCCTTCGCCGACTTCTGCTCCGGCCGGGACCCGACCACGTCGTCGTAGAAGCCCACCCCGCCCGCACCCAGCCCGGCGCACAGTGCGGCCGCCGCGGCCGGTGCGCTCGCCGCGCCCAGTGCCGCCGTCGCCGACGCCGCCACGGCCAGCGCGGGCCCACCGGCGAGGCTCACCGTGTGCCCGCGGAAGTTGGTGCGCTCCAACCGCTGCGCCCCCGGCGCCCCACGCAGCGCCCGCAGTGCCGCTACGGCGGCCAGGCCGCCGGCCACCCCCAGCGCGATCCGGCGCACGCTCAGCTCCCCTGGACGAGCTTGGGCAGCATCGCCGTCGCGCCGCCGCCCAGCCCGTAGTGGCCGGCCCGGTTGAGTACCAGTTGCTCGTCGGCCGCCAGCGCGACCGCGACCTGCCCCTGCGGGGTGGCGAGGTTGTCGACCGTGGACACCGTCTTCTGCAGCGTCGGATCCGAGCGCAGCTGCGACACGATGTTGTCCGCACCGGTCGCGCCGTTGGTCGCCACGATCTCGGCACCGGCCTTGTCGAACTGGGCGGTCATGGTCAGCACGCTCTTGTTCTTCGCGTCAGCCTGCTGGTCGGTGTACGGCTGGGCGCCCAGCACCACGACCGCCTCGGCGGGGCCGGTCGGCTGTCCGGTCGGCTCGATGTAGTTGGCCTCCTTGAAGGAGGTCACCACGCTGCGCAGGCTGTCGGCGGACACCGGCGGGTTGTGGTCCAGCAGCACCGAGGCCAGCAGGTTGCTGGCCGTCTCGACCCCGTCGCTGTTGATGGTGTTGCTGGTCAGCCCGGCCGGCACGGTGGTACCGGCGAGGTCCAGCAGCCCCTCGTTGGAGGCCGGGTCGAAGAACTTGTCCTCGACCTCGATCTGACCGGTGACCTTCGCCCCGGCCATCGTGAGCATCTTGATCACGTCGTCGACGTAGGAACTGGTCGTCGACATCGACACGACCAGGACCCGGCGCCCGACCAGCCGACCCTGCAGCAGCATCGCCGCCGAGTCGGAGGCGTACCTCTCCTGCTTGCCCGCGCCCGCCTCCAGCTGGGTCACCTGGTCGCGGTACTGCTGGTTCTGCTTGCTCAGCGAGGTGACCTGCTCCTTGAGCGTGTCGACGAAGGTGCCGTTGAGCGCGGCGGTACCGACGACCAGGCCGATGGCCAGCGCGAGGAAGACGGCGGTCAGTGAGACCACGTGGTACCTGAAATTAATCACTAGAGCAGCCTCTGCACCGAATAGATGAAGTTGTCCCACCACTCGGCGGCCAAGCCGAGATAAGCCTTGCCGACCGTCGACACCGCGAGCGCGGACGCCATCGCGGCGATCGCCGACAGGATGAGCAGCAGTAGCGATGAGCCCGAGATGTTCTGCCGGTACAGCCGGCTCACACCCTTGGCGTCGACCAGCTTGCCACCGACCTTGAGCCGGGTCAGGAACGTCGAGGCCATTCCGCCGCGGCCCTTGTCCAGAAACTCTTCGAGGTTGTTGTGCGTGCCCACGGCGACGATCAGCGAGGCGCCCTTCTCGTCGGCGAGCAGCATCGCCAGGTCCTCGCTGGTCGCCGCGGCCCGGAAGGTCAGCGCCGCGACCCCGAGCTGGTGGACCCGGGCCAGGCCCGGGGCGCGCCCGTCGGGGTACGCGTGGACGATGACCTCCGCGCCGCAGCGCAGGGCGTCGTCGGTCACCGAGTCCATGTCCCCAATGATCACGTCTGGGCTGTATCCGGCCTCGACGAGCGCGTCCGCGCCGCCGTCGACGCCGATGAGCACCGGCTTGAACTCCCGGATGTACGGGCGCAGCACGTCCAGGTCGGCCTGGTAGTCATAGCCGCGGACGACCATCAGCACGTGCCGCCCGGCGATGCGCGTCTCGATGTCCGGCACGCCGACGCCGTCGAGCAGCAGCTCACGCTCCTGCTTGAGGTATTCCATGGTGTTGGCGGCGAACGCCTCCAACTGGATCGACAGGCTCTCCCGGGCGCCGGACATCGCGGCCGCGACCGATTCCGTGTCCTGCCGGTTACCCTGTGCGATCGATTCGCCACGCCGCTGCACCCGGTCGTCTTCCACGGCGATCAGGTCGCCCTCGCGCAGCTGCTCGAACAGTTCCTCGCCCAGGTCGTCGACGAGCGGGATGCCGGCGCGAACGAGAACCTCCGGCCCGAGGTTCGGATACCGGCCGGAGATCGACGGTTTCGCGTTGAGAACCGCGGCAACACCCACAGCGACCAGGGAGTCGGCGGCGACCCGGTCCAGATCGACGTGGTCGATCACGGCTACGTCACCGGGGCGTAGCCGTCCGACCAGCCGCTTGGTCCGTCGGTCGAGCCGCGCGATACCGGTGATCACGCCCGGATCGGCGCTCCGGGCCCGGCGCAACGTAGGTAGACGCATCGTGACCCATCCTGACACGTCCCTACGACTAAGTCCGTCCCGACGTACACCAAGTCACTCTTCGTGTCGATCTTGGTGGCGGGCCCACGTCCGCGAACGCGGAGTTCAGCCGTGCTTCTCCCGATCGGCCACGGCGAGTAATTCCTCGGCATGCGCGATGCCCAGGTCCGAATCGGGCAGACCGGCAAGCATCCGGGCAAGTTCCCTCGCCCGCTCGGTGGATTCCACCGCGTGCACGCCACTGGTCGTCACCGCACCGCCGGTGTCCTTCGCCACCACGAGGTGCTGATCGGCGAACGCGGCCACCTGCGGCAGGTGCGTGACCACCAGGACCTGATGCGCGCGGGCCAGCCGGGCCAGCCGCCGACCGATCTCGACCGCGGCCTGCCCACCGACGCCCGAGTCCACCTCGTCGAAGACCAGCGTGGGCGGGCCACCGGCGCCAGCGAACACCACCTCGATGGCCAGCATGACCCGGGACAGCTCGCCGCCCGAAGCGCCCTTCTGCAACGGCAGGGCGGGCGCGCCCGGGTGGGCGAGCAGGCGCAGCTCGATGTCGTCGGCGCCGTCGGGCCCCACCCCGCACTCCGTGCCGGCGACGGTCAACGTGGGCTCACCGCGCCCGGCCGGCCGCGGCCCCACCACGACGTCGACCCGCGCGTGCGGCATGGCAAGCCCGGCCAGTTCCACGGTGACCGCGTCGGCGAACCGGCCGGCTGCCTCGCGCCGCCCGGCCGACACCCGCGCCGCGATCTCGGCCACCTCACCGGCCAGCCGGACCCGCTCCCGGTCCAGCTCCTCCAGCAGTTCGTCGGAGGTGTCCAGTTCGGCGAGGCGGGTGCGGGCGTGCTCCGCCCAGGCGATCACCCCGTCGACGTCCTCGGCGTACTTGCGGGTCAGCGCGCGCAGCGCGGCCCGCCGCTCGTACACGTCCTGCAGGCGGGCCGGGTCGGCGTCCAGCACGTCCAGGTAGCTGCCCAACTCCACCGCCACGTCGGCGACCAGGGTGGCCGCCTCTTCCAGCCGGGCGGCCAGCTCCCCGAGCTGGCGGTCCACAGTGGACTGGCCCTCGAGCGTGCGGCGGGCCAGGCCCAGCAGGCTGGTCGCGTCGGGCGCTTCGTCACCGGCGTCGGGCGCCCCGGCCACCGCCTGGTGGGCCAGCTGCGCCGCGGCGCGCAGACCCTCGGCGTGCTCCAGCCGCTGCGCCTCCTCGCGCAGCACCTCGTCCTCGCCCGGCTGCGGATCGACCCGGGTGATCTCGTCCAGGCCCAGGCGCAGCAGGTCGGCCTCCTGGTTGCGCTCCCGCGCGTTGCGCCTGCGGTCGGCCAGGTCGTCCTCGACCGCGCGCCACTGCTGGTAGCGCTCGCGCATCTCGGCGAGCGTCTTGTCGTGATCGGAGCCGGCGAACCGGTCCAGCGCGGAGCGCTGCTCACCCGGGCGCAGCAGGCGCAGCTGGTCGGACTGGCCGTGCACGGCCACGACCTGCTCCCCGACCTCGCCCAGGATGGCGACCGGCACCGTGCGCCCGCCGATGTGCGCCCGCGAGCGCCCCTCCGCGGTGACCGTGCGGGACAGCACCACGCTGCCGTCCTCGTCGGGTTCGGCGCCCGCGTCGACCACCCGCTCGGCGACCGCCGCGGCGGTCGCGCCGGACAGCCGCAGCCGGCCCTCGACCAGCGCGCGTCCCGGCTGCGCCCGCACCCGGGCGGCGTCGGCCCGCCCACCGAACAGCAGGCCGAGACCGGTCACCACCATGGTCTTGCCGGCGCCGGTCTCGCCAGTGATGACGTTCATCCCCCGGGTGAGGGGAAGGGTGGTGTCCTCGATGACCCCGAGCCCGGTGATGCGCAGCTCCTCAAGCACGGAATGACACTATCCGTGCCCTGGGACACCCCGCCAGGCCGGCACCCGGTCCCGGGTCCCGTTCGACCGTTCCGGCCTGGCGTTATGCGCGCTCGGGTCGATGACGTGACAGGTTTTCCACAGGCCGCCGGATCACGCGGGTGCCGCGCCGCGCTGCCGGCGGGCGCTGTCCGCGGCGACGCTGTCCAGCAGGTACCCGAGGCCCAGCTCGAACAGCGCGTCCAGGTCGAGGTCGTAGCCGGTCTCGGTGAGCGTACCCAGCACCCGGCCGAAGGTCGGGTAGCGCCCGGACGTGACCATCGCGTCCATCGCCGGGCCCTGCCGCTCCATCCACTCCTCGTCGGACAGGCCGCTGGTGGCCGCGGCGCGCGCCTCGCTCTCCAGGTGCGTGGCCAGCCCCTGGACGTGCGCGTACAGCAGGATCTGCCGGTCGAGCATCTCGGCATCGGTGAACCCGAGGCCGTCCAGGGCGGCCAGCGACCGGTCGGCGTGGGTGGCGAGGTTGGCCAGCGGCAGCGGCCGGGTCAGCGGAGTGACCTGGGCCAGCCACGGGTGCCTGCGGTGCAGCCGCCACAGCGTGCGCCCGACCAGCTCCAGGTGCGCCCGCCAGTCCGGCGGCGGTGCGTCGGGGTAGCCCTCCTCGCCGTACGCCTCGTCGGCCATCAGCACGACCAAGTGCTCCTTGCCGTCGACATAGCGGTACGGCGACATGGCGGACACGCCCAGCCGGGCCGCGACGCCGCGCATGGACAGTCCGTCCAGCCCCTCGGTGTCGGCGATCTCGATGCCGGCGCGCACCACCCGCTGGCGGGTCAGCTCGTGCTCGGTCCCGGTGCGGGACTGCCGGCTGCCGCCGGCCGGCTGCCCGGCCCCTGCCCCTGCCGATGGCGCCGGCTCGGGGGCGCCGGCCACCACGGTGCCGACCCGCGGCCGGGCGCGCACCAGCCCCTCGGCGTGCAGCAGCGCCAACACCTTCGTCGCCGTGGCCAGCGCGACGTTCCAGTCCCGGGCGATCTGCCGGGTCGACGGCAGGCGGTCGCCCGGCGCCAACTCTCCGCCGGTGATCCGGCGGCGCAGGTCGGCGGCGATGCGCTGGTACGGCGGTCCCGAGACGGTCACGGCGGAAATCTCCTCTCCTGTACTAGTACAGAACGGTAGCAGATCCGACCTTGCATGCGCTGTTCTTACGTCGTACATTCAGTCGCGTACACCGTAAATAGAGGAGGAAGATCGTGGCAACCGCGCTCATCTCGGGGGCCGGCGTCGCCGGCACCGCCCTGGCCTACTGGCTGCACCGCCACGGGTTCGCCGTGACCGTCGTCGAGCGGGCGCCGGGGCTGCGCCCGGGTGGCCAGGCGATCGACGTACGCGGCGTCGCACTCGACGTCATCGAGCGGATGGGCATCCTGCCCCAGGCGCAACAGCTGCGCACCCGCATGCGCGGCATGTCGGTGCTCGACAGCGACGGCAACGAGATCATGCGGTCGACCGAGGCGACCTACAGCAGCGGCCGGCTCGACAGCCCGGACATCGAGATCCTGCGCGAAGACCTCAACCGCCTGACCTACGAGCAGACCCGCGAGCACGTCGAGTACGTCTTCGGCGACGCCATCGCGGCGATCACGCAGGACGCCGGCGGCGCCCGGGTGGACTTCGAGCGCGGCGCGTCCCGGACCTTCGACCTGGTGCTGGGCGCCGACGGCCTGCACTCGGCCGTGCGGCGGCTGGTCTTCGGGCCGGAAGCGGACTTCCTCCGCCCGATGAACACCTACCTGGCGGTCTTCGGCATGGACAACATCCTCGACCTGGACAACTGGCAACTGTGGGTGCAGGCCGGGCACGCCGGATACGCCTTGTACCCGGTGCACGACAACACCGAGCTACGGGTCACGCTCGGCTTCGGCGGCGAACCGGTCGAGTTCGACCACCGCGACGTCGACGCGCAGAAGCGCCTGGTGACCGAGAAGCTGTCCGGCGTCGGCTGGGAGACACCGCGACTGCTCAAGGGGATGGACGAGGCGACCGACTTCTACTTCGACGAGATGGCGCAGATCTCCATGGACCGCTGGTCGGCGGGGCGGGTCGCGCTGCTCGGCGACGCGGCGTACTGCCCGTCACCCATGTCCGGCCAAGGCACGAGCCTGGCGCTGGTCGGCGCGTACGTGCTGGCCCAGGAACTCGCCCGGGCCGGCGGCGACCACCCGGCCGGGTTCGACCGGTACGAGCGGCGGATGCGCCCGTTCGTCGCGCTCAACCAGGCGCTGGCCACGGAGAACCCGGGTGGGCCGCCGGCCGAGGAGTCGGTCGAGCGGGCCAAGCACGCGATCACGCTGGATTGACGGAGCGCTTCGACTGGTCTGGCTCGGCGTGTCTGTCACCGCGCGACGACCCAGACCAGTCGCGGGTCAGCGACCGCCCCGCCAGCCGTCCACCGGCAGGCCGAACTTGGCCACCAGCCGGTCGGTGAACGGCCGCGGGTGTAGCCGCACCACCCGCACCGGAAGTTCACCCCGGCACACCGTGACCACCGTGCCCGGGCTCAGGTCGAACACCCGCCGCCCGTCACAGCTCAGCACCGCCGAGGTCGTGTACGGGTCGACCGTGACCGTGATGGTCGACGTGGGCGCGGTCACCAGCGGCCGGCTGAACAGCGCGTGCGCGCTGATCGGTACCAGCAGCAGCGCCTCCACCTCCGGCCACACCACCGGCCCGCCGGCCGAGAACGCGTACGCGGTGGATCCGGTGGGCGTCGCACACACCACCCCGTCGCAGCCGTACCGGGACAGCGAACGCCCGTCGACGTCGACGAGCAGTTCCAGCATCCGCTCCCGCTCGCCCTTCTCCACGCTCATCTCGTTGAGCGCCCAGGAGCGCACCGGCGCGGAGCCGGCCTTCTCGGCGACCACGTCGATGGTCAGCCGCTCGTCCACCGTGTACGACCGGTTCACCACGTCCTGGACGGCCTTGTCGATGTCCTCGATCTCCGCCTCGGCGAGAAAGCCCACCTTGCCCAGGTTGATGCCCAGCAGCGGCGCCCGGGCCGGCCGGGCCAGCTCGGCGGCGCGCAGCAGCGTGCCGTCGCCGCCCAGCGCGAACACGATCTCCACACCCTCGGCGGCGTCCGGGCCCGAGGCCGGCACCACGCCGGGCATGTCCAGATCGGGTGCCTCTTCGGCGATCACCCGTACCGTGAAGCCGGCGTCGTGCAGGTCCGCGGCGACCGTACGGGCATGCTGCGTGCTGTCGCGGCGCCCGGTATGGGTGACAAGCAACGCCTCCCTGCTCACTGACCCACCTCCCGGCCGACGATGGTACGAACCTCCGTCTCGTCGACACCGGGCGCGTCCCGGCGCAGCCAGAGGAAGAATTCCACGTTGCCCGACGGACCGGGCAGCGGGCTGGTCGCCACGCCGGCCACCCCGAGTCCGAGTTCGGCGGCGTACCGGGCCACGTCGAGCACGGCCTCGGCGCGCACCTGCGGGTCACGCACCACACCACCGGCACCGACCCGTCCCTTGCCCACCTCGAACTGCGGCTTGACCATCGGTACCAGGTCGCCATCGGGTGCCGTGCAGGCGACCAGTGCCGGCAGCACCAGACGGAGCGAGATGAACGACAGGTCGGCCACGGTCAGCTCGGCCGGTCCGTCGATCTGCTCCGGAGTCAGCGCCCGTACGTTGGTGCGGTCGTGCACCACCACTCTCGAGTCGGTACGCAGCGACCAGGCCAGCTGCCCGTACCCGACGTCCACCGCGACCACCTGCCGGGCACCGGCGCGCAGCAGCACGTCGGTGAAGCCGCCGGTGGACGCCCCGGCATCCAGGCACCGCCGGCCCTCCACGGAAAGACCGCGCGGACCGAACTCCGCCAGGGCTCCGGCCAGCTTGTGCCCGCCGCGCGAAACGTACTCGTCGCTCGGGTCGCCGCCCAGCACCCGTACCGGGTCGGCCGGGTCGACCATGGCGGCGGCCTTGTGCGCGGCCGTCCCGCGTACCTCGACGCGCCCGGCGTCGATCAACTCCACCGCCTGTTCCCGGGACCGGGCCAGGCCACGACGGACCAGTTCGGCATCCAGCCGGGTACGTCTTGCCATCAGGTCTGATCGATGGTGGCCAGCGTCTGCTGAAGCACCCGGTGAGTCTCCTCGTACGCTGCGACCTGTTCGGCGGCGGGCTGCCCGGCGACCCGGTCGAGCTGCGCCAGGGCCGCGTCGACCAGTGGATGCCCGGTCGGCCCGGACGCCTGGCTCTCCCCGCTCGTGCCGGGGGCGGCCTCCGGTCCGGTACCCACGCCGGCCACGACCGGATCCGGGCCCAGACCGCCCCCGGTCGGGTATCCGTCCATCCCGGTCACGCCTGACCCAGCTCGCCGGCCGCGCCCGGGGCCGCCTTCTTGGCCGCCTTCTTCGCGACCGCCTTCTTGGCCACCGCCTTACTCGGCGCCACCTTGCTCGGCGTGACCGACGATCCGGCCTTCTTCGCCACCACCCGCGACGGGGTCACCTTCACCACCGCGTCGCCCGTGCTGGCCTTCCGCACGGTCACCCGGGGGCTCTTGGCCGCCGTGGCCGTCGGACCGGCGGCGGCCGGATCCAGCGCCGCCGCGGCCTTCTTCGCCGCCGTCTTCTTGGCGACGGTCTTCTTCGCGACCTTGCGGACCGCCTTGACCGGCCCGGCCGCGCCGACCGGCACGCCGACCGTGGTGGTGGTCGCCGGCGCGGTGGCGGCCGCTGTCTGCGCCTCGCTGAGCTCCTGCTCCAGCTCCCGTACCCGGGTGGTCAGCTCGGAGACCTCCTCGGCGGTGGCCAGGCCGACCCGGCCCAGCGCCCGGTCCAGCTCGAACCGGACCAGCCGGGTGATCGCCTCCCGGTTCGCCATGCTGGTGCTGATCAACTCCTCGGCCATGCTCTGGAGCTGCTCGGCGGTCGCGTTGCCCCGGCCCACCAGCTTCTTGGCGACGCTCGTCGCGCGCTTACGGGACGTCTCGGTCAGCCCCATCGCCAGATCTAGATATGCCCGCCACGCTTCCTGCATCGAGCGAAGATCCTCGCGTCCTGCCATGACCGTCACACCTCGTCAATTTCGCGCCGACATCTGCGTACTGCTGCCACGCTACAAGGGACGCGGTCGCCGCGGTGCGGTACCGTGCCGAGACACCGCACATCGCGGGGGAAAGCCGGTACAGGAGGCGAAATGGCGACGGTGGATGAGTGTCGGACGGCTCTGCACGAGCTGTCCGACCGGATGGCGGAGCACGCGGCGGAGGTCGGGACGAAAATCGACCTGGACCGCCCGCTTGCCTGCACCATCAAGGATCTCGGCGTCTCGTTTCACGGCCGGCTGACCGGCGGGCGGCTCGTCGACCTCACCGACGGCGACGACCCGAAGGCGAAGATCCGCTTGACCACCACCAGCGACGACCTGCTCGCCTTGGTCGCCGGCCAGCTGGACCTGGCGAAGTCCTGGGCCTCCGGCCGCGTGTCGATCAACGCCAACCCGTTCGACCTGCTCAAGCTGCGCAAGTTGATGTGACGGACGGCTCAGCCGGTCAGGCGCAGGACACGTAGCGCCTCTTCCGCCGCGGAACCCGCCGCCATCACCGCGTCCGGCGGCCCGCCGTCCCAGGAGTGCGCGGCAAGCAGCCGCAGCGCTTCGACGGGGGTACCTTCCCCGGCCAGCTCCAGGGCGTCCCCCTCGCGGCTCACCCGCCAGCCGCTGGCCGACTGGTCTGGGTCGCCGCGCGGCGTCAGACGCGCCGAGCCAGACTCGTCGCTCGACGAGTCCACTGTGAACAGTCCGGTGAGGTCGAACGCGACGAACGTCGGCCGCTGGTGCGCCGGCGCGGCGAGGAGGTCCTGGGCCGTGCTCACCCCGGTGAGTACCAGGACACTGTCCATCCCGGCCCGCACGGCGCCCTCGATGTCGGTGTCCAGCCGGTCGCCGACCACCACCGGCCGCTGCGCCCCGATCCGCTTGGCGGCCTGGTTGAACAGGGCCGGCTCGGGCTTGCCCACGATCGCGTCCGGCGCCCGGTCCAGCGCGGTAACCAGCGCCGCGACCAGGGAACCATTGCCCGGCAGGGGGCCGCGCGGCGACGGCAGCGTACGGTCGGCGTTCGTCGCCACCCACAGCGCACCGGCACGGATCGCCACGCTCGCCTCGGCCAGCATGCGCCACCCGACGTCCGGCCCGTACCCCTGCACGACCGCGGCCGGCGCGTCCTCTGCCGTGTCGACCGGTTCCAGCCCGGCCCCGGCGATCTCCGCGCGCAGCGCGTCGGCTCCGACGATCAGCACGCGGGAGCCGGCCGGCAACCGTTCGGCGAGCAGCCGGGCGGCGGCCTGCGGCGAGGTGATCACCTCGTCGGCGGAGGCCGGGATCCCGAGCGAGACCAGCAGCGCGGCGACATCCTGCGGGAGCCGGCCGGCGTTGTTCGTCGCGTACGCGAGCGCCCGGTGCTCCTCATGCAACCGGTTGATCGCGTCGGCGGCACCCGGGACCGGCTCGGTACCCAGGTAGACCACGCCGTCAAGATCGAAGATGATCAGGTCGTACCCATCGACGACCCGCGCCTGCCCACTCATGCAGGGGTACCCTCGCCCGGCGCACCGCCCGCCCCCGGCCGCCGATCCCCGGCGCCGTCGGTGTCGAACTCGTCGTCGAGGTCCTTGACGTCCGCGTCGTCCACGTCGACCTCGTCGCGATCGGCCGGGCGGCTGTCGCGCTCGCGCGACTCCCCGCCGGTCTCGTCGAGATCGTCGTCGCCTCGGTCGTCCCGGTCCTCGTCGTCATCATCTTCGACGTCCCGGTCGTCGTCATCTTCGTCGTCGTCTTCGTCATCTTCGTCGTCGATGCCGATGGCGTCGCTGACGTCGGCTGGGTGGACCCGATCGCCGCGCTCGTCGTCATATCCGAGCTCGTCGTCGTCTTCGTCTTCGTCTTCGTCTTCGTAGTCGTCGTCATCGTCGTACTCGTCGGCGTCGTCGTCTTCGTCGCGATCGGCGGCGACATCGTCGTCGTCGAACTCGGCCTCGTCGTCGTCAGCGGCGTCGTCATCGTCGTGCTCGTCGGCGTCGTCCTCGTCGCGATCGGCGGCGACGTCATCGCCGTCGCGCCTGTCATCGCCGCGCCCGTCGCCGTCGTCTTCGGAGTACTCGCCTTCCTCGGAGTACTCGTCGTCGGGGTCCTCGGCCTCGTCCAGGGTCACGCCGTCGAGTTCCAGCAGGCGCTCGGCCGCGTCCGTGGTGGCCTCGTCGTCAGCCTCCACGGCACGAGCGAACCATTCCCGCGCCTCGTCGCGCCGGTCAGCGGCCAGCAGCCCGTCCGCGTACGCGTACCGGAGCCGGGCCGCCCACGGCGCGTCGACGCCAAGCTCCCGTACCTGGAGCATCGCCAGCGCCGCCTCGTCCTGGCCGAGGTCGCGTCGCGCTCCCGCCGCCACGATCAGCAGCTCGATCGCCTCGCCCGAATCGAGCTGGCCGCGGTCGGCCGACCGGTAGATGTCGATCGCCTTCTCCGGGCGGCCCAGGGCCCGCTCGCAGTCCGCCAGCACCGCCAGATGGGTCTGCTGACCGGTCATCCGGTGGTAGGTGCGCAGCTCCGCGACAGCGGTCTGCCACTGCCCTGCGTGGTACGCGGCGATCCCGACCGCCTCCCGTACCACCGGGATACGCGAGGCGAGCCTGCGCGCGGCGATCGCGTGCTCCAGCGCCGTCTCGGGGTCGTCGTCGACCAGCTGACCGGCGGCCACCAGCCGGCGGGCGACAGTCTCGGCCACCGACCGCGACAGCGAGCGCAGCTCGGCGCGTACGTCGTTGTCGAGCATGTCCGGGGTGATGCTCTCGTCCAGTTCCGGGCCGGTCTCCCGGGCTCCGACCTCTCGCCGGAAGGTCTCCCGGCCACGGTCGGTGCGAGCCTGCTCGTCCCGGGGGCGGTCGGCCCAGCGGCCGGCGTCACGCGGTGCCTCGTCGCGCCGGTACCCGCCGCGCGGTGCCTCATCACGTCGGGCGCCGTCGCGGGGTGCCCGGTCGGCACGGTCGTACCGGCCCCGGTCCGGCCGCTCGGCCGGGCCACGATCGCGGGGACCACGATCGCGGTCGAAACCACGGTCACGGCCGGCGCCACGGTCGCGGTCGAAGCCTCCGGGCCGCTGGGGCCTGTCGTCACGCCGGAATCCGCCACGGTCCTCGCGCGGCCGGTCATCACGGGCACGGTCCTGGCGGAAGCCCGGGCGCTCATCGCGCCGGTACCCACCCCGGTCGTCCTGCCGGTAACCGCCCCGGTCGTCCCGGCGGTAGCCGCCGCGATCCTCACGGGGCCGATCGTCACGCGGCCGGTCGCCCCGGAAGCCCGGCCGGTCACCACGGAACCCGGGCCGGTCGTCGCGCCGGAACCCGCCCCGGTCCTCACGCGGACGGTCCTCACGCGGGCGGTCGTCGCGCCGGTAGCCGCCGCGGTCGTCGCGGGGCCGGTCATCACGCGGCCGGTCACCACGGAACCCGGGTCGGTCATCGCGCCGGAACCCGCCGCGGTCCTCACGGGGCCGGTCATCACGAGGTCGGTCACCACGGAACCCGCCACGGTCGTCGCGCGGCCGATCGTCACGCGACCGGTCGCCACGGAAACCCGGACGGTCGCCACGGAACCCGGGACGATCGTCACGCCGGAACCCACCGCGATCCTCACGCGGACGGTCATCGCGCCGGAACCCACCGCGATCCTCACGGGGCCGGTCATCGCGCCGGTAGCCGCCACGGTCCTCACGGGGCCGGTCATCACGCGACCGGTCACCACGGAA
>NZ_BONZ01000078.1 GCF_016862975.1 Rugosimonospora africana
GTTCATCGCACGACCGTACCTGCCCTGTCACCAGCCCGTCGCTTGACATCGAGTGCTCTCGAAGTCGCAGATTGGGCGCCTGAGTCCGCGAGGCGCGGACCGGACGAAGGGGAACCCTGATGAAGTACCGGACGATCGGCCAGCATCCGCAACGCCGGCGCGAGGTGAGTGTGCTGAGCCTGGGTGCCATGCGGTTTGGCACGGTCACCGACGAGGAGACGTCCTTCGCGATCCTCGACCGCTACGTGGCGGCGGGTGGCACCTTCATTGACACCTCGGACAACTACGCGTTCTGGGTCAACGGCGATCAGGGCGGTCAGAGCGAAGAGTTGCTCGGCCGCTGGCGGCGCAGCCGGGGCATCGGCGACGAGATCGTGATCGCGACCAAGCTCGGCGCGCGACCGCTGGCCCCGGGTACCGGCTACGTCGACAATGCCGAGGGGCTGTCGGCGGCGGTGATCCGGGAATCGTCGCGGCGCAGCCGCGAACGCCTCGGGGTGGCGAAGCTGGATCTGCTGTACGCGCACATCGAGGACCGCACGGTACCGCTGGAGGAGACCGTGCGGGCGTTCGCGGAACTGGTCGCGGAGGGCACTGTGGACCTGCTGGGAGTGAGCAACCACTGGACGTGGCGGGTGGAGCGGGCCCGGAACCTGGCGGCCGCGGCCGGGCTGCCCGGCTACGAGGTCCTCCAGTACTCGCACAGTTACCTGCGCCAACGAACCGACATGCCCAGCGAGTTGTCGCCGGACGGCCCGGTCGGCGGCGCGAGCGGGGACCTGCTCGACTACCTGCGCGCCGAGCCGGGCCTCACGCTCGTCGCGTACTCCCCGCTGCTGACCGGCGCCTACACGCGGGAGGACAAGCCGCTGGGTCCGCAGTACGGACACGAAGGCACGCCGCGACGGCTCGACGCGGTACGGGACGTGGCCAAGGAGACCGGCGCCACCCCGAACCAGGTCGTGCTGTCCTGGCTCATCGGCGGCGAACCGGCGGTGATCCCGCTGGTCGGAGCCTCCTCGGTGGCGCAGCTGGAGGAGAGCCTGGCTGCGGTGGACCTGGAGCTGACCGCCGACCAGCGGGCACGCCTCGACGCCGCCTACTGAGGCCGCCCGCTGAGAGGGCCGACTGACGCGGCCCACTGACGCCGAGTACTGACACCGCCGGCGCCGCGGGCTCGATCCGCGGCGCCGGCTGTCCTCGTCGTCGCCCGGTCAGACTGCGCCGTAGTAAGCCTCGACCGCGTCGATGTCGACGGTCTGGTCCAGCGGCAGTCCGAGCTTCTCGTAGTGCTTGCGGCGGGCGTGCATGTCGGCGAGCAGGATGGCCCGGGCGTGGACGGCGACCTCCTGCGCCACCTCGGCCGGTACGACGATCACGCCGTCGTCGTCGCAACCGACGATGTCGCCGGGGCGGACCTGGGTGCCGCCGCAGGCGATCGTTCCCTGGACCTCGACCACCTTGATGCGACCGGGGATGATGGTGCGCCCCCGGTAGCGGGCGACGACCGGCGTGCGCTGCCGCTCGATCTCGGCGGTGTCGCGGCAGTACCCGTCGGTGATGACCCCGACGGCGCCCTTGGTCACCGCCCCCATCGTGTTTTCCGAGCCCCAGAAGCCCACCTCGCGGCCGCCCCCGGCGTCGGTGACGACCACGTGGCCCGCCGGGAGGTCGTCGGGCAGGCGCAGGTGTCCGGTCTCCTCGAACCAGATGCGGTGTGCCGCGACAATGTCCTCCGTCGAGTCGAGCTTCCACATTGGACGGTTGGACGGCACGCAGCGCATGGTGGCCGCGGCGCCCCAGAAACGCATGCCGGACCACAGTGGACGGACCTGGGGATCCATCAGGCCGATGTCGAAGTAGCCGATCCCGTCGAGAGCATCGGCCACGTCCACCACCCGCAGGTGCTGGTAGAGCGAGCCGAGATCGGCCGGATCGGCGCGCTCGCGCGGTGCGGTCGGTGTCGCTGCCGGGGTCTGTGCGAGGGACATGGAGAACGTCCTCCCAAAGGTACGGGTGGTGCCCGCCGGCGCAGGCGTGCCGGGCCGGTCATGGCCCGGATGTTCGCCGAGGCTCTGAGCGGGTCGCCGGTGGCGAGGATCCGACCGTATCGCCTATTGTCTACAAACGTCAACGGCGACACTGGGCTACGACGCCGGGTGAGGAAGCTCGACGGGCTGGAAGAGCGCCGGGGACGTCAGCGCGAGGACGTCGGCGCCGAGGACGTCAGTGCGAGGCCGGCGCGCCGACGTGCGCCCGGGCGAGGGCGACGTAGTCGCGCCAGGACTTCGCGATCAGCTCCACCTCGTCCGGTCGCACGTCGCGCCTGACTTTGGCGGGCGACCCCAACGCCAGGGAGCCCGGCGAGACGCGCGTCCCCGGAGCGAGCACGCTGCCGGCGGCGACGATGCTGCCCCGCCCGACGTGTACGCCGTTGAGCAACACCGCACCCATGCCGACGATGCAGTCGTCCTCCACGGTCGCGCCGTGCACCACCGCGGCGTGACCGATGGTCACCCGGTCGCCGATCGTCGCCGGGTACCCGGGATCGGCGTGCAGGACCGCTCCGTCCTGCACGTTGCTGTCCGTACCGATCCCGACAGGCCCCTGATCGGCGCGCAGCACCGCCGCGTACCACACGCTCGACCGCGCCCCGACGCGGACGTCGCCCACCACCGTGGCACCGGCGAGGACCACCGCGTCCGGCTCGATGACCGGTGCGTGCCCACCGATGGCCAGAATCCGCGCGCCGCTGCTCACAACGCCCTGCCCGGATTGAGGATGCCCAGCGGGTCGAAGGTGGACTTCACCGCGCGATGCGCCGCGTAGGTCGCCTCGTCGAGCTGCCCGGACAGCCAGCCGCGCTTGAGCGTACCGATGCCGTGCTCGCCGCTGATCGTGCCGTCCAGCCGCAGCGCGAAGCGGCAGATCTCGTCGGCGGCCCGCAGCGCGGTCGCCACCGCGTCCGGCCGGTCGCGGGGCAGCACGATCGCGGGGTGCATGTTGCCGTCGCCGGCGTGACCGACCGTCGCGATGAGCAGCGAGTACCGGCGCCCGATCTCCTCGATGCCACCGAGCAGCTCCGCCAGGCGGCTGCGCGGAACCCCGATGTCCTCGGTGAGCACCCGGCCGGCGGCCTCGACCGCCTGGTAGTGGATCCGGCGTGCCTGCAGGAGCATGTCCGCCTCGACGGGATCGGTCGAGGCCATCGCGAGCGCCGCACCCGCGTCCCGTGCGCGCGCGGCCATCGCGTCCGCCTGCCGCTGGGCGTCCACGCTGTCGGCCTGCGCGATCAGCAGCGCGGCCACCGAGCGGTCCAGTCCCATCGGCCGGTAGTCCTCGATCAGGTTGACGCTCGCGTGGTCCATCAGCTCGAGCAGGCTGGGAGCCAGTCCCGAGCGGACGATCGAGGCGACGGCGCGCCCGGCGTCGACCAGCGAACCGAACGTCGCGACCATGGTCGCCGGCGTGGCGGCCGGCGCCGGGCGCAGCCGCAGGGTCGCCTCGGTGATGATGCCGAGGGTGCCCTCGGAACCGACGAACAAGCTGCTCAGGTCGTAGCCGGCGACGTTCTTGACGGTACGCGCGCCGGTCCGGATGACCCGCCCGTCGGCGAGCACGACCTGCAGCCCGAGTACCGATTCCCGGGTGACTCCGTACTTGACGCACCGGAGCCCGCCCGCGTTCGTCGCGAGGTTCCCGCCGATGGTGGAGATTTCGAAGCTGGACGGATCCGGCGGGTAGAACAGGCCGTGCTCGGCCGCCGCCCGGCCCAGGTCCGCGTTGATCACCCCGGGCTCGACCACGGCGTACAGGTCGTCCGCGGCGATCTGCCGGATCGCGGTCATTCCGGCCGTCGACAGCACGATGCACCCGTCGAGGGCGGCTGCCGCGCCGGACAGCCCGGTGCCCGCGCCCCGGGGGACGACCGGCGTCCGGTGCTCGCTGGCCCACCGCAGGGTGCGCGACACGTCGTCGACGGTCCGGGCGCTGACCACGGCCATCGGCATTCCTGCCTCGGCGAAGTCCGCGCTGTCGCGGCGGAATCCCTCCATCCGGTCGGGGTCGGTGACCAGCACGCCTTCGTCCAGTACCGCCGAGAGTGCGTCCCCGGTCATCGTCACGCCGACTCCTCCGGACGCGGGTGGCGGGTGAAGGACCGCTCACCGTGTTCGGCCAAGGCGTGCAGGACGGCGTCGGTGTCGCCCGACTCGATCAGCTCCAGCAACTCCTGATGGCGTTCGACGTGCGCGGTCAGGTCTTCGTAGTAGTGCTCCCGGGCGTACAGGTTCATCGCCATGCAGATCAGCAGCTGCCGGTGCAGCGACTCGTAGATGTCGGTGACCCTGCGCAGGCCGGCCAGCCCGATGATCGCGGCGTGGAACGCGTACCCCCGCTCGACGAGCTGCGCCCGGTCGCCGGCCGCGGCGCTGGCCCGCATGTCGTCCAGCGCGGCCCGGCAGCGTTCCAGCCGTTCCGGGTCACGTACGGGTATCCCGTGCCGGACCGCCAGCTGCTCCATGCTCGTCCGCAGCAGCAGGATCTCCTGCACGTCATCCTGCGACAGGGCGATGACGGTCGCGCCGCGGCGCGGGGAGCGCACCACCAGCCCCTCGTTCTGCAGGATCTGGATCGCCTCCCGCAGCGGTGGCCGGCTGATCCCCAGCACCTCGGTCATCCGCTCTTCGAGCAGGCGCTCGGCCGGTTGCAGCTCGCCGGACAGGATCATCCGGCGCATCTCCTCGGCGGCCATCTCCACCAGGCTCGGCTTGTTTCTCAACCGCCCGGCCGCGGGCGCCGGTGGGCGACCGTCCCGCGGGGAGGGCGCCGCCAGCGCTTCAGCGCTCACGTGGACTCCTGATGTCTCCGGGCACCGGGGGTCGGGTGCCGCATCGTTCAGAATTTACTCTTGCTCGACCACTTCGTCTGTTGTAGACAATAGTTCATCGCCCCGGCCGATTGAGAAGAGGTGCGGTGCACGTGTCAGACACCGACTCGAAACCGGATGCGCCGAGCCCCGGCAAACCTCCCGCCGTGGGCCTGGTCGGACTGGGCAACCTCGGGATGCCGATCGCCCTGGCACTGCTGGACGCGGGCTGGTCGGTCACCGTCTTCGACCGGCGCGCGGAGTTGGTCGAGCGGGCCGGCGCACAGGGTGCCCGGGCGGCGGCCGACGTGTCCGGGCTCGCCGACCAACCGATGCTCGCCATCGCCGTCACCGACGACACCGCGGTCGACGAGGTGCTGATCGGCAGCGGGCTGCTGAGCGCCCTGCGCGCCGGCTCGGCGGTCGCCGTGCACAGCACGATCCTTCCGGTTACCGCGCAGCGGCTGGGCGAGCAGGCCGTTGCCGCCGGGATCGCCCTCGTCGACGCGCCGGTGTCCGGCGGCGCGGCCAGAGCCCGTGCCGGCGACCTGACCGTGTTCGCCGGTGGCTCGCCCGACGCGCTGCACCGCGCGAAGCCATACCTGGACACCGTCGCGTCGACCGTGGTGCATCTCGGCGGTGCCGGCGCGGGTTCCGCGGCGAAGCTGGGCAACCAGCTCATGATGTTCGCCTCGCTCGCGGCCACCTATGAGGCGCTGGACCTGGCGGCGGTCTACGACGTGGCACCGGAGGCGTTCCTGCGGGCCGTCACGCACAGCACCGGCGACTGCTGGATCGCCCGCGAGTGGGGGTTCTTCGACCGCACCGCCGCCGAATACGACGCCAGCGGACTGCCGCTGCGCTACCGCCCGTGGAGCAAGGACCTGTGGGACCTGGTGGCGACCGGACGGGCGCACGACCTGTCTCTGCCGGTCGCCGGGATGCTTGCCCAGCTCATGCCCGGATGGGTGGAGGCACACGCGCATGGGAGCCAGCCATGACCGTCGCCCCGATCCCCCGCCTCCGCGCCCGGCGCGGCCACCGGTCCGGCGAGCGGGCAGCCGCGTACGCGTTCCTCACCCCGTGGCTGATCGGCCTGGTGGTCATCACGATCGGTCCGATGGTCGCCTCGCTGTACCTGGCGTTCACCCGCTACGACCTGCTGACCGCACCCACCTGGACCGGCCTGACCAACTTCCGGAACCTGTTCGCCGACCCGAGGTTCACCACGGCCGTCACGGTGACCGTCAGGTACGTGGTCATCTCGGTGCCGCTGGTGATCGTCGTGTCATTGGCCGTGGCGATGTTCCTCAACCGGGCGATCAGGTTCCTGGCTGTGTACCGGGCCCTGTTCTACATCCCGTCGTTGTTGGGCAGCAGCGTGGCGATTGCCATCCTGTGGCGCCAGGTCTTCGGGGCCACCGGCATCGTCGACCGGGTGCTGGGCTTCTTCGGGCTCCACCACGGCAGCTTCATCGGTGACCCGTCCACCTCCCTCTACACCCTGATCTCGCTCAACCTGTGGGCGTTCGGCGGCACGATGGTCATCTTCCTGGCCGGCCTGCGCCAGGTGCCGGTCGGACTGTACGAGGCCGCCGCCGTCGACGGAGCCGGGACGTGGAGCAAGTTCTGGCACATCACCCTGCCCAGCCTGTCTCCGCTGATCTTCTTCAACCTGCTGCTGAACACCGTCCACGCGTTCCAGTCGTTCACCAGCGCCTACATCGTCAGCGGCGGCAACGGCGGCCCGGCCGACTCCACCCTGCTCTACACCGTCTACCTCTACCAGCGCGGATTCGTCGACTTCCGGATGGGATACGCGGCCGCGATGGCGTGGCTTCTGCTCGCGGTACTGGCGGTGATCACCGCGCTCTTGTTCGCTACCGCCCGGTTCTGGGTCCACTACGGGGACGAGGCACGCTGATGGCCATTCGAACGCCCGACCGCAAAGTCGCCACGGCCGCGCGATCCGCGACCCGAGCACCGCACCCGGGCGCCACCCTGGCACCGGTACCGCTGCTGATGCGGCCCAGCCGGAGCCGGATCGTGCGCTCGCTGTCCCGCCACGCGGTCACCATCGCGATCCTGGTGATCATCTTGTACCCGATCGTCTGGATGGTGGCCGCCTCGCTGCGCCCCAACAGCGAAGTGCTCGGCAGGCTCGGCCTGCTCGGCCGGGTCACCGGCGCCAACTACGTGTCCGGCTGGAACCCGACGTCGACCCTGCACTTCTCCCGGTTCTTCGTCAACTCGCTGGTGGTCTCCGGGCTGTCGGTCGTAGGCAACCTGTTCGCCTGCACACTGGCGGCGTACGCGTTCGCCCGGCTGTCCTTCCCGCTCAAGCGGGTGCTGTTCGGCATCCTGCTGGCCACGATCCTGCTGCCCTACCAGGTGACCCTCGTGCCGCAGTACATCCTGTTCAGCAAGCTGCACTGGGTGAACACGTACCTCCCGCTGGTACTCCCGAAGTTCCTGGGCGTCGATGCCTTCTTCGTCTTCCTCAACGTTCAGTTCATCCGCGCGCTGCCCACCGACCTCGACGAGGCGGCGCGCATCGACGGCTGCGGTTGGTGGGGCGTGTTCCGGCGAATCATCGTGCCGCTGTCACTGCCGGCCATCGGGGCGACGGCCATGTTCACGTTCATCAACTCCTGGAACGACTTCCTCGGACCGCTGCTGTACCTGAGCAAGCCCAACCTCTACACCGTCCCGTTGGGCTTGAACCTGTTCGTGGACGCCAGCGGCACCTCGTCGTTCGGATCGCTGTTCGCCATGGCCACCCTGTCGCTCGTACCACTGGTCGGGTTCTTCCTGGCCTCCCAGAAGTTGCTCGTCGAGGGAATAGCCACCACCGGAATCAAGTGAGGGGAAGCAATGCGTACTCGACGTCCCGCGAGTCGCCGATTCGCGCTGACCGCGACCGTGGCGGCCAGCATCGTCACCCTGACCGCCTGCGGAGGCACCGCCGGCGGGAACGCACCCGCCGGCGGCTCGTCCGGTGCCGACGGGAAGGGCAAGGTCGCCGGCAGCATCGTGTACTCCTGGTGGGGAGCCGCCGCCCGCAACCAGAAGACCCAGGCCGTCATCGACCTCTACCAGAAGGCCCACCCCGGCGTGCGCATCCAGGGCGAGGCCACCGACTTCACCAGCTACTTCCAGAAGCGCAACGTGGAGGCCGCCGGCAAGAACCTCCCGTGCGTGCCGCAGATGCAGGCCAGGGAGCTGACCGAGTACACGTCGCGCAGGGCGCTGCTGCCGCTGGACCAGATGGTGTCGGCGGGCACCATCGACGTCTCCGGCATCCCCAAGAACGTGTTGGACACCGGGCGTGGCGCGGACGGCAAGCTGTACATGGTGCCGACCGGGGCCGCCTACGACGGCATCATGTACAACCAGAAATACAGCCAGCAGGCCGGCGTCGGTGACCTGCCTGCCAAGTTCACCTGGCAGCAGTGGTCCGACTGGCTGTTGCGGGCGGCTCCGAAGCTGCCCAAGGGCGTCTACGCCGCAAACCTCGACGCCGGCGACGCCGACATGTTCATCTCGTACGTGCAGGGTCTCGGGCAGCAACTGTTCACAAAGGACGGTCAGCTGGGATTCCCGAAGCAGACGCTGGTCGACTACTGGAACATGTGGGAGAAGCTGCGCAAGGCCGGAGCGACCGTACCGGCGGCGATGCAGGCGGAGCTGGGCACCACCGCTCCGGAGGATCAGTCGCCCATCATGCAGGGCAAGGCGATGAGCGCGTCCACACCGGGCAACTTCCTGCCCAGCGGGCAACCGCTGGTCGACGCGCACGGCGGCGGCACTCTGGTGATGACCACGCATCCGTACGGGCCCAAGGGAATCGGCAACGTTCTCATCACCTCCGGGCTGTCCGTCGCCGCCAACTGCGACAACCTGCCCACCGCGGCGTCGTTCATCAGCTTCTTCGCCAACGACCCGGCCGGCGCCAAGGCGTTCGCCTCGGACAACGGCGCGGTGACCAAGACCAGCCTGCTGCAGGCGCAGGAGAGCGATCCGGCCACTCCCGCCGGGGTCACCAAATACCTGAAGGTGTACCAGGACATCGTCAGCGAGGGCGCGCCCGACATCCTGTACCCGCCGGGATACACCAGCGTGTTCGCCGACGCCTTCTACCGGGAGTACCAGCAGGTGTCCTTCGGCAAGGCCCCGGTGGCGACGGCGGTCGACGACTTCTTCGCCCAGGCCAAGAGCGCGCTGCAGAAGTAGCGCCGGCACCGACCCGGGCGGCCGGCCACCGATCGCCGGCCGCCCACCACCTCGTGATAGGAGCGGATCGCAGTGACAGAGACGGCCCTGCATGGCATCCGGGTACTCGACCTGACTCAGGTGATGGCCGGTCCGTTCTGCACCATGCTGCTCGCGGATCTCGGCGCGGACGTCATCAAGATCGAGATTCCCGGTACCGGCGACCAGACCCGCCAGTCGTGGGGCCGTCCCGAACCGGGTGCCGACAGTCCAGCCTTTTATGCCCTGAACCGCAACAAACGCAGTGTCGAACTCGACCTGCGGTCGCGGGGCGGCCGGGAGGCGTTCCTCGCACTGGTCGACACGGCCGATGTGGTGGTCGAGAATTTCCGCCCCGGAGTCACGAAGCGGCTCGGCATCGACTACGACACTCTGGTCGAGCGCAATCCGGCGCTGGTCTACGCCAGCATCTCCGGGTTCGGTCAGACCGGCCCGTACGCCGAGCGGCCCGGCTACGACCTGATCGCCCAGGGCATGGCCGGCGCCATCAGCATCACCGGCGAGCCGGACGGAGCACCGGTCAAGTGTGGGCTGCCCGTGGGTGACCTGGGCGCCGGCATGTTCTGCGCGACCGCGATCCTCGCCGCCTGCATCCACCGCGACCGCACCGGCCGGGGCCAGTACGTCGAAACGTCGCTGTACGAGGCCGTACTGGCCATGGGGGTGTGGGAGTCCACCGAGTACTGGGCGACCGGACGGGTACCGCAGCGGCTGGGGTCGGCGAACCGGATGAGCGCGCCGTACCAGGTGCTGGCCACCCGGGACGGGTACCTGACGATCGGCGCCAACAACGAACGGCTGTGGCAGCGGCTGTGCGAGGGGTTGGGCCGGCCCGAACTGCTCGACGACCCGAGATTCGTCAACAACGCCGACCGGATGGACCGCCGGGCCGAGTTGGCCGCCACGCTGGAGGCGACGCTGCGCACCCGGGACACCGACGAGTGGGTCAACGACCTTCTGGCCGCCGGGGTGCCCTGCGGCCCGATCCTGGACTACGGGCAGATCCTCGACGGCGACCCGCACGCCTCCGCACGCGGCATGGTGCAGCGCGTCGAGCATCCGGTCGCCGGTACCGTCACGGTGCTCGGCTCGCCGATGAAGCTGGCCGACACCCCGGTGACGATCCGGCGCCCGCCGCCCCTGCTGGGCGAGCACACCGCCGAGGTCCTCGCCGAGTCGGTGCGCAGCGGCCGGGAACAGCGATGAGCGCGGGCGGCGCGGTGCGCGGCGACGGCGAGGGCCGGGTCGAGCTGCGGGTGGACGGCGACTTCGCACAACTGACGCTGGCCAACCCGGACCGGCTCAACGCACTGACCTTCACCATGTACGACCAGCTGACCGAGGCGTGCGACCGGCTGCGCTCCTCCGCCGTACGGGTCGTGAGCATCCGGGGTGCGGGCGGCAAAGCGTTTGCCGCCGGTACCGACATCGCCGGGTTCGCCGGCTTCGACGCGGACGACGGGGTGGCGTACGAACACCGCACGGCCGCGGTCCTGGACGCCCTGGCCGGGCTGCCCATGCCGGTGATCGCGGCGGTCGAGGGGCCGGCCGTCGGTGCCGGACTGGCCCTGACCCTCGCCTGCGACCTCGTGCTGGCCACACCCGACGCGGTGTTCGGGGCACCGGTGGCCCGGACCCTGGGCAACTGCCTGTCCCCCGGCATCATCGGCCGCCTCTACGCGACCGTCGGGCGGGCCCGGGCCCGGCAGCTTCTGATGACCGCGACAACCCTCGACGCGCAGGGCGCCCGGGACTGCGGACTCGTCACCGAGGTGGTCGCCCGCGACCGGCTCGACGGGCACCTCGCCGACACTCGGCGGCGGCTGGCCGCTCTGGCCCCGCTCACGCTGCGCGCCTTCAAGGAGGTGGACCGGAGACTCATGCGGTGCTTCGACCAGATCGATGCGGACGACCTCTACCGGATGTGTTACGGCAGCCGTGACTTCAGCGAGGGCGTCGCGGCGTTCGCCGAGAAGCGGGCACCCGAATGGCAGGGACGATGAGCGGCGGCCCTGAGGATGCGGCGGATCGGCTGCCGGTTATCGACGCGCACCACCACTTCTGGGTCCGCGGTGAGTCGCACCAGAGCTGGCGCGGCCCGGAACACACCGCGCTCGACCGCAGTTTCCGCCCCGATGACCTGCGCACCCAGCTGGCCGCCGGGCGGGTCGACCGCACCGTGCTGGTCCAGTCAGTCAACACCGACGAGGAGAACCGACGCCTGCTGGCCTACGCCCGCGACGTCGACTTCGTCGCCGGGGTGGTGGCATGGCTGCCGCTCGACGAACCGGACCCGGCGGCGCGGATCCTCGACACGCTGCGGGAACGCCCCGAGGTCTGCGGCGTGCGCTGCCTGATCGGCCACGAGGACATCGACTGGCTGGTGCGCCCCGCGGCATTGCGGCTGCTGGGCGAGGTCGCGGCCGCCGGCTGGGCCTGGGACGTCGTCCCGGTGACCGCCGGCCAGGTACGCACACTTCTGCGCGTCGTCGAGCACCTGCCACAGTTGCGGGTCGTGGTCGACCACCTGGGCCGTCCGCCGGTCGAGGCGGGTGGGTGGCAACCCTGGGCGCGACACCTGGAGGAGTTGGCGAGCGCGCCCGGCGTCGCGGTGAAGGTGTCTGTCGGCATCGACGTCCTGACCGCCTGGCCGCGATGGGACGCCGGCCAGCTTCAGCGATACGTCAACCACATCGCGGCCGTGTTCGGACCCGGCCGGATGATGCTCGCCAGCAACTGGCCCGTGGTCACGCTGCGCGCCGACTACGCCCGGGCGTGGGCCGACCTGACGGCCGCCGTCGCGCGGGCGGGCGGGCGCGAGGAATCGCGCGCGGCGCTCGCCTCGGTGCGGGGCACCACGGCATGCCGGTGGTACGGGTTGAGCCCGGATCGTCCCGCCGGCAGGTCCCCGGCGTGACGTTCCCGTGACGGGTAGCACCGGAAACCGGACGCCCTCCGCCCGGCCTGAATATGCTGGGCCCGGCCGGCGACACACGGCTGCGGACCGCGATTCCCGCGGCCCGCAGCCGTCCCCCGATCCCGTCGCGGCTACTCCCAGCGGAACAGCTTCGCGGCGGCGGTCCCGAAGAGCGCGGCGGTGGCCACCATCACGGCCAGGTGCACCGGCCGCGGCCAGTCGCCGACCCAGGCGTCCTGCAGTGCCTGGGACGCCGCGCCCAGCGGGGTGTAGTCGGCGATCCGCCGCACCGCGTGCGGCATGACCGGGCCGGTCCACACCCCGGCGAAGAACATCATCGGGTAGTAGACGATCGCGGCGATCCCCGCCTGTACCCGGGTGTTGGGCGAGATCGCGGCGACGAACAGCGCTACCGCGCCCATCGCGCCGGTACCGAGCAGGAACGCGAGGAGCACGCCGGCCACGTTCGCCGGTACCTGCACGTGGAAGGCGATGGCAGCGGCGGCGTACGCGAGCCCGCTGCCGGCGAACAGGGCGCCCGCGTTGACGACGAACTGCGCGGTCAGCAGCGCTGACGGCGACACCGGCGTGGTGGCCATGCGCCGCAGCACACCCTTCTCCCGGTACCCGGTCAGTGCGGACACCAGCGTGACCATGGTGACGGTGGCGATGGCCAGCGCCAGCATGATGGGCAGGTAGCCATCGATGGGCCGCGCACCGTCCAGGTCCTTGGACGGGTCGGTGAAGCCGGGGATGGCGCTGCCCAGCACCAGGATCAGGGCGGCCGGGAAGAGTACCCCGAAGAAGACGCCGATCGGCTCGCGGAGGAACAGCTTGGACTCGGTGGCGCTGAGCTTGGCGATGGCGGTCACGGCGGCCTCCTAGCGCGGATCGTTGGTGAGGGCCAACACGGCGTCTTCGAGCGTGGGCCGGTCGACTCCGGGCACGGACGCGTTGGCCACGATGCCGGCCGGCGTGTCCAGCGCGGCGAGACGGCCGGCCCGCAGCACGGCGAGCCGGTCGCAGAGCCGCTCGGCCTCGTCCATGAAGTGGCTGACCAGAATGATCGTGACGCCTCGGTCGCGAATGGACCGGATCAGGGCCCAGGTGTCGCGCCGGGACTGCGGATCCAGGCCGGTGGTGAGTTCGTCGAACACGGCCACCCGGGGGTTGCCGACAAGGGCCAGGGCGATGGACAGGCGCTGCTTCTGGCCGCCGGACAACTTGCCGAACGCCGTGTTGCGCTTGTCTTCCAGGCCCACCTCGGCCATCACCCGCTTCCAGTCCGCCGGCTCCGGGTAGAACGAGCTGTACAGGTCCAGCGCCTCCCACACCTTCAGCCGGGCCGGCAGTTCACTGGACTGAAGCTGGATGCCCAGGTACCGGCGCACGGCGGCCCGCTCCCGGCGCGGATCCAGCCCCAGCACCCGTACCGTGCCGGAGTCCGGAGCCCGCATGCCCTCCACGCACTCGACGGTCGTGGTCTTGCCGGCGCCGTTCGGGCCGACGATCCCGAAGATCTCGCCGTCCTCGACCGAGAAGGACACGTCCGCGACGGCGGTCAGCTCGCCGTAGCGTTTCATCAGGTTTGCGATTTCAATGACTGCCATGCGGAAAACGCTAGGAAGAGCTGGGCCGCGCCAGAATGGGTCCAGCTACCGGGTGGGGGTGTGGCTAGCTACACCCCGGCTCGGCGTCCGGCCCCAATGTGCCGGACCCACCCGGCCGCCAGTGTGGTCCCCATGATGAACTCGATGCTCCGACGTCATCTGCTCTCGGTCGCCCGCGGCCTGGTTCTGTTCGGTGTGGCCGTCGCCGCGCTCGTGCTGAGCGTGCTCGGCATCGTGGCCGCGACGCTCGTGGTGCCGTACCCGCTGGCGGCCAGGGCCGTCCGCGGGCTGAGCAACCTGAGCCGCCGGCTCGCCCACGACTGGTCCGCGGTGGCGATCGAGGTTCCGCCGCCGATCGACGTCCCGGAACCTCGGCGACGCGAGGACGGCTGGTACGTCCACGACAACCAGCTCTACAAACACCGCACGATGCCGGCGTTCCTGCTGCGGATACAGGCGCTGTCCAAGGATCAGTACTTCGGCCGCGAGTGGGGCTGGATGTTCACCGACATCGTCGCCGGTGGGCTCGTCGCCGCGCTGCCAACGGCTCTCGTGGTGGTCGGCGCGCTGGCCGTCGCCGGCGTGTTCGGATTCCCCGGCGCGGTCGCGGTCGCCGTCGGGGTGGCCTCGATCCTGCTGGGCGTCGCGGTGGCTCCGCTCGCGGTACGCCTCAATGCCCTGTGGACGCGAACGATGCTGCAACCGTCCGACCGGTCGTGGTGGCACCGGTCCGGCATCGGGCCCTGGGTCGGCAGGCGGTCGGCGGCTACCTGGCACTCCGCCGGGCTGGTCGGCCTGTCGTTCGCGGCGTTCGGCGCGGCGCTGCTGACCGTCGCGGCCATCGTGGTGTCGTTCGGCGGCCTGCTGCCGCTCGTCTCTCCGCTATCCCGGCAGTTGGTGGGGCTGTACCGCACGTACGCTCGCAAGTGGACAGACGAGGAGTTGCCCACCCCGTACCTCCCCGCTCCCCCGCCGCCGCTGCGCGGCTCGGACGGTTCGTACCAGGTCGGTCGGGTCCTGTACGCCGAGCGGGCGGCGGCCATCCGGGCGGCGCGGCACGGCGGTGTCCTGCGCGACCCGGCGACCTGGCGTGACTTGTTGTGGAGTGCCGGCGCACCGCTGTTCGCGGTACCCGGCCTGATCCCCGCCACCCTGGTCAGCGTCGGCTTCTTCGGCCTGGTGTGGCAGGCCCTGTGGTGGGCGCCCTGGGGCGTACCGATCGGTCTGTTCACCGGGTACTGGGTCAGCCCGTTCTACCTGTGGCAGGGTGCCGGCCTCCTGGCGCCGAACCTCGCCGCGGTCCCGGACTGGGTCAGCGTGTTCATCGGTCTGGCGGTCAGTGGCGTCGGCCTGCTGCTGGCGATCCCGGTCCTCCGGATGCGCGAGTGGTGGGACCGGCTCCTGCTCACCCCGACCCGGTCGGCCCGGCTGGCGCAGCGGGTGGTGGATCTGACCGAGAGCCGCGCTCACGCCGCCGACGCTCAGGCCGCCGAACTGCGTCGCATCGAACGCGACCTGCATGACGGGGCGCAGGCCCGCCTGGTCTCGGTCGGGCTGAGCCTGGCCGCCATCGAAGCGCTGATGGAGACCGACCCGGCGCGGGCTCGGGCCCTGCTGGCCCAGGCCCGGGAATCCTCGGCCACCGCGCTGACCGAACTGCGCAGCCTGGTCCGCGGCATCCACCCGCCGGTACTGGCCGAGCGCGGGCTCGGCGAAGCGGTGCGCGCGGTCGCCCTCGACACGCCGCTGCCGGTCGCCGTCGCGGTGGACCTGCCCGGCCGCGTCGAATCGCCGGTCGAAACGGCCGCCTACTTCGGCGTGTGCGAGGCTCTCGCCAACGCGGCCCGGCACGCGGACGCGACCCGGGTCGATGTCGACATCCGGTACCACGACGGGCTGCTCACCGTCACCGTGACCGACGACGGTCGCGGTGGCGCCGAACCGACCACCGGCAGCGGGCTGGATGGCGTGCGGCGGCGCCTCGCTACATTCGACGGGGTGCTGGACATCGCCAGCCCGCCCGGCGGCCCGACCGTAGTCACGATGGAGGTTCCATGCGCGTTGTCCTCGCCGAAGACCTCCACATCCTGAGGGATGGTCTGGTCATATTGCTGGAGGCGCACGGATTCTCCATCGCCGCCGCGGTCGACAACGGACCCGACCTGCGCCGGGCGTTGGCCGAGCACCGTCCCGACGTGGCGGTGGTCGACGTCCGGCTCCCCCCGACCTTCACCGACGAGGGCCTGCAAGCCGCCCTGCGGGCCCGCCAGGACATCCCCGGGCTGCCGGTGCTCGTGCTGTCCCAACACGTCGAGCAGCTCTACGCCCGGGAACTGCTGGCCGACGGGGCCGGTGCGATCGGCTACCTGCTCAAGGACCGGGTGCTCAACGCGGAGCAGTTCATCGACGCGGTACGGCGGGTGGCGGCCGGCGGCACCGCCATGGACCCGGAGGTCATCGCGAAACTGCTCACCGCCGGTACCCGCAACGCACCGCTGGCCCGGCTCACCCCACGGGAACGCGAGGTTCTCGAGCTGATGGCCCAGGGTCGGTCCAACGCGTTCATCGGGCAGCGCCTGTTCCTGAGCGAGAGCGCGGTCGGCAAGCACACCGCGAGCATCTTCGCCAAGCTCGACCTCCCGCCGTCCGACGACGACAACCGCCGGGTACTGGCCGTCCTGGCCTACCTCAACGACTCCCGCGAACCTCCGCCCCGCCGCTGAGGGCCGCCGACGGCGCGGCTGGGCGGGGATCGACGGGCCGGGAATCGACCGGCCGGGGGATCGACCGGCAGTGGTCCGCTCGCGACCGGTTATCCGCGGCGTCGCGGAGCCGTGTCCGGACCCGCACAAGATCGATGAACAGTTGTGCGGGCCGAGGACGGATTCCCGGGATTCCATCCCGGCGCGGAGACCAGCCGACGATGGAGGTTCGGATGAGCCGGCAACAGCGAGACGCACTGGACGCCATGCTGCGCGGCGCCCCGTACAACCCCGGCGAGACGGTCGACGAGCAGCGCGCCGGCTTCGCTGCGCGGCAGACCCTGCCGGTACCCGCCGATGTCGCCGTCGTCGACCGTACCCTCGGCGACCGGCCCGCGCTCGAGATCCGGGTCACCGGCGCGGCCAGTACCGGTACCCTGCTCTTCCTGCACGGCGGCGGATACGTCCTCGGGTCGCCGCGGACCCATGCCGGGCTCACCGCGGAACTCGCCCGCCGTACCGGTACCACCGCGGTTTCGCTCGATTACCGCCTCGCACCCGAGCACCCGTTCCCGGCCGCGGTCGAGGACGCGCTCGCCGCCTACCGCGCCCTGCTCGACAGCGGAGTACGCGCGGAGAACCTCGTCCTGGCCGGAGACTCGGCCGGCGGCGGTCTGGTGATAGCCACCCTGCTCAGTGCCCGGGAAGCGGGCCTGCCACAGCCGGCCGGCGCGGCCGTCTTCTCGCCCTGGGTCGACCTCACCCTCTCCGGGACCAGCATGCGGACCAAACAGGGCGCCGACCCCATCTTCACGGTCGACCGGCTCAGTGCCTACGCGGACCAGTACCTCGGTGACCGCGACCGGTCGGCCAGCCCGGCCAGTCCGTTGTTCGCCGACCTCGGGGGCCTGCCGCCGCTGCTCGTTCAGGTCGGCTCGCACGAACTTCTGCTGGACGACGCGGTCCGCCTCGCGGCTTGCGCGGGCGCCGGTGACGTCAACGTCACGCTGGAGGTGTGGGCCGGGGTGCCACACGTGTTCCAGACTCACTTCGCGACCCTGGAGGAAGCGGTCGCGGCCCTCGACCGGGCCGGCCAGTTCCTCTCCGATCACCTGGGCGCAGCCGAGCCGTGACGGCTACAACGTTCGGAGACTCGCGAATCCGGTGCGACCCGCCGCCGCCCGGCACACGTTCAAGTCTCGACACCCGGTGAAGGAGCGGCGGATGCAGGCGAGCGTTGAGCAGGAGTACGTGGACTGCGTAGGGTGGCTGGGTCGGCGGCGTGGCGAGACCGGCGGCATGGCCGTCGGCAAGGACGATCGTCGACAATGTGGGGCGCACACCTTGTGACGTCCGGCCGGCGCCGTTCAGTGTCGTGATCGACCGAGTGACCGGACCGGCACGCGCAACGACGGGAGGCACGCATGCAGCCGGGCTGGTACCAGGATCCCTCGGGCCGCTTTCCGCTGCGGTGGCATGACGGCGCACAGTGGACACCACAGGTGATGGACGGCTGGCAGCGGCCGTCCGTCGACCCGGTACCCACGCCGGCGCCGTGGCCGCCCCCCGTCGCGGCGCCACCCCCTGCCGCATCGGCGCCCCCTGCTACGGCGCCACCCCCTGCCGGGGCGCCGTCGATGGCCGCGGCGAGGCAGGCGTCTGCCCCGCCGCAATCCCCCGAAGCCCCGCCGCAATCCCCCGAAGCCCCGCCTCAATCCCCGGAGGCCCCGCCGACAATCCCGCAAGCCCCGCCGGCACCTACGCAAGCCCCGCCGCAGGCGAACCCGCAAGCCTCGCCGCCGCAGGCTCCGCCGTCCTTCCCGCAAGCCCCGCCGCCGACATTCACGCAGACCCCGCCGACGTTCACGCAGCCGCGGCCGGCATTCACGCCGCCGCCGCAGGCCCCGCCGTCCTTCACGCAGCCGCCGCCGGCATTCGCGCAGACCCCGCCGCAGGCTCCGCCGTCCTTCACCCAGCCGCCGCCCACATTCACGCAACCCCCGCCGCCGGTCACGCCGTCATTTCCGCAAGCCACGCCACAGACCCCGCCGTCGTTCGCGGAGGCGGTCAGGTCCGGTTTCGCGCCGCCCCCGGGTTCGTCGAAGTTCCCGCCCGCCGGGCGCTACACCCTGGTCGCGGTGGCCGCGGTGCTGATGCTGCTCGGCTTGTTCGCCCTGCCGTGGATCGACGTCGACAACGGCCACGGTACGACCAGCAGCAGGTACACCGATATCGCCAAAGGAGTTACCCGGTCCCACGGCGCGACCCTGAACTGGTGGCAGCATCTGTATCTCGGTTGGTTCGCCGTGGTCCTGGCCTTCGCCACGTTGATCGCCGTGACCGCGACCATCTTCGTGACCACCAGCCGGCAGCAGCCGGTACCGGCGTGGAGTTGGATCCCCTGCCTGGCATCGTTCGCTCTGATGTTCGCGCATATCGCGGCACTGCCCGACATTCCCGCGGTCAGCGGTGCGTCGTTCAGCCTGCTCGGTACCGGCAGCGTCTTTCTGGGCTACCTCCTGCTCGCGTGCGCCTGCCCCGTCTTGGAGCGCAAGCGGGCGGCGGCGGATCCCGCGCGGCCGGCGTAGGCCGGGCACCTCGAGACGGCTACCGCAGTGCCGCGATGAGCCGGCTGGACAGGAGCGGGGTCAGCAGACGGATGTAGCTGGCCGCCACGTGGCTGTTGTCGCGGTAGACGAGCGCGTTGCCGATGATGGGCGGACAGACCGTGTCGGTGCAGAACCACGGCACCGGATCGATGAGCGGGATCGACGCGGTCCGCGCGGCCGCTTCGGTCGCCGCCCGGCGACCCGCGTAGAGCGCCGTGCTGAGCGGCAGCGAACAGGTCTGCACGTCCTTGGTGTACTGCGCGACGCACTCCGGCACGTTGCCGCGGCCCGGGTCCGGCGTGTCCTGCATGATGGCCAGCCGCGCGCCCAACCGCTGGATCCGGGTGGCCGTGTCCATCAGCGCCGTGGTCCACAGTTGGTCGGAGTCCCCGGCTATCGTGTGGTTGTCCCGATCGACCGGTGGGAGGCCGTAGGTACGAGTGGACATCAGCACCATGGCCGGCTTCAGCGAGGTGATGACCCGCATCGCGTCGTCGCGCCAGCTCGCGCACTCGGTGAAGGCGCGCTGCGTGTTCAGCTTCGTGGTCAGCGCGTCGGCCGGCGTACACCCGCTCTTCGTCAACACCACGAGCCGCCAGTGCTGCTGCTTCGCCACCGCGTCGACGGCGTCGAACCATTGCTCCGTGTGCGAGTCGCCGAACAGCACGAGCGTGGTGGAGGAGTCCTTGTCGCCGTAACGATCGCAGCCCGCCGCCATCGCGTCGGCCGTCGACGTGTCGTCCAGGGAGGCGAGGCAACCGGTGTCCGAGGGAACGTCGCCGCTGGCGGCCGTCACCGCCGGTACCAGATTGACGGGCATCGCACTGGTACGGGCGCTGGTCCTGATCAGCGCGCTCAACCGATCCGCGGCCTCACTGCTGGGGCTGTCTGCCACGACGGCGGTCGTGTCGTTCGCGTGGCCCGAACCCGACAAGTGCATCGGCAGGATCCCGAAGAAGCCCGCCGCACCGACGCTCAGGGTGCTCAGCGAGGCGCCGAGGACCAGGCCGCGCCACGGCCGGCGGCGCAGCGACGGGCGGAACCGGATCGGGTTCTCCAGCAGCCGCATGGACAGCCAGGCCGGCAGCAGAGCCGCGAACGCCAGGCCGAGGCCGAGCCACACGCCCAGCGCGTGCCCGACGATCGACTGTCCGACGATCAGCACCGGCCAGTGCCACAGGTACCAGCTGTAGGACAGCCGGCCGAACATCTGCAGCGGCGCGGTGCCCAGCACGGCCGGGACGCCCCTGGCCGGCCCGCACCCACCGGCGATCACCAACGCCGCTCCGCCGACCGGCAGCACCGCGGCGTACCCGGGAAACACCGTCGCGTCGGTGTAGACGAACGCCGCCACCAGTACGGCGGCCAGTCCCGCCCAGGTCGCCAACTCGGCGGCGACGCGCGGCAGCCGGGCCAGCCTCGGCGCGGCGAGCGCCACCAGCGCACCGGCGGCCAACTCCCAGGCCCGAGCCTGGATGCCGAAGTACGCCCACGGCGCGGAGCGCTGGGTCTGCCACACGCACAGCACCAGCGATCCCGCGCCGAGTACGGCGAGGGTGATGGCGGCGGCGCGGCGGCTCGGGCGCCGGCGCAACCACACCCCCGAGGCCACGACGAGTAGCAGCGGCCAGATGAGGTAGAACTGCTCCTCGACCGCGAGCGACCAGAAGTGCTGCAGCGGCGAGGGGGCGCGGGTCGCCGACAGGTAGTCGGTGCCCTGCATGGCCAGGCGCACGTTGATGCCGTAGACGGCGGCGGCGATCCCGTCTTTCGCCACCGCCTTCGTCACCAGCGGCGACATCCACAGCCAGGACGCGGCGACGGTAGCGATCACCACCAGCGCCGAGGCGGGCAGCAGGCGGATCATCCGCCGGCCGTAGAACCCGGCGAACGAGATCCTGCCGCGGGTGTCGAGCTCTCGGTACAGGTTCGTGGTGATCAGGAAGCCCGAGATGACGAAGAAGATGTCGACGCCGACGTACCCGCCGCCGACCACGAGCGCCCCGGCGTGGTAGACGACCACGGCGAGCACCGCGATGGCGCGCAGTCCCTCGATGTCGGGGCGGAACCCGGAGTGGCGTCGGTCAGACCGGCCGGACTGCCCCAAACCCGGCTCGGCGAGGTCGCCGCGAGAACGCGGGGGGCGGAGGGCAGCGGTGGTGGCGGAGGTGGCGACAGCGGTCGGACCGGATCCGACGACGGCCCCCGGCGAGTGCTCGCTCATCTGAGCTTGTCCACGAAAACCGACCCTCTCCTGGCTGGCACCAGCACGCGGTGATCCAAGTCGCGAGGGTAGTCGGCCCAGGTGACGGCCGGCCCGGCGGTACCGGCGACCGCCCGATCTGCCGGTCCAGCGGGCGCTGGTTCTTACGGCCCGACGCCGAGGCCCGGGTCTGGGGATCAGCCAGCGGACGTCCCAGTCCTCACCGTCTTCAGTCCGAATCGGCCTCGAACGCGCGGACAGGCGAGTCTCGGCCTATCGGCCAAGCATTCGGCGGGCTGCTTGGATGATCGGATCGCAACCGGGGGCCGAGCTGCCAAATCACGGTCTCGTGCGAGACCTTCTCTCAACCGGAAACTAGAGTCACCGATACAGATGGACGCAAGCCGATCTGATGGTTTCCGGCACCGAAGGAGCCGCGATCGTATCCAGAATGCCGTGATGATGTCCACGATCCGTCGTCAGGACTATCCACCGCTCCCTGATCCCCAAGCGCCCTGACGGGATACGAGGCGTCGTCCGTCGCCGCGAGCGAGGTATGACCGTGTCCGAAGACGACCTGTACATAGAGATCTGCGAGGCAGTCCGCGAGCAGCTGCGGGAGTTGGTACCGACCGAGCGCTACGCGATTGTGGATGATCTCCAACGTTCCCTTGCCGCCAACGGCCGGCCCATTCGGCTGCCCGGCACGAAGACCAGGTTCTACTGCTGCTGGCTAGGACCCTACGCATTCTTCTACCGGGAGCTGACCCGCAAGGAACTCGATGAGGTCGACGAGGACTTCGGATATTTCGTAGTCGCGATGAAACAGGGTCCGAAATGGTTCATGGGCCAACTCGGTGGCTAGAAACAATCTGCACCTTCAGCGGTACCGTCGCCTCGGGTGGATTGACGACATAGGCGAACACGGCCACGCCAGCGACGCCGACCACGGCCGCCCAGGCCATTCGCAGTCTCAACGCCTTGAACAGCCGCAGCACGTAGTAGTAGTTGGCCGCCTGCACCACGTCTCGAGCGGCCTTACGCAGCCTGTCGGATCGCTCGGACGCCTCCTGATGCGCTGTGCTGGCAGGGTCCGCACTCCACATCACCTCGTGGGACTCGTGGAGCTTGCGATGCAGTTCGGCGAGCGTCGGGGCGAGGTATCCAAACAGTTCGTGGCGCGAGCTCATCAAGCGCTTCTCGACGGTACGCAGGTCAGCCAGGGCACGGACGCGCTTGGCTCGGGGCCCGGGCAGTCCGCTCGCGTCGTCCGTGAAGTCTGCCAAGGTCAGCCACTCCTGCGCCAAGACGGTCGACGCCGCCTTGATCACATAACCCACCGCCGCCAGTGCGGTCAGGGCTGCGCCGAGCCCCACGTACAGGCGCCATGAATCGATCGACAGCTGCCCGATCCCGGTCAGCTGCAACCCGGCGACCAACAGGGCGCCAACCGCCGCAGCTGCCGCGAGCAGCCACTTCGCCGCCGATCGCAGTGCGTCTAGCTGGGAGGCGTATCCGCCACCCGCGGCCGCTTCGTCCGAGGACCTCTGGATCATGAGGCACCACCACCTGTGTTCACGACTGTACACGGTGTTGACAACAGTCGTCAACGGCGTAGAGTGGGCGTCGCACAGGTAGGGCGGCCCCTCTGCCGGCCCACGCGAGAGGAGGCAGCCATGCGTCGAGTGAGCATTCGCGATCTTTCCGCGGACATCATCCGAAGCTCTGCCAGTGACAACGAAGTGCTCGGCGTGGCCAGCAAGGGAACGCTTGTCGGCGTGCTGGTTCCGTTGACGCACGAGATGCTTCAGCGGCTGAGCGCGAACGATGCCGATGAACTGGCGGTGAACGCGGAAGAAGCGGACGCCGAGGCCGCGGGGACTCGAACGAACCTGCGGGAACTCCTGGAAGACACGGATCCGGCGAGTGGCCGACCCAGCAACTTCTCGCGGGTCAGCATTCGTGAGATCAGCGGCGCCAGGCTGGAGCGGGCGTCCGCGGACAGCAAACCACTCGTCGTCACCAGTGACCGGGTCGCCGTCGCGGTGTTCCTCCCCGTGGTCACCGGCTGGGTGGATCGCCTCGTCGAGGAGAGCGTGTCGCGGTTCCTCAGCGGCCAGGTGACCAACAGCCTCAACAACCCGGTGGCCCGCGCAAATACCGAGACCGCCGTTCGCGGCCAGTTGATCCGGTCATCCAGCCGTCGGTTCACCAGCCAACGAGTCATCGGCATCCGGATCGTGGGCGACGCACACGGTCATCGTGAGCGGATAGTCGGGGTGGTGACCGACGGCCTCGCTCAAATCAAGATCCATGGGATCGTGTTGCCGCTGGAGCGCCTTGACGAGACCTACGTCTTCGAACAGATTCTGAACCTGATCGGCCTACTCTCGGAACGCCTCGATGACACCGAAAACCTCATCGGTATCGGCATCGAGATCGGCGGCCATGTCAGTCAGGGCAGAGTGGTGCACTCCAACAACATCCACTGGGATCAGTTCCCGCTCGCCGACCAGCTCTCCGACATCGTCGGGGTTCCGGTCGTCCTGGAGAATGATGCCAACGCGCTCGCCATCCACGAGCGATACTCGCAGGGCATCAGCGCTGACAACTTCGCCGTCGTGCTGCTCACTCATCTCGGCATCGGCTGTGGGCTGGTCGTCGACGGCTCTCTGCATCGGGGCAGCCGGGGCATGGCCGCAGAGCTCGGGCACATCCCCATCGGGACTCTCGCCTCTGCCACCGGCACCACCGGCTCGGCCGATCACCCATGCAGGTGCGGCAACCCCATGTGCCTGGAGGGGATCGCCACTCCACGCGCGATCGAACTCGCGCTGCAGCTGAAGGAGTTCCCGGGCAGCTACGAGGATGCTCTCAAGGCCAGCCAGGATCCGGTAGTGCGCGAAGTCTTCGGCGCAGCCGGCTCGGCGTTCGGCACAGGCATCGCCACCGTGCTCAACCTTCTGAATCCGGAGGCGATCGTGCTCTACGGCCCGTTGGACATAGTCGGAGCTCCACGACAATTCCACATCGACAACTTCGACACGATAGCGGACGCCAAGGCGGTGACCGGGGTCGACCGGATCTACACCGGCGCGATGAGGGACAGCATCCGGGCACATGTCTTTTCGAACGCAGAGCAGGAGTGCCAATTCATCGTTCGGATCAGATCTGACGAGCAGGGCGCGAAGGCCGCCGCCGCGTGCGTGATCCGGGCGATTCGCGACCGATCGGCGGCCGGACGGGCGGGCTCGATCACCCCGTATGCCGAGCAACTCCGGTGACCACCGGGTCTGTGGTCACCGCGACCCGTAAGGCGATCGGGTTCGACATAGGCGGCACAAAGATCTCCTGCGGAGTCATCACCGACAAAGGGGATCCGGTAGAGACGCTGCTCCCGATGCACACGCCGACTGACCCCACCGGGACCCTCGATGCCCTTCGCACCGCCATCCAGGAGTTGCGCGGCCGGCATCCGGAGGTGTCAGCGATCGGAGTGGGCGCTGCCGGCTTGATCGAGTGGCCCGGAGGCCACATCAGGTGGGCACCGAACAACAGCTATCACGACATGCCGCTGCGGAGGCTACTCGAAGACTCCTGCGAGCTGCCGACAGTCGTCGACAACGATGCCAATGTCGCCGCATGGGCGGAGCAGGTGCTCAGTTCCGCGCCGAACTACATGCTGTTTCTGACGGTGGGTACGGGAGTCGGTGGCGGTCTCGTGCTCGGCGGGGAACTGTATCGCGGCAAGAGCGGGATCGGCGGCGAGGTCGGGCACCTGATCGTCGACCCCCGTGGAAACATCCGCTGCGGCTGTGGCAACCTCGGGTGCCTCGAAGCAGTGGCGTCGGGCACAGCGCTCGGCCGCTACGGTCGCGAAGCGGCAACCGCGGATCCCGGTGGGACACTCGCGACCCTTGCCGGCGACCCAGCCAAGGTGAATGGAGAAACGGTCTTCGCCGCGGCACTTGCTGGCGACCTCGCCTCGCGAGCAATCCTCAGACGCGCCGGAGACTGGTTGGGCATTGGCATCGCGTCGCTGGTCAACGTGCTCGATCTGGAGCGGATTGTGATCGGCGGCGGAGTAGCCGCCGCCGGAGACCTTCTCCTCGACTCCGCGCGCGCCAGTCTGGAACGCTACCTGTTCGCCCGCGCGCACCGGCGGATCCCGGAGGTGGTCGCGGCTGCGCAGGGCGCCGATGCGGGTTGGATGGGAGCCGGCCTTTTGGCCCTCAACGAGAATGCGGGCATGCCCTCCCCGGTCTGACGTGAGAGGGCATGCCAGCCAGTCCCGAGTGAAACCGGTCGTGCGCCTACTGCTCCTTGCCCGGACGCGCGGCGGCCAGCAACTCCTGCCGGTGGCGTGCGTGCGAGTATGCCCAGCTCACGGCCTCGAACATCGGGCGCGGCAGTTTGGCGAACTTGTCGAAGCCCCGCATCAGCGTCTGGTGGATGACGCGCACTTCCTGCGGCGCGAACCCGGCCTCTTCCAGCAGGTTTCCCAGGTTCAGCGGCGACCAGGTGTACAGGTGCCGGTTGATGTCGCCCGGGTACCAGCGCCGCTGCGCGCGCCAGTCGTCGATGGGCAGCACGAGCACGAGCGTGCCGTCGGGCTTGAGCTTGGGCCTGAGCTGTACGAGAGCCTCGTACGGGTGCGCGATGTGCTCAAGGGTGTGATTGGAGACCACGACGTCGGCGATCGCGTCCGGCACATCGGCCAGGTTCTTGTACGCCTCGATGTTGTGTTCCCGCTCGGCGGACTCCCGAGCCACGTCGTTCAGTTCTACCCCGATCTTTCGGGCACCCGGCAACGCGGCCAGCATGCCGCCCCCCGCGCACCCGAAGTCCAGGACGGTGTCGGTCGGCCGGATGTACGGCGCGAACCTGGTGACCTTGATCCGGGTCTTGACGCCGATGTGCTGGTTCTGCCATGCGAAGTAATTGGCGTCATAGTGCTCGGATGCCCCATAGGTAGGGGTGCTCGATGCCATGCCTCCTCCTGTAAGGGTCTTCCGGCGTGGAATCGACGCAGCATAGCTCACCCGTCACGACCATGAAAGATCAGAAGCCACCAACCACGGGAAACGGGCAGGCGTACGGGAAGGCGTCAACGAGTCGGAATCCACACCCGCATGGTGCTCGGCCCGCGATTGGCCCATCGGTAATACGGTATGAGCGGAAGCTCGATGTCGCGGCCATCCTCCGCGTACGCGTCGGGTCGGTACAGCTGCTCGGTGTCCTCCTGTGGGGCGAGCAGCGTTCCGGCCGCGGCGGCACCATCGCCGAGAGCACGCAGCGGTTGCGTGGAATCGATGCGCAGTGCCTGAACGTCCGCTCCGTCGGGCAGGTCGACCGACTCCGCGCACAGCACGAGCGGGCCGCGCTCCACCGCGATCGTGCCGCGCACGGCGTCGACCTTCGGGTTGGCGACCGTCCACCGTGGAGCGATCGGGAGCCGGAGGGTGATGCGGCTGCCCGCCGCGGCGTCGTGGACGGTGTGGGACGGCGCGTGCGCCTGCGCGACCTTGCCGTCGACCTCGACCGTGGCGCCCTCCGCCCAGGCGGGGATGCGCAGGGTCAGCGTCCACGAGTCGCGGGGCGCGCCGACCACGGTGACGGCCACTTCACCGTCGTCCGGGTAGCGGGTGGACACCGAGAGGTGCGCGTGCCGCCCGTCGCCGAGAGCGGCACTGATCTCGCCGGGAACGTACTGAAGGACCTGAACGCCGTCGGTGCTCGTGGTCGCCACGTAGGTGGCGAGTTGGGCGAGGGTACGGGCGACGTTCGGCGGGCAGCAGGAGACCTCGAACCAGGGTGCGCGCAGTTGGGCGTGCGCGCGGGGGCTGACCTCGTCCGGGTCGCTGGGCTGGCCGGCGACGCGCTGCTGCAACGGGTTGGTGTAGAAGAACGCCGTGCCGTCGGTGCTCGGCGAGGCGGCGATCACGTTGTACAGGGTGCGTTCGATGGTGTCGGCGTAGCCGAGGTTGCCGGTGGCCAGGAGCAGCCGCCACGAGACCATGATGGACGCCACGCCGGCGCAGGTCTCACAGTAGGCGCGGTCGGGCGGCAGCTCGAAGTCGTCTCCGAACGCCTCGTCCTGGTGGTGTGAGCCCATTCCGCCGGTCAGGTAGGTGCGCCGCCGAAGCGCCCGCTGGTACTGGTGCTCGACCGCCTCGGCAAGCGAACGGTCCTGCTCCTCGACCGCGGCGTCGACGGCACCGGCGGCCAGGTAGAGAGCGCGTACGGCGTGCCCGCGCAGCACCTGCGCGTCCGCGATCGGGATGTCATCTTGGAAGTAGGACCGCCCGTACTCGATGTCCTGCAGGCTGTGTCGCCCCCGCCGGTCCAGGAACAGGCGGGCCTGCCGCAGGTACCGGCTCTGCCCGGTCGCGCGGTACAGCTCCACGAGCGCGGTCTCGATCTCGGGGTGGCCGCAGATGCCGGCGAGCCCGGTAGGGCCGAAGGTGTCGCAGATGTGGTCGGCGGCCCGGCAGGCGATCTCGACGAGCCGGTCGTGGTGCCCGGACCTGATCCGTGCCACGGCCGCCTGGATGAGGTGACCGTAGCAGTAGAGTTCGTGGCCCCATTCCAGGTCGGAGTAGCGCGGCGGCTGGCCCGGGTTGCCGTGCCGGGTGTTGAGGTAGCCGTCGGGCTGTTGCGCCGGCTCGATCCGGTCGACGATCGCCTGCAGGCGCCGTTCCAGCTCCTGGTCGCCGGTGCGGGCGATCTCCCACGACATCGCTTCGAGCAGCTTGTAGACCTCGGAGTCGGAGAACTCGCGTCCGGTGCGGGACGCGGCGATGGTGCCGTTCACGACGGCGTCGAAGTTCGCGTGCCAGCCGACCCGCTCCTGCCACCGCGCGATGTGTGGAATGATCGCGTCCCGGTTCAGCTGTTGCCGATGCCCCCAGAACCCGCCTGAGATACGGACCTTGTCGATCCCCAACGGGCGCAGGGATCCCGTGCCCGGTGCGACCGGTGCGACCGTGAGGTGGGTCGAGGTGCCGCTGTCCGGCTGCGTCACCGTGTGAGCGTCGTTCACTGTGTGGGTCATCCTTTCACCGCGCCCGAGGTGAAGCCCCGGATGTAGTGGCGCTGCAGAGCGAGGAACAGAATCACGGCCGGGATGGTCAACACGACCACGCCGGCCGTGGTCGATCCGTAGTCGATGACGCCCATGGTCTGCTGGCGCATGTTGACCAGCGCGAGCGGCAGCGGGGCGTTGTTCATGCTGAGCAGGTAGAGGGAGACCATGAAGTCGTTCCAGGCGGCCAGGTAGGCGAACAGGCCCACAGTGATGAGGCCGGGGCGCACCGCCGGAATCATCACCCGGCGGAATGCCTGGAACGCGTTGCACCCGTCGATCAGCGCCGCGCTCTCCAGATCACGCGGTACCGCGGTGAACGAGGTGCGCATCATGAAGATGCCGAACGGGATCTGGAACAGGGTCAGCACGAGTACGACGCCGAACAGCGAGTTCTGCAGGCTGAGGTCCTTCATCCAGACCAGCAGCGGAATGAGCAGGGTGGCGTACGGGATCATCATGATCGACAGCACCAGCACGAACATCACGTTCTTGCCGCGGAACCGGAAGCGTGCGAAGGCGTACCCGCCGGTGGCCGCCAACAGCAACGTGAGGATGGTCGCGCCGATCGAGATGATCAGGGAGTTCATCAGGTACCGGGGCAGCCCGTACCCGTACGAGAACAGCGTCTCGTAGTTGTTCAAGCCGAACCCGTGCTTCTGGGCGGTGCCGGGGCTGGGCGACACCGAGCTGACCGCCGCCCAGACCAGTGGCAGGACGAACACCACCGCCATGACGGTCGTGAGGGTGTAGTACACGGAACGGGACGCGACTGATGCTTTCATGGCCGGCTACTCCTCGTCCGCGCCGACGCGCAGTGCGCGCAGTTGGAGGGTGTTGATCACCACGAGTGCGAGCAGCAGGAGGACCGACAGCGCCGCGGCCATGCCGAGGTCCTTGTGGGTCTCGAAGGCATCCCGGTAGATCAGCTGAACGACCGTCATGGTCGAGTTGTTGGGGCCGCCCTTGGTCAGGATGTAGAACTGGTCGAAGGCCAGCAGCGAACCGGTGATCGACAGGATCATCGTCATCGCGATGGTGGGTCGCAACAGCGGCAGCGTGATGCTGGTCAGCGTCTTCCACCTGCCCGGCCCGTCCAGTTTGGCGGCCTCGTAGACCTCGTTGGGGATGGCCTGCAGGCCGACCATGTTCAGCAGCATGTAGAAGCCGGCGAAGCGCCAGACCACGAGGATGACCGTTCCCCACAGCGCCCCGCTCGGTGAGCCCAGGACGGAGGACTGGCCACCGGGGCCGCCCAGCGCCTCCAGGATGTGGGTGATCGGGCCGACCTGGGGCGAGTACAACGCGTAGAACAACAGAGACGCCGACGCGATGCCGAGCGCGGAGGGGACCAGGATCGCGGTACGCAGAAGGTTGTTCCACTGCCGGGCCTCCTGGACCAGCAGGGCGAGCCCGAGCGCCACCGGCATCAGGATGACCGTGGTGAGCGCGGTGTACTTCACGGTGAACCAGATGGACTGCTTCAGCAGCGGATCGTCGAACAACCGGGTGAAGTTGTCCGGGAAGTTGTTGCCCTGGGCTCCCCCCAGAAGCGTCCAGCGCGAGCCCGCCATCACGACGACCACGACGATGGGGGCGACGAACAACAACAGGAGCAGGATCGCGGTCGGGGCGGCGAAGAGCCATCCGGTGCGGTTTTCGGCGCGACTGGTCCTGGACCTGCTCGCGACACGACGCGCTTGCCGTCGTGGCGTCCCTGTAAGGATCGGGGTCACCGACTGGTCCGGGTCGTGGCTCGGCGCCAGACGCGCCGGGCCGGACTGGTCGGACGACTGGTCCGGGTCGTGGTGCGGCGCCAGACGCGCCGAGCCGGACTGGTCGGAAGATGTCGGTGGGGCCATGCTCTGACCTCCGTGGAACTTTTACGTGGGCGTCCGGCAAAAACCGGGAACGGCTCGACTACCGAGCCGTTCCCGGCTGGCGTTTCGATGGTGCGGCGACTGGTCCGGCTCCGTGCGGCTGACGCCGCGCGGCGACCCAGGCCGGTCGGTTACTGCCCGAGGGCGCTGGTGATGGCCTGGTTGTCCGAGTCAACCTTCGACGCGTCGCCCCAGACGGCGTCCTGGAAGAGGATCTGCCAGGGGCTGCCGGCCGCGTTGAACGCCTCGTTGAAGTTCGTGGCGATCGGCGTCTGCCCGGTCTTGATGGTGCCGTTGGCGATCAGGGTGCGCGGGTCGGCGCTCTTGTAGCCGTTCTCCAGCACCTTGATGTTCGACGCGGTGTCGTTGTTGTCCGCGAACACGGACTGCTGTGCCTGCTCGCTCATCAGCCAGGCGAGGAAGTTCCACGCCTGGGCGACGTGCTTGGAGTCCTTGCTGATGCCGATGGCGTCCCCACCGAGGAAGGTCGAGGAACCGCCGTCGACGCCGGGGATGGGCGCCACGCCGATCTGGAACTTCGAGGTCTTGAACAGTGCGCTGACCGCCGTGGCGGGGTACGGCTCGACACCGACCTTCCCGTTCTGGAACGGTGCGGTCCAGGTGGCGCCGGTCTCGGTCTTCGACCCGGCCCCGAGCCCGTTCGGCGTGTTGGCCAGCTCCCGGTAGGCCGCGTAGATCTTCTTGGCCGAGTCGCTGTTGGCCATCGACTGGGTACCGGCGTCGTTGAGCGCCTTTTCGCCGTTGCCCCAGAGCATCGGGAACAGTGTGAAGACCAGCGCACCGCCGGACTGGCCGGCGACGTAGGTGCCTGCCACGTCCTTCTTGCCGAGTGCCGCTACCGCCTTGGCCTGGGTCACGAAGTCGTTCAGGTTGGCCGGGCCCTTTTCCGGATCGAGTCCGGCCGCCTTGTAGAGGTCCTTGTTCCAGACCATCACCGAGATGTCGGTGACGAACGGGAGGGTGTGCTCCTTGCCGTCGACCGTGCCCGCCTTGATGTGCCCGGACTGGAGGTCGGCCTTGTTCGGCAGAGCGTCGATCTGCTGGGTCAGATCGCGGAAGATGCCCTGCTGCGTCCAGTACGGCACGCGCACGACGTCACCGGCGAGGATGTCCGGCAGGCTGTCGGTCTGAACGGCCGCGCCGACCTTGCCTTCGACGTCGTCGTTGGGCAGCAGTTCGAGCTTGACCTGGTTCTTGTGCGACTTGTTGTACTCCTTGACCGCGTTGGTCGCCTGCTTCTCCAGGGGAGCGCGCGACCAGAGCGTGATGGTCGTTCCGTCATCCGTGCCGCCCGCCGGGACGGACACGGAACCGCTGTTGCCGCTGCTTCCGCCGCCGCACGCGGCGAGGGCCAAGACAACGGAGCCGGCGACCGCGACCGCGGCGAGGGCCAGCCGGCTGCGGCGAGGAGTGAGAGCTATCTCTTCCATACCTGGTGCCTTTCATTCTCGACGCGGAGAACTGGCCGACCTGTTGCGCGAGGTCGCATGTTGATTGGTAGCTGACCGCTCTCGGCCCGTCCCGAAAAGATCGAAAAGCTTTTCGGGAACGTAACATGGGCGCTACAACCACGTCAAGGAATGTCCGACGGCCTCCTGCTAGCCTCTCGGGGAGACCTTGCGTAGTATCCCCGCAGGAGCCCGAAATTGGTTGAGAAGAGCAAGCCGGCCACACTCAGCGATGTCGCCCGTCTGGCCGGCGTCTCGGTCGCCACGGCGTCGAAAGCCTTGAACGGACGCGCGCAGGTGCGCGCGTCAACGCGCGAAAAGGTATTCCGTTCCGCCGAGGCGCTCTCGTTCATCCCCAATCCGCTGGCGCAGGGGCTGCTGTCCGGCCAGACCGGCACGGTCGGCCTGCTCACCTCCGACCTGGAGGGCCGATTCTCGATCCCCATCATGATGGGCGCCGAGGACGCCTTCGGCGCCGACTCGACTTCGGTGTTCCTCTGCGACGCCCGCGGTGACGCGATCCGTGAACAGCACCAACTGCGCGCGCTCTTGTCCCGCCACGTGGACGGCCTCATCATCGTCGGCGCCCGGCCGGATCCCCGCCGTTCGCTCGGGCCTGACATCACGGTACCGGTCGTGTATGCCTACGCGCCGTCGGACGATCCCGAGGACTACTCCATCACCAGCGACAACGTGCACGGCGGACGGCTGGCCGCCGAGCACCTGCTGGGCATCGGCCGGCGCAGGATCGGCATCATCACCGGAGACTCCGGGTACGGCGCGGCACACGACCGGGTGACCGGAGCGGCCGAGGCGTTGCACGACGCCGGTCTCGAACCGGTGGAAGCGGCCTTCTTCGGCTCGTGGTCGGAGAGTTGGGGCAGGGGCGCCACGCGCATCCTGCTTGAGGGACACCCCGAGATCGACGGGCTGATCTGCGGGAGTGACCAGATCGCGCGGGGCGCGATGGACGCGCTTCGCGAACTGGGGCGCGAGATCCCCGACGACGTGGCGGTCGTCGGCCACGACAACTGGGAGGTCCTCGCCACGGACGCCCGCCCGCCGCTGTCCAGCATCGACATGGACCTGCAGGAACTCGGCCGCCGAGCCGCCGAGAAGCTGTTCGAGGCGATTGACGGCCGGCCGTCGCACGGGATCGAGAAGCTCCCCTGCCGTCTGATGGTGCGCGGGTCGACCACTCCCACGCACTGAACCCGGGCGTTGGAGCCTTTTGGCAAACCTCTGGCCGAGCGAGCCGCGAGCCAGGCTGCGTCCGGCAAGGCGGAGGTTCGCCCGGATACCGGTGTTGTATCCGGGCGAGCCGACAACGCCGCCGGTCGCCGCCTGGGCGCGGCGCAGCCGGTCAGCTGGGTTTGCCAACAGGCTCTTGCACGTCCGCGGGCCCGAGCATGTGTTCGAGCAACTGGGTGAGCCGGTGGCGCTCCTGCTTGCCGAGGCGGCCCGTGGCCGAGGCTAGCGCGCGACGGACCTCACCGTGCGCCTGCTGCGCGAGTTCGAGACCGGCAGCGGTCATGTAGACGTCGACGGCGCGGCCGTCGGTGGGGTTCCTCCCCCGCTCCAGCAGCCCTCGCCGCTCCGCGCGGTCGACCAGCCCGGACATCGTCGACTTGTCGAGCCCCAGGAAGTTTGCCAGGTCCGTCATCCGGACCCGGCGATCGCGCAGGATCCCGAGCACCCGCAGCTGGGTGAGCGAGAGGTCATACTGCGCCCCGATCCGGTTGAGCACGCCCATCACGACGAAGGCGCTCCGCGCGAGCGCGTCCACCAGCGCCTCCCCGTCGGGATCGGGCCGCCCGGCGTCGCCGCGCGGTTCGTTCTCCCGGGTTGGTTCCATCGGCACGACGCCATCATACGCGGCATGGTTTGTAGTACGAATCAAACTCGCCGGACCTCACGACGTGATGGTTGAGAGATTCGCACCATCTGATCCGCATTTGCGGGACCTCCCGGCGGCGCGAGCAGATCTTCCTCGGTGCAGAAGATTGTGCACCCTAGGTGTTGAACGCGACACTCTGAGTACACATCGATGGAGGTACCGATGATGCGCACCCCCGCACTGGTCATGGACCTCTCGGTCGTCGAGGCCGCCTACCGCCGCTTCACCACGGCGATGCCATCCATCGCCGTGCACTACGCGATGAAGTGCAACCCGCACCAGGACATCCTGACCACACTGCGGTCGCTCGGGTGCCGGTTCGAGATCGCGTCCGCGCCGGAGCTCGATCAGCTCCTCGCGCTCGGCGTCGACCCCGCGACCGTGCTCTACAGCAACCCGATCAAGCCCGCGGCACACATCCGCGACGCGTACTACGGCGGCGTGCGCAGCTTCGCGTTCGACTCACTGGATGAGGCAGCCAAACTCGCCGCCCTGGCGCCGGGCTCAAACGTCATCGTCCGGCTGGCCGCGCTCACGACTCCCAGCGGCGTGCCCAGTGAGGGGAAGTTCGGCGTCGACCCGGACACCGCGGTGCGGCTGCTGGCTCAGGCGCGGTCGCTCGGCTTGTGCCCGTTCGGGGTCACGTTCCACGTCGGTTCGCAGATGCTCGTACCGGAAGCGTGGCGGCCGCCGCTCGTGGCGGTTCGTCGCATGATGCATCAGTTGGCGGACATGGGGATCTTCTTGCAAATGGTGGATCTCGGTGGCGGCTTTCCGGCACCGTACGGCGCGAAGCCGCCACCGCTCGAACGCTACGCCGCGGTGATCGAAAACGGTCTGGCCGGGTTGCCTTATCCGGTACGGGCGGTGGTCGAGCCGGGCCGGGCCCTCGTCGCCGAGGCGGGCACGCTGACCGCGACCGTCATCGGCACCGCGATCCGGAGCGGGAAGAGATGGATCCACCTCGACGCCGGCGCGTTCAACGGGTTCATGGAGAGCCTGGAGACGGGCAACGAACTGCGGTTCCCGGTGAGCGATTCGCGGGGCAGCGCGGTGCGCGACCGGTTCCAGCTCACCGGTCCCACGTGCGACAGCCAGGACACGATCCTCTTCGATGTCGAACTGTCCGCCGATCTCTCGACCGGGGATCTCGTCCACCTCGGCACGGCGGGTGCCTACACGACGGCGTACGCGTCGACGTTCAACGGATTCGAGGTTCCCACGGTCAGATGTGTATCGGGGAGCCGGCTGATTGAGGCGACGGTCGATTGAATCTCAACTTGACGTTGGGTAGTGTCGCCGCGACGCAGGGTTCCCCGGCCAATTCCCATCGTCCTCACATACCGGTGACCCCTGAAAGCGAACTGTCTGGGCTCACCTGAGGGGGTTCCCGTGAGACGCCGACGCTTCAGATGCTTGCTCGCCGTACTCTCGCTCGTCGCCGGCCTGATCGCAGTGCCGGCCCAGGCACACGCGGCCGACGAGAGCGCCAACAGCACCGGATACGCGGCGGTCATCCGCCGCACCAGTTACGGCATCCCGCACATCACCGGATCCACTTTGGCCAATGTCATGTTCGGTCAGGGTTGGGCCTATGCCGAGGATCGGTTCTGCGACCTCGACGACCAAGTGATCAAAGTACGTAGCCAGCGGTCCAGGTGGTTCGGGCCGGGCGCCGACGGCGCCAACATCGCGACCGACCTGGGGTACCGGGAAATCGACATCATGGGCCTGGCGACCGCGCAGTTGGCCCGTCTGTCCACAGAGGAATCCCAGGTGATCGAGGGCTACGTCGCCGGCTACAACGGCTACCTGGCCAAGGTGGGCGCCGCGAACGTACCGGGGTGGTGCGCCGGCGCGCCGTGGATCACCCCGATCACCGACGTCGACGTCCTCGCGTACCAACGTGATGTGGCGTTGCTGGGCAGTGGGCAGAACTTCCTCGCCGCGATGGCCGCGGCCTCGCCGCCCGGATCGGCCGCTCCCACAGTCGGCGGGACGCTGGTGGAACAGGGCGTGCGCAACGCCCTCGCGCAGGAGGCCGGCGACGGCGCGCTGGGCAGCAACGGCTGGGCGCTGGGGAGCCAGAAATCCACCACCGGCAAGGGTGCCCTGGTGGCCAACCCGCACTTCCCGTGGCAGGGCAACCTGCGCTTCTGGGAGTCGCAGCTGACCGTTCCCAACCAGTTCAACGTGTACGGCGGCAGCCTCGGCGGGGTACCGGGCGTGCAGATCGGATTCACCAACAACGTGGCCTGGACGCACACGATCGCGGCCGGCGCCCGGTACACGTTCTACTCGCTGAACCTGGTGCCCGGATCGCCCACCAGATATCTGGTCGACGGCGTACCCGAGGCGATGACGTCGAAGACCATCACGATCCAGGTGAACTACGGCAGTGGGCCGGTGAACTACACCACGACGCTCTACCAGAGCCGCTACGGCCCGATCATCGACCTGTCCTCGCTCGACCCGGGCCTGGGCTGGTCGACCGCCAGCGCGATGACCTACCGGGACGCGAACATCGACAACGACAGAATAATGCGGCAGTGGCTCGACATCGCGAAGGCGGGGGACGTCGGCGGCATCCGGGACGCGATCACCCGCGACCAGGGCATCCCGTGGGTGAACACGATCGCGACGGACAGCGCGGGCCACGCCTGGTACGCGGACGCCTCGCAGACCCCCGACCTGTCACCGGCCTCGATCGCGGAGTGGGAGAGCAACCCGCTCGGCATTCTGGACGGCAGCAACAGTGCCAACGCGTGGGTGACGGCGCCCGGTGCGCGCTCCCCCGGCCTGATCCCGTTCGGGGCGCAGCCGCAACTGCAGCGCGGCGACTACGTGTTCAACGCCAACGACAGCCACTGGCTGGCCAACACCAAGCAGTTGCTGACCGGGTACTCGCCGCTGCAGGGTTTTGAGGGCATGCCGCAGACCGTACGGACCCGGCAGAACGTCGCGCTTCTCGAGGGCAAGTTCCCCGGCACCGTCGACTCGTCCGGACGGTTCAGCCTGACCGGCCTGGGCACCGCGATCCTGTCCGACACCACGTTCACCTCCGACCAGCTTGCCTCCGCGGTGGTGACGGCCTGCCGGGCGCGGGGTTCGACCCCGGTGGTGGTGGACGGCAACTCGGTGAATATCAGCCCCGGCTGCTCCGCGCTCGCCGCCTGGGACCGCACGTTCGACGTCGGCAGCGGTGGTGCGGTGCTGTGGCGGGAAACCATCGCGTCGGTACTCGACCAGTACCCGGACGCGTTGACCACGGCCGGTCCGCTGTGGGGAGTGTCGTTCAGTCCGACCGACCCGGGCCACACGCCACGTGGCGCACCGGCCGACCCGATGCCGCTTCTCCAGGCGATGGCGCGGGCGATCCTCCGGTTGCGGGGCCTCGGGTACGCGCCGAATGTGAAGCTGCAGACGGTGCAGTACACGATCAAGAACAACGTACGGATCCCGGTTCCGGGCGCCGGCGAGAGCGTCGGAATCGCCAACGCGGTGTATTTCGAGGACGACACGAACACGTCCCTTGAACCGCGGATGAGCGGCGGCACCCCGCTCGCCGGCACGGATCTGACCAGTGCCGGCTATGTCGTCAACTTCGGCACCAGCTTCCTGGCCACCGTGCAGTTCGCCGCGTCCGGCCCGCAGGCCCGGGGCCTGCTCACCTTCGGCGAGTCCGGCAGCCCGTCCTCACCGCACTACTCCGACCAGACCCAACTGTTCAAGACGAAGACACTGCGACCGATGCTCTACACCGACAGCGCGATAAACAGCGATCCGAACCTGACCGTGGAGGCCATCCTGGGCCTGCACCTCTCCTGAGGAACCCGGCGCAGGCAGTCCCTGGCGCGGGCCGCTCACCGGCTCGCGCCGGGGCTGCTGCGACAACGGTCGATCCCCACCCGGGTTGGACGGCGCTCCCGGCTCGGCCTCGCTCAGTGGACCGGATCTATCTAAGCACCGTCACTTGCGCAACGGCGTCACCTAATGTTTCGGCAGCGGTCACCCGGGAGTGGTGGTCAGCGGCGATCTCCCCGGCGAGAGTGCATTCCGCAGGACTGTCTTTTCGCAGGGAGGCGAACAGTGGGCCTCAAGCCCAAGACCTGGAGTAGAAGGACCCGCCGCGCGGTGGGCGCCGGCACGGTGGTTGCCGCCGCGCTGGCCATCGCCGCCGCGACCACCCCGGCCTTCGCCGGAGTGAACGGCCACGGCAACGACAAGCCGAAGCCGGTGGTGCACACCTCTACCCCGATCAAGCACGTTGTGGTCATTTTCCAGGAAAATGTCTCATTCGATCACTACTTTGGCACGTACCCGAAGGCTGCCAACACCGACGGCACCCCGTTCAAGGCGAAGTCGGGTACCCCGCAGGTCAACGGCCTGGACAAGAAGCTGCTGACCAACAACCCCAACGAGTACAACCCGACCCGGTTGACTCCGGACCAGGCCCTGACCTGTGACCAGAACCACGGGTACGGCGCCGAGCAGAAGGCGTACGACGGCGGCAAGGCCGACGCGTTCGTCCAGAACACCGAGACCGACAAGTGCACCGGCCAGCCGATCCTCTTCGGCCAGCCCGGTCTGGTGATGGACTACTACGACGGCAACACCGTGACGGGTCTGTGGAACTACGCGCAGAACTACGCCATGTCGGACAACTCGTTCTCCACCGGGTTCGGCCCGTCCACCCCGGGCGCGCTGAACCTGATCTCGGGCAACACTCACGGCGTCATCGCGGTGGACTCGAAGACCGGTGAGAAGGTCAGCAACTCGCTGGCCACCTCGCCGGACGCCAAGGGCGTGGGCACCGTGATCGGTGACCCGGACCCGGCGTTCGACGACTGCTCGGACAACAACCACACCTCGACCAACGCTCTCGCCAAGATGACCGGTCAGAACGTCGGTGACCTGCTCAACAACGAGGGTGTGACCTGGGGCTGGTTCCAGGGCGGCTTCCGGCCGACCGGTTCGGCCAACGGGTACGCGGTCTGCGGCGCGACGCACACCAACATCGGTGGCAACGCGGTGACCGACTACAGCCCGCACCACAACCCGTTCGAGTACTACAAGTCGACCAGCAACCCGAAGCACCTGCCGCCGTCGTCGGTGGCCAAGATCGGCCAGACCGACCAGGCCAACCACAACTACGACCTGACCGACTTCGACGCCGCGCTGTCCGCGGGCAACCTGCCGGCGGTCAGCTTCCTGAAGGCGGGCGCCTACCAGGACGGTCACCCGGGCAACTCGGACCCGCTGGACGAGCAGCAGTTCGTCGTCAACGAGATCAACAAGCTGCAGAAGTCCAAGGACTGGGACTCGACCGCGGTGGTCATCGCGTACGACGACTCGGACGGCTGGTACGACCACGTCACCCCGCCGATCGTCAACGGCTCCACCGACTCGGCCAATGACCAGGCCGCGCTGTGCGCCCCGACGAAGAAGACCAAGCCGCTGAACGGCTACCTCGACCGGTGCGGCTACGGCCCGCGCCAGCCGCTGCTGGTCGTCAGCCCGTACAGCAAGACGAACTTCGTCGACCACAGCGTGACCAACCAGGCATCGATCCTGCGGTTCATCGAGGACAACTGGAAGACCGGCCGGGTCGGCGACGGCTCGTTCGACGCCTCCTCCGGCACGCTGAACAACCTGTTCAACTTCCACCAGAAGCCGAACACCAAGCCGGTCCTGCTTGACCCGAAGACCGGCGCGGTCACGAAGTAACACCTACGCAGCACCCAGCCGGTGGTAACCACCGGCGTTCCGGGGCCGGGCAGCGACATGTCGCTGTCCGGCCCCACCCTTTTCCAGCCGTGCTCAGAGGGCGTCCCGGATGGTTCGTTCCACCGGTGACAGGTCGGCGTCCGCCCGGGCCAGGTCGAGCGGCACAGCGGGGTACAGGGGCGGCTGGGCCATGAACCGGGGCTTGTGACCGTGGTGTGGCTGGGCGGCGTGCACCAGGAAGGGATGGCACAGGTACACGTCGCCGGGGTTGCCCGTGGCGAGCGCGATCGGCCGGTGCGCGGACCGGGCTTCGACCTGGTCGGCGATGCGGAACATCGACACGCCCCGTTCGCCGTACGGGCGCAGCAGCGGCGGGATGTCCAGGTGCGAGCCGACTCTGATGCGGGTGGGCGCGTCCGGCTCGTCGACCTCGGTGAACAGGAACAGCATGAGCAGTGCCCGGTCCTTGGAGTACAGATTCAGCCAGTAGCTCTTCGCGCCGGGTGGCCGATAGCTGCCTTCGACGTGCCAACCGGCATCGTCGGGCTGCTCGGAGTGCGGGAACCGCAGCGGGAACGAGCCGAGCGAGGCCCGGGGCGCCCACCGGCCCGCTCCGGTGAGCGCGTCGAACGCGTCGTGCAGTCGTGGTGTGTTCACCGCCCGCTCGAACGGCTCCTGGGCCATGCCGCTGACCCAGTACACCGGCTTGGCCCAGCTGGACCGGTCGTGCGGGTCGACTCCGATCTCGGCCCACAGCAACTGGGCGCACTCCTCGGCGACGTCTCGGGGAAACGCCTGCTCAAGCTTGACGAAGCCGTTCTCCATGAAGCCGCGTACCACATCATCGTCCACGTCCGGATCTTGACGGGTGACCGCTGGCGCCGGCAATTCGTTTTCAGTCCGCCGCCGGACCACCGCAACAGGAGCAGTCGGGCGAGCAACCGCTTCCTTCGGTCCGCTCCCCCGCCGCGGTCGCATCCGCGGAAGGGACGGCGCAACAGGTGTCCCCGCGCCAGGCTTCCCGGCCCTCTTTCACGGCGACCACGGCGATGACCAGTCCCGCCACCGGATCGGCCCACGCCCAACCGAACAGGCCGTTGAGCGCCAAACCGACCAGGAGCACCGCCGACAGATACGTGCACAGCAGAGTCTGCTTCGAGTCGGCGACTGCGGTGGCCGACCCCAACTGCCGGCCCGCGCGCCGCTGCGCCGCGGACAGCAGCGGCATCACCACCAGGGACACCGCGGCCAGCGTCAGCCCGGCCAGCGAGTGTCTCGCCTCTCCGTGCCCGAGCAGCGCCCGCAACGAGCCCACGGTGACGTAGGCGGCCAGGGCGAAGAACGACACCGCGATGATCCGCAGCGCGATCCTCTCCCGGGCCTCCCGAACCGCATGCTCCCGGGCCGCGAACTGCCAGGCCACCGCGGCCGCGGAGGACACCTCGATCACCGAATCGAGACCGAAGCCCACCAGCGCCGTCGACGACGCGGCCACCCCGGCCGCGACCGCCACCACCGCCTCGACCACGTTGTACGAGATGGTCGTCGCAACCAGTAACCGCACCCGGCGAGCCAGGGCATCACGCCGAGCCGGTGTCAGCCCCACCGCACCCGGAGCGCTCATCAGCAGCACTCCTCGGTCGCCGTGTCCGCGCACACCGTCGGGTCCACAGCCAACACCAGTCCGAGCAGGTCGCCCAGCGCGTGCGCCAGCCGCCCGTCGGCCAGCTCGTAGCGGGTCCGGCGCCCCTCCGGAACGGCGACCACAAGGCCGCAACCACGCAGGCACGCCAGGTGGTTGGACAGGTTCTGCCGGCTGGTGCCCAGCGACTGCGCCAAATCGGCCGGATATCCCGGTCCGTCGCGCAGTGCCAGCACCAGCCTCGACCGGATCGGGTCGGACAACGCGTGCCCGAACCGAGCGAGCACCTGCCCATGTGTCAGCGTCAGCACACCCACACAGTACAGCAAAGACTGTATTCAGCCGAAGCTTTACTACCGATCAGCGCCGCCGCCTTTCACGCGGGGAGGCGGGCGCCTGACTGGCGCCCGCCTCCCCGTCCGGTGCGATCAGGGTCGTGGCGAGAGGTCAGTACCGCTGCCCGTCGCCGTACGGGTAGATCGGTGCCCGCTGGCCGGTGAGGATGCGCCTGAGGTTGTCAGCTTGTCGGGTCCAGGTCTCCTTGGCTACCCGCGCGTGGACACCGGCCCATCCGATGAACGTCCCTCGCTTCACATCCGCGTGTTGCGAGAGGTACAGGCTGCCGTGCGATTGGCTGAGGCTGAAGGTGATGGTCCCTCCCGGGTAGTCGAAGTAGTTGTTGGACACCACGGTGAACTTGAAGCTGGTCGGCCCGGGCAGGTCGATTCGCACATCGCCGACGCCGTGAGCCCAGGTGTACGCGGCGTGGAGGGTGCACTTCGCCCCTTGGACGAAAGCCGAGCATCCGGTGATGGGGAACGGGAAGATGTCCTTCGGATGCTGCCGGAAGTAGGCCATGGCCTTCTCCGGCGATCCTGTCAGCGCAACCGGGCCGATGTACTCGCGGTAGTCGTAGTGGTAACCCCACTGGTTCTTCTGCTCTTCCGGCTTGTCCCCCAGGCCGAACGGAGGCGGGGAGCCGGTACCGCTGCAGTAGTACGGGGCGAAGCTGCCCTTGACCCCACAGAAGTAGGCGACCGCCAGCGGCACCAGTTGCCCCTGGGAGCTGGTGCATTCCCAGCCCCAGCACGAGCTCGACGCGCCACGACCCGACGAGGAGCTTCCCGAGCGATGTGAGCCGCCGCTCGAGTGGTGACCGCCTCCGGAGGAGTGCTTCGAGCCGCCCGGGTGACCGGTGGTGCCGCAGCCGCCGGCCCCGGACTCGCAGGGGACCATGAGACCGGTGGGGTCGGTGAACGTGGTGGGGTTGTCGTTGGCGTAGGCGTACGGGTTGGCGGCCTCGGGTTTGTCGTTGTTTTCCAGGGGGTCGGGCGACAGGAATCTGCCGATCGTGGGGTCGTAGTAACGCGTGCCGAGCAGGTCCAGGTTGGTCGAGTCGTCCTGCACCTTGCCGAGGAACCCGTGGTCGCCGGGGATCTGGCCGGTGGCCCCGCGGGGTGCCCCGTAGGGCAGGTACCGTTGCCGGCTGACCGTGCCCGCGGCGGTGATGGCCAGGTCTTCCGAGCCTTGGGCGTCCGCGGTCAGCCAGGTCAGGCCGGCCGGGGTGCGTTCGCCGACAGTGGTGCCGTCGGCCGTGTCGTAGTAGCGGGTGGCGGTGGGTGTGGCACCACCGACGCTGGTCAGTTCGGTGTTCTCGAGGAACAGCGTGGTGGAGCCGGGGTCGCGGCGGATGAGCCGGTTGCCGTCCGCGTCGTAGACGAACGACGTGGTCTTCCCGCTGGTGGCCACGCTGGCGAGCTGACTGTCGACGTTCCAGGTGAGCGTCGAGGTCACGCCGGCCACGGTGCGCGTGGCGAGTTCGCCGTTCGCGTCGTACGCATAGGTCTTGCTGCCCACGGCGGTTACCGCGTGCGGTCGGACGGCGGCGCTTCCCTGGCTGGGATAGGTGTAGGTGGTGGCGACACCGTTCTGGGTGCTGCTGGTGATGTTGCCGGCACCGTCGTAGACGTAGGTGAGGTTGTACGGGTCGGGCCCCGCGTTGTCGGCCGGCTGCCCGCAGCCGGTGGCGTTGGTGTAGGCACTGGTCAACCGGTGTCGGCCGTCGTAGCCGAAGCACTGGGTCTGGCTCGCCACGTGGTCGGTGACGGAGGTGACGCTTCCGGTCTGGTCGTAGCCGTACTCGTCGTTCTGCACGGTGTTGCCGCCGACGAGGGTCTGGATGGTGGCCAGCCGTTCGGTCGACGCCTGGTAGGTGTAGACGCGCTGGACGGTGGGACTGTACTGCCTGCCGGCCAGCTTCCCGTCGCCGCCGAAGGTGGTGGAGGCCACGTAGGTCGCCGAGCCGATGAGGGTGTCGGGCAGACCCAGCGAGGTGTACTTCTGGGTCACCGTCTCGCCGGGCAGTCCGCCGGCCGGCGGATAGGTGATGGAAACCTTGTGGTCGGCCCCGTCGTACCCGTAGGAGAAGTCGTACGTGGGCGCGAATCCATCACCGGCGGCGATCCGGTACTCGCGGTTGGTGATGCGGTACCGGCCGTCGTACCCGGTGACCGCGACGGTGTACGCCTGGCTCCCGGAGTAGCTGGTGGAGCTGGCCGGCTGGCCGAGCCCGTGCGGCACGGTGTCGTAGGTCTGCTCGGTCAGCTTGGTGCCGGTGTTGAGGTCACCGAGCCAGGTGGACGTCTCCCGGTTCATCGCGTCGTACCCCGTGGAGATCTTCTGGTTCTTGGCGTCCGTGGTGGTGACGAGGTTGCCGTTGAGGTCGTAGGTGTTGGTGGTCGTTCCGTTGTCGGGATCGGTGGAGGTGAGGGCGTGCCCCGCCCAGTCATAGGTGTAGGCGGTGACGTTGCCGTTGGGGTCGGTGATCCGGGTCAGGTGCTTGTGGTCGGTCGTGTAGGCGTAGGTGTAGTCCTGGTGGGTGGTGGCGTCGAGGTAGTTCTCCACCTTCATGGTCTTGTCGAACACGTCGGTCCAGGTGACGACCTGCCCACCGGCCGGCGGCACGGTCACGCTGTGGTCGCCGTGGTCGGTGGTGGTGGTGCGCCACAGTTCGGTACCGGCGTTCATGATGGCCTCGACGGACTTCTGCTCCAGCGCGTCGTAGGTCGTCTTGGTGTACTGCGGGATCGCCGTCTCGGCCGGATTCAGCAGGCCGGATCCCGCGGCGGCGGAGTTGTAGAAGGGAGTGGAGACCAGTGCGGTCAGCCCCCGGCTGTCGTACCGGGTCACGGTCACCAGCCGCCCGCCGTTCTGCGGCGAGGGAGTCTGCACCTCGACCGGCTCGGCGAACCCGTCCTGGTATGCGTGGCCGACCAGCCACACCGCGCTCGACCCGGTACCCGACTGCAGTTGCTGAGTGATGACATCCGTCGGTCCGGTCGGCGCGGCGATGCCGGTGACCGGGGTGGTGTAACTGTAGGAGAACGACGGGGTTCCGCCCGAGCGCGGCTCGGTCGGTCGCCACACCTTGACCACCCGGCCCAGGGCGTCGTAGTCGGTCTCGGTCACGTTTCCGTTGGGGTCGGAGACCTTGGTGGTCTGCCCGAGGGCGGGGCTGGTCCAGGTCACCGTCTTGTGTCCCAGCGGGTTGGTGACGGTGACGCCGTTCGTCGGGTACCCGGTGGCCGGGCTGTAGCTGGTCGTTGTCGTCTGGTGCAGCGCGTCGGTCGAGGTGAGTACCCGACCCTCGTCGTCGTAGGTCTTGTCGGTGGCGGCGTAGGTGGTGTCATTGGCGTAGACGCGCACCTCGGTGGGGTTACCGTCGACCGGCTTGTTCACCGTGGCACCGGTGGAGGTCGCACCGTCGTACAGCGTGACGGTCCGCGAGACGGCCGGGCCGGTGCAGGAGTTCTGGCGCTGCTCCACCGTCTCCGGGTAGTTCATCATCCAGCGCCAGTCGTCTGTGTCGCGAGCGTACGTCGTCGTGGTGCAGACGTCGTCGGTCGACACCGCGCTGTCGCCCTTGTCGATCTCGGTGGAGACCAGACCGTAACTGTCGTAGGTGTAGTCGGTCTCGCTGACCCGCCACGAGCCGTCGTCGCGGCGGTCCCGGGTCAGGTGCGACGCCTGCCGGATCATGTGCGCGTTGTGCAGCCCCGGCCCGTTGGCCGTGATCCCCGGATCGTTGTAGGTCCACCGCTCGGAGGACACTTCGGTGGGGCTGCCGGCGGCGTCGAGCCGGTACTGCTGCTGCTGCAAGGTCAGGCCCTGCAGGAAGTGCGAGTCGGGATGGGGGTTGTTGTCGTAGTCGGTCACCGAGACCGCGGGGTTGGTCCCGTCGACGTGGACGTTCTGGTCCATGCCCCGGTAGTAGGTGGTGGTGGTGACGGTCTTCTCCGGGTTGGTTCCGCTGCCCTTGGTCACCTTCACCTGGCCGTACCCGCGCCAGTCTCCGTAGGACTGTTCCTTGTCGGGCAGCAGCATCTCGTCATCGTGGTGCCAGGCCGCACCGCCGAGGTACTCGTACGTGGTCAGCCGATCCGGCTGCCCACCGACCTTGTCGATTTCCTTGACCGACTTCACCACGTACTTGTGGAAGATCCCCCACCCCGGGTCGGCGTCCTCCGGCTTGAACAGCTGGGGGAAGCACTCGTCGGTGTTGGTGTCCCAGTGCCCGTCCTTCTTCGAGTACCAGGCGTCCCAACCCGATGCCTTGACTCCGCCGGTGAAACACGCGTTCTGGTGGTCGTAGACGATGTCGGTCTCTCCGCCGAACGCGTTGTGGATCGCGGTGAGACGTCGCATCGGCAGGGTCAGCACGCCGGCCGGAAGGTTGTAGTCGACCCGGTTGTTGTAGTTCGTGCCGTCGAACGATGTCACGCCCTCCCGGAGCGTGCCGCCCGTATATCCGATCCGTCGCACGTAGTCCAACCACAGCGACGAGCTCGACGTGTCACCGGTCGCCGGGTACGAGTGCTTGAGCTGCCACTTGGTCACCTCGTCGTACCCACCCGAGGTGTTCTGCACGAACGCGTGGATCGAATCGAGCATGTCGCTGATGAAGAACGTCGGCGAGTGCTTCGAGCAGGAGGTGGAGCACAGCAGGTCGGTCGGCACGTCCGGGTAGGACTTCGGCGAGTCCGCCTGCGTCGGGCAGGTCGGCTCCGGCGTGGTGTCCGGATCGTCGATCGTCGTGCGCTGGGTGCACCGGTTGTAGTTCTGGAACGTCACGTACGCCGGCGCCGGCGCATCGGCCGCCCACACCTTCCCGTACTCGATCTTCGCCAGGTAACCGCCCCGGACATAGTTCAGGATGTTGCCCGACGAGGCGCGCTTGTAGCTGTTCGTCTCCGTGTTGTAGAAGTACACCTGGTACGTCTCGTTCGGGCTGTGCACCTCGTCCACGTTCCACCGGTACGTCTGCTGGCACGACGCCAGGTTGTCCTGGTGACACGGCTCCCCGGAATCGTCGGACACCACCGGCACGGTCCAGTTGGAGTTCGTCGGCGTCGCCGTCGAGCGCCGCTGATCCTGCCCGTACCCGAAGAAGTACTGGGTACCGTCCAGTGTGGACACTTCCCAGAACTCGCCGTCGTTGTCCCCGTTCGGGCCACCGGTGTGGTGCTCGATCCGGTACGACTGGTCGTCCTTCATCCGGTAGCTGCCGTCGGCAGCCAGGATCAGCTCGCTGGTACGGCCACCGATCGAGATCACGTACGACGCGGCGTCCGGATGCCCCGAGTACGGCGACGACCAGCACAGGTCGCCCCACGTCGACGGCTGCCCGTCGTCGGCACACGGCTTGTACTGCCGTTCGATGTAGGGCACGTTGATGTCCCAGCCCTGCCCGATCCAGGACGCCTGGCCGTTGTGCTTCGAGGTGCGGCCGTCCACGCTGCCGGAGTCGTAGTCCAACGACAGGTCCGGCGGCTCACCGTACGGGGGCTTGGGAAGGTCGATCGGGTACGAGTAGGCGAAGCTGCCGCCCGAGTCGCCCGCCTGCCACGTCTGCGCCACGCTCAGGTCCGTCGCCCGGTAGTCCCCCGCGGGGCTCGATGGCCCCGAGTCCAGCGCGACCATCCCGTCGCTGCCGGACACCGGTACCGTCGCCGTCAACGTACGGCTGGTCGCGTTGTTGTCCGCCTCGACCGGGGTGCCGTGCGCACAGGCCGGCGTGTCCGGTGCGGTCGCGCAGCTCGCCGGCAGTGCCACCAACCGCAGTCGTTGTGCGTAGTTGGCACCGGCCGCCTCGGCGAACCGCGAGTAGTCCACGGTCAACCGCACCCGACCGGCGGCCTGCTGCCCGTCGGCCCGCCGCAGTATCAGCGCCATCGCGACGCCCGGGCCGAGCTTCGCGGCCGCGGCGTGGTCGAGGTTGCGCACGCTCACCGTTGCCGGCGCCGCCGCGTTGCCGCCCGGCGCGGCCACCGTCACCGGCAGCGAGCCCGCTTTCGCCGGGCTGCCGCCCCCGGCCGGCACCGACAGCGTCATCGACGCGGCCGCCGGGTAGCTCGGCGTGGCCATCGCCGGACCCGGCTTGTCCGGGTCGTTCCGCGCCGCCACCGACGGCGCGCCGCGGCCCGGCACCGACGGGCTCACCGCCGCCGGCAACGCCGCCGTGTGGCCGCGCGTGGCCTTGGCCGCTGCCATACCGGGCGTGATTGCCAGCGTGCCTGCCGCCATCGAAGCGCAGACCACCACGAGAAGCGGCATCGATCTTGTGACCCGCCGCAGCGGGACACGGGGATATGGAACCATGGACACACTCCCGGGGGTGAGTGGCGGTTGGGTCACCCCGCGGGTGGCGTGGGCAACCCCATTCGTGGAAACACATATCGAAGGGTTTCAGCACGCTAGCCGCTCGACATTGCCACGTTCATTGCCAAGCTCCATGCCGCACATCTGCCTTCGATGGCGAGGCCGGCGGCTTGTGGCACGATTTCCGGCTATGCGCCCTTATCGCGTCCTGCTGCTGGTGTCCACCGTGGCGGGCGGGCTGTCCGTCATAGCGGCACTGTTCTCCGGCTGGCGGGTGTCCGCGCAGTGCGGTGTGGTCGCGCTGGCCGTGCTGGTCGGATACGTGACGGTGGCCGGTCGCGCGGCACGGACGCGGGTTCGCTGGGCGCTGGCCGCGGGCATCGGGCTGCTCGCCGTGGTCATCGCGGTGAGGCTGTTCTGGTACCCCGGGCAGACGAGCGGCGGCGTCGACTGGTTCGCGTACCTCCCCGCGAGCGAGCTACACGGCGCCTTGCTCGATCAATGGCGACAGACGATCGATGGGGAACGGATTTTCGCGGTGGGGCGGCTGCTCGGTGTGCTGTGCTTCGCGGTCGCTGTGGTCGCGTTGCCCGGGCGGCATCCAGCGAAGCCGGCGATGGCGACCGCGGTCCTTTCGCTTCTGCTGCTCGCGGCGGTCGGCGCGGACGTGTGGAGCCGGCTCGGCGACGCTCCGGTGCTCGGCCTGCTGGGGGTCGGATGGCCGGCGCTACTCGTCATTCTGGTGGCGTTGGGGATCGCGGTACTGGCCGGCGGGCGCGCGGGTCGGGTGTGGTTACTTCCGGCCGGGGCCTTCCTGGTGGCGGCAGCGGCGGCCGTTGCCTTCGACGACTTGGCGGGCAGTTGGTCGGCGTGGCGGACGCTCTCCGGCTTCCGTGATGGCGACACCGTCTTCGCCGTCGCGGGGATGCCGGCGAACGCGAGTGGCTTGGCGGTGTCTGAGGCATTGGTCACCGCCATGACACTCGCCGGGCCCGCGCTGCTCGCGATCGGTGCCCTGCGCGCTTCCCGCGACGCCGTTCCAGCGCGCGAGGAGTAGGTCCGTCGCGCCGGTCAACTCCGGCGTGCGGCGCTGAGGGCGGACAGTCCGGTGGACAGCATGCGTTGGTCGGCCTCGTCGAGGCTGAGTCGTAGCGCGCCGAGGGCGACGGACTCATCGCCGAGGGTGGACGCACGGATTTCGGGTACCCGCAGGCACAGTCGTTGCAGCTCGCGGTGCAGGGGTTCGAGAATGAGGTCGGCGGAGCGGGAGAAGCCGCCACCGAGGACGACGACCTGTGGGTCGAGTGCGAGTACCAGAGCGGCCGCGCCGACAGCGAGGTCGCGGACGTAGCGGCGCACGGCGGTCTGGGCGTCCGCGTTGCCGGCACGGGCCGTGGTGAAGACCCAGGCGGCCTTGTCGTCGGGGCTGATCGTCTCGGGTGCGCCGGGGCAGTTTTCCAGGTGGGACGGGGCGGTGAGCCAGCGCACGGCGCGCAGCGCGCCGATCTCTCCGGCCGCTCCGCCGTAACCGCGGCGCAGGGTGCCGTCGAGGATGAGGCCGGCACCGGTGCGCATGCCGGCGAGCACGTACACGATGTCGTCGGCATCTTGCGCGACGCCGTGCCAGCGCTCGGCGACCGCGGCGAGCTTGCAGTCGTTCTCCACATAGACCGGGCAGGGGTACCGGGCGGTCAGGTACGCCACGGGATCCACCGCGGACCATCCGGGCAGCGGGGTGAACAGCGTGGTGCGCCCGGTGGCGTCCACCGGGCCGGTGACGCCCACGGTGAGCGCCCACAGGTCGTCGGGGGCGAGCTTGGTCTTGGTGAAGCAGTCGGCAATGGCGCGGTCGAGTGCGGCCAGGCGGACCTGGGGATCGGCGTCGGGGGCGACCTGGCGGCGGACGGTGTGCACGACGGTGCCGTCGAGGTCGGCGACCAGCCCGAGGATCTTGTGGACGCCGACGTCGACGCCGATGACGTAACCCGCGGCGGCGTTGAACTGGTACCGCCGGGCGGGCCGCCCGACGACGCTGCTGCCGGTGGGCTCGATGACGGTGGCCCAACCCTCGCTGACGAGGATCTGCGTGATGAGGTCGACGGACGGGCGGGACAGGCCGGTGCGGCTGGCCAGTTCGGTGACGGTGGAGGGTGGGTTGCCGCGAAGCGCCCGAACCACGCTGAGCGAGTTGAGTTCGCGCAGCCGGGCCAGGTCGGTCCCGGTCGTGATCGGGCCGGTCAAGCGGCCACCTCAAACGCCCCAGTCATCCGTCACCCCCACGAGAGTTTCGCTACGGTCTTGCTGAAGTCTAAGCCCTGTCCTGTCGATCCCGCCGAGTCGAGGGGCGGCGCGGTCAGGAGATCGGGTACCGCTGGCCCTGGTCAGGGGCGATCACCGGGCCGAAGTCGACCTCCCTGCCGTCCAGGCTGAACCGGTACCGGTCCAGCCGTCGCACCTGCGGGCGGCGGGAGAGGTACCGGGTCATGGTGTCCGACTCGTCCGGGGTCAGCCAGCCGGGCGGGTCGGAGACGGCGCGGAAGCCACAGATGTCGGCGAGGTCGCGCAGCCATCCGGTCTGCTGGTCGGTGAGCAGGTTGAGCCGGCTGCGGAAGTAGATGATGTCCGGATCGACCTCGATCAGGGGAGCCTGCCAGAGCCGGTGCACCGCGTTGACGACGGCGTTGCGCGCCATCGCGTCGGACGGGTCGTCGCTGGCGTAGTTCTGCCAGATGGGTGCCACGTCGGGTCCGCTGCGGATGCCGTCGAGCAGGCCGAGGGAGGGCAGCAGCGGGGCGCCGCTGCCCAGCAGGTACACGTCATCGCCGGCTACCTCGCGGACCAGCGCGAGGGCGTCGCGGTAGACCTGTTCGCGGCCGGTCCCGGCGGGCCGCCGCGCCGGCGCGATGGCGGCATTGACAAAGTCGATCTTGAGGTACCGGAAGCCCCACTGGTGCACGACCCGGTCGATCAGCTCGGCGAGGTGGTCGCGGGTGTCGGCGCGGGTAAGGTCCAGCGCGTAGTACCCGGTGTCCCAGTTGTACCCGGTAACGACGGGTTCGCCGCGCGTGTCGCGCAAGAGCAGTTCGGGGCGACGGGTGGCCAGTTCGGAGTTCGGCAGGGCGATGAACGGGGCGAGCCACAGTCCAGGAACCAGTCCGACGTCCCGGATCCGGTCGGCCAGCGCGCGCATGCCCGCGGGGAACTTCTCGTTGGGCCACCAGTCGCCGACACAGGTCTCCCAGCCGTCGTCGATCTGCACCACGTCGAACGGCAGGCTGCCCAGAGCGGAGATGTCCTTCGCGAGTTGGGTCTCGTTGACGGTCTCGTAGTAGGCGTACCAACTGCACCACACGTTGCCGGCCTTCCGGTTCCGGGCGCCGAGCCGGTCGGCCAACTGCGTGGTGTAGGCGGCGAACACGTCGTCCTCGTCGCCGTAGGCGAGAAACCAGGGCGCGTCGTCCCGCTCGTACCAGCCGGAGAGGGTGTCATGGTCGGCAGCCAGCCGCGGTACGTCCAGCCCAAGCGCGCCCAGCAACAGCACCCGGCCGTCGGAGGTGCGCAGGGCGGCGAGCGCCGAGGAGTGGTGGCGGTGCGGGTCGTCCCAGACTGTGTCGTCGGCGGTGAGCCGGCGGCGGGGGTCGGCGATGCGCAGTGGCGGCTCGGACAGCCGGCGCCATCCGCAGGGGCTCCACGAGTTGTGACCGTGCCGGTAGAACTCGGCGTCGCCCAGTCCGTGAAGCACGGCGACGCGGCCGGCGGGAAGCAGCAGCCCACCCGCGACGGGCTCGGGTGTGCCGGTGCCGGACAGCTGTACGGCGAAGCTGTGTCCGGCCAGTTCGACGAGCACGGCCATGGTTCTCCTTAACGAAGCGAGGAAGCGGCGGGGCGCCCGCGTTCCGAACGCCCCGCCGCCGAGGTGAGGGGTTACTTGAACAGGGCGTTGACGGTGGTGTTGGCCTTCTTCAACGCGGACGCCGCATCGGCCTGCCCGAGAATCACGGACTGGATGGCGTCCTGGACCGTCTGGCTGACCTCGTTGCCGTGATCGGTGATCGGCAGGAAGAAGGTTCCGCCGGCCGCCCCGGCCTCGTCGGTGAAGACGTGCACGTCCTGCCCCTTGGCCTGGTGCGCGGCCAGTGCCTTCTCGCTGTCGGCCTTGATGGCGGGGAACACCACGGCGTTGGCCGCGACGAGGTCCTGGCAGTCGGCGGAGCCGAGGAACTTGACCCACTTCCAGGCTTCGTCTTTGTGCTTGGTACCGGCGTAGATCGCGTCGGACAGGCCGTTGATGGCGGTCTTGCGTCCGGTCGGGCCGGTGGGCAGCGGGGCGAACGCGTACTTCTGTTTCGCCGTCGGCGACAGGTAGGAGTTGATGGTCCAGGAACCGGTGATGGTGATGGCACCCTGGCCGGCATCCATCACCGCGTCCCGGCCGAGGGTGGACTGCTTGTCGAACTTCGGCGCGTAGCCCTTGTCGATGAGCTGCCGGTACCAGTTGATGGTCGCCGCGAGTTTCGGGTCGTCGTAGTTGTAGTGCGTGCCCCACGGGTTCTTGTCCAGGAAGGTGAATCCGGCGCTCGCGGCGAGGTCGCCCCAGCCGTTCTGGCCCTGTGATCCGTCGGCCCATTCGGGCAGGAACCCATAGACCTTGACGTGGTTCTTGTCGAACGCCGGGTCCAGGCCGTTGTGCCCGCTCGCGTCCACAGTGGACATCGCGATGAGCTTCTGGAAGGTACCGCCGTCGTCCGGGTTCCAGGTGAGGCTGGTCAGGTCGGGGGCGCCCTTCGGCAGCAGGGCGGTGTTGTACACGACGGCCATGGTGTCCCAGTCCTTCGGCAGGCCGTACCGCTTGCCGTCCTTGGTGAACAGGTCGGCCAACCCCGCCTGGTACTGCGACAGGTCGACCTTGTCCTTCTCGACGTAGGGTTGGATGTCGAGGATCTGGTTGCTGGTGACGAACTGCGCGTAGTAGGAGGCGTGGTCGGTCCACACGTCCGGGGCGCTGCCGGAGGCCAGCTGGGTGGTCAGGTTCTGCCAGTACTGTGCCCAGGCGGTCTGCGTGATCTTGACGGTGATGTTGGGGTTTGCCTTGTGGAACGCGTCCGCACAGGACTGGTACGAGGCGCTCTGGGCGTCGTCCCAGAGCCAGTAGTTGAGGGTGACGCTGCCGCCACTGCCGGCGTCGGAGCCGTTGCCGCAGGCCCCGAGCGTTGCCGCGAGCGCGAGTGCGAGCGCGGCGCTACCGGCTCGCAGTCTCTTGTCCATGACTGGTGCCTCTCGTTGCGGGTGTGGATTACTTGATTCCGGTGAAGTTGAGCGATTGGACGAGGCGTTTCCCTAGGAAAATCAACAGGATGAGCACGGGCACGACGGACAGGACGGAGCCGGCCATCAGCCCGGTCCAGTCCGGCTGGGTGTTCGGCGACTGTTGCAGGAAGACCCCCAAGGCCACGGTGAGCACCCGGGTCTGCTCCTCCCGGCCGACCAGCAGCGGCCACAGGAAGTCCTTCCACGCCCAGACGGTGGTGGTCAGGGCGATGGTGATGAGCGGACCGCGGCTCATCGGGATCACGATGCGGAAGAAGATGCCCCACCGGCCCGCCCCGTCCAGCAGGGCAGCCTCTTCCACGTCGCGCGGAATCGACAGGAAAAACTGCCGCAAGAAGAACACGGCAAACGGCGTCATCAGCAGACTGGGCGCGACCATCCCGGCGAAGGTGTTGATGAGCCCGAGGTCTTTGACGAGGCTGAAGTTGGGAAGCAGAGTGAAGATCGGCGGCACCATCAGCGCGGCGACCATCACCGCGAACACCGCGTTGCGACCGGGAAAGCGGAGCCGAGCGAAGGCGTACCCGGCCATGGCGCAGCAGAACGTCTGCACGACCGCGATCAGTCCACTGTAGATGATCGAATTGAGGGTGTACCACAGGAAGTTGATGTGCGCGCCGGATCCACCGGCCGCGCGGGCCCGTTCGGCGTCGACCAGCCCCACGACCCGCGCGAAGTTGATGAGCGTCGGGTGGTGCGGCCACAGCGACCCGGCGTCGGTGAACAGGTCCGCCGACGGAGTCACCGCGGTGCGGATCATCCAGTAGAACGGGAAGACGGTGATGAGCACCGCCACACCGAGCACGAACCAGGCCACCAACCGGCCGGGCGCGAATCTGTTGCCACGCATGGTGTCGCCTCCTCAGGCCAGGTCCGAGCGGGAGGCCCGCAGCAGCCACAGCTGCACCGCGGTCAGCACTCCGAGGATGACCACCAGGACCATCGCGACCGCGGCCGCGTAGCCCATGTGGAAGTACGTGAACGCCTGCTGGTAGATGTAGAAGTAGATGACCCGGGTCTCGGGCGTCGGCTTGCCCTGGTACACCACCGCCACGGTGTCGAAGATCTGGAACGATCCGATCAGGGAAACCACGAGCACCAGAGCCAGGATCGGCCGCAGCAGCGGCAGCGTGACGCGCCGGAACATCCGTAGCTCCCCCGCCCCGTCCAGCGCGGCGCTCTCGTACAGGTGCTGCGGGATCTGCAGCATGCCGGCGTACAGGAGCAGTGCGGTGTAACCGGTGTAGGCCCACGTGTTGACGAGTGCGACCGACGGCATCGCCCACCCCGGCGAGTAGAACGAGACGCCGCCCGAACCGAGCGCGTGCAGCAGGTGGTTGACGAAGCCGAGGTTGGCGTCCAGCAGCCAGGCCCACAGCAGGCCCACGGTGACGTTGGGGACCAGCCACGGCACCAGCAGCGTCGCCCGCAGCACCACCGAGCGGGTCAGCCGGTGCATCAACGCGGCCAACCCGAGCCCGAGGAGCAGCTGCGAGCCGATGTTCACCACCACGTAGAGGGCGGTGACCTTCAGCGAGTTCCAGAACTGAGGGTCGCCGACAAGCTCGCTGTAGTTGTCCGCGCCGACGAACGACGGGGTGTTCAGCAGGCTGTAGTCGGTCAGCGAGAACCACACGCCGCGCACCGTCGGGTACCCGTAGAAGACCGCGAACCCGACCAGCACCGGGGCCAGGAACAACCACGCCACCCGGCGGTCATCGCGCGGGCGACGCCGTCGCTCCGCCGGCCCGGTCACGGCCTCCTCGCGGGGCGAGGCCCGGCGGGACACCGCCGCGGTCACGAGTTGAACCCCATCATCAGACACTCCCGTCCCGGTGCCTCGAACCTGGTCGTCCGCTACGGAGCGTGGCCTCTTGCCAACCGCCGCTCCATGGCTTAATGATGTAGACCTTCGAAAGTTTGTCAACAGCTCTTCGTATCAAGCTGGCAACATCGCTCCGCCGCACGGGGGCCCCGACCCGCACACACCCGTCCCGGAGGTCAACTGATGGCCCGATCCGTCCGATGGCGCGGCGCCGGCGCACTCGCCGCGTGCCTGGCCGCGACATGCCTGGCCGCCGCGCTGGCCATGGCGCCGGCCGCACCGGCATCCGCCGACGTCGCCACCTCATGGAGAACGCTGCCCGCCGGCCCCGCCCCGGTCAGCAACCCGCTGGAGGGCTTCATCCCGTACGCCGGCAGCTACGGCACCTTCCCGTACGCGATGGAGTGGTTCTACCTCCCGCTGAACGCGGTCGTGACCGGCCCCGACCGCTACGACTGGTCGGCGCTGGATCGGCAGCTCGACACGATCGCCGCCCGCGGCCACCAGTCGGCGTTGCGCTTCTACCTCGACTACCCCGGAAAGCCCAGCGGCATCCCGCGCTACCTGCTGGACGCCGGCCTGGCGACGCACAGCTACCCGGACTACGGCAACAACGGCATCAGCGTGTCACCGGACTACGACGATCCCCGCCTGGACACCGCGCTGGACCGGTTCATCGCCGCACTCGGCGCCCGCTACGACGGCGACCCGCGCATCGGGTTCCTGCAACTGGGCCTGCTCGGCTTCTGGGGCGAGTGGCACACCTACCCCTACGACGGTTCCACCCAACCGCAGAACTGGTTCGCCTCGCAGACCGAGCAGTCGCGCATCATGCGGGACTACGACGCCGCCTTCGACCGCACCCGGTTGCAGGTGCGCTACCCCAGCACCGACAACGCCGACCTGAACCTGGGCTACCACGACGACTCGTTCGCGGTGGAGACTCTGCCCGGCATCGGCTGGCACTTCATGGACAAGATGGAGCAGGCCGGCACCACCGAGAAGTGGCGCACCGAACCCGTCGGTGGGGAGCTGCGCCCCGAGATCCAGCCGTGCATCTTCGACAGTCCGGCCGACTGCCCGGTCATCGAGGACGGCGCGGACAACGACTTCCCCGGCAGCGTCGCCGCGACCCACGCCTCCTGGCTGCTCAACCAGTACGCCTTCGAACCCGGCTACCCCGCCGCCACGTACGCCGCCGCGCTGGCCGCGGCGCAGTCCCTCGGGTACCGGCTGCGGATCGACGCGGTCCGGGCACCGCTGGTCACCTCGCGCCATCGACTGACCGTCGGCCTGCGGATCGACAACACCGGCGTCGCCCCCTTCTCCTACGACTGGCCGGTGCAGCTCGCCGCGGTCGACCGGCACGGCCACGTCGCCAAGACGTGGACCGCACCCTGGCGACTGACCACGGTTACCCCCGGAGCGCCCCGGGAATGGACCACCACGCTGAACGCCGGCGGGCTCCGGCCCGGCCGGTACACCCTCGTGCTGCGCGCCGCCAACCCGCTACCCGGCGGGGTACCGCTGCGCTTCGCCAACGCCGGCCAGGACCGCACCCTGACCGGCTGGCTGACCCTCGGACCCACCGTCGTGTCCTGACCGGCAACCCGCCCGTGGCGGCGGCCGGTCACCGGCGGCCGCCGCCACACCCACCCCGACCGGAGCGTGGCATGCTCACTCGCCAACGGCACCACGCGATCCTCACCCTGCTGAACCGCCGCGGCGCGGTCACCGCGTCCGAACTCGCCGAGGAGTTCGGGGTATCCGACGTGACGATCCGCCGCGACCTCGTCGCCCTGCACGGAAGCGGCCTGCTGCATCGCGTTCACGGCGGCGCGGTCCGTGCCGGGGCGACCGCCGCGGCACTCGCCCGGCACGACCGGCAGGGCGGCACCCGCCAGGCGATCGCCCGGCTGGCCGCGGCAACGGTGCGGCCGGACACCACCATCGCCCTGTCCGCCGGTGCCACAGCGACGGCGCTGGCCGCCCTGGTGGCCGCGGTCGGCGGGCTCACCGTCATCACCAACTCCCTGCCCGCCGCCACGGCCGCCAGCCGCACCGCCGCACCGCCGGACCTGCTGTTGCTCGGTGGTCAGGCGAGCAGGCGCGGCGCACAGGTCGGCTCGCTGGCCCGCGCCGCCGCGGAGTCGGTGCACATCGAGACGCTGTACCTGGACGCGTACGGCATGCACCCGACGGCCGGCTTCACGACCGCCGACCTGCTCGAAGCCGACATCAACCAGGTTCTGGTCGGCTCCGCCCGCCGGCTCGTGGTGCTGGCCGACCACACCGCCTGGGGCAGGGCCGGAATCCGTACCGTCGCCAGACTGCACCAGGCCGAACTCGTCATCAGCGACACCGGGCTGCCCGCGCAGGCCCGCACCGCCGTCGCCGCGACGGGCGGCCAGCTCCTGCTCGCCGATCCATCTCCGATCCCCTGAACCGAGGCAGAGCACCAGGCCACCGCACCCGTGGCCGCGCACACCGACCCAACCCCACCCCGTTGGAGGTAACGACATGCGCATCCCTGCCCGACGACGCCTACGCGTCGGCTTGGCAACCCTGTGCACCGCACTGCTCGGCAGCGTCGCCGCGCTGGTGAGCGCGGCACCGGCGGGCGCCTTCGCCCCCGTACCGCACGGGGTCCCGGCCCGGCCCGCGCCACCGGCCAGTCCCGACCCGACGCTGCAGGCCCATCCGCTGTCCTACGCCCCCGGGCCACTGGACAACCCGCTCAAGGGCTTCGCCCGCTACTACTGGCCCGGCAGCGACGAGAACGGCGGCTACCCGCACTCCATCATGTGGAGCTACTTCGGCCTGTCCGAGGTGATGACCAACCCCAGCAACTGCGCGAGCTACAACTGGTCCATAGTGGACAACATGCTCAACGAGGTCGCCTCGTACGGCAACCAGGCGGCGATCCGCTTCTACCTGGAGTACCCGGGCGGCACCGGCAGCCACCCGGGCAACGCGATCCCGCACTGCTTCGACGGGCACGTCACCTACCGCAACAACACGTACTGGGGCACGATCAGCCCCGACTACGACAGCCCGTACCTGCTGTCCGCGCTGGACGGCTTCATCTCCGCGTTCGGCGCCCGCTATGACGGCGATCCCCGCATCGGCTTCATCCACCTCGGTCTCATCGGGCTGTGGGGTGAGTGGCACACCTGGCCGTTCGACACCGATACCGCCGACGGCTACCCCAACCTCATGCCCACCGACGCCGACGCGGCCAGGGTCATCAACGACTACGCGAACGCCTTTCACCACACCAAGCTGGAGGTCCGCTACCCCGACGCGGCCGGCGGCGCCGCGAGCAACCTCGACATCGGCTACCACGACGACTCCTTCTGCTACCGGGAGGGCAGCCCGCTGGCCGGGGTCACCCTGCCCCAGTCCCTCGGCGGCGCCGACTACGCCCAACTGCAACGGGACCTGAACGCGGGCACCGAGAACAAGTGGATCACGGACTCGATGGGCGGCGAACTCCGGCCGGAAATCCAGTCCTCGGCCTTCTCGTTCTGGCCGGGCGGCTCGGGCCAGGTCGACAACCTGAAGGCGTGCATCGAACTGGAGCACACCACCTGGAAGCTCAACGAGACCAGCCAGAGCTACTCCGCGACCGACCCGAACGTCGCCGCCGCGGTCCGGCTGATGGGCTACGACCTGACCGCCACCAACGCGTACTTCAAGAACACGGCCAGCGGCAGCACCACCGTCGGCGTCCAGCTCAGCAACGACGGCGTCGCCCCGTTCTACTACCCGTGGACGGTCACCCTCGGACTCAAGAACGGCAGCGGCACCGTCGTGAAAACCTGGGACACGCCCTGGGATCTGCGCACCGTCATGCCGTTGAAGATCCGGGCCTTCCCGAACTGGGGCGTCGGTTCCGACCCGACCTACCTCGACTACGGGTACCCGCAGTACTTCCAGTCTACTGTGGACCTGTCCGGTGTCGCCTCCGGCGGCTACCAGTGGGTGCTTCGGGTCAAGAACCCACTCGAAGCAGCGTCCGCCAACGCAAAGAAGCTGCGGTTCGCCAACGCCACGCAGAACACGGACGGGTGGCTCGGTCTCGGTGCGGTGACCGTCGGCTCCGGCGGCGGTGGCGGCGACACCTCGCCTCCGAGCGCACCGACCGGGCTGACGTCGCCGTCGCACACCGCCACGACCATCGCGCTGTCCTGGAACGCGGCCACCGACAACCTCGGCGTCACCGGGTACCAGGTCTACCGCGGCACCACCCAGGTCGGCTCACCGACCGGCACCTCCTACACCGACACCGGCCTGACTCCGTCCACCCAGTACAGCTACACCGTCCGGGCCCGGGACGCCGCCGGCAACCTGTCCACCGCATCCTCGCCGGTGACCGTCACCACCGGCGCGGCTAGCCAACCGGGCAGCTACGAGGCTGAGGCGACCGGTAACACCCTGGCCGGCGGCGCGGTCGTGGCGTCCTGCACCGGATGCTCCGGCGGCGCCAAAGTCGGGTACCTCGGCA
>NZ_BONZ01000079.1 GCF_016862975.1 Rugosimonospora africana
CACCATCGCCACCGTGACCGCCACCCTCACCCTGAACGCCGGAACCACCAACACCATCACCATCGCCAACCCATCCGGCTGGGCACCCGACATCGACCGCATCACCGTTGCCACGGGTACCGCGCCGCCGCCCACCGGCTCGTACGAGGCTGAGGCGACCGGTAACGCCCTGGCCGGCGGCGCGGTCGTGGCGTCCTGCACCGGATGCTCCGGCGGCGCCAAAGTCGGGTACCTCGGCAACGGCGCCACCCTCAAGCTCACCGGCATCGACGGCGGCACCGGCGGTACCCGCACCATCACCGTCTCCTACACCTCCGCCGAAGCCCGTACTTTCACCATCGCCGCCAACAACGGCACACCCACCACCGTCAACGCACCCGCCACCACCGACTGGAACACCATCGCCACCGTGACCGCCACCCTCACCCTGAACGCCGGAACCACCAACACCATCACCATCGCCAACCCATCCGGCTGGGCACCCGACATCGACCGCGTCGTCATCAGCTGACCCGTTGCCATCCAAAGCGGGTGGGCCGACTTCTGTACGGCGGCCCACCCGCGGAAAGGAACGATCGTGTCCGCACCCCTCACGCGGCGCCGGTTGGCCGCAGCCCTGGCCAGCCTGACCGCGCTGGCAATAGTCGGTGTCGCCGGCCCGGCAGGCGCCGCCACCACCCGGACCGTCAGCTACACCGGCGACTTCGCCTCGGTCTTCACCAACCCCGACCGCGGCTTCCACAACCGGTACGAAATCATCAACGACGCCAACGTCAACGACTACGTCACCGCGCACAGCGAGGCAGGGTTCAATCCCGACGAGGTCGACCGCACCTTCGCCCGGGCGAAGGCCGACGGCGACACCCTCATCCACAGCTACGTGCACCTGGACAAGTACCAGACCGGCGACCTGCCCCAGGAGTTGCTCGACAACCTCGGCACCGGGCTGGCCGCGATCCGCGCCCAGGGCCTGAAAATCGTGCTGCGCTTCGCCTACACCTGGTCGGAGTACAGCGCCGTCACCGAAGCCCAGATCGACCGGCACATCGACCAACTCTCACCGGTCCTGACCGCCAACGCCGACGTCATCGACCACCTCGAAGCCGGGTTCCTCGGCGCGTGGGGCGAATGGCACGACAGCCCGTACACCGACGCGTTCAGCGCCGACCAGGCCCCCGTGCGGTACCGCATCGTCAAGAAGCTGCTGGCCGCCACCCCGGCAACGATCCCCATCGCCATCCGCTACCCCATCTTCGCGTACGAGTTCCGGCAACGCACCACCCCGCCCACCCCGTGCGGCCTGCCCGACAACTGCCTCATGACCCAGCAGGATCTCGACCGGCTCGGCTTCCACGACGACTGTTTCCTGTCCGACAGCGCGGACATGGGCACCTACGACCAGAACTCCTGGCTCGGCTGGTTCGACATCCCCACCAAGAAGAACTGGGTCTACACCGCCGCCACCTCCTACGGCGGCAACCAGGAAGTCGGCGGAGAGACCTGCGACGCCTCGGGCGGCGACGACGCCGCCGGCGTCAACGCCCAATACGAACTCAGCCACCAGCACTGGACCGAAATCAACGAGGACTACGCCCCGGTCAACATCAACATCTGGAGGTCGGCGAACCTGGCCGCATCCGGCAACGATCCCGCCGAGACCCTGTTCACCCGGGCCAAGCGCAAGCTCGGCTACCGGCTGCGGCTGGTCGACGCCACGTTCGACAGCACCGCCACACCCGGCCAGACATTCACCTTCGCGGCTCACCTGGTCAACGACGGCTACGCCGCCCCGATCCAGCGACGCACCGTCTACCTCACCTTCGACAACGGCACCCACCGCTACGACGTCCCGCTGCCCGGCGTGGACATCCGGACCTGGCTCGCCGGAACGGTCACCGTACCCACCCAGACCGTCAGCCTGCCGGGCGGCATGGCCGCCGGCAGCTACACCCTCGGCCTGTGGCTGCCGGACCAGTACACCAGCCTGCACAACAACCCCGCCTACGACATCCGGCTGGCCAACACCGGCACCTGGAACGCCACCACCGGCTACAACACCCTGGCCACCGGCGTCACCGTCGGCACCTGCCCCGGGGACTGCACACCGCCGACCACCCCGACGCTGACCCTGACCGGCAGCACCAGCAGCTCCGCATCGCTGTCCTGGACCGCCTCCACCGACAACGTCGGAGTCGCCGGGTATGACATCGTCCGCGACGGCACGAAGGTCGCCACCGTCACCGGCACCAGCTACACCGACACCGGCCTGTCACCCGGCGGATACCACTACAGCGTCAACGCCCGCGACGCGGCCGGCAACACCTCGCCCGCCAGCAACACCGTCAGCGTGAATGTCGGCTGCACCGACTGCTCCCCGCCCACCACACCGACCGGACTGACCTCGCCGTCCCAGACGTCCACCACCGTCACCCTGTCCTGGACCGCGTCTACCGACAACGTCGGTGTCACCGGCTACCGGGTCTACCGCGGCGCCACGCTGGCCGGCTCCCCCACCGGCACCACCTTCACCGACACCAGCCTGAACCCGTCCACCGCCTACACCTACACCGTCAGGGCATCCGACGCGGCCGGCAACACCTCGCCGGCTTCGGCCGCGTTGACCGTCTCCACCGGGCCCCGCCACCGGTCGGGCTGGTGCTCGATGACTTCGACGGCACCCCACCGTACCCATCCGCCGCCCTGAACGATCTGGGCAAGTGGACCGGCGGCAACTGCTTCGTCAACGGGGGCGGCTCCGGCGTCGAGGCCGGCGGAGCATTGGCGCTGCAGTACAACAACTGTGGCTGGTTCGGCAGCGACGTGAACACCGACCTGTCCGGCTACACCTACCTCGTCGTACGAGTCCGGGGCGCGGCCGGCGGAGAACAGGCACACTTCGACGTCAACCTGGGCGGCGTCACCAAAGTCTTCGGCAACTTCACCCTCGACGGAGGCGGCCACCCGACCATCACGACCTCCTACCAGGACATCAGGATTCCCCTGGTGGCAAACGGCATCAACCGCGCCGCACCGGGCCAGCTCGCCATGGGCTTCTGGTACGGCGGCGCCAGCAGCATCACCATCGACAGCATCACGTTCCAGTAGCCGAGCGACCGCTGGCGGACGGTGAGGCATCACCGCCGTCCGCCAGCGGCACGGCGCGCCCTACTTGTAGTACATCGGATCCGCTTCGCGGACGTTCGCCTTGGCCGGTGCCTTGACCTGCAGCGGCTTGCCCTGATCGCTCAGGGTCGTGGTCATGGTGAGCGTGGTGCCATTCGACGGCTCCAGCACGATGCGGATCTGGGACACCCGGCCCTGCTCGTCGGTCGTCGCGGTGAATGGCGCGTTACCGCCGCCGATACTCCACAGGCTGGGGGCGCCGATGGGCAGGAAGTTCGCGCCGCTGCCGTACGGGTCGAAATATCCTTGGTACGTATGGGGGTCGGGCTGCTCCACGGTGGCGATCTTTGTGATGAACTTCGCCAGGCCGGTCGGATCGGTCATGTCGAAGTACACGAGGCTGTCGTCCTTCTTCACTCGCGACAGGTCCAGGTGCACCCACGGCTCGCGGCTACTCTGGCGCTGATAGCTGTTGGTACCGACGACGATGCGCTGAAGCGTGCCCGCCGACGTGCCGCCGGTAATCGTGGTGGTCGCCTGGAAGAGTTTCGCGACAGGGTCGAATGCGCCAGTGGCCGACACGCTGCTGTTCTCGGGCAGGTTGCTCTTCACCGTGAACTTGTACGGCGCGGCTTGAATCCGCCGCAGCGCCGCCACCAACTCGTCCTGAGCCGGCGTGCTCTCCGGGGAGGGCGTGGACCGAGTTGACACTGGTACCGGATCTGGTCCGGTGTCGACGCTCGCACATCCGGTCGCCAACACGAGGACGCCGGAGAGGCCAAGCGCGAGTGAGACGATGGTACGGCGCACCGTGGATTCCCCGTTCCTCAATGGACACGCAGCCGGGCACGACAATAGCGAACCAACGCTCGCCGTCGACCTGCCCTACCAGATCTGGGAGTGTCGCTCGAAGGTCTCGGGGTCACTGTGCTGGGGAATGACGCACAGAAGGTGACCGCCCGGAGCGCGCAAGGTCCTGCAGTCGAGCCAACGACCCACCTCGACCGCTCCCAGTGCCACGAGTCGCGCCGTTTCCGCCTCGACGTCATCGGTTTCGATGTCGAGGTGGTAACGAGGTTCGGCGCGCACCTCCTGCACCGCCATGACAAGCTCCGGTAGAGCGCCCTCCAGCGCGGTGAACTGTTCCTCGCCGGGAACCGGTCGCGCCGGCGCTCCGAGTGCCTTCGACCAGAACGTAGCGGCGGCGGACGCCTCGCCGCTCGGCACGTCTACCAGCAGGGTCGAGAGTCGACTGCGGTGCATGCCGGCGAATATACCCGGAACACCGATCACCGCGGGGTCGCGAAAGGTCCTCCGCGTCGTCGCCACTCAGCGAGCGCCGCGCCGATCGAAAAACGCGTTGCCGTTCTCGATCACGATGCCGCATTGTAGGTGTCAGCTTCGGAACGCAGAGATACCGAGCAAGACGACGACTGGTGGGAGCCCGACCGTGAGGACCTGGAACGCAACGCACGCCCGGCGCCTGCCGGTGCTGCCTGCTGCGCTGCCCATGGTCCGACTCGAGTCGGCCAGCCAGTGCGACAAGCCGGAAGGTCACTACGCGGGCCGGTGGCGGACCTAGGGACGGAAGCTCCCTGAAGCCGCCCGCCCGCAAGGGAACCGGGCGGCTTTTTCGTTAGCGGCAAAACTTCATAGGGGTGTGGCGCAACTGGTAGCGCAACGGCCTCCAAAGCCGTCGGTTGCAGGTTCGAGTCCTGTCGCCCCTGCGAAAAGCCCCAGCATGCTGGCGGTACACGGCAACACGTTGAAAACTCCACAGTGGATGGCATAGAGAACGCCCGGTCGTCGCCGGTGGCAGCATCGACGACGGCCGGGTGGGGGGCGCAACCGCCCCCGTTCCGGGGTACGGCGTTGGCGTCCGTAACCGCGCTTTGAACGCGGAACCCGCAGGTTCGATTCCTGCACCCGGAGCCATGCCCCGGTAGCCCAACGGTAGAGGCGACGCGCTCAAACCGCGTTCGGTGCGGGTTCGAGTCCCGCCCGGGGTACCGCTGTTCCATGCGGATGTAGCGCAGTTGGTAGCGCGTCACCCCGCCACGGTGAAGGTCGCCGGTTCAAATCCGGTCATCCGCTCTTACTACCGCCGGACAGACAAGGGAGGTGACCCGGTGGACGCTGTTCTCGTCGTGAACGCAGACCTGGGGCCGCTGCACCGGGTCAGCGTGAAACACGCGATCCGGATGCTGTTGCGTCAGGTCGCGGAAATTCACGAGGCCGAGCCGGATCGGCTCATCGGCATCTACCCGATTCCTCGGGTGGTGCGGCTCGTGCAGTACGTCGTCACGAAGTGGCGTTACACCGCCGGGCCGGCCTGGTCCCGGTCGGGTGTCATCAACCGGGACGACGGACGGTGCGCGTACTGCGGCGGTCACGCGACGACCGTGGACCACGTCATGCCGCGTTCCCGGGGTGGCAAGAACAGCTGGCGCAACACCGTGGCCGCCTGCGGCGGCTGCAATCAGCGCAAGGGCGACCGGACGCCGGCCGAGGCACGGATGCCGCTGCGGTTCACCCCGCGGGTTCCGACGTGGGCCGCTCTCGTCGCACGCTGATGGTGGTCGGTGGGTCGCCGCGGCCCGCCGGCCCCCTTTGGGAGCTGGTCTAACAAGGTAGGACGCCTGCCTCTGAAGCAGGACGGTGGAGGTTCGAATCCTCCGCTCCCAGCTCGATGTCCTCGTGGCCCAACCTTGGGAGAGGCGCCAGGTCGAGAGCCTGGTCACGTGCGGGTTCGAATCCCGCCGAGGACACGCACGCCGACGAGGCGCGACTGGCAGCGCACCGGTCTTGTAAACCGGAGGGAGCGGGTTCGAGTCCCGCCGTCGGCTCGAAGCCCGGCTGGGCAAACTGGCAAAGCCGCCGCACTCAGACTGCGGAGATTCTCGGGGTTCGACTCCCCGGCCGGGTACGTACATTCATGGGCCTGTAGCTCAGCTGGTAGAGCGCCTGGTTTGCACCCAGGAGGTGGCAGGTTCAAGTCCTGTCAGGTCCACCATGGTGGCGCAGAGCAGCTGGAGTGCTCGCCTCCCCGTCAAGGAGGAGACCGCGGGTTCGAGTCCCGTCGCTACCGCCATGGAGGATTGGCCGAGTGGTAAGGCAGCGGGTTGCTAACCCGTAACGGGTCACACCGTCGTGGGTTCGACTCCCTCATCCTCCGCCATCCCGTCGTGGCCCAGCGGTTAGGGCACTGCTCTGATAAGGCAGCGATCGGTGGTTCGAATCCACCCGACGGGACGAGATGCAGAGTCCGCCGGGACCGAGAGGTCGCGGGTTCGAATCCCGCCAGCCGACGTTGGAGGAGCAAGCCGACTGGTGACGGCACCCCGTTCGAAGCGGGACGAGCGCAAGCCTTCGGGGTTCGACTCCCCGTTCCTCCGCCTGTGGTGAGGCCAGCCGATCGGCGCCGGCCGCGGTCCCGAAAACCGTTGGGGCACTGCCTGTGCGGGTTCGACTCCCGCCCTCACCGCCATGCGCCGCTAGCTGAGTGGTTTAGCACCGGACTCTTAATCCGGGGAGCAGGGTTCGATCCCCTGGCGGCGTACCACTTCCCCCGGCAGCTCGACGGATCGAGCAGCCCGTTTCTGCCGGGACGTGTGCGGGTTCGGGTCCCGCCCGGGGGTCTTCTCCTGCTAGCTCAATGGATAGAGCAGCGCTTTCCTAGGGCGTGGATCGGGGTTCGAATCCTCGGCGGGAGGCCATGTGTCGCTAGCTCATGCGTCGATTGTGGCGAACCGATCCAATCGTTCTGCAGTTCGACCACGTTCGCGGAACGAAGACGATGGGGATCGCCGAGCTCGTTCGGTACCACCAGCCCTGGGTGGTCATTGCCTCAGAGATCGCCAAGTGCGACGTGCGGTGCGCTAACTGCCACACCCGGAGGACGGCCAAGCAGCTCGGGTGGTGGAAGCATTTCAACCTGGCCCATGGCGCGGTAGACGAATTGGAAGAGTCGCCCGGCTTTCACCCGGGACATGTTGCGGGTTCAAGTCCCGTCCGCGCTGCCATTCCGTCATAGCTCAACTGGCAGAGCAGCCGGCTGTTAACCGGAAGATTGCAGGTTCGATCCCTGCTGACGGAGCGCATGGATGAGCTGGCTGGCTTCGGGACCGCCATTAGAACCAGCGGACACCCTCACCGGTGTCGTGGGTTCGAATCCCACCTCCTCCGTTTCATGCCCGTGTAGCTCAGTTGGGAGAGCGCTGCGTTCACACCGCAGAGGTTCCCAGGTTCGAATCCTGGCGCGGGCACGGTGACCGTGGTGTACAGGTGTGCACGCCGGGTTGTGGCCCCGGAAGGCGCGGGTTCGAGTCCCCGCGGCCACCCTCTTGGGAGCGCGCCGACGTTGGAGAGTCGGGCCTGTCTGTAAAACAGGTGCTTGTCTGAGGCGGTTCGAATCCGCCCGCTCCCACTGCCCCCGTAGCTCAGAGGAGAGAGTGCAACCCTCCGAAGGTTGAGGCGCCGGTTCGAGTCCGGTCGGGGGTACGACCGCTCTTTACAGGCACCCGTCGAGGTTGGTGTCCAGTGGAGTCGGGCTGAACGTACCCGACGCGTGGCCGCCGCGGATGTCGGCCGCGTAGTCGACCGCGGGGCAGCTTCCGGTGTGCACGTTGTGGACGAAGGACAGCTTGTTACCCGTCACCGTCGTGCCCACCATGCCGCTGACCGCCACGCCGGTGACCACCCGCGCGGAGAGCGAACCGGTGGTGTTCCCGGTGACCGAGCCGCCCGTACCGGTGTCGCTCGTGTATACCGTGGCGAACCAGGCCCGGGTGCCAACCGGTATGCCGATCACGAAGTGTGTGTCCGGGCCGGTCCACAGAGTGTTGCCCTCGATCGTGGCGCCGGTGAAGTCCCAGGTCGCCGGGGCCTGGCCGGCGGCCCGGAACAGCGGGTCGAGACCGATGCCGCCGTACATCGAGTTGCCGGCCGAGAGGACGGAGTTGTTGCGTACCACCGAATGTTGCGGGTGCGACGTGGTGCGGTACAGCACGATCGCGACGTCCGTCGAGTCGATGATCTGGTTGCCCGTGACCGTCGCACCTTCGCAGTCGTCCGCGATGCCGTCGGTCCAGGTGTTGGCCTGGTAGTTGTCGCTGGCGTATGCCGTGATCAGGTTGTCCGACGCGGTCGTGCTCGGGCAGGTGTACCCGTTGAAGTCTCCGAACAGGTACAGGTTCTGTGCGCCTTGGGAATCGCTGATGCGGTTGGCGGTGACCACGGTGTCCGGGCCGCCGTAGGTGACCACGTTGATCCGGCTGGGGTCCTCGTTGCCCGGGTTGCCCCGTGCCCCATCCACCCAGACGTTGCGCAGCGCACCTCCCTGCTTCACGACGACCAGCTTGTCGTTGAACGCGGAGCGGCGCACCAGCCGGCCCATCTCCGCGTAGTGGCGCGGGTCGGGCGCCCCCTGGGTGGTGAGCGTGACGCCGGACGGAACGGTGAGCGTGGAGGTCAACCACACCACCGCCTGCTGGGCCAGCACGACGGTGCCCCCACCCGCCGACGCGGTCGCGTCCAGCAGGCTCTGCAACGCGCTCTGGCTGTCGTTCGGGTGGCCCGCCACGCCGGTGAAGCCGCTGCCCGAGGTCGGCAGCGCGATGGCAGGCTGCGTGCCGAAGTGGTACGAGGAGCCGCTGCCGTCGACGACTCCGGAGCAGATCTGCGATACCAGCGTGGCGAATTCGCCGCCCGTGTAGAACTTCTGGACCACGGTGGCCCAGGACAGACCCGAAGCGAGCTGGTTCATCCAGTTGGTGAAGCCGGCCTGGTCGGGCTCGCGGTTGACCGAACCGCGGTATAGCGCCAGGATCCGGGCCGCGTTGCTGTATCCCAGGGCGTTGAACTCCGCCGAGGTGAACATCGTCTCGCCCTCGGTGGCAAGGTTGCCGGCGTTGCACCCGCCAGCCTGGCCGAACCAGCCGATCGCGGCCTGCCAGCCGGGCTGATCCGGGATCCGCCCGAGCGCCTCGGTGTATTGCTTCGCGATGAACTGTGCGGGCGCGTATGCCGAGGTGGCGGCCTCCGCGCGCGGCATGAAAAAGACCCCCGTGAGCACTACCGCCATCGCGAAGAGTGCTGCACTGTAACGCCGTCGCATGTCCCGTCCCCCCGTCGATCCGGACTCGGGTGATTGTACAGAGTCGATGCGACAACCCTTGAAATCGGTCGACGGCTCGAGTCCCCTGGCGGAGCTGCCATCCACTGTGAACACCGTGGGCGGGCCGGCCGCCCAGTCGCCCCTCATACCGGCGACCCGCCTGGATCGACACCAGGGCCCACGACAAGATGACCTGAAATGCCTTGCGTCGCAAGACTTCCGGCAGCTAGGGTCGTCGACAGCTCCTCGGTGCGAAGCCTTCGGGTACTTCAATTTCAACATTGAAAACTACCCCCGCGGGCGAGTTTTTCTCGGGGAGCCACAACTTCAGAGTGTGCGGGTGCCCGGTGCGCAGGTCGCGGTTACTTCGACTGATAATCGAGAGGTTGCAGGTTCGAGTCCTGCCGCCGGCATCGTGCCGGTGTAGCTCAAGGGCAGAGCACTAACGTTCCGAGACCGACTCCTTCTCGGGCACCCCACACTCTGGACGAAGGGCTCCCCCACGATGTTGGGAGGGAGCCCTTCGTCATGTCGAAGTTCAACATTGCCAAGCTCCGGCCGGCGCGCGGACGCGGTCCGGTCACGACAACCAAGCGCGGCGTCACCCACGAGGGTGCCCCGGGTTACGTGCGCGACGTCAAGGGCGAGCTGTTCATTCTCGCCGTGTGCAACCTGACCGGCGAGGACACGTTCTACGAGTCGGCCGGCCAACGCGACGACCGCTTCGCTCAGCTCGTCGGCGCCGTCGCGGTGGACGACGTCGCCTGGCTGCTCCGGTTCATCAAGTGGCTACGGACCGGGGCGAACCTGCGCTCGGCTCCCCTGGTCGCGGCCGCCGAGGCGGTCCACGCTCGGCTCGCCGCCGGCCGGGTCGGCGACAACCGCGCGCTCATCGACGCCGCGCTGAACCGGGCCGACGAGCCCGGCGAGCTGCTGGCGTACTGGCAGAGCCGGTTCGGCCGCGCGCTGCCGAAGCCGGTGAAGCGTGGTCTCGGCGACGCGGCCCTGCGGTTGTACGCGGAGTACCCGCTGCTCAAGTACGACACCGGCGCGAAGGGGGTCCGGTTCGCCGACGTGCTCTGCCTGGCGCACCCGGCCGGCCGCCGGGGCGGCCAGTCGAAGGACGACCTGTTCCGGTACGCGATCGACCGCCGCCGGGGCCGGGACGCCGCGCCGGCGGAGACGCTGGCCATGGTCCGGGCCAACGCGGCGCTCCGCGGGTTGGCCGACGGCGACCCGCAGGCGTTGCTGGACGCGGATCGGCTGCGGGCGGCGGGCATGACGTGGGAGGACGTCCTGTCGCTGGTCGGGTCGAAGCTGCCGAAGGCGAAGCTGTGGGAGGCGCTGATCCCGTCGATGGGCATCATGGCGCTCGCGCGCAATCTGCGGAACTTCGACGAGGCCGGCGTGTCCGACCGGGTCGCCGCGGCGGTGATCGCCCGGTTCACCGATCCGGCGCAGGTCGCGAAGTCGCGGATGTTCCCGTTCCGGTGGCTGTCGGCATACGAGGCGGCTCCGTCGCTGCGCTGGGGTCACGCCCTGGACCGGGCGTTGCAGGCGTCGTTGTCGAACCTGCCGGCACTGCCGGGCCGGACCCTGGTGCTGGTCGACACCTCGGGGTCGATGACCGGCCTGGGGCTGTCGGCGCGGTCGAAGGTCACGCCGCTCAAGACGGCCGCGGTGTTCGGTGTGGCGCTGGCCGCCAAGGGTGAGGCTGTGGACCTGGTCGGGTTCGCCAACGGCGTGTTCACTCACCCGGTCGGCAAGGGCGCGTCGGTCATCCGTGAGGTCGACCGGTTCGTCAAGCGGTCCGGTGAGGTCGGGCACGGCACGAACATCGCCGGGTCGCTGCGGGCGTCGTACGCCGGCCACGACCGGGTGGTGATCGTTTCGGACATGCAGACCATGGGTCGGGACGTGTCGACCGCGATCCCGGAGTCGACCATGATGTACGGCTTCAACCTCGGCGGTTACCGGGTCACGGCGCTGAACACCAGCCGATCGAACCGGGTGGAGTTGGGTGGCCTCACGGACGCGACGTTCCGGATGTTGCCGCTGATCGAGGCCGGCCGGAACGCCGACTGGCCGTTCTGACGCGTTCCGACCGGTCTGGCTCGGCGCCGTCCGGCGCCGAGCCACGACGCAGACCAGTCGGGAAGACCGGGCCCGCCACCAGCCGGTGGCGGGCCCGCCTGCCTGCGCGCCCCAGCGAATTCTTCGACGTGCCGATGCTCGCGACACCCCTTGCAATGGTTCGTATCACCAACTAAATTAGTTTGTGTCGCCAATCTATTGGGGAGTACCGATGGACATCACCGCCGCCGTGGTCCGCTCCTTCGACCACCCGCCCCGCTACGAATCGTTCGATCTGCCCGCAACCACCGGCGAGGACGAAGTGGTCCTCGACGTGCTCGCGGTCGGGCTGCACCCCCGGGTGCGCACCGGTGCCTCCGGCCGGCACTACACCAGCACCGGCAAGCTGCCGATGGTCCCGGGCGTCGACGGAGTCGGCCGGCTTTCGGACGGCCACCTGGTCTACTTCGTGGCCGACGACGAGCTGACCGGCCCGATGGCCACCCGTACCGTGGTCGACGCGCGCCGGTGCATCCCGCTGCCGGAGACCGTGGACGTGGTCAAGGTGGCCGCCGCGATGAACCCGGCCATGTCGTCCTGGGTGGCACTGCGCCGCCGGGTGCCGATCCAACCCGGCCAGTCGGTGCTGGTCCTCGGCGCCACCGGCAACGCCGGCCAGATGGCGATCCAGGTCGCCAAGCGGCTCGGTGCCGGACGAGTGGTCGGCGCCGGCCGCGACCGGGAGCGTCTCGCTCTACTCCCGAAGATCGGTGCGGACGCCACGGTCGCGCTCACCGACGACGCCAACGCCACCGACGCCGCGCTGGCCGAGGCGGCCGCCGAGGTGGACCTGGTGATCGACTACCTGTGGGGCAAGCCGGCCGCCTCCGCGATCATGGCGCTGCTGCTCGGCCGCTCGGACCGCGGTCGCGAGCTGAACTGGATCCAGATCGGCGCGATGGCCGGTCCCACCATCGAGCTGCCGTCCGTGGCGCTGCGCTCGGCGAACTTCCGGCTGCAGGGCAACGGGCAGGGTGCCGTGTCTGCCCGGGCCTACCTGCAGGAGCTGCCGTCTCTGACGAACGAGATCGACCGTGGCGGGATCGCGGTCACCGCGCGAGCGCTTCCGCTGGCCGACGTGGAGTCCGTGTGGACCGCCACCGAGGTACCCGGCGTCCGCACCGTACTGGTCACCGGAGAGGTCTGAGCCATGCCCGAAGTGATCATCTCCGGCGCCGGCCCAGCCGGTCTCACCCTGGCCATCGAACTGGCCCGGCGCGACGTGGATTTCCTGCTGATCGACAAGGCACCGGGTCCGTTCATCGGATCCCGGGGCAAGGGGATCCAGCCCCGGACTCTGGAAATCTTCGAGGACCTCGGCGTGCTGGACCGGATGGTCGCGGGCGGCGGCGAATACCCCGCCCAGCGCGTCTACACCGACGACGGCCCGGTCGACCGGCACGTCATGGAGCGCCAGGACCCGTCGCCCGCGGAGCCGTACCGCAATCCGCTCATGCTTCCGCAGTTCCGCACCGAGAGCGTGCTGCGCGACCGGCTGGCCGAGTTCGGCCACGCCCCGCGGTACCGGCACGAGTTGTTGGATTTCGAGGACGCGGGCGGCGGCGTGACCGCGCGGTTCGGCACACCGGACGGCGAGTCGACCGCGCGGGTCGCGTACCTGGTCGGCACCGACGGCGGCTCCAGCCTGGTGCGCAAGACGCTCGCCATCGGGTACCCGGGAAAGACACTCGGCGTCCGGGCGTTCGTAGCCGACGTGCATGTCGACGGCCTGTGCTCCGATGCCTGGCACACCTGGCACGAGGGCACGCCGCGGCAGATCGCGATGTGCCCGCTGGCCGGCACCGACCTGTTCCAGTTCCAGGGCGGCGTGCCGCTCGACGGCGAGGTGGACACCTCCGCCGACGGGCTCACCACGATGCTGCGCGAGCGCACCGGAAGTGCCGGCATCGTCGTCCGCGACGTGCGATGGGCCTCGGTGTACCTGATGGGCGCTCGGCTGGCCGACGCGTACCGAGCCGGGCGGGTCTACCTGGCCGGCGACGCGGCGCACGTACACCCGCCGACCGGCGGGCAGGGACTCAACACCAGCATCCAGGACGCGTACAACCTGGGCTGGAAGCTCGCCTCGGTGCTGCGTGGGGCACCCGAGTCGCTGCTCGACTCGTACGAGCAGGAGCGCCGGCCGATCGCCGAATCCGTGCTCGGGCTGTCGACCCGGCTGCTCGACGAGGCCGCACGACGCGGGATGCGACGCGACCGGGAGGCACAACAGCTCGATCTCGGGTACCCGCTCTCGCCGCTGGCCGGCCCCGGCGAACTTGCCGGGTACCGGGCACCCGACGCGCCGCTCACCGGTGCCGGCGGACAGCCCGTGCGCCTGTTCCAGCTCCTCGCCGGTCCACAGTGGACACTGGTTGGGTACGGGGTGCCCGGCACCCCGCAACCGCGCGCGGGGCTGCGCGTTCACACCACCGGTCTCCACGGCGACATCGTGGACAGCGGCGGCCACCTGCGCAGCGCGTACGCCCTGTCGCCCGGCGACTGGGTCCTCGTCCGGCCGGACGGATACGTCGCACTGGTCACGGCCGATTTCGTCACCGTCGAGTCCTATCTGGACCGGGTCGGGTTGTTCCAGCCGCGGAATCGATAGCAGAGTTGGCTGTCAGGCGTGGTCGTTGGCCGGCGGGCCCGCGTCGATGCGCATCTTGAAGATGCGAATCGGGTACTCGATGGCCTGCCGGCCCCCGGCGAACACGGCGGCCCGGTTGAGCTGCGAAGAGGGAATCCACAGGAAGCCATCGCCGTCGACCCACATGGCGTCCGTCCAGATCAGCCGGGAGTCCTCGACAAGCGTGTCGATTCGCTTGTCCGGCCACAGCCGCAGAATGCGTCGGCGCTGGACATCGCCGAGGTAGATCACACCGTTGGCGTCGATGGCGGTACCGCCGGTGGTTCCGGCGTCCACCCACTCCTCGACCCGCTCGCCGAGCGACGCGGCCGGCACGTCCGCGTCGTCCAGCCACCGCGTCTCGATCCGCGACAACGGTCCAGAGGCCGGTTGAAAGTACAGGTACTCGCCATCCGGAGACACCTCCAGCTGGTCGGAGTGAATCCGTACTTCGTCGCCGTGCGGGTCGCGCAGTACCCGTCCGTCGGCGGACATCGGTCGCCGGTCGACCGTGCCCGGGTGGTGGTCGAGCGCACGGCGCAGGTCGCCGGTCGACCGGTCCAACACGATCAGCCCCGGCTGGCCCGAATCGGTGATGTAGACCAGGTCGCCGTTGAACCGGATGTCGCCGACATAACTGTGTTCCCCGGTCACCCGGCCGAGCTCGTACACGTCGATGACCTCGTCCGACCCGATGTCCACGACGACCAGCCTCGGGCCGTAGGGCACGCTGGGCGCGCCGAGGTCGGGGGCGCCCGAGTCGACGATCCACAGGTGCCCGTCGGGGCCGATGCGCAGGGCATTGACGCGGACGAAGTGGCCGGCCGGATCGTGGTCCTCGCGGACCGCGTTCCAGCTTTCGTCGGGGTACGGGCGCGTCGAGGAGTCCGCGGCTACCTCCGCCACCTGGACACCGGGGCCGTCCGCTGACGGGAAGCTCACGAAGCAGCGGCCGTCGGTCGTGGTGGTGACGCCGGTGCAGACGCGATCGAGCCGGTACGCCTCGATGAGGCGCGAATCCTGCCCGGTCGGGAGTTCGGTGGTACCCACTCCCCCGGTCTTCCCCGCCAGGCCGGAGGCAAACGGCACGGCCGGCGGCGAACGGCACGGCAACGGCGCCGGGCACCGCGCTCGGGACCGGTCCCAGAACCGGACCGTTAGGCTTCCGCGAATGAATCTTGGCACGGGCTGTCTCATCTTCTGCGTCAGCGTGATCCTGCTGGGTGCGATCATCGGAATGGCCCGCGCCCCCAAGGCCAAGGCCCGCCACAACGCCATCAATGACGCCATCCAGGCGATGGCATCCCAGTTCGGCTGGCGGTTCGATCGGAGCCCGACGCCGTACCTGAGCAGCATCCCGAAAATCAACAGCGTGCTGGGCGGGTACGGGGTCGACACCTTCGGAACCGCGATCAATGTCAAGCTCGTGGGCGAATGGCGCGGAGTGCCGATCACCGCTCTGCAGATCACCAATCGCAACACCGACCGCATCATGGTCGACGTGATCCAGACCAACACCATGCTGTTGGTGCCCCGCCCGGTGCCCGGACCGGACGTGGCGCTCACGCAACAAGGGCTGTCGTGGAAGAACTTCCTGGAGCGGGATCGGCAGGTCGGCTATCCGCCCTTCGACTCCCTGTACCACGTGCACGCCCATGACGACCGGGCCGCCCGTACGGTCATCACCCAGCCCATCGCCGAGTTGCTGGCCACCGACCCCCGGATGCGGGAGAGGGTGTTGTTCTTCGGTCCCCAGCATCTGGCGGCGTTGTTCCCCGGCCTCGTCGCCCAGCCGCGGGCCGTCGCGGCCACCGCGGACCTGCTGGTCCAGGTCGGGCAGCTGATGGCAGGCCGCTGACCGTCAGCGGCCCCCCACAAGCCATTCGCGCTTGCCGTAACTCCCCGTTTGCGGGCCCGTTACTCCGGTGAGCACTTCTCGGCCACTCGAGGAGGTTCCGGCTTCGCTGACACGGGGGAAAATCATGGGCTACTTCTGGCGGAAATCGTCAACGGCGTTACTGACACTCGCATTCACCGGCCTCGCGAGCTTCGGCCCGGCGCCCGCAGACGCGACAACCGGCGGTGCGAACGCCTCAGCCGGCTTCGCGAAGTCCGTCGAGCCACAGCCGATCGTGGGCATCGACTCGGTCACCCCCGACGAGGGATCGATGCGGGGCGGCTTCACCGTCACGGTCACCGGGGTCGGCTTCGCGCCGGGCCAGACCACCGTCCGGATCTGCGGCATCGACATCCCACCGGCCAGTGTCCCGGTCAACCCGCAGGGAAACATACTCACCTTCACCGCGCCGGCGTGCACGGCCGGGCAGACGCAACTTCTCGTCACCACGCCGACGGGTTCGGCCTCGACGGTGTTCGTGTACGACGAGGAGACCCTTCCGGTCACCGGCAGCCAGATCCGGGCGCCGCTCATGGCCGGTACGGGCCTGATCGTCGTCGGCGCGCTCACGCTTGTCCTGGCACGCCGCAGGCCCCGTACGGCGGCCGCCGTGACGAAGTGACGTCAGGGTTTCCTGCCGACGGCACCGAAGATCGATGCCTGCAACGGAGTGGGGTGCTCGGTGGCGTCCGGATCGGGTCGCCATTCGCTCACCGCGACTATGCCGGGCTCGACCAGTTCGAGCCCGGCGAAGAACTCGCCGAACCCGGCCCGGTCGCGCGGGTATACATCGGACTGGCCGCTGCGCAGCGTGGCGTCCCAGTTTGCGGCCAGTTCCGGAGTGAGGAACTCCTTGGTGGCGCAGGACATGGTCAGGTAGCTGCCCGAGGGCAGCGACCGGAGCAGCGTGTGCACGACGTCCCGCGCGTTCGCCTGGTCGGGTAGGAAGTGCGCGATCGCCACCAGCATCAGAGCGACCGGCTGGTCGAGGTCGATGGTCCCCGCCAGGTCGGGATGAGACAGGATCCGCTCGGGGTTGCGCAGATCCTCTTCGAGATAGACGGTGCGGCCCTCCGGTGTGCTGGTCAGCAGGGCCCGGGCGTGGGCCATCACCATCGGATCGTTGTCCACGTATACCACCCGGCTGTCCGGGACGATGCGCTGCGCCACCTCGTGCGTGTTGTCGGCGGTCGGCAGTCCGGTGCCGACGTCCAGGAACTGGCGGACGCCGACCTCTTCGGCCAGATACCGCACCGTGCGCCGGAGAAAGGCCCGGTTGGCGCGGGCCGCGATCCGGGCTGCCGGATAGGACTTCGCGAGCAGGTCGCCGGACTCCCGGTCCGCGGCGAAGTTGTCCTTCCCGCCGAGCCAGTAGTTGTACCGCCTGGCCGGATGCGCGACCCCGGTGTCTAGCCCCTGATTCATCCCGTCTCCCCACTCGGATGCCGCCATCGTAGTGAACCGCGACGCCGGCACCATCGGTCGCACGGTCTGCTTCCACGTCGGGGTCGCCACCCACCTCGGCGGCCGACGGAGTTGGCCGCCGAGGATCGGCAGGATTGGGCCTAGAATGCGCGAGGTGAGCTTTGAGGTGGGCGCGGACGCTTACGGCCGGTTCATGGGGCGGTATTCCGAGCCGTTGGCAGCGAAGTTCGTCGCGTTCGCCGGCCTCACCGAGGGACGGCACGCTTTGGACGTCGGTTGCGGGACCGGGGCGTTGACCGCCGAGCTCGTCGGGCGTCTCGGTACCGAAGCCGTCTCCGCGGTCGATCCGTCGAACGCATTCGTCGCGGCGGCCCGGTCGCGCTTCCCCGCCCTCGACATCCGGCGCGCCAGCGCGGAGCGGCTGCCGTTCGCCGATGACGCCTTCGACTTCGCGCTTGCTCAATTGGTCGTGCACTTCATGAAGGACGCGGTGGCCGGGCTGCGGGAAATGGCCCGGGTCACGCGTCCGGACGGTGCGGTCGCCGCCTGTGTGTGGGACCACGCGGGTGGCGGCAGTCCGGTGAGCGTGTTCTGGAAAGCCGTTCTGGACCTCGATCCGGACGCACGCGACGAGTCGGCGCTCGCCGGCGCGCGGGAGGGACAGCTCGCCGAGTTGTTCGCCGCGGCCGGGCTGCACGGCATCGAGTCCACCGCGCTGACGGTTCGGTCGAGCTTCGCGAGTTTCGAAGAGTGGTGGGAGCCGTTCACGCTCGGAGTGGGCCCGGCGGGAGAATACGTCCAGGGGCTCGACGCGAGGCGGCGTGAGGCGTTGCGGGACCGGTGCGCGACACTGCTTCCCCGGGAGGGGCCCATCGAGATCGTCGCCTCCGCGTGGGCCACGCTCGGACGCGCATCCTGACCGTTCGGAACGGGGCTCGCGGCGGTTCAGGTCACAGCGCGGATCGAAGGTCCGCGGAAATGGCGCCGAGCCACCGCAGTTGGCCGGCGAGATACTCGAGGGAAGCCGCGGCGTCGGAGGGGCCGACGGGTGCGTACTTGACGCGCTCCACGTCGCGAAGCTTGGCCCGTTGCAGGGCGGGAAGGATCGCGAGCCGATCGGTCAATCCGTAGGCGTCCACGAACAGGCGAAGCCGTGCCGGCAGGTCCGGCACGGGATCGAATCCCGCTTCCCGTAGCTGGCCAGGAGGGCTCAGGGGCACAAAGCCCCAGGCCGCTGCGGCGAGGTCGTCGATCGGGTCCACCGGTTGAGCGGCGTCCCAGTCGATGAACGCCGCCGGGATCCCGTAGCGGTAGACGGTGTTCCACGGACCGAGGTCGCCGTGCGAGACAATCTCGCCGGGCCGGGGCGCCGCCGGGTGGAACCGGTAGTCGACGACTGTCGGCGTGAAACCGGCGGCCGCACGGTGCAGCCGCCGCACGAGCTCCGCCGCACCGGCCAGAGCGCGTTCGGTCCGGGCGTACGACGGCAACCGAGCCCCGTGGCCGGGTTGCCACTGTGGGTCCGTCGCGACGTCCCCGTCGAGATAGGTCAGGATTTCCCGGCCGGCTTCGATACCAACCACACGTGGCGCTCCGGTGAATCCGGCCGACTCCAGGTGGCGCAGGTACTCGTGCACGGCCGCGGACCACGAGCCCAACGGGCGGTACACCCGGTCGCCACGACGGGCGATGTTGTCGGTCATCCGGCCGCCGGTCAGCGGCTGCTCGTCGTCTTCCATCAGAGTGCTATCCCAGGTACAGCGAGAACTGGCGGGGTTCAGTATGCCGGCTCCTCCGTCTAGAGGATGAGCGCGAGTCCAATCCCTGGACCGATCCGCCGCACCGGCATCAGTCACTAGCGTCCCTCGATGAAGGAGGGAGCATGATGATCCGGAAACTACTCACCCTGCTCGCCGCGGCCCCGCTGGTGCTGAGCGGGGCGACCGCCGCCGCCGCTCAGGGCCCGGCCCCGCGCGGCTGCGCCGGGCTCACCACCGCTCACATTCCACAGGGGACGGTCGCCTCGGCCACCGTCGCCGACGGCTACTGCCAGGTCCAGGGCGTACTGAAACCGGCCACCAAGTTCACCATCAAGCTGCCGGTCAGCGGCTGGACCGGCGAGTACGTCCAACAGGGATGCAGCGGCCTGTGCGGCCAGGTCCCCGACCTGACGTTCCCGCTGTTCGCGTTCAGCTGCCCGGCCGCACTGGCCAAGACGCTGGTGGTGGCCGGCGACGACACCGGGCACACCGGTGACCCCGAGGGTGCGCAGCCGGCCACCTGGGGCGCCGACCCGCGGGCCCGCGTCGAGTTCGGGCTGACATCCGAACACCGGCTGCGGCTGGCGTCCGACGCGCTGATGACCGCGTACTACGGGCACGGCCCGGCGTACCGGTACTTCGACGGCTGCTCGACCGGCGGCCGACAGGGGCTCAACCTGGCCCAGCGCTTCCCGGCCGACTTCGACGGCATCCTGGCCGGCGCCCCGGCCAGCAACCTGGGACCGCTGGTGCTGCTGGAGGCGTGGGTGGCCACCCGCAACACCGACTCGCACGGCAGGCAGATCCTCGGCCCGGAGAAGATCCCGGCCCTGCACGATGCCGTGGTCAGGGCGTGCGGCGACGTCATCCAGGACCCCCGGCAGTGTGGCTTCCAGCCGTCGTCACTGCGCTGCCCGCCCGGCGTGGACCGGCCGACGTGCCTGACGCCGGCACAGGTGGCCGCGGTGGTGGCGTTCTACCGCGGACCGAACGGCCTCTACAACGGGGGGATGCCGTACGGGTCCGAACTCGGCTGGATCGACCAGTTCGTGGTCCGTTCCGGGTCGCCGCTGAACGGCAACGCCGGGACGATCGCGTTCAACTCCCTCAAGTACCTGGCGTACCCGACCGTGCTGCCGGACAGCTTCACGCTCACCGACGTCCAGTTCACCAAGGCCACGTACGACCGGCTCAGCCTGCTCGGCGACACCCTGTACAACGCCAACAACCCCGACCTGTCGGCGTTCCGGGCGCACGGCGGCAAGCTGATCCTGTACCACGGCTGGGCCGACCCGTTCATCCCGCCGTTCTCCACAGTGGACTACTACCGGGCGGTACAGGAGCGGGGCGGCGCCGACGCGTACACCCGGCTCTACATGATTCCGGCGGGCTACCACTGCCTGTTCGGGCCGGAATCAGACGACAGCCCGTCGGAGATCGGCGTGCCGGAGTTCCTTCAGCCGCTGATGGACTGGGTGGAGAAGGGCACCGCCCCGGGCGTGATCAACGTGCCGACGGTCAACGGTGACCTGACCGACGTGATCCGGGACCTCGACGTGGCGCCGTTCGACGCACTCGCCCCGGTCAAGACCGCGCCGGGCAGCCTGAACGCGAACTACCACTACGTCGGCAGCTATTGACCGGGCGTTTCGCCGGGGCCAACGGGACGTAGCACCCGACGCATAGCGAACGGATAGCGAACGGATAGCGGCGGTTGTGAGGCTTGTGACCGGCCCGCAGGACGCGGGCCGGTCCGGACAGCGATCGGGCTGTCCGTCCCATCACACCGGTAACGGGGGAACTATGTCTCATCGAAAGAGACTCACCGGAGTACGCAGGATGCTCGCGATGGTGGGAGTGCTCGCGGGGTTTGTCGGCGCGGGCGCGTTGGTCGCGCCGCAGGCGGCGCAGGCGGCCGGCGTCCGGGATCAGATCGCGAGTGTCGCGCTCAGCCAGGTCGGCAAGAGCAACTGTCCGGGGTTGCCGTACGGTCTCTCCTGCGGGATCGACTGGTGCTCGGCGTTCGCCAAGTGGGTCTGGGGTCAGGCAGGCGTATCGGACCTGGCCGGGCTGACGGCGGAGTCCGGCTCCTTCTACACGTACGGGCAGAACCGCGGCACGCTGCACAGCACACCGCAGGTCGGCGACGCGGTGGTGTTCAACTACCACGGCGGCGGCAACGCGGACCACGTCGGGCTCGTCGTCGCCGTGGGTACGGGCACCTTCACCATGGTCGCCGGCAACGAAGGCAACCTCCCCGCGAACCAGAGCCATGTGCAGAAGGACAACAACGTCCCGGCGCACCTCGGCGGGGTCTACGGCGGACAGACCATCGACGCGTTCGTGTCCCCGGCCGGCGCGGGCGGCGGAACCCCGATCCAGCCCGATCTCAACGTCGACGGCATCTCCGACCTGGTCAGCCTCACGTCGAGCGGCGACCTGCACGCCTACCCCGGCACCGGCCAGATCGTCGACGCCAGCGCCGGCTCCACCTTCTGGGCGCCGAGGTCGATCGGCCACTACGGCAGCCTGGCCAACCTGGCGCTGGGCGACCTGAACCACGACGGCATCGCCGACCTGATCACCCAGCACACCGACGGAAACCTGTACGCCTATCCAGGAACCGGCCAGCTCGTCGACAGCACCGCGGGCCTCACCTTCTGGGCACCGCGGTCCCTGGGCAACTACGGCAGTCTGGCCAACCTGGCGGCGGACGACATCACTCAGGACGGCATCGCCGACCTGGTGACCCAGCACACCGACGGGAACCTGTACGCCTACCCGGGAACCGGCCAGCTTGTCGACGGCACCGCTGGCCTCACCTTCTGGGCACCCCGGTCGCTCGGCAACTACGGGCAACTGACCGACCTGGGGCTGGGCGACCTGGACCACGACGGCATCGCCGACCTGGTCACCCAGCACGCCGACGGCAACCGCTACGCCTATCCCGGCAGCGGAGACCTCGACTCCACGACGAGGCCGGCGTTCTGGGCACCGCGCGCCCTCGGGGTGTGGGGCGGGCATGTGAGGCTCGCGCTGTAACCACGCACGTCGTCCGTCGGGGCTCGCCCGGCCGCCGGCCGGGCGAGCCCTGACGGATGCGCCTACCTGACCACGGTCGGCTTGCCCGTCCCGTACACCCAGTCGTTGAAGATGTCGTCCAGTTGCCGGCCGGACACGCGCTCTGCCGTGGCCTGGAAGTCGGCGGTGGTGGCGTTGCCGCCCTTGTACGTGGCCACCCAGGTACGCAGGATCTGGAAGAATTTCTGGTCGCCCACCCGGTCACGCAGCACCTGCAGCGTCATGGCGCCGCGCTCGTACGCGACCGGATCGTTGACGCCGTCGGGACCGGGATCGTTGAGCGGCTCGGCCCAGTACGGCGAGTCGACGTCGAAGTTGGCGTAGTTGTCGTCGAACTTCTGTTGCGCCGTGACGCCGCCGTTGTGCTCGGCCCAGAGCCACTCCGCGTAGGTGGCGAAGCCCTCGTTCAGCCAGATGTCGCGCCACCGGTCGAGGCTCACCGCGTCGCCGAACCACTGGTGCGCCATCTCGTGCACCACCACGCTGACCGCCTTGTCCTCGAACATGAACATGTCCGGCGAGTACGTGGGGCGGGTCTGCGTCTCGAGCGCGAAGCCGAACGGCGCGCTGTCGACGACGCCACCGGCCTCGGTGAACGGGTACGGCCCGAAGTCGCCGGCCAGGAACGTCATGATCTCCGGCTCCCTGGACAGCGCCCGGTCGATCACGTAACCGGCCGAAGGCGCCTGGTCGGCGGTGATCGATTCCCAGCCGTTGTCGTCCGAGGCCGGGCTCGCTGTCCAGCCGTCCATCGTGTCGCCGTCGTCCTCGAACGACGTGGTGCCCTGACCGGTCGAGACGGTCACGTCGTCGAGGAACACGCCGAGGCGCTCGGTGGTGTCGTCGTCCGGGCCGGCGGCCGGCTTCGCCGCGTACGTGATGGACAGCTCGACCTGCTTGCCGGCGTACTGGGACAGGTCGAACGTGAACGGGTTGTCGTCGCCCGGGCCGTAGTTGAACGAGCTGTCGCCCCACCAGACACCGGTCGTGCCGGTCGAGCTGCACGTGCCGTCTGCCTCCCGGGTCGTGTAGTGGGCCAGGAACGGCAACGCGCCGTCGCACATCGACCCGGCCCAGTCGCGCATGAGGTTGTCCTCATCGGGCAGAGTGGTCCAGTCGTCGGCGCCGACGGTGTGCGCCTCGACGAACAGGTACGCGTCATTCTCGGCCGTGTTCACGTTGGCGTAGAAGCTCAGCGAACCGCCGCTGGCGGGAACGTCGACCACATGGCTGATCCGCTTGTACGCCGGGTCACCGGCCTGCGAGTACAGCATGCGCGACCCGGTGCGCGGCGTGTACTCGGGCGCGTCCAGGCCCGAGTCGACGGCGTCGGTGTAGTGCACCCCGTTCGCGGTGTACGCGTGGACGTCGTAGTTGCCCACGCTCACCGTGGCGAGGTACGACGCCATCGGCGCGGTTTCGTTGTAGTTCCAGGTGGTCCGGCCGCCGCTGGAGGACTTGCCGGTGAGCGTGCCGTTGGCGATCGCGGTCAGGTTCTTCGGCACGGTGACGTGGAAGGCGTACGTGGCCTTGTCGCTCGGGTGGTCGTTGACCGGGTACCAGGTGGCGGCCCCGTGCGGCTCACCCGCGATGACGAACCCGTCATCGGTGCGCATGAAGCCGGAGGTGCCGATCCCCGGGTCATCGATCGCCGGCGGTACACCGGAATAGTCCACGACCACGGCGAACGCGGCCTTGTTGGCCAGCGCGGCCTTCGGGGTGATGACCAGCTCGCCCCCGTCGCGGGTCCAGGCGGCCGCCCTGCCGTTGACGGTCACGCCGCTCACCGTGAGCCCGGTCAGGTCCAGGTCGAACGCGGACAGGCTCTGCGTGGCGACCGCGTCGACGGTGGCGTGTCCGGTGAGGACGCCGGAGGCGGGGTCGTAGCCGACGGCCAGGTCGTAGTGGCCGACGTCGTACCCGCCGTTGCCGTCCTGAGGAAAGTACGGGTCGCCGGCGCCGCTGGCACCGGGAGCGGCCATGACGACCGCCAGCACCGAACTCACGAGTGCGTGTTTCATCGATGATCACTCCCTGTGCTGGCGAGAATGCCGACGAACGAGGTCGTGGGCGCGCCGAGACCGGTCGCGTCGTCGTAGCCGGCCGTCACGGTGAGCAGTTCGTCTTCGCCGAAGGTGGTCAGCTGGCTGGGGTCGATGCTGACGCTCTCCTGCGCGCCCAGCGCGATCGGCGGGTCGGTGGGGTCGACGGGCAGGATGTCGCGCAGCGCCTTGCCGCCGTTCAGCCGGTACAGCGCCGGATTGGCGAACCCGAGCGGATGGCCGGCGGCCTGCATCGCGTCGGCCTCGATGCCGGCGATCAGCGGCGACGCCGCGCTCGTGCCGCCGCCCCACGGCAGTTCCACGTACACCCCGTCGTCGAGCAGGCCGGTGGCGCCGATCAGCCACGGGTTGCCGGCCCCGGCCGAGATGTCGGGCACCACCCGTGCCGCCGACGCGGTGCCGTTGCCCGTGGCCAGGCCGGCGGGCACGACCGGCTTCTGGTAGCCGGGCTCGGCGAACATCGTGCTGAGGCCACCGCCGGAGCCCCCGTTGAACTCACCGGGCGGAGCCTCGTCGTACCCGGTGCCCTCCGTGTTGATCGGAGCGAGGTTGTCGCCCCACACATAGTCGGCGACCACCGAGCCGTTCCTGCCGATGGCCACGCTCGTCCCGCCGATCGCCGTGGTCCACGGGTCCGACGCCGGGAACTGCGCGTCGTGGACGTCACCGGCGGCACCGCCGTCGCCGGAGGAGAAGTCGAACCCGACGCCCTCCAGCGCGCCCTGCTCCAGGATCGGGTCCCACGGTGCCAGGCCGGCGGGCGCGTAGGACTGCTCCGGAAGGCCGAAGGAACCGGTGGCGACGTCGGCGAGGTGCGCGTCGACGACCCGCATCGCGCCGTCCAGCCAACTCTGCAGCAGGTCTCCCGCGGATTCGGCGCAGTCGACGCCGACGTAGACGATGTGCGCGTCCGGCGCCGCGAGGTGCGCCGACTGCACGTCGATGGACTCCTCCAGCGGGTCGCCGTTCGGGTCGTACTCGGCCGCGCACGTGCTGTCCACGTCCGGGCCGATGTTCTCGGTGTACTGCCCCGGGACGAACGTGGGCTCGCCGTGACCGGCGAAGAAACGGTTGGCGTCGGCGAGTTCGGTGGACGAGTGGCCGTTGAGGATGACGGCGATGGTGGTGCCCTTGCCGGTGTACGGGCTGGACGCCAGGCCGTACGCGTGCCGCACCTGATCCGGCGTGTACCCGCACAGCTGAGTCGGTGCCGTGGTGTGCCCGAAGGCCGCCGGAATCGGTCGGGTGTACTGGCCCCAGTACTGCGAACACGGGAATTCGGTGTCGGCGGCCACCGTGCGGGCCTGCGCCCGTCGCGGGGTCGTCACGCGACCGGTCGCGGAGCGAGCCCCGGAGTCGGTCTGCTCGGCCCCGGTCGCGCCACTGAGGTCGAGCTGATCGATCCCGGTCACGCTGAGGATGTCGCCCGCCAGCGCCGCCGGCACCGAGAACCCACCGACCACACCCGGCTGGCGGATCGTGGTCGAGCCCTTGGGGCCGGTGATGACGGTGTCGAACTCGCTGACCCGCGTGTCGAACGCGGCGTCGGCCTGCGCCACTGTCGCGGTCACGGCGACGTAGTGCGGTGTGCTCGCGGTGATCGTCATGCCCTGCCCGGTCAGCCAGGTGCGGACGGCGGTGGCCTGCGCGACGGTCGCCCCGTACTGGCGGGTGACCTGGGTGGGTGTGAGGAAGTGGCCGTAGCGGGGGTTGGCCGGATCGGAGACCGCCTGTGCGGCGGTCGCCAGCCCCAGCTGGTCGGCCAGGTACACCCGGAGGGCCAGTTCGGCGATGGGATCGAGGGATTTCACGGTACCGGTGGTGCCGGGCACGTTCGGGCTGGGCAGCTCGACGCGCGACGGGGTGCCCGCGGTGGCCGGCAACGCTGTCGCCATGCCGAACACCAGCACGGCCGAGCCGACCAGGACACCACCTCGGCGGAAGAGCCTCGTATGTGTCGTCACACCGGGATGTTGCCGATTTGAGGCGGAACCGTTCAGGACGAGTCCCCGGCCCGATGAACTGCCCGGCCCGACGTAGGTTCGCTTGTCCTTCCCCAGCGATAGTGTCCCGGGAGCGCTGACGCTAGCGTTCCGGCGTCCCGTTTGGCTGCCAGAGCGGATCAGACCAGGCCGGAGAGCAGCACGGCCACCTCGTCGGCGAGCGCGTCGTCGGGGATACCCGGCCGGGAGAACGCCGATTCGACCGTGGTCGAGAGCAGCCGCGCCCGCTCGTCGCGCGTACTCTCCGAGCCGACCTCACGCTCGGCGTAGATGAAGCCCTCGAACACAGACTGGAAGGCGTAGGTCAGCTCCGGCGGCGCCAGATCCTTGCGCACCAAGCCCCGCACAGCCAGAACGTCCATATAGGACGCCATCACCGCGTTGTGCCGGCCGCCGTCGTAGCCGACCTCGGACCCGACGAGCTTGCCCCACATCTGCACGTCGCCGATCACCATCCCGTACAGCAGCGGGCGGCGCAGGATCGCCAGGAAGAACTCCGCGGCGAAACGGTGCAGCAGCGCGACGGCGGGGTCGGCGCGCAGGGCGGCCACCATGTCGGCGACCGCGGCGCTTATCTCGCGGGCGAACACGGCGCCGAACAGCTCCTCGCGCGTCTTCCAGTGCAGGTAGACGGTGCCCTTGCCGATGCCGGCGGCACCGGCGACGTCATCGATGGTGACGCGGCGGTAGCCGTGCCGGACCAGCAGGTCGGCAGCGACATCGAGGATCTTGGTCTCGCGATCGGTGCGGGGAGTCACATCGACACTCTAACACTTGACCAGATTTCAAATTTGGTCATACAGTCAACGCATGACCACGAAGACCGTTCTGATCTCCGGCGCCGGCGTGGCCGGCCCGACCCTCGCGTACTGGCTCGCCCGCAACGGATTCGCGCCGACGATCGTCGAGCGGGCCACCGGGCAGCGCTCCAGCGGCAACCCCATCGACGTGCGCGGTCCGGCCTTCGACATCGCCGGGAAGATGGGCCTGCTCCCCCGGCTTCGCGCTGCCGCGACGGCGACGACCGGCCTCGCCTTCGTCGACGCCCAGGGACGCCGCAAGAGCCGCGTCGACCTGTCGGTCAACCGGGCCACCGAGGTCGAGGTTCCCCGGGCCGACCTGGCCACGCTCATCAGCGACGCCGCGGCCGACAGTGCCGAGTTCATCTACGGCGACTCCGTCTCGGCCCTCAGTCAGGACGGCGGCGGCGTCGACGTCACGTTCGAAGGGGGTGCGCCGCGCCGGTTCGACCTGGTCATCGGCACCGACGGGCAGCACTCGACGGTCCGCAGCCTCGCCTGGGGGCCGGAGAGAAACTTCGTCTCACACCGCGGGCTCTACGTGGCCACCCTGCCCGTCGAGCGCGAACTCAATCCGACCACCGATGTGCTCCTCTACGGCATGCCCGGCCGCCTCGCGTCCGTCCATCCGGTGCGCGGCGACGGCGGCATCGCGGCGTTCATCTGGCGCAGCAGACCCGTGCCCGGCTACGACTACCGCGACACCGCCCAGCACAAGCGCATCGTCGAGCGGGCATACGCGGGTGGCGGCTGGATCGTGCCCGATCTGATCGAGCGCGTACGCGACGCCGGAGACCTCTACTTCGACGCCGTCAGCCAGGTACGCCTCGACACCTGGTCCCAGGGGCGCATCGGGCTCCTCGGTGACGCCGCGTCCTCGGTGTCACTGTTCGGCGAGGGGTCGAGCCTGGCGATGGCGGGGGCGTACACGCTCGCACGGATGCTGGCCGAGCACCGCGACGACCTCGGGCAGGGCCTGAAGGCGTACGAGTACGAGCACCGCAAGCTCATCGCCCCCAGGCAGAACGGCTTCGTCACGGCCGCCACGCTCATGGTGCCGGCCACCCGGATCGGGGTGGTCCTGCGCGACAACGGGGCCCGCCTGCTCACCGGCTGGCAACGGTTGACGGCCGGGCGCGGTAGGAAAGGGCGGTAGGAAAGGGCGGTAGAAATGGGCACCGTCGGTCACGACGCCGGCGTCACCAGGCCCGATTCGTATGCCGCGATGACGAGCTGAGCCCGGTCGCGCGCACCGAGTTTCGCGAGCAGGTGCCCGATGTGGGTCTTCACGGTCGCCGGGCGCAGCCGCAGCTGTTCGGCGATCTCCGGGTTGGACAGGCCGCGGGCGATCAGCACGAGCACCTCCCGCTCCCGGTCGGTGACCCCGTCCAGGCCGCTGCCCACCGGGCGCGCCGGAGGCGTGTGCCGGGCGAACTCTGCGATCAGACGCCGGGTCACGGTGGGCGCGAGCAGTCCTTCGCCCGCGGCGACGACCCGGATGCCGGCCAGCAGGTCGGCCGGTGGGGCGTCCTTGAGCAGGAAGCCGCTGGCGCCCGCGCGCAACGCCGCGTACACGTACTCGTCGAGGTCGAACGTGGTCAGTACGAGCACCCGCGGCACCGGGTCGGGTTCGGCGCAGATGCGCCGGGTCGCCGCGATGCCGTCCATCTCGGGCATCCGGATGTCCATGAGGACCACGTCCGGTCGGGTACCGCGGGCGAGCGTGACCGCCTCGGTACCGGTGCCCGCCTCGCCGACCGTCGTGAGCCCGGGTGCGGTGTCCACGAGTACCCGGAAGCTGCCTCGTACCAGTGCCTGGTCGTCGGCGATGAGTACCCGGATCGGGTCGGTCACGGCTCATAGGGTAGGCGCGCGGACACCGTGAACCCGCCATCCGGGCGCGGCCCGGCGTGGAATGAGCCGCCGTACATCAGCACGCGCTCCCGCATGCCGATCAGCCCGTGCCCGGCGTGCCGGTCGGGCGGCAGTACCCGTTTCCCGGGCCCGTCGTCGGCCACCTCGACCCGGACCTCGCCGCGCCCGACCACTATCGACACGCCGCAGCGGGCCGGTGCCGCGTGGCGGACCACGTTCGTCACCGCCTCCTGCACGATGCGGTACACCGACAGCGCCACGCCCTCGGGCAGCCGGTCCGCGCCCCGCACGTCGAGTTCGACCGGCACGCCGGCCTGTTCGGCCCGCTCGACGAGCGTGGGCAGTCCGTCCAGTCCGGGAGCCGGGGCCAGTTGGGCGGCGTCCGGACCGGAGCGCAGCACGCCGAGCAGTTGGCGCATCTCGGCGAGCGCGGTGCGGCTCGTCGACTCGATGACCCGCAACGCGTCCTGCGCCTCATCGGGCCGTACCGCCATGACGTGGTTGGCTGTGCCGGCCTTCACCGCGATCAGGCTCATGCTGTGCGCTACCACATCGTGCAGTTCACGGGCGATGCGCAGGCGCTCCTCGGCGGCCGCGCGGCCGGCCAACTCCGTGGCGGAGCGCGCCGCGTCCGCTCGGCGGTCCCGCACCATCCGGCCGGCGGTCCACGCGCCGGCGAGGAATCCCGTGCCGAGCAGGATGACGCCGAACCGGTGCGACGATCCGTAGGGCGAGCCCGCCACCGAGCCGCCGACCAGCACGGCCGCCGCTACCGCCGCGGTCACCGGGGTGGGCAGCCAGGCACGCCGGACGGCGACCGCCACCGGGTACAACGCGAACGAGGCGGCGACGAACGGATCGACCAGCACATCGGCGGCCAGCGCCGCCATCGAGGCCGAGAGCACGACCAGAAACACGGGTACCGGCCAGATTCGGCGCGCCGCCACCGGCACCCCGACCGCTACGACGAGCGGCACCGCGAGCCAGGCCGGCGCGCGGGCGGTGGAGGGAACAGAGAACAGCAGGTAGCCGACGGCGGCCAAGCCGTCGAGCGCGATCAGGTCACGGCGGCGCAGCCGCCTGCTCCGGTCCACTCCGCCGACGGTATCGGTGGTCCCGGACCGGCACCTCCCCCCGGGGTAGGTCATACCGTGCTCCGATGTGTCGGGCGCCGCCGTCGTGCATGGTGGCCGGCGTGATCGAAGTCAATCAACTGACCAAGCGGTACCGGGCCAACGTGGCCGTCGACCGGCTCTCCTTCACCGTGAAACCCGGCATGGTCACCGGGTTCGTCGGCCCCAACGGCGCCGGCAAGACCACCACCATCCGGTTGCTGCTCGGGCTGGCCGCGCCAACCGCCGGTCAGGCACTCGTCGGCGGTCGCCAGTACGCGTCGATCCGCCGCCCGCTGCACGAGGTGGGCGCCCTGCTCGACGCGAACGCCGTGCACCCCGGGCGGTCGGCGGTCAATCACCTGCGCTGGCTCGCCAGGACCAACGGCATCGGGCCGGCACGGATAGTGTCCACATTGGAGCAAGTCGGCCTGGCCGGGGCGGCACGCAAGCGGGTCGGTGCCTTTTCGCTCGGCATGCGGCAGCGGCTGGGCATCGCGGCGGCTCTGCTCGGCGACCCCGGCGTCCTGATCCTCGACGAGCCGATGAACGGACTGGATCCGCAGGGCGTGCGGTGGATCCGCGACCTGATGGGGGCACTGGCCGCCGAGGGCCGAGCGGTACTGCTCTCCAGCCACCTCATGGGTGAGATGGAGCTGATCGCGGACCGGCTGGTCATCATCGGCCGGGGTCGGCTCATCGCCGACACCACGGTCGGCGAGCTCATCAGCAACGCCCCGACGGGTCGTGGTGCGACGCCGGACGCGCCCGGCCAGAAAGCGACCTCACTCGAAGACGCGTACCTGCGGCTGACCGACGAGGCCGTCGAGCACCGGGCGGGCGGTGACCGGTGATGACCGCACTGCTCTCGGCCGAGTGGCTCAAAATCCGCTCGGTACGCTCGACGACCTGGTGCGTGTCGCTGACCATCGCGCTCAGCGTCGGGCTCGCGTACCTGGTCGGGCTCAGCTTCCGGACCAACTTCCCCGACCTGCCGCCGGACCAGCGCGCGACATTCGATCCGCTGTTCGCCACCTTCTACAGCCTCACCATCGGGCAACTCGCGCTGGTCGTGCTCGCGGTGTTGCTGGTCACCGGCGAATACTCCACCGGCACGATCCGCGCCAGTCTCACCGCGACACCGCGGCGGGGTCGTTTCTACGCCGCCAAGGCTGGCACCGGTACGCTGCTGGCCGCGGCGGTCGCCATGGTGACCGTGCTCGCCACCTTCGCCGCCGCCCAGGCCGGCCTCGGCCCACACGCCACATCCCCGCGCGCGGACGGGGTCCCGGCCGCAGCCGCCGGCGCGTGCCTCTACCTCATGCTGATCTACCTGTTCGCGACCGGGCTCGCGGCGCTGCTACGCAACGCCATTCCGGCGCTGGGCATCCTGCTTCCGCTGCTCTTCCTCGGCTCCCAGGGGCTGGGCAACGTGCCGAAGCTGAAGACCGTCACGCAGTACCTGCCGGACCAGACGGGCATGGTGATCATGCACATCGTCGGGCAGGCGAATGACCCGCGCTTCGCGCGCCCCTACGGCCCCTGGGCCGGACTGGGGCTCACCGCGCTGTGGACGGCGGCCGCACTGCTCGCCGGGTACCTCGCCATGCGTCACCGGGATACCTGAGCGGTGCGGCCCGGTCGCGCCGGCCCGGTCAAGGGCGATCGCTCGCCACATCGGCCCGTAGCGCCACGCGCCGGCCGGCGGTCTACCGGGCCGTTTCCGTCCAGGTGACCGGCAGTTCGTGGACGCCGTAGATGTTCATGTCGGTCCTGAGCCTCACCTCGCCGGCCGGGACGGCGAGTTTGAGGCCCGGGAACCGACGCAGCAGCCCCTCGAAGCCGGCGCGCATCTCGATGCGGGCCAGTTGCTGGCCGAGGCATTGGTGGACCCCGTGGCCGAAGGACAGGTGACCGCGGGCCTTGCGGTGGATGTCCAGGGTGTCGGGATTGTCGAAACGCTCGGGGTCGTGGTTGGCGGCCAGCAACGAGACAACGACGGTCGATCCCTCGCGGATCGTCTCACCGCCGAGTTCGATGTCTTCCGTGGCGTACCGGTAGAAGATGTCGGCGATGGACAGGTAGCGCAGGAGTTCCTCGACGGCATCGGGCATCAGATCCGGGTTGGCGCGCAGTTCGGCCAGTTGCTCGGGGTGCTCCAGGAGCGCGAAGGTACCCAGTGCCAGCATGTTGGCGGTGGTTTCGTGGCCCGCGAGCAGCAGCAGGAAGGCCGCGCCGGTCAGCTCCTCGATGGTGAGGTCGTCGTGGCGGGCCAGGTCGGACAGGATGTCTTCGCCGGGTTCGGCGCGCTTGTGCGTGACCAGTTCGGCCAGGTACATGGTCAGCGCACCGTACGCGGCCATCTTGTCCTCGAGCGTCACTTCCCTCTCCAGGAACTTGGCGGAGTTGGCCTGGAAGGTCTCCCGGTCCGCATAGGGGACACCGAGCAGCTCGCAGATCACCAGCGAGGGGACCGGCAGCGCGAACTCCTTGACGAGGTCGACCGGCGGGGTGAGGCGTGCCAATCCGTCCAGTTGCCGCTGGACGATGTCGTTGATCTGTTCTTCGAGCATCTTCATGCGTTTGACGGTGAAGGCGCCGGTGAGCCTGCGCCGCAGCCGGGTGTGGTCCGGCGGGTCCATGGCGATGAACAGGCCCGGCACCTGCGGGGACGGTTCGGTAGCGGTGGGCATGCCGGGGGTCTCGTAGGGCGTGTGGATAACGCCGAGATCCAGGCGGGAGCTGAACCGCGTGTCGGCCATGAGCTGGCGGACCGCCTCGTACCCGGTGACGAGCCAGCCCTGGTGCCCGTCGGGGAAGACCATGGGACTGACCGGGCGAGCCTCGCGCAGCCGGCTGATCTGCCGGGGCGGGTCGAAGGGGCTCGCGTCCCGCTCCATCGGCAGGCCGTGCGGGATGTCGACCGTTTGACTCATCGGATTTCCTTCCGTCGCGGTTGTCCCGGTAACGATCGCCGACGGACCTGACACGGAACCGTCACGGCTCTGACACCGACCGCGCCCGAGACCCGGCCGTCGCCGCCACAGTCGCTTGACCTTGCCCCAGGGGCAGGGTTGGACGATCGACAGCATGAACGAGATCGCACACATCAGCGAGCGAGCCGCCGCCTTCTGCGAGGCCACCCGGGTTCCCGGATTCGTCGCCGGCATCTACCACTCCGGAGAGCAGGCGGTCATCGCCCACGGTGTGGCGAACGTCGCCACCGGGGCGCCGATGCGCGAAGACACCGGCTTCCTGTTCGGGTCCATCACCAAGATCATGACGACCACGCTCCTGCTTCAACAGGTCGAGCGGGGCATCCTCGATCTCGACGCGCCGGTCGTCGACTACCTGCCGGAGTTCCGGCTCGCCACGCCCGGCACGGCCGAGAAGATCCGCGTCCGCCACCTCGTCACGCACACCAGCGGAATCGACGCCGACCTGTTCTTTCCGGACGCCGCGGGCCGCGACGCCCTGAAGACCTACGTAGAGCGGCTCGGCAAGGAGTGCGGCACCCTCTTCGAGCCAGGCGAGTACGTCAGCTACTCCAACGGTGGCATGATCGTCGCCGGCCGGCTGCTGGAGGTGGTCACCGGCCGGCCGTACCACGAGCTGATCGAGCACGACGTCTTCGCGGCCACCGGGATGGCCGGCGCGTGTACCTCCGCCGAACGAGCCATCCTGCGCTCCACCGCCATCGGGCACTTCGCCGACCCGGTCACCGGCGCCGCACGGCCGACCGGCATGTTCATGCTGCCGCAGACGTGGGGTCCGGCCGGCAGCACGCCGATCGGCACCATCGAGGACCTGCTCGCCTTCGGGCGAGTCCACCTCGGCGACGGCGTGGCGCCGTCGGGCACCCGGGTGCTCTCGGCGGAGTCGGTCGCCCTCATGCGGTCGGTCACTTATGACCTGGGTACGCCGAACACCTCGCCCGTCGGCCTCGGCTGGCTGGTGCGGTCCCTCGGCGGCACAACGGTGCTGACCATGTCGGGTGCGTCGCCCGGCGGGATGGCGGTCCTGGTCGTCGTCCCGGAACACGAGCTGGTGTTCGCCGCCTACGGCAACGACCCGCGGGCGCTGGCTCTGCACGACGAGTTGCTGTTCTGGCTCGCCGGGCAGTTCGGCGAGGTACAGGCTCCAGCCTATGCGCCAGAATCGATCGACCTTCAGCCGTACGGGGGGACGTACCGCTCGAACCAGCTCCGGATCGACGTACGCGTCGTGGACGGTGGACTGGAGGAACGGGTCACCTACGAGCCGGCGGACGACGAGCAGGAGCGCATCTTCACCGGCTTCGTGGGCGGCTCGTTCACGGCGCCCCCGCAGCGGTACGTGCCGGTCGGGAAGGACCTCTTCGCCCCGGCCGGGGTGCCGCTTGCGGGGCTGCCGTCGCACTATCTGGTGTCCTACCACGGCGGGGCGGCGTACCGGTGCGCCGGCGGCCGGATGAGCCGGCGCGAGTCCGCGCTTCCGGGCTGACGTTCCGTCGGGATCGGACCCCCGGCCGACCCGCGTGGCGGGTCGGCCGGTTCGGGTGGCGGTGGGTCAGCAGGATGCGGGTGGGACGCTCTGCTCGTACTGGAAGATGTTCTGGGGGTCGTACTTCTGCTTGATCCGGCGAAGCCGGTCGAAGTTGGATCCCCAGTAGGCGGTCTCCCACTCCTGCATCCCGATGTTCGGCACGTTGACATAGGCGCCGTTCACATAGGGCCGCAACGCCTGGCTGAATTCGGCGATCCATGCCTGGGCGATCGGGGTGGTGGGATCGTCGCAGTCGGGATTCGCACGGTCGCCCCAGCCGGCTCCGGGCTCGGCGTAGAACAACGCGTCGCGGTGGTTGAACGCCGACCCGCCGCGGGGTTGCTTGGTCTGAGCCCCGGTGCCGAATGCCTGAGTGAAGTAGTTGCTGTCCTCCGAGGGCGCGTCGTTGATGAAGGAGCGGATGATGCTGATCGCCTTCTTCGGGAACGGGTCGGTGGTGAACTGTGAGAAGAACTTCCAGAACGCGGGTTCGTCCGCGACCGGGGTCTGGAAGCCGGCGTAGATGTCGCCCCAGTTCCCGGTCTGCACGGCGACGTCGGGGGTGTCGATCGAGAGGATCGGGTCCAGCAGGTGCCTGATCTCCGCCGCGGTCCCCTCGGCGAGGACCGCGAACAGCAGGATCTGGGACTTGTGGATCTCAAGCTGGGAACCGAGCCGGAAGTCGGACAACGGCGCGGTGCGCTGCCAGGTGTCGAAGATGCCCTGCAGGTCGCTGAGGCCGTCCCAGGTCGCCGTCAGATAGGCGACGCTCTTGAGCGGAGACGCTTTGTAGGTCAGTGAGGTGACGATTCCGTAGTTGCCGTTTCCCGCTCCGCGCAGCGCCCAGAGCAGGTCCGAGTTGTTGTTCAGGTCCGCCTTGATGGCCTTCGCGCCGTCGATACCGGTCGGGACGACGACCTCCGCGCCGACCAGGCTGTCGCAGGCCATGCCGAGGTAGCGGAGGAGGAAGCCGAGGCCGCCGCCGAGGGTCGCGCCGGACAGGCCCACACTGTCCTCCGTCCCCGTCGTCACCGCCAGGTCGTGCTTCGCGAGCGCGGCCACCGCCTCCCCCTGGTTGAGCCCGGCGCCGACCTTCGCGATGCCGGTGGCGGTGTCGATGTGGGTCGACTTCAACTCGCTGACGTCGATCACGATGCCGTTGTCGACGTTCGACCACCCCTCCAGGGCGTGGCGGCCGCTGCGTACCCGCAGCGAGACGTTGTTCTGCCGCGCCCAGGTGAGGGCGTTGACCACGTCCTGGGTCTCCTGCGCGAAGACGATGACCAGTGGGTAGTGGACGAACAGCTCGTCCCAGCCAAGGCTCGCCTCGGGGTAGTCGGGGTCCTGGGGACGGACGATGCGGCCGGTGAGCTTCGCCGGCGGCTCGCATTCCGCCTTGCAGTCTGAACCCGAGCCGTATGCCGCAACGTCCGACATGCCTCCGGTCACAACAGCGGGGAGAATGACCGCGCCGGCGCCGGCGGCCGCCGTCGCCTTCAGCAGGTCACGACGAGATAGGTCTGGCATTGCCGGTATCCTCTCGATCGAGCTTCATCAGTATCGACCAGAGGACCCTTTTGCTCCCATCTGGCGCGAAACCAACGCTAATTCGGGAGGCTTCCTCGGAAATTCGAAAATTTAACTCGAAACCCTGTCGGGTGATGCCAGCCGGCAGTGTGCGGGCGGCGCATCTACCGTTTCTCCACCCTGATCGCCCTTGCGTTCACCGCACCGTCACCGCCGACGGTGCCACAGTGACGCGTACGGGTGTCGCCCGCCTTCCGCGGGCACCCAGTGGTGCGGGAGGAGATTCACATGAAGGGTCGGATGCTCGATATCGCGCTCGTGGCGATCTGGGTCGTGTCGTTCTTCGTCGTTGCTGTCGTCCACCCGAGCGTCGCCAACCTGGTGATCGCCTTGGGCGGAGCGATTGCCCTCGGCTGGTACGACGCCACGGTGCGGCACACCCTGAAGGGCTACCGGTTGCGTGCGCGATGGTGTCGCGCCACGAACGTCGGCTGAGCCGAGTCGGTCACGGCGGTCTGAGCACCGGTTGGAAGCACCGCCAGCCGGCCACTCCCTGCCGCGCCTCCCGCGGCTATCCCGCCGTGGCGGACGCCATGACCCGTCGGGACAGGGTCTGGAACTCCAACACCCGGCCCGCCTCTTCGTGCAGTGCGCGCAGGGCCGAGTCCTCGCCGGGGTCGATCCCCGCGGCCTCCAACCACAGGCCGTGTTCGACCGCCTGCCAGTCCGGTCGATCGTCGACCACAACGTCGATGAAGCCCGCAGCGGTCAATCCCGTGCGGAGATCGATCGCCCGCAGCCGATCCGGCAGCCGGGCGTCCTGCGGGTCGACCGGTTCCCAACAGGTCAACACTGCCCGCCCACCCGGAGAAAGGACCCGCCGGATCTCGCGGTACGCAGCGTCGGAGGGATCCGCGAACTGTACGGCGTCGATGCACATCACGGCGTTCACCGACGCCTCCGGCAGCCCGGTAGCGGTCAGGTCGCCAACCTGGAAGCGTCCCGACCGACCCAGCTCTCGGGCGTACTCCCGGGCTTGTCGTACCGCCTCAGCCGAGAAGTCGACTCCCCACAGGTGCGCCCCGCTCCGGTGGGCCACTTCCAGTCCGTAGCCACCTCGTCCACACGCGAGGTCCAACAGCACCTGGCCGGCCGACAACCGCAGTGCGGCATTGATCTCGGCGATCGCGTCCCAGGGCAGCAGACTCGTGGACAACACGTGGGCGGGCAGGCCAAGGTGGCGCCGCTGGATCTCGTCCTTGGCCGGCGAGGTGACCATGTCTGCGTACCACTGATCGAAGTACTCGGCTGACAACCGGGACTCAGTACTCATGCGATCATTCTCGCAGTTTCCGCCCAGCGGCCAGGCCGGGCATGTGACCGTAGAGAACCTGATATCTCTCGGGCATCAGTCGTCGTGCGGGGAGTGGTTCGCGGCGAAGGCCAGGAGAGGTGCGGCGGTCCGCGGCGGATCCTCAAGGATGGGCGTGTGCCCGACACCCGGCAACATCTCGACCGTCGCGCCGGGAACGACACGGTAATCCGCGGCGGACGACGAGCGCCACCTGCGATCGTCCTCGCCGAAAATCACCAGCAGCGGCTTGCCGAGTGTCGCCAGCCGCTGCGGGAGTGCCTGCTCCTCCAGGTACGCGCTGCCTGCCTGCGAGGCCGCGGCGAACACGTGGAAATCCATGGCGCGCGCCTCGTCCAAGAATGGCTGGGGAATCTCGAAGCCGGAGCCGAACGCGGGGCTCATGATCTGCCGGAGTTGCTCATCGGTGAGATCCGGCCCCTCCGCCAGCCCGACGGCGAGATCCTTTGCGATGAACGCGACCATGTTGGGCCCGGTGTTGACGAGCGTGAGCGCGGTCACCAGGTCGGGCCGTCGCTCGGCGAGGGCGGTCGCGACCGTTCCACCGCTGGAATGGCCGACGACGATGACCTGCTCGACGCCGAGCCGGTCGAGTGCCTCGCCGACCCGGCGAGCCTGGTCCGGAATCGCATAGCTCGCACCGTCCGGTCTGGCTGACTGTCCGCACCCGAGCAGGTCGATCCGGATGACCCGATGAGACCCGGTCAACAGCGGAACCATCGCGTCCCACGTGCGCAGTGACGCGGCGGTGCCGTGGATGAGCAGGAGCGCGGGGGCGTCACGGGGGCCGTCCTCGCGCACGTGGATTTCGCCGTCGTCCAACGGGAGGTTCGTCTCCTCCGTGGCCCCGGCGGACACGCGCGACGTGTTGTCGGAAACAGTCATGCGTAGATTGTCGCCGCCGGTGCGTGCCGGTGGCTTGGACAAATGTTCCCGTCGGCCGGCGTACGTAGCATGGGGGAATGTGGTCCGGCGCGTCCGAGCGGGACGGGATGTTGTGGGACATCGCATGCCCAGCTCAGCCCAGTCGGGTGCCCGGAGTCGCGATGGCCGGGTTCGGCGACCGCGGCATCACCCCGCCTGAGCTACGGCTGATCCCGCACCCGGCCGTGACCCTGCTTCTGGTGTTCGACGGCACGATTGCCGTGGAAAGCGCCACAGGGCGGCGGCATCAGGGCAGTTTCGTTGCCGGCCTCGGGTTCGGCGAGGTCCTCCGCGCGGTGCGGGCGACGAACTTTGAGTGTCTGCAGGTGCGCCTGTCGCCGGTGGTCGCACACGCGGCGCTGGGTGCCGCCGTGACCGACCTGGGCGGCGCCGTGGTGACCCTCGATGACCTGTTGGGCCGGGAAGCGGCACGAGTCAGCCAACGCCTGGCCGATCTCCGCTCCTGGGACGATCGCTTCGTGTTGGTCGACGCGTGGCTCGCCCGCCGTTGCGCGGCGGCGTCGCGGGTGGCGCCGGAGGTGGCCTTTGCCTGGCGTGGAATCGTCGCCAGCCGTGGCATGGTCCGGATCGAGCGCCTGGCGGCCGAACTCGGCTGGAGCCGCAAACGCCTCTGGTCCCGGTTCCATGCGCAGCTCGGCCTGCCGCCCAAGCGCGCCGCGAAGCTGGTTCGCTTCGACCATGCGGTCCACAGTCTGGTCGCGGGCCGGGACGCGGCCGGAGTCGCGGTCGACGGCGGTTACACCGATCAGTCGCACCTGCACCGGGACGTCGTGGCGTTCACCGGGTTGACCCCCGCCGCCGTCGCCGACGAACCATTTCTCGCGGTCGACGAGATCGCATGGGGCTGGCCCGGACCGCGAAACCCCGGGCGATCGGCCTGAACCGGTTGCGGTAGACAGCCCCAGCCGGCACCGACCTGCGCTGGGGGGGACGGTAAGCTGCCGGCAAGTGGAGTCCCTGCTGCCGAAGCTGTTCCTCGCTCCCCTGTTGGTCGTGATGTCCACGCTTGCCGGCCGCCGGTGGGGACCTGACGTCACGGGCATTCTCGTCGCCTTCCCGATTGTCGCCGGGCCGATCCTGTTCATCACCTACCAGCAACATGGCGCGAAATTCGCCAGCGACGCGGCCAGTTCCTCTCTTCTCGGGCTCGTGTCGCTGGCCACGTTCGCGGTGCTGTTCGCCCGCACCGCGCGCCGGTTCGGCTGGCTCACCACACTGGCCGCGAGCTGGGCAGCCGTTCTGGCCATGGATGCCGCGCTATCCGTCATCCAGGTCGCGATGCTCGTCGCGCTGGCGCTCACGCTGGTCGCGACTGCGGCCGCGATGGCCCTCATGCCGACAATCGAGTCTGAACGGTCGGGTGAGTCAGAGCGTCGGGCGTGGCCCGTCTGGGAGTTGCCCGCTCGTGCGACCGCGACCGGCGTCCTGGTACTTGTCGTTACGACAGCTTCCAGCGCCATGGGCCCGCATTGGACCGGACTCCTGGCACCTTTCCCCATCGCGACAAGCGTCGTAGCGGCCTTCGTCCACGCGCAGTACGGTCCCGCCGTGACCGCGCGGACCCTGAGCGGTGCGGTCATGGGCTTGTTCAGCTTTGCGGCGTTCTGCGTCTCGGTCGCGGTCCTCCTACGCCCGATCGGCGGCGCCGCGTTTGTGCTGGGTGCTGCGGTGGCCGTCGCCGTCCAACTTGTGGCAGCACACGCGCGAGGCAGACTACGGATGCGGTCCTCGAACGAGTAGTCCGAGGACCGCATCGAGTTCGTCTTGTCGCTGTCCGATCAGAGGCTGCGGGCGACGATGTCGCCGACGGCGGTGGTTGCGTGGATGGTGAGCTGGGCGGCGGCGCCCTCGGTGTTCCTGAGGGAGTTGTGGATCCGGCCGTGGGACGTGCCGGCGTCCAGGCTGGCCGAGACTCCGGCGGCGACGCCGACCTCCACCTCGCCGGCATCGGTGCGCAGCACGACCGCGCCGCGCACGGCCTCGGCGATGCGGATGTCGCCCTTGCTGGTGCGGATCTCCGCGGGGCCGCCCACGCGGCCGACCGAGACATCACCGGCAACAGTGGTGAGGCGGGCGCTCGCGGCCTCGTCGAGGCTGATCGAGCCGTGTTCGCTCTCGACAGCGACGTCGCCGAACCGCCCAACGGCCCGGAGCTCGGCGCTGGCCGCCTTCACCTCGATCCGGGAACCGGCGGGCAACTGGACCGTTACCTCGATGGATCCCGAGGGACCGAAGTACTGGTTCTTCGCCGATGCCGCGATCCGCAGAATCCCGTCGGTGTATTCGACCCTGGTCTGCTCCGCTACCTTCACGTCGCGGCCCTTCGAGGCGTCCGCGGGCAGGATCTCGACCGTGGTGTCGGCCCGGTCGGCTGCGACGAACTGAACGCGCCCCGCGGGGATGTCGAGGACGGCGGAGATCGGGGCGGGGGTGTTGAACGTTGGCATCGCGGTACCCTCCTGGGGATTTGCCGGGCGTCCCCGCTGGTGGGGAACTGGTGACGGGATCCACGATCGACGGTTGCCCTGACACCGGGCAGCCACCGCACTGACGCGGCCCCTGACACGGTTGCCCTCTCCCAGCGCTCCGCTACTCGTCGTCGATGAGCGCGCGCAGAGACGCGGCCCGGTCCTGGTCCTCGATGTCATCGACCCGGGAACTGACCATCGTCCACGGAGTTGCGCACGGTCCCTCGTGGGACTCATCCGGACACAGAGCCCGCGCTATTGCGTCCGTCGCCTGCCCCAACTCGGCCTCGGTCGCTCGCAGCACGATCTGTACCTGCCAGACATCGCGCTCATCCATCCCGGTTCACGAGCGCGATGATAGTGGCGCAAAATCGCGTCCGGGCTCCTACACACCTCGCATAGCCGGGACAATGCACGCATGCGACCCGACGCCCCCGCAGACAGCCCCTCCACGACGCTCGACAGCCCTCCCGCCCAACCCGGCTACGAGTCGTGGTCGACGCAACCACCCCGCTACGGCGATCGTCACCGACTCCGTAGTCTGCTGGTGGCCGCCGCGTGCGTCGTACTTTTGGTCGCCGTCGGCGTGGTACTCGCCGTACGACTCGGCACGAAACAGCCAGCGACACCGGACACCCGGCCCCTCCTCGTACCGGTACCGGCCGGCGCACTCGCGTGTGCACAGAACAACACGCTGATCAGCGGCAACCGACTCGCACACTCCGACGGGGTACCCGCCGCTCTAGGCTCCACGCTCAGCGGATCCGGCCTGCTGAGCATGGCCTACCGCTGCTGGCTGCCGATCATCGGCTCCGAGGTCGACGTCATACTGCTGCGCTTCGACACAGCCGAGCACGCCCAGGGCATGGTGCTCGGCGACCAGAAGGCGCTCGGTGGGACTGCCGCGATCAGCGAGGTTCCCAGCGTCCCTGGCGCGCTCAACTTCAGACTTCGAGCGCAGCCCGCCCGGCTGTGGGTACTCGGCGCACGGCATGCGACCGCGTTCGCGATCCTCGCCACCACCGGCCAGGAGTTCGACGCTGACGCGATCGACGAAATCGCCGCGCAACAGTACGCGCGACTATGACGACGGATCGACGCCTGGACTCCGCGTCGGCTCGACAAGATCTTTCACCGGGAGCATCGCCGGGCGGTCGACCGCCCCGGCCGAGGACAGCCCGTCCCGAGCCGTCGCTGACGCCCAGTGCCTCACCGGCGCCGCAGACTACCTGGGCGGTGACTACCACCTCGGTATCTTCGATCTGAACCTGGTGCTGCCCAGTAACGCGGCATGGAGCGGCGGCGCCCGCTGGTTTCGCTGCGACCTCGTCCGGTATACCGACGCCAACGCCACCATGTTCGGAGTGACCAACAGCGTCAAGAGCGGGCTGAGAGGATCCGGACCACTGGCCTCCATCTGCCGGACCATCACCGACGACGGCCACGGCAGTCTGACCGACGAGCAGCTGGCCGACTGCACCCAACCGCACAACAGCGAACTGGCCGGCTTGTTCACCGCCCCGGACCTGCCCTGGCCAAGCGACGAACAGGCTCGAGACGACCTGGCCTCACAGGGCTGCCAGCGAGTCGTGGCCAAGTATCTCGGGTTCAGCGGTGGCGAGGTAGACAGCCCCTACCTCGGCTGGGGATACGAGTCTTTCACCGAGGCTCAGTGGGACCTGGGTGATCGCACCATCCGATGTTCCGCACTCGGGTTCCACGGCGCCTCATCCAACGGAATCCGATTCATCGGCAGCGTCAAAGGACTCCGGAACAGCAAGCCTAAAGGCTGGCACGGATAGCACGGGCGAACCACGGGCCCGCCTACGGCACGAGCGCGCGTCGGACAGCTCTATGGCGCCTGCTCCACAAACGTGTCGTCGAATGGCCATCGGTCGGTGCCGAGATCGGTCCGGATGCTGCACCGGTACCTGAGAAGGTCGATGCGGTCCGCGTCGCTAAGGTCGCTGTCTGGCTGTCTCGACGGGTCGGCGTCAATGTTGTAGTGCAGCTGTCCCTCGTCGACGTAGTCGCGACGGAAATCGGTAGCCCATTGCGAGTTGTGACCCCAGCCATGGGACAGATCAACCGCTCTGCGGTTGCGTCGCCACCAGGCCCAGTACAGTGCCGAGCGTGCCGCCACGTCAATGTTCATGTGGCGAGCGCCCGCCCGGATCACCACGCCCGCACGGGCCACCAGCATGCCGCCGACGATCGCGCCCGGCCAGCACTCGCCGACAACGCTCGGCGGTTCGTCAGCGTCGTCGCTGACCTGCACCGAGACGATCTCGTGGAAGAACGGGTGGAACGACGATTCGGCCAGCGATACCGCCCCGATCGCCGCGCAGAAATCTGGCCACGCCGACGTGCTCGGGATGGTGCCCCGCCACCACGGCTTGCCGCTGGTCCAGTCCAGCAACTGAGGATCGGGATTGTCCGGTTGAAACGCCGACACCAGCACGTCGAGGACACGACTCAACGCGTACAGCCCTTCCAGGACCGTGTAGTGGTTGCCCCCGCGCGGTACCCGCACTCGGCGGCTGTCCGGACGACCCAGCTCACGCAGTTCCTCAACGAGGTGCGGACGCATCTCAAGCCACGGCTGCAACACGTCGCCGCCCCAACCCGCAGCCGGCCCATCCCGCAACTCGATGAACAAATCCCGGAATTCCCAGAGCATCGACGGCACGCCGTGCACCGTAAGCCACTCACACCGTGGCGACAACGGGATTCCGACCGGACATGCCCGAGTACTCGTGGGGGCGGCAGCCCGCTGCAATTGCATAGCTCGGGCGAGTCAGGCACCGGTACCGTCTTCCCCATGCCGAAGCAGGTTCCCAGCTGGATTAGTGACGTGACGCGGGTCGCGGTGCTGTCCGGTGCCGGCATCTCGACCGGCTCGGGCATCCCGGACTACCGGGGGCCGGACGGGGTGTGGACCCGGGACCCCGCGGCCGCGGCCGCATTCACCCTTGATACCTACCTGGCCAACCCGGACGTCCGCGCCAGGTTCTGGCGTACCTACGTCGACCACGCAGCCTGGCAAGCCCAGCCCAACGCCGCCCACCAGGCACTGGTGCGACTCGACGAGTCCGGAATCGCGGTGCGTGTACTGACGCAGAACATCGACGGGCTGCACCAACGCGCCGGCCTGGCCGACCGCAAGGTACTGGAACTTCACGGCACCATGTGGACCACCACCTGCACACGATGCCGCAGCACGTTTCCGACCACGGCGGTACGGGCCCGCGTCGCCGCTGGAGAGCACGATCCGCACTGCACCGCGTGCGGCGGCCTCCTCAAGCTCGATACCGTGCTGTTCGGGCAGAACCTCAACCCCGACATCATGGGTCGGGCCGTCGCGATCGTCTCCAATACCCCGCTGCTGGTCGCCGTCGGCTCCTCGCTACTCGTCGAGCCGGCCGCGCAACTGTGCCGGGTCGCGGTCGAGCGGGGTGCGCACCTGGTCGTCATCAACCGCGACCCCACCCCGTACGACCAACTGGCGGTCGAGGTAATCCGCGCCGACATCACCGATGCGGTCGCCGACCTCGTCGACCAACTCATCACCCCAGGCGCTCGGGTGCGTGGGGCCGACGACGCGCGTCGGAGGATGCCGGCATGAGTGGTCGCGGACCAGCCGTGGACGCCGGTTCCCGGAAGACCCGCAGACCCGCCTCCCGCTCATCGACAATCCGGTCGATCGGCAAGCTCGCCCGACACGCGGCTACTTATTTACTGATGGCACGACCGCAGCCCGGCCATGAGAGCGAGTGTTTCGCCAGCGTCAAGTTTCGACAACCTCGAAATGTTCGTGAGTGCCGAGCTCCTCGAAACGCGCCTTCAGGTCGCGATACGCGGCCGCGTCGATGATGAACGCCCTTCCCGGGTGGTCGTTACGAGTCAGGCAGCGCGACAAGGCGGTTTCGTCGTCGGTGCGCACCCAATGCAGGCGGTGGTCTGCCGACACAGACCTGGCCAGCTCGCGGGTCAGGTCGCGCTCCGACCTGCGCCAGAAGCCGAAGTCGAGGACGACGTCCACACCGGCACGCAGGAGCTGGGGCCAATGGCCATGCAGCACGCCTGTGAGCCGGTCCAACAGCTCATACTCCTGATGGGAAGTGGGGGCTCCGTCGGTGTACAGCCGGAGGTACCACTCGTCCAACGAGATCAACACGGCACCACTTCGGTCAGAGAGTTCCCTGGCGAAACGAGTCTTTCCGACGCCCAGGTAGCCATGGATGAGATGAACCGTTGCCACGCCACAATCATGCGGCACGGCGTCGCTGGTGAGGCTAACGGCGCATTCTCCTCGAGAGAAGCGGAAGCCGAGTCGTGCGCTGTTCGAACAGTCCGGCCATCATGGGCTCGGGTCCGCGGACGTAGCAGAGCCGATAGCTGCCCGCGTGCTGCGCCAGCTCTCCGACGGGGTTCGGCGCTGTGGGTGCGCAGGCGGGCAATGACGTCCTCGATGTCGTCAACGGCGAAGCGGCGTACTCGGGCAACCCCGGCGCTTAACGGCCCGTCTAGCCGCGGTGGTCGTCCTCGTTGAGGCCCGCCTCACGCTGCTGGTCCAGGACGTCGACCGGATCAGCCTCGAACGGGGTCCGCAACCGCCGCATGACCTCGTCGTCGACCCACGGCCGGCGTTGCACAGCCCCGTCAACGTCCAGCCCCTCCAAGAACGGACTGCCAACATCGGATCCGCTAGCGTTCATCATGCAGCACTCCCGTACTTCGGAACGAGATCAGGACCAGTCTCGGAGGATACGAGACAGGACCGACACTCCGACCTCCGATGCGGAGCACACGATAATCGGCACCTCGCTAACCGGCAGGAGTGCCATGGTCGGCGGCACGTCCGGCCGGGCGACCAGCTGCCCTCCACCTGGCAGTTGGTCCAGGAGTGGGGCGTGGCGATGGCCACCGCCAGCAAGGCCCTCACCATGCTGCGGCAGAGGGCTCACCGCTACAGACACGTAGCCGGCAAGGATCACCTTGTCACGCTCATGGCCGACCCGGCCGGCTTGGCGTGGACTGCCTGCGATTCGGCGACGAAGTTGACGATCAGGTCGAGCCTGTGGGGGGTGAGGCACCTGCTCGACGTCGGCGATGTCGGCATGCACGAAGGCTGATCTGCTCGCGCACGTCGGCCAGATCTACTTCGGTGCCCGCGGTAAGCCAGGGCGTCCAGCGCGACGACGCTGTCGTCGAGGTCGGTCGACCAGCGTGCCGACCTACGCGCCGTCGGCGCACATCAGTGGCGTTCGCTGGTACGTGTTGACGAGCAGGCTCAGCAGTGGTCCGGCTGCGGCGGATCAAGCTCGTCTTTGCTGGTGATCCGCCGTTTCCTTGGGTGGGCGCCGCGTCGGAGTCGTGTCAGTGCGGTGACAGACCTGTGTCAGGGCGGTAGGCGATCGTGGCCGCTGTGATCAGTTCACGGATCGTGGCCTCGTGGCTGCGAATAAGCAGGGGAACGAAAAACAACAGGGTGCGGAGGTCATGGCTCTTCCGGCGAGTGGGGCTCCTGGCGCTGGCGGTCACGCTGCCGGCCGCGGCGGCCGCACCCGCAGCGGCCAACGCGAATAGCAGAGCCGTGTCGAAGGCCGCTACCGGGCAGAGTCGCCCGCAGCTGCAGGAGGCCATCCAGGAGATCGTTGATGCCGGTATCGCCGGGGTGCAGCTGCGCGTCCACGATCAGCGGGGCGACTGGGCCGGTAGCGCCGGGGTGAGCAGGTTGGGCGCTGCCGCGAAGCCCCCGACAGACGGGCGGTTCCGGATCGGCAGCACCACCAAGACCTTCACCGCGACTGTGGTGCTGCAACTGGTCGGAGAGGACAAGATCGGGCTGGACACCCCCGTAGCCGACTACCTGCCACAGTTCGGCTTGGACCGGCGGATCACCGTGCGGATGCTGCTGCAGCACACCAGCGGGTTGTTCGAATTCACCGGCCAGTCCTACCCCGACGGGACGTACGTAGCGGGGATCCCATGGTCAGGCAAGGAGTGGGTGGACAACCGGTTCCGTACCTACCGGCCGGAGGACCTGGTACGGTTCGCGCTGTCCAAGCCCGCACTGTTCGCGCCGGGCACGGACTGGAGCTACTCCAACACCAACTACGTGTTGGCCAGGCTGCTGATCGAGAAGGTCACCGGCCACTCGTACGCCGACGAGGTCCAGCGGCGGATCGTGCGGCCGCTCGGACTGTCGGGCACTGTGGTGCCGGGCACCTCGCCGCAGATCCCCGGGCCGCACGCCCACGCCTACTACCAGTATGAGGAGGCCGGGCAGCCGAAGACGGTCGACATCACCCGCCAGAACCCCTCCTGGATCTCCAGCGCCGGTGAGATGATCTCGACTACCAAGGACCTCAACACGTTCATCTCCGCACTGCTGGGCGGGAGGCTTCTGCCACGCCCGTTGCTGGCCGAGATGCTCAAGCCGCACGCGACCAGTGACCCGACGAGCGACTACGGCCTCGGGTTGTTCGAGCTGCACGCGGACGCGAACTGCAGCGGCACCATCCTGATCAACCACAACGGCAGCGTCCAGGGCTACGCGACGCTGATGTACAGCACGCCCGACGGCAGTAAGTCCCTGACGGCCTCGCTGACCTACGTGGACGACGTTGCCGCCGCATCGTCCCTGCAAGGGGTGTACACGACGGCGGTGCAGATGCTCACCAAGTTGGAGTTCTGCGGCGGGTAGGCCGGCTGACGGGGCCGAGCGCCTTGGACCCGTACGCCCTGAGGAGAAATGCAGTCAATGGCGAGATGGTAGGCAGTCCAGAGCAGCGCCCCGTATGCGCGCTCAAGGACAGCAGACATCTTCTATGCGCGTAAGTTACCACCCACTCGAGAAGCATCCCTGCCTGAGGAGGTACATATTCATGCGACGCAGACGCCAACCGGCTATGTCGATCGTGAAGCGCACGACAACCTGGCTTGCCGTCACGGTGGCCGCGGCAACCACGGCCACGGTCGTGGGTGCCAGCCCATCGTCCGCCGCCACCGTTCCCACCAGCGTCACAGCGACGTCACCGGTTGGTTATGCGTATTTCAACGCCGACACCCAGGTACTGAGCATTCACGATTCGCGCGCGGACGGCTACGGAATCGCGGTCATCAACTATCGGTATGACCTGGCCAACGTAGGGCCCTACTACGGGTGGAACCGCGAGGGCAACGGCACCACTACCTACTACTACCTGCACATGCCTTACCTCGGCGAAATCAAGTTCCGCGTATGCGCCGAGCAGGACGGCGTAGTCCTGAATTTCGACTGTAGTGTCAACGTATTTGGATACGCCGGTGGAGAGATTTAGCATGACAGTCCGGCCGGGACTCGAGGCGTAGACGCTCATCGCCGGTCGCGACCACGCTTCGTATAGTTGGCGTGTTCTGTGGGCATGCAACGGCCACTGCACAACGATCGTCTCTTGTGGAGTACGACAACCGTGCAGTGGCCGTTGCCGCGAATCTGCTTGTCGCTGCCTCAAAAAACGTCCACTGATCGTGCGAACGTAATCCCGCGGTGGAGGTCACGCCGGGGTGCCAGGACGGCGGCCGGCCCATGGCCGGGCCTGTTCGAGCTGGTGCGCCACCCGCAGTAGCAGGTCTTCGCGTCCGTACGCGGCGACGAGCTGCACGCCTATGGGCAGGCCGTCGTCCGCGGACCAGTGCAGCGGCAGGCTGATCGCGGGCTGGCCACTGATATTGAACGGCTGGGTGAAGGCCACACACTGGCCCGACCGCGCCGCCAGTGCGGACAGATCGGCGGTGTCCCCGGCGAACGCGCCGATCGGGGCCGGCGGCTCGCCGAGCGTGGGCGTCACCAGCAGGTCGAAGCCATCCGCCCACCATTGCTGGACAGCGCGGCGCAGCAGCGTACGGCTTTCCAGTGCCCGCACGTGGTCGACCGCGCTGACCTCACGCGCCTGCTCGGCCAACGCCCAGTTCACTGGCTCCACGTCGGCGGCGGTGACCGGGCGGCCCAGCGACTCAGCGAGCCGTGACACCATGGCGCGGATGTTGACGGCGCGCAGGACGCCGACACTTCGCCAGGGGCCGCGGTCGGCGAGCGCGGCGGGAAAGCCGGGTTCCACTCGGTGGCCGAGAGACTCCAGGAGCCCACCCGCGTCACGCGCCGCCGTCGCGCTCTCCTCGTGCACCGGCTCGCCCCAAGGGTAGTGATCGAGGAGCCCGATGCGAAGCGAACCGGGGTCGGCACCGAGTTCACACACGTACGGACGCGCTGGCGGCGGCGCGATCACCGTGTCGCCCACGCCGGGACCGCTCACCGCGTCGAGCATCGCGGCGGCGTCACGGACGGAGCGCGTGTGGCAGAAGTGCACCGCGGGTCCGCTCTCGTCACCGTACGGCCCGAGCGACACTCGCCCCTGCGACGGTTTGAGACCGACCACACCGCAGCACGACGCGGGAATCCGGATCGATCCGCCGCCGTCGCTGGCGTGCGCGACGGCGACCATGCCGGACGCGACCGCCGCAGCGGATCCGCCACTTGAGCCGCCCGCCGAACGGTCCGTGAGCCACGGATTACGGGTCGGTCCCCAGACCAGCGGTTCGGTCGCCGGGAGGCTCCCGAACTCGGCGCTGTTCGTCCGTCCCACAGTGACCAGCCCCGCGGCACGGAAACGCGCGACGACGGTAGCGTCTGCGAGCGACGGCACCGCCGCCTCCTTCAATCGCTGGTTACCGTCACTGAGCGGCTGCCCCGCGTACGCCACCAAAAGATCCTTAAGCAGGAAGGGCACCCCGCGGAACACCCCACCCGGCACCGGGCCGGCCACCGTGGCGCGCGCCGCGTCGAACCACCGCATCACCACGGCGTTCACGCTCGGATCGAGGTCGATGATCCGCTCGATCGCCGCTTCGAGCATCTCGGCTGAGGTCACCTGCCCAGAACTCACCAGCCCGGCCTGCCCTACCGCGTCCATCCACCGCGTCTCCTCCGCGAGCGAGCCCATGCATCCCTCCCACCGGATCGCTGAGGTTATCCCCGTCGGGGTGTGCCGTCGCCGAAGGCTGCCGCGAGCGCCTTCGCGATCAAGTCGGGTAGATCGGTACGCCCGTCGTCCTTCGCCCACCGCACCAGGGCGGTATGCATTGCGGCCAGGCAGGCGCTGGCCGCCGCCGCGGCTTGGAAGGCCACGTCCGGATCGGCGGCCTCGTCCCCGAGGCCGTCCACGATGGCTTGTTGAAGCACATAGTGGTTGTCCAGGTGCCGGGCGCGTAGGGCGGGCGTCGAGATCATCAGCCGCAGGCGGGCCAGCAGAAATCGATCGTCGCCAGCGGCCAGCGTCCGCGCTGAGTCGACGAGCGCGTTGCCGATGCGGCGCACCAGGGGCTGCCCGGCCGGCGTGGCGGCGATCTGTTCGGCGACCAGCAGCGCGTTCTGATCGACCAGCACGAGGTCCTCCTTCGTGGGGAAGTGCCGATACACCGTCATCGGAGACACGCCGGCGGCTTCGGCGATGTCGTTCACGGTCGCACCGTCGTACCCGCGCTCGACGAACAACCGCACCGCATGCACCTGGATCATGCGCTGCGTTTCGGCCCGCCGTTGCTCCCGCAGTGTTGAGTGCCGCTCGCGCATGTGATAGACACTACCGCACTGTTAGTGACTAACAATAAGGGAGTGACTCACACTATGAGTGATCTGATCGGCAGGACAGCCCTGGTGACCGGCTCCTCGCGCGGCATCGGACAGGCGATCGCGATCCGGCTGGCGGCGCGGGGCGCATTCGTCATCGCGCACTACGGCACGGACAAGGACGGTGCGACGGCGACGGTCGACCAGATCGCGCGGGCCGGCGGAACGGCGTGCGCCGTCGGCGCGGAACTGGGCGTGGACGGGGACGTCGAGACACTGTTCGCGGGGGTCGACGCCGGCCTGGCCGGACGGCCGCTCGACATCCTCGTCAACAACGCGGCGGCGTCACCCGCAGGCCCGCTCGGTGCCACGACACGGGCGGCGTTCGACCATCTGTTCGCCGTCAACGTGCGAGCGCCGTACTTCATCACCGAGCGGGCGTTGCCCCTGCTCTCCGACGGCGGCCGGATCATCACGATCTCGTCCGCAGCGACCCGGATGGCCAACGCCACCCAGACATCGTTCGCCATGACCAAAGGCGCGGTCGAGACGATGACCCTTACCTTGGCCAACCAACTCGGCGCCCGGGGCATCACGGTGAACGCGGTCGCGCCCGGCGCCACTCGGACGGCCACCAACGGATCGGTCTTCGAGACACCGGGCCTGACCGACCTGATCACCGGAATGACGGCACTCGACCGGCTGGGCGGCCCCGACGACGTCGCCGACGTGGTCGCGTTCCTCGCCTCCGACGCCGCGCGCTGGGTCACTGGACAGGTCATCGACGCGAGTGGCGGCCTATTCCTGGGCCCGCGCGCCTGACCGCCAATGCGCCCGCCATCGCGCGCACCACCAGCCGCCGATCCTTCACGGCATGCACTTCCACGACCTACGCCACACCCAGAAGACCTGGCTGATCGAAGGCGACATACCGGAGATCGCCCAAGCCAAACGACTCGGCCGCCGCATCCCCGGGGTACGCGGCATCTACAGCCACGTCACCCCCGCCATGCAACAACGGACCACCCAGGCCCTCCAACACCGCTGGGAGGCCACCCACCGCCAGCCGCCCGCCCCGGCGGTACGGCGCCTACGGGCCGCCTAGCCGCTTCCGGAAACGAAGCAGTGCCCGGACGCGGCGGATCCGCCGCGTCCGGGCATTTCTCTTCCAATCAGGAAAATGGGTCACTCGAATTGCAAA
>NZ_BONZ01000080.1 GCF_016862975.1 Rugosimonospora africana
CCTCGACGGCCGCGTTGACGGTGCGTTGCTGCTCCGGGGTGAACTGGCCCTGTCAGACGAGTCAACAAACACGACTTTGAGACAGACCGTAGTTGCTCAGGTCGGACTGGGGTGGCATCATCGCCGCCATGATCGTGAGAATCGAGTCCTCCGTCCGCCGGTGAGCGTGACGACCGAGCCCGGATTGCTCGGACCCCAGAACACTCTGTTCGCACACGCTCTTCGCCTTCATCAGCAAAGTCCTGACGGCGTTCTGCCGCGCGACGGCGAGCCGTATCCCGATGACGAACTCCACCGTCGGCGGCCGCGACCCCAGCCTCCAGAAGATCGGCGACTCGAGGGCGCCGACGTCGCCGCCATCCTCGACAGGCACTTCGCCAAGACCGATGCGCCACCAAGCGAACTCGCCGACGCGTTCCACGACGTCCACGTACCGATCCACCGCAACGAGCACATCGCCGCCGCGGCACTGCGGGCCGACCGGCAGCGAGTGCGGCAAACCGGCCGGTGGCTGGTACGGCACAGTACGGACCGCTGCGCCGCGACCGTCGGGCTGGCGCTGTTGGTCACAGACTGGGCCGAGGAAGACATTGCGCTGATCCAAACTATCGGCCTGTTGTCGAACCGGTTTGGGCCGTTGGCCGCGGAGGCGCTGCAACGCCGCCGCGGAGGCGAATCGGCGCTGCTGTGGCTAGCCCAACGCGTCGCTGGCTGGGGCCGGGTCTACGTCGTCGAGGCGCTGTGCCACCACTGGATGTACGCCTCCCGCGGGTGGTTGCTGCGCCACGCCTGTGATGGCGACTTCCTCAACGGCTACTTCGCCGGGCGGGTCGCTACCGCCGCTCACCTGCGCGAAGCGATCACAGGTGCCGAGGTTGACGATGACCTGATCGATCACACCGGCCGACTCCTGAAGATCATGGCCAACTGCGGTGGCATGGGTATGACCCTCGAGCACTATCCACCGGCACCCATCGTCCTGGCTGCACACGCGGCTCACCTTGCCCGGCAGGTCCCCACGGTGAACCGGTACGTCAACGCCGCGATCATCGCCGACCACCTGACGGACAAGCCCTCACGCCGATGCGGGTGCACCACCGAGCAGCGTGACCGCATCGTGCAGCAGTACCTCACGGTGCTCGACCGGCCCGACTGGTGCGACACGGTCCGCGCGGGTCTCGACTCGACCAACGACTACTTCGTCTGGTTCGCCGGCAACGTGGCGACGCGACTGCACCTTCGCGCGTTCGCTGACCTGAAGGGAGGTGATGATCGATGAACCATGCTGTCGATCAGCAACTCATCGAGGCGGTGCAGACCGGTGACGAGGTGGCCGTCGTGCAGGCGCTCACTGACGGGGCGGACCCGAATGCTGCGGCGAGCCGGTACCGGGGGTCGGTGCTCATCGAGGCAGCGCGCAGCGGCAAGCTGGGAATCGTCGGTCTGCTGGTGGACGCCGGCGCCCGTATCGGACCCTTCGGTTACTTTCACGTGACGCCGCTGCGCGTCGCTGTGCTCGAAGCACATACGGGCGTGGTGCAGTATTTCATCGCCCAGGGGGCACTCCAGGCGGAGCCCACGACAAGGACGAGCGTCTTGACGGAAGCCGTGTCCTACACGCGGCACCGTCCTCGACCGGCGGCCCTTGCCACGCTGCGGGTGCTGCTGGAAGCGGGGGCAACACCACACCCAGGCGAGGAGGCGCCTCTGATCACCGCAGTCATGCGATCCGTCGCACCTGTGGTCCTGCGTCTTCTCCTGATGAGCGGCGCGAACGTCAACCAGCGGCGCTCCGATGGCACGCCGGCGCTCGTCATCGCCGCCCGTCGAGGAGATCATGCTGCGGTGGACGTGCTCCTGCAGGCGGGCGCCGAGGTAGACATTCCCGACCCGCAGGGACGGACCGCGTTGATGCACGCGATCGAGCGCAACGAACAACCGGTCATCGCCGCCCTGCTGTTGGCTGGCGCCGCTATCGACACGGTCAGCACCGATGGCATGACCGCCCTGGAACTGGCGCGCGGCTGGCAGCACCAGAACGTCCAGTTCATGCTGGGCGAACACCACGCCGGCCTGGACGACGTGCCAATCATCCGCACCGTCGTCCGGATCACTCCGACCGGTGTCCGGCTCACGAGTGACCCGCGGATGCTGCGCTTGTTGGCCAGCGTCATTGACATCGTTCTGGACGACCTCGGCGACGACGAGTGGGCAACTCGGACGGGCGTCGACGCCGATACACCACGGACCGTGGCCCTGCGGCTACGCAACCAGCTCGTGCAGGCGGACAACGCATCGTGGCAACAGTTGGATGTCACCGCAGGCGAACTCGCTGCCACACGCTCGGCGTTGGTCGAGCTCGCCTACGGCACCACACGCGTCCCGCCCACCGGTACCAGCAGGCTGGAGGTCGTCGACCTGCTTGAGGAACTCAACCGGCAGCTCGGGCAGTGGTAGGCCGGGCCAAGGCGACGTCTACGGCGATTCGGTGTCGGTGGGAGCTGAGGATCGGATCTGTAGCAAGGGCCGCTGGGACAGTCGCCGTGCCTCATCTGGCTTGACGCAGAAAGGTGAGGGTGAGGTCGATACCTTCGACCTCACCCAGCCAGCGTTCGGTTCGGCTTGCGGTCACCGCGTAAGAAGGCCGCAGTCCAGTTCGTCGAGCCCACTGATCTTCTGTAGCAGCGGTCATCTGGCTTACATGATCGACAGGACAGAACCTCGACGCCGAACCAGGGGATTGAACGACATCCCGACGTGGCGCCCTGCCTCGCTGCTCGTCCGCCCGGTCCGCGAAGAACGCGGCGCAGGTCGTCCAGGCCGATCCGGCCGGTGACGTTGGCGCCGGGACATGTCCTCGGCGCGGTCTGGGCCGCAGCTCCGGCCGGAACAGGAAATCCCGATCATGGGCGTTGCCCTTCCAGTTAGATGTCGTGTAACTTAATGACACGACATCGATTACGACGTCGAGCCTTGAAGGAGCACGTCTTCATGAACTCGGACCCGATCCGCCGCGTATCCGTGGTCAGTACCGGCACCGTCGCCATTCACCCCGAGCACGTCGGCCCGACGTGGAAGCCGCTGTACTGGTGGCTGTTCACGTCGCGGCGGTGGACGCCGCCCCGGCCCATCAACGCCTACGTCATCGAGCACCGCGAGGGCCTCGTCCTGTTCGACACCGGCCAGGACCGCGCCTCGGTCACCGACCCGAACTACTTCCCCAAGGGGCTCAACGGGCTCGTCTACGACCGCCTCGCGAAGTTCGCCATCGAACCCCACGAAACCCTCAACGCCCGACTTCACACCCTCGGCCACGACATCGCCGACGTGCACACCGCGGTGCTGTCCCACCTACACCAGGACCACATCGGCGGTCTCCCCGAACTCGCGGGCCGCAACACCACCATCGTCACCACCCCGGCCGAGTGGCAGGAGATGATGCGCCCCTCACCCGAACCACGGGGATTCCTGCGCTCACACATCATCCTGCCCCGGCTGCGGTGGCAGCAGATCCAGCCCGAACCGATCAACGACCCCGACCTCGGTCCCTTCACCAGCGGGCACGACCTGTTCGGCGACGGCGCCATCGTGCTGCTTCCGACCCCCGGCCACACACCCGGATCCCTGTCCATGCTGGTACGCCGGCCCGGGCGACCGCCGCTGCTGATGGTCGGCGACCTGACCTACGACGCCCGCCTCCTCGCGGCAGGCAACATCCCCGGCGCCGGCAACCGCCGACAGATGCGCGACACCATCGGGATGGTCAACACGCTGCGACAGCGACACCCCGACCTCGTCGTCCTCGCCGCACACGACCCCAACGCCGCCAACCTCCTCGCCACCGTCCAGAACGCATCCGTACAACGATGACCCCGGCCGAGGAACTGCGATACCTGATCCTCGCGATCCAACGCGAGGGCAACCGCCTCTACGCCGCCGACCTCCGACCACTGGACCTGACACCCTCACAGGCCGAAACGCTCCGCGTGCTGGCCGATCATCAACCGCTGAGCGTGAGCGGGCTGGGTGAGCTGCTGGTCTGCGAGACCGGCGACAACCCCAGCCGACTCGTCGACCGACTCGTCCGGACCGGGCTGATCAACCGCGAACCCGACCCGACCGACCGACGCCACGTCACCCTCACCCTCACCCCCGCCGGCAGCGAACTCGCCCGCCGGGTGGCCACCGTCGAGGAACGCCTGCACCACACCATCGAAACCCTCATCACCGGCCAACCCGTCGAACCGACCCTCGCGCTGCTGCGGACGTTGGCCAACGCCTTCCCCGCCGGCCAGGCCCTCGCCCGTCGGCGGGAACACCGCAAGGGGAGGCCATCGTGACCGGCCGGCCGCCCCGACGCGGCTGACGGTCGCGCCACACCACAACCCCGCGACCCACAACAATCGAATCAAGGAGCGCATGATGGCACGGTTCAGCAACGACCTTCTGATTCAGCGTCCCGTGGATGCGGTGTTCGCGTACCTGTCCGACCTGGAAAACCTGCCGAGATGGAACTACGCGATCCGCCAGACTCGCCGGATAGGTACCGGCCCGATCGGCGTCGGAACAGTCTATCGACAGGTCCGCACCCTGCCCCACCCGATGGAAGAATCCCTCGAAATCACCGAGTTCGCACCCAACCGCCGCCTCGTCATACACGGCGGGTTGGGCGTGTTCGACGGCAGCCTTACATACCTGCTAGAGCCGACGAACGACGCCACCCGACTGATTAACGAGATCGAACTCACGGGCCGAGGCGCCCGAGGCGCTCTCGCAGGCATAGCAAAGCATTCCGTCAAACAAGCCGTGGCGCAGAACCTGGAAGTATTGCGAAACCTCCTGGAGAGGTGAGGTGCCAGCCGGGTAGGCCAGTGCACCGCCGCCGACCCCGGGCGGGATGGGTGCGCACGTGCGTGCAAACTGCCCCACACGCTCCTCCCTCACGTGGGTGCCCTGTGATCGTCTCGGACACAAACCGCAGCTCAACGGTCGAACTGAATCGGCCTGCAGCGGTGCGGTTTGAGGTCCTGCTCGTGCCCAAGCGCGGTCACCCAGCGGCGGGAGACCGGCACGTGGTCGGCGCGGGTGAGGTAAGCGCCAGCGTCCGGCCACGGCCGGTCCGGACACATCCGCAATTCAATCGCCGAGCAGTATTGCGGCGACCGCCTCCGGGGCCTCGTGCATCGCGTCGTGTCCGGTGGGAAGGTCGTGGACCTGCCAGTCGGGATCGGCTTCGAGTCGGGCACGGAGTTCAGCGAACGGCGTCCGGTCTTCCCATCCCGAGCAGTAGACGAACTCCCGACGGGGCACGCGGCCGGCGGCGCCGGTGAGCCGGATCGTTTGCAGGAACGAGGCGAGGGGATGGGGACGGCGGCGGGGATCGCCGCCGTCCGGCGGTCGGACCGCGTAGCCGGTAGCCGCGGCGCCGGCAGCAACCACGTCCCGGAAGTACTCGTTCGCTGACGACCACCACGACTCGCCATCGCGCGGTACGAAGGCGTCGAGATGCACCAGTCGGGAGATCCGACCGTCGGCGCGATCGGCGGCGGCGGCGATCACCATCCCGGCGTAGCTGTGACCGACCAGCGTCGCGCTGGCGATGTGGTGGCGGTCGAGGTGCCGCAACACGTCGTCGGCATGCGTGTCGAGGTTGGCGGTCGCGACCGTCGCGGTGTCGTCGTCTGGCGCCAGACCGGTCAGGGTCAGGGCGTGAACAGTATGACCAGCACGCTCCAGCAGCGGAACCACCGCCTCGAACGCCCAGGAGCCCTTCCAAGCGCCGGGCACAAGGACGAACGTCGCCATGCGTTTCTCCCTCTCTCCAGCCGCGGCATCGAGGCACGCCGCCCCGATGACATGTGGTTCGGTCGGGCGCTGTGCGCGACCGAAGATCACCGCGTGGAGAAAGTGTCACCGGATCAAGGTGTGGCTTACTACCGTTAGAACGCCAACCAATGCCCGTTTGCCGCCAAGCTTGCCGAATCGCCGGAGTGAGGTCGGTCGTCTGGCGAGCCGTTCCGTGAGGTGCCGTCTCCGGTTGGCTGGGATCGACCCAGCCGTAGACGCGGGGGAGTGCCGGTGGGTCGATCGCGCCGGTTGGTCCTGCCTGCAGCCAGACGGTGCCGTCGTGGTTGACCTGCAACAGGACGAGGCCGATGTCGTACTTTCTCGGCGTGTGCCGCACGTTCAGCGCGATCCGGATCGTCGCGGGCGGCGACTGCCTGCTCGCGCCGGGCGCTACCTCGCCGGCTGATCGCCGCCTACGCCGGCCGCGCCATGTCCCCGCCCGCCCGCACGCGCGGATCCGAACCCGAGGCCGGCCCTGGGCCAAGTCCCGCGCGCCCGCCGGTCAGCCGCGGCGCCCGCGACCTTCGCGGCCTGACCGGTCCCGAACGTGAAACGCTGAAGCTCGTCGGTCTCGGCCTATCCAACCAGGAGATCTGCGCACGGCTGCACATCTCGATGCCGACCACCAAGACTCACATCGGTCGGCTGCTCGCCAAGCTCGGCGCGCGTGACCGCGCCCAGCTGGTGATCGTCGCCTATGAAAACGGTCTGGTCGGCTGACGGCCGGCGATGAACGCGGGTGCCGATGGCCGAACTTCCGAGCCGCGACGACGCCGAGGCCGTGCGCCCCAACCGCGTGCCGTGCCTTGTAGTCTCGGGCATTGAACATTGGTGGTCGGCCAGCGACCCGACGCTTTTGCGGTGAGCCTTCTGATCGGCGCGTTCAGCGAGACGGGCCGGCGCGACCAGACTCGAGATACGTGATGTGGCGTCCGGTCTTGGAATCGGTGCACTGCGCACGCAGCGGGCAGGCGGGTCCGAAGTCGGCCTTGCCGGCGTTGCGGGGTGGCCACTGACCGCACGGATCGGGATCGTGACGCCGCCCGGGCACGTGACCTGCTGGTATTGCAGGTCGATGTCGAACTGGTCTTTGGTGAACTTCTCGCCCGGCGCGTTGGGTGCTTGCGCTTTCGTCTTGACGTCGATCCCCGCCTGGGGAGTTGGTCGAGCATCTCGCCGGTGCCGTAAGCGCAGTCGCCGTAGACCGCCGCGGCGTGGGTGGCCGCGGCCTGGTCGTGGCCGGGCTCTAGCAGGTCGGCGATCAGGTCCGGGGCCGGGTCGGCGTCGCGGTGTTGCCCGCCGTCACCGCGCGGGCTGCTGGCGGTGGCGGTGGCGGCCCGACCCGTCGCAGACGCGGTAGCGATCCGGTTGTGACGCGTGGATCGAACCCGCTATGCAACAGCGCCCGGCTACGTCATCGGCCACCTCGACACCGGCGACGAAGACGCCGGCGACATCGACGTCGACGAGCCCGGTATCGCGTTGTGCAGGCTGGACTTTCTCGGCACCGCCGACGACTGGGCCTTCGCCCACTACGATCCGGCCACCGGCACCACGTTCCGCGTGCTGGGCTCTGGCGTAAAGCTTGGTTAAACCGGAGATCGAGTCGTCCCCGGTTGCGTATCTGTTGAGGAGTAGCCGGCGTTCCGCGCTCAGGGCTACCACCTAGGTTCAGGTCGATCTACAACTATTGATTGATGTCAACCTTCAGCGCGGTCGATAGTGTGCAGACAATCGTGCGAGGTTGCTGAAGCAGACTCACCTGTGGCACGCGCAGCGATACCGCTGCTTTCGTTCGTGAGGGGATGTTGTATGACATCTACGTCAGAGCAGCGGGGACAGGCAGCGCGGCCACGTCGCCGGAAAGGCATGCGAGCGCGAGCGTTGGTGGCTGTTCCGCTCATGTCGCTACTGGGTTCGATTGCTATCACCGGGACGGCGGCGGCCGCAGCCACGCCCACGTCGCCCCAATCCACTGCCGCTCCCCACTCGGTGCTGCCCGTCGGCGCGATCGAGGCCGGGACGGGCATGCAACCCGACACCAATCAGGTGGGTTGCTACGTCGGCGACGACTTCTGGGACATGAAGATCAGCGGGACTTGGTACTGCTGGGCCAACAACGGCTCGGTCGATATCTACCCAAAGTACTACGACGTGTCCAGGATCTACACGCACAACAACTCGGGGACAGTCTGGTACTACAGCCCGACCGGCGGCGTCATCAGCGACAACCTCGCCGATTGGACGAACTACGTCTTTGACGGCTACGACCTGGAGGTTACCGGGTTCACGATCACCGGTCGCTGATCAGAGCAACACCCTGCTCCCACTGGGTTCACGACGGATGGCCACCCGCGTGATGCGGCACAACTCTGGCCCGGATGACGGGCCTGTTTCTTGAACGGTGTTTCCGGCGATCTTGTTAGTAGGTTTCAGCGGCCGGGAATCGGTCGCTGAAGGTAATAGCGAACGCGTTCAACGCTGGCTTCCAGCGCATCGCCGCGTATGCCCAGACGCGGCCTTGTGCTCGTTGGCCGCCCAGAGTGAGTGGAGGACAAGTGATCAAGACGCTGGAGAAGCTCGGGGACCGGCTGCTCGGCCGTGTGGTACCCCAGGTGACCGCCAGGGCCAACCCGCCTCAGTGTCCCTGGTACTGCGGCTGCAAATTCGGCTATCTTGCCTACTCCCAAAACGCGATAGGCTCGTGCGGCAGGTGCGGTACCAGCTATACCTGCTGACTGTCGATGGATTACGTCGGTCTTGCCTGTGCCGTCGCACTGGCCGGAGTGTTCTTCGTTTCCGTGCGGGGCAAGCTCGGCGGGAGTCGCTTCCGGGTCTTTGTGGCCACGGCGGGCCCGCTAGACCTTCTCCCGCGGAAATGGCGCGGGAGGGCCGCAACGGCGGCGACGGTGGCCGAGTCGGCCACCGTCGCGGCTTTGGTGGCGGGTGGGGTCATGGCTGTCCTCGGCGCCGGGCGGGCGGTGTTGCTGCTCGGTTTTCTCGGCGCCGCGGTTCTGCTGCTGGTCTTCACCATCGCCATCGGCGTCCTGCTGCGGCGGGGCGAGCGTGCGCCCTGCCACTGTTTCGGGGTGCGGGACACGCCGCTGGGGCTCGCCCAGGTCGTGCGCAACGTGCTCCTGCTCGCGCTGGCGGTCACCGGACCCCTGGCCGCGGGAGGCGGCGGGTACGCCGCCCCGGGGGTCGTGTTGGCGGTGGTCGCCGGTGCACCGATCGCGGCGCTCCTGGTTCTTTTCGACGATCTGGTCGCCCTGTTCAGGATTGCCCCGCCGCGGGATGCGGTGGGAAACCGTCGGTAGTCGGTAGGAGCCCTTGATGCTGTTTGTCATCGCCGCGCTGGTGCTGTTCGGCGCGCTGGTGGTCGTCAACCTGGTCCTCACGCTGGGCATCGTCCGGCGGCTGCGTGAGCACGCGGATCTCATCGGCAAGGCGCTCAGCGGCGAGGCGGCAGAGGATCCTGACGCAGGCTACTTCATCATGCGGGCCGGATCGCCGTTGCCCGCGTTCTCCGCCACCACAGTGGACGGTGCCGTCGCGCCGAACACCGGGCCGCTGCTGATCGGGTTCTTCTCGTCGACCTGCTCCGCCTGTGTGCAGCGCCTGCCGGGCTTCATTGAGTACGCCAAGGCATTCGACGGCCGCGTGCTGGGGGTGGCCGTCGGCATGCCGAAGGACGTCCGCGGCATCATCGAGGACATGCGTCCGGTGGCCGATGTCGTCACGGAACTGGAAGAGGGGCCGCTCGCCAAAGCCCTGAAGGTCGAGGGACTGCCAGCGATGGCCACGGTCGACGCGGACGGAATCGTGACGGCGAGTGGGTACCGCCTGGAGGCGCTATTGACCCATACCACTGTATGAACGGTACGAAGGGGCGGCCCGCGCGGCGCGGTGGCACCAGAATCACCGGAGAAGTCGCCGAGGCGCTGGGGGTGGCCTGGCGCGCCGCGCCGGCGGTGCTGGCCGGCTATGTGGTGGCCAGCGTGCTGGGCGGTCTGGTCCCCGTCCTGGCCACGTGGCTGACCAAGCTCGCGCTCGACCGCATCGGTGCCGGCACCGGCGGGGTGCTGGCGCCAGCCGCCGCGCTGGCCGGGTGCGGTCTGCTGGGGGCCATGCTCGCTCAGGCCGCGAAGTATCTGCGGCTCGAACTCGACCGCCGCGTCGGGCTGCATACCCGCGACCGCCTCTACGCTGCCACCGGGCGGCTGCGTGGGCTGGCCCGGTTGGAGGATCCGGCCTTCCAGGACCGGCTGCTCATGGCGCAGGAGCACAGCCGCATCGGCCCGACCGCGGTGGTCGAAGGCGTCCTGGGCGCCGCACAGTCGGGCCTCACTCTGGTCGGCTTGCTGGCCGCGCTGACCACGCTGAACTGGCTGATGGCACCCATCGCAGTGATCGCCGCTCTCCCGGCCTTGGCCACGGAGCTGCGGCTGAGCCGAATCCGCGCAAAGGCGATGAAGGGAATCACCCCGGCCCAGCGCCGCGAGATGTTCTACGCCGATCTGCTGAGCAGCCTAGAGGCGGCTAAGGAGGCCCGGCTGTTCGGGCTCGGGCCGCTGTTCCGCCGCCGAATGCTCGCCGAACTCGGTTCTACGAACGCCGTACGCCGGGCCCTGGACCGGCGCGAGTTCGCCGCCCAGGGCGCCCTCGGCGTGCTGAGCGCGGCTGTCACCGGTGGCGGGCTGGTCTGGGCGGTGCTGGCCGCACGCGCTGGGCGGCTGACGGTGGGAGACGTGTCCGTGTTCGTCACCGCCGTCGCCGGGGTGCAGGGCGCGCTGGGCACCGTCATCGACCGGCTGGCCGCGGCGCACAACGCCCTGCTGCTGTTCGGCCACTACCGCGCCGTGGTGCGGGCGGAGCCGGACCTGACCGAGCCCGCGCAGCCGGTGCCGGTGGGCCCGCTGCGCCGCGGCATCGAGTTCTGCGACGTGTGGTTCCGCTACAGCGAAGGTCACCCGTGGGTGCTGCAAGGCGTCAATCTGCACATCCCCTTCGGGCGGTCGGTAGCGCTGGTGGGACGCAACGGGGCTGGCAAATCCACCCTGGTCAAGCTCCTGTGCCGGTTCTACGACCCGACGCGCGGTGCGGTGCTGTGGGACGGCGTGGACCTGCGCGACCTGTCCGTGGCCGAGCTGCGCCGCCGGATCGGCGCGGTCTTCCAGGACTTCATGTCCTACGAGCTGAGCGCGCGGGAGAACATCGAGCTCGGCGGTGTCGATGGCGCGGACGACATCGGCGGCGGGCGAGGCGACGGAGTCGAGTTGGCCGCGCGTCGGGCCGGCGTGCACGACCTGCTCTCCGGGCTGCCCCGCGGCTACGACACGCTGCTGTCGCGGATGTACTTCGACTCCGAGGACAAGGCCAACCCCGACACCGGGGTGCTGCTCTCGGGCGGGCAGCGGCAGCGCGTCGCGCTGGCGCGGGCGTTCCTGCGCGACGCCCGCGACCTGCTGATCCTCGACGAGCCCGCCTCCGGTCTGGACGCCGAGGCCGAGCACGCGATCCACACCGAGCTGGCCGCGCACCGCGCCGGACGCACCAGCGTGCTCATTTCGCACCGGCTCGGCTCGGTCCGCGACGCCGACCAGATCGCCGTCCTGGCAGAGGGGCAGGTAACCGAGCTGGGCAGTCACGAGGAGCTACTTGCCGCCGAGGGCATCTATGCGCGGCTGTTCCGGCTACAGGCCAGCGGATACGACACTCGGGTTGGGGCAACGGAATGACGATTGTGCTGGTGGGACTGGCGGGACTGCTCGTGCTGGCGGCACTGGCCGTCGCGGCGGTGCGCTGGGCGGCCGGCCGCTGGGTCGCGGTCACCGTGACCGGCGACAGCATGGCGCCCGCGTTCGCCGACGGGGACCGGGTCCTCGTCCGGCGCTCGCCTCTGGAACGACTGACCGTTGGCAACGTGGTCGTCGTCTCATGGCCGACTCTTCACCACTCCTACCAGCCCGGATCCGACCGCCCATGGCTGATCAAACGCGTCGCCGCGCTGCCCGGCGACCCCGTGCCGGACTCGGTGTCCGCCGCCGCCGGTCGTGAGATCCACGTGCCCCCGCGCCATCTCGTCCTGCTCGGTGACAACTCCGAGGGCAGCCTCGACTCCCGAACCTTCGGATGCATTCCCGGCGACCTGGTCCTCGGCGCGGTTGTCAGACGCCTGCGCTGAAACGCGGGCGGGATGGACACCCAGCGCGAGCCCGGCTGCTCGCGCGGCCACGGCACGCCTGGGATCAGGGTCGTAGCTTCGAAGTTGAAGAGATGGATGTCGTCGCGGGGCAGTCGGTGGATGTCGCGGATCGACAGTTCGACGACGGCGGGGCGATTCTCGATCAGCATCGCTGGCGCGACGGCGTCCACCATTTCCCGCTGCCGGCCGACGGCTGGGGCGCCGCCGCCGACGCCAAGGAGGCCGCCGCCTCGCCCCCGACGCCGCGGAACTGCTCAAGACGTGGCGCAACACCACCAAAATCAAACCCACAAAGCAAACCGTCGACTTGTACGTGGAACTGGCGCACCGCGTCGAAACACTCTGGCAGATCGCGTACCGCCGCCTCGACATCGCCGAACCGGAGATCCGCCGCTCGATCCCGGTCTGGGAGGCCGGCGAGCTACCGGCCGGCGGCGCCGTGCAACGCGAACAGATCGAGCGCGCCCTCGCCGACCCGAACGGCGCCTATCAACGACTCCGCCGCGTCCTGGACGCCTGGACGGCCCTGTGGTTCTGGCATCTCACCCCCGACACCACCACTGTGGACGGTCAGCAGATCGCTCCGCCGACCGTCGCGGAGTGGATCGCCGGCCTGCAGGCACTCCTCGGCCGCAACCCCGATTCGCGCAAGCGGAAGCCGTCGGGGCCGACTCTCGCCAGCACGGTGAGCTGGGATGAGCTTGACGCGGCCGAAGGCCTGGAACTCGCCTTCGCCGGCGTCACGCCAGTCGCCGACGTGCTCCGACCAGGACTACCCGATCTATCACGACGAGAACATCAGGCGCGTCGCCAACGCAACAGCGTGGAGTGCGATCGGCCGGAGCGACACGCGGCAGATTCCGCAGGTGCGCCGTGCGACCGTCCCCGCCTGGGACTCCGAATCTAGTCATTAGTCGGATGTCTAAGGCGAATTCTCGCGCCCTGCTCTTGCAAAGGTCCCAAAAATAGGGAAGTTCGACGATCTTCTTGACGGATACATCCAATGTTTGGTTGAGTGCTGAGGAGCAGCCAGCGATGTCTGGACAGCCGACCAAGGAAGGTCGGCGTGAGGGCAGTCGGGGCTCTGAAACCTTCGAGAGGAGCACGATGAAGTCCGCTCGTTCGATCGCCATACTCGCCGGCGGCCTAGCGCTCGCCTGGATCGTCTCCGGATTGACCGTGCCGAGCAGAGCCGCGGCCGACACTCCAGCCAGCTATTACGTCTCGACAACCGGGAGCGACAGCAACGACGGCAGCATCGACGCCCCGTTCGCCACCCTCGCGAAGGCCCGCGACGCCGTCCGCGCGCTGAGCACAGACACGGGGCTGCCTGCCGGAGGCGTCAACGTCTACCTCCGCACCGGCACGTACACGCAGACGAGTTCCTTCGCCCTTACCGCAGCGGACTCGGGAACTGCCACAGCGCCGATCACATACCAGGCCTACCCCGGAGAGCGGGTGCGCATCACCGGCGAGAAGCGGCTCAACAGCGGCCTGTTCACCAATGTCACGGATCCTGCGATCCTGAATCGCCTCGACCCGTCCGTGCGCTCTTCCGTGCTGCAGACCTCACTGAAGCCGCAGGGCGTCACCGACTACGGCACGATTGCGAACTACGCTTACGACAACCCGGCAGTAGCGTCACCGCCGCAGCTCGTCCAGGGAGACACGCTGCAGACGCTGGCCCGGTGGCCGAACACCGGGTACACAACCATGGGCACCGTTTCGGCTACGACCGGAAACCCAGTGTTCGCCTACACGGATCCGCGCCCCTCCACCTGGGCCACCCCCAACGACGCCAGGATCGCAGCGTTCCCGAACCAAGACTGGGCATTCCAGACCTTCCAGATCGACAACGTAAACACCTCGACCTCGACCATCAGCGCCTCTCCGGCATCCGAGTTCGGCACGAAGACCGGTGCGCGGTACTACTACTTCAACGTCCTCGAGGAACTGGACACACCGGGCGAGTGGTACCTCGATCGATCGACGGGCATCCTCTACGTAATCCCGGCGACTCCCATCACCCAACAGCCGTACAGCCTGACGATGTTGAACACGCCGCTCATGACTATGACCGACACCTCCTACGTGACGGTCAAGGGGCTCAACTTCTCCGGCTCCAACGGAACGGGTGTCGCCATCACCAATGGAAACCACGTTCTCGTCACCGGGTGCACGTTCCAGGCTCTGGGGTTGAAGGCCGGGACGATGGACGGCGGAAGTTACTCTGGCTTCTCCGACAACGTTGTGCACGACACCGGAAGCGGCGGCTTTAGCATCGGCGCCGGGAACCTGGCGACGCTCCGGCCCGGCAACCTGTTCGCCACGAACAACGACATCTATCGCTACGCCACGAGGTATCAGACCTATTCCGCCGCAATCCAGGTGTACGGGGTTGGGAATCGGATCAGTCACAACAAAATCCATGATGCGATCCATCTGGCGATCAAGATCTCGGGCAACGACCAGATCATCGAGTACAACGACATCTATAACGTGGTGACCAACACTGCGGACTCCGGGGCGATCTACTCCGGACGCGACTGGACCCAGCAGGGGACGGTGATCCGTTACAACTACCTGCACGATCTGGGTCAGGGCTCGAACGACGACGTCGGCATCTACCTCGACGACATGGAGAGCGGCCAGTACGTCTATGGCAACGTCTTCGAGAACCTTCCGACGGCGATCAAACACAGCGGTCGCGACAACAACATCGAGAACAACATCATGATCAACGTCAAGAAGCCCGTGCTAATCGGCAACTGGGGCTCGGTCTTCGCCGGTCCGGGCGGTCCCCTCGTGACAGAGCTGAAGGCCGTGCCCTACCAGGCCGACCCGTGGCTGACCCGGTATCCGCACCTGGCCAACATCCTCAACGACCAGCAGACGCTTCCGAAATACAACTCCATCACGAAGAACGTCTACGTCGGATCGGGCAGCCCGGACATCGTCTCCACGACGAACGGGACCTCGGCCGAGGCCAACATCAACGACTGGCCGACCAAGAGCGTCTCGGACGTCGGCTTCGTGAACGCAGCCGCGCACGACTACGACCTGACGAGCGACGCGGCAGTCTTCACCAAGGTCCCCGGCTTCCAGGCCATTCCGTTCGGCAAGATCGGCATCGTCGACTCGTCGCAGATCGGGACGTTCACCGACCCGGTCGCTGTAGCCAGTGCGCAGCTGCACTTCTCCGACGACGCCATCAGCTCCGCAGGCTCCACGACCGGACGTGCCATGGTGATGGCCGAAGACGCGCAGGGGGATCTCCTCGACGCATACGCGAACACCACCTTCTCCTCGTCCGATCCTGCGCTCGCGACGATCGCGGCGAGCGGCTATCTCAACAACGTGGCGACCGGAACGTCGACGATCAGCGCACAGGTCACCCTGAACGGCGCCACCGTAACGGCGACAAAGAACCGCAACGTCGTCGGCTCGTTGGTGAAAACCTTCGGCTTCGGCGTCTCGAACCCGGTGGCGACCGTCGGCAGCGACGCGAACATCTCGCCGTCAGTGCTCATGACCGACGGGAGCACGACGCCGCTGCCGGACGGCTCGATCATTTACAGCAGCGAGGACCCCACGGTCGCGACCGTCTCCGGCAAAGTCCTGCACCCAGTCGCGCCGGGTATGACCCGCATCGTTGGCCAAGCGACCTACAACGGCCAGACGACCCGCTCCACCATCTACATCCTGGTGCAACCTGTCGGCGGAGCACCCCTTCCCTCGGGTTGGTCGCTGACCAACTACGGCACAGCGAAGGGCGGCCTTGTCTGGAACAACGGGCAGCTGGTCGAGATGAGCGACGGCAAGAACGTCTACGGTACGGCCGACGATTTCACCTTCGTGCACACGACGGCGACATCCACCCAGACCACCGTCGAGGCCACGGTGGAGGATCTCGCCCAGCTCAACGACAACGTCGCCGCCGGCATCATGATCCGCGATCACGACGCCGCGGACTCCAAGGAGGTGAGCCTTCGCGTCACTCCGAGTGCCACCTTCTTCATCTGGCGCACGGACGACGGCGGGGCGACATCGTTCGTCAACCGGACGTCAGGTCAGCTCCCCACCGCCCTCAAGATCGTGCGCAACGGTGACACCTTCACCGGGTACTTCAAGTACGGCACCGACACATGGGTGCCCGTTGGTTCAGCAACGGTATCGATGGGGAGTACGACGATGGCTGGTACCGCGATGTTCTCCAAGGGACCCAGCACAGCGACGATCGCTCGCTACAGCAACGTGATCGTCGATGACACGGCCCTCCACCCGGTGTCGCTCGCGGCCCGAGCGAAGCACCCCACAACACCCCACCACTGACACACCGCTGGATTCATGCGGATTGAGGAGTCGTTCTCAATCTGACTTGGCAGCCGGCAGGGTTGGAGCGCCTCACCGATCGAGTACGTCACGGCGTACGTGATCGGTGAGGATGCCGACGCGCAGGCCGGTCGTGTCGAGCACCGGCAGGTCCCCTGCGGCGAGGGCGGCGGCAGCGCGAGCGACGCCGTCTCCGGCGAGGTAATCCCCCTGGATGTCGGGCGTGAGGCCGGACAGGTCGTAGACGACGCCATCGGCGACGAGCGCGGGGCGTTCGGCGCCCACGGCCCCATAGCGGGCAAGTCCCATCGTGCTCCTCAATGATCGGATGGCATCCGGGAGAATAGGTACGAAATGCTCGCGTGCCACCTTGTTGACCGCGCATACATCCGATGCCTAGGGTGGACCCGTCACGGCTCAGGCCGAAGGTACTGCGAAGGAGCATTGGTGAGCAGGTTCACGACGTTCGAAACCAGCGACGTCCGATTCCCCACGTCGTTGGCGCTGGACGGCTCCGACGCGATGAACCCCGACCCGGACTACTCCGCCGCCTACCTGCGCCTCGGCACCGACGCCGGCGACGACCTGCTCGGTCACGGCTTCGTGTTCACCATCGGCCGCGGCAACGACGTCCAGGTCGCTGCCATCGAGGTACTGCGCGACCACGTCGTCGGGCGTGACGTCGAGGCGACCCTCGCCGACCTCGGCGGGTTCTGGCGGGAGCTCGTGCATGACTCCCAGCTGCGCTGGCTCGGGCCGGAGAAGGGCGTCATGCACATGGCGGTCGGGGCCGTCGTCAACGCCGTGTGGGACCTCCGCGCCAAGCGCGAGGGCAAGCCCCTGTGGCAGCTGCTCGCCTCGCTCACCCCGCAGGAACTCGTCGACCTCGTCGACTTCCGGTACCTCAGCGACGCGCTCACGCCCGACGAGGCGTTGGAGATCCTCGAGAAGGCAGCGCCCGGCCGCGCGGAGCGCGAGATCGCCCTGCTCGCCAACGGCTACCCCGCGTACACCACCACCCCCGGGTGGCTCGGGTACGACGACGAGAAGCTCGTGCGCCTGTGCAAGGAGGCCGTCGCTGACGGTTTCTCCCAGATCAAGCTCAAGGTCGGCGCCGACCAGGCCGAGGACGTGCGTCGGATCGCTCTCGCCCGTGAGGCTGTCGGCCCCGACATCGCCATCGCCGTCGACGCCAACCAGCGCTGGGACGTCGGCGACGCCATCGAGTGGGTGGCCGCCCTCGCGCCCTTCGACATCGCCTGGATCGAGGAGCCGACGAACCCCGACGACATCCTCGGCCATGCCGCCATCGCCCGAGCAGTGGCGCCGATCCCCGTCGCGACCGGCGAGCACGCCGCCAGCCGGGTGATCGTCAAGCAGCTCCTCCAGGCCGAGGCCATCCAGGTGCTCCAGATCGACGCCACGCGCGTCGCTGGAGTCAACGAGAACATCGCGAACCTCCTGCTCGCCGCGAAGTTCGGCGTGCGCGTGTGTCCGCACGCCGGCGGCGTTGGGCTGTGCGAGGTGGTGCAGCACCTGTCGATGTTCGACTACGTGGCGGTCTCCGGCACCACGGAGGGCCGTATGATCGAGTTCGTCGATCACCTCCACGAGCACTTCGCCACGCCGGCCGTCGTCACCGCAGGCCGTTACCAGACCCCCACGACGCCCGGGGCTGGCGCGGAGATGCTGGCCGCGTCGATCGAGGGAGCGCACTATGTCCGTGCCTGAGGTGCCTCGCCTCGGCTTCGGCGCCGCGAACGTCGGCAACCTCTACCGCGAGGTCTCCGACGCCGCCGCCCACGCCATCCTCGAGGCCGCCTGGGATGCCGGGATCCGCTACTTCGACACCGCGTCGCACCACGGCCTCGGTCTGTCCGAGCGGCGGCTCGGAGCGTTCCTGCGAGAGCACAGATGAGTACCGTCGCACAGCCCCCGCACTCTCCGCTGCGCACGGGGCAGCGGGCCGCGTTGATCGCCTACGCAGACCGCCTGTTGCGCGGCGCCGCCGCCTTTGCGTCACCGACCTTCGCTCGGATCACCCCGCCTGGTCCCGAGGGTGGGTACGGCACGGCGATCGATGGCCTTGAGGGCTTTGCCCGCACGTTCCTCCTCGCCGGTTTCCGCATCGTGGGTGCACGGGGGGAGGACGTCGACGAGCTGATCGCCGACTACACGCGAGGGATCGTCGCGGGCGTCGACCCCGCCTCGTCGGAGCGGTGGGTGCGGCCCGACGAGCACCGACAGGCGAAGGTGGAGGCCGCCTCGATCGCGCTCATCCTCGACATGACACGCCCGTGGATCTGGGACCGCCTCGACGTGACGACGCAGCAGCGGGTGATCGACTACCTCTCGCCGGTCGTCGGCGACGACACGTCGCCGCGCAACAACTGGGTCTGGTTCCGCATCGTGGTCGAGACGTTCCTGCGGTCGGTGGGGGGACCCTGGTCGGCGTCCGACATCGCCGTCGACCTGGCGCGACACGACTCGTTCGCCCGCGATGGCGGCTGGTTCTCGGACGGGCCCGAGCGGTCGTACGACCACTACGTCGGATGGGCGCTGCACCTGTATCCGGTGCTGTGGTCTCGGATGCAGGGCGCGGACGAGATCGCTCCCGAACGGTTCGCCGGCGACCGCGCCGCGCTCGACGAGTACCTCCAGGACGCCGTGCACCTGGTCGGCGCGGACGGGTCGCCCCTGATCCAGGGGCGAAGCCTGATCTACCGCTTCGCGGCTGCGGCGCCGTTCTGGGTGGGCGTCCTCGCGGACGTGCCGTCCGTACCCCACGGCCGGCTGCGCGACGTGGCGATGGGGATCGTCGCGCACTTCGATGAGCACGGCATCCCCGATGCCGACGAGCGGCTGACCCTGGGCTGGCATGACGAGTGGCGCCGCCTCGCGCAGGGCTACTCCGGTCCAGGCTCGCCGTACTGGGCGTCCAAGGGGCTCCTGGGCGTCGCGCTGCCCGCCGACCACCCGGTGTGGCGGATCCCGGCCGAACCCCTGCCCGCGGCGGACGCGGACGACCTGCGCATTGTGCCGCCAGCGGGATGGGTCGTGTCGGGAACGGCATCCGACGGCATCGTGCGCGTCGTCAACCACGGGACCGACCACGCCGCGCCGGACGACGTCGTCGGCGACTCGCCGCTGTACGCACGCCTCGGCTACTCCACCGCCGCGAGCCCGCTGCTGAACGGCGACGCCTGGACCGAGCCGCTGGAACAGTCGGCCGCACTGATCGACGCACGCGGGCGCGCAACGCACCGCGCCGCGATGTCGTTGCTCGGCATCCGCCGCGACGGCGACGTCGCTGTCGCCGCATCGACGACCCGCGCACACTGGCTCGACCCGTTCGCCACCCAGGATCGCTACGGGCCGGGGATCGTCGGGGACGTCACCTCCGCCGGTCGGCTGACCACCTGCTCGGTGGTTCGCGGTGCCTGGGAGGTGCGCATCACGACGATCGACGACCTCGAGGAGGGAGCGACCGCCGTCGAGTTGCGTGTGGGTGGTTGGGCGGTCGCGGCCGATGCCGTCGAAAGCACCACGTCACCAACCTTCGCCTCCGCGACGGCGGACGTCGTGAGCACGATCGTCTCCCTCGGCGGGGGCGATGCCGGCGTTGAGCGCCGTGTCGGCGCGAGCCCGCTCGGCTTCGTCGCCGCCGTCCCGGTGGTCCGCTTCGCGGCGCGTGCAGGCGAGCGGCACGTGGTCGCCGTTCATCTCGGGGCGACGGTGCCGGCGGCGCCGTACCCGGACGCCGTAGTAGAGGACGACGCCATCACGGTCACCTGGCCGGACGGTGCGCGCACGACGCACGCACTCGCGTTCACAGCGGGGTGATCCCTCGGCGGCTCGGTCGATGGAGTTCCGAGCGCCGGTGAGAGGCGACGACGTCTCAGGCGCCGACGACGAGATCGTGCGGGCGCACGGGATGGCGTGGGTCCCCACCCGCGACGAACGCCTCGAGCTCGCTCAGCGCCGCGTCCGTGAGCCGTCGAGCCTCCCTGCCGAGCGAACCGGCGAGGTGCGGCGTGATGAAGACGTTCGGCAGCGTGAGCAGCTCGGACGAGTCCGGTAGCGGCTCGGGGTCCGTGACGTCGAGGACGGCGTCGAGCCGCCCGCTGCGGCACTCCCGGAGCAGCGCGTCGTGATCGAGCAGCGAGCCCCGGGCGGTGTTGAGGACGGTGGCGCCGTCGCGCAGTGCGGCGAGCTGGGCCGCTGCGATCAGGTGGCGGGTGGCGGGGAGCTCGGGAGCGTGCAGGGACAGCACGTCGACCTGGGGCAGCAGCTCGTCGAGGGAGACGACGGTGGCACCCGCCGCGGAGACTGCGGCCGCGTCGGCGTAGGGGTCGGCGACGAGGATCTCGAACCCGTCGAAGCGGCGTAGCAGCTCGACCGTTCGCCGGCCGACGCGGGAGAAGCCCACGATGCCGATGGTGCGGTCGAGGTTCCCGAGCCGGTGCGCGCGCAGCCGGTCGTCCCATTCGCGCTCCGGGGATGTCGTGGACTTCCCGCTGAACAGGGCGCGCTTGCCCGCGAAGAGGATCGCAGCGAGGGCGAACTCTGCGACCGGGATGGAGTTCGCGTCGGCCGCGGAGGTCAGCCTGATGTCGCGTGCCCAGAATGCGTCCGAGACGAGCGAGCGCACGCTGCCCGCGGCGTGGAACACGGCACGCAGCCGTGGCATGCGGCCCAACAGCTCGGCGTCGAGACGGGACGCCCCCCAGGACGTGATGAGCACCTCGACCTCGGCTAGCTGTTCCTCGGCGACGTCATGCAGTGTCGGCAGCAGCATGAGCTCGGGCACGTCGGCGAGGAGCCTGAACCGCTCGCGACGGTTGTCGTCGAAAAGCAGTTCGAAGGCATCGGGCGACATTGCCGCGCGTGCCCGGGGGCGAGGGGTCATCTCTTCGCAAACCTCCATCGGATGCGTTCACTTGCGTTCAGAGTTGTGCACAGTAGAGACTGCTTCGAAGCGATTAACAACCGTTCGTTCGAGGTCGGCTGAGATCGATCAGACTCGAACACCCAATGGAAGGTTGACATGCGAAACTTGCCGGCGGGTCCGGTGTTGCGGGCATGAGCGGGTCGGAGTCGACGCCGTTGTTCGGGATCGCTCGTCGCGAGCGGATCATGGACATGATCCGGACCTCCGGGGCGGTGCGTGTCGTCGACCTGGCGCGCGAGTTCGACGTGTCCGAGCTGACGATCCGCCGTGACATAGGCGAGCTGGCCGACCGCGGGCTGGTCACGCGGGTGCACGGCGGTGCCACTGTGCGTAGCCGACTGGACAGCACGTCCAGCACCAGCCCGTCGACCGGTGCGCCACGGTACCGCGTGGCGATCGTCGTGCCGTCGCTCACCTACTACTGGCCGTCGATCGTCAACAGCGCGCGTGCTACCGCTGCCGAGCTCGGTGTGCAGCTGGTGCTGCGTGGCGCCAGCTACGACGCGGCGGACCAGCGCCGGCAGATCAGCTCCGTGATGAGCTCCGGCGGCATTCAGGGACTGATCGTGGCCCCCGAGACCCAGGGCCCCGACGGGCACGCGCTGCTGACCTGGCTGGACGAGCTGCCGATTCCTGTGGTCCTCGTCGAGCGGCAGGTTCCGCCGTCGCTGGCGCTGGAGAAGGCCGAGTGGGTGACCTCGGACCATGAGTTCGGTGCTGTTCTCGCGGCCACGCACCTCGCATCGCTCGGCCACCGCCGGGTCGGCATCGTCACGTCGGTGAACTCGCCGACCTCCGCGCGGCTGCGCCGCGGGTGGGATCGGGCGGTGGCCGAGCTCGGCATGGAACCGGTTGTGGACATGAACGTGAGCCCTCTGGACTCGGTCGCTGCGCCCGAGCGGACGGGCCTCGCCGGCGAGGTGCTGCAGCGGCTTCGTGACGCAGGCGCGACGGGGATCCTCATCCACCCGGACCCTCAGGCGATGCTCGTCCAGCAGTACGCGATCGATCAGGGCTGGTCGGTTCCGGGTGACCTGTCGATCGTCGCCTACGACGACGAGATCGTGGGCAACGCGTCGCCCCCCATCACGTCGCTGAGCCCGGCGAAGGCTCACGTGGGCCGACGGGCCGTGGAGATCCTGTTGACACGGCTGACCGAGGGGCCCGACCGCCCGGCGGAGCGGGTGCACGTCGTCCCGCACCTGCAGGTTCGCGAGTCCACGGTGAGGTGATCGTGCTTCGAGCGTCAGCAACGGAGGTAGGCGATGCTCTGCCCGATCCCGTCGAAGACATCGCCGGCGTAATCGTCGAACTCGACGATCCGGAGCGCGTCGGGAGCTGCGGCCAGGATCCGGTCGATCTCGACGATGCCGCGCCCTGCGGGCATCTGTCGCTTCATGTCCCGGCTGAGGTCGCCGTCCTTCACGTGCAGGAAGCGGACATGGCCGGCCAGTGCGTCGATCAGATGCACGGGGTCGGCGCCACCGACGGCAGCCCAGTACACGTCGAGCTCGATGCAGACGTCCGGGTCCAGGTGGGCCGCGAAGACCTCGAGGCCCGTGACACCGGAGAAGTGTGCCTCCAACTCCCACCAGTGGTTGTGGTAGCCGAGACGGATGCCGTGACGGCGGGCGATCTTTGCGGCCGCGTTGAGCGCCGACGCCTTGGCGACGATCTGCGCCTCGCTCTCCCAGTGGTTGGCGGTGATCGACGAGTCGATCACCGTCGCGACGCCCAGGTGCTCCGCGGCATCGAGGACGGGATCGAGGTCGACGTCGATCACGTGCGAGTGCGCGGACGGGGCCGTGACGCCGTTCGCGTGGAGTGCGCCGTGCAGCACGTCGGCGAAGACGGTGAGGTCGTACGGCTCCACGTGGCGGTAGCCGAGGTCGGCGACGCGCCGGATCGCGGCGTCCGGGTCGGCGGTGAACGCCTCGCGAACGGTGTACAGCTGCAGCGAGATCTGGTCGTTCATCACTCGGTCCCGTCGATCGTCGCGAGCCAGGCGTCCGCAAGCAGACGGTTGCCCTCGGCGGTCGGGTGCACGCCGTCTCCCGCGAGCCGTTCCGGGCTGGAGCCGCCGACCTGGGTCATCAGCGCATCCGCGGAGACGAGGGTCGCGCCGTACTCGGCTGCCAGGCGGTTCACCACGGCGATCTTGGGCGCCAGATCCTCGAACCAGTCCGCCTGCCCCGGTTGGACCGGAAGCAGGAACGGCGTGATGAGCACGACCTGCGCCGAGGTCGCGGCTGCCGTGGCGTCGAGAAGCGATCGATACGTCGCCTCGAACTCCTGCGCCGTCGTCGGTAGTCCGCTGTCGTACCGCCGCCAGGTGTCGTTGATCCCGACGAAGATCGTCAGCACGTCCGGCGCGAGGTCGACGCAGTCCGTCGTCCATCGCTGCGCAAGGTCACCAGTGCGGTTCCCGCTGATGCCCTGGTTGATCACGCGTGCGTCGATGCTGCGTTCGACGAGGGCATCGGCGATGAGGCGGACGTACCCGTCGCCGAGCGGATCGGCGCCTGTCACGGTGCGTCCGCTGTCGGTGACGCTGTCGCCGATGAACAGCACCCGGTCGCCCGGACGCACGTGCACCCGTCGCCCGGACACGTAGCGGGTCAGGCCCGCTTCGTCCTCTGTGATCACTTTCGCTCCTGCTGTCGTTGGTGGAGCCGCTGGCATCTCGTCGGATCCGATTGATCCGATGTCTGGCGTCGCCTGATCAGATTATGTCCTTCAGTTTGCCGTGCGCAATCGGCTCGGTCGACGCCGGCTGAGCCGCTGCGCCGCGCCGCCGTTCGGCACACATACTGGCACTATCAAGCTCTGTGTCGCGTGGATCGCACTGTGGGGCGGCGGCGGCCGTCGTTGGGTACGGGTGTCACGGAGACCGCTACGGCGGGCTAGACATCGGATCAATGGTCATTCATACTCGGTCGCGGCCTGCTCGGTGAAGGAGTCGAAGAGGACCATGTTGGAGTCGAATGCAAGACACGGACCCGCCGGTGCCACCGCCGTTGAGGTCACCGCCGAGCCGGTGCTGGCCGACGACGCCGCGCCTGCCGAGAGCTCGCCTCGGCGGGCTGTGCGGGCGCGCAGGCGCGGCAGCCGCGGGAGCGGCGTCTCGCTCTGGCTGATGGCGCTGCCTGGGTTGGCGTTGCTCTTCGTCTTCGCCTACATCCCCATGGCCGGCATCGTCATCGCCTTCCAGAGCTACAGCGCCGTGGGCGGGGTGTTCGCAAGCCCGTGGGTGGGCCTGCAGAACTTCGCCTATTTGTTCTCGACGAGCGACGCCTGGCGGATCACCTTCAACACGGTGTTCATGAACTCGCTCTTCATCGCTGCGAACCTGGTCCTCGCCCTGACGATCGCCATCGTCCTCAACGAGCTCCGAGGCCGCTGGGCGTGGCTCAGCAAGTTCTACCAGTCAGTGCTCTTCCTGCCGCACTTCTTCTCGTACGTGATCGTGGCGTACTTCGCGCTCGCGTTCCTCGACCCACAGACCGGCCTGTTGAACAAGGTTCTCGGGTTCTTCGGGGCCGCACCGGTCGAGTGGTACTCCACGCCGGGTGCGTGGCCGGTCATCCTGACCGTCGTCTCCGTCTGGAAGGGCGTCGGCTTCTGGGTCATCGTCTACACGGCGGGGATCCTGGCGATCAGCCCGGAGCTCTACGAGGCAGCCGAGGTGGACCGCGCGAGCAAGTGGCAGCAGGTCCGGCACATCACGTTGCCCTCACTCACACCGCTCGTCATCCTGAACGTCCTGCTCTCCGTCGGCGGGATCTTCCGCGCGGACTTCGGACTGTTCTATCTGGTCACGAACAACAGCGCGACGATCTACTCCACGACCGACGTGATCGACACCTATGTCTTCCGGTCGTTGGTGAACCTCGGCGACATCGGGATGTCGTCCGCAGCGGGCGTCTACCAGTCGATCGTCGGCTTCGTCCTGATCCTCATCGCAAACTGGCTCGTCCGACGCCGGCACGCCGACCAAGCCCTCTTCTGAACCGGGGAACCACCATGTCCACAACCGTCGCAACCCGACAGCCCCACGGGCGCCGGGCACTGACCCCGATGCAGTTGCTCCTGCATTTCGCGATGCTGCTCTGCGCGCTGTCTTTCCTCATGCCGCTGTTCCTGGTGGTCTCCGCGTCCTTCACGTCCGAGAAGGCGATCAGCAGCAACGGGTACTCGCTGTTCCCCTCGAAGTTCAGTGTGGCCGCGTACAGGTACGTCATCAGCGACCCGAGTCAGCTGATCCAGTCGTACGGGGTCTCCATCCTCGTCACCTTCGTCGGCACGGTGCTGTCGGTTCTGGTCATGGCGCTGCTCGGCTACGTGCTCTCGCGGCGAAACTTCAAGGCGCGCCGGGCCCTGTCGTTCTACGTGCTGTTCACCATGCTCTTCGGCGGCGGGCTCGTGCCGAGCTACATCCTGATGACGAAGTACCTGCACCTGCAGAACACGATCTGGGCGCTGATCCTGCCCAACCTGGTCATCCCCTGGAACGTGCTCCTCCTGCGCACCTTCTTCAGCCAGCTCCCGGAGGGCGTGCTTGACGCCGCTCGGATCGACGGCGCGGGGGAGTGGCGCACGTTCTTCCGGATCGCGTTGCCCATGGCCACACCGGCGATCGCCACGATCGGCATGTTCACGATGCTGATGTACTGGAACGACTGGTGGCTCGGTCTGCTCTACATCGACAACCCCGCACTGAGCCCCGTGCAGCTGTGGCTGTACCACATCCTCAGCAGCATCGACTCGGTCTCGCAGAACCCGATCTTCGCCAGCGGCGGAGCGGTTCCCGTCCAGTCCGTTCGCATGGCCGTCGCCGTTCTGGCGATCGGGCCCATCGTTGCCGCCTTCGTCTTCTTTCAGAAGTACTTCGTGCGGGGCATCACTCTCGGCGGAATCCGCGAGTGAGCAAGCGACGTTCGACGTCGCACAGCGTCACCCAGGCATCTCAAATAACAAGGGAGCTGTTTCCCATGACCTCGACCATCAGCCGGCGCTCATTCCTCGGCGGCAGCCTCGCCGGCATCGGAACGTTCGTCCTCGCCTCGTGCACGAGCACCACCACCGCCGCGGGAACGCGCGAGGTCACCTACGAGTACCTCGTTTCCAAGGCCCAGCCCGACCAGGACCTCGTGAACAAGGCGGTCAACGACCTCCTCAAGAAGCGTGGAATGGGCTTCACCGTCAAGCTCAAGGCTCTCGACACCCAGACCTTCCAGAAGCGCATCCCGCTCGACCTCGCCGCGGGCAACGCCGGCGACCTGATGTTCACGGCGCCGTGGGCGAACAACTACGCCCTCAACTCGGCGAAGGGCTTCTTCCTCCCGCTCGACGACTACCTCGACACCAAGGCGCCGAAGCTCAAGGCGAGCATGAGCGACGAGATGTGGAACGCGGCGCGGATCAACGGAAAGATCTACGGCGCTATCAACCAGCAGCTCTTCCCGCCGACGTGGGGCTTCATCGCCCGCAAGGACGTCGCGGACAAGTTCGGGTTCGATGCCGAGGCTGTCACGAGCCTGGACGACGCGGAGCCCTTCCTCAAGCAGATCAAGGGCGACGGCAAGTTCACGCCGATGTACACCGACAACGCCGGCACGGGAATCCCCGCCGAGCAGGCCTTCCTCGGCCTCGACACGTCGTTCGGCTACGCTGTGGCGATCAAAGCCGACGACCCCAACCTCAAGGTCTTCCGGATGTACGAGAGGGACGAGTTCCGCGAGTTCTGCAAGCGAACCCGCCGGTGGCGTGAGGCCGGGTACATGGCGGCGACGCCGCCGTCCACGACCGATGCAACCGCCGCGTTCAACAACGGCCAGATCGCCTTCAAGTTCGCTCAGGCGCACAGGACGGCCGTGTACCCCTTCGAGATCGTGCAGAAGTCGCTCATCGACCCGCTTCTCACGACCGGTGCCGTGGTCGCGACCCTGACGGCCATCAACAAGGACGCGAAGAACCCCAAGGACGCCGTCGCCTGGCTCGAACTCGTCAACACGGACAAGGAGCTGTACAACCTGCTCTGCTTCGGGATCGAGGGCAAGCACTACCGCCTGGCGGACGCGGCGACCGGATTCGTCGACTTCCCGAACGGCACCGACCTCTACAACCCTCAGTCGGACTGGGTCTTCGGCAACCAGTTCAACGCCTACTACCGCGACGAGACGGCCGCCAAGGAAGGACTGTGGGAGAAGCAGAAGGCGATCAACGAGTCGGCGAAGAGGTCCGAGGCCCTGGGGTTCAGCTTCGACGGCGCCGCGCTGAACACCGAGAACGCGAACATCACCTCGGTCATGACCCAGTACCTCACCCCGCTGCTGCTCGGCCAGATCGCCAACGTCGATGCGGGCGTGAACAACCTCAACTCCCGTCTGAAGAGCGCGGGGATCGAGAAGGCCCAGACAGAGCTCCAGAAGCAGCTCGACGCCTGGAAGAAGAACGCATAGTCAGGGGGTGTGGCGGGGGCCTTCGGGCCTCCGCCACGTCACCGGAAGAGAAGACGCCGAATGATCCCCAGCCCCCAGCCGACCCGTGCCGTACACCTGGACTTCCACAACGGTCCAGACGTGCCGGCGATCGGCGCCGACTTCGAGCCTGACGCGTTCGCCCAGACGTTCGCGGAGGCCGGGGTCGAGAGCGTGACGCTGTTCGCCAAGTGCCACCACGGCCACCTCTACTACGAAACGAACCGGCCGGAACGTCACCCGGGGCTTGCACCCGGGTTCGACCTGCTTGGCTCGCAGATCGACGCGCTTCACCGCGTCGGGATAAGGACGCCCATCTACCTCAGCGTCCAGTGCGACGAGTACGCGGCGAACCTGTACCCACAGTGGCGGGCGCTCGATGACTCGCTGGCCGCGGTGAAGTCCGTGTCGGGCGGAGCGTTCGAGGCCGGCTGGCAGATCCTGGACATGTCCAGCCCGTACCAGGACTACTTGAGCGAGCAGATCGAGGAGGTCGTCGACCGGTACTCGACCGACGACGGCATCTTCCTCGACATGTGCTGGGACCAGCCCAGCGTGAGCACCTGGGCGATCGCGGGCGCCAGGCGCGCGGGGCTCGACCCGAGCATCCCCGCGGACCGACGGCGTTACGCCGCCCAGGTGTCGCGCCAGTACATGGCGCGCTACGCCGACCTCGTAGGCCGGCGGACCAGTGCGGGTCGCCGTGCGGGTGTGTGGTTCAACAGCCGGCCGAAGCTGAACCTGCGCGAGGAGAGCACGTACGTCGACCACATCGAGGTGGAGGCCCTTTCCACCGGCGGATGGGGGTACGCCTACCTGCCCTACGTGGGGCGGTTCGTCCGGTCGATCGGCCTTCCGGCGTTGGCGATGACCGGACGGTTCCACCGCAGCTGGGGTGACAACGGCGCCCTCAAGCCCCGAGCCGAGCTCCGCTACGAGACCACGTCCGCACTGGCGCAGGGCCTCGGGGTGAGCGTCGGCGACGTGCTTCCTCCGCGCGGGATGCCGCAGCGTCCGGTCTACGAGCTGATCGGCGACGCGTTCGCGCATCTGCGCCGTTGCGAGCCCTTCGTGGCGCGAGGAGCGGTGCGCACGGACATTGCGGTGGTCGTGGACCCGGCGCGCGGGGACGACCCGGACATGGCCGGCCTCGGGGCGGTGCGGGCCTTGCAGCAGCTTCGGCAGCAGTTCGACATCGTTGGCCCCGACAGCGACCTCTCCCCGTACCGGGTCACCGTCGTCCCGGAGACGACAGTGGTCGACGCCGCGCTTCAGAGGCGGCTAGAGGTGTACCTGGCCGGAGGCGGGTCACTGCTCGTCGCCGGGATGGCGGCCATGGCCGCGGACGGGTCACCCGTGCTACCGCTCGGCGTCGACTTCCACGGCGAGTCCGAGTTCTCCCGCCCGTTCTTCCGGACCGGCGCCGACAGCGGTTTCGACACCGTCCTCTACGGCCGTCCACTACTCATGTCCGCCCGCGGCAAGGATGTGCGCGTCCTGTCCCGGCTCGTCGAGCCGTTCTTCGAGCGTGAGTGGGACCACTTCAGCGGCCACGAGTACACCCCGGCCGACCGACCCACCGACTGGGCGCTCCTCGCGGTGCGGGGACGGACTGCGACCATCGCCGCACCGATCTTCACCATCTTCGGGGAGTACGGACTGGCCGCACATCGCGACGTGATAGGCGATGCGCTCGACGCGCTGCTGCCGGAGCCACTGCTGCGAGCGGACGGTCCGGCCCACTTGGAGACCTCGGTCATCGACACCGTGGACGCGCGCGTCGTCAACCTCGTGAGCTTCCTGTCGACCCGGGTCGGCACCGACCTCGACGTGGTCAGCGATCCCTTCCCGCTCGTCGACGTCGACCTGGAGGTGCGCATGGACGACCCGCCCGCTCAGGTCACGCGCGAACCCGCGGGACAGGCACTTCCGTTCACCTGGGAACGCGGATACCTCCGCACGAGGGTGACGGTCCTCGACGGGCACGCTCTCGTCGTCGCACGGCCGGCAGCTGCCGACCGTCGAATCTCACAAGAAGAAGGACATCAGAGGAATGAATGAGACGCGGTCGGTAGAGACGCGTTCCGAGGCCCCGCTTCGGATGGGCGTCATCGGGATCGGCTGGGCGGGGCAGCAGCACCTGGAGGCTCTGTCGGCGCGGGCCGATGTTGAGGTGGTGGCGCTCGCGGGCATGGAGGCCGAGCTGCTTGGCCAGCTGGCAGACAAGCACGGCGTCGCATCACGATACGAGCGCTGGGAGGACCTGCTCGACTCCGCGCAGATCGACGCCGTCGTCGTGGCCGTGCCGACCGCGCTGCACGCACCGATCGCCATCGCGGCGCTGGAGCGCGGCCTGCACGTCCTGTGCGAGAAGCCGATCGCAGAGTCAGCCGAGCGCGCCGAGGCGATGGTGGCCGCGGCACGCAAGGCCGGCCGGGTGCTCGAGATCGCCTTCAACCACCGGCGTCGCGGGGACATCGAGATGCTCAAGGGCGTCGTCGACCGCGGCGAGCTCGGTAGGATCTACTACGCCAAGGCATGGTGGCTCCGCCGCAGCGGCATCCCGCAGCCGGGCAGCTGGTTCACGCGCAAGGAGAGCGCCGGCGGCGGGCCGCTCGTCGACATCGGCATCCACGTCCTCGACTTCGCGCTCCACCTCATGGGCGAGCCCGCGGTGACCGCGGCGAACGCGACGACCTTTGCCGAGTTCGGTCCTCGCGGCCGCGGCGGGGAGCCCTCGGGCGCGACGGACTTCGTCTTCGACGTCGAGGACTTCGCGACGGCGTTGCTCCGCCTGGAGAAGGACGCGGCACTCACGATCGAGACGAGCTGGGCGGGATATCGCGCCAAGGCGGACGAGATCGGCGTCACGCTCTACGGCACCGAGGGTGGTGCAGAGCTGGTGATCACCGGCTACAAGCCAGTCGGCCGCCTCCGGGTGTTCAAGGACGACGTCGGTCCGGAGAAGGAGACGGAGCTCACCGCTGAGCCGGGGCGGGGTCACGCGGCCGTCGCCGAGACGTTCGTCGCCACCGTGCTGGCGGGACCGGACGCGTGGCCGGCGTACGACGGTTCGCTCGCCCTGTCGAGGGCGCGGATCATCGACGCCTGCTACGAGTCCGCCCGGACCGCGCAGCAGGTCGAGGTCTCGGCATGAGCGCCCCGATCCGCGTCCTGGTCTGGAACGAGAACTTCCACGAGACGATGCAGCAGCACGTCAAGGAGCTCTACCCCGAGGGCATCCACGGAGCCGTCGCCGCGGGGATCCGCGAAAACCTCGGCGACGCCGTCGTGGTGGAGACCGCGGTCCTCACCGACCCCGAGCACGGGCTCACCGAGGAGCGACTTGCGCAGACGGATGTCCTGCTCTGGTGGGGCCACGCGAAGCACGACGACGTGTCGGACGAGGTGGTCGCGCGCGTGCACCGTCACGTGCTCGCCGGGATGGGGCTCATCGTGCTCCACTCCGGTCACTTCTCGAAGCCGTTCATCTCCCTGATGGGGACCACCTGTTCGCTGCAGTGGCGCAGCGTCGGCGAACGGGAGCTGGTCTGGACGGTCGCGCCGAACCACCCGATCACCCGCGGCGTCCCCAGCCCCCTACCGCTCGCGGCACACGAGATGTACGGCGAGTTCTTCGACGTCCCGACGCCGGACGAGCTGATCTTCATCAGCTCGTTCGAGGGCGGGGAGGCTTTCCGCTCCGGCATGACCTTCCGCCGTGGACGAGGCCGGATCTTCTACTTCAGCCCGGGTGACCAGGAGTACCCGATCTATCACGACGCGAGCATCCGTCGTGTCATCGCGAACGCGGTGGGGTGGGCGGCCGGCGACGCTCGCGACCCGAGGGCGGTCCCCGAGGTGCGGCACGCCACGGTGAAGGCCTGGGATGTCTAGTGCCGCGTCCACTAACTTTTGCCCGGTTGGGTGTGGGTTGTGGATCCTCGCCGCGGGGTGGCGGTCGAGCGACTCCCCACCGGAGGTGGTGGGGCGGGCCACGGCTGGCCAACGGACCCTGGTGCCGCCGCTGGGGTGCGGCGGCGTGGGTCACGCCGGGACTGGCCGGCACCGGGGAGGTGTCGGCCGGCTCGACGGTGCGTGATCACTTCCGGCAGCGGGATGCTGCCGGAGGTAAGGGTTCCGCCGCCCGGGGTGCGGGTGGCGATGATGGCCGCCGCGATCAGGTCGCGGTGCCCGATGGTGTGGCAGTGCGGGCAGTTCGTGGTCCGGCCCCGGGGTTTGCTGATTCGTGTGTGGCAGGTGGGGCAGGTCGAGGAGGTGCCGCGTTCGTTGACCAGGTGCACGGTGATGCCGGCGAGCTCGGCCTTGTCCCGCAGCACGTTGATAGCGCGGCCGATCTGCCACTGACGCAGCCGCAGGTTATGCCGCCTCCCGGCGGGCTGGTCAAGGACGCCGCGGGGGTCGCCGACGGTCAGGGTGCCGACCCGGTGCCGCACCGCCCAACCGATCACGGTCTTGGCGGCTTCGTGCTGGGCTTGACGGACTCGCCGTCGGTGTCGGTCTTCGACGTGGTGTCGGCGGCGCCGGTACTGCTTCCACCGTCGGGATCCGTGGTGGCCGGGTTTCGGGGCGCGGGCGGCCACCGCCCGGTTGCGGTGGCGGGTGTCGGTCAGGTGTTGGCGGTGTTCGGCGCGGATCGCCCGCCCGGATACCAGCAGCCCGAGCCGGTCGGGGCCGGCGAGGGCGTACGGGTGGATGACGCCCAGGTCCACTCCGGCCGCCCGGGCCGGGTCCGGCTCCTGCCCGGGCGGGTAGGCGGCTACCGGCACTTCCGCGGTGACCTCCAACACGAGCCGACCATCCGCGTACAGCAGGGTCACCGACCTGACCCGCTCCACCGGGTACGGAACCTCCCGGTCCAGGCGCAGCCACAACGCCGCGCAGCCGGCCGCGGTCGGCACTCGCACCCGGCGCCCGTGGAGGGTGAACGTGCCGTGATACCAGCGCACCGGCATCAACCCGCGCCGCCGACGGGGAAACCGGGCCTGGACCTCGCCGTCGCGGCGACGTTTAGCCGCCGCGAACCAGGTGTCGGAGAACCGGCGCAACACCGACCGCGCCCCGACCGTGCACAGCTCGCCGAACGTGCCCGGACCCGCCACGGTCAACTCACGGCACAGGTCCTGGTAGCCGACCAGCGGGGGGCCTGACGGTGGCGCCGCCACTGATTGATCTCCAACACGCAGGCCCACACATCACCCGCGGAACGCAGCAACCCGAAACACCGCCGCCGCTGCGCCCGACTCAGACGCAACCCGACACGGGCGGTCCGATAGACCACCCGAACTACATCCGGATCCCGACGCCGCGGCATACCAGACAGCCCACCACCCGGGTACGACAAGAATCCGCCGACCACCACGAACACACCGCTCACAAGCCATCAACACCGCCCATACAACGAGGGGAAAGGCTCCCTGACATGGCACTAGCCGGCAGGTCTCCCGGCCTGCGGGTCAGCGATCCGCAGGCCGGGGACGGGCGCGGGTTCGTCGTCGTGCTGCCCGGCGGCGGCTACCGCGAGCTCGCCGATCACGAAGGCCCACCGGTCGCCGAGTGGCTCGAGCAGGTCGGCATTCGCGCGGCCGTGCTGGACTACACGGTGAACCCCGCGCCCGTGGCGACCGTGCTGGACGAGGTGCTCACCGCCGTCACCGACGTGCGCGCGGGGCGGTACGGCGCGGTCGAGGGACCCGTCGGCGTCCTCGGCTTCTCGGCCGGCGGTCACCTCGCCGGTCTCGCCGCGACGGCCACCGCGGACGAGCTGGGGCCGGGGCGCCGCCGTCCCGACGCCGCCGTCCTCGCCTATCCGCTCGTGTCCATGACCGAACGCGCCCACGGCGCCTCGCGGGACTCGCTGCTCGACGGCATCCCACCGGGCGAGCGGGAGGCGCGGGCCCGGGAGCTGTCCGTCGAGCGGAGAGTCGACGCGCTCACGCCCCCGATGTTCGCGTGGCACACGGCGGATGATCCCGGGGTGTCGGCGAACCATTCGCTGCTCCTCGCCCAGAACATGGTCGACTGTGGGCGCGAGATCGAGCTGCACGTCTATCCGCACGGCGCGCACGGTCTCGGCCTTGCCGGGCCGCCGGGCTACGAATGGCGAGAAGGCTGTCTTTTCTGGCTGCGAGCACAAGGGTTCGGTCAGCCGTGAGGTTTCAACAAGGGAGTCCTGAAGTGCGTTCCCCCTCTGTCCAGCTCTACTCGGTGCGCGACGCGGTAGACGAGAATGTCGACGCCGCGATCGCTCGTCTCGCCGAGATCGGCTTCACGCAAGTCGAGCCGTATGCGTTCCACCAGAACGTCGCGGACCTCAAGCGCGCCCTGACGGCGGCGGGCGTGACCGCCCCGTCCGGCCACGCGCCGGTCATCGACGCCGAGGCGCCCGAGGTTGTCTTCGATGCGGCCGCCGCGCTCGGCATCCGCACGGTGATCGACCCGTTCATCCCCACCGACCGGTGGCAGACGGCCGACGACGTCGCCCGCGTCGCGGCGCGGGCCAACGAGCTCGGCGCTCTCGCGGCGGAGCGCGGCCTCGAGTTCGGCTACCACAACCACCAGTGGGAGTTCACGAACAAGGTCGACGGACGAACCGTCTACGACCTCTTCGTGAACCAGCTCGACCCGGCCGTCGTGCTCGAGGTCGACACGTTCTGGGCGACGGTCGGCGGGGAGGACACCCCCGCGCTCCTGCGCCGTCTCGGAGACAGGGTGCGCGCCATCCACGTCAAGGACGGCATCGTCGACGACGACATCCGCGACGTCCTGCCCAGCAGCGAGAGCGCGCTCATCGTTCCCGAGGCACTGCGGCGCGCCTTCGAGAACCAGAAGCCCGCCGGCCAAGGCGATGTGGACGTCCCCGCGATCCTCCGGGCCGCCCCGCGGGCCCTGCGCGTCGTCGAGTTCGACGCCTACGCGGGTGACGTCTTCGCCGGCATCGCCGAGTCCTATGCCTGGCTCGCCACGAACGACACGGAGGTGTCCGCATGACCACGCAGGGCAACCGCACGGGGATCGGCATCATCGGTGCCGGGAACATCTCGCCGCAGTACCTGAAGAACCTCACGTCCTTTGAGGAGGTCGAGGTACGGTTCGTCGCCGACCTCGTCGTCGATCGTGCGGCCTCGAAGGCTGCCGAGTTCGGGGTCGCCGACTTTGGCACGGTCGAGGATCTCCTCGCGCGGGACGACATCGAGATCGTCGCCAACCTGACGAACCCGGCCGCGCACACCGCGGTCGGTCACCGCATCGTCGCCGCGGGCAAGCACGTCTGGAGCGAGAAGCCCGTAGCCCTCGACCGTGACTCGGCGAACGAGCTGCTCAAGGCTGCGGAGGCGGCCGGTGTGCGGGTCGCCTGCGCGCCGGACACCGTGCTCGGCGCGGGGATTCAGTCCGGTCTGCGCGCGATTGCGCGAGGCGACATCGGTGAGCCGCTGACGGCGACGACGATGTTCCACGTGCCTGGCCCGGAGTCTTGGCACCCGGACCCCGACTTCCTTTACGCCACCGGAGCCGGTCCGCTGTTCGACATGGGGCCGTACTATGCGACGACCCTCGTGCACGCTCTGGGCTCGGCCACGCGGGTGCAGGCCGTCTCCTCGAAGTCTCGCGAGCGGCGTGCGATCGGCAGCGGCCCGCGCGCGGGGGAGACGTTCCCGGTCGAGGTGCCGACACACCACGCGGCGCTGATCGAGTTCGAGGGCGGGCGTTCCGCGCAGTCGACCTTCTCTTTCCAGCACGCTCTGCCCCGGATGGGTTTTGTCGAGGTCAACGGGACCGAGGGCACGATCAGCCTGCCCGACCCGAACCTCTTCGGCGGGGCTAGCACCCTGTACCGCTACGACCGGAAGGAGCCGGTCACGGTCGCCGCGGAGGGTGCGGCGGTCGGCCGCGGCACGGGCATCATCGAGCTTCTGCGCGCGATTCGCGCGGGCGTTCCCGAGCGCGCGTCCGGTGCGCTCGGCATGCACGTGCTCGACATCCTCTGCGGCATTCGCGACGCCGCCGAGAGCGGCCAGCCCGTCGACATCACGTCGCGGGTCGAGCCCATCGCCCCGCTGCCGGAGGGATGGGACCCGACGGTCGCGCAGTAGCGTCTCTGGGCGGCGTCGGCGGACCCTGTACCTGCGGTCACGTCGGTGGATGTTCAGCGGGGCGGGGTGGATCGGTGATCGGTGATCGGTTGCGGCAGTGGCCTGAGTGGTCGGATGTTGGCGATGCCCTGATGCGGCCTGTGTTCGTTGTAGAAGAGTCGGGACTGGCGCTGAAGCGCAATGGGTATCGAACTGGCCGGTACGCCCGACGACGATGCTGGGCTGCGCCCTGGCCATCGGCTCGCCTCAGGCGATGGAGCCGACATAGCGGACGACGCTGACCCGGAAGTGCCCGGCGTCCGTAAGCCATGGCGCCTTATAGGTGATCAGCCAAGAGTCCTCGCCCAGTTGGTACACGTCCCTGCGGTGCTTGCGTCCGGCGGTCTGGGGCTGGTGCTGAAAGGCGATGTTCTGGCCGGTGGCCCGCGCCTGAGTGAGGTCGCCGCCAACCGGCTGTATCAGGGAGATGTGCCACGCCCCGTTGCGGCGCCTCTTCTCTTCCACGATCACGGCGTATGGCGAAGCGGGCTGCTGCGCGCCAGGATTCTGGGGGGTTTGCGGATGCATTCGACCATGATGCCTGGCTGGGCGGTGGTTGGTGGGGCAAGCCCAGCGTTACCGATCCGGCGAGCGCGTATCGCGGCATTATGCGGGTGATCTTCGATCGCCTTCGCCCTGGCGGGCCGCATAATGCCTGATATGCAGAGTGATCGAGGTGCTGCGCGCCTCCACTATGGAGCCTCGCGATCACCTGCATACCAAACATGAGCGGATAACCTGCGTGTCCGTTCGGCGTTGGCGGCGGGGCTGCTGTGCGGTCGCCATCTGGACGTCGAGGCCGCCGGGTTGGAACACGAGATCGTCGTCTTGATGTGAACCACGCGTTCTTCAACGACACCGGCCCGAACCGCAACGCCAACGTCGCGGCGCAGGCCCGCGACCGGGTTCCGGACTGGTTCGGCAGGTTTGTCGAGCGTGGCGGTCAGGGCGGCTGAACCTGGGCGAATGCCTGGCCAGCCAGGCCCAGGCGAACCTGAGCCTGGCTGGCCAGGCCACGTGCGGCTAGACGCCGCCGGACCCTGCTCCGGGCAGCGTCCGCACGACGGTCAGCGTCACATCGCCGTGCTGGTAGGACACCCTGAACATGTGGTGGCCCGCGTTCAGCATCCGCCGTTCGGGCAGGGAATGGAAGTTGCCCTTGATCGAGTCGCCACTCATGATCGTCAGTACCGTGCCCGGAGTGAGGGGCGCGCGAATGTCCAGGGCGAGTTCGCCGGCCAGCACCAGGTGACCCGCGGCCCGCACGCTCGTGTAGTCGTGGTTGCCGGAGATGGTGATGGCCAGTCGACCCGCTCGGCTGACGGTCACGTCGCCGCCGACGTCCAGGACGTTGCCGGGCGCGACGTCGGCGAAGGTGATGGACGCCGCGGACGCCGCTTCCCCGGACGACAGACCGGGCTGCAGCACGCCCCTGTCGACGTCGATGCTGCCTGCCACAAAACCGCTGCCGCCGAGCGTGCCGCCCCTGACGTCGATCGAGCTTGCATGCGAGCCGGTGATCGAAAGCTTACCGCCTTCAACCGTCGTGCCGCCCTTATAGGTGTTGTTCCCCGTCATGATCAGCATCCCGGGGCCTTGCTTGACCAGAGAAGCCGTGTAGAGTTTTTTGTCGATCTTGTGCTGAATGTAGGCGGCGCGCGCATCCATCCATTCCTTGCGCCACTTGACGGCGTCCTTATAGGCGATCTTGTCGTACAACTCGGGATGGCCGTTGGTAATAGCTTGGATGTAAGGATCAGCCAAAATGCCCTGAAGCATGAAGGCCTGTTCGTTAAGCGTGCCGTCCGGGTTCAGCACGTTGGGGCTGAACTCACCGGCGTAGGTGATGCCATGCCGCTTGTAGCCCGCCAGCCACTGCAGATCTTCCTTTTCCCTTTCCTTGATCGCGATCTGGCTGATGTCGTTCGACCAGACGTCCAGGGGCGCTTTATTCATGTTGTAGGTCATGGGGCTCAGGAACTGGCCGGGGCCGTACATGCCCTTGGCCAGATCGGGCATCCCCCAACCCCAGCGTTCGTCCGGAAGACCATCGGGAGCGGTCCAGGCGATGGATGCCCCGGAGGGGGAGGTCTGCCCGGTGCCGAGGAACCTCACGCCGTCCGACATCTTATTGTTCGCCGTGGTAAACATCAGGTCACGCACCTGCTTGGCGTCCATGTTCGGATAGCGGGAGAGCAGAACCCCCATCACCGCTGTCGCAACGGGCGTGGCCGGTGACGTGCCGCTTGAGTTTGAATAGCTACTATCACCAGCGCTGCTCGTGGTACGGACGTTGTTTGAAGGGGTGGACACGACCCACCATTTCGCGAGCCCTGCCTCGTTATACCCGTACTGCTTTGTGTATTCGGGATTGGTCGCAGTGGGTGGTTGCACCCCGCCGACGGCTACAAACTGATTTTCCGCCAGGGGATTGAAGAGGGGATACGCCGGGCGAAAATACGGGTTGCTCCAGTCGTTGTTGCCGGCCGACCTTACGTCGACGGTACCGCTGTCCTTGATGGCGTCCCAGATGGCGTCCATAAAGGACAGTCCAGGATAGTTCGGATTGTATTGCTCGCCGCCTACCGAATAGAATTTCTTGAAGATGAAAAACTGGTACTCCAGATCCTTCAGGTACTCGTTGGGAATCGCAACCGCGTTTGCCGTGGCGCTGACGCTGTCTTTGCCAGCTACTTGATAAGCGTTGGTGAGGTTGCCGTTGGCTCCAAGATCGTTTCCGAGGCCATCAAAGCGGGTTCTGTCAAGAGTGTAGACATATTGGCCCCAACTTTCGTTGATGACCTCGGCACCCGCGTCGACCAGGGCCTTATGGCCTGTGTGAAAGTACAGGTAATCGTGGAAGGGGCCGTGGGACATGTTGTCGGAACCGCCGGTCTTGGCGGCATAGATGTTCGATCCAAAGGCGATGCCGTGCTGTTCTATACCATCGCGCTTGCCGGAGATAACCCCAAGCATACCGGTCCCGTGCGAGTAGTCACTTGTTCTCGCCTGATCACCGGCCACAGTGAACGGATCGCCCGCAGTAAAAGGGTTCGACGGGATTGCCGAGGTACGATACGAGAAGCCGGACGTGGCGTAGACACCCGCCGCACTCACCGAAGCGATCAGCTCGGTCTGAAATGCTTCGTGTGTAGCCCTGTAGCCCGAATCCATAATGCCCAGCGTGACGCCCTGCCCGCAGTATCCCAGGGCGTAGGCGGTGGACGCGTTTACCGCAGCGAGCTGCCACGGGGAATCGACCGCTGTGCCAGGATTAGAAGGATTGTGGCCGGCGAAAAAACCATATTCCGGCGTCTCCCAACTGGCTTTAGCGGCAGCTAGTTCCCCTGGACTCGTGGCGACAAAGCCGGGGTCTCCCGGGTACGAAAACTGGCCGGGGTCTCTCGGGTCCGCCGGCCCGCCGCCCTTATGGCCAGGGGCCGATGTCGGACCGGCCTTGGACGATGCCGAGGCGAATCCGGCCGGAACCAATGCGATGCCTACTCCTGCACCAAGGGCGCCTCCCAGCCGCCGCAGGAACTGCCGCCGATTCACCGACCTCTTGTTGCTCATCTCCGGCTCCTCCCGATGGGTCGATATTTCTAGCGGACCGGGACGGCCAGCTGCGTCCCAGCCCCATGATCTACACGCGCTGGTCGAGACAAAATGATGTGCCGTTCTGCCGCGTCTTCCAGGCAGCGGATGTCGACGGCTTTGTTCGGGATACCGACTGCGGCGACTCGGCCATCGCCGTCGATCACGACGCCATACGGCGTTCCTTGGACCTGGAATCGGCTCTCGAGCGCGGTGGCGCTGGTCGCGCCAATCACCACCCAACCGGGTAGAGGCGGAATCGGCGACTGATCCTTGGCATCCCATACCAGCACCCGACCCCACTGGCCCGGATCAAAGGGGTGGATGATCGGGGCAGCGACAAGAGACTTGTACCAGGCGCAACCCTCAGACGTGGAGACCATCACCGAACGACCCAGCTGCACGGGTTCGCCCCCGTCGGGCGCTGCGAACTCCAACAGGGGCGCGGCCTGGCCGATCTCCAGTCCACGGAGGACGCATACGTTGCTTGGCGGCCTTGACGTGATCTCATCCAGCGCGCGGTCCACCCTGGCGAGCACGCCCAACACAAGAGTCGTAAGCGCAACGACCATGACTACGAGCGCACCGAAGGCAGCAATCCATGGACCCGTCATCGCCGCAGCGCCTCCAAACGGTTGTGCACGCGAAGGCCGACCGTCACCGCCCGCCAGGTCAAGCCAAGTAGCGGCAGCGCGATGAGCGTGGCGAGTGCTGCATCACGCGACAAGCCCGATGTCGCGCGCCACAACACCTGCAAACCCGAAGGGGGAGGAATAGCGCTGGACAGGCCCGCAAAGATAGCCAAGCCACCGGTCCACGCGACGAGCAGCCAGCTGACGGGTCTGTCCTCGCCAACACCGCGGCCGCGGGACGGTCGGTGCCCTCGAAGGAGTGCCGATGCCATCGCCAGCCCGAAGGAAGCGAACAGTGCAGCCGCGAGCCGAAGCATTGATCGTCGGGTACCAACCGCTGATGAGGGCGGCGCCGAGGATGACTTCGACGCCGGGAACGCTCCATGCCAGTGGCTCGACCAAGGCAGACGGCGCAAGCCGGGAACCGGCAACGGCCGTTGCGAACCGACGCGGTGCGCGCACCTTTGCGGCGGCAGCCGCGATCAGAAGGAAACCCTGCCACGTCAGAACGGCGAACTGAAACGGTCCCACGAGTGCCCCTCCCTATACGGTCACCAAAGCCGTCAGGGGCGCTAGGTGGCCGCGAGCGCTGGGGTTCAGGTCGAACCAGGCTGGCCGGCGGTTCCATGGGCTCCCAGGTCCCCTGGGGCGAGACACCCGACATCCGCGGCTCCTCGTGCCAACCTCGTCGTTTGATAGATATCACTGTCTGACATCACGCACAAGAGATTTTAGATTCAAAAGCTAGTACGGCATCCAGGCCGAGCTGGCACCTCACTCTTCGCCTTGGTCTTGAGTCAGGGCGTTGCAGTGCCTAGGAATTCGTGGGCAGGCCCGTCGGGCAGCAGGCGTCGGCTGCCGACTCAGACCAGGGACGGGCCTAACCCGTGGATGCCCGTCCCTGGCGTCTGGGCCTAGGCTGCCGGCGTTCAGGGGGCTCGTGAAGCGAAGATTCGATCCATGGCTACGGTGCCTCCCAGAAGCACAGGGCGGAGTTGGTGGCGGTAGACCGTCCGCGTGACGATGGTGGCCGTGACTTGTGAACCGGGCGGCGTCGGCCAGCAGCGGCGTGAATCGTTGAACCCACCGTCGGTTGAAACCGCGCGGGGTGGGGAGGCCCGGACACCGGGCCGCCCTCACCCCGGTAGATGGTCAGTAGCGGAACGGGACGAGTTGGGCGCCACCCGGGCCCAGCGTATATCCGGTCGAGGTGGCCGGGCTGACCTGGAGGTAGCTGCCCATGTCGAGCAGGTATATACGGAAGAAGTTGAACCTTTCGATGCGCTTGAGCAGCGCGCCGTGTTCGTCGACCACGTCGACGGCGGAGGTGGCGTTGTTGTTCGGCGTCGTCCCGAACATGTCCGGTGGGGACACCTCCTGAACCAGGAACGCCCCGCGCCTCGGGTCAACGGCCGGGTGCTGGTACCCATTGCCGCCCGGCGATACCGTCGTGCCGGTCTTGCCGGCCAGGTCGTACACCCCGAACGTGTCGGTGCTGGTTACCAGGGCCTGGTGCGTGGTGGAGTCGACCGCCACGCCGGAGGCGAAGTAGGTCGTGACCGACGGGAATGCGCTGACCTGGCCGGTATCCAGGTGGGCGAGGACGATACGGCCGGGGGCGTTCGGGTTGGATCCGTCCACCACGGGAACGACCGCCTCGTTTGCCGCCGTGTCCTGCCCGATGCCACCCGGCAGCGATGACGCGTTCGGGTCCAGTCCCGGGGTCAAGTCGACCGGCCCGGTGAAAGTGTTGTCGACGATCTGGGAGGTGGCCACCTTAAGCGTCGGCTGGATACCGCCCTGCCCGGCCAGGATCGCCGTGGCGGAGGAGTCCTGCTGGCCGGCGGCGCAGATCACACCGCCGAGTGAGTCCGGCGGTGTCCACCGACCGCCGGATCTGCCGTCCGCGACCCGGTCGAGAACGCGGAAGTTGTCGTCGCTGGTGGTCGGGTCGATGTCCTCGTAGAGGCCCACGTCACCGTGGAACTGCCCGGCGCATCCACCGAACAGGGTCTGGTACACGTCATGGGACGACCGCGCGACATGAGTGATCTGCTGGTCGGACTGCCGGAACGTCTCCACCGATCCGAGCGTCGCACCGTCGGAGGTCACCTGGTTGGAGGTGATGAAACCGTCGCTGCCATCGGCGTTGACGCCGAAGCCGGCCGCGACGGTGCCGCCGTCGGCGGCCCGCACCCCGTCCATGGTGATCGCGCTGACGCCGCTCGCCTCGCCGTCTACCTTGCCTGCTCTGGTCGCAAGCACCCGCACGACGTGGTTCATCGTGGCGTCGAGGCCGACGGCGGCGGCGTTCAGGTTCACCGTGCCGGTAGGACCGGAAACGGCGCGGTAGAACACCGATCCGCTGTCGTGGCCGTTGGCGTCGCGCTGGCTGCCGTTGGGGTTGTTGAAGGTGTTCCAGTTGTCGAAGGCGGTTGGCCCGGGTGCGCTGATCTCGATGATCGCGCCATCCGCGTTCTTGACACCCCTCACGTCGTACCGGACCTGGAAGTCGCCGTTGTACGACGGCTCGGCGTAGTGGCCGAACGGGGAACCTGCCGCCGCGAGTAACGGTACGGCTGGCTGCGCGTCGCCGGTGGGCGCGAGGCGGGTGAACGCGAACGCGGAGTCGTTGCGGCTGGTCCAGCCGCCGGGTGCGTCCTGGATGCCGACACCGTAGATGCCCGCCCCAGGCAGCGCGGAGACGGGAATGTCCACGGTTCCCGATGGCGCGGTCAGCGCGACGCTGTACGCGGGTCGGAAGAACAGCCCGGTCGCCGACTCGATGCGCCCTGGCTGGGAGACGACCAGCGTGGGTTTGGTCGCCCCGGTCAGGTTGCGTACGTCGTAGGCGACGTGCAGCGTCGAGCCGTGCACGACTGGGTCGACGATCGGCCCGGGTGCGCTGTCGACGGTGCCGTCGGTGGCGCCGAATGTCAGCGTCGCGTTGGCCCGCGCCGCGATCGTGCCGCCGATGGTCGCGGTGTAGACCAGCGGCACGCTGCGGACAGTGGCGGACACGACGGGCAGGCCGGCGGCGGTGAGTATCTCGGTCGGCGACAGCCGCGCCCATGGAGTGCTCGCCAGTGTCGTCTGTGGATCTGTCGCGGCGGCGAGGCGGTACGTCACGCCGTGGCCGGGTAGTCCGGTCCAGTCCGGCGCGACCGTGATCCAGGCGTCCAGCTGCCGCCCCGCCAGCGAGATGTCCGCCGGGTCTGTGGTGGTCTGTATGGACCCGCCGAGGGCTGAAGACTGCCGGCGCTGTGCCACCGCGACGCGGGCGGCGTCCGGTGTCGCGGACCATCCGTGCCGGGCGAACAGCGTCTGCACGGCGTTGCCCACGTCGAGCTGCGGGCCGACTGACAGTGGAACGTCCGATTGCGGCACCGCTGGTAGGGGGGTCGCAGTCTGGGTCAGGAACCGGCGCACCGCGGCCGGGTCGTGTGACACTCCCCGGTCATGTGTCAGCCGCGCCACCTGCAGTACGACCGCAGCCGCGGCGGCCACCTCGGGCGCCGCCGCGGAGGTGCCGCCCTCCAGGTTTACCTGGACGGCTTGGGCGTTACCGCCGAAAGAATGGGAGACGCTGAGCACGTTGTCGCCGGGCGCGGAGATGTCGACCCGGTCGCCGAATCCGCTGGAATAGTTGCGGGCACCGTTGTACCGGGTGGTGGGGAACGCCTGCTGCGTTTTGAGCGCCGCGTTGCGCGGGTCGCCGGGCGGAGCGGAGAAGATGTCGTTGAGCGTGGAGCCGCCGACGTCGATGGCGCCGGAGTCCTCCACCCGGGAAATGGCACTGGAGAATGTGAGGTCGTTGATGTCGGTAACGGCGTGGCCGGGCCCGGGCAGTTCGGTCGCGACCGAGCCGCCCGAGGGTGGTACCGGTGCGTTGGTGGACGTGCGCAGACCGTCGTCGGCGGAGACGCACACGACGATCCCGTCCGCGTGCACGATCGAAGCGATGATCGCCTCGGTCAGCGGGTCCTCCTCGAGGTAGCGGCTGGGGAAGCCGTACTGGTCGAGGCCGAAGGCCAGGGAGGCGGTGATCACATCGGGCCTGGGCGTCTGGTTCGCGGCGGCGAGAAAGGCGGCGTCCACGTCGCTGACCGCTCCCCCGGGGGTACCGGGCACGACCAGCCGGTAGCTGGCGCCCGGCGCGATGCCGAGCAGGTCGGTCAGTCCCGTTCCGGTCGCGTCGACCCGCTGCCGATCGTGCGGCAGCGGCGCCATCATCGAGAAGTCCAGGCCAACTTCGGTCAGGGCCGGGTCCTGGCCGCAGGTCTCGCCGGTGCCGTCCAGATGTCCCTTGGCGTCGGAGGTGTAGGTGGGGATCAGCGGCATCGACGGCCAGTCCAGGTAGCGCTGGTTGTTCCGCATGACTGTGGTGGGGCCGTAGTTCGCGGCGTAGAAGTTGCACGAGTCGGCCTGGTTTGCCGCCGCGGCGGAGTCGGTGAGGTCGCCCAACGACACGTTGGTGATGATCTCCCCCTGGCCCGGCAACTGGCCGTGGGCGGCCAGCGCGGTGAACGCCGGGATCGTGTCTGTGGCGGGGCGGTTGAGCAGGCTCTGCGCGCTGGAGGTCAGCGTGTAGTTGTCTGGTACGCCTGACGCCGTGGCGGCGACCGCCGCGCGTCCCGGGGTACCGGCTGCCGTGGCCCGGCCGGCGGTGGCGGCGGCCGCCGCGGCTTTGACGTCGCCGGCCGGCAGCGGGACCGCCGGCGTGTTCGCGGTGGTGACCGTCCAGTCGGGCGCGGCGTAGGTGACGTCGGGACTGGCGCGCAGAGCGCTGATCGCGGCCGGCACCGACGAGCCGGTCAGGTGCAGCTGGTACGCGTTGGAGAAGTCGAGCAGGGTGCGGCCGAGCCGCTGCGTGGCGGTGGACCGCATACCGGCCAGCCGATCACGTGGTACCCCGGCGAACAGTCGGTCGGTCCGATCCACGCCCAGTCCCGCGAGGGTCCGGTTGAGACCGGCGGCGCTGGTGTAATTCGGCGTCGCGGCGGACTTCATCTGGTTCGGGGCGACCGCCTGGTGGTCCGGCGAGCTCACCCCGGTGCGGTAGACCACCACGACCTGCTGCGCGGCGTAGGGCGTCTGGTCGCTGTGGAGCAGGTCGGTGACGATCTGCTCCTGCGACGGCAGGCTCGCGCCGGACGCGCCGGTGCCCGACGCCTGCTTGCCGGCTGCCGTGCCGGCCGTGCCGCTCACGGCGTCCGAGCCAGGCAGCGGCAACCGGACCATCATGACCTGGTCGCCCTTGGCCTGATCACCGCGGTGCACCTCGGCGATGCCATCGGAGTACACCGCGGCCCACCGGCCACCGGGCAGCGTCAGGTGCCGGTAGACCAACACCGCCCGTGCATCGGCAGCGGGCGCCGGGGGGTGCGCGGCCACCGGACTCGCGTGCGCCGGCGGGCCACTGGCGAGCAGGATGAGTGCGGTCAGCGCACAGATGACCGCGCCGCTCCGACGGCGTCGGTGAGTGGTCAAGGACTGTGGCACACGAACCTCCGGTCGAGAAGGGGCGCCGCAGCGAGGCGACCGCAGCGATCGGCCGTAGGCCGGCGGATCGACCGTAAGAAACGCCGACTTTCAAGGTCAATAATCGTTGGCGACCAGTAGTTGTCACTGACTTAAACTGATCAAGGATCACGGACGCACTCCTCCACCAAACGGACACCTTCGGCAGGGAGCCCGATGCTCGAAGGACTCGGTCTTCGCCCGCAGCAGGAACAGGCATACCTTCACCTCCTGGACAACCCACGCCTGTCCGCGGCCGGGCTGGTAGCCCGGCGACCGGAGTGGACGTCGGCGCAGGCTGAAGCGGTGCTGCGCAGCCTGGTCCCGCTCGGCCTCGCGGTTCCTAACGACCAGACGGGCGACACCTACGCCGCGATAGCTCCGGACGTGGCGCTCGCCGCGCTGGTACGTGCCCGTGTCGATGCGGCGCGCAGCGCGGAGCGGGCCGTACCGGAGCTGATGGCGTTGTTCTGGCAGGGACGACCGGAGCCGGAATCACTTCATTTCATTGACGTGGTCACCGACGAGCACAGCATCACCGAGCGGTGGTACCAGTTGCAGCGTGCGGCGCAGCGCGAGGTGCGCGGCTTCGACTGCCCGCCGTACTTCGCCGACCCGACCGACCCCGATCCAATCGAACTGCAACGGCTGGCGGAGGGCGTGTCATACCGCGTCATCTACGCCGACGAGGTGCTCGAACAGCCCGGTCGGTGGCGCGACCTCGAAGCAGGCATCGCCGCCGGTGAGCAGGCGCGCGTCGCGCACCGATTGCCGGTGAAGTTGACTCTGTTCGACGACTTCGCCGCCACACTGCCGGTGAAGGGACAAATGGACGGCGCGGGCGAACGCTCGCGCGCAGTCATCGTTGTGCACCGCTCGCCGCTGCTGGACGCGCTGTCGGCGCTGTTCGAGGTGTACTGGGACCAGGCCGCTCCGCTCCCGGGCGAGCCGGACGGCGGCGCAACGAGCACGAGCACTGGGTTGTACGCGGACGACGCCCGGCTCGTCAGGTTGCTGGCCGCCGGGTTCGGCAACGAGACGATCGGGCGCGCGCTAGGCGTCAGCTCCAGCACCGTGCAGCGCAGGGTACACGAATTGATGGAGCGGCTCGGCGCCAAGACCAGGTTCCAGGCCGGCCTCATCCTCGGACGACTTGGATCCGTCAGCAAGGGCACGCCCGCCGGCAGCGAACCGGCGGCAGGGGTGTCCGCGGCAGATGACAGATTGGCCGGGCGGACACGGCGGGCCGCACACTGAGCCTTGGCAGGCCACCGAGCGGCAACCTTTGCCCTGACGGGCGGGGCAGGGACGTCGGCTGCCGGGCTGAGGGCGGCACCGGCGAGATCGGAGGGTGGCGGTGAAGATTCCAGTGGTCGTGTCGTATCACGCCGCCCGGGCGTCGGTGGAGTCGGCGTGTCAACGCGGCGAGGAGTACGTGATTGCGATCATCGCTCTCCTGAGACGCCACCAACGCGACGGCCTCGGCGCCCCGGTTGTCCAGCCGCTGAGCCCAGCTGAAGAAGGCTGGCTGGTCGTCAACTCTCGACGAGTACGGCTTCGGCCAGCCCGCGGTCGATGACGATGCCGTTGATCAGTCCCGACTTGAGGGTCGCGCGGACAGCGTCGCTCTTGCGGGCATCGAAGGCGATGCCGATTCGGGTCGGCACGGCGCGGAGCTCCTGCTCCGAGATGCCGATCATGCGTCCGTCGAGGGGAGTGTCGAGGCGTCGTCCCTCGGCGTCGAGCAACAGTCCGACGACTTCGGCGCAGACGCCGAGATCCTGCGCAGTGTTCCGGTCCTGTTCGGAGGCGGCCTCGTACACAGTGGAGAGACCATCGCCCCACGCGCCGATACCGATGACGCAGACGGTGAGCTTGTCGAAGTGAGATGCGCATCGGACGAAGTCGGGTTGCTGGCGGTAGATCCGTGAGCCCGCATCGTCGGGACAGACCATCGGTGCGTAGTACAGATAGGCGGGACCGCCGCCGACCCGGGTGAAGCGGCGGACCGCCTCCATCACATCCCAGGCGTCGATCCGCGATACCGCGCCTGTGATCTGCACGACGGTACACCGGCTGAAGTGGTCGGGCGGCTCAGGCAGGCCCATCAGCGTACGGGTCGACGAGATACCCAGCACGTCGCGGGCGGTGACGATCTCCTGCAACAGTGCTGTCGCGGCTTGGCCGACGCTGCTGCGTAAGGACTGCAGTGCTTCGTCCGGTGCCTCGGTGACGGCGCAGTAGCGCAGCCCGAAGCGGTCCTGCAGTCGACCGGACAGATCGAATTCGACGTCATCGGGCAACCCGATCTCGATCCGCACCAACCCAGTGGCGACTGCCCGTTCGAGCAAGCGGCCAACCTGGAAGCGGGACAGCCCGAACTCCTCGGCGATCTGCACCCGCGACTGCCGCTCGAGGTAGTACCGGCGCGCGACGCGAGCCATCAGCATGACCTGGCTCTGCTTCCCGCGAAGCCGGCGACCGTCCATCCTGGGCTGGCTCCGCCCCACATTGGATTCGCTCATCTGAGCACTCTAATGCACTGTTGCCGGCATCCGCGACAGCGCCATTGCGCTCAATCGCTGGTCTGTGTGTTAATCAGTCCGTCCGACGGCGGCAGAAACAATCAGATGAGCGATACTGGAAGGTGCCTCATGAGACAACCACCCTGCGGCGAGGCGGGCGCCGCCGGGCGGCCACAATCCAGGCGGCCACAATCGGTGGTCGCGTAGTGGCCGGCATCGCGACTGAGCGGACATTCGAGGCGACGGCGCCGCCGAGCGGATCCACGGTCAGGTCATCCACAGGCCGCCGGGTACGTCGCGCCGTGCGGAGGCATGGAAAGGAATATCTTCTCTTCGTCGCCCTGGTAGGTCCCAACCTCGCGCTGATCCTCGTCTTCTCGTACTGGCCGGTGATCTACAACCTCTATCTCAGCTTCACGTCCTGGGACATGATCAGCCCCAACCCGACCTGGGTTGGATTGGCCGAGTATCGCGAGTTGTTCACGAGCGCTGACTTCGGACACGTGCTGGCCAACACGGGCAAGTTTGTTGTGCTGATCGTGGTCGGTTCGATCGTCGGGGGACTGGCAACTGCGCTCATCCTCAATCAACGGCTCGTCGGTCGCGGCATCGTACGCACGGTCAGCTTCGCCCCGCACATCGTGTCCGGAGCCGCGATCGCCACGTTGTGGTTGTTCATCCTCGATCCGAGCTTCGGACTGCTGCGGGCCGTGCTTGACCCACTCGGCATCTCCTCGCCGCAATGGACGACCAACTCGCAGTTGTCACTGTATGCGTTGGTCATGGTCTATGTCTGGAAGGGCATCGGCTTCTGTGCGATCATCTATGTCGCTGGAATGCAGAATCTGCCCGCCGACCTGTTCGAGGCTGCACGGCTCGACGGAGCGGGTGGGTGGCAGCGCTTCCGGTATGTGACCTTTCCGCTGCTGTCGCCGGTCACCTACTTCCTCGTCGTGACGTCGATCATCGGCGCGTTCCAGGCATATGACGTGACGGCGATTATGACCGGCGGTGGTCCGGGGCTGTCGTCGACCACCCTGAGTTGGTTCATCTACCAGAAGGCGTTCCAGGCCTCCGACGCTGGTCTTGCGGCCGCGGCGGCGATGGTGATGTTGATCATGATCCTCGCGATCACCATTCTCATGACCAAGTATGCGGAGCGGAAAGTGACGTATCAGTGAAGGTCGACATCGAGTCCCGTTCTACCACTTCCCGTCGGCGCGGTTCGAGCAAGATCATCATGTACGCCCTGCTGGTGGTGATCGCCGCCGTGTTCATCATGCCGCTCTACTGGTTGTTCAGCTCAGCAGTCAAGCCGAGTGGGGAGATCTACCGCTTTCCCCTGGAGTGGATCCCGCATCACCTGCATTGGTCCAACTTCATCAACGCCTGGCACGATGCACCGTTCGGCTCGTTCTTCGTCAACTCGATCATCGTCACCGTGATCGGGACTGCGATCAAGATGGTGCTCGCCACCGGCTCGGCCTATGCCTTCACCTTCCTGCCCTTTCCCTTCAAGCGCGTGATCTTCCTACTGTTGCTCGGCGCGCTGATGACGCCGGGCACGATTACCCTGCTGACCAACTATCTGACGGCGTCCGACCTTGGATGGGTCGACACCTACGCCGGCCTGATCGTCCCTGGTGCGGGCTCGGCGTTCGGCATGTTCCTTCTCCGGCAGCAGATGATGACGCTCCCGCGCGAGGTCTTCGAGGCGGCCAGAGTGGACGGTGCCGGTCATCTGCGAATCCTGCTGCGACTCGCTGTGCCGATGTCGCGTCCGATGATGATCACCGTCACGCTGATCTCGGTCATCGAAGTCTGGAACGACTTCATCTGGCCTCTCATCATTACGACCACCACCCAGATGCGCACGCTGCCGGTCGGTCTGCTCTACCTCAAGTCACAGGAGGGCTACAACGACTGGGGCGCAATCATGGCCGGGACCGTGATGGTCGCCGCGCCGATGATCATCGTCTTCCTGCTCGCTCAGAGGTACATCGTCGCAGGCTTCTCCGGTGGGGCGGTCAAAGGCTGACGTGTCACCTCGTGCCGTGTGCACGACCCGAATTTATCTCGTCAGATGCCCGACAGATAAGGACTTCTGCTGATGTCAGGACATGTGGTTCCGACCATTTCCGGGACGGCTCTGAGCCGTCGCTCTCTCCTCGGCCTCGCCGCCGCCGGTGCGCTCGCGAGTCCCGTTCTTGCCGCCTGCTCTCGTGGGGGGGCGGGCGGTGGCGGGTTTGCCCAAGTCGACGTCAAGGTGCCGGATGCTTACCGCAAGCGCGATCAGAAGGTGGTCCTCTGGACTTCCTGGAACGGGTCGGCGGGAAAGGTACTCAGCGGGTTGGTGGACAAGTTCAATCAGTCGCAGAACGACATCTACGCTCAGGCGCAGTTCCAAGGTGACTACTTTTCCGCGACATCGAAGGTCACCGCTGCACTGCGGGCAAAATCGGTCCCCGACATCATGGCGTTCGGGCAGACAGCGTGGCAGATCTTCTTCCTGAACGAAACGCTGGAGGACCTCACGAGTTACGCGGACAACGCGTTCAGGTCGTCGTTCTACGACAATCTGTTCGGCGCTGGTCTGATCAAGGACAAGCTCTACTGGATCTCGTTCGCGCGGAGCACGCCGATCATGTATTACAACAAGGACCTGTTCGCGCAGGCGGGCCTCCCCGACCGCGGTCCGAAGTCCTGGACGGAGCTGCGGGAATGGGGACCGGCGCTGCTGAAGCAGAAGGCGGCTGGAAAGCCGGTGAAGGTGACCGAGCTCTCCGGCGGTGACAGCTGGGAATTCGAAGCGAGCGTCTGGCAGTTCGGCGGCCGGATCTCGAAGGGCCTCGACGTCACGATCAATCAGGGTGGCGCCGTCGAATGCGCGGACTGGATGCGGAAATTGATCTATGACGACAAGATGGCGATGCTCGCCAGCGAATACGGCACCAACTTCAACAACGGTCTGGTCGGGGCCTACATGAACTCCACCGGTGCGCTCGCCGGAACCTACGAGGCGGCCAAGTTCCATGTCGGCGTCAGTGAGCTGCCGACGCAGGTCACCCGTGGCGTACCGACGGGTGGTGGCGGCTTCTCGATCTTCAAGGGTGTGCCCAAAGAGCGTAAGGAGGCCGCCTGGGAAGTGATCAAGTTCCTCTCCTCTCCAGAATCGGCTGCGACTTGGTCGCTGGGGACCGGATACCTGCCCGTGGTGAAGGCAGCGGTCGAGCAACCGTCTTACAAGGCAGCGCTGAGGAAGGATCCGAATCGCGGCGTCGCGATCGCCCAGTTGGCGCACACCGGCAATCTCGACGAGGTCGATGCCTATGTGCAGAACGCATCGCCGATCATCTTCGGCGGGCTTCAGAAGATCTACGGCGACAACCGGCCTGCGCAAGGCGTTCTGGACGATGTCGCCGACCAGCTCAAAGCAGGTGAGAAGAAGATCAAAGCGCAGTACGACAAACTCGTCGGCGGCGAGGAATGATCATGGCGCGACCGTTCCGCATCACCGGGCATCGAGGGGCTATGGGCTACATGCCCGAAAACACCTTGGCCTCCTATCGCCAGGCGGTCCAAGACGGGGTCGACGAGATCGAACTCGATCTTCGACTGAGCAAGGACGGCCATATCGTCCTGCTGCATGACTCGACCGTCGACCGCACCACGGACGGGCACGGTGCTGTGGAAGATCTGACACTTGCGGAGTTGCAGTCACTCGATGCCGGCGCCGGTGAACGGATCCCGACCTTCGATGAGGCGCTTGCCGCCATCGATATCACCATCCTGGCCGAGATCAAGGCCGATGCCGTGGTTGAGCCGCTGCGCCGCCTGTTGGCGGCGCGCCCGGAGCTTCGGCACCGGATTCAGCCGATGTGCTTCCGTGCGCGAAATCTCGAACCGCTAGTCCGTTCGTTCGACGACGTCCGATGTGCCTTGCTGGCCGACGAGGGGTCGGAAGATCTCCTCGACCGTGCCGTCGGTCTCGGAGTTGCATGGGTCGGTGTCGGCTGGCCGGGGAGCAGTCCGGAGCTGATCCGAGCCGCGCACGAGAGGGGGCTGGAATATTGTCTGTGGCCAGCACCGACTCGGGTCGAGGTGGAGCGTGCTCGCGATTGGGGAGCCGACGGAGTCACAACGGATTACCCGGCCGATGTGATCGAGGCGCCCGTATGAATGCCGAGAGCGGCGGAGCGAATGACACGAGCATCGCGGCAGTGTTGTTCGACATGGACGGCACCTTGTTCGACAGCGAACGGATCTGGGATGTCAGCCTGGCCGACCTGGCGCACAAACTGGGTGGGAGGCTGTCCGCCCGAGCGCGGGAGCGGATTGTCGGGAGCAACTTGCTGACCACCGTACGCATCGTGCAGTCCGATCTCGGGGTCAGTGGCGATGATCAGGATCTGGCGGCATGGTTACTGGACCGAACCTGTCGGCTGTTCGCAGCTGGTGTTCCGTGGCGACCTGGCGCGCAGGAACTGGTCGCTGCCGTGCGATCGCGGCGGATCCCGGCAGCCCTGGTGACGGGGAGCTTTCGCGTTCTCGTCGACGTGGTTCTCGATCAGATCCCGGCCGACACATTCGGTCTGGTGATCTGTGGTGACGAGGTCGATCATCCGAAGCCCGACCCCGAGCCGTATGTGACCGCGGCCGGACTCCTCGGCGTGAGCCCCGCGAATTGCGTCGCGATCGAAGATAGTCGTAACGGGATCAGGTCGGCTGTCGATGCCGGCTGCTTGGTGATCGCGGTTCCCGAGGAGCCGCAGCAGCGGGCCGATGATCATGGCGTCCTCGTGCGGGCACTGCCCGAGATCACGGTCGATTGGCTGGACGCCAGGATGCGGCACCACCGCCTCGTCGCCCTGAACCGCATGGATCACATCGGTGAGCAACAAACGCAGTTTGACCGAATTCCGTAGACACCAACAGATGGGAAGGTCAAGCGATGACGGCAGCAACCGCGCGCAGTGCACGGAGTCTTCCACGACGTGCGGTCAAGATGATCGCAGTGCTGAGCACGGCTGTGCTCGCTGTGGTCTGCACGGCGAGGTCGGCGGCAGCCGACACCCTGCCGGCCTCACACAGCTTCGACCTGAGTGCCCAGGTCGCCAAGCAACCGGTGCTGCTCGAGAAGGAGATGCAGCACCCCTATTGGGGCGGGCCGGTCCAGGCATTCGCGTTCGACGACGTGCATCACTATCTGTTCGTCGTGCAAAACCACAACGTCTACGACACCTACACCGCTGACGGGGTCTTCCAGGCATACACCGACACGCTGGTGATCAACCGCATCCCGACGACCGGTGCCAACGCAGGACAGGTGATCGACGGCATGACCGTGCCGGACGCGGGACACGGCTCGATCGGCGTGGTGCCCGTCGGGTCGGGGTCGCAGATCTGGTTGGAGGGTGACCCGAACGGGCCCGCTGACGGTCCGTGTGCAGGTCAGCATGTCTGCGATGCGTCCAACAACACGGAGATCTTCGGAACCGAGATCGACAGCTTCATGTACCAGCCGAACGCGATCACCACGACGACTCGGCCGGCCGGCCTCGTCGCGCATTTCGCCGGCAGCTATCACATCTCCGTTTCGTCAGATCCGGTGCACCAACGACTGGCCATTCGTTATTGGAACGCGTCGCTGAATTCGTTCCGAGTCGCGGTCTACAACTGGAACGATGTCCGTGATCCGGCGCTGCTGCGGGTGTCCATCCCGCAGACCAGCTTCGCTCAGGGCTTCGTGCTGTATGGCCAGTACTACTACGTGCTAAACGGCAAATGCCTGCCGAGTGATGATGGCTGCACGGATTCAACGCAGCTGATCGAGATGAATCTCAACAGCGTCGGGTCATCCGGACAAGCGACGGTGAGTCAGAGTGCTCATACAGCGGCGCTCACCACGTCTCTCGAGGGACTGAGCGGTGAGCCGGAGGGGATCGCGACCCATACCGACGCCAGCGGTAACATCGGCCTCTTCTTCGGCTTCAACTCCCGACTCGTGGCCGATCAGAACCTGCCCAAGGTCGTGAGCATCGTCTGCAAGACCGGCTGGTTGCCACATGTGGTCACGCCGCAGCCGGAAGGTTGCCCGCTCTGAGTTTCATGGGGCTTTCGGACCCGGTCGCGCTGCCCCGCCCCCGGCCTACGAGCGCTGAAACGAGCGCTCCACCGCAGCCGCCGGCCCTTGATCATCTCTGGCGTAGCCGCGAAACTTCGCGGATCTAGCAGAGATGGTCAAGGGCCGATGCGTAGAACTAGCTGCAGCTGCCGTCCGCGTTGTAGAAACCGGGACCGGCGAGTCCGGGGCCGGTGAGCTGCGGCCGGTTGGCGCCGCCACCGGGCGGGTACGAGGTGTCGAACCACTGGGTGAAGAACTCGGACAGGCGCGCCTGGCACGGCTTGCTGCGGTTGGGCAGGAAGTGGGCGAAGCCGTTCTCGAGTTGCCGCTCAGTGATGCTGCCGCCGCCGTAGTCGCGCTGGATGCGTTGCAGCGCCTTGGCGAAGTTGTCGTGGCCGAGGATTTCGCGTAGCGCGAGGTAGGCGGTGCCGGGCCGGGTGTAGGTAGGGCTGTTCGAGAACAACGAAGCAGGCGTCGGATCTGACGGTGCGCCCACCCAGAGCGCCCGGGTAGTTGTGTAGTTCGCGTTGAACTGGTTGACCAGGCTCTGATCGAACGCGGCGTCGCCTGCCGGCGTGCCGGGCCCGCCGGCAGCGGTCTGCGCGGTGCGCGCGTTGAGCAGGTACTGGCCCAGGGTGGCCATGCCTTCCTTGAAGAACGTCAGGTTCCAGTTGCCTTCGGAGACGTTGTCACCCCACCACTGGTGCATGTTCTCGTGGTAGAACGTGCCCAGTCCGATCCGGCCGCCCTGGAAGGTGATCATCGTCTGCATCTCCTCCTCGAAGCTCGCGGAGGGGATGCCGACCAGGACGCCGTCGGAGGTGAACGGGAACGGCCCGTTGAACTGTGCCTGGAAATCGGTGATGTCCTGCTGCTGGTCCATGATCGCAAGGTTGGTCTGCTTCTGCGCGGCGGGAATCGAGCTGCCCTGGGCCTCGTAGTAGAGGATCCCGTCGTCGCCCCTGCGCGAGGTCAGGTCGTAGTCGCCGACGCTATTCTCGACCAGGTAGCACGCGATCGTCGCGGCCGAGTGCCAATGGAACGTGGTCGAGCCGCCCGGGAAGTTCTTGTCCGGCGCGTTGCCGACGGTCGAGAGCAGCACTCCGTTGGCGATTGCCGTCTTGCCGGCATTGACCGTGTCGTAGAAGTCGTACGTGGGCTTTGCGCTCGGGTGGTTGTTCAGCGGCATCCAGTCCTCGGTGCCGAGCGGCTCGGTGGTCACGAAACTGCCGTCACCGGGCGGGTTGTCGGAGCGGAACCAGCCGTCGGTGGTGCCGTCGCCGTCGGTGTGCACGCCGGGTCGTCCCGTGTAATACACGGTGACCTGAAACGTCTCGCTGGGATGGATGTAGTGGGCGGGCGTGATCACCAGCTTGTTCGCCGGGCACGGCTCGCCGTTCTGGGCGTTGACGTCGTCGCCGGTGACCTGTGGAGCACACGCCGGCGGCAGCGGGTTGTTGTCCGGCCCGCCGACGGGGTTCACCTGTGATGCCTGGTGGGCGAGTGGGTTCGGATCGTTCTGGCCGTTCGGGTCGCCCGGGTAGGTGGGCTGCACAAACCGGAACGAGGCCGGTTTCCCGTTGACGGTGATCGCCTGGATCGTCATGTCCGGGCCACCGTTGGCGTCCACGCCGTGGCGCTCGAAGTCGAGGCTGAAGTCGGTCAGGCACTGCGTGGCCCGGTCGGTGAGCACGACGTGGTTGCCAGGCAGGAACTGGTTCGACGGGGCGTCGTAGATCATGTGCACGTCGGTGTGCAGGCTCGTGTAGCCGCCGTTGCCGGTTTCGGGATAAACGTGGTCGCCGTAGTGCGAAAGCGTACGCAGGCCGGAGCCGCAGTGCCCCGGGGCGCCGGGCGGCGCGGCCGCCGCGGCGCCGGCGGGGGCCGCGACGGCCGCGACGAGTAATGCCGACGCGGCGGCGAGTCGACGAATCATGACGTCCTCCTGTATCCCGGCGGGTTCTTCGCGCGAGCGCTCATTGTTGCGGCCGATCACGGTCGGTGGGCAGGTCGGGACGGCCGCCGCTTGGGTGCACCGGACGGTTGGCGACCTGCGGCAACGCTGCGGCGCTGACCGGCGCGGCGGTGTCGCTCGGGTAGAGCAGCGCGTTCAGCACCAGCCGCTCGCCCTGCACCGTCCAGGACCGGTACCACGGGTCGAAGCCCAGCATGATCGCGTGCCCGGCGCCGAAGGGCTGGTCGATGACGGCCGGACGTCCCGGCAGGTTGGCGTTGGCGTTGACCTCGTAGCCGTAGCAGTTGCCGAACCCGGCCGGGCCGCCGCAGTCGCCAGCGGGGCCGAACGTGGCTACTGCCGTCGCCTGCGGGATGCCGCCACCGTCTCCACCGAGCGTCGTGGGATCGAAGTTCGGGTCGCCGTTGGACGAGCGGAAGATCCAGCCGCCGGCGTCCATACCCCAACCGGCCGGGTCAGCCGTGTTCCAGGTCGCGTCGAACGTCGAGCCCGGCGTAGTGATACCGCTGATCGTGTTCGTGTTCACCGTGGTCAGGCCGGCGTTGCGTGCGCTCGTCACGCCGCCCGTGCTGGTGCCCACGAACGTTCCACCCGCATTGACGAACGCCTGCAGAGCCTGCGCCGGCGTTCCCGCTGTCCCGACCGGCGTGGTTGCCGAGATCGCCGAGTTCGGATCGACGAGCACCGTGTAGCCGCCGCTTTGCAGTACGCCGTTGGCGAGGTCGGTCGAGGTCAGCTGGCCGATCTGCGATGTCGGGATGCCCTCGCGCTGGGTGAGGTCGAACATCGCCTCGCAATAGTTGGTGGACCGGCAGTATCCGTCGTCGGTGCCGGGGAACGCCGGGTTGGTGGGGACCGTCGTGCCGCCGGTGTAGATCGCGATCTTCGGCAGCGTGACGGCGCGGTGCGCGACCGGGTAGCCGGAAAGGCCCGACACCGGCGTCTGCCAGTGAGCCGCGTCGTCGGCGAGCACGGCCAGCGGCACTCCCGACACGAGCGCCGCGCCGGTGTCGAAGTGCATGCCGTTCGCGTCGAACGCCGTGGTCGCCCGCGACACCGAAGCGCCCTGCCCGAGCAGTTGGTTCACCATCGCCAGGGCCGCGGCCGAGTCGGTGTTGAACGCGTACACCGACTGCTTCCTCGACGGTGTCGTGCCGAGCTTCACGTCGTCGATCGGTTGCAGCTTGGCGTTGTTCGGCAGCGGCTGGGTGAGGAAGCCGTCGCCGGCGAAGCCGCGCAGCAGTGAATACGACCACGTCACGACGTCGTAGTTGTAGTTGAACGGGAGGTACGGGTTCTCGCCGAGCACAGCCTGGATCCAGTGCTTGGTGCCCTGATCGAGCGGGATGTACAGCGTGCCTTTCGGTAGCGTCACCGTGCTCGTACGCACCGGCGACTGTCCGGACGGCGTGTCGACGGCGAAGTCGCCGAACCGGTGCGCACTCGACACGGTTACGTCGTGGCCGAGCTGGTACACGTGTACTCCGACGGCCTGCAACTCGCCGATCGTTTCGGCGACGTCACCGGTGTGCTTGCCGGGCAGGTAGTAGTAGCCGCACACGTTGGTGTTCGGTTCCTGGCTGATGGCGCTCTGCCCGATCTCGTACTGGTCGACGACCGGCGGGCTGACCTGGGTGTTCTGCTGCACGGTGCAGTTCTCGCCCTGGTCGACGGCCTCTGGCCACTGTTTGATCCAAGCGGTCTGCAGCGCGTCCTTGTTGTCGGCGGTGACATTTACCGTCGTGTCTATCGCGAGGTAGTGGTCGTAGACCTGCTTGCCGTAGCTCTCGTCGTTGCCTTTTTCGTAGGTCATGCCGGCGCCGCCCTGCAGCAGCGAGGGCACGGTGTCGCCGTACTCGGGCACGAACATGTCGTACCTGTTGTAGTTGCGGTACTGACCGGTCTGGTCGTTGAACGCGTTCTGGATCGCCGGGCCGATCACGTTCTGGATCGCGTCGAGCGCCGAATGTGCGATCTCGTGGTGCGCCGCGTCCTGGTCGGGCGGGAAGAAGTAGCCGGACGACTGCTGGTGCGCGTCGATGAAGAACAGCCCGGGGTACTTGGTGATCGCGCTGATCAGGCCCGCGTTCTCCGGCTGGTGGAACGTGCCACGGTCGCGGTTCGGGTCGAACGACCACGCGGTGGTGCGGTTGTTGTGGTCGCGGTCGTCGGGTGCGGTGACCGGCTGGATGAACGTGTCCAGGCTGGCCAGGCGCGAGGTGTTGTCGCAGTCGGTGCGGGCGGCCAGTTCGTACAGTTCCTTGACGGACGCCTCGCCGCCGGCCACCTCGCTGCCGTGCGGGGTGCCGGTGATCCACGCGAACGCCGGCCGCTGGGCAACCTGTGCCAGCGCCTGCTTCGGCGACGTGGTGCCGTCGATGACGCCGCGCCAGAACGCCTGGTCGTTGCGCCCGGCGTCAAGGTTGGCGATGTTGTTCGGCGTACCGATCACGACGTAGTAGAAGGGCACGCCGAGCACGCTCGTGCCTTCCTGGACCATCTTGGCCGCAACCCGGCGGCTACCGTGCTTGTTGACGGCGTCGACGACGGCGCGCATGTACGCGGTGAGCTGTGCGGTCTTCTTCGCCGAGGGGTTCGTGCCGGAGCCGCCGCCACCCGTGACGCCGCTGCCCAGCGTCGTGCCGAAGAACTCGTCGTAGCTGGGAATGGTCGGGTCGAGCTGCACGGTGCTGCTGCACGATCCGGCGGCGCTCGGCTTTCCCGGGGCGTTCGCGATGGGGTACTCGCCGCCGGCCGAGTCGGACTGGTCGCTTGCGCGGTAAGGGCAGAATGTCACCGCGTCGGAGTCCGACACTCCGGCCGGGCAGGCGCTGCTCGCGACCCGGTTGCCGTTGACGGGATTCTCCGGTACCGGCGGGTTGATCGTGCTCGGCGTGACGATGTCCGGCCACACGGCCGGTCCCGGCGTCGGCAGGCTCACCGTGCCGGTGCGCAGTCCCCACCAGTTGTCCTGGGCGCGCACGGGGGTCGCGGAGTTGGCAGTGGTGCCGTCGGCGGTGGTGTTCAGCACGCCGAACGCGTTGTCGGTGATGTTGCTGCGGGTGATGCTCGACGCGGCAGCACCGACGAGGCGCACACCCGCGGCAAGGCGCAGATTCTGGTTGTTCTCGGAGTGGTCGCCGAGCGGGTACGGGTCCTTGTCGGGCGTCGGCGCGTAGACGCTCTGGATCGGTGCCCCTTCACCGTTGACGAGGTTGGACGACACGGTGTCGCTGACCATCTGCACGGCCGCGCCGCCGCTCACCCGCACGCCGTCCTGCCCGAACAAGGGGCCGGTAGCGAGCGGCAGCGGTGGCGGGATCGGAGCGCTGCCGCCCGACGCCTGGCAGTCGCCGTCGATGACGATCGGGCCGCCCGCCGTCGGGTCGTTGTAGTTCTGGCACAGGTTGCGCCCGGCGATCTGGTCGTTCGTCAGCACGGCTGTATTCCCAGAGCCGTCGATCACGACGCCGGCCGCGTTGTAGTGGTCGACACGGGTGTGGTCGATCGTCAGCGCATGTGATCCACCGACGTGGGCGATGCCGAATCCGAACTTGTTGCTGCGGAACCCACCCGGCACGGTGTATCCGGTCGCGCTCTCGTCGACGTCGACGCCCGTGACGCGCGAACGGGTTATCGAGCCCTGCGCGTTCACGTAGGCGACGCCGGCTGTCGCGTTGGCTCCGTTGGCGTCGACGGTGACGCCGATGATGGCGACGTTCGCGCCGACCACGGCAACGACAACACCCTTGCCGCTACGGATGTCCGGGCTGCTCTCGGCGAGCTGGGCGCCCTTCCGCGCCTCGATGTGCACCTGGTCGGCGCCGGCTCCGGAGATGGTCAGGTTCTTTCTGATCGTCAGGGCGTTGCTTCCCCGCGCGCCGTTGCCCTCGACGTAGGTGCCGGCGCAGATCTGCACCGTGTCGCCGGGGTGAGCCGCGTCTACCGCGGACTGGATGGTGCGGAACGGTCCGTTCGAACAGACCCTGAGGGTGGTTGCTCGCCCTGCGGCATGCCCGGCGGACGCGAAACCCGCGACCGCCAATACCGCGATGGACAGGATGCCTAGCTGCCTTCTCATCGTCGCCCCCGGGTAGGCCGGCAGAGTACGGAGCACCAGCACGTTATCGTCCTGCGGCTGGCCTCCACAAGATCGGCACTTCCGTCAATGCGCGGAAAGACCGCCGTCGACGAACAACATCTGTCCAGTGATGTATAGGATGTATCCGGACGCGGGGCCTGCCAGTAGGATCGCGACGCCAGCGAGGTCGTCGGCCAGCCCGTTGCGTCCAACCATCGTGCGTGCCGCCAGGTCGGCCACGCGCAGCGGGTCGGAGGAGAGCCGGGAGTTCAACGGCGTCATCACGAAGCCGGGCACGAGCGTGTTGCCGGATGACTCGGTATCGAGACCACTCTTCGGCCTGTGAACGGGCCAGCGATTCCAGTGCGCCCTGGGAGACGCCGTAGGCGCCGCTCTGCACGAACGCGCGGTGCGCCTGCTGTGAGCTGATGTGCAATGTTCTGTCCAGACGGAGGCCGCGCCGAAATACGCCCCTCGGAGAACCGGCCAGCCATACGACCGTGCGCAGGACGAAGCCCGCGACCTGGCCGGAACATGTCCCGACCATCGGGTGTCGGATCGGGACGTTTCCCGATCCGGGAAGGGGACGGGTTGTTCCGCGTCCCGTCGAGTGCGGTGCTTGGTCCGGCACGCGTTGGTACGTCCAGGGTGCCGGTACGGTGTGCCGATGGAAACCCTGGCACAGGTCCGCTCCCCGGCCACGCTCGAGCGGCTGCTCTGCCACCCCAAGCTGCCGTTGATAGCCGGTTGGGACACCGAACGCCCAGCGATTCGGATCTGGGAGTACACGATCGGGCAGCTGCGCGAGGTCGGCACTGTCGGTGCGGATTCGGCTGTCTATGACACCATCGGCTATGACCGGTTCGCGCGGACGCCCTCCGCCGCCTGGCATCCGGATAGGCCACAGCTCGTGGTAGCGGACCGCGGCAGCACGGCCTGCTGGACCGCGACCGGCACCTCTAGGCTCGACGGCGTTCCACCGAGCGAGTACCACCGGGACGTGGCGTTCAGCCCAGATGGCCGGACACTCTGGTTGTCGCCCGCCGGCGGAGAGGAAGGTTGGGAGTCCTCCATCACCCTCGACCTCGCCTCCGGCGCAACCGCCACTGGTCCGCGCTGGGACACCGGAGTCGAGGCGTATCCGGGGGGCGGCCTCTTGGCCACACTTCAGAGCGATCAGGGTGCCACGCTGGTGCTCTTCTCTCGAGACACCGGGCCGGTGCTGCGGCCAGTGCGCCGTGTGTTGGTCCTCGACTGCGATGGCTACGAGACTCCGATCTTCAGCCCGGACGGGCGGCACTTCGCGGTGCGGGGCAACGCCTACGACAACTCGCTGGAGGTGTTCGAGTTTCCCTCGCTGCGCCGTGTGCTCGGTCTGACACTCGGGGAGCCGAGTCCGGGGTACCCGTACCCGCAGGAGTGGCTGGACAGAATGCATGCCTGGTCGCGCCACAACGTGGCGTTCGGGCCGTTGCCGGGGGTTCTCTGGATCGGGACGCCGGAGGGCGTCGTCATCGAGTTCGACATCGATGGGAAACAGGCAACCGAACATGAGGTGCTGCCCGGGTCGGCGGTGACCGCACTGGCCGCAGTCGCTGCTGGTGATCTGATCGTTGCCGGCCGGGATGGCACGCTTCTGGTCCTGTCGGTGGGACGGACCGACCGAGCCGAGTCGTCGAAGACCGCGGTGACCGAGTTCCTCGCCGGCACTTCTGAGGCTTCGCTCGTCGACATGGACCAACTCGACCTCACCGACGGAACCCGGACCTGGCGGCCAGGCGATCTGGAAACGATCACCGAAGCCTCTGAGAGCGACCCGTCCTGGCTGAAGATCCAGGCCGCCATAAACACGCTTACCTAGCCTCGACACGGGGCGTTGAAACCGACTGCGCGACCGGTGCGCATCGCTGCTTGGCCGGGCAAGGGTCTATCGACGTCACGTACGGCCGCCGCTGATCTCGGCACGAGCGCGCGCCGGGCGACCCATCCTTCACCGGGTGCTCCAAGCCGCGCGCGTCACGACAGTTGAGGATGCTAAGCCGATGGGTGATGCTCACCGAATGGTAGTTGGTGGCGACGGTGTGCGGTGACGCCGCAGCACAGTGACGTCTGGTCCCCGCAACGTCCGCTCATCGGCATGACCACGCGACTCGCGGCAAATGAGGGCGACGGAGGAGCGGTCGGCCGCTACCCTTCATCGACGATGGCGCTCGAAGGACCACCGCTCGTGAGTGACAGATGGCCGCGCCTTGCGGCCGAGCTCACGGCCGCACTCCGTGAGGCCGGTGAGAGCAACCTGGTGGACCAGGTCGACGGCCTCCGAGTGCATCGGGAGTGCGGCTGCGGCGACGATTTCTGCCAGAGCTTCTACACGCAGCCGCCGCCGGCCGGGGCCTACGGCCAGGGCCACCGAAACGTCGGTCTCAACCCGTCGCGTCCGGGCATGCTCGTCCTTGACGTCGTCAGTGACGTGATCATGTTCGTCGAGGTTATCGATCGACCGTCACTTGATTGAGCGGAAGGACGCGTGTTGGAACCGCTCACAGGTCGGCGGACGGCAGCACCGCTGCCGCGCAGCGTCAGCGACAGCGGCGGACGTCGTTTGCCACTACACGTTGGGTGACCCGGAAGAGGTCGACGTTTACATGCCCGCAGCGGCATCGGCGCTGGTAGCTCGACGGAGGCGCGATGACTGGGAAGGAGTGTCCACGTTTCCTACCGTTATGCAGTCATCGCGAACGTCGCACCCCGCTCGGATCGCGTGCTGCATACCCCGATCCACTGTCGTAGCGGATCCCTAACCGTGGCTCCGCCCGCCCAGCCAGTGCCGGATCGCCGCCGCCACCGCGTCCGCGTGCTCGGTCAACAGCGTGAAGTGATCCCCGGGCACGTCCACGGTGTCGGCGGGCAGCGGCCAGTGTGGTCGCCAGTCCAGGCCGGCCGGCAGCGCGGCCAGCTGGGCCGTCGGCTGGGTCGCGCGTACCAGCAGAGCAGGTACCTCCATCGGCTCTGGGTGCCAGTGCTCGAACAGCCGGAGGTACGCCCCGCCCGCGAGGACGCGGGTGTCATCGGCCAGTGCCAGGTACTCCTCGGCCGGGCGGGCCGCGCCGCCCTGGATGAGCGCGAGCAGCCGCTCATCCCGCTGCGGGTGCCGTGGGTCGTGCGTCTCGATGAGCACCACGCCAGCGGGTGGCTCGCCGTCGGCGGTGAGCTGACCGGCGACCGCGTGTGCCACGCCGCCGCCGACGCAGAACCCGAGCAGGACCAGCGGCCGGCCGGCGGCGGTACGGCGGGCCGACTCGGCCAGCATGCGCACCAGCGTCCGGTGGTCGTCCGGTACGGCGGGGTCGGCGCCGAATCCGGGGTACTCGACGCAGCCACGGTCCCCAGGCGAGCGACACAGCCGGCAGCCCTTGTGCGGCGCGGTGTGCGGCGAGGGCGTCGAGGAAGGCGTTGGCCGCCGCGTAATTCGCCTGACCCGCCCTGCCCAGCAGGCCGGACGCGGAGGAGTAGAGCACGAACGCGGAGAGGTCCAGTCCCCGGGTCGCCCGGTGCAGCGCCCAGGCGGCGGCCACCTTCGGCGCTAGGACGCGCGCCAACCGGTCCGGCGTCAGCGCGTCGAGCACCCCGTCGTCGAGTACCCCGGCGGCGTGCACCACCGCGGTCAGCGGCGGCCGGCAGTCCGCCACGAGCCGCCGTACCGCTGCCGGGTCGGCGACGTCGCAGGCGACCAGCGTGACGGTGGCGCCGAGCCCGGCCAGTTCGGCGCGTAGCTTCCTGGCTCCGGGTGCCGCCTCGCCGCGCCGGCCGGCCAGCACCAGGTGCCGTACCTTGTGCTCGGCGACCAGGTGCCGGGCGAGTAGGCCGCCGAGGGCGCCGGTACCGCCGGTGACGAGAACCGTGCCGGCCGGGTCGATCGGGGTACCGGAACCCTCGCCAGTCGCGGGTACCAGCCGCGGCACGTACCCGGACCCGCCCCGGATGGCGATCTGCGGTGCGCCGGTGGCGACCGCCGCCGCCAGGGCGGCCGGGGAGGCCGCGTCACGATCCAGGTCGACCAGCGTGATGCGGCCCGGGCTCTCGGCCTGGGCGCTGCGCACCAGCCCCCAGACGGCGGCACCGGCGAGGTCGGGGTCCTCCGCGGTGGCGTCGCGGGTGACCACGACCAGCCGGGTCCGCTCCGGCTTCGGGTCGGCCAGCCAGGACTGGACAGCGGACAGCATCGTGGTGGTCAGCTCGCGTACTCGGGTCGGCGTCTCATCGTCGTGCGCCGGATCGCGGTCGTGCGCCGGATCGTCCAGCACCGCCTCGAGGACGGTGTACGCCGGGTCGTCGAGGTCGGTCGACGCGGGCAGCGGCACCGGGGTCCACTCGGGACGATAGAGCGCCCGGCGGGCGATCGAGACGGCCTGGCTCTCCCGTGGCAGGGGCCTGGTGACCAGCGACGAGATCTCGGCGACGGGCCGCCCGGCGAGGTCGGTGACGGCGACGCTCACCGCGGATCCGGCCGGGCGTACCCGCACCCGTGCCGCCACGGCGCCCGACGCGTGCAGGCGGACGCCGGCCAGCGCGAACGGTACCCGTGGGCCGTCCCCGGTGTCCTGCTCCTCGGCCAGCGCGCTGGCGTGCATCGCGGCGTCCAGCAGCACCGGGTGGATGCCGTAGCGGGTCGCCTCGGCGGACCAGGTCGGGTCGAGCCGCACCTCCGCGTACAGGTCCGGCCCGTGCCGCCACGCCGTGGTGACCGCGCGGAACGCCGACCCGTACGCCAACCCGGCCGCGGCGAGCCGCCGGTACCCGCCGTCCACGTCGATCGGCCGCGCGCCGTCCGGCAACCACCCCGTCGGCGTCGACCCGTCCGACGCGACGGTGGCTGTGGCTGTGGCTGTGGCTGTGGTGGGGTGCAGCAGGCCGGTGACGTGCCGCGTCCACGGCTCGTGCGGGCCCGATCCGTCCGGCCGGGCGTACCCGTCGAACGGGCGTCGCCCGGTGCCGTCCGGCCCGCGAACGACCAGTTGCCAATCCACCGCCGCGTCGCCGGACAGCGACAGCGGCACCAGGAGGGTCAGCTCGTCGAGCGTGTGCTCGATCTCGGCGCCGGCCCGCAGCACCAGTTCGACGAAGACCGTCGCCGGCACCAGCACCACCCCGTCGACCCGGTGGTCGGCGAGCCAGGGTTGCCTCCGGGCGGACAACCGCCCCGGGTACCGGATCTCCGCCGTGTCCGGCGCGGGCAGGGCTGGCCCGAGGATGGGATGCCCGGCCGGCTCGCCCGACGAGTTCGGCGTGGAGTTCAGCCAGTACCGCTGGCGCTGGAACGCGTACGTGGGCAGGTCGACGGGCCGGGCCCCACTGCCCCGGTACGCGGCGGCCCAGTCCACCGGTACCCCGTGCACGTGCAGCCGGGCGAGCGCGTCGAGCAGCGCCCGAGCCTCGGACGCGTCAGAGCCGGACGCGTCAGAGTCTGGGGCGGCACTGGCGACGGCGCACAGCGCAGCGCCGGTATCCGCCTGAGGCCAGCACTCCTCCGCGAGCGGGGTCAGCACCGGCGCCGGGCCCACCTCCAGCACCGTCGCGACACCGGTACCGGCGAGGAAGCGGATCGCGTCGGCGAACCGTACAGTCTCGCGGGCGTGCCGCACCCAGTACTCCGGCGACGTCAGCTGTTGCGTGACCGGGCCGCCGGTCAGCGTCGAGAGCAGGGCGATGGTCGGTGGCCGCAGGGTCAGCCCGGCCACCACCTCGCGGAAGGGCTCCAGCATCGGGTCCATCAGCGGCGAGTGGAAGGCGTGGCTGGTGCGCAGCCGGGTGGTGCGTCGGCCCCGGCCGGCCAGCTCGGCGGCGATGGCCGCGACGGTCGGCTCGGCGCCCGAGACGACCACCGAGGCGGGGCCGTTGACGGCGGCGATGGCGACCTGGCCGGCCATCGAGGCGAGCAGCGGCTCGACCTCGTCCACGCCGGCCCGCACCGACACCATCGCGCCATCCGGCGGCAGCGCCGCCATCAGCCGGCCCCGGGCGGCGACGAGCCGGGCCGCGTCAGGCAGCGACAGCACGCCGGCCACGGTCGCGGCGGCGATCTCGCCGACGGAGTGCCCGACCAGATATTCGGGCGCCAGGCCGCACGATTCCAGCAGCCGGAACAGCGCGACCTGGTAGGAGAACAGCGCGGCCTGAGCGACGTCGGTGCGCTCCAACGGGGCGTCGGGCACCGAACCGGCGACCGCGTCGGCCAGCGGCACGGGCAGCAGCGGGTCGAGGTGCCCGCAGACCTCGGCGAAGGCGTCCCGGAAGACGGAGAACGTCTCGGCCAGCCCGCGGCCCATACCGGCGCGCTGGGCGCCCTGCCCGGTGAACAGCATGGCCAGCCGGGTGCCCGGCTCGGCGGTATCCCGGACGATGTCCGCCGGGTACTCGCCCCGGCCCAGCGCGTGCAGCGCCCGTACCAGGCCGTCGGGGTCGCCCGCCAGCAGCGCGGCGCGTCGGCGCAGGCCCGCCCGCCCGGTCGCGAGCGACCGGCCGACGTCCAGCGCGGCGGAAGACCCTCCACCCGCCAGGTGGCCGGCCAGCTGGCGGGCCTGGGCGCGCAGCGCCGGCTCGTCGGCGGCGGACAGCAGCCAGGGCGGTGTGGGCCAACCGGCGGCCGGCGCGGACCGCTCGGGCCGTGTGCCGGCCTCCTCGATGATGACGTGCGCGTTGGTTCCGCCAATGCCGAATGCGGAGACCGCCGCCCGCCGGGGCCGCTGCCCCGACGGCCACGGCCGTGCCGCCGCCAGCAGCCGCACCGCGCCGGTCGACCAGTCCACGTGCGGCGTCGGATCGTCGGCGTACCGCGAGCCGGGCAGCTCGCCGTGCCGCAGCGCCTGCACCATCTTGATGACCCCGGCCACCCCGGCGGCGGCCTGGGTGTGCCCGATGTTGGATTTGATCGACCCTAGCCACACCGGGTCGTCCGCCGGCCGGCCCTGCCCGTAGGTGGAAAGCAGTGCCCGCGCCTCGATCGGGTCGCCGAGCGGGGTCGCCGTGCCGTGCCCCTCGATCGCGTCCACGTCGGCGGTGGACAGCCCTGCGTCGCGCAGCGCCAGCCGGATCAGCTCCCGCTGCGCCTCGCCGTTGGGCGCGGTCATCCCGTTGGACGCGCCGTCGGCGTTGACCGCGCTGCCGCGCAGAGTCGCGAGTACCGGATGACCGTTGCGCCGGGCGTCGTTCAGGCGCTCCAGCAGGATCAGCCCGACCCCCTCGCCCCAACCGGTGCCGTCGGCCGAGGCGGAGTATGACCGGCACCGGCCGTCGGGCGACAGCCCCGCTGCCGGCTGAACGCGATGAACGGCTTCGGGGTGGCCATCACCGTGACGCCGCCGGCCAGCGCCAGCGAGCACTCGCCGTCGCGCAGCGCCTTCGCCGCCCAGTGCATCGCGACCAGCGACGACGAGCACGCCGTGTCGATGGTGACCACCGGTCCGCGCAGACCGAGGACGTACGCGAGCCGCCCGGACACCACGCTGCCCGCCGAGGAGGTGATGAGGTACGGCTCCAGTTCGTGCCCGTCCAGCCGGTCGGCGTAGTCGCCGTTCATCGCGCCGACGAACACGCCGGTGTCGCCGCCGCGCAGGGACAGCGGGTCGATGCCTGCGCGCTCCACCGCCTCCCACGCGACCTCCAGCAGCAGCCGTTGCCGGGGGTCGGTGGCCAGCGCCTCGCGGGGCGAGATGCCGAAGAACGCGGGATCGAAGTTGGCGACGCCGTCGAGGAAGCCGCCGCGCGTGGTGTAGGTGGCGCCGATCCGGTCGGGGTCCGGATCGTGCAGGTCGCCCAGGGGCCAGCCGCGATCGGTCGGGAAGTCCGTGGTGGCGTCGACGCCGTCGGCCACCAGCCGCCACAGCTGCTCGGGGGTACGCACCCCGCCCGGGTACCGGCAGGCCATGGCCACGATGGCGATCTGGTCGCCTGTGCCGGGTCGACGGTCCACAGTGGAGGAAGCAGTGGCGGCGACCGGGGAGCCGAACAGCTCACGGTCCAGGTAGTCGACCACTGTGGCCGGGGTGGGCCGGTCGAACGTCAGCGTGACGGGCAGCCCCAGGCCGGTCGCCGAGCCCAGCCTTGCCCACAGCGTGAACGCGCCCAGCGAGCTGATGCCCAGGTCGGCGAACGCCCCGTCCAGCGGCACCGGCGCGCCGTTGGGCAGGCCCGACACCGCGGCGGTCTCCGTGCGGACCAACTCCAGCAGGGCCGAACGCCGCTGCGCCGGGGTCATCCCGGCCAGCCGCGCCACCAGCGGCGACGGCTGATGCACCGGCCCGGGCGCCGGTACCGGTCCCAGGCGGTCGATCAGCAGGCGGCGCAACACCTTGCCGGAGCCGGTCCTGGGGATCGCGTCGATCCGGTGGAACTCCACGGGAATCTTCATGGGCGTGAGTACCCGGGCGCACGCCCGGCGCAGCCGTACCGGGTCGAACTGCTCACCGGTGCCGGTCGTCCCGTTGACGCCCGTCCCGTCAGCATCCGGCCCGTCGGGGGCCGGGTCCGTCACCACGAAGGCCACCGGCACCTCGCCGAACACCGGGTGCGGCCGGCCGACCACGACGGCCTCGCGCACCCCGGCGCAGTCCAGCAGGACCTCCTCGACCTCGCGCGGATGAAGGTTCTGCCCGCCGCAGATGATGAGGTCACTGGTGCGCCCGGTGACCATCAGCTGCTCATGCTCGACGAACCGACCCAGGTCGCCGGTGCGGTACCAGCCGTCCACCAGCCGCTGGGCGGTCGCCTCGGGCTGGCCGTGGTACCGCAGCATCACCCCGGGGCCGCGGACCCAGATCTCGCCGTCGACTCCGGCCCCCACCGGCCCGCCGGTGGCCGAGTCGACCAGCCGTACCTCCATGCCCGGTACCACCGCACCGCAGGCGCCCGGCACCCGTGGGCCGCCGGGTCGCTCCACCGCGATCTTGCCCGAGGTCTCGGTGCTGCCGTATCCGTCCAGCAGCGGGGCACCCAGCAGCCGCTCCACGTCGGCGCGCAGCACGGCTGGGCACGGAGCGCCGCCGGACAGGCACAGCCGCAGCCGGGTACGGCCGGGCCCGGCGCTAGCCAGGGCCGGCAGCAGCTGATGGTAGGTGGTCGGCACGCCGGACAGCACGGTGATGTCGCACTCGTCCAGCAGACGCAGCAGGGTCGCCGGGGTGGCCGGTTCGCTGAGGATGCGCGCGAAGGCGCCGGTGACGGTCACGCCGAGCACGCACAGCGAGTGGGCCAGCGCGTGGAACATGGGCAGCGGCCAGAGCAGCCGGTCGTCGGGGGAGAGCCCGAAGATCGGTTGGTAGCCGGCGACCGTCGACCACAGGGCGCCCCGCTGCGTGCTCACCACGCCCTTGGGTCGCCCGCTCGTGCCCGACGTGTAGAGGATCCAGGCCGCATCGTCCAGCCCCAGGTCATCGCGCGGCGGCGTCGGCGGCTCGGTAGTGGCCAGACGCTCGAACGGCAGCGCGGGCGCGGGTACCGGACGGTCCCCGGTGACCAGCAGAATCAAATCCCCCCGCGTCGCGGCGATCTGTTCGACCTGAGGGAGATGCCTCTGGTCGGTGACCAGGACCCGAGGCGCGCAGTCGTCGAGCAACGCCGCCAGTTCCGCGTCGGTGGCCTTGGGGTTGAGCGGAATGCCGATAGCGGCGACACGCACCCCGGCCAGCCAGATCTCGACCAGCTCGACGCAGTTGTCCAGCAGGAACGCCAGGTGCTCGCCACGGGCCAGCCCCAGACCGGCGAGGTGCCCGGCGAGTCGGCCGGTGCGCTCGTGCAGCTCGCGGTAGGTGACTGCGCGCGTGGCGTCGGCGAACGCGACCCTGTCGCCGATCGTTCCGGCGTGCCGGCGCAGTACGTCGGGCACCGGTACGACCGTGGGGTCCGGCATGCGTCACCTCGTCGATGGAACAAGGGGCGGGCGAGTCACTCACCTTACGCGATGGCGCTCTCCGCTCGAGCGCACTTCGCGACCGGGGCGGTGCTGTTGGGCACCAGGCCGAGACTCGACCCGCATCCCGTCTACTCGTAGGCTCGCGCGGCGGCTACGGTAGCTCGCGTGTCGATGAAGTCCTCGGGCTCCCCAACGGCTGTTGTGGCACGGATACCGGCGCTCGACGGCTTACGGTTCGTCGCCGCGATGTCGGTCGCGGTGTTCCACCTGCTGGCGGTCGCGGGCTGGGGCACGGGCGTGAACATCTGGGGCCGGCCGTCCAGCGCGGTCTTCGGCCACGTGTTCGTGGCCGCCTCGTATGGCTGGGTCGGCGTCCCGCTGTTCTTCATCATCAGCGGCTTCGTGATTCCCATGAGCAGCTGGGGCCGCACGCCGGCCCAGTTCGCGACGTCCCGGGTGGTGCGACTGTTCCCGGCCTACTGGGTCTGTGTCCTCGTCACTACCGCGGTGGTCCGGCTCTATCCGTGGGTATTCAAGCCGCTGCCGGTGCGGGCGGTTCTGACGAATCTCACCATGTTCCAAGACCCGCTCGGCGTGCACCGGGTAGATGACGCCTATTGGACCCTGTGGGTGGAGATGAAGTTCTACCTGCTGTTCATGGTCGTCATCTGGCTCGGACTCAACTATCGGCGGGTGGTCGCGTTCTGCCTCATCTGGAGCGTCGCGACGATGTGGGTCGGGGAGTTGAACCAGCCCTGGCTAAACGCGATTGTGATGCCCGGCTACTCGCAGTACTTCATCGCCGGGATCGCCCTCTTCCTGATGTTCCGGTACGGCCGGAACCTGGTGCTGTGGCTGATTCTCGGCCTGTCCTGGGTGCTCTCGATGCACTTCTACGCTGGCAATCCCTGGCAGCAGATTGTCCGCCAGTCCTACGCCCCGGCGAGCATCCTGGTCACCCTGTGCTTCATCGTTATGATCCTGGTCGCCCTTGGCGAGTTGAACTGGCTGCGCTGGCGCGGTCTCACCACGCTCGGGCAGGCCACCTATCCGCTCTATCTCCTGCACTACGTCATCGGGTTCTCGGTCATCTACTACCTGAATGAGAAGCTGTCGCTTCCGCCCGCGCTGTTGCTCATCCTGGTGCTCGCCGCCCTGGTGTCCACAGCGTGGCTGGTACACCGGCTGGTCGAGCGGCCGTTCGCGCCATGGTTGAGAAAGGCGCTCAGCCGCCCGATCCTGGAACGGCGTCTACCGCAGGTTCCGATGCAGCGTCATCCGGCCGTCGCGGGGCAACGTCAACCGGTGGCCGTGAGACCGGTCGACGGCGGGCCGGGCGGCCACGACGGCGACTCGCGGCTGCGACGGCCGGCGGCCGATCCGCCGTTCGACGGCGACCTCGCACCCAGGTGAGCCGTCCGCTTCGCTGGCGACGGCGCAGGCCAGAACATTGCTCAGGCGCTCGGGGTCGCGCCGACCGCGTCCTTGTAGGTCTGGGTCGGTAGGGTTGATGGGTTCGGCGATTGCGTCGTCGCGTTGGCCGGCGCCGGGGTGGTGCGGGCCAGGATGCCTTTGGCGAGAGCGGACAGGGTGGCCAGGAACGCGACGTTCAGCGTGGCGGTCCAGTGGAACGTCGTCACATTGAAGATGTCGGCGGCGGCGAACGACGCGGCGAGTGACGACAGGAACGTCTTGGCCAGCCGAACGAGCAGGTCCGGCCAGAACGACACGTTGGTGATCCTGGTCAGGTACTGGATCGCGGTCAGCACGATTGACGACACGGCGGCACCGAGCGCCAGAGCCGAGGAGTACTTCCAGGGAAGGTTTCCGACACCGGCCGCGGTGCCCCCGGCGAGCAGCGTCGCGAAGAACACCTGACCAGCGGACCAACCTGCCCGCTCGATGAAGTCGAGCAGCATGGCCCGCCAATTCGATCCGTTCCCCGCCATCCGGCCCCCTCCGCAGTTTGACGCGACAATTGTGAAGCCGCGGGCCCAGTGACACAAACGCCGAGGTCATGCCCGCGATCACGGTTATCGAGACGAAGGCGGCTGTGTTGCCGCGACTCAGCGCGTCCAGAGCTTTCGGAAACAGTCCGGAACGGGTGTTGTGATCACTTGCTCTGTAGCCGGCCGATTGCGTCGAGGTTCGTGAACGCGGACATCGCCGCCGGCCACGCCGAGGTGTCGGACGTGAGGGCGTCGCGCAGGAACGCCCAGCTCATCCGCTGGATCACCGCCACGCGCTCCGGGTCCTCGTCGGTGGTCTCAACGGTGTCGTAGCCGGTGACGCCGCCGAGCATGTGCTCTGCCCCGTGCAGGGTGAGCAGCGACTTCGGGCCGGGCGCTTGGTGGTAACCGTCGGCGTGGTAGGCCGGTCCGCGCGAGGTCAGCTCAGGCGAATCATCCTTGTCGCCGACGATGACGAGCGTGGGTGTCGTCATCTCATCGAACCGAGCGGTACGAAGAGCGGTGAACCGCTTCGCCATGTCCGAGAGGAGATCGTCACCGGCGCCCGTTGATGCGAGGAGGATGCCTGCCTTGACCCGGTCGTCGTACGCGCGGACGGTCTTCTTGTTCTCCTCCACGCTAGCGCCGAGGAGCATGCTCGCGGTATGGCCGCCCATCGAGTGCCCGGCGACGGCGACTCGGCCTACATCGGTGCGGCCGGCAAGCCCCGGCACGGCGGCCTCGACGAGATCGAAGTGGTCCAGGATCGCGGTGAGGTCCTGCACGCGCGACTCCCAGTACGCGCGCGCATCGGGCGCGGTCCGCGGCAGCCCCAGGGACTTCGAGCTGAGGTGGGTGGGCTGTACAACCACGAACCCGTGCGCCGCCCAGAAGTCCGACAGCGGTGCGAACCCGCGGTTGGAGGAGAGGTAGTTCGTGAACCCGCCGCCGTGGGAGAGCAGCACGATCGGCAATCGGTCCCCCGTGGTGGGTGCGGAGACGCGGACCTGCAGTGGAGCGGGACGTCCGGGCGCCGGGAGCACGACCGGGCTCACGGACAGGAAGGGGGTCGAGTCGGCGACGGGGATCGTGCGTGCCCGGCCGAGGAGCGCGTCGGCGCCATCCCAGAGGTCGTCGTGCGCGGTGGTGTCGTCAGTCATCAACGGTTCCGCCCTCGCCTAAGTGGAATCCGATTCCGTTTACTCTTCGCTACTATACGGAATTGGATTCCGTATAGCAAAGAGGCGCCTTATGACCAATAGGACAGACGTGGAGAGCGAACCGCGGACACCTCTCCGTGCGGACGCCCGCCGCAACGTCGAGGCGCTCATCGAGGGTGCCCGCACCGTATTCGCACGCGATGGCGTCGACGCGCACGTGAAGGACGTAGCCCTGCAGGCCGGAGTCGGTGTCGCGACCCTGTACCGCCACTTCCCCAAGCGGGCCGATCTCGTACTCGCGGTGCTGCGGCACGACGTTGACGAGTGCGTCGAAACGGCTCGAGAGCTCGCCGCGGCGCACACGCCGATGGATGCCCTCACCCTGTGGCTTGACCGTTACTGCGCGTTCGTCCTTACCAAACAGGGTCTCGCAGCGGCGCTGCATTCCGGCGAAGCGACCTTCGCCGGACTTGGCGCGCAACTGCTGGAACGGTTGGAGCCGGCACTCGATGAGCTTGTGCAGGCCGCCCGAGTCGCCGGGGCGACGGGGGAGGGGGCGAGCGCGATGGATCTCCTCCGCGCGGTCGCACACCTGTGCACGCCCGGCCCGTCCCACATCGACTACACCCGCCGCATGATCACGCTCCTACTCGCCGGACTGCGGCAGGGCCCGACGACGGAACGGGCGACAAGGACTGCACCCTGAGCGCTACCGCCGTGCCTGTGATTCATCACCGACTCCTGGACGTCATCGCAGCGGGCCGGGCACGGCGCAAGGCTCGCCGCGAGTACGCGAAACGCTTCGGCTCTCAGAACCCGTTCTCACTCGCGTACTGGTCGGACTGGCGCGACATCCACCTCATCGGCCTGCGTGCCGCCCAGGCCCTTGACTGCTAGTGGCGCGGTTGACCACCGAATACCGTTGCAGGTGCCTGGACAGGTCTTGCTGGCCCTTACACTCCGAGCCGCGCCGTTCCTACAGTGCTTCGACGTGCGATCCGCGCTTTGTCCGCCTCCGATCCGAAGCGTCGATCAAGTATGCGCGTTACGCGTGCCCAATCAGTAAGGGTCTGGATAGAGCTCAGCTGCTCCAGCACGAACGGGTCATTTCGCCACGCTAACGCTCGTTTCCACAAAACCTCGATCGGCTCCTCCAGGAGATTGCCGACTTTGGCTTCATAGAGGGGAAACGCTCTCAGTGAGCCATCTGGCTCAACTTGCGCTATCGTCGCACCTTCCGCACTGAGCGGCGAGCTCGGTAGGAAGCTTCGAACATCGGTCACCGATGCCTGCACGCCATTCTTTGCATGCGCAATCAACGTGGTTTCAGATTCAACGAGTGCCTCCAGTTCATCGTCAGCAAGAAGCTCGCTCTCCACAAACTCCACTTCCTGTGCCAGCCCCCCAGGAATTACTGCACCGAAGCGGATGTCGTCCAGTGCTGAGAATCGAGCAGAGGCTTTCTCCACAAAGGTTCCAAGATTGCTTTTGCCACTCCGCATGACCGTATACTCGATACCCAGACGGTAACAGCTCTGGCCTTGAGAAGCCCGCTTCTGCTTGAGTCGATTGAGCCGATCCAGGGTAGCCATGGCGCGGTCGAATGAACCAGCCCGACCACGGATCCGATCGTGTACTTGACTGTTCGGGCCATCGACGCTGACCGTCACCCCGGCCACCGTGGTGGCCAGTCTGGCCGCCACGTCGTCATTCATCACCCAGCCACTGAGGAACATCGTCACCGGAATCCCGGCCGTGCTGAAGAGGGCCGCGGCCTCGTCCCACCAAGGCGCCAACAGCGGTTCGCCCCCGGCGAACGAGATGCGCTTTGGTTTGGCCCTGATGATTGCCTCTACGACCCGCAGCATGTCCTTGCGCTCAAGCATTCGGGCCGGGCGGCGCCCAGATTCGGAATAGCAGTGGATACATCGAAGTGGGCAGGCATAGGTCACATCCCAGATAAACCGCTCAGGCGACGTGACGAGTTGCGTGGTCGATGAGTTCACGATGTTTTCCACTGGTTCCTCGAAATTGTACCCATGGCATCGTCGTTGTTGGCGACTCGGCGTCTGAGTCGTGTCGCCGAGTCCTTCGAGCCAAACTTGGAGTTCACGGCTGTCGGTGTTCGCGGCGATGTCGGCTCTGGATAGAGCGTTGTTTAAGGGAGTGGGCTAGGTAATCACGGCCGGCTATGGGACGTACTCCTATCATCGCCCGAGGGTAGGTGTCAAGTGACGAGATCTCTCTTGGTAGGCGGAACATCCCGGCCTGCCCTGCTCCAAAACCAAGGTTGCGGGCCTTTATTAGCGCTTTACGCTGCGGTCCGGTATTCGTTGACCAGGCCGCCGAGGACGCGTCGGCGTCGGATCCGGCCGACGGGGACGGGTCACGGATCACGTTCCGGTTGTCGTCTGGGGCGTAGCCCTGCGGCCCTACTTGGCGGTCTGGGGCTAGACGAAGATGCCGGTCACCGCCCTGCCAGCACCGCAACCACCTGCCGTAGCACAAGGATCTCCGCATCCTTCGGCGTTATACAAGTCCGACGGTCACGAACACGGATCGTCACCGCCACCGGTACCAGGTCATCAACCCAGGGGATGACGTTTTGGACCGGGACAGGCTGTCTCACCAGGCTGTTTAGGCCCGTGGGTCGAGGGTGACACGTGGATTCTACGCACCGCGTATGGAAACGTATCCGGAGGAGGCGGCACCGCGAGAAACCACGGTGCCAGGCGCGAACGGAAGAATCAGTGTGGTCACGGCGGACGTGGCGGTCTCGGTGAACACGCCAGACACCGAAGAGGACGTGCTGGTCGTCTTCAATCGCGTCGTCGGCCGTGCCCCGGACTCCCGGGCTGTATCCGGACCCGACGGTGAACTGACCTTCGGCGAGCTTGATGCGATCAGTGACGCTCTTGCTGAACGGCTCCGCGCGGCGGGGGTCTCGAGAGACTCGCCGGTCGCGCTCCTGCTGGCCCGCGGGTGCGCTCACATCGTTGGCGTCGTCGCGGTCTGGAAAGCCGGTGGCGCCTACGTCCCTGTCGATCCGACCCACCCGCAGGCCCGCCGCCAGCAACTGCTCGACGACGCGCAGCCCGATGTCGTCCTGACGGATGCGGGAGAGTCGCCGAACGTGCGGGTGGACTGCCCGGTGTTGGCTGTCGGTCCGCTGCGACGTCCAGACCGGGCTGCGGCTGTGGCTGCGGCTGTGGCTGCGGCCAAGCGTCCAGTCGACCCGGGTCAGCTCGCGTACCTCATCTACACCTCCGGCTCGACAGGGACACCCAAGGGCGTCGAAGTGACGCGAGGTTCGCTGGCTCATCTTCACGCCGTGAACGCGGTGGTCCTGCACCCCGTGCTGGTCGAAGCGATGGGTCAGCGGCAGGCCAGAGTTGCGCTCAGTGCCTCTTTCGGCTTCGACGCGTCGGTAAACCAGATGTCGTGGCTGCTGCGTGGCGATACGGTCGTCGTCGTTGACGATGACACGCGCCGGGACTCCGCGGCGTTCGTTCGATTTCTGCACCGGCAGTGTATCGATGTCATCGACGTGACTCCGTCCCAGTTGGCGGTAATGCTGCCACTCGGACTCTTCGACATGGTCGCACCGCGCGGTGCCCGAGCGCACTCGCCCCGGTTCGTGATCGTCGCGGGCGAGGCGTTGCCCCAATCGTTGTGGGACCGGCTGCGTACCGTTGCCTCAACCCGCTTCTTCAACCTCTATGGCCCGACCGAGGCGACGGTCTACGCGACCGCCGAACGGATGGTGGCTGGCCCGGAAGGTGAGCGGCCGACGATTGGACGTCCGGTGCCGGGCGTCCACATCTACGTGGTTGATCAGCACGGACGGGTTCTGACGTCCGACACGGCCGAAGGCGAATTGTGGATCGGCGGACCGGGAGTGGCCCGCGGTTACCGTCATCGTCCAGATCTCACGGCACAGTCTTTCCGGGCGGATCCCGAACGCCCCGGGCAGCGCGTCTACTGCTCCGGGGACGCGGTGCGCCGCCGTCCCGACGGCCGCCTCGAGTATCTCGGCCGCACCGACAGCCAGGTCAAGGTGCGAGGCGTACGCGTCGAACCGGGCGAGGTGGAGGCGGTCCTCGCCGGGCATCCCGCGGTTGAGCGGGTCGCGGTTGTGTCGCGCCGCGATGCCAACGGCAACAACCGCTTGGTCGGATACGTGGTGCCCGCACCCAACGGGAACAACGCTGTCGTGGATCGGTGGCGTCAGGTCTTCGACGACATTCACCATGGCAGCGACGGCGACGGAGCTGACGACGAAGTCCGAGGCTGGCGTAACAGCTACGACGGAGCTGCGCTGCCCGTCGCGGACATGAGTGCGTGGGCGGACGAGACCTCCCGGCGCATCCAGGCCCTCGAACCGCGTCGCGTGCTCGAGATCGGCGTCGGCAGCGGAATGCTGCTGAGGCGTATCGCCCCCAGTTGCGAGCGTTACGTCGGTACCGACATCTCCGGGGTGACCCTGCGCGCGCTGCGCCACCGACTGGAGCAACACCCGGCACCTGGCGTCGCATTACAGCAGGCGGAGGCGACCGACTTCGCTGCGGTCAGCGGCGAGCGATTCGACTGCGTCGTGATGAACTCAGTCGTACAGTACTTCCCGGACCAGGAGTACCTCACCAGAGTCCTGCTCGGCGCTCTCCAGTTGCTGGAACCGGGTGGGCACATCTTCGTCGGCGACGTGCGCCACCTCGGTCTCGTCGACACGCACTACCTGGATGTCGCCCGGGCCCGCATTGCCGCCGGTACCGCCGTCGAAGAGCGCGAACTCGTTTCGCGGTTGCGTGACGGCGAAGCCGAACTCTTGCTTGCGCCCGGCTGGTTCCAGCAGTTCGCGGCCGACCATGGCGTCGGCCGCGTGCGCGTCGCCCCGAAAATCGCCGACGCCGACAACGAGCTCACCCGTTTCCGGTTCGACGTCGTGTTGCCGCGGACGCCGACGGTGACGCGTGCCGCACCGGTCGCCTGGTACGACGCGGCGACGGTGACCACCGACCTGCTGCCCGACCTGCTGAACCGCCACGAGCGGCTCGGCCTTCGCGGCGTGACCCACCCCGCCGTCCACCCGCACGTGCCGGCGGTGAGGCATACCGAGGTGGACGACCGGCTGCCGACTCGCGGTTGGTCGCCCGCGGAACTGGCGCGCTTCGACCGCCCTGTCGCACTGAGCTGTTCCCGTGGCGACGCCGATGGGCGGTATGACGCTGTGATCGGCGCGACCGTATGGGAGGACGTCTTCGGCCCGGCCGTCGCGGTGATCGGGCCGCTGCACAACACCCCGAGCCGAGCCGCAGCCGAACCGGCGGAGCTGGTCGACCTGTTGCACGCCGAGTGCGCGCAGCGACTGCCCGAGGTCCTGCGTCCCGCTGCTTTCGTGGTGATGGACACACTGCCGCTCACTGGCAATGGCAAGCTGGACCTTGACTCCCTGCCCGACCCCGCCGAGTCCATCACTGATACAACCGAGCCGAGCGACCCGCCTGTCACCCAGACTGAGATCGCGGTCGCCCGCATCTGGGCCGACGTCCTGAACGTCAACTGCGGCGGCATCGGGCGGGCCGACTCGTTCATGCGGCTGGGCGGCGACTCGCTGAGAGCGACGGCCATGCTCGGCCTGGTGCGGCGTGCCTACGGCGTCGACCTCTCGCTGCGCCAGCTTCTGCGGGCCACGGATCTCGCCGCGTTCTCCGCCCTGATCGACACAGAACTTCTCGCTGGCCTCGACGCGAGCGAGCTCAACGAACTGCTCACGCAGGTGCATCCGGACACCGATTGAGAGGCACTGTGCCGACGCGACCAACTGACGGCCGGCCGGGCGACGCCCTGCTGGGGTACACATACGTCCCGTACTCGACGGAAGCGACAGTGCTTGACCTGTTCCGTGCCGCGGCACGCGAGGATGGCCACCGGATTGCTGTCGAGCACGGCGACTACAAGCTCAGCTACGCGCAACTCGCCGGGAAAGCGGACGATCTCGCGGGACAGCTGCACCAAGCCGGGGTGCGTCACGGGGACCTGATTCCGCTGCTCGTCGCCGACAGCGCGGAGCTGCCGGTCGTTCTCCTCGCGGTGATGAGTCTCTCGGCAGCGTTCGTGCCGGTGGACGAGAGATGGCCGCGGCCGCGTCTCGTGGAGGTTCTCGCCCGACTCGACGCTCCGGTCGTGCTCGCTACGCCAGGCCAGGCCGAGAGCGCCCGCCGGACCGGTGCCTCCGCGGTGATCGAGGTCGACGTCCGCGACCTACGGACGACCGTCGCGGCACCCGATGTGCCCGGCCCGACGTGCGCCGACCTGGCGTACGGATTCTTCACCTCCGGATCCACCGGTCGGCCGAAGTGCGCCCTCAACGGACACCTCGGATTGCTGAACCGCTTCCTCACGATGTCACGGCGGTTCCATGCCGACGGCGCGGTCGTTCTGCAGAACAGCAGCCATGTTTTTGATGCGTCGCTCTGGCAGCTGCTGTGGCCGTTGACCACGGGAGCCCGGGTCGTCATTCCGATCCGGGACGGGATTGTCGACCTGGCCGAGACCGCGCGCGTGATCGCGCGACATCGCGTCACAATGACCGACTTCGTTCCGTCGATCTTCAACGCCCTCGTCGCCCTCGCCGAGGCGGACCCACAGGTGAGCGCCGACCTCGCCTCGATGCGGCGCGTCCTCATCGGCGGCGAAGAGATCTCGTCCCGGGCGGTGCACCGGTTCCGGCAGCTGCTGCCGAACGTGCGCGTCACCAACACCTACGGCCCGACCGAATGCTCAATCGGCTCGGTTTTCCACGAGGTCGAGGACGGCGAGTCGATTCCCCTGGGCCGGGCCATCGACAACACGGCAGCCGTCGTCCTCGACGACGCCATGCGCCCTGTACCGGCGGGAACGATCGGCCAGATCCATATCGGCGGCGACTGCGTCGGCCGCGGTTACCTCGGTGACCCGAAGCGGACGCGTGCCGCATTCGTTCCCAATCCCTTCCCTACCCTGCCCGGCGAATTCGTCTACCGCACGGGCGACCTCGGCTGGAAGGACGAGGCCGGCGTACTGCACTTTGCCGGGCGGCGTGACCATCAGGTCAAGATCGGTGGGGTCCGCATCGAATTGGCGGAGATCGAAGCAGCCCTGACCGGCCACACGGCAGTCCGCGACGCGAAGGTCGTCGTCGCTGAAGGGGTCCACCGCAGGCGGCTGGTCGCCTTCGTGATCACCGACGGCGTCCTCGACCGCGACGAACTGGCCGGCCACCTCGCCGAGCGCCTGCCCACCGCACTCATCCCGAAGGAGGTCCGCTTCCTCGCGGCGTTCCCCCTGACGCCCAACGGGAAGACCGACCGCGCGGCGCTGGCCCGGCTGGCGAGCGAGTCGTTCGTCAGCGGCCAGGGCGTCGTCGGCGTCGCACCCGAGAACGACCTACAGCATCAGATCGCGGCCGCCTGGGCCACGGTTCTCGGTTGTTCGGTGCCGGGGATCACGACCAGCTTCTTCGACCTGGGTGGGGACTCGCTGTCCGCACTGCGCCTCGCACTCGAACTCGGCCGCGTTGTGGGCCGGCGCGTGTCGGTCCGCGACGTCGTCGCGCGACCCACGGTGCGTGACCAGGCGCTGCTTGCGCAGAGCAGGACAGCCGATCCGGTCGCGCCGCCGACCGACCTGCAGGCCGACCGGGCGCTGCCAGACGACGTGTGCCGCGAGACCGCCGACGTGTGGACCCCGGGGACCGTGCTGCTGACCGGCGCGACGGGGTTCGTCGGCGTGCACCTGCTACACGAGCTGCTTACGACCACCGACCTGCCAGTGGTGTGCCTGGTGCGGGCCGCCAACCGTGCCGCCGCCCTGTACCGCCTCGAGCGCACCCTGGAGCGCTACGGACTGCGCGAGTCGTGCCCCGTTGAGCGCATCGTGCCCCTGGTTGGGGATCTCACCGCGCCGCGCCTCGGCGTGACGGCCGACGAGTACGTGACGCTGGCCTCGTCCGTCCACACGATCGTGCACAGCGCGGCGATGGTGAACCTGCTGCTCGACTACCGCTCGCACCGGGCCACCAACGTCCACGGCACGATCGAACTGCTGCGATTGGCCGGCGCCGGCCGCTGCAAGCAGCTGCACCATGTATCCACTCTGGGGGTATTCGGTGGCGCCAATCCCGGCGACCCGGTCCCCGAGACCCTGACGCCCGACGAGCACGCCCCGCCCTCGGACGGGTACTCGCAGTCGAAGTGGGTCGCCGAGCAACTCGTCCTGGCCGCTCGCCGTCGCGGCATCCCGTCCTCGGTGTACCGACTCGGCGAGCTCGGGCCCAACGCGTCCACCGGCATTCCCAGCGAGCGCGGGCTCGTGGACGCGTTGTTGTGCACGGCCGTCGACCTTGGGGTCAGCCCCGTCACCTCGGTCGTCATCGACTACACGCCGGTCGACCACGTCGCGCGGCTGCTCGTCGCGGCCCTGGTCCGGGGTCGCATCGGGCACACGTACCACCCGATCCGGCCCACCGGATTCGCTCTCGACGAGTTGTTCACCGCGATCCGCCAGTGGTCGGCGTCGGCCCCCGTGTCGTACGACCGGTTCTGGGAGGCGCTCGCATCGACCGAGGGGTCCCTCCGACTGCGCGCGCTGCTGCCCGAACCGGTAGCCACCGCCGCGGCGGATCCGCTCGCGGCGGTCTTCGCCGACACGACCACGCGCTTTGTCGCGGCGGAAGCCGATCGGCTCGCTGCCGAGGCAGGCATCGCCCACGCCGAGCACGCCGCCATCGTCGAGCGTTGCGCCGCCGGCTGCATCGAGTACGTCGAGGGCTGGACGAATCCGCGAGTCACGCTGGCGATGAGCGCCCCAGCAACTGCGGTGGACCGCTGATGCGCTACCGCAGACTCGGCCGGCTGGACCGCGCGGTGAGCGAGATCGGCTACGGCATGTGGGGAATCGCCGAGGCACCGGAAGATGCGTTGTTCGCCGCGTGCGCCGAGCACGATGTCGGCGTGATCGCCCGCGTGCCTTTCGACGAGTACACCCTCACCGGTCCACTCACCGCGGACATGACCTGGCCCGCGGGCGACTGGCGCAACAGCTACTTCGTGGGGGAGAACCTGATCCACTCATCGATGGGATCGCGAGCCGACGGAATGGTCGCAATGAGCCGGCCACCGGTGATCGCGCTGTGGGCAGCGCCACGGACGATGTCGACGGCGTTCACACGCATGATGATGGAACGCGGCGACGTCGTGGTGCTGCACGAACCGGTGTCCAACCTGTTGAGCACCGGACAGTTTGAGGTGGCCGGCACGCATGTCGACACGCCCGCCAAACTCTTCGCGCGCGTGCTGGAAGTCGCGCAGACAAGCACCGTGTTTTTCAAGGACACGACCGAGTACGACTACCTGCCCCACCTCGACAACGCGACGATCCGCGCGATCACGCACACCTTCATGGTCCGCGATCCGGCCGACGCGATCGCGTCACACTACGCGGTGAACCCGGCGATGACCCTCGCCGAGGTCGGGTTCGAGCAGCAGTTCAGGCTCTTCGAACGGGTCCGGGCTGTGCTCGGCGTCGTTCCCGCGGTCATCGATGCCGCCGACCTGGTCGCCGATCCGCAGGGCATCGTCGCGGCCTACTGCGAACATGTCGGGCTGCCCTACCGGCCCCAGGCACTCACCTGGGCACCCGGCGTGCGCCCCGAGTGGCAACGCACCGAGCACTGGCACCGCGCCGCCAGCGCCTCCACTTCGTTCCGCGTGCCGCGGACGGTCTACGCCGACACTGTCGACTCCCACGCCACTCTCGCCCGGTTCCGCGACCACCACCAAACCTTCTACGACCGCATGGCCGAGCTGGCGCTCGCCCCGACACCCAGGAGCACCCTGTGACCACCACTGAGGCGACGACCGGACTCACCGCCGGTGCACGCATCGGGTTCAGCGTCTCGGAGGGGCTGCTGTCGCGTGCCGGCGCGGTATGGCTCACCGAACTCGGGTACGACGTGCGTGGCTACCTCGCCGACCTCGGGCAGTGCCCGCGTGCGGACCTCGACGTGATCGCCGGCGAGCTCACCGCGACCGGCGTGCCGACCCAGGTCGTGGACCTGCGGCGTCCGATGGCCGAGTTGCTCCACGACGTCGTCACTTACTCAGCCCGGTACGAGGACGGGTACTGGAACACCACCGGTGCGGCCCGCGCCGTCCTCGTCTCGCAGCTGTCCCCACTCATGGTGCGCGACGAGCTCGATGTCTTCGCGCACGCGTCCGTGCACGGCGGCAACGACCAGCGTCGCTTCACCGGCTACATCCAGTCGCTGTGCCCCGGACTCACCGCGTATACACCCTGGCAGGACCCGCGCAGCGCCGACCGCTTCGCCGACCGCCAGGGGCTCGCCGCGTTCATCTCCTCGCGTGGCCTGCAGGTGGGTGATCAGGTGGTCCGCTCCGTTGACGGCAACCTCGGCGGGTTCTCCCACGAGGCGGCGGACTTGGAATCGCTGTCGGGTGACGTCGCGATCCATCGGATGCTCAGCGTGGCGGCCACACAGGCGCCTGACCGCTGCGAGCACTTCGAGCTGCGCATCGCCGAGGGGCGACCGGTGGCCGTGGACGGTGTCGAGACCGACGCACTCGAGCTGATGCAGCGCGCGAACGCCGCCGGCGGGCGGCACGGGCTCGGCTTTCTCGACGTTCTCGAGAACCGACTCAACGGCACCAAATGCCGGGGCGTCTACGAGGCACCGGGGCTTACGTTGCTGCACAACTGCCTGCAACGCCTGCACCAGGCGACACTGCCCGCCGGCGCGGCGCGGCGGCTGCGGGAACTCGGCGCTGTCCTTGGCGAAAACCTCTACGCGGGCCGGTGGTTCGACGCCGCGGCTGACGAAGCCCGAGCCGAGGCCGACACCGTTGTCGCGGCGGCAACCGGTACCGTGGACGTGGAGCTCTACAAGGGCAACGTGTTCCCCTTCGCGCTGCGGGATCTGCCGGCTCGCAGCGCGGTGCCCAGGCAGGCCCGGTTCTCGGCAGGAGGGTTCCGTTGGGCGGTGCTCGCCGAAGACGAGCGGGCCGAGGTCGCCGAATCCGAGCCTGCCTCGGCGAGCAGCGCCGCCCCGCAACCGCCGGCGTCCACCGCAACCGGGCTCGGTTCCCTGACCGCACAGCAACGCGCGGCGTTGGCGGCAAGGCTGGCGTCGCGGCGTGCGGTCGCCACGAGGAAAATCCGGCCGCGGGACCCACGACTGGACGAGGTGCCCGCAGCGTTCGCTCAGCAACGGCTGTGGTTTCTCGACCGACTCGCGGCAGGCCAGCCGATCTACAACGTTCCCATCGCGCTGAGGCTGCGCGGCGCGCTCGATGCCGATGCGCTGCGCCGCGCCTTCGCCGAGATCGTGGCGCGCCACGAGATCCTGCGTACCGCCCTCGTCGAACGAGACGGCGTGCCCATGCAAGTGGTGCGCCCGGCCGCGGACGTCCCGTTGGCGTGGCGTGATCTGTCCCGGCTCCCGCCGCGCGCCCGCGAGCGCGAGGCCGAGCGCCTGATGCGCCTTGAGGCCGCCGCGCCGTTCGACCTTCAACACGACCTGCTCGTCCGCGCGACGGTGCTGCAGCTGAGCCAGGACGAGAATCTGCTGTTGATCACGGGTCACCACCTAGCTCTGGACGGCTGGTCTCTCGGAGTCCTCAGCGACGAGTTGTCGCACCTCTACGAGGCATACCTGTCCGCACGCGCGCCGTCACTGCGGCCGCTGCCTGTCCAGTACGCGGACGTCTCGCTGTGGCACCGCGAGTGGAACGACGGCCCCGAGGCCGCCGCGCAGCTCGCCCACTGGACCAGACATCTGCAGGATCTGCCGATCCTTGAGCTGCCGACAGACCGGCCCCGCCCTGACCATCCGCCCTATGCCGGAAAGCGGCTCGAGCACCGCCTCGACGACGAGCTGGTGCCGGCACTGCAGCGACTGTCGCAGGAGCGTGGCGCGACCCTGTTCATGACTGCCCTCGCCGCGTTCCAGATCATGATGCATCGGTACACGGCACAGGACGACATTGTCGTTGCCTCGCCGTTCGCGGGACGCTCCCAGCCGGAGACCGAACCATTGATCGGCATGTTCGCGAATATGCTCGTCATGCGGACGCAGGTCCGTGGTGAGTTCTCCTTCGCCGACGTTCTCGACCAGGTGAGGGACTGGGTTCTCGACGCGGACGAAAACCAGCATGTCCCGTTCGAACGGCTGGTCGACGCGCTCAGTCCCGTCCGGGACGCTTCACGCAATCCGCTGTTCCAGGTGTCGTTTGCCCTGCAGAGCGCGACCGGCCTGGGTTTCCGGTTGCCCGGCTTGGCCGTCACCGACGTCCCCGTCGACTCGGGCACGTCGCGCTTCGACCTGGCCTTCAACCTGGAGAGGCGCGCGGATGGGTACAGTTTGTGGGCGGACTACTCGACCGAACTGTGGGACGCCGAGCGCATCGAGCGCATGTTCGGTCACTACGAGACGCTGCTGCGCGCGGTGCTCGCCGATCCGGACGCCCTGGTGCGCGACCTCCCACTGCTCACTGCAGAGGAGTTCCGGTTCCTGATCGAGGAGTTCAACGATACGTCCCGCGATTTCCCGAGCGACGCTACCGTCGACGGCCTGGTCGCGCGGCGCGCCGCGACGCAGCCGGATCACGTCGCAGTCGCGATGGGTTCCCGGACACTGACCTACGCCCAGCTGGACGCCGAGGCATCAGCGCTGGCCGAACGGCTGGGCGATCTCGGCGGTGTCGGCCGGATCGTCGGGGTATGCGTTGACCGTTCGCCGGAACTGGTCGTGAGCATGCTCGGAGTGATGCGCAGTGGCGCCGCCTACCTTCCGCTGGACCCGGGCGACCCGCCGGCACGCCGGGCCTTACTGCTCGACGACACCGGTGCCAGCGCCGTCGTGGCCGTCTCCGGGTCCGACCTCGACCTCCCAGCGGACCTGCCCGTGTTCGCGCCGACCGGTGCCGCCCCGGCGCCCCGCAGCTCGCTGAACGCACCGATGCCGAGGCACACGGCCGCTGACGCTGCGTACGTCATCTTCACCTCCGGATCGACCGGGAAGCCGAAGGGCGTCGTGGTCGAGCACCGCGCTGTGGTCAACTTCCTCACCCAGGTCGGCCGCCTGTTCAACCTTGGGCCGGACGACCGGATGCTCCAGTTCGCAAACCCCACCTTCGACGTGTCGGTGTTCGAGATCTTCGGGTCGCTGGTCACCGGAGGTACGTTGTGCATGGCCTCGCGCGAAACCCTGCTCGCGCCAGACCGGCTCGGCGAATTCCTCAAGCGGTACGGCATCACGGTCATGGATATGGCCCCGGCGGTGATGGCGCTGTTGCCCGCCGCGGAGTTCGCCTCTTTGCGCGTCGTGTTCGTCGGCGGCGAGGCGTTCTCGAGTTCCCTGGTCGAGGCATGGAACCTGCCCGGTCGCCGGTTCTTCAACGGCTACGGCCCGACTGAGGCGACAGTGACCTGCATCGTCCACGAGTGCCAGGGCCCGGACGACACCAGCCCGCCCATCGGCCGTCCACTCGGCAACTATCGCGCATACGTCCTCGACCGATACGGCAATCCGCAGCCGGCCGGCATTCCGGGCGAGCTGCACCTCGCCGGAGTCGGTCTCGCCCGTGGCTATCACGACCGGCCGGATCTGACCGCCGAGCGGTTCCCTCGCGACCCGTTCCAGCCGGGCGACGAGCGCATGTATCGCACCGGAGACCTCGTGCACCAGCGGTGGGATGGCGAGATCGTGTTCCTCGGCCGCGTCGACCGCCAGGTGAAGCTACGCGGCCTGCGTATCGAGCTCGGCGAGATCGAGTCGGTGCTCGCGTCGTGCGCGGGCGTTCGCCAGGCGGCAGCCCAACTCGTGGGAGAGGGCGCCACAGCCCGTCTCGTCGCGTACGTCCGCACCGAAGGCGAACTCGACGTCCCGGCACTGCGCGCCGAACTCGGACACACGATGGCCGCGCACATGATCCCGGCCCAGTTCGTCCGGCTCGAGGTTATGCCGCTGACCTCCAGCGGCAAGATCGACTATGCGCGGTTGGTGGCGCCAGAACTCGGCGCCGACCGGGACGTCGCCTACGTCGCGCCCCGATCCGAAACCGAACGCGTTCTGCTCGACGCAGTCGTCAGCGGGCTCCTGCCCGCTTCCGAGATTGGTACGCAGGACAACTTCTTCGACCTGGGCGGGAGCTCGCTGCAGGCCACCCAGCTCGCGGCACGTATCCATGCCACCTTCGCCACCGAGATCGACCTGCAGGCGGTGTACTCCGCGGCATCGATGGCCGAACTCGCGCGCCTCATCGATACGGCGCGGGCGGCCTCCGGGCAAGCCGACCGTGACGAACGTACCGCGATCGAGACCGAGGTCGGCGAATTGACCGACGACCAGGCGGCCCAGATGCTCGCGGAGAGCGTGGACCCCGCCGATGCTGACGCGACGCTGGACCCGGCCGAGGCGCGCCGCCTGCTGGTCGCACGGCGAGTCCGTCAGCGGGCCCGCGAGAGGGAGGTCGCCGAACGGATCACCCCGAGACCGCGGAGCACGGCCCCGGTACCCGCATCCCTTGCCCAGACCAGGCTGTGGTTCCTGGACCAGCGGTCGCCCGGGCAGACCACCTACAACGCGCCGTTCGTCTTTCGGGTGCGCGGGCCGCTCGACCGTGCGGCACTGGCCGATGCACTGTCACGACTTGCCGCGCGCCACGAGGCGCTGCGCACGACGTTTACGACCGTCAATGGGATGCCAGTCCAGGTGGTGCACGACCCGGTCGCGGTCGAGCTGCCCTACACCGATCTGACCGAAGCCGACCCCCGGGTTCGCGACGGCGAGGCCGCCCGGCTCGTTCACGCTTGTGTGTCCGAGCCGTTCGATCTCACGGTCGGGCCGCTGCTTCGCACCGGGCTGGTGCGGACGGCACCGAACGAGCATCTGTTCGCACTGACCGTGCATCACATCGTCTGCGACGCCTGGTCGTTCGCGGTCATTTTCCGAGAACTCGACAGCTTGTACGCCGCCGCTGCCGAGAACCGTCCCTCGTCGCTGCCCGCTCCGGCTCTGCAGTACGGTGACTTCGCCACGTGGGAGCGCGGCTCCGCCCGGGAGGAACGCTTCGACAAGGACCTCGCGTACTGGCTGAATCACCTGGCCGACATCCCGACTGTCAAACTACCCACCGATCGTCCCCGCCCGGACGTGCTCAGCGGAGCAGGTGCCCGGGTACGGCTGAACTGGGACGCCGAGCTCGCATCCCTGGTCGCCGACTGCGCGCGGCAGACCAACACGACGCTGCAAGTGTTGATGATGGCCGCGCTGGCCGGGCTGCTACACCTGCACAACGACACCGCGGCCAGCGATTCCACCGCCGGTGCAGGGTCGCAGGTCTTTGGCATGGCAGTCTCAGGGCGCACGCATGCCGAAATCGAGGACGTCGTCGGTTTCTTCGTAAACACGGTCGTCATGCGTATCGAGACCGGCGACAACCCGGATCTGGCCACGCTCGTCGAACGCGCCCGCACGGCCGTCATCGCGGCGGCGGCGCATCAGGAACTGCCTTTCGACAGGCTGGTCGAGGAACTGCGGGTCTCGCGTGAGCTGACCCCCAACCCACTCTTCCACGTCAGGATGACCACACATACGGGCGGACTCGCCGCCATGACGAAGCTGGGCGCGTTGGAGGTCACCAGCGAGCCGGTCGACCTCGATTTCGCCAAGTTCGACTTGACCTTCATCGTGGCGGAGACGGCCGATCGGCTCGCGCTCGAGATCGAGTACAGCACCGACCTGTTCGATCGCACCACCGTCGTCGAGTTCGGCGCGCGGTTCGAACGCGTCGTGCGGGCCATCGTGACGTCACCGCGGCAGCGTCTCGACACCGTCACCGTGCTCGGTGAGCAGGAGCGCGAGGGCGTCGAGGCTTCGTCGTGACGAGCGAGGTACGCGCAGCGGACGTCGATCGGCCAGCGGGTTCGCTTGAGCCGTCGTTTCGTGACGTCGTACGAGATTTCCTCGCGTCGGCGGACGTCCAGGCCGAGCTGACGCTGCTGGACCGGCTCGAGCCCGGACAGGAGCCCGGCCACTCGGGGATCTATCGGATGCTCGGTGAACGCGCGTGGCTGGCCGTGAACTGGCCGCGGGAGTACGGCGGGCTCGACCGCTCGGCCCTCGACGCGGCGACGGTCGCCGAGGAACTCGCACTGGCCGGCATCCCCGACGTCGCACACGTACTGAGTATCGACATCGTAGGGTCCTTTGTCCTGATGGCCGGTACGGCTGCGCAGAAGGCACGCTTCCTACCCGCGCTGGCACGGGGCGAGCAGCTCGCTGGCGTCCTGTACACCGAGCCCGGGATCGGCTCGGACCTCAGTGCGCTGCGTACCACCGCCGAGCGCGAGGGATCCGGCTGGCGGATCAGCGGTCGCAAGATCTACAGTCAGAAGTCGCAGTTCGCCGGGGTCGGGCTGTGTGCGGCACGCACGGCCGACAGTGAAGGCAGCGGGATTACGTTGTTCATGGTCGATATGGCGGCCGCTGGGATCCGTATCGCGCCAATCTGGAATGCGACCGAGGAGCGATTCGACGACGTCACGCTCGACGTCCGGGTCGCGGCCGAGGACGTCATCGGACCCGTCCACGCCGGGTTCGAGGTGCTGAATACTGTCCTCGCGCTCGAACGGACGGCCATCGACTACCAGGGCCGGGTACGGCGCTGGTTCAACCAGATCCGTGCCGCCTACACGGCGTCGGCCGCTAGGACCGACACGCTCGACTCGCGGTTTCGTGACCTCGACACCAGGATCCGAGCGGGACGGCTGCTCGCCTACGAGGCGGTCGCGGCCATCGATGCGCAGGCGGTGGACCCGGCTGTGTCGGCGCGTGCCAAGTGGTACAACACAGAGCTCGCTGCCGAGGTCGTTGACCTCGGGTTGGAGGTCACGGGTCTGCTTGGCACGGTGACCCGGTGGGATGGTGAGCCGGGGTGGCGGCAGACAATCGAAGCCATGTACCGCGAGAGTCCCGGCCTCACGCTGTCAGCCGGGACGTCAGAGATCATGCTCAAGGTCGTCGCGACTTTCATGGGCCTGGGTGCCTGAGGTGGACCGCACCCAGCTGGAACAGCTACTTACCGCACGCTTCGGCGGGTTCCTGGCCGAACACGTTCCGGCAGCAGCGCGCCATCCGGCCGAACTGGCCGAGACGCCGGCGCCATCCGCGCCGGCCGCGGTGTGGGCGTCATTGGTGGAGCGTGGGGCGCTGTCGCTGCTGCAGTCGCGCGAGGCCGGCGGTCTCGGGTTGGGCGACACGGCTGTGGCAGCCCTCGCCGAGCTGATGGGCCGAACCGGCTTCCCGGCCGGCCGATATCTCGACACATTGATGGCTGTCGAGGTATTGCGCGGATGTGCACCGTCGACGACTCGCGACGAGCTGCTGGCGGACGTGATGTCGGGGTCCCGGTCGGTCGCGCTCGCCTATCGTGCCGACGGGACCGCCGCAGCGAGCGACCCTGCGAATCTGCCTGCGTGGAGGCAATGGCGCGAGTCCGGCGAGCAGGTTGAGCTCGGCGGCCGGCGAGCCTTCGTCGAATCGGCGGACGAGGCGGACGTGCTGGTGGTGCTGGGCGCCAAGGCCCCGTGTGTCGTTGTCATCCCGACTGCGGCGTCGAGTCCCTTGATCGAGGCGCGATCGACGATGGGGGATCGTCGTCTGTTCGACGTCGAGATTGCCGCGGTACGGGTGCCACGCACAGATCTGCTCGATGTCCCCGGCGCACTGGACGCGCTGTGGACTACCGCGCTCGCGCGTGCCCGGGTCTGGCAAGCCGGCTACCTCGTCGGTATTGCCTCTGGTGCACTGGACGCGGCGACTGAGTACGCGCGAAACCGGCGCCAGTTCCACCGGCCGATCGGGTCGTTCCAGGCCGTTGCGTTTCGCCTCGCGGCCATCAGCTGCCGTATCCACGCGGCCAGGATGCTTGTCCACGACGTCGCTGTCCGTTCCGACGGCGGCGAACCGGTCCTGGAGGAAACGGCCGACGTGCTGGCCCTGGCCGCGGAGACCAGCCGGGCTGCGACCGCCGAGTGCGTCCACGTCCATGGCGCCTACGGAATGACGCTGGCCGCCTCCGCACAACGCTTTCACCGCGTGGCCGGGACGGAAAGCGTCTGGCTCGGGACGGTGCACCTGTTGCGCGGAGGAACGTCGCACCGGCGCCGTGTCGATCGCGGTATATGACGGGGCCGTCCATTATTGGTGCCATGACGTCAGCGGGCGGCGAGCGGGTGAGGGATGCGGACGGTCGAGTGTACAGTCCTGTCGAGCAGCGACTGATTGAGTCCGTCGCCTGGGGTGAGGTGCTCGATCTGGCCGGTGACGGGCCGGTTGACGAGGCGGCGATGCGGTCCTGGGGCGATGAGCGGACGGTCTCGGCTTCGGTCATCCGTGAGCTCGTCCGCGGCCGTCTGGTCAGCGAACCCGACCCACACGGTCTGCGTTTACGCGGGGCTCGGATCGCCGGTCAGATCGATTTGGAGAACATCACCAGTGACCTGACGCTGGAGCTGCGCGACTGTTTGCTGCCCGACGGCTTGAATCTCCGCAATGCCCGACTGTTGGCGGTTGCCTTGACCAGGTGTCGCATCGAGCAAGCGGCGGGTTCGGATGACGCTCCAGTCGACGCGACACGCTTTGCCGCGCGGATGTTCTCGCTCGAAGGGAGCACCGCCACTTGCGCCAGCGAGCGAGGCACGATCCGGCTACTCGCTGCCCAGCTCGGCACATTGGATTGCAGCGGGGCACGGCTGGAGAACACCACCGGGCCCGCCCTCGACGCCGACAGCCTCCAGGTCGATCAAAGCGTGTTCCTACGCGACGGGTTCGCCGCCACCTGCGCCAGCGAGCGAGGCACGATCCGGCTACTCGGTGCCCGCCTCGGCGCTCAACTGAACTGCGGCGGGGCGCGGCTGAAGAACACCATCGGCCCCGCGCTCAACGCCGACGGTCTCCAGGTCGACCGTGAGGTGTTCCTGTCGGGCGGATTCATCGCCACCAGCGCCGGCCAGCAGGGCACGGTCCGGCTACTCGGTGCCCACCTCGGCGCCATGTACTGCAGCGGGGGGCGGCTGAAGAACACCAAAGGACCCGCCCTCGAAGCCGACCACCTCCACGTTGACCGGGACGTGGCGCTGGATGGCGGGTTCACCGCCACCAGCGTCAGCAAGCTGGGCACGATCGAGCTGCCCGGCGCTCACATCGGCGGGGTCCTGTACTGCGGCGGGGCGCGGCTGAAGAACACCACCGGACCCGCCCTCAACACCGACGGCCTTCGGGTCGACCAGGACCTTCTCCTGGACGACGGTTTCACCGCCACCAGCGCAGATGGCCGCGCGGTACTGGTCTTGACCGGTACGCGAATTGGCGGGACTTTCCACCTCGACACCGACCGAGCGACGCACATGGCGCCGGAGGGATCGCTGATCAAGTTGGACGGGCTGACCTACAGCGGGTTGCCGCGGCCGGCGTCATTGCGGTGCTGGCTGACCCTGCTGGGCGAGCACACCCCCGGCTATGCCGCCCAGCCATACCAGCACCTCGCCGCCGCGTACCGGGCCGCCGGTCACGACCGCGACGCCCGCACCATTCTCATCGCTCAACGCCGCGACCAGATTGAGCGCGCCGGACTGACCGGCTCCGAACGCGCCTGGGGTCGTCTGACCGGCCTCACTCTCGGCTACGGCTACCAGCCCTGGCGCGCCCTGCTGTTGCTCCTCGCCACGCTTGCGACCGCAGTCACCCTGAGTGTCACCGGAGGCCACCACGGCGGCCTCACCCAAAAGCCGGCGATCACCGGGGCAGTCACTGCCGCCGCGTGCACCACCATCGACCAGATCGGGGTGGGCCTCGACCTCGGCACCCCATTAATCAACACCGGCGCCCGCGACCGCTGCGAACCCACCGACACCGCCGCCGGCCAAACCCTCACCGTCGCCGGCTGGTTCCTGCAACTGCTCGCCTGGACCTTCGCCACCCTCTTCATCGCCGGCTTCACCAGCGCAGTCCGCAAAACCTGACCCATCGCCCGTGGGAGGCCCGGCATTTGCAGGGCACAAGCCGCCGGGATGACTCCTCTGGGCTAGCAGTAGGTCAGAAACACAGCGGCCTCCTCGATTGTCCAACATGGACGCTCGATACGGCGCGTACGGGGATCGTGGTGTAGCGAGCGGCGTTGTGGGTCAGCCGGCGTTGCCGACGTGTTGGTGGGTGAGGCGTTCCAACAGCGAAGGTCCTGGACGGTGGGAGCGGACGTCCCGACGCTCGTGTCGGTGGCTGTCGTCCGGTCGCCTCCGTTGCGAAGGTCATCTACCGTGCAGAGGCACACCTGAGGGAGCAGACGATGAGGCGATCCACTTCGGTGCCGCTGGGCCGAGGCTACCTCGCACTCGCGGCGCTGGCCACGACCGGGGGCCTGGCTGCGTGCGGCCGCGAGCAGCAGACCTACTGCGCTGACCAGAACGGCGTCGTCGTGCCGGACGTGCGCTGCGACGACGGCTCGCCCGGTTACTACTACTACACGGGCAGTTATGGCCGCGGACGCCGGCCGGGCTACCGGCTCGGCGGCGGCAGCCGAATCGCCTCCACTGACTCGAACGGCCGCGCCCGCGCTGGGCTGCCCTCCACCGGCCACGTGAGCAACGGCCACGTAACTTCCGGCGGTTTTGGCAGCAGCGGTCACGGCAGCTCGGGCGGTTGACGTGCGCCGCATCGCCGACGGCACCGTCCGGCCCGACTGGCGCCAGCAGCTGGCCACCCAGGGGATCGTCTACAACGACACCCCGACGCCGGAAGGCGGCATGACGTCGTACTGGCACGAGGGACCGTTCTACGACTTCACCTCGGCCGAGATCGACGCGCTGGCTGCGGGCGCGACGACGCTGTTCGACATGTGCGTGGCCGCCGGCGACTTCGTCGTCGACCACAACATGTTCCAGCTGCTGGGCATCCCCGAGTTCGCCTGGGACCAGATCAAGCGCACCTGGTGGGACGACGAGACCGAGCCCGGCGGGCGGTCCAAGGGCGACTTCTCGCCCAGCGTCTACGGCCGCTTCGACGTGCGCTACGCGGGGGAGTACGCGGGCCGCCCGCAGCTGCTGGAGTTCAACGCCGACACCCCGACGGCGCTGCCGGAGTCGGCGGTCTCCCAGTGGTATTGGCACGAGCAGACCGGCCAGGGCAAGGACCAGTGGAACACGATCCACGAGATGCTGGTCGAGGCATGGAAGCGCAACATCGGGCGGCTGCGCCAGGCCCGCGCGCATCTGCTCAACCCGGTGACCATCCACTTCGCGTGCGATCGCGAGGAGGACAGTGGTGAGGACCTCTTCAACACGCAGTACCTCATGGAGACGGCGCGCCAGGCGCTGGAGCCTATGGGGTACCGCACGAAGTTCCTCTGGATGGACCAGATTGGGGCCGGCGACGTCGCGGCGGGCGACCACTTCTACGACCCCGACGGACAGCGCATCGACGTCATCTTCAAGTTGTACCCCTGGGAGTGGATGCTCCGGGAGAGGTTCGCCAAGCAGTGTTTCCGCGACATGGCCGACCCGCAGCGGGACAGCACCGTGTGGATCGAACCGCCGTACAAGATGCTCTGGAGCAACAAGGGACTCCTGCCGATCCTGTGGCACCTGTACGGCGACGATCCCGACAAGCGCGACCTGCTCCTGCCGGCGTACTTCGAGTCCGAGCGCCCCGAGTGGATGACGTCCTACGTGCGTAAGCCGCTGCTGGGCCGCGAGGGCGCCAATGTCTCGATCGTCGTCGACGGCGTCACCGTGGCCAGCGCTCCCGGCGAGTACGGCGGGCCGTTCGTGTGCCAGGCGTTCGCCCCGCTGCCCGCGTATGCCGACCAGCGCGGCGGCGAGTGGCACCCGGTGCTCGGCGTCTGGATGATCGACGGCGAGCCGGCCGGCCTCGGCGTCCGGGAGAGCGCCGGGCTCATCACCGACAACCTGAGCCACTTCGTCCCGCACACCATCGACCACGACGGCCGATTGTCTTGACGTAGGAGTGACGGCAATGAACGGTACCGCCGCCCTGATCGCGGTGCTCCAGGTGCTCATCGTGATCGTCGGCGTGGGCGGTGGTTGGTGGCTACTCAACGCTGTCACGTCGTTCGACGACCACCACGAGCTGTGGGAGCGGGCCAACTGGGGCTACCTGGTCCAGCGGATCGGCTTCGTCGCCGTGCAGGTGATCGGCGTGTCGAGCCTCATCGGCCATAACCTGACCAGCTGGGGCTCGCTGGTCTGGGTCGGCGGAGGCATCGTCTGGGCGACGGTGCTGGCCGTCCTTGGTCTGTGGATCACCGATTGGATGATCCTGCGCACCCGGACCACCCCGTTCGGCGCGCTCAACGCCGTGCCGCTGTCGGTCGGGCTGGTCCGGCTCGGCTTCTACCTCGGCCTGGCCCTGATCGTGCGGGCCACGTTCGTCGGGCACGCGCCCGAACTGGCCATGTCGCTGCTGTCCATCGCCGTGTTCACCGTCGCCGGAATCGCCGGCCTGATCATCGCCTCATTCCTGCACAGCCTGGTGTCGCACGGCAACCTGCGTACCGCGGTGGTAGCCGGCGGCGAGACTGAGGGCCTCGAGTCCGCCGCCGTGCTCACCGCCGTCGGCCTGATCCTCTATGGCGCGATGGCCGGCGACTTCACCACGTGGCCGGAGAGCCTGGCCGGCTTCGGAACGGCCCTGGGCGTGGCCTACGTGGGCCTGTACGTGGCGCGGTACCTCATCGACTGGTTCGTCCTCACCGGCCAGTGCACCCTCAAGACGATCCACGCCCAGCAGCAGCGCGGGGCCGCCGCCCTGCTGGCCTTCCTGCTGGTGATGGTGGCGCTGCCGATCAGCGCTGTGGTCAACCTCTATATCGAGTAGTCGGGCCGGCGGTCGTGACGATGCTGACCACGGTGCGGCCGGTGCTGCGCGAGAGGGTCGACGCCGGCTCGGGCGGAGACGCTTGAGTGGATCGGCCGCAGCCGGCGGCGCTATCGCGACGACGGCCACAGGCTGTGGATCATGCACCTTACAGCGCCGTCGCGTCGCTCGTCGGCAGCATCGGCGCGGCCGGGTCGGTACTCAGCTCCGAGGTGACGTACGCCGACGCGAGCACCACCTCCCCGTAACGAGATCCGCGTGCCCGGCCGGTCTGTGAGGGCCGGGGCTAGAGGCCAAGGTGGACCGGCTGGGTCGGCGTTCCCGTGGTGAGCAGCGTCGTCAAGGGCGTTGAGAGGTCCCGCGGTGAGAACAGGTCAGGTCCGGTGTAACCAGCGATCTCCGAGAGTCGCCACCATCGAAACGCGGCCAGGTTCTCTGCGGCGAGCTGCTCATCTGTCAGCTCGCCACGCGGCTCAAAATGGTTGGTCCGGACGAGGAAGTAGTCGTTGACGATGCCGTCGAAGCCCGGTGCGTGGCCGGCGGCCACGACTTGCTGGTGCCAGACGTGCGGCGGATCGGCAGTGATCGCCAAACCGGTCTCCTCGCGAAGCTCACGGCGTAGGGCGGTCAGCGGGTCCTCGCCGAGTTCGATGCCGCCGCCTGGGGCTGCCCACACGGCTTTCGTCTGGACTGGCACCGCCGGGTGAGGGAAGACGAACCGGCAGAGCAGGATTCGATCGTCCTCGTCGAGAATGATTGCGCGTACGGCGGGACGCAGGTTCGGTGTCATGGTGTGTAGGACGCGGCGGCGAGGCAGACGGTGATCGGCACCGCCGCAGACTAACAACCGCTCGCTTGTCCGCGCACCCGGTCACGGCTGCACCTCCATGCGGGACAATCCACATTGGACCGGCCAGGTCCACCTTGGACCCGGCCCGGGTCGTGAGCGCCGCGCCGTTGCCGCAGCCCGCCCATCACCTGAGTAAACCCGGCACTCGGCCCGGTCACCCCAGCCACGTCGGCGAAGGCACTTCCTCGTTCCCGGCCCGCCGATCAGCCAGCGTTACCGAAGGGCCGAGGCACCACTCGCCCTGTTCCAGGCGTAATGGCCCTCCGGCGCCAGGCGCGCGCCCCAAGCCTGCGACCTTCTAGCCCCGAATGCGTGTTTTCTTGCAGTAAGGGTGTCAAGCGAAAAATATTCGCTCTACGGTGGTCTTCGATAGCTACATCCGACGTGCAGTTATTCGTGGCACTCGAGTGATGCGTCCGTGGTGCTTACTGGAGGGTTAGGTAGACTTCGATGTCTAACGATGTACCGGTACGCCGGGGTATCAGCGAAGTGGAAGCCGCCCGGCCAGCGCCGCCACGAACACGGGGACGGGCGCGGTGGTACGCGGCCGGACTGGCGGGACTCACCGCGTTCAGCGGAGTTTCCGGATTGGCCGGAGCCAACGGTCTCAAGCACGGGTCCAACAGCTTGCTGAACTTGTCGTCCGCTGCGACGCAGGTTCTGGCCGCGGATCGCGTAGACGGTGACCCGAACGGGAACGGGGTCCAGGACGTTGGCAGCGGCCAGCAAGGCTCTCGCGGGAACGAACAGCTGGTGCCGTGCAATGCCGACAGGCTGATCGCGGCGATCGTGCGCGCGAACGCCTCCGGTGGAGCGAGCCTCAGACTCACCGCTCGGTGCGTATATACCCTGACGGCGGCTCAGGGGCCCGATGGGCTTCCGGTCATCACCCAACCGATCAGCCTTGACGGCCAGGGCGCGACGATTGCGCGCGCCGCGGGCGCGGCCAACTTCCGTATCCTCAACGTCGGGGTCGGCGGGAATCTGACGGTGGAAGACCTCACCGTCGCGGGCGGGTTCGCGCCCAACTCGGCCGGCGGTGGCGGCATCCTGGTGCAGTCCGGCGGCCAGGCCACCCTCCGCAACGCCACCGTTGCCGGCAACCAGAGCACCAGCGTCGGGGGCGGGATCGCCAACTACGGTATCACCACGATCCTTGGGCAGGACGACGGCTCTGGCACGGGAACGTGGGGCAACAGCGGCGCGCCCAACAAGGCATCCGGTAACGGGCCGACGCAGGCCCCGCCCGGCGGTCAGAGCGGCGGATCGGCCACGAACTCGGACGCGGGGCAGGCCATCAGCAAGGTCGACAACAACAGCACCACGGACTCCGGCGGAGGAATTTTCAACGACGGTCGCCTGTCCGCCGACAACGTCGAGATCAGCTACAACCACAGCGGCGGTTTTGGAGGAGGGCTCACCGACATAGGGAACGCGGTACTGAAGAGAGCTCGAATCGACCACAACACGGCAGCGGCCGGCGACGTCCTGGGGGCGTCCGGCGGCGGCATCGCCAGCGGTTCGGGCGTCACGAAACTCGAGGACAGCTCCGTCTCCGATAACACCGCCGCTAGGGACGGCGGCGGCATCGCCTGTGAGGCAGCCACCATCTCTTTGCAGAACACCAAGGTCGACCGCAATACAGCGACCGGCGACGGCGGCGGCATCGACACCGAGCCTTCCCCCCTCATCGGCGGCGGATCCTGCATTGCCGTGATCGAGGACAGCGAGGTCAGCGGAAACACCGCGAGTGGCAGCGGCGGCGGGATCAGCAACCGAGTTTCCAGCCTGGTGCTGAGGCGCAGTCGCGTGAGCCTGAACAGAGCCATCGGGACCGCCTCGCAGGCCGGCGGGATCGTCAACGGAAACGGCGCCGTCACGCTCACGGCGACTCAGGTCACCGGGAACTCTTCAACGGTTGCGCCCGGCGGGCTCGCCACCAACAGGGACGCGGTCACGGTGGACCAGAAGTCGGCCATCGTCGGGAACCGACCCACCAACTGTGCCGGCAGCACCGTCACAGTCCCGAACTGCTTCGGCTGATCCCGCTCACGGCGACGCCGAGGGACGGGCGTCATGAGCTGGGGCCACGGGTATGCCTGCCTCAGTTGCGGCCAGCTCGGAGCGGATGACTTCCAGCAGGCGACCGATCCAGTTGGTGCCCCGCTTCTGCCCGGCGACCCAGTAGGCGGAATCGAAGTCGATGTACATGATGCGTGCGTCGCCGGTGCCGAGCAGCGTGTGCGCTAGGTGGGGGTGCTGGGTGTATTTGGCGCGCAGCAGTGCGGTCATGACGGCGAGGCGGGCTGCTGGCCAGCCCGCGCGGCGGGGTGCTTGCTTGGCCAGGTCGGCCGCGTCGAAGCTGCGTGGCGCGGCGACGATGCGGTCGTGCCAGTCGGAGTCGTCGGTCGACATCGCCCAATATGCGTGGATGACGCTGGGGTAGTCCCGGCCATTGATGGTGATGGTGGCTGGGTAGTCGTTCTGGAGCACTTGTACGCCGGGATCCTGTGGCCATCCCTTCGGGTACACGGTGTGGTGGATGCTGATCGGAGCCGCTACCGCGGTGGCTGGACCGTCGGAGGGTGTGCTGGCTTGCCATTCGGCAATCGAGCGTTCCCGTTCCCGGAAGTACTCAACCGCTTGGCCGTGCATCTGCGCGGTGACGACCCGACCCTGTGGATCACCATGCAGCGGTTCGCCTATCGCGCTGATCAGAACTCGGAGTGGATAGTCTTTGCGGTCCATGTCGCCGAGCGTGTACAGGCGGAAGTGTTGTGGGATGGCCAGGTATCGCTCGCGCAGGGCGAGGCGGTTGTCCTCGGTGATGTCTGCCAGGTAGGTCTCGACCTCGAGCAGGCAACGCTGCATCGAGTCGGGCCGGTCGTTGAGCCGGTCGATCTCGTCGGCGACTTCACCGACGAGCATGTCCGGGTCGATCCACGCCTGCGGTTCGGCGAAGCGCCAGCTCGCCAGGTGGTGGACGTAGGCCCGTGCGCCGTTCTCCAGTGTGGTAGCCGCCCGGCCGCGGCGCAGTTGCTCCCGCAGTCCCTCCAGATCGGTCAGCTTCCCACCACAGTCGACGGCGCCGTCGGCGTAGATGAACAGTTCGTTCAGCGAGTAGGTGTCCAGACTACGGGTGAAGATGTACCGCCAGGTGCCCTCGACCCGTTCCCCGTCCACGCTGCGGTAGGTGCGTCGTCCGATAGCCACCGGGAAACAGTAGTCCAGCTGGGACGCGTCGTTGGCCCGTCAACGGGCGTTGGGTGGACTGGTGGGCGAGCTGATTCAGCCTTGACGCCACGGGCTTGCCACCGTCCTGCCACGCGGTCGCCCGAAGATGGATGCATGCCGATTGGCGGGCCGTACCGCGGGCACTTCGGCCGGTACTCGCGGCAGCACTGTCCCAGCCGGCCATGCCGGCGACAGCGAGGTGACCACAGGTGCGGCGCGCACGAGAGAAGGTGGGTGACCGATGATTAAACGGGCCGCGGCGGTGGCCGCCTCGCTGGCTGTCGCGCTGGCAGCCGCCCTGTCCACCACGGCTCCGGCCGCCGGCGCCGATCCGGCGCCGTTCGGGCGGCTGCCGGTGATGGGCTACAACACGTGGTACCAGTACGGTGCGGGCGCGACCGAACAGAACGTGCTTCAGCAGGCCCGGTACCTGGTGAGCAGTGGGCTCGCCGCGGCCGGGTACGACACGGTGAACCTGGACGACGGTTGGATGGCGTCCGCCCGTACCGCCGGTGGCGCGCTGACGTGGAACACCGCCAGGTTTCCCGACGGCATTCCGTGGCTGGCCGGCCAGATCCACGCGCTCGGCCTCAAGTTCGGCATCTATGAGGCCATCGGCACCCGCACGTGCCAGAACCTGCCCGGCAGTGGGGGCGCCACCGCATCGGGCAACCACTATGCGCAGGACGCCCGGACGTTCGCGGCCTGGGGCGTCGACTTCGTGAAGGTCGACGAGTGCGGCGGTCTCCCATCGGGCACGACGCTGAGTTCGTTGACCACCGCGTTCGAGCAGTACGGCGCGGATCTTCACGCGGCCATCCCCGGCGTCGTGTACAGCGAGGAGTTGCCCATCTACGTGCTGGGCCAGTCCGACTTCGTGACCGCCGTGCAGTCCTCCGCCGGCTTCGCCAACATGTGGCGGGTGGCGGCCGACGAGTCGACCCTGGACTCGGCGTCCGACACCATCCTCGGCCACCTCGCGGCCGACCTGCATCTGCACGCCTTCGCCGGTCCCGGCCACTGGAACGACCTGGACATGCTGGTACCCGGCACGCCGTCGGCACACCCGTTCGGCTGGTCGCTGGCTGACGAGCAGAGCCAGCTGTCGGTCTGGGCCGAGGAGGCCAGCCCGCTGCTGATCTCCACCGACCTGACCACGCTGACCCCGGCCGAACTGGCCGCGCTGGAGAACCCGGACATCATCGCGATCGATCAGAGCGGCTCGCAGCCCGCCACCGCCGTGACCAGCGGGCACATCGAGGCGGTGGTCAAAAAGGCCGACGGCGGCCAGGCGGTTTTGTTCGCCAACCTCGGTACGGGCAGCGGCACCGGGACGTTCACGCTGTCGCAGCTCGGGATCAGCACGCCACGGGCGACCGGTTACAACGTCTGGAAGAAGACGACCACCACGTTCAGCGGCGTGACCGTCACGCTCGCCGCCGGGCAGACCGAGACGGTGGTGATCAAACCGGTGAGCAGCTGAGCCGGCGGGCGCATAACTGGATGCGCGGGCGTGTCCGCGGCCTCGTCGCGGCCCGGTCGGGGTGTGGTGACCCGATCCGGGCCGCGACGAGGCCCTTGCGTCGGTACTCAGCTCGTCGTCACGAACACGATCTGTCCGGAGGCCCCCCACGGCTGCCCGTTCGAGTCGAGCTGCTGGACCGTCACCGTGTAGGTGTGGCCAGCCTCCAGACCCGAGTACGACGCCTGGGGGATGCCCACGGTGTTCGTGGTCCCGTTGATCGTGCCGGGGCCGACGATCGTCACCTTCCAGGTACCTGGCTCCACAGTGGAGTCCCAGGCGACGACCGCGCGGTTGTTGTTCACGGAGACAACGTGGCCGCAGCAGAGGACCGGCGCGCCGGTACCGCCGGCGGACGTGGTGAACGTCCTGTCAGTACCGTAGGTGGTGCCGGCGCTGTTCGTCGCCTCGATCCGGTAGTGATAGGTGGTGGACGCCGCCAGGCCGGACACGTTGGCCGACTCGTTCACCGCCGCCGTACCCGACCCGGCGCTCCCGGCCGTGGTGCTGCTCCCGTAGCTGGTCGACGTGCCGTAATCGAACCTGTAGGTAGTCGCCGCGCCCTTCGGGTTGACCGACCCGTTGAGCGTAGCCCCGGAGCTGGTCACGTTGCTGGCCGCGTTCGTGGTGGCTGCCGGTGCCTGCTGGGTGCCGCCACCGTTGTGGGCGGCGATGGCGTTGTCCAGCTCGGTCCACTGCTGGCTGGTCATCGTCGGCGAACCCCAGCTCGGGTCCTCGAACTCCAGCACACCGGAACCGCCAGCGTTGAACAGGTCGTTGACGAAGCCGGTCAACGACTCGTACCCGCTGTGGTCAAGCCGGGCCAGGTTCGTCTCGGAGATGAAAATCGGCCCGCTCCAACCGACACTGCGGATTTCGCTGAACGCGGGGCCGAACTCGCCGGAGAATGTACCGAACTGGGAGCCCCACTCGGTATCCGGGTAGCCGTCCACGCCGACCATGTCGACGTAGTTGATGCCAGGCCACCATGGAGCCGGGCTCTGCGTGGTGCCACCCGTGTCGGCGTTCGGAGCCCACAGCCAGTACGCGTTCTGGCCTGCGGTGCTGTTCACGTTGGTGACAACGCTCTTCCACGCCGCGATCCAACCAGACGGACTGGTGTTGCAGCCGCCGCCGGTAGCCCACGGGTACTGGCCGGAGACATTGAATTCGTGCGCGAACGTCAGAATCACCGGATGCCCGAAGTTCGCGATCGCCGTGCCGATGGCCTTCTCGTAGCTGACGGCCGAGGAGGTGTTGTTCGCGATTCCGGACATGGATACCGTGCAGTTGCTGGCGCTGGCTTCGGTCCAGGGCTCCAGCTCGATGAACGGGGTCGCTCCCTGCGAGTGCGCCGAGTTCAGAAACGAGCTGATGCTGGTGTCGCCCCAGGCGTAGTACTCGTTGAGAATGTTGGGGTGTTGCCCCTGCGAAGCCGATCCGCCGGCGTAGATGCCGAGCGTCGCGGGCGGGGGTGCCGGCTTGGACGGTGCGGTGGATGCCTGGGCCGATAGTCCGGTAGCGGTGAGCAGCGCTGTGGCTGCCATCGCTGCGCCGAGTGCAGCTCCGCCGGCGCGGCGCTTGCGGGTCATTTGGGCCTCCTTCTCTGTAGATGCCTCCGCGACGCGGGTGCGGCCGCAGAGCTGTGCGCGGTCCAGTTCACCGCTCGGGCGCGGCCGTGTTGGCGTATGCCGATGCCGCGGGCGCGCTGGTGGGCATGGCCGCCGTGAGGGCGCCCGCCACGCCCACGACTGGTGCGTCACCTCTGAGGTAGCGGATGGGTCCTGCCATTTTCATCTCCCTCTCATGCATCCCGTCGCCCGGTTGCTGCGAGCGACAGGCGGTCGCTGGCCTGAGGACATTCTTTGCGGCCGGCGACTGCGGATCGCGGCGGAGGCACCGACGGCTGCCGATACCTCGACGATCCGGCTCGCCGACGGCAGCAGCTAGCTTGTCCCCAGGGCGTGGCATCCCGGTGGCGACCCCGTGTCGCGTCAGGTGACCCGCCCACCGGGGTGCCTGTGCTGGGCCGACGAACAGCGGATCGGACGTTCTCGGACGGCGCCGGACTCCACCGATCCTCCAGCTGTGCGCGGCCCAACGGCGCGGGCCGCGGGTGGATGCGGCACGGGAAGGTAGCGCACCGCGGGCTTTAACCGAACCCGACGTCCGAGACAGTCCGAGCGCGTCCGAGATCGTGGACCTTCCGCCTACGCCCGGATAGAAGTTTCGTTAGCGCGGCAGTCGGATCCGCGCACGAGGAGAAGGGAACGGGCGTGAAGTCAATTGTCACCAAGCTGGCCCTCATCGGCCTGCCGGTGCTCGCGGCGGCTGCACTGGCCGCGCCGGCGTCAGCGCATCCGTCCACGACGAGCAGCGTCCGGCCATCGAGCGTTGTGCCAGCATCGAGTACCGCGGACTGCCCGCTCGGAGATCTGTGTTTCTGGGTTGACGCGAACTGGATCGGCAAGATGGGAATGGTCTCCGGAAACAACGGATCCTGGACCAAATTCGCCGAGCCGCAGTGTAACGGCGGGACGTGGAACGACTGCGCTTCGGCGATTTACAACCATGGCCAGTACAGCAATGCGCGAGTCTTCAAGGACGACAACGGAGGTGGCGGCGGCTCCTGCCTGCCGCGCGGCACGATGTGGAGCAACCTCACCTCACACTACTTCGACAACGGCGTGAAGATGAACGACCAAATCAGCAGCAACGACTGGGTCTCCAGCGCGTGCCCATGACCGACGGTTGTCGAACCGCGAAAGGGCGGTGGCCCGCCATGGACAGGTCCCCACGGCAGCGTGTCTTGCGACTCTTCGTGCTGGCATTGGCCATGGTCTCGGCAATGACCGTCATCGCCGGAATGGGCGGCTGCTCCCGCAGCCGCCCACCCCGGCCCACCGCGACGGTGCCGAACGGGGTCTCCGCGAGCGCGATGCCGCAGGCCCACGCCAGTTCGGTGATAGCGCAGGACGCCGCCACCCTGCAGTGGTCGTGGCTGGTGGGCCGGGCGGAGAATCAACTCGTCGCCCAGTGCATGAAAGGCCACGGATTCGCCTATCCGCTTCCCGCCGCGGACCCCGAACCCGACGCGGAGACGATGACCGCGGATGCACTGGGCAGTGGCGCTCCGCCTACCTATGGCGTCTTCCCGCACCACGATCAGCCGAGCAGTCCGGGCGCTGATCAGGTGTCCTTCCGCTCCGCGCTCGAGGGTGCGCCGACGGCCGTGGCGGCGATGACTCTTCCCGACGGCAGCACCATCGGCTACGAAACGGGCGGGTGCACCGGTCAAGCCCGCACGGGCCTGTTCGGGTCGGTACGCGCATATGTCGCATCGGCGTACGTGCCACAGGTCGTCCGGGACGAGTTCAACGCCTTCCTCGCCACCGATGGTCGCTACACCACCGCGCTCAAAGACTGGCAATCGTGCATGACGGACCGGCAGTGGAGCTTCGACTCACCATCGGCGGCCATCTCGTCGCTGGAGACCGCGCAACTGGACGCGGCGTCGCTGGGCCGGCGTCAGGCCGCCATCGCCGCCGCGGACCGCGACTGCGACTCCCGGTCCCACCTGCGGGCCAACCGCGGCAACGCGCTCACCCAGTTCACTGCCGACCTGTCCGGGCAGGTGCTGGCTCAACTCGACAGCATCTATGCCGCTCGCGGGCGGGCCGGCCAGGTCGCTCGACGGGCCCTGTCCTCCTGAACGCCGACCTGTCCGAGGTAGTCCGAGTTCACTCCTCTGCGTCCTCGGCTGGGTGTTACAACGTACTGCCCCGCAGCGGATGCGCGCCGGATCGCGACAACCGTCCGGAAGGCGGGATCGTCCAACAACAAAGGTGGTGAAGGCCATGGAGGTGGTCAAGATGCGCAT
>NZ_BONZ01000081.1 GCF_016862975.1 Rugosimonospora africana
CCTCGGCCGGCACGCTGAGGAACCCGTTCAGAACCAACCGGGTTATCCACGACATTGAGCAGAACACAACGATAGACACCAACGGCGTGTCCGTGACCGACCTGGTGCTCGCCATGCGTGGCATCAAGGCCAGTTCGCTCGTCGGCCTGCGTACCCCGTCCCACCCGGACATGGTGGACGACACCTCGTACGTGATGCCCGACGATGACGCGCCCGCCCTTTGGAAGGCCCTGCGCGAGGACAAGCTCCAGGGGTTCGCGGCCAACCACCCGGGACTGGTCAACCCGCTCAATCAGAGCGGTTCGTAGGTTCGACGGACCGGTACGGCTACCCGGAGCGCTCAACACGGTCGAGTACGGTGCCGCAATGCTCATTGCTCGACAATTGTCAATGCCTCGCGCCCATGTCGGCCGCCCCGGGCACTGCAACAATCCTGCATACGGTGATCCATTGACTTCGCTTCGTTCGGGCTGCACCGTGTTGAGGAATGCGCTTTCCCGAGACGCCGAAAGAGAACGGCGGCCCGCCGGAGACGGACGCGTCTGCGTAGCTGGGCCACTGCGGAAGCGGCTGACCGGCTCATGTCGAGATGAGCGCAGGCGGCTGGGGCGAACGCGACCCGTTCGGTAGAGCGGGGGCCTCGAACACCCCGCCGAGATCGCACGCAAGTACCAGCAACATTCAGCGTTCGAAGACGGAGGCGAGGATGAGACGACCAGTCGCTTGGCGACTTCTCGCGGCGGGGGCCACAACGGCCGCCACGGCCGCGATCGGTGTGGCTCTGGTGATCCCCCATGCGTCGGCCGCCACCGGCGGCGTCACCGGCTACGCGACCCAGAACGGCGGGACCACCGGCGGTGCGGGCGGGCAGACGGTACACGCGACCACGGGTACCGCGATCCATGCCGCCCTGTGCGCCCGAGCCAGCAGCAGTACCCCGATCATCATCCAGGTTGAGGGCACCATCACGGTGGGGAACACCACCAAGGTGTCGGGCGACAGTTGCAACACCGCCGACGGAGTCATCGAACTCAAGCAGATCAGCAACGTGACGATCGTCGGGGTCGGCGCCGGAGCCGTCTTCGATCAGGTAGGCATCCACGTCCGCGAATCAAGCAACATCATCATCCAGAACGTGACCGTCCAGAACGTGAAGAAGTCGGGTTCACCCACCTCCAACGGCGGCGACGCCATCGGCATGGAGAGCGACGTCCACAACGTCTGGGTCGACCACGACACGCTGCTGGCCTCCGGCGGCGAGGACGAGGGCTATGACTCGCTCATCGACATGAAGGCCGACACGAACTACGTGACCGTGTCGTACGACATCTTCCGCAACTCCGGTCGTGGTGGTCTCGTCGGTTCCAGCGACAGCGATCTGGGCAACGGCCCGGTGACCTACCACCACAACCTGTACGAGAACATCGACTCGCGCACGCCCCTGCTGCGCGGCGGTACGGCACACATCTACAACAACTACTACGTGGGCCTCACCAAGTCCGGGATCAACCCGCGAGCCGGCGGCAAGGCCAAGGTCGAGAACAACTACTTCAAGGACTCCGCGGACGTCCTCGGCACCTTCTACACCGACCTTCTCGGCTACTGGCAGGTCAGCGGCAACATCTTCGACAACGTGACCTGGACCAGCCCGGGCACCGAGAACCACCCGGCGGGCCCCAACCCGCAGTCCAACACCACCATCAGCATCCCGTACGCCTACACCCTCGACGGAGCCAGCTGCGTTCCCACCATCGTCAGCCAGATGGCCGGCGCCAACAAGGGCCTGCAGGTGTCGAACGGCAGTTGCTCGCCACAGACCCCGACAACCAGCCCGACGTCGAGGCCGACGACCAGCCCGACCACCAGCCCGACGACCGGGCCGACCCAGCCCAGCGGAACCAACCTCAGCATCGGGGCCGGCGCCGACGGCTCCGGGAAGGCCAGCGGGACAAGCTACGGCAACGTGGTGGACGGCAACCTGAGCACCTACTGGTCGCCGTCCGGCTCGACCGGCTACATCTCGGTCAAGTGGGGTTCCGCCACGACGGTATCCAGGATCAACATCCGGGAGGCGTCGGGCGCCACCGGCTACATCGGATCCTGGCAGGTCCTCAACGCCGACACCGGCGCCGTCCTGACCTCCGGCACCGGAGCGGGTGTCATCACGTTCCCCTCGACCTCGCTGAAGAAGATCACCTTCAAGATCAATAGCTCGACCGGCACACCGAAGGTCGCCGAGTTCGAGACGTACGCCGGATAGCGACACCCCTCGCCACCGCCGGCAACGACTGGTCTGGCTCGCCGCGCGGCGAGCCAGACGCGCCGAGCCAGACTGGTCGGACGAAACGGGGCGGTGGCCGTCACTTCCGACGGCCCCGCCCCTCCCGAAGCATCGTGACCGTGAAGCCAGACCCCATCAGCAGCGCGGTCACGACCACGCCGGCAGCCACCGGTGCCCCGGCGGCGAGCCACACCCATCCGATGAGCAACGCGGCGACCACACCCACGGCGATGCGCCACTCGTCGCCGACGACGAAGTCGAACAGGAACCGGCCCAGGCCGCGAATCATCCTCACGCCACACGCTCCGCCTCGTCCGTCGGCTGCCGGGACAGCGAGCCGGGCGCGCGGCGCAACGCGCCAACCAGCAGCCGGGACAGGGCCAGCCATCCGGCGAAGATGACCAGCAGGGCCCAGTCGCCACCGGGCCAGACCAAGCTGGCGCCGCCGTGCAGGGCACCCAGGCCCGTCACGGACCAGAACGTGCCATAGGTCGCCAACAACAGTCCCACCGCGTACTTCAGGGTGTTCTCCGGTACCGCGGACAGCGGCCGCGCCGCGACCGCGCCGACCGCCGCCACCACGATTCCCGCCGCCGCCGCGCTCGCCGCGGCGACCGGGACGTTGCCGGCGTTGATGCCGAAGGTGACGACGATGAACACCACCTCGGCACCCTCCAGGAAGACGCCTTTGAACGACACGACGAACCCGAACCAGTCCAATCCGAACCGCTGACGGACCTCCGCCTGTGCTCCGGCGGCGCGGCGCCGGGCGAACGCGAGGTCCTCGTCGTGCAGTTCCTTGCGGCCGGCGCTGCGCAGGATCGCCTTCCGCAGCCACTGCAGGCCGAAGATCAACAGCAGGGCGCCCACGACGAGTTGCAGCACCGACCGCGGCAACCAGGTGGCCAGGGCGTAGCCCAACACCGCGGTGAACCCGGCCAGCGCGAGCGCCGCGCACCCGGCCCCGGCCAGTGCGGAGCGCCATCCGCGGGTCAGCGCCATCGCCAACACGATCGTCAGCGCCTCGACGAATTCGACGAACGCGGCCACGAACGTCCCCGCCACCAGCCCACCCGTGGCATGCCCCATGAACCGCTCCTGCCCGTTCCCGTACCGCCGACGGCGTCGTATGACATGCTACTACGACGTTGGCATGTAGTAGATTGTCAGAGTGATCCAGGAAGAGAGGGAGCGGCACCGCGGCTACGGCGATCTGACTCAAGCGATCATGGAGATCGTCGGCCAGGCCGACCGACCGCTGACCCCCGCCCAGGTACGCGACGCGCTGGATGGGCGGCTCGCCTACACCACGGTCATGACCGTGCTGGCCCGGCTTCACGACCAGGGCGTGCTGGGTCGCGAGCGGGTGGGGCGCGCGTTCGCCTACACCGCCATCGGTGACCCGGCCAACGTGACGGCCCGGCGCATGCACCGACTGCTCGACATCGATCGCGACCGCGCCGGTGTGCTCGCCCACTTCGTCGGTGCGCTGACCCCGGACGACGAACGAGTCCTGCGGGATCTCCTCCAGCGGGTCGACGCGGACCACGACGGACCGTCCGCCAGGGAACGGCCGTGAACACCGCTGTGGCCAGCTGCCTGGCGGCCTGCCTGATTTTCGCCGCGGCAGGGCCCTACCTTGCCCGTGCTCTGCCGCCTCATCTCGCCGTGCGCCTGCTGGTGCCAAGCGTCGTGCTCGCCACCGGCTGTGGGGTGTTCGTGCTCGGCGCCGTGGCCTTCACCTGGCTGGGACAGCTCGGCGACGTCGCGGAGTACGGCGCCTGGTCCCCGCACCGGCTGCACCTGCTCGACCCGGTCCCGACTCAGCTCGCGATCGCCGCCGGGGCGCTGCTGGTACTGGCGGCCGGGTGGGCGGCGGCGAGAACGGTGGGTACCGCTCGCATGTGGTACTCGATGCACCGCGCCTGCCGCGACCTGGACGACGGCACCGACTCACCCCTGCTGGTCGTCGACAGCACCGAACCCCGAGCCTTCACGACCCCGGGCCCGTGGCGACCACGAATCGTCGTCACCACGGGCATGCTGGCCGCTCTCGACGCACCCGCCCGGCGGATCCTGCTGGCCCACGAGCGCTCGCATTGCGCGCACCGCCACACCTGCTGGACACTCACCGCCGACCTGGCCGCCGCGGTCAACCCACTGCTGCACCCCACCGCGCGGGCGATCCGGGACGCCACCGAACGATGGGCCGACGAGGACGCCGCCCGAGGCAATGACCGTCGCCTCGTCGCCACCACCATCGCCCACGTCGCCCTGCTGGCCACCCGCTCACCGACGCCCACCGGGACAGCCGCGGCCAGCGGAGGTCGGGTACCCGCACGGGTACGGGCGCTGCGGCGTCCCCCGCCACGCGTCCGGGCCCGCCCGCTCGCCGCCCTGATCGCCCTGACCCTGACCATCGCGCTCGGCACGGTCGCCGTCGAACGCACCGGAGAGAGCCTGTTCGAACACGCCGAACGGTCCGCCTCCGCGACGCAAGAGCCTCGACCATGACCGCATCCGCGGACGCGCCGGTCGCGCAGTTGCGGCGCCAACTCGGGGTCTTCGACGCGGTCGTGATCGGTCTGGGCTCGATGATCGGCGCGGGCATCTTCTCCGCGCTCGGGCCGGCCGCCGCGGCCGCCGGATCCGGGCTGCTGCCCGCGCTGGCGGTCGCGGCCGTCGTCGCGTACTGCAACGCCACCTCCTCCGCCCGGCTGGCCGCGCGCTACCCCGCCTCCGGCGGCACCTACGTCTACGGCCGGCAACGACTCGGCGACTTCTGGGGGTACCTCGCCGGTTGGGGCTTCGTGGTCGGCAAGACCGCCTCCTGCGCGGCCATGGCGCTGACCATCGGCGTGTACCTGTGGCCGACCCAGGCACACGGCGTCGCGGTCGCGGCCGTGGTGGCGCTGACCGCCGTGAACTACCTGGGCGTCCAGAAGGCGGCGTGGCTGACCCGGACGATCGTCGCGGTCGTCCTGGCCGTACTCGCCTTCGTCGTCACCGCCTGCCTCACCTCGACCGGCAGCCACCTCGGCCAGGTCACCGACGGCCACCACACCACCGTCACCGACGTGCTGCAGGCCGCCGGCCTGCTGTTCTTCGCCTTCGCCGGGTACGCCCGCATCGCCACCCTCGGCGAAGAGGTCCGTGACCCCGCCCGTACCATCCCCCGCGCCATCCCCGTGGCCCTGGCGATCACCCTGGTCGTCTACACCGCCGTCGCGGTCGCCGTCCTCGCGGTGCTCGGCGACCGCCTGGCCACCGCCACCGCCCCACTCGTCGACGCGACCCGCCTGGCCGGTCTCCCCCAGGTCGCGCCCGCGATCCGGGTCGGTGCCGCCGTCGCCGCGCTCGGTTCGCTGCTGGCACTGATCCTCGGCGTGTCCCGCACGACCCTCGCCATGGCCCGCGACCGGCACCTCCCCCACGCCCTCGCCGCCGTGCACCCACGCTTCCACGGGCCCCACCGCGCCGAGCTGGCCATCGGTGCGATCGTCGCGATCGTCGCCGCCACCACCGACCTGCGCGGCGCGATCGGCTTCTCCTCGTTCGGCGTACTCGCCTACTACGCCATCGCCAACGCCAGCGCCTGGACCCTCAGTCCCGCCGAGGGACGCCCACCCCGCGTCGTGCCCGTCGTCGGTTTGGTCGGCTGCGTCGTCCTCGCCGTCGCCCTACCGCCGTCGGCAACCATCGCAGGGGCGGCCGTCCTCGCCACGGGCGCCGCGATCTACGCTCTCCGCCGCATCGGCAGACCCACCCGCGGCAGCTGACGCAATTTCGGGCCGCCTGACCGGCGTCACAGCCCGGCCCGCGGCGCATCCGTCGGGCTGGGGCTCGGTCGCGAGGCCATGATGCGAGGATTCCTCCCGTGGCGATTCCCGAGCTGACAGAGTGGCGCGAACAGCTGCGCGCTCGCAAAGGCAACCGGCCCAAGGGCCCCGAGCTGCCGCTCGTGGAAGACCTCCCCGGGCCCGGCGGGCTGGCGTTGCGCCGGTACGCGCACGGCGAGCCGCGTCCGGTGCTGGTATTCGTGCACGGAGGGGCGTGGGTCATCGGCGATCTGGACACGCACGATCGCACCTGCCGGCGCCTGGCCGCCGCATGCGGAGTCGAGGTGCTCGCCGTGGACTATCGGCTCGCACCCGAGCATCCGTGCCCGACCGGCATCGATGACGTGACCGAGGTACTGCGTTGGGCTCGGCCGTGGGCGGTGGCGGGCGACAGCGCGGGCGGCTACCTCGCGACGCTGGCGTGCCTGCGGCTGCGCGACGCGGGTGCGCCGGTCCCGACTGCGCAGATACTGTTGTGCCCCAACACCGACCTGACGCTCTCACAGCCCAGTGTCGAGGAGAAGGGCACCGGCTACGGCCTCGACGCGGACTTCCTGGCCTGGGCGGTCGAGCAGTGGGCGCCCGACCATGAGCAGCGGCTGGATCCCGCGTTGAGCCCGATTCGGGTTCCCGACCTTCGAGGCATGCCGCGAACCGTGCTCGTGACCGCCGAGCACGACGCGCTGCGGGACGAGGGCGGCGCCTACGCGGCGCGTCTGGCCGAGGCCGGGATCTCGGTGACCTATCGGTGCGAGCCGGGACTCGTCCACGGATTCATCCAGGGCATGGACCTGACATCGCCCGAGGCGGCGGCCGCCCACGAGCGGGTGTTCGCCGACATCCGCGCGCTGGTCGACGAGACCGACCGGGTGCGGCGCTGACCGAGCCGGCCCCGGAACGGCGGCATGCCGCCACCTCCTCGCCGATGGAGTGAGCGACCGAACAACTCGGCGGCCGACACGCGATATACCGTTCTTCGATGGTCTCCGGGAGCGAGGTCGGGGTCTTCGCGCGAGACCGGTCGACCATGTTGTCCTACAGCGCCCTGGGTGCCTACACGTTCTGGCTGTACGCCTTCGGACCCGCTCTCGCCCTGATGCGCGACGAACTGCGGTTCTCGTACACGATGACCAGCACCTACTCGGCCGTGTGGGCGGTCGGATCGGTCGTCGCCGGGGCGGGCTTCGCCACGATGGCCGCCAGGGTCGGCCGGCGCTCGCTGCTGTGGTGGTCCGCTCTGACGGCGACGGGCGGCGCCGCTGTCTTCACGGTCACCCACACCATCACCGCGACTCTGGCAGGTGCCACCGTTCTCGGGTTCGCCGGCACCACACTCCAGACCACGACCCAGTCGATACTCTCCGACCATCACGGTCCTCGACGCGACCAGGCACTGGTGGAGGCCAACATCGGCGCCGCGGTCTGCGCCGTGGTCGCGCCACTGGCCGTGGGATTGCTGCACGCGACCCCACTCACCTGGCGGGCCGGGATGGCACTGCCGGCCCTGGCCCTGGCCGCCCTCTACCTCTTCTACCGCTACCAGCCGTTCCCGGCGCCACCGGGCCAGCCGCCGGTCGCACGGCACGGCTACCGCCTGTCGCCGGCCTGCTGGCTGCTGTGCCTACTCGTGGCGGTCGGTATCGGCGCCGAATTCTGCGTCGTGTACTTCGGCCCCGAACTGCTCACCGCCACGACAGGATTGCGCACTCCCGCCGCGGCGACAGCTATGACCGTGTTCTACGCGGGCATCCTCGCGGGCCGGCTCGGAGGCGGGCGCCTCGCTCGTCGCCCCGGACGCACCGGCGTCCTGATGTGGGGATCGCTGGCGGTCACCCTCGCCGGGCTCCTGGCACTGTGGCTCTCCGGCGCCACCGCCGCTGCCCTGACCGGCCTGTTCACCACCGGTCTGGGTATCGCCAACCTGTTCCCGCTGTCGCTCGCCCTGGCCCTGGCCGCCGCACCGGGACACACCGACACCGCGAACGCCCGCGCCCAACTGCTCGGCGGGTCACTCGTCATCGCGGCCCCCTTCCTCCTCGGGGTTCTCGCCGACCAGGTCGGGTTGTTCGCCGCCTTCGGCGTGGTCCCCGTCCTCATCGCCCTCTCCGGCGCGCTTCTCTACGCGGGGCTGCACAGCCAGCGGACGCGTGGGTAGACCACGCCACCGGAAATCCGATTTGCCGACCGCTGCGCGCCCCTAGCGGCTGCACCCTTCCGGGCCCGCAGCGGCCGACCGCAGAAGGCGAGGCGAAAAGGTGAAGGCAAAAAGCAAAGGCAAGGAGATCTCACCCCTTGCCACTTCTAACATATAGCAGGCTGGGGGGCTTGCCGCAAGACCGGGGGCTTGCTGCAGAATCGTCGGCCGGACCAGGAACGGACGAAGACATGGGGGCGCGACGTGCGGGTGTTGTTGTCGACCGACGGGGGACGCGGTGGCGTCGGATCGCTGGTGGGATCGGCGGTGCGGCCGCGGGCGTGGCGGCGGAGCGCGACCGCGTCGGAGGTGTCGCGATGATCGAGCAGTACGTGTTGGGTCTTTCCGAGGTTGACGAGACACAGGTCGCGGTCGTTGGCGGCAAGGGCGCGCACCTGGGCGGGCTGTCGCGGATCGACGGCATCCGCGTGCCGGTTGGCTTTTGCGTGACGACGGACGCCTTCCGACGGATGATGGCGGAGGCACCGTCGATCGACGGTCGGCTCGATGAGCTCTCGCGCCTGAACCCGGACGACCGGGAGGCGATCCGCACGCACAGCGCGGAGCTCCGCCGTACCCTCGAAGGGATTGCCATTCCCGGTGATGTCGTCGCGGCGGTGACCCGCGCTCTCGCCCAGCTCGGCGATCAAGCCGCCTACGCCGTCCGATCCAGCGCCACGGCGGAGGACCTGCCGACCGCCTCCTTCGCCGGCCAGCAGGACACCTACCTGAACGTCGTCGGCCCGGCCGCGATCCTCCAACACATCAGCCAGTGCTGGGCCTCGCTCTTCACCGAGCGGGCCGTGACCTACCGCCAGCGCAACGGCATCGACCACCGCACGGTCCACATGGCCGTGGTCGTGCAGCAGATGGTCTTCCCGCGGGCGGCCGGCATCCTGTTCACGGCCGACCCGGTCACGTCCAACCGGAGGATCGCTTCCGTGGAGGCCAGCTTCGGTCTCGGTGAGGCCCTGGTCTCCGGCCTGGTGAACGCGGACGTCTACAAGGTGCGTGACGGCGAGGTCGTCGCCAAGACGGTCGGTACCAAGAAGCTCGCTATCCACGCCTCGCCGGCCGGCGGTACGAGGGAACAGGCGATCGACCCGCAGCGGCAGGACCAGCCGGCGCTGACGGATGCGCAGGCGGTACGGCTCGTGCAGCTCGGCCGGCGGATCGAAGCGCACTTCGGCCGCCCCCAGGACATCGAATGGTGCCTGGTCGACGACTTCGCCGCGGACTCGACCTCCGGGCCGCCGGACGGCTCCGCGGATCGGATCCACGGCGCCTTCCACATCGTCCAGAGCCGGCCGATCACCACGCTGTTCCCCATCCCCGAGTCCGGTGACCGAGAGAATCACGTCTACGTCTCCGTCGGTCACCAGCAGATGATGACCGACCCCATGAAGCCACTCGGGCTCGCCTTCTGGCAGCTGACGACCCCCAGGCCCATGGCCGAAGCCGGCGGCCGCCTGTTCGTCGACGTCACCCAGCGGCTGGCCTCGCCGGCGAGCCGCGCCGACCTCCTGGAGGCTCTGGGGAAGTCCGATCCGCTGATGGGGGACGCGCTGCGGACCCTTGTCGAGCGCCACGGCTTCATCCGGCCGCTGCCGGACGAGGATCCCCCCGGGCCACTGTTCGGCGAGGCGCAACCTCCGATCGAGACCGATCCGGCCATCGTCACCGAGCTGATCGGGCACAGCGAGGCATCCGTCTCCGCCGCGGCACGCGACATCCGGACGAAGTCCGGAGAGGCGCTGCTGGACTTCATCCGGGAGGACATCCAGGAGCTGAGGCGGGTCTTGTTCGATCGGCGGGGCCATCAGGTGTTCATGTCGGCGATGGAGGCCGCGTGGTGGCTCAACGAGCGGCTGGAGGCATGGCTGGGCGAGAAGAACGCGGCGGACACCCTCACGCAGTCCGTGCCCCACAACATCACGTCGGAGATGGGGCTGGCGCTTCTAGGTGTCGCTGACGTGATCCGCCCGCATCCGGACGTGGTGGCGTTCCTGCAGCGCGTCGAGGACGATGGTTTCCTGGACGAGTTGCCCGGGCTCGCGGGCGGGCGGGAATCGCGAGACGCCATCGAGGCGTGGCTCGACAGGTACGGCATGCGCTGCGTCGGCGAGATCGACATCACCCGGCCGCGGTGGAGTGAGCGCCCGTCCACGCTAGTACCCCTGATTCTCGGCAACGTCAAGAACTTCGAGCCAGGAGCCGGCGAGCGGCGCTTCGAGCAGGGGCGGCAGGAAGCCTGGAAGAAGGAGCAGGAACTGCTGGAGCGCTTGCGGGCCCTGCCGGACGGCGAGGACAAGGCCGAAGAGACGAAGCGGATGATCGACCGGGTCCGGACCTTCATCGGGTACCGCGAGTATCCGAAGTACGGCATGGTAAGCCGCTACTTCGTCTACAAGCAGGCATTGCTGGAAGAAGCCGGCCGCCTCGTCCAGGCTCACGTGCTCCGCGAGAAGGAGGACATCTTCTACCTCACGTTCCAGGAGCTTCACGACGTGGTGCGCACGAACCGCGTGGACGACGAGCTCATCGGCCAGCGCAAGGACGCGTTCCGGTCGTACGAAGCGCTGACGCCGGCCCGGGTGCTCACGTCGGATGGCGAGGTTGTCGCCGGGGCATACCGGCGCGACGACCTGCCGGCGGACGCGCTGATCGGCCTGCCGGTCTCCGCCGGGACCGTCGAAGGGCGGGCCCGCGTCATCCTGGACATGACGCAAGCCGACATCGAGCCGGGCGACATCCTCGTCACGTCCCACACGGACCCGAGCTGGACGCCCCTCTTCGTCGCCATCGCGGGACTGGTGACGGAGGTTGGCGGATTGATGACTCACGGGGCGGTCATCGCACGCGAGTACGGCCTGCCGGCCGTCGTCGGCGTGATGGAGGCCACCCGACTGATCCGCGACGGGCAGCGGATCCGCGTGCACGGAACCGACGGGTACGTCGAGATCCTGTCCTGACCGAGCTACCCGCGACTGTCCACTCAGGAATAGTCCTTCAGTGTGATCGCGTCGGCCTTCTGGAACTGCTTGGCGGCGAACACCCGCATCGGCCAGCGATTCATCATGCCCATCGAGAGGTCGCGCATCCGGATCATCAGAGCGCTGTTCGGCGCGAAGCCCTTGATGCCGCCGGGTGGCAGGGTCTGGCACTGCTTCACGTAGGCGCGCATCTCGTCCTGGTACCGGGCGAACGCCGCCTCGTGGTCGTCCGGTGTCGCGGTCAGTTCACCGGCGAGCACGTAGGCGGCGACGAGCGCCATCGCGGTACCGAGCCCGGCCAGCGGCGAGCCGCAGTACCCGGCGTCGCCGAGCAACACCGTCCGCCCCCGGTACCACTGTCCCAGGTGGACCTGGCTCAACGAGTCGAAGTAGAAGTCCTCCGCGCCGGGCATGGCGGCGAGGATCCGCGGTACCAGCCAGCCCACTCCGCTGAACTTGGTGCGCAGGACTTCTTGCTGGGTAAGCACATCGCGCCGGTCGTAGTCCAGTGGTGGGGAGGTGAAGCTGAGCATCGCCTTGGCCGTGCCGCCGGTCTCCGGCCGGATCCCGGCGACCAGCCCACCCGGCGCCCCGTGCATGAGGAACCAGTGGTCCAGGTTGCCCGGGTCCGGAATCGTGAAGTAGGCCATGTACCCACCGAGGTGCCGCACGAACTCGTGCTCCGGCCCGAAGGCCAGCCGGCGCACCCCGGAGTGCAGCCCGTCCGCACCGACCACGATGTCGAACCGGCGCACGGTACCGCTGGCGAACGTCACCTTGACGCCGTCCCCGTCCTCGGTCAGCGCGGTGATCCGGTTGTCGAACAGGTATTCGGTGCCGTCGCGCGTGGCGTCGTACAGGATGCGGCTCAGGTTGCCGCGCATGATCTCGATCTCCGCGACCATCCCCTCGCCGCCGAACAGGTCCGCCGGCATCTTCGCGGTCCACCGCCCGCGACCGTCCACATAGGCGAATCCGCGCTCGTCGACGCGTTCGGCCCGTACCGCGTCGAGAAGCCTCATCCGCTCGACCACCTCGCGCCCGGCGCCGCGCAGGTCCACGGCGTGCCCGCCGGGTCGGGGCGCGGGCGCGACCTCCACGACCGTCGGTGCGAAGCCGTGCCGCCGCAGCCAGAACGCGAGCGCCGGCCCGCCGATGCCGGCGCCCGAGATCAGTACCGTCCGGTTGACCATTGCCGTGCCTCCTCGTCGCGTACGATGTACCAACCTTTGCGTACACCGTATGTGTACTAGTCAAGCCCGTTTGGTGTACTAGTACGGAGAGGAAGGGGCGATCGATGGCTCAGCCGCCGTACCGACGCATCGCCGACGAGATCCGCGCCCGGATCGTCGATGGCCACCTGCGACCCGGTGAGCCGGTACCGTCGGCTCGCGGCATCACCCGCGAGTGGGGCGTGGCCCTGGCCACCGCGACGAAGGTGCTCGCGACCCTGAACGCCGAGGGGGTGACCCGGTCGCTACCGGGTCGGGGCACGGTGGTGGTCTCCGGCCCCGCCGTACCCGCCCGCCCGGCGGACGTGGCGGCACGAGCCGCGCGCCGAAGCGAGGGCGACCCCGACCTGACCCGCGAGCGGATCGTGGCGGCAGCCGTCCGGGTCGCCGACGCCGAGGGTCTGGCGCAGTTGTCCATGCGGCGCATCGCGACCGAGCTGGGCGCGGCCCCGATGTCCCTCTACCGCCACGTCGAGGGCAAGGACGGGTTGCTGGTGTCCATGATGGACAGTGTGCTCGGCGAGGATCCCCTGCCGGCCCGGCCGCCCAAGGGCTGGCGGGCTCAGCTGGAACTGACCTCCCGCCTACAGTGGCGAGCGTTTCGCCGCCACCCGTGGCTCGCCCCGGCGCTGTCCATCACCCGCCCACAGCTGATCCCCAACGGGATGCGACACACCGAGTGGGCGCTGCGCGTGCTGGACACGTTGGGCCTGACGATCCAGGAGTCGATGTACATCCACACGACGCTGTTCAGCCACATACGCGGCCTGGCCCTCAATCTCGAGGCTGAGGCCCAGGCCGAACAGGACTCGGGGCTGACGAGCGACGAGTGGATGCAGACCCAGGAGCACGGCTTCCGTGTCATCGCCGACACCGGCGAATTCCCGCTGCTGAACCGGTTGGTCGACAGCGACATGGAGCTGGACCTGGACCAGTTGTTCGAGTTCGGCCTCGGCCGCCTGCTGGACGGGCTGGAGCGGCACCTGGCGGAACGATGATCCCTTCAAGATCGAATTAAGAAAGTGAATGCTGTGGCGTTGACGACTTAAGAAAGTCAAGGTAGAAATAAACGGCAAGCACGTCGCTGGGTCGAGGGGGCTGAGGGTGGACTGGCAGGAGCTGACGGACCTGACACACGGACAGCCGTTCGTGGTCGAGCGGGTCCGCCTGACCCGCAGCGGTGTCGCGGTCGAGGGTCAGTTCGAGCCGCCGCAGTTGGCTCAGCTGAGCGTCGATGACCAGGTGTTCGTTGCCGCGTTCGTCCGGTCGCACGGTTCGATCAAGGAGATGGAGCGGGTCTTCGGGGTCAGTTACCCGACGATCAAGTCCCGGCTCAACCGGATCGCCGAGCAGCTCGATTTCGTCGAGACCGACCCCCCGGCACCCACCAGCACCGACGTCGTTGACCGGCTGCGGCGGGGAGAGATCAATGTCCAGGAAGCGTTGGCGGAGTTGGAGAGGTCGCGATGATCCCGCAACTGGTCACCTACCGGCAGCGTCGTGCCGATGGCCGTTGGCTGCGGTTGTACGTCCCGGTCCTGCCGGTCCTGCTGGTGCTCTCGCCGTTGCTGGTGTTGGCCGTGCTGGGCGGGCTGGTCGCGTGTGTCATCTTCCACATCAGCCCGGTCGGCGCGCTGCGTGGCGCCGGGCGGCTGTGGTGCGCGTTGCCCGGCGCCCGGTTCGAGATCCAGGACGCTTCGATGGCCGTGTCGGTCAGTGTCCGATGAGTCAGACGGGGGAAAACCTATGAACGAGCAACGTCACCAGATCCTGCAGATGCTGGCCGAGGGGAAGATCACCGCGGATGAGGCCGAACGGCTGATCGCCGCTGTCGAACGGGAACAGCCCGAGCCTCCGGGGGCCGCGCTGCGCCCGAAGACCCGACCCAAGTACCTGCGCGTCGTGATGAACTCCGAGGACAACCCCGGCGGGGACGGGAGCCGGCTCAACATCCGGGTTCCGCTGCAGCTGCTGCGCGCCGGGGTCCGGCTGACCAGCCTGCTGCCTCCGCAGGCGCTGACCCGGATCAACGCGGAGCTGGACAAGTCCGGGGTACCGATCGATCTCGCCCAACTCAAACCGCAGCAACTCGAGGAACTCATCGACCATCTCGACGAGCTGTCCATCGACATCGACGACGCCCTGACCAAGATGCGGGTGTTCTGCGAGTAAGTCTGACACCGCCACAACGCCGGACGGCCGCCCGGACCACGGGGTCGAGCGGCCGTCCGGCCGGCTGGCGCTGCCCTCACAGCCCTGACCACCCATCGACGGGGTTACCGAACGAGCGGCGCTGGCGATTCCCCGGCGTTCGGGCCTTCGGGTGGCAAGAGTCAACACCTTGCGGCACCACTAGTCAGTGCTACTATGTACCGGTAGTCAGTACCACTGAGTAGATCCGGGAGGGTGTCCGTGAGCAGACAGATGACGGAGATGCTCAAGGGCACGCTGGAGGGCATCGTCCTGGCGATCCTGTCCATACGGCCCGCGCACGGCTACGAGATCACGGCGTGGCTGCGGGAGCAGGGCTTCTCCGACATCGCCGAGGGCACCGTCTACGCGCTGCTGGTCAGGCTCGAGCAGAAGAGCCTCGTCGACGTGGAGAAGGTCCCGTCCGAGAAAGGCCCGCCGCGCAAGGTCTACTCCCTCAACGCCCAGGGACAGGAATACCTCGAAGAGTTCTGGAGGACCTGGAGCTTCCTCACGGAACGGCTCGAACAGCTCCACGGAAACCGAAGAGGCAGGTAGACGATGTCCGATACCGAAGGCGAGGGCTTCATCTCCAAGGTGATCGGCCCGAAACGGCGGTGGCGCGCATACAAGGCACGCGTCAAGCAGCTTCCCGAGAACTACCGCACCGCGGTCGACGCGATCGAGCGCTATCTGACGCACTTCGTGCCGATCGACAATGACAGCGCGGCGTCCGAGTTCGAGGACCTCGCGGACCTGTTCGAACAGGCCGCGGCGGACGGAACGCCGATCCGCGCGATCGTCGGCGACGACCCCGCGGAGTTCGCGGAGGCGTTTGCTCAGAACTACACGAAGGGCGGGTACGTTCCCGATCGCGCGCGGGAACGGCTCATCAACGCCATCAAGCGCGCCGAAGGAGAAGACGGGGGGACCCGCTCATGACCACCCAGGCGGTTTCGGGGCCTGCGATCCGGGTGCAGGGTCTGGAGAAGTCGTACAAGCAGCTGCACGTGTTGCGCGGCGTGGACTTCGAGGTGACGCGGGGCAGCATCTTCGCCCTGCTCGGCTCGAACGGGGCTGGCAAGACCACGGTCGTGAGAATCCTGTCCACGCTGCTCAAGTCCGACGCGGGGACGGCCAGTGTCCACGGGTTCGACGTGGCCACCCAGGCCCCGCAGGTGCGGCAGTCCATCAGCCTCACCGGGCAGTTCGCGGCCGTCGACGAAATCCTCACCGGGCGGGAAAACCTCGTGCTGGTCGCCCGGCTGCGGCACCTCAAGGAACCCCGCGCGATCGCCGACGACCTGCTCGACCGCTTCTCGCTGACCGACGCGGCCGCGCGGAAGGTGTCGACGTACTCGGGTGGCATGCGCCGCCGCCTCGACATCGCGATGAGCCTCATCGGGAACCCGCCGGTCATCTTCCTCGACGAGCCGACGACCGGGCTCGACCCCCAGGCCCGCGTCGAGGTGTGGCAGGCCGTCAAGAAACTCGCCGGACAGGGCACCACGGTGCTGCTCACCACGCAGTACCTGGACGAGGCCGAACAACTCGCCGATCGGATCGCGATCCTCAACGAGGGGCGGATCATCGTCAACGGCACGCTGGCCGAACTCAAGCAACTGCTTCCCCCCGCCAAGGTCGAGTACATCGAGAAGCAGCCGACCCTCGAAGACGTCTTCTTCGCCATCGTCGGCGACAACGGCAACGACGGCACCGGCAACGAGGACGCCGGCAACGACGACCCCGGCAACGACCGCAGCGTCGGCGCGACGAGTAGGGACCAGTGATGACCAAGCATTTCTTCGGCGACAGCACCGTCCTGTTGGGACGATCCCTGCGTCACATCATGCGCAGCCCGGACACCATCATCACGACCACGATCATGCCGATCGCCTTCATGCTGCTGTTCGTCTACGTGTTCGGCGGCGCGATCCACACCGGGACGGGTTCGTACGTGAACTACCTGCTGCCCGGCATCCTGCTCATCACCATCGCCTCGGGCATCTCCTACACCGCGTTCCGGCTCTTCCTCGACATGAAGAGCGGCATCTTCGAGCGATTCCAGTCCATGCCGATCGCCCGGTCGGCGGTACTCTGGGCACACGTGCTGACCTCGCTGGCCGCCAACCTCATCTCGCTCGTGGTCGTCGTGCTCGTCGCCCTCCTCATGGGCTTCCGCTCCGGAGCCGGAGTACTCGCTTGGCTCGCGATCGCCGGCATCCTGATCCTGTTCACCCTGACGCTGACCTGGATCGCCGTCATCCCCGGCCTGTCCGCGAAGTCCGTGGACGGCGCGAGCGCGTTCTCCTACCCGCTCATCTTCCTGCCGTTCATCAGCTCGGCCTTCGTGCCCACGCAAACGATGCCCGGCCCGGTGCGCGCCTTCGCCGACAACCAGCCCGTGACGTCCATCGTCAACACCGTCCGCGACCTGTTCACCCAGCAGCCGGTCGGCACCGACATCTGGGTCGCCCTCGCCTGGTGCCTCGGCATCCTCATCGTCGCGTACGCCTTCGCCATGGCCGCGTACCGCCGCAAAATCGCTTAGGTGTCCCGTGCCGACCAGGCATCCGCGGCCGTGCGAGGCAGGGCGGCGGGGCGGCGCGACGAGACGGGGCCGGGGCGGCGCGCGGCTCGGTCAGCCGATAGCCGAGACCGGCCGCAGCAAGTCCGCCATCCGGTCCCGGATGCGCTGGTGGCCGGTCTCCTCGGCGATCCGCAGCGCGGCGCGGCCAAACTCGGCGGCCTCGGCCGGCTCGTCCCGGTCCATCAGGATGCCGGCGAGGCACGCCAGGGCTTCCGCCTCCGCGAGGCGGAAGCCGGTCTCCGCGGCCATCGTCCGGGCTTCCCGAGCGTGCCGGAGCGCCGCTTCGGAACGGCCGAGCCGGTCCTCGGCGGCCGCGAGACCGATCAGTGCCCGCATGATGCCGTACCGGTCTTCGGTACGGCGAGCGAGTTCGTACGCCCGGTCGTGGTGTTCGGCCGCCTCACCGTACCGGCCGAGTTCGTGCAGTACCGCACCGACCGTGCTCAGCGCCGCCACCTCGTTGTACGGATCGCCGGAGTCAACGGCCCGCGCCGACCCCGCCCGGGCCAGGTCGAGCGCCCGCGAGAGGTCGGCCCGGTCGAGGTGGAGGCGGGCGAGCACGGTGAGTACGTTCGCCTCCTCCTTGCGGTTGCCCACCTCTCGGCACAGGGTGAGCGCCTCGTCGAGCAGGTCTATCGCCCCGTCGTGCCGGCCGAGCACGGCGTACGTCTCGCCGAGGTTGGCCAGCGCCATGGCGGTGTCGGCCGCAGAGCCGATGACCCGGAAGGCGTCGAGCGCTCGCTGGTGATACCGGGCGGCCTCGGTGAGCCGGCCCAGTCCGAAGTGGATGGTGGCGAGGTTTCCCAGGGCCGCTGCCCTGCCGACCGTCCATCCGGTCTCCTCGTCGATGGCGCTCGAACTCTGCAGCTGGTCGACGGCATCGGTCAACCGCCCCAACTGCCAGTAGACGGCCGCGAGATTGCGGTGGATCGCGGATTCGGCGACCCGCCACCCGATCTCCTGGCTGATCGCGAGCGCTTCGGCGTACCGGTCGATCGCTGAGAGTGCCTCGCCGCTGTATGACCGCGCCTGCGCCAGGTTCACGTACGCGGCGAGCTTCGCGTAGGGCTCACCGTCTTCGATCGCGGCGGCCAGCGTGGCCTCGGCCAGTGGTACCCAAGCCGGATCACGACGCAGCGAGAGATAGCCGCGCAGTGCGTCGGCCAGCTGGCAGGCGCTGGTCGAGGGCCGGTGCCCGATACCCCGGTGCACGGCGGCGACCAGGTTCGCGCGTTCGGTGTCCAGCCAGGCCAGGGCCTGCGCCCGATCGTCGAAGGCGGCGAGCGCCGGTGCGTCGTCGTCGGCCGGGAGCCGGAGAACCTGGGGGTACGCCAGGTCGGCCGCGGCGCTCACGTGGCGCAGGTACCAGTCGCAGAGCCGGTCCACGGCCGCCCGGCGCTGGGTCTCGGGCTCCTCTGCCGCGGCCAGTCCGGCGGCGTAGATCCGGATGAGGTCGTGCAACCGGTACCGGTCGGCCCCGGCTTGGATCAGCAGCCGCTCGTCCACGAGAAAGTCCAGCAGTTCCCGGGTCACCGCAACGGGAAGGTCGGTCAGCGCGGCGGTCGAGTCGACGCTCACATCGTCGCCCGGATGCAGCCCGACGAACCGGAACTGCCGCCGCGCGTCGTCCGGAAGCGCCTGGTACGAGAGGTCGAACACGGCCCGCACCCGGCGGGTGGCGGTGCCGATCTGGGCCAGCCGATCCCCGTCCCGTGCCAACCTGGTCGCCAGGTCGGCGAATGTCCACGCCGGCCGGGCCCGGAGACGGCGTGCGGCGAGCGCCAGCGCGAGCGGTAGCCGGCCGCACAGGTCGGCGACGGTACGGGTGGCGGCGGGATCGGCGCCGGTGCGGTCACCGCCGAGGATCTGGGTGAACAGGGCCTCGGCTTCCTTATCGCTGAACACGTCCAGCGACAGGTTGCGGGCCCCCTCCAGGGAGAGCACCCGGCGGCTGGTCACCAGGACGAGTCCGGTCGGGCTGGCCGGCAGCAGCGGGAGTACCTGGTCCTCGCTCGCGGCGTTGTCCAGCAGGACCAGGGAGTGCCTGCCGTGCAGCCGGTCGCGATACAGGGCGGCGCGGGCCGGCAGGTCGGGCGGGATCTGTCCGTCGGGTACGCCGAGGGCGCCGAGGAACGAGGCGAGCACCGTGGCCGCGTCGGCCGGCGGTTCCTCGGCGTGGCCCCGCAGATCCACGTAGAGCTGCACGTCGCCGTATCGTCCACTGTGGAGAAACTGGTGGGCCAGGTGAATGGCGACGCGAGTCTTGCCGATGCCAGCCATGCCGTCGATGGCGCAGATGACGGGCGCGGTTCCGGTGTGGCCGGACGACGGGACCGCGGCCCGCAGATCCCGCAGTTCGGTCTCGCGCCCGGTGAATTCGGCGATGTCCGGCGGAAGTTGGTGCGCCGCGCCGGTAGCCGCCGACCGGTCCGCGTCGGCGAGGGCAACCGCGTCGCCGTGCGGGGCGGAGGCGTCCGGGGCAGCGGAGTCCGGACGGGCCGTGGACGACTCAGGCGCGGCCGGCTGCGGCGGTGTGGCGCGCCGGTCGTCCCCGGCCGAGGTGGGCGGGGCACCGGGCGGCTCCGGTGGGCCCGGCGCGGTGGTCGCCAGTACCTCCTGGTGCAGCCGGCGCAACTGCGGGCCGGGCTCGATGCCCAACTCGTCGACGAGAACGCGGCGCGCCTGCCGGTAGGCTTCCAGCGCCTCTCCGGTGCTTCCCTCCCGATGCAGCGCCTGGATGAGGTGCACCCACAGGCCCTCCCGCAGCGGCGACTCGGCCGTCAGCCGGCGCAGGTCGGCCACCAGGCTCTCCTGGTCGCCGAGGCGAGACCGCACGAGCGCGTACCGCTGCGCGACGGCCAGCCGGCGCTCCCGCAGCCGGGCCACCTCCGCAACCAGTGCCGGCCCCATCGCCAGCCCTTCCAGCGGCTGTCCGCGCCAGAGCCCGACCGCCTCGCGCAGCAGGTCCCGGGCGCCGACCAGCTCGCCCTGCCGTTCGGCGAGGCCGGCCTGGTCGGCCAGCTGCTCGAAGCGGTACACGTCCAGCTCGTCGGGGGCGACCGCGAGCCGGTATCCGCCCGGTACGCTGGCGAGCCGGCTACCGTCGTCCCCGGCCTCGCGCAGCCGGGCGCGCAGTTCCGCGACGTGGGTGCGGACGTTCGAGGGCAGGGACGCCGGCGGCCGCTCCCAGACCGCCTCGGCCAGCCACGACAGGCTCACCGTCTGGTTGGCGCGCAGCAGCAGAGCGGCCAGCAGCGCGGGGCAGCGCTGACCGCTCAGCGCGACGGGCTCCTCCCCGCGACGCAACTCCACCGAGCCCAGCAGCCGGAACTCCACCGGAGTACCGTACCGACACGGCGGATCAAGCGTGACGAGCGGGCCGGAGGCCGCCGGGTCACGCGTCCGGTGTGGCCTCGATGAAGTGCGGGTCGAGCATCACCGCCAGCCGCACTCCCCCGATCGTCGTGGAATTGTCGCTGTCCGCGTTCTGAGTCCCCCAGTCCTGAGCCTGCTTCTGCAGGTCGGGATGGGCGAAGCTGACGATGAGTTGAGCCAGGTTGGCGAACGTGGTCGTGCAGTACTTGTTGCCCGGCTTGATCACCGGGGCGCAGTCCGCGTCGACCGCCCGTACGTGCGTCTCGTCGTCGTACTCGATCTCCACGCTGACCAGGTAGCTCAGGTCCCCGGGAGCGGTGCAGTCCAGTTGGTTCTTGGCTCCGCTGGCGGGACCGTGCTTGGAGTCGTCGGGCTCGCAGGTCCACTGGTTCTTCTGCTTCAGCCACCCGTCGGAGATGGCGGAGACCTTGACGCCGGGCAGGTACCGCTGGTTGCCATTGGGCAGGCCGGTGACCGGCGGTGGCGCGCTGGGACCGTGCGGCTCGGCGCTGGCCAGGGCGGCCACCGCACCGACTCCTCCGCCGACCAGCCCCCCGGCCACCAGCGCTCCGGCGGCCACCAGGGCCGTCACCGCCTTCGACGTCATGACCTCACCCCCCGGAAGGTGAACGTGATGGTGTGCGGGTTCGACGAGTCCAGCTCGTACTCGTACCCGCTGATCTTGGCCTTGGAGTCCTTGTTGTCCTTGGCCCGCCCGGTGACCCACGACCTGATCTCGGACATCGTCGGCTTGTCGTCGCCGAACGGCAGGCTGGCCGCCCAGACCAGATAGTTGAGGCTCTGGGCGCTCAGCTGCGCGTCCTCCGGCTTGGTCACTTCCGCCCGTACCTCATAGATCTGGTCTTCGGAGGTGATTCCGACCTCGAGCTCGTAGTGGACGTCGCCGATGTCCAGGTCGCACACCCAGCCATCGCCGTCGATCCTGCACTCATGGCCCTGGGACTTGAGCGCGGCGACCACCGGCGCGGCGCGCAGCGTGGGGATGCAGGTGTCGCCGTCGCACTCCGTCGGGCCGGGCGCGTCACGGGACGAGGTGACCAGGGCGAAGCAGCCGATGCCGGCGGCGAGCAACCCGACCAGCGCGGCCGCGAGCGCCGTGATGAGCATCCGTCTGCCGCGGCGGGTCCGGGCGGGTCCGGGCTGTGGTGCTCCGGGGTACGGGAGGCCGGAGACGACAGCTCCGGGGAACGCGGGGCCGGGGAACGCGGGGCCGGGAACCGGCGCGCCCGAGGTGGGTCCGGGACCGGCCATCGGGGGTACCGGTGCCGGCCACGGTTGACCGGCCGGCGAAGGCCCAGCCGACGAAGGCCCAGCCGGCGGATAGCCAGCCGGCGGCGGACCAGCCTGCGGATAGCCGGCCGGCGGCGGGCCGGGTGGCGGGGTGAAGGGTGGATACGGGTTCCCGGCGGGTTGGCCGGGTGGTGGCTGCGTCATCTCAGACTCCCCGCCGGACGAAGCCGGCCCACTGCTGCAGGAACGTCGCGCTCGACACGCCCATCACGTGCTGGCAGATGTCCTGGAAGGCCGAACTCTCGGTGAAGGGAGTGCTCTCCAGGTCGTTGTGGTCCACCACCTGCGCGTAGAACTCCACGGCGGCGTCCCGGCCCTTGGTCCGGTCGACGTACTCGAACGCCGTCGCGCCGAAGGCGTAGTTCAGCGAGGCGTCGCCCTTGAAGAACGAATCCGTCGCCGGCAGCTTCCCCTTGAACCCGCCCTTGGCCACCGCGTTGGCGACCACGGCACGGACGCTGGACTTCGAGGAGTCGAACTCCAGCGTCTCCATCCACCGGGCGAAGCCCTCGACGGCCCACGTCGGTGCGCTCAGTACGCCGGCGAAGCCGCCCATGCTCACCGCCGTGGCCCGGGAGGTGACGGCGTGCGTGAGTTCGTGGCGCATCACCAACTCCGGAGTGTCGCCGCCGACGGTCGTGCTGGTCAGGTTCACCACGATCCGGGAGCCGGCGTACTGGTTGTCGTACAGTTGCCCGTTGGTGCGCACCCCGGTCAGCGGTAGCTGTATGCCTTCCACGTCGGTGCTGAAGTTCGTGGCCTTTCCGAACTCGTACCAGGTCGCGAAGTTGTCCTTGCTCTTGGTGAAGAACAGCACGTATCCCGGGAAGCGCAACCGCTTGCCCCACATCGCCTCGATCTTCTGCACCTGCGACTGCGCGGCGCTGGCGTAGTGATCGAGGTCCGGAACGCTGTCGTCACCGGCCAGCCAGACGTCGCCCGCACGGATCACCTTGAGCGGTGTGGTGTTCCAGGGTGCGTTCGCCAGCGGCGTGTCCACCCCCAGATCCTCGACGTTCGCCTGGGTCACCGGGAGGATCTCGGTGACCACCAGCTTGTTGTCCTTGCTGGCGATGCGGTACCGGAACGATTCGGCCGGCGCGACACCTCCCGGCCCGGCGTCGGCGGGCAGCTGAGTCACCTGTACCACCGGGAAGACCGTGTAGGAGCCGTCGCCCTCCTGTCTCCCGAAGGCGTGCTCGGTCACGTACCGGAAGTTGCTGAAGGTGAACTGGCGCAGGTTCGCGAAGATCATCTTCTGCTGCTGGATGAGCTTGTCGTCGGCCGGGTCGAGGTCGGCCAGCCATGCCTTCTCGTCCTTGTGTTGCAAGGCCGCGCTGCGACGGTCCAGGATCGCCTGGAGCGCCTGGGTGTGTGGCTGGCCGGCGGTGTCGTCGGCCTCCCCCTGGATGGTGGGCCGGGGGTGGCTGCACCCGGCGAGTGCCAGCCCGGTCAGCAAGACCGCGCGCCTGGACCAACGGGCTCCGGTGGCCCAACCGGCCGACGGATGGTGCTCGGCCACGTACCGTACCTCCCTGAACACGATGAACACCGCCCCGGAAGAGTTGGCGGCTCCGGGACACTTCGCGCCAGGCTACGGACGGGCCGCACAGAACCCGCAGAGAATGCGCAGACAGGCCGCACAGGACGGATCGCGGCGCGTCCACGACATCGACGTCATTGTCACCCTGGTCGATGGGCCGGCTGCTGGTGAAGCGCGACGGCGACGATCACCAGCGCCACGCCGAGCAGGTCACGGACCGTCGGCAGTTGGCTGAGAACGAGCAGACCGATGACCGTGGCGGAGGCCGGCAGCAGGCTGAGCATCAACGCGAATGTCGCCCGGCGCACGCGGGCCATCGCGAGCTGGTCCGTGACGTACGGGATGACCGACGAGCAGACGCCGACCCCGACGCCGGCCAGCAGCCAGCCGGGGTGGTGGAATGCCGGCGCGGCGTGGACGAGGCCCAGCGGCGTGGTCGCGACCGCGGCGACCAGCATGGCGGCGCCGAGCTGGTCGACCCCGTCCCACCGGTCGGCTCCGCCCCGTCGATCGGCTCCGCCCCATCGCGCGGCATCACGCGGTCCGGTGTTGGCGATCCGGTGACCGAGCGACACGTACAGCATGAACAGCGCGCAGTTCGCGAAGGCGAACCCGAACCCGATCGGCTCGCCGGCCAGCCGGATGTCGGCAAGTGCCAACACGCCGACCACGGCGAGCCCGAGCGCGAGCGCGTTACGGAGGCTTCTCACGCCCACCGCCGCCACGATGACCACGCCGAGGAACTCGATCGAGCCGACCGTCGACAGCGGCAGGCGCGCGATCGCGAGATAGAACGCCGTGTTCATGGCGGCCAGCACGACGCCCAGGGCCAGCAGGACCCGACGTTGCGCGGCGGTCAACCGTGGCACCAGCCGCCACGGCCGGCGCCACACCGCGAACACGACGGCGGCGCTGGCGATCCGCAGCCAGGTGACCCCGAAGACGTCCAGGCGGGCGAACAGCAGTACGGCGAACGCGGGGCCAAGGTAGTGGAAGACGGAGCTGACCGTGATGAACGCGGGAGCCGCCAGCCGGGCCGGCCGGCCGGACGCCCTCGCTGACGGCGGCCGGTCGACGACCGCCTCGAACCGTTCCCTCACAGGAGTATCTTCCGAAGCGCGGACTCGACAGTGAAGGCCGAGCTGAAGGAAGAAGGTCCGACTTGCCTACGGATTCAAGGCCACGTGGCCGTAACGCCTTCGACCGGCTGGCAAGCCCGTTGGACGCGGTCAACCTGCGCCTGCTGGCCGAACTGCAGGGCGACCCGCGCCTGTCCATGTCGGAGCTTGCCCGCCGCGTCTCCATGTCCGCGCCGGCGGTGACCGAGCGCGTTGCGCGGCTGGAGGCCGCGGGCGTCATCGCCGGGTACCGGATGGACATCGACCCCGCCGCACTCGACATGCCGATCACCGCGCTCGTACGCATCCGGCCGGGGCCCGGCCAGCTGTCCAAGGTGGCCGAAGCCGCACAGCAGACGGCTCAGGTGGTCGAATGCCATCGCATCACCGGAGAGGACTGCTTTCTCCTCAAGGTGCACGCCCCGTCGATCGGCGAACTCGAGAGGATTCTCGACCGGTTCACGCTCTTCGGACAGACGACCACGTCCATCGTGGTATCCACGCCGGTGCCGCCTCGGCCGCTGCCGCTGCCCAGCTAGCCGGTTGTCAGCGGGGACCGCGCTGGGCGTTCTGCCAGACGGCCTCGAACTCGGCCGCGCTGATCTCATTCGGAGTGAACTCCTCCAGCGCCGCGATCTCCGAGATGTCGGGGACCCGCTCGTCACTCAGCCCGGTCGACGCCGTCGAACCCTCGCTGCTGGCCCTGCCGTACCGTCCGTCGCGGTACAGCTCGATCTTGCGGACCTCCCACCCGTCGTCCCCGACCTCGCTGTAGAGCTCGATCGGGTCCTCCGGGCAGTCGTGGTGCCAGAGAACCTTGATGTACTTCACCGACGCCTCCTTCCCGGCTACCGCGCACCGATGCCGGGGGCATATGCGGACATTTTACCCCACCGCGGGGCTCGCCGAGCGTCGCGCCGGGGCGGGAGCTATTACCGACCGGCGGGAGCCTACGGCCGGTGGCGTACGGCCGGCGCGGTCGCCTTCGCTTCCCGCAGTAGTTCGGATTGCGACCAGGAGTTGACGACCCGGGCCCGGCGTCTCGGGCAGGGTCTTTAGTCACGAGTGGCGGACCGCGCCGCGCGACCACCGAGGAGACGACTTGGCATTCTCCACCGCCTTAAGGGCGGGGATTCCCTTGGTTGCCCTTGGGTTTTCCTGCTTCGCCGACGACTGCCCCGTGCGGGAGGACCCCCGTTGAGGTCTTACACCGTCTCCACAGGCTGTTACCGCCAGCCCGGCGGCCAAAAGGTTGCGCGCGGCGTTGAGGTCCCGGTCGTGAGTGGTGCCGCAGGGGCACGTCCAGGACCGGATGTTCAGCGGCATCTTCTCGGACAGTCGCCCGCACGCGGAGCACAGCTTGCTGGAGGGGAACCATCGGTCCACGACGATCAAGTCCCGGCCGTACCAGTCGGCTTTGTACTCCAGCATGGTGCGGAACCCTCGCCAGGCCGCGTCGGAGATGGCGCGGGCCAGTGTGTGGTTTCTGAGCATGTTGCGCACGGTCAGGTCCTCGATCACGAGCGTTTGGTTTTCACGCACGAGTCGAGTGGTCAGCTTGTGCAGGTGGTCACGGCGCCGGTCGGTGATCCGGGCATGGACCCGGGCGACCTTCAGCCGGGCTTTGGCCCGATTGTTGGAACCCTTCTCCTTGCGGCTGAGGTTCCGTTGAGCGCGGGCCAGCGCGACCCGGTCACGGCGCTCATGCCGCAGGTTGGTGATCTTCTCCCCTGTGGAGAGGGTCAACAGCGAATTCAGGCCCGCGTCGATACCCACCACGCCCGCCGCCGGATAGTCGGGGATCACATCGTCGCAGAGCAGCGACACGAACCAGCGCCCCGCCGAGTCCTGCGACACGGTCACGGTGGACGGCTGCGCACCCTCGGGCAGCGGACGCGACCACACGATCGCCAAAGGTTCGGTCATCTTCGCCAGTGTCAGGTGCCCGTCGCGGTAGCGGAACGCGCTGGTGGTGTACTCCGCCGACCGGCGGGACTTCTTCCGGCTTTTGAACGTGGGGTACCGGGCGCGTTTGGCGAAAAAGTTCGTGAACGCGACTTGCAGATGCCGCAGCGTCTGCTGCAGCGGCACGGAGGAGACCTCGTTGAGGTAGGCCAGGTCCTCGGTCTTCTTCCACGCGGTCAGCATCGCGCTAGTGGTGTTGTAGTTGACGCGTTCCTGGCGCAGCGTCCACGCCTCGGTGCGGGCGGCGAGGGCGAGGTTGTAGACCTTCCGGACGCACCCGAACGTCCGCGCCAGCTGCGCGGCTTGCGCGTCGGTTGGGTAGAAGCGGTATTGAAACGCCCGCTTGACCGTCCTGGCCACGGCTCACAACCTAGCAAGCTTGTTCGTGAACCCTGCACAGGCGCGCGGGTAAACGCCGATCCGCCCAAACGGCGGATCGGCTATTCCGGCCTGCTCCGCAGGAGTTCCGTTTCCTCTCCGGCCTGAAGGCCGGAGTATCCACGGAAGGAAACTGATGACCGCCAGCCCGCCGAGCCCCGAGGACTACTGGCAACGACGGCCCCCTGCCAGCGCCAGGGTACTGATGGCGTTCACGGCGGCAGCATTTGCCGTCGTGTCCGTCGTGCACTTCGGGGTCGACGTCCCGATCGGCTTCGCCACCATCAGCGACTCCTTCCCCGGCGCCGCACCTCCGGAGGCCGTCATCGCGGCCGTCGTGGCGATCGGAGCGGTGGCCGCGTTCGCCGGGCGGACGAGAAGCCGCGGAATCGCGCTGGCGACGACCGCCTTCGCGCTCCTGGGCACCGCCTACGGGCTGCGCATCACGGTCAACAGCCCCCGTACCGGCGACGTGATCTACCATCTGACCGTTCTGGCCACGCTGCTGGTCACCTTCGTGCTGCTGCTCATGCCGGGCAGGTCGCGTGCCCGACCGGTGGGGGACGCCAGGAACGAGGTTCGTTCGTCGACGTAGCGGTGCCGCCGGCACATGGATGTGCCGGCGACATCGACCGCGTGGCTCGGGCGCTCAGCTCACCGCCTGCTTCACCAGCGCGGCGATCCTCGCCTCGTCGCCGGCGGCCAGCTCGGTCAGGGCGTACGAGGTCGGCCACACGGCACCCTCATCGAGTTTCGCTTCGTCGCTGAAGCCGAGCGTCGCGTACCGCGTCTTGAACTTCGTCGCGGGCTGGAAGTGGCAGACCACCTTGCCGTCGCGGGCGTACGCGGGCATCCCGTACCACAGCTTCGGGGTGAGAACGGGCGCATTCTTCTTGATCAGGGCGTGCACCCGCTCGGCGAGTACCCGGTCGGGCTTCGCCATCTCGGCGATCTTCGCCAGTACCTCGCCCTCCGTGTCGGTCTTCGCGCCCCGCCGGGCACTCTTCAGCTCCTTGGCGCGCTCCTTCATCGCGCCGCGCTCCTCATCGGTGAAACCGTCGTGCTTCTGGCTTTTCGCGGCGGTGGTGTTCTTCGTGGTCGGCATGGCAACTACCTCTCTCTGCGTGCGGCTGTGGTCTGGTCGGTATTGATCTTCGAACGCTGTCCGGGATATCACCATTTGCCCGCTTGCTGGCGCGTCGACACGTTGAGCCGGTTGAAGGCGTTGGTGATCGCGATGTTGAGCAGCAGCGCGGCCAGCTCCTTCTGGTCGAAGTGCTTGGCTGCCAGGTCCCACACCTGGTCCGGCACCGCGTCGGGCCGGTCGGCGAGCCGGGTGACCGCCTCGGTGAGGGCCAGCGCGGCGCGTTCCTCATCGCTGAACCATGGCGTCTCCCGCCACGCGGCGACGGCGTGCACCTGATCCGCGGTCGCGCCGTGCTGCTGGGCCTGGTGCACCCCTCCGGCCACACAGGGCCCGCAGCCGTTGATCTGGCTGGTGCGCAGGTGGCTCAGCGCCAGCAGCTTCCCGTCCACTCCGGCGCCGGCGACGGCCTTGTTGAGGGCCATCAGGGCCTCCATCGCCTCGGGGATCAGAACCGCCGGGTTCGGCATGCGCTCAGTGGACATTCCTTCTCCTCCGTCGTCCGTGTTCCTGACAGGAGCGATCCGATCATCGGCACGCCGTCCCCCGCGCCGTCCGTGGGACACCGTGGGACACAGAGAACCCGGTCTACCAGCACAAACGTCGTACCGATCCAGTCGCGGAAAGCGGGACGGTACCGTGTTTCAGGTGCCCAGCCCCCAGGAGCGACTGGTGGCTCAGCTCGTCCGGATCAAGGAGCTGAGCGGGCTCAGCCTGCGCGCCCTTGCCCGCGAGGCAGGGCTGAGCAGCTCGTCGCTGTCCCGATACCTGACCGGCCGGCTCGTGCCGCCGTGGGAGGCTGTCGTGGCACTGTGCCGGGCCGTCGGCCGCGACCCCCGGCCGCTGCGGGCGGTGTGGGCCGAGGCGGACAAAGCGGGCGTCGCACCCGCCCCGCGGCGCAACGACCTGCCGGCCGACCTGTTCGACTTCACCGGTCGGGAGGCGGAGTCCGCGCTGGTCGAAGACCTGTTGAACACGGCCGGCGCGGCTGCGATCGACGGCATGGCGGGCGTGGGCAAGACCAGCCTCGCGGTGCGCGTCGCGCACCGGCTCGCCTCGGTGTATCCGGACGGCGGGCTCTACCTCGACCTGCACGGCTTCACCCCGGGCCAGCAGCCGCTGGAGCCGCACGCGGCCCTGTTCCGGCTTCTGGGCGCGGTGGGCGTCACGCATCCCCCGGCCGACACCGCCGACCGCGCGGCGCTCTGGCGGTCGGAGCTGTCGGGGCGGCGGGCGCTCGTCGTGCTCGACAACGCAGTCGACGCGGAGCAGGTACGCCCGCTGCTGCCCGGCGCGGGGAAGTCCGCGGTCCTGATCACCAGCCGCAACCGGCTGGTCAGCCTGGACGGGGTGCCGCCGGTGTCCCTGGAACCGCTGGCCGACGCCGACGCGGCGCACCTGTTCGGCCGGGCGGCTGGGCTGGAGTTCACCGGAGAGGAAGCGGTCGGCCAGGTGCTTCGGCAGTGCTCCGGGCTCCCGCTGGCGCTGCGCATGGCGGGCGCGCGGCTGCGTCACCGTCCAGGCTGGACGGTGGCGGTGCTGGCCGAGCGGCTGCGCGCCACTCCCGGCCGCTTCGACTCGGTGTTCGGCATGTCGCTGCAGCAGCTCGACGCGGTCCAGCGCCGCGTGTTCCGGCTGTTGGGCGTGCTGCCGGGCGCGGACTTCGACGCCGCGGCGGCGGGCGCGCTCGCTGACATGCCGCCCGACCGGGTCGGCGCGATGCTGGAGGAGCTGGTCGACGCCCACCTGGTCCAGGAGCTCTCCCCCGGACGGTACGGGATGCACGATCTGATCCGGCAGTACGCGGCGGACCTCGCGGCCGACGAGGAGCCACAGGCCGAGGCCGCCCTGCGCCGGATCCTGAAGCACTACCTCGCGCTGGCCGTCGCACAGGATCGGATACTGCCCTCGCCGCAGCGCGGAGAACCTTCGCCGGGCAACCCGGCGGAGGCCATGGCCTGGTTCGACCTCGAGTACGTCAACCTGATCGCGGTTTTCGACGCCGCCGAGCGACTCGGCCTGGACGAGGTGGTGGCCGAACTGCCGCAGGCCATGCGGGTCTGGTTCTTCCGCCACCGCGGCACCGACGACCAGGCGCGCCTGCTCGAAGCCGCCGCGGCGGCTGCCGCACGCCTCGGGCGCGACCAGCAGCGGGCCCGTCTGCTGGCGGACCTCGGCTACGCCCGCGCGGCCGCCGGACGCCTCACCGAGGCGCTCTCCGCCTACCACCTGGCCGAGCGGTCCGGCCCGGATGATGACGAGTTCGCGGCGGGTCTCGCTCTGCGCATCGGTTTCGCCCGCCGGGATCTCGGCGAGCTGGACGCCGCGCGGGCGCAGTTCCAGCGGGCACGCGAACTGTTCGAGAAGGCCGGCAACGGCGCCGGGAAATCCCAGGCGCTGGCCTTCGACGGATGGGTGACGCTACAGCTCGGGCGGCCGGACGAAGCCATCGAGCGCGCCCGGGCGTCCATCGCCCTGGCCGGCGGGCCCGCCCAGATCACCGGGCTGGTGGCCCTCGGTGTCGCGCTGGCGTCGCGCGACCCGGCGGAGTCGTTGCGGGCGCTGCGTGAGGCGTTGCGCCTGTCCGAGCAGAACAATCTGCAGCACAACCAGGCGTGGTGCCACAACTATCTCGGCGTCGCGCTGCGGATCATGGGCTCGCCCGAGGAAGCGCTCGAACACCACCGGCGCGCCTTCGAGCTGCTGGAACCGCTGGCCGAGGTGCAACTGGAGATCGACTGCCTGTACACCTACGCGGAGACGTGCCGGGTCGCGGGCCGCTACGACGAGGCGCTGGCGCTGCTCGACCGGACCGTCGGGCTCGCGCGCAAGCTGGGCCGGCCGCACGACGAGAAGCTCGCCCGCGCGGCACAGGAGCTGGTGCGCGCTCACGCCGGGTGAGCGGCTCGGGCGACCCTGACGGGGCGGTCAGCTGGTCATCGATGCCGTCGCTGCGTGACCGTCGCGAGTGACGTGGTGGCCCGGAGGGTGATCGCCTGAGCGACCAGGCCGGCGGCCGGGCTCGGCTCGTGGCGTCCACGCCGGTGAACCAGGTCGATCCGCCGAGCTCCGGCGTAGGGCGCGTCGAGTACCGCGACGGACGCCCGCTCGTGCGCCGGCAGAGCGAGGGCCGGAACCACGGCTGCGGCGAGTCCGTCGGCCACGATGGCGAGAGCCGCGGGAAACTCCAGGCATTCGTGTGCGCGGTTGAGTGTGGTGTCGTGGTGGGCGGCGATCCGGTCGAGCGCGCGGCGCACGGCGGAGCCCGGCGGCCCGTCGATCCAGGGTCGGGCCAGCAGGGCTTCGACGCGGATCACCGGAGCCCACTGCCCGGGAAAGACGATCTGGTAAGGGTCGTCGAGGAGCCGTACCGCGTGCAGGCCGGCCGGCTTCGCGGACGGATCGGCCGGGTCGGTCTCGACGATCAGCAGGTCGAGAGCGCCGGCCCGTAGCGCGGCCAGCCCCGGGCCGGGCTCGATCTGGCGGATGTGGACCTCGACGTTCGGGTCGGTCGCGGCCATCGCGGCGGCGGCAGGCGCCACCAGATGCCGGATCGCCGTCGGGAAGGCCCCCACGCTGACCGGCCCGGTGACCTGCCCGGTCAGCGCGGCGAGTTCGTGCTCGGCGGCGGCGAGGACCTCGGCGACGCGCCCGGCGTGCGCGGCGAGCAGCCGCCCGGCCGGGGTGAGGCCGGCCGCCCGCCGCCCGCCCAGGCGTGACCGGTCGAGCAGTACCACGCCGGTCTCGGCTTCCAGGCGCGCGATGTGCTGGGACACCGCCGACGGGGTCAGGTGGAGCACGGAGGCGGCGGCGAGGACCCCGCCCGCGTTGGCCACAGCACCGAGGACGGCCAGTCGCCGGGGGTCGATCTGCATTCAGAAATGCTACATGCGAGGTGTAGAGGTTTCCGCTACCACTGAACGCGGAGCTGATGGAGCATGGCTGCATGACGGAGTACCGCGCAGTCCTCGACGCCGAAGTGGCCTTCCTCAACGGCGGCGGCTTGCAGACCCAGGGGTTCCGGCTGGACCTGTCCGGCCCCGAAGTCACCGACGACCAACTCGCCGACCTTCTCGTCAGGCATCTCGGCCTGTTGATGGTCGACCGGGTGCGCATCGTCCGATCCGAGGTGGTGGCCGAGCCACACAAGGGCTCGCGCGGCGGACCGGCCGGCGGCGGACCGGCCGGCGGCGGGCCGGCCAGCGGCGAGCCGGCGGCGACGACCCGCCTGGTCGAACTCAACCACGTGATCACCGCTGGCATGCCGACGTACCCCGGACTGCCCGGGCCGGAGATCACCCCGCACCTGACCCGCGAGGAATCCCGTGACCACTACGCACCGGGCGTCGAATTCGCCATCGACCGGATCAGCATGGTCGGCAACACGGGTACCTACCTCGACAGCCCCTACCACCGCTTCGCCGGCGCCGCCGACCTCGCCGCGGTGCCGCTCGATGCGGTCGCGGACCTGCCCGCGGTCGTGGTGCGCCTGACCGGCAGCGACGAGCGCGGCATCGGGCCCCGGGCCCTGGCGGCACTCGACCTGGCCGACGCGGCGGTGCTGCTGCATACCGGCTGGGACCGGCACTGGGGCACGGAGGCGTACGGACAGCCCGCCCCGTTCCTCACCGAGGCGGGCGCCAGGCTGCTCGTCGAGGCAGGCGCCCGGCTGGTCGGCATCGACAGCGTCAACATCGACGACACGGACAGCGGCGGACAGCGGCCGGCCCATTCGATCCTGCTCGACGCCGGCATCCCGGTGCTCGAACACCTCACCGGGCTGGCCGACCTGCCCATCACCGGCGCTCGCCTCCACGCGGCACCGCCGCGGGTACGCGACTTCGGCACGTTCCCGGTGCGGGCCTACGCCGTCGTGCCACGATGATGCTGCTCGCCGACGCCATCGGCTGGGGCGGCGCGGCCTGCCTCCTGCTCGCCTACGCCGGACTGTCCAGCGGACGGCTCACCGCGGGGCTGCGATATCAGGTGCTCAATCTCGCCGGTGCCGGCGGGCTCGTGGTCGACGGTGCGTTTCGGCACGCCTGGCCGTCGACCGCGCTCAATGTCGTCTGGCTGGGCATCGGCCTCGCCGCCGCACGGCGCGCGAAGCGCACCGGGGTCCAGGCCGCGTCGCGGCGCGCGAAACGCACCGGGGAGACTGCGTCGCGTCGCGCGAAGCGCGCCGGGGTCCGAGCCTGACCGGCGTGCCCGTGGCCCGGATCAGTTCACGCAGAGACAGAACGGATGCCCCGCCGGGTCGAGGAAGACCCGGAAGGACGTGCCCGGCTGGTGCGCGTGCTTGGTCGCGCCGAGACCGAGCACCGCCGCCTCGGCCGCATCGAGGTCGTCGACGATCACGTCCAGGTGCATCTGCTGGGGCAGTTCCTGGGTCGGCCACACCGGCGGCGTGTATCCCTCCACCTGTTGGAAGCAGATGCACTGGCCGTACTCCGCGCGGACCTCCGCCCAGTCGTCGGAGACGTCGACCTTCCAGTCGAACAACGCACCGTAGAACCGTGCCACCGCACCGGGATCGGAACAGTCGATGACGATGCTGGGGAAGCGCCCGATAGCCATGCCGGCCATGCTAACGGCAGTTCCGGACGATCCGCGTCCGGATTCGCGCCGGTCACGCGGGTCGACCCGACCCGGCCGCTCCCCCGCCCGTCAGTCCAGCCTCGCCGGTCAACGCGGCCCGCCCGTCGGTCCAGCCCCGCCCGTCAGTCCAGCGGGGCGACGCTGAACACGTACTCCTGGCCCTGCCGGAACGGCTCGGCGAACTCGAAGTTCTCGAACGACACCCCGCCCGGGATCGGCGACGTGCTCGCCCAGTAACAGGCTCTGCCGTTGGCCAGCGCCTCGAGACCGGGCCGAGGATCGTCGCACCGCCAGCCCTGGACGGCCCGGCGCCCGGTGTATTTCCAGTGCGCGCGGGTGCCCTCCGCGTAGGTCGCGGCCTCCGGCGCGGCTTCGTCCGGCGTCGCCGTGACGACAGCGGCCCCGCCGGCCCGCGCCAGCTCCGGCAGTCCGAACCGGGCATGCGCGGTGAAGCCGTCGCCGTGGAAGCCGGGCCACAGTTCACCGGATGCCACGACCCGGTCCGCCAGGTGCAGGTGGCGCAGGCGGGCGTAGTTGCCCATGGTCGCGGTGAGGGTCAGCCGGTCCAGCGGCACCGAGGTTTCCCGGCGGAACGCGGCGAGCGCCACCTCGTACGGCCGGTCGGCCACGAACCGCGCCCGGACGTACACGTCGGATCCGTTGGCGAAGCGTTCACATCCGATGTGGACGGTCAGCCGCTGGACACCGTCGATCTCGTCGAGTACGCCTCCGGCAGGGCTGGACGGATCGCCCGGTGCGCCCGTGGGCGGCCCGTCCAGCGACCAGAACCGCTTGCCCCGCAGGTTGTCCAGCTCGCTCCACTCCAGCTCGGACAGGCCACGCTCGGTCGCCCCGGACGGTGTCGGCTCGATCGCGACGAAGTTCACCAGCCGGTCGGAGGGGTGTCCGAGATAGGGGGCGAAGACCCTGATCAGGCCACGCGGACCGGGCAGCGGCGGCAGACCGATCTGCAGACCGCGCGCGTGGCCCCAGCGCGATTCGGCCGGTACCCGGCCTGGCGGCCGTACCCACACCACGTCGGGCGCCGTCACCGCACGCTCACGTCGCCGCACAGGTGCACGGCGAGCCCGAGTTCGCGGAAGAACGCGGCCTTCGCCACGAGTGCGTTGTCCGCGCTCGGGGCGTCGGGGGCGTAGGCGACCTGGACGTGGTTGGCCTTGTGTCGCGCCATCAACTGGTCGCGCCCGACGCCGTGGAGTACCGCGTGCATGATCGGCCACTGCGGCGTCGTCGCGTCGAGTCGCCGCCGAGTCTCCTCTGGCGGCAGCGCGGCCACGTGTCCGCGGCCGAGGTCGACGTGCAGCGCACCGTCCATGATGAACACCCTCGACCAGACGATCTCGCCGGCCTTCGACACGCCGCTGAGGGTCCCGCCTCCGAGCGGGAAGTACATCGGGGGTTGCCGCATGCTCCAGCTCTTGTCGTAGCCGCCGTTGTGCGCGGCCGGTACGGCACCGGAGATCTCAAAGACCCAGACGAACTCGCCGTCGTAGTCGTCGCCCCAGCGGATGTCGTGCAGCGTGGTCTCCGGATCGAGACCCATGGCGGTCCAGATGCGGTTGGTGACCAGGGCATCGACGGCGACGCCCTCGTCCACCTCGTTGAAGTGGGGCAGCGGCCGGCCGGCGTACAGTTCCCGGCTGCCGTCACGGGTCGACACCGGCGGCCGGTCCGCGTTGTTCAGCAGGCCCTCGGCCAGGTCGCTGGCCGGAACGGTGTCCTTGAGACCCTGCTGGTACTGGATCCCGACCGCGTCCAGGCCGAAGTCGTCGCTGATGCGCAGCGCGGCGATGTACATCTTGAACTGGCTGTGCACCTGGGCTTCGGTGAGTTCGCTGGCGTCGTCGGAGCCGAAGTGGAAGGTGAAGCCGCGGGCATCGAGCCACTCCCGCACCGCCTGTGCCTCGTCGTCGCCGACCCGGTTCATCTCGGCCACGAGCGCGCTCTGCGACAGCCGCTCCTTGAAAATGCCGAGCGGGTTGAGTAGTTCGTCGTCGACGATGGCGTTGTACATCCCCATGCAGCCCTCGTCGAAGACGCCGATGACGGCCTTGTCATCGCGCAGCTGTTGGGCCAGCGCCACGCCGAGCTCGACCTCGGGGCGGGTGGCTTCCAGGACCGGCAGGTCGCGCACGTGGGACAGGTCGTGGGTCAGCGAGCCCTCGGCGAGCCAGGTACGCAGACCCTCGCGTGCCCACGCGTCGGTGAAGTCGGCGCTCCACAGTGTGGAGTGCGCGACGCCGGCCTTGGTCAGGCTAGCGCTGAGGTTGAGCAGACCCACCAGCCCGGGGAACTCGCCGGACCAGTTGGCGACGATCAGGATCGGACCGCGATGGGTACGCAGCCCGGCCAGGACGTGGTGGCTGTACTGCCAGACCGCGTCGACCACGATCAGCGGCGCGTCGACCGGGATCGTCTTGAAGACCTCGATGCCGTAGCGCTGGCTGTCGATGAAGCCGTGGCCCTTGACCGGATCGAAGTCGTGCGCCCGCTGCACCGAGAAGCCCAGGTCCTTCAGCGCGGCCGCGAGGTGGGTCTCCAGCTGCTGCTGCACCGGCCAGCAGGTCACGTTGGCGCTGGGCCGCAGGTCGCCGCTGGCGACGGTGTAGGCGGTCGCCTCACGCAACGCGGGTCGCCGGGTCGGGGTGGGCATGGTGTACGAGGTCATCGATGGTCCTCCCGGAGGGGTCGACTGTTCGGTGCGAAGCGGTAGACGGTGTCGGGCAGCAGGCGAAGCGGGCCGGCGACCAGCCGGCCCCACCGCGGGTGGTGCACGCGCACCTCGCCGACGTCCAGCGCGCCGCCGAGCAACTCCAGCTCGGCGCCGGCGGGTGTCACGCGCAGCTCGCCCCACCCGGTGCCGGTGGTGAACGGCAACCTCACGTCGTCACCGCCCAGCCGTGGCCGGAACTCCAGGGTGCCGGCGGGCGCGTCGTAGTCGGCGCCGGTCAGCGCGACGACCAGCCCCCAGCTGGCCAGCGACCGCGCGTAGTGGTTGCCGCATTCGGCTTCGTTCCAGGGGTTGCGGCGGTACCCGTCGTGCCGGTCCCGGACCGCGCCGACGATCCGCAGGGCCTCGTCGACGCGGCCTTCGATGACCAGGTGCGTGGCGACCTGGTACTCGATGCCGGTCCACACCTCGTCGCAGTAGACGAACGGGATCCGCGGGCGGCCACCCCGCGGCCAGGAGCACAGCACCAGGCCGGCCTCGCCGGCCAGCGCGTAGGTGCGCTGAACGCTGTGGTGGCCGGAGAGGTCGGGCCGGAAGTTGTGCCGGTACACGGCCGTGACGGCGCTGCGCACATGCTCGGCGGGCAGCACGTACCCGACTCCGCTCAGGTGGGCCAGTAGCTGCCCGAAGACCTGGTCGCTCAGGCAGCCGGTCCCGTACTGGTAGCGCCGCTCGTCGACGTCGTCGACGCGCTGCTCGTAGTACTCGCCGTTGAACAGCAGGGCGTCCATCCGCCGCGCGCCGCGTGCCGCGGCGTCCCGGTACCGTGTCGCGGTCTCGTCGTCGCCCAGCCGCGCCGCCATCGAGGCGGCGGCCAGCAGCGCGGCGAAGAACATCGAGTTCGCCAGCGAGTTGGGTCCGTGGAACTCGATGTCGTACGTGTTGTGCTGCTGGCTGTCCAGCACACCGTCGCCGTCGCTGTCCCAGACCGTGAAGGCGTAGTCGACGGCCCGCTTCACCCCCGGCCAGCACTCGACCAGAAGCGCGTCGTCACCGCTGAACCGCCACTCCCGGTGCAGCCGGACCACCGCGCCGAGCTGGCCGTCGACGGCCGGGTGGAAGTCCCAGGGGGCGTTGCCGAACACACTGTTGGCGCGGAAGTTCATCCGCCCGTCGGGCCGGGTCTCGTGCACGAACTCGGTGCGCCGGGCGTCGCGCTCCAGCTCCGGGAAGAGGAAGGCCGCGGCTTGCGCGTAGTTCCAGACATGCGTACACGTGCCTTCGCAGCTGCCGCTGTGGTCGAAGCTGCCCTCCCACGCGGCGAACCTGCCACCCTCCAGACGCAGGCAGGTGGTGCTGCGCAACACCACGAGGTTCGCGGTGGCCGCGTCGATGACCTGCCGCGGCAACGAACTTCCGAACAGCGCCGCGTGGAACGTCCGGGTCGACCGCTCCAGGTCGGCGAGGTTCGCGGTCAGGTGCTTCGCCACCGCCCAGGCGTCGGCGAAGCGGGTGGCGTAGTGGTTGCGCACGACCCGGTCGGCGTTGGTGTTGTCCAGGTTGATATTGCCCTGCCAGGCCCGGGGCCGGTTCGGGAAATGCCAGGTGAGGACGAATTCGAAGGCGCTGCTGCGGCCCGGTTCGAGACGGTGGACGATGCCGAGTGAGCCGACGCGCAGCCGGGTGAACCAGTCCGGGTACGGTGGGGAGTCCAGGCTGAACTCCGTCTCCACCTCGAGCCGGCCGTCTGCCCGCAGGTCATCCCAGAAGACCTGCACCCCGTCCTGCCAGAACCCGGCCAGCCAGGTGGGTTTCGCCGTGGTCGCCGGGTCGGTCGTGGCCAGCGCGGCACTGCCGAACCGGAGGTCGTCGGGCGGCAGGTCGGTGCCGAACCCGATGCCGCGCAGGCCGGGCTCGTCGCGCCAGGCGTTGGTCGGCTGGCCGGAGTAGGTCGGGAATCCGAAGACGTCGCGGCCGGTGATCCCGACCGGATTGGCGAGCGATCCGACGATCGTGACGTCGGTCGCCGTGGCGCCGGGGTTGGTGACCCGGTATCGCAGTACCGCACCGGGGATGCCGGAGGCGTCCGCGTCCAGGGGTACGAACGGGGTGAACGCCGTGAGACTCACCTCGACACCCAGCTGCGCGTCGTCGAAGTCGACGCACAGCAGCGGATATTCGCCCCGCATGCGGCTGCCGTCCAGCCGTGGCAGGCCGGCCAACCGTCCCGCGTCGTACCCCTGATCGCCCTCGTGCGGGCCGGGCAGCCGCGACTCCAGCACCTTCGTCACCGGCTCGGCGCCCTCGCGTGCGGTGCGGATCGCGAAGAACGTGAACGGCAGCCGCGCGCCCTTGTCCGGCCGGTTCGCCAGTTCCCAGTCACGCAGGTCGCCGCGCGCACCGACGGAGACGTTCCCGGTGCCGATGCCGCCGAGCGGGAACGCGGCCACGGTGGCGTCCGGACCGAGCAGGCGGGTGCTCACCGCACGCCGCCCGGTGCGCCTTTGCTGAAGGTACCGATGTCGACACCGATCACGGCGTGGCTCAGCATGGCCACACCATTCCAGAAATCGATTTCACCGTCAACAGCCGACGACGGCGCCGGCTATCGCGGACAGCACCCCGTCAGCCGCCGACGACGGCGCCCCGTCAAGAGCCGACAACGCCGCCGACGACGCGGCCGCCACGCGCCCGGTCAGCTGGCGTGGTTGCGCAGCACCACCGTGCGGGGAGGCTGGTCGTCGCCGTTGATGCGGTCGAGCAGCAGCTTCGCCGCCGTGACGCCCAGATGCCGTGCGGGCAAGGGAATGACGGTGATCGCCATCGGTGCCATCACCGCGAACGGCAGGTCGCCGAAGACCGCCATGCCGACCGCGGGCGGCATGGCACCGCGCTGTGAGAGAACCTGCAGTGCGCCGACGCCCATGAGGTTGTTCGCCACGAACACCGCGTCGGGTGGCTCCGGCATGTCGAGCAACTCGCGCATGGCCTTGTGCCCGCCGTCCACCCGGAAGTCGGCGAACCTCAGGTAGCGTTCGTCGACCGCTCCGGCGGCCCGGACCGCGTCCCGCCAGCCGTCCGCGCGCTCGGTCGCCGTCTCCACGTCGCCCGGGCCGGTGACGCAGCCGATCCGGGTGAATCCCTGATCCAGCAACGCCCTGGTGGCCTCCCGTCCGCCCGCGCGGTTGTCCACCGTCACGGCGTCGATGTCGAAGCCGTGTGGGCTGCGATCCACCGCCACCACCGGCCGGTTGCGGGCGATCAGACCGCTCACGTCGCTGTTGTCCCCGGCCGCGGCCAGGATGACGCCGGCCATGTCCGCCCCGACCGCGATGTCGAGGTACCGGGCCTCCTTGCCGTGGTCCTCGTCCGAATTGCACAGCACCACCGAGTATCCGGCGGCCTGCGCGACATCCTCGACACCGCGCGCCATCGACGTGAAGAACGGATTCTCGATGTCCGGGATGACCAGTGCGATCACCTGGGAACTGCGCATCCGCAGGGTGCGAGCCACCCGGCTGGGGGTGAACGAGAGGGCCTTGGCCGCCTTGCGGACCCGTCTGGCCTTGTCCGCGGAGACGTTCTGGCCGTTGAACACTCGCGAAACCGTGGCGGGCGAGACGCCGGCCATCGACGCGACCTCGTAGATCGTTGCCATCGCTTCCTCAGGGGCTTGATTGCCGGCACCGCGGGCGATTGACACGACCGCGCAGTCACTCTACCTTAATGAAATCGATTACACAGGATCCGGCCCCGCGGGCGCGGCTCCCGCGACCTGGAAGCTCCACGTCCGCCCCCCGACGACGCTGGTGGAGACCTCAATGGTGTATCCCGAGCCCGGTTCGATCGCTCGACTGCGATCGGTGCAGACCCGGTCGATCAGCCCGGAGAACTTCGACGGATCGGCGGGCGGCGGCGGGCGTGCCACCGTGGGAACGGGCGCGGCCTGTGCCCGGGATCTGGGGCCGGGCTGGAAGATCTCCCCGAGCGTGGACATCCCGGCCAGTGCCACCTTCGACCTGGCGACGATTTCCGGCGCGGGCCAGATCACTCATTTCTGGGTCACCACGCACAAGGACAACTGGCGCACGCTGCTGCTGCGGGCCTACTGGGACGGCGCCGAGGAACCCGCCATCGAGGTGCCCTACGGCGACTTCTTCTGCTCGGGGTGGGGCGAATTCGCACAGGTCAACTCGCAGACCATCGCGGCGAACCCGCACGGCGGGTTCAACTCCTACTGGCCGATGCCGTTCCGCGAGGGTGCCCGTCTCACGCTGGAGAATCTGTCCACTGTCGACGTTCGCGTCTACTACCAGATCACGTACGAGATCGGAGGCGACTACTCCGGCCTCGGGTACCTGCACGCGCAGTGGCGGCGCAGCAATCCGCTGGAGTACCTGACGCCGCACACGATCGTCGAGGGGGTCGAGGGCACCGGCCAGTACGTCGGGACCTACCTGGCCTGGGGCGTCAACAGCAGCGGCTGGTGGGGCGAGGGAGAAATCAAGTTCTACCTGGACGACGACGAGCAGTACCCGACCATCTGCGGCACCGGCACTGAGGACTACTTCGGCGGGGCATGGAACTTCGACGTGCCCGGCCGCGGCTACACCGAGTTCTCCACGCCGTACCTCGGCATGCCGCAGGTGATCCGGCCGGACGGCCTGTACGCGAGCCAGCAGCGCTTCGGCATGTACCGCTGGCACCTGGTCGACCCGATCCACTTCGCGCAGCGGCTGCGCGTGGACATCCAGGCGCTCGGCTGGCGATCCGGCTGGCGCTACCTGCCGCTGCGCGACGACATCGCCTCCACGGCCCTGTTCTACCTCGACCGGCCCACCGCACGCCGGCCCCGGACGCCCAGCGCGGACGACCTGGAGGTGCACCTAGGTAGCGCCCCGGTCCCCGACCTGGGAGCACAGCCACCGCGCCCGCCAGCCTGAGACGGGCGGGCACGGCGAGAGCACAATGCCCGGTACAGGGAGGAGTAGCGCAGTGCAGAGACCCGTCCCCCGCGCCGCCGCCGGCGCCCTCATCGCCGCCGCCGTCATCGGTGGCACGACCCTCGTCGCCGCACAGCCGGCGGCGGCCACCAGCGCGCACACGAATGCCACGCTGATCGAGAAGCTCACCGGCCCGGACTCGCCCAACAACACCTACGGGCGGTGGAACGTCAAGGCCACCGACCTCGGCATCATGTGGGACGACAACGCCGGGCACGTGCTGACCGCGTTCGGGGACACCTTCGGCGACGCCTGGGTCGGCCCGGGCGGCGGTGTGCTGGGCTCCGGTGACGCCAACTGGCGCAGCAACGTCCTGCTGCGTTCCGCGGACACCAATCTCGCCGACGGCATGGACTTCGCCAGCGCGGTCACCGGATCCGACGGGCGTGCCCGGGAGATCCTGCCGGGGCTGCACCAGCCCGACGGCACCGGTGAGGTGACGAAGATCCCCACTGCCGGCATCGCGGTCGGCAACCGGCAGTACGTGTCGTTCATGTCGGTGCGCCACTGGGGCGCGCCGGGTTTCTGGGACACCAACTACGCCCAGATCGCGTACTCCGACGACGACGGCACCACGTGGTCCACGGCCGGTACCCCGGTCTGGAACAACCCCTCGCTGTCCGACCACTTCCAGCAGCAGTCGTTCGCCCGCAACGGCGGATACGTCTACGTGTACGGCACGCCGAGCGGGCGCAACGGCAGCCTGTACGTCGCGCGGGTGCCCGAGGCGCAGCTGCTCACCCAGTCGGCGTACCAGTACTGGAACGGCAGCACCTGGGTCACCAACAACGAGTCGGCGGCCACCGCCGTGGTCGGCGCGCCGGTCTCCGAACTCTCGGTGCGCTACGACAGTTACAGCGGCCACTGGCTGATGATGTACCTGCAGGGCGAGGACATCATCCTGCGTACCGCCACCGGTCCGCAGGGGCCGTGGGGCGCGGCGCAGACCGTCGTCAGTTCGGCCGACTATCCGGGCCTGTACGGCGGTTTCATGCACCCCTGGAGCTCGGGCGGAACCATCTACTTCACGATGTCGCAGTGGGATCCGTACAACGTGTACCTGATGAAGGTGCAGATCAACGCGTCCGGAACCATCGTCAACCCGAACCTCATGGGTGACCCGAGCTTCGAGCGCGGCGCGCTCAACACCTCGGGTACCGGCGGGTTCTGGGCGTGCGGGGGCAACTGCGGCATCGACGACTCCCACTGGGGTTACTCCGGTGACCGCAACGGCTTCGCCCGCTACAACCAGGGTTGGCAGGACGTCCACCAGACGGTTCCGGTCGCCGCCAACACCAGCTACCAACTGACCGGGTTCATCCGCACCTCGGCCAACAGCGACAACGGGTTCATGGGTGCGCGCACCACCGGTGGGGCCGTCATCAGCGAGGCGCACTACACGGCGATCGGCCCGTGGACCCGGGTCGTGGTGAACTTCGCCAGCGGCTCGAACACGTCGGTGGTGGTGTACGCCGGAGTGTGGACCGACCACGGCGACATCTGGCTGCAACTGGACGACTTCTCGGTCGTCCGGACCTGACCGCGGCACCGCGCGACGAGCCGGACCGAACGCAGGGCGGCGGCACCCCAACCGGGGTTCCGCCGCTCACGCCGTCACGTTCTCAGGACGCCGCCAACGCCGACAGCGTCGCCCGTGCGCCGTCCCGGATCAGCGAATCCAACGCCCACCGGTAGTCGGCCACGAACCGCTGGCTGTCGGCGAGGTCGCCGAACAGTTCGCGCTGCCGCAGGAACGCCAGCGGAGACTCGCGTTGCCGGGCCGCGACGGCCATCACACCGTCGCGGCGCCGATCGACCACCTCGATCGGCGCGCCCCGCTCGTCCACCCCCTCGGCGTAGCGCGCCCAGCTCGCCACGATCGCGGCCGATCGCCGCACCGGCCCGCCGCGCTCCAGCTGAGCCCGGACGACCGGCAGCAGCCAGGTGGGGATGCGGTCCGACGAGTCGGCGCACAGGCGGGCGATGGTGTCCCGCACATGCGGGTTGGCGAAGCGTTCGATCAGCGTCTTCTGGTACTCGACCAGGTCGATCCCCACCACGGGCGACAGCGTCGGCATCGCTTCCTCGTGCATGTACCGCGTCAACAGGTCCACGATCAGCGGGTCCTGCGCCGCCTCGTGCGCGTACCGGTAGCCGAGCAGGTGCCCGAAGTAGCACAGGCCCTGGTGCGAGGAGTTGAGCAGCCGCAGCTTCATCAGTTCGTACGGGCGCACGTCGGCGACGAGTTGCACCCCGGCGCGCTCGTACGGCGGCCGCCCGGACGGGAACTCGTCCTCGATGACCCACTGCAGGAATGGTTCGGCCACCACCGGCCAGGCATCGGTGACCCCGAACGTGGACTCGACGTGGGCGCGGTCCTCCGCGGTGATGGCTGGCGTGATCCGGTCCACCATCGAGTTCGGGAACGCCACCGAGGCCGCCAGCCAGGCGCCCAGCTCGGGCGACAGGCGGGCGGCGAACGCCGCCATCATCCGGCGCGCCACCTCGCCGTTGCCGGGGATGTTGTCGCAGGACATCACGGTGAACGGCGCGATGCCGCGCTCCCGCCGTCGGACCAGTCCAGCGACGATGAGTCCGAACGCGCTGCGCGGGACCGCACCCGGTGCCAGGTCGTGCGCGACCGCCGGATCGCTGGCGTCGAACTCGCCGCTGGTCGGATTGAGGCAGTACCCGCCTTCGGTGACCGTGAGCGAAACGATGCGTACCGCCGGGTCGGCCAGTTGCTCGATCACCCCGTCCGGGTCGTCCGGCGCGTACCGGTAGTCGATGATCGAACCGATCTCGCGTGCCTCCTGCGTACCGTCCGGATGCTTGAGTACCAGCGTGTACCGGCAGTCCCGGGAGCGCAGGGCGTCGCGCATGGCCACGTCGCCGGGCAGCACGCCGACCCCGCACACCGCCCAGTCGTGAGCGAGGCCGGCGTTCATCAGGTCATCCAGGATGGCCGCCTGGTGCGCGCGGTGGAATCCGCCGACGCCGAAGTGCACGATGCCCACCCGCAACGCGGCCCGGTCGTACCGCGGGTGCTCGACGGGGGCGGTCACTTGATGCCCGAGATGCGCACGCCGTTGACGATGAACCGCTGGAAGACCAGCAGTAGCACGATCGTCGGGATGGACGCCAGCGTGGAGCCGGCCATCAGCATGCCCCAGTCGTTGCCGCGATCCGATCGGAAGTTGCCGAGGAACTGCATGATCTGGGTCAGGCTCGGATCGGTGATCGTCAGGATCGGCCAGACGTAGGCGTTCCAGTACGCCAGATATGACGCGAGGCCGACCACCACGAACGGCGCCGCGGACTGCGGCAGGAACACCCGGAGGAAGATCTGCCACCGGCTGGCGCCGTCGATCAGCGCGGCCTCCTCGACCGCCACCGGATAGCCCAGATAGTACTGGCGCAGGAAGAACATCTGCGCCGCGGACGCGACCCCCGGGATGATCAGCACCGCCATGGTGTTCAGCATGCCCAGCTTGGACACCACGACGAAGGACGTCAGCAGGATGGCCATCATCGGGATGAACATCGGCATGACGCAGTAGACCCACCAGAAGCGTTTGCCGCGGAAGTCCAGGCGGGCGAACGCGTACGCGGCCATGGAATTGACCGCCAGGCTGAGCACGGTGAAGATGAGCGCGCCGATGAAGGTCACCGCCATCGCCCGCATGAACTGGTGGTCGCGCAGGATCGCCGAGTAGTTGTTCCACCGCCACATCTCCGGAAAGAACTGGAACGGAGTCCGGAGCACCTCGCTCCTGCCCTTGAACCCGGCAATCGCCATCCACGCCAGTGGGAACAGGACGCTGGCCGCGATGAGCACGACGAGCACAGCGGATCCGGTCTTGCGAAACACGCGTACGGACACGGAAGTAGCCCCTCTCGATCAGCCGTCGACGGCCTTGTCGGACTTGATCAGCCGGAAGATCACGATCGAGATCGTGCCCAGGACCGCGAACAGCAGCAGCGACGCGGTCAGCGAGTAGCTCGTCGCGTACGGCGTGAGGTCCCGGAAGCTGTTGAAGATGTAGTAGTTCGGCGTGCTGGTCGCGCCGACCGGGCCACCGTTGGTCATGATCAGTGGCAGGTCCAGCATCTGGACGGCCAGCGTGAACCCGGTGACGACCAGGTACAGCAGCACGTTCTTCAACAGCGGGATGGTGATGTACCACAGGCGCTGGAAGAACCCGGCGCCGTCGAGCTTCGCCGACTCGTAGTAGCTTTCCGGGATGTCCAGCAGCGCGGCCAGCAGGATCAGGGTGGTGATGCCGAAGCCGAGCCAGATGCCGGGAACGGCGATCGCCGGCAGCGCCCACCGCGGACTGTTCAGCCACGCGACAGGGGCGTGGTTGACCAGGCTGAGGAACCAGTTGACCACCCCCTCGTCCTGGTACATGAAGGTGAACAGCACCGACGCGATCACGGTGGACACGACCGCGGGCAGGTAGATGGTGACCTTCATGAACGCCGCGACGCGACCGCTGAGCGTCTTGATGAAGCTCGCCAGCAGCAGCGCGATGACGATCCCGGTCGGCACGACCAGCAAGGCGTAGTACAGGCCGATCCAGATCGAGTGCCAGAAGTCCGAACTCTCCAGCACGTACTGGTAGAACTGCGCGCCGACGAACTGCGGCGCCTTGTAGAAGCTGATTTTGAAGGTACTCAGGTACACCGAGTAGACCAGCGGCCACATGACGAAGATGCCGAGCAGGATGACCATCGGCGCGATCATCAGGTACGCGGTGACGTTGTCCTGCCTGCGCGGGGCGCTCGCCCGACGACCGGAGCGGGTACGCCGACCCGGCTCGGTACCCGCACCCGCCGGCGGCTGTCCTTCGTGAGCTGATTCGAGCAGAGCCACAGTGTCGCCTCCCAACCGGTGGCGCCCGGGAACGCGGTCACCGCATTCCCGGGCGCCGGGGCGTGTGTCGAGCTAGTGCGTCGGTTCGGTCCCGGCCAGGGACTGCTTCTTGATGACATCGTTGATCTGCCCGTCGGCCTTCTTCAGCGCGTCCGGGATGCTCAGGTTGCCCTTCATCGCGCCTTCGATCGCCGTACCGAAGTCCAGCGCGATGTCCCACGGGTAACTCGGCTCCTGCTTGCCGTACGGCACCACCTTGTCCGAGATGACCTTCATGAACGGATCCGAGTTCGCGTCCGTGTTGCCGGACAGCGCCTGGTCGACCGACGTCCGCACGGTGTACTTGGAGAACCCGCTGGCCTTGAAGAAGCTGGCCATGATGGCCGGGTCACCGGCGAGCAGCCACTGGATGAACCCCGCGGCCTGCGTCTTCGCCTTGGACTTGGCGTCCACGGTCAGCGTCCAGCCGCCCAGAGTCGCCGTGGTCTTCGTCGGGTCGCCGTCCATGGACGGGAAGGGAGCCACCGCGGTCTTCGCGACCATCGCCGGGAACGTCTCCTTGAGCTGGCCGACGGCCCACGAGCCGTCCGCCATCATGGCCACCTGGCCCTGGCCGTACGGGCTCGCGTCGGCGTAGCCCACCTTGGGCGTCTTGGGCATCAGGCCGCCCTGGTAGAGCGTCTTGTAGAACTGCAGGAGCTTCTGGAAGCACGGGTCGGTGGCCGTCGACTTGGACCAGTCGTCGGCGACCGGCAGGTGCCCGCACGCGTTGTACTGCAAGCCCCAGCTGGCCCAGCCCAGGTCGGCCGCGACCGAGGCGATCGTCATGCCCTTGACATTGCCCTTGGTGAGCTTGGTCGCCCACTGGATCAGCTCGTCCCAGGTCTTCGGCGGACTCTTCGGGTCCAGGCCGGCCGCCGCCACCAGGTCCGTGCGGTAGTACAGCACCGTCGACGGCTCGACCAGCATCGGGTACGCGTAGTGCTTGCCGCCGATGGTGACGAAGCTCTTGACGTTGTCCTTGATGTCGGCGAAGGCGCTGGCCGGCAGCAGTCCGTCCAGCTCGGTCAGCTCACCGTTGGCCGCGGCGGCGGCGATGTTGCCGTAGTTGGTGGTCTGCACGTCGGGAGCCTTGTTGGCGGCCTGTGCCGCCTTCAACTTCTGCGCCCAGGTGTCGGACGGCACGACCTGGTAGTCGACCTTCACCTTGCTCTGCGAGGCGTTGAAGGCGTCGACCTCCTTCTTGAACCACGCCTGCTGGTAGTCCTCGAACTTCTGCTGCCAGAAGGTGATGACCGTCTTCCCGCCCTCGGTCTTGGCACCGCCGCCGCTGCCACACCCGGAGAGTGCGAGTGAAGCCGCGACCACCGCCGACGCTACGAGAGCCCATGTGCTACGCCTCTTGTGCACCTTCTCCTCCTTCAGCGGCTCGTCGCCGAACCGTGTCCACATCCTGCACAGGGGATTGCCAGCTGAACGAAGCGCGGATCGCGTCGCTACCCGGGTCGCGGGCCGCAGTCGGTGGCCTGCCCCCACCCTCCGGACACCGGCGAAGCCGGCGTTGGACGAGCACCCGTCGCGGGGATCCCGGACGGTGGGCGCGGGCCGGCAGCCTCCACAGTGGAGCCCGATGCCCGCCCGGCGATCGCGTCCGCGCCCAGACCCGGTGCCAGCACCGCACTCCGCACCCGGCAGTCGCGGGGCAATGTCGTGCGGGTTTCCGGCATGTGTCCACCGCTTCCGGTCGGGAACGACTGGCTGGTAGTGAACACCGTGTAATCGATTTCGTCAAGAGCCTCGTCGATGACTGCCCGGCGGTCGTGCTCTTGCTGCGAGCAGCCTTAGAAACCGATTACAGCCGGGGCCTCAGCGGGCGCTCTCAACACGGGACGGTCCGGTCATGAGACGATCCATCCGCGACAGCCCGCAGTGCCGGCGGAACTCCGGCGCACCCTTGGGACTGCGGCGTGCCGGCGGGACTGCGGCGTGGCGGCTACGCCGTCGAGGCCGAACGCATCGGGCTCGACGCGATCCCGCCGCCGCGCGAGCGCGGGAGCGCCGCGGCGTCGCGCGCACACGGCCACGCCGTTGGAACGGGCGGGTGGTGCGGCACCCGCGGACTGTGCCGGGACCGCCCTACCTGTGCTCACCGGCGAGGTCGGCCGGGGGCTTGCCGTAGTCGCACACGCCGGTCGGGAAGATCTGTTCGAGTCGGGTCCGCTCCGCCGCGTCGGGGTGCCAGGAACCGTAGCTGTGCTGGGCGATCGCCTTCGCGACCGGTTCCAGCTGGCACTGGAAGCTGTCCTCGTCGAAGGGGCCGCCCGCGATGACCCGGGAGGTGGAGTGGATCGGGAACCGCTGCGTGCAGGCGCCGGCCGGCCGGTTGTCGAGGATCCCGTCCCAGACGTGCGGACCGGCGGCGATCTGCGTACCGTCGGTGGCCAGGCACCGGTCGGTCGCCAGGGCCGGCTTGTTGCCGGCCACGCCGCGGGCCGGATGCTGGCGGATGTTCGTCAGCCACTGGTCCATCACGCCGAGGGCCTGGCCGATCGCGTCGGTCTGCGGCCCGTTCGGGCGCGCGTCGGTAAACCAGATGACCTGGTTGTCGGCGTTGCCGTGGGCCTCGATGATGCGCTGCCGGCTCACGAAGGACTGCCGGCTGTTGTGCATGTTGAGGGCGTCCTCCAAGTAGTGCCGCCAGTCGATGACCGGGATGTCGATCCGGCCGCGGAACACCAACCCGTTGTCGTAGGCGGCGCGGATCGCGCCGAGGTCGCCCCCGGTCCGGGGCGCCGGGATGGCGCCGCCGTCCGGACTCAGCGTCATGTTCCGCGAACTCCACGGGTCCCAACTGCCGCCCGGAACGAAGGGCGCCCCCTCGGGCACCATGTCCTCGGAACTCTTCCAGCCGCCGACGGTCGCGTTCAGCTTGAGGAACTCGTCGGGTGAGATCTTGTGCCCGACCAGCGCCTGCAGGCCGTACTGCACGCCGACGTTGTCGAACGTGGTCCGCGCGTAGCCGTCCGGCTTGACGCCGTAGATGTTGCGCAGGTCGTCGTAGGTCGTCCACTTCACGGTGGCCATCACGCCCGCGGGCTCCATGAGGTTCTGGTTCGACCCCGCCGAACCGTACGTCGGGTCCAGCAGCAGCGGCGTGAGGCCCCGCCACCCGTTGACGCACTCGTCGGAGCCGTTCGTGCCGGTGTACGGGTTTGCCACCGTGTCGCTGGCGTTCAAGCCCTCGAGCAACGAGCGGTTGGACCAGTCCTTCCACATCGGGTTGCCGGCGTCGGTGACGTCCATGAAGTACTCGAGCAGCTCGCAGTCGCCCACGTGGATGGCCTGCGTCACCTCGTCGGGGTAGGAGTACACGGGAATCGCGGCGTCGATCAGGCCCGGGAAGTCCTGACCGAAGACGTACTGCTCGATCCCGCCGCCGGACGCGCCGACACCCACGGTGTACAGCGGCACGCCGTGCTGCTCGATGAAGTGCTCCTTCACCATCAGCGCCGTCTCGCCGGCGAGCTGGAGGTTGTAGTGCACCCCGGTGACGTTGCCGGTCGAGTAGGCCACCGCATAGCCGGCGGCGAGGCCCTGCGTCGCCTCGAACATGGAGTCCGGCGTGCCGCCGAGGGTGCCCTGCTGGTGCCCGATGCCCACGCCGCCGGAGCTGAAGCTGTAGAGCAGCCGGCGGTTCCAGGCCGAGTCGTCCGGGTGCGCCGGGTCGTCGCCGAGCGGCGCGAGCATGGCGATGCTGTAGATGAACCGGTTGATCGTGCCGCGTTCCCACCGGACGATGAAGTCCCGGGTGCTACCGTCCAGCGTCCTCGTGGTGGCGAGGTCGGCCGGACGGCTGCCGTCGGCCGGCAGCGGCTTCCACTGGTTGGCCGTGCTGCGGTAGAGATAGTCGACCCGGGTGGTGGCCGCGCAGTCGCTGCTCCAACCGACGATCTGGCTGGTCTTGTTGCCGTTGTCGTCCAGCGCGAAGACCGGCAGGCCCACGTGGTCGTGGTTGTCGACCAGCGGCTGGCCCAGTCCCGACTGCTCGGTGTCGCACACGAACGGCTGCTGCTGCGGTCCGGAGAAGATCGGCCCGCTGGTCGGGAAGTCGGTCAGCGTGAGCCTCACCGACCGGCGGCCCCGGACGTGGCCTCTCGCGGTGGCGACCAGAGTGTTCGCGCCGAGCCTGAGGCCGTCGACGAGTCCGACGAACGAGCCGGCGGTGTCGGGGTGGAGGTCGGCGGTGACGTCGGAACCGTTGCGCAGCACGGTCACGTCGGAGCGCGACACGGCGCCCGGCACCGTGACCCTGATGAGCGCGTTGCCGCCGGTGACCTGGTCGGGCCGGCTGGACAGCACCCGGATGTCCACGCTCCGACCGGTACCGGCCGCGGGGGCGGCGGCCGCCGGCGGTACCAGGCCGGCTATCACCACGACGGTGGCGGGAAGGATGACGGCCGCACGCCGGCGCGGGTGCCGGCCGATGGTGGCGAGCATCGGGCGTGACCTCCGTGGTTCGCGGTCGGGACGAACTCTGCGAGTGAGGGCTGCGTGCCTGGAACCTGCCGGTGACGCGACGATCATACTCGGGATTCGACCTCCTCCCTAGGGAGGAGAAGGAGCTCCGACCACTGGCCGCAACCGGGGCTCGTGGTCGGACGCGGCCCGGCGACCCGTTCACCAGCATCTACAGGCATGACTACTACGTTGCGCCGGGCGGCACACTGGCACCGCCCCCTGATGGTCCTCGTCTGCGTGATGGCGGTGTGCGGCGTCGTCTCCGCGGTCGGAATCTTCGCCGACTCGCGCGTCCTCACCGGGGTGCCGATCTGGGTCAAGCCGTTCAAGTTCTCGGTCTCCCTCGCGCTGTACGGCGCCACCCTCGCCTGGATGCTCTCGCTGCTGCCTCGGCGCAGCCGGGTCGCGGAGTGGGCGGGCACGGTCATCGTCGCGATGGCGGCGGTGGAGATGGTGGTGATCGTCGGGCAGGTGCTGCGCGGCACGACCAGCCACTACAACGAGACCACACCGCTGAACGCCTTGCTGTGGAAGGTGATGGGCATCGCGATTGGGATGCTGTTCATCTCGCACTTCGTCATCGGCATCGCGGTGCTGCGCCGGCCGATCGCGGATCGGGTCGCCGGGTACGCGGTCCGGCTGGGGCTCGGCCTGTCGCTGCTGGGCATGCTGGCGGCGGTACCGATGGTGCTGCCCACCCAGGAACCGGACATCGAGGGGATCGCCGGGGCGCACAGTGTGGGCGTACCGGACGGCGGACCGGGGCTGCCGCTGGTCGGCTGGAGCACCACCGGCGGGGATCTGCGGATCGGGCACTTCGTGGGACTGCACGGGTTGCAGGCGCTTCCGATCCTGGCGATCCTGCTGAGCCGGTTCCTCGGGACGCGGCTGGACGAGCGCAGCCAGGTGCGGCTGCTGACCGTGGCGGGCGCGGCCTACGGCGTACTGACAGTGCTGGTGACCTGGCAGGCGCTGCGCGGACAGCCGTTGCTGCGTCCGGACGCGCTCACGCTGGCTGCCGTGGCGACCCTGGTGGTCGCGACCGCGACCGCCGCAGGCGTGATCGTGGCTCGCCGTCGCCGTCCGGAACTGGCGCTGGCCGCATGACCGGCACGCTGTTCACGCTGAGCTTCGCGGTGGCCGCGCCGTTCTGGGCACTGATGATCCTGGTGCCGCACTGGACCTGGACCGCTCGGATCATCAAGTCGCCGCTGATCGTACTGCCGGTCGTGGTGATCTACGCGGCGGTCGTGGTCCCGGCGTCGGGCGAGGTCCTGCCGGTCGTGATGTCGCCGACCCTGGGCGGCGTGCGGGACCTGCTCGGCACCGCGGACGGCGCGGCAGCGGCCTGGGCGCACATGCTCGCGTTCGATCTGTTCGCTGGACGGTGGGCGTGGCTCGACAGCCGGGAGCGGGAGGTGCCGGCACTGGTCATGGCCGCGGTGCTGGTGCTGACCATCCTGCTCGGGCCGCTCGGCCTGGCCGCCTACCTGGCGGTCCGAACCCGGTGGGCACGGCCGGCGGCCGCTCCCCTGCCCGCCCCGCAGCGCATAGGCTGAGCTGATGAGCTGGGTGGGACGGCTGTTCGATGAGCGCGACACTCTCGTGCGGATGGTCGCGCTCGATCTCAGCGGCGTCGGCTACCTGGTCCTTGGCACCCAGGCCGGGCGTCCGGCGACGGCCACGCAGTGGATCCTCGCGGCGGCCGCGTTCGCCGTCGCGCTGGTGTTCCATCGCCGGCCGCTGATCAACCTGATCGGGCAGGCTGCCCTGCTGGCGGTGGCGATCTGGGTCATCGACGACACGATGATCAATCAGGTGGGTGCCAGCTGGGGTTTGCTCGAGCTGACCATGTGGGCACGCCGGCCGCGGACCATCTGGCTGGCCGCCGGGCTGCTGGCCGCGGTCGACCTGATCGATTCGATCGGCGACCCACTCGGACGGTTCGCCTCCGGCGTCTTCGGGCTCGGTGTGACGGTCGGCGTACCGCTGCTGCTCGGTCTGCTCATCCGGGCCACCCGCGAACTCGGCAGACAAGCCGAGGAGCGGGCGGCCGAGGAGCAACGCCGGCACGAGTCGGAAAGCCGTGCCGCACGCGCCGACGAACGCAGCGCCATCGCCCGGGAGCTGCACGACGTGGTCGCGCATCACGTGGCGTCGATGGTACTGCGGGTCGGCGTGGCCCGGCACGTGCTCGCGGACGTGGATCCGCGGGTGGGCGAGGTGTTCGACGACGTGCACGGAACCGGGGCCGCGGCCCTGGCGGACCTGCGCCGGCTGGTCGAGGTGCTGCGCAACGCCGATGGCGTCAACGGTGACGCGGCACTGACCGCGATCGAGCCGTCGGCGCTTCCGGCGGCACTCGGCGCGGCGGTCGATCGGGCCCGCCAGGCCGGCATCACGGTGGAGGCCGACATCGATCCGGCGGTCGGTACGCTCGACGCGGTTCGGGGCCTGGCGGTGTTGCGACTGACTCAGGAGGCGTTGACCAACGTGGCCAAGCACGCGGGCAGGTCCGCGCTGGCGCGCCTGTCGGTCTCCGTGGTCGACGGGGCCGTCCACTGGGAGGTCTCGGACGACGGAAGCGGATCGGTACCGGCGGCGGTGCCGTCCGGTGGCGGTCATGGCATCGTCGGCATGCGCGAGCGCGTCGAAGTCCTCGGCGGCCGGCTGGAGGCGGGTCCGGCCGGCGCGGGTTGGCGCGTGGCCACCGTCCTCCCGGCCGTGGTGCCCGCGCCGTCAGCCTCTCCCGCCGCGCTCGCCGTCACCCCGGCACCCAACGGCCGAGGGACCTTGCCCGGACCGCACGCGCCGGAGCCGGCGTGATCCGTGTCCTGCTGGTCGACGACCAGCACCTCATCCGCGCGGGCCTGCGCATGCTCTGCGACGCCCAGCCGGACATCGAGGTCGTCGGCGAGGCCGACAACGGCCGAGAAGCCATCGCTCTGGCCGCCCGGCTCAGCCCCGACCTCGTCGTCATGGACCTGCGCATGCCCGGCGTCGACGGGATCACCGCGACCAGCCGCATCCTCGCCGACCGCCCCGCCGTCCGGGTGCTCGTGCTGACGACGTTCGGCGACGACGACCACCTCTATCCGGCCCTGACCGCCGGCGCCTGCGGGTTCCTGCTCAAGGACGCACCGCCGGCCGCTCTGCTGGACGGCATCCGCCGGGCCGCCGCGGGCGACAGCCCGTTCAGCCACGAGGTGCTGAAGCGTCTGGTCCAGCGCGCGGTGCACGCCCGCGCCGAGACGCCGCGGATGCCCCAGGGACTGACGGCGCGTGAACAGGACGTGCTGAACCTGGTGGCCGAGGGCCTGTCCAACGCGGAGATCGCCGAGCGGCTCCACATCGGGGTCACCACGGTCAAGACCCACATCACGAGCTTGATGACCAAGACCGACAGCCCCAACCGGGTACGCCTGGCGCTGTTCGCCCGCGGCGTCTGACGGGCCGACGTCACTTCGCGCCGCCGTTGAAGGCGCGAACGCGGCCGGCGGGATCGGGGTGCGTAGGGTGGCGGCCGTGATCGTTGTGAGGCGCGACGGCGAGGACCCGTTCGACGACCAGACGTTCGGGGATCCGGAGTTCGATCCGGCCACGTACCTCATCGCCGTACGGGAGGGCACCGGCGATTACGCCGGCCTGGTACGGGTCTGGGGCCGGCCACAGGTATCGCGACTCGGCCTGATCGGGGTGCTGCCCGCGTACCGGCGGCGCGGGCTGGCCTTCGCGTTGCTGGCCCAGGCATTCGGCGTGCTCTCGGCCCGGGGTCAGGCCGAGGTGATGTGCGAGGTCGACGAGACCAACGTCGCCTCGAACGCTCTGATGACCGGCCTGGGAGCCCGCCGGGTGGGCGGTGCCGTCGAACTGTTGAGACCCGCGATCGAGGCAGACTAGACCCGGTGCCCCAGTCCCTGGTCTCCCGGCTTGATGCCGGAGTACCGGAGATCCCAGCTGACGAGGGCGATCAACACCGCGGCGACCACACCGGTGACCGCCAGGACAGGCAGCCCGACCAGCGCCGGTCCCACGGCGATCAGCATGCCCACACCGATCAGCCTCGGTGCGGCGACTCTGGCGAACACGCGCCGGCCAAGCAGCGCGTGTCCGGCGAGGAAGAGGCCCGGACCACCGATGATCACCGCGACCCAGGACGCGGGAGCCGTTCTCGTCGGCTCTGTGATCACCATGTCGACTGATGTGGTGAGTGCGGTCAAGCCGATCACCATGAGCAGATGCGCGATACCCGCTTCCCTGTTCCGGACGCTCGGGTCGGGGGCGCCGGAGAAGACCGGGCCGAGCTTTTCCCGGACGCGGTGGAAGTAGATCCAGAACAGCAGGCCGGTGACGCCGAACGACATGGTGAACGCGGTGCCCCGGTGCAGGCTGAAGTCGCGGTCGTGAAGGTTTGTTCCGATGGTGACCACTGTTTCGCCCAGCGCGATGATGACGAACTGCCGGTAGCGTTCGGCGAAGTGTTCGCTGGCGAGGTTCAGCAGTTTGGGTGGCGTGGGTCCGATCCCGGGCGTGGGCCAGCGCAGGAGCGCGGAGACGTACTCGATCGCGATGGCCGCGCTCCAGAGCGCCAGGCGCGCGTTGCCCTCCACCTCCGCGCCGGCGAGCCAGGGCGCCGCCGACACGGCGAACCAGAAGGCGGCCCGCAGCGGTCGCAGGCCCAGGTCGTCGTGCCGTAGCGCGAGGGCGACCACCGAACTGCGGCCGAGGTTGATCGCCACTTACACGATCGCGAACAGCAGCCCACGCCGGGTGTATGCCTCCGGTATGGCGGCGGCCATCAGCAGGGCGCCGAACATGGATCCGATGACCAGCAACTGGAGCCGGATCGTCCGGGGTTCGAGGCTGTCGGTCAGCAGGTTGGTGTACAGCCACACCGACCAGACCGCCAACAGCAGGATCAGTACCCGGTAGACGTTGATCCAGGTGAGGCCGTTCAACAACGACTGGGAGACCCGGAACAGCGCGAAGACGAACACCAAGTCGAAGAACAGCTCCACATAGGTGACCGGCTTCGACTCCCGCAGGTTGCGGAGAAGCCCGGACCGCCTGCTCCTCGTGTCCCTGTCCACTCTGCCGCCCCACACCAGCGGGCCGCACCCGCACAGACCACGCCGGGTCAGAATACGGGCCGGTCGGCAGCCATCGACCGGGTTTCATCGTAAGTGCCACTCGGGTGGTACCGCATGGTGGCACTCGGCGCTTGACGCTTCGCGGTGCGACGGGTCAGGCGGCCGCTCGTCGTACCTGCCGGTGGACAAGCGCCATCGTCGATGACCCCGCGAGGAGGAAGAGCACACCGAGCACGGCCCATCCGGCCAGGCCATGCTCGATCGCGGTCGCGGTGACGACCAGCGGCGCGAGCATCGACCCCAGCGCCGCACCGGTTTGGCTGACGCCCTGGTACGCGCCGGCGTTGGCGGGGTCGGCGAGCTCGAAGGCGAGCGTCCAGCTGCCGGCCTCCGACAGGATCTCGGCGAAGCTGTGCGCCACGGTCGCGAGCGCCAGTACCGTCACGACGGCCGCGATCGCGCCGTGGGCCGCCGCGGCGTACAGGCCACAGGCCAGGGCGAGCAGCGCGCCGGCCCCGGCGACCGCGCACCCGGCCGAGCGGAGGTCTCTTGCCCCACGTGCCGCCCAGATCTGCAGCAGGGACACGATGGCGGTGTTCACTGCCAGCAGCGCCGCCACGGTCACCGTCGGCGCCCTCGTCGAACCGGCAACCCACAGCGGCACACCCACCGTGAGCAGGCTGAACTGCATGGCCATGACGGCGTAGAGGCCGGTGACCATCAGGTACGTGCGATCGAGCAGCGGTGAGCGGCGTGGTTCGGTCGTCCGCGGCCCGTCGGCCACGCCTGCCTCGGCGGTGCCTTTGACCCGCCGCAGCGGAAGCGCGGAAACCAGCAGCAGCGCTCCCGTGGCGAGCATCGCCAGCAGGTACGCCGATTTCGTGTCGATGGCCAGAGCGATGGCCGCCAGCGCGGTTCCCACGCCGATGAAGGCGTTGGTGATCGCGCGCAGCCGGGCGCGTATCTCCACCCGGTCCGGCCCGACGAACGATTCCGCGATCATCGTCGTCAGCGCGGTGCGTTGCATCGCTTGTTGACCCACCGCGGCGCAGGCGACGAGGACGAAGGCTGCCGGCGTGCGGACCAGGAGGTAGGCGACCAGCGCCAGGCCCTGGCCGGCGGTCGTGACGAGCAGCACCCGCCGGGCGCCGAACCGACGGGCCAGGTAGCCCGCGCCCAACGCGGCGGCGACGGCGACCGCCCCGGCGACCGTCAGCCCGAACCCGACGGTGGTCGCCGTGAACCCGGCCACCCGGGTGAAGAACAACACGCTGACGCTGAAGAAGACTCCCCTGGACAGTGAACTGGACACGGTGGCCCAGGTCAGCGCGCGGGCGACGGGATCGTCGGGACGCAGATAACGCCGGACCCAGCCGGCCGCCCTCGACTCGGAACGGTTCGCGAGAAGCACCATGGCAACAGTTCTCGCAGCATGCCACCCGGCGAGGCCAACGATGTAGTATCTTGCTTCATGGTTCAGTACGAGCTCCTGGGCATGGACGCTGCCGATGTCCGATTCGCGGTGTCCCCGCTCAACGAACTGGTGCTGTCGCTGCGCGCCTGGCGTGACCCCGGGAGATTCCCGCTGCATCTGCGCTGGCTGCACACGCTCGAAGGGGCGCGCGAGGGCCTCGACGAGGCCATGCTGCTCGCGCTGACCAACACTCGCCTGTGGACGCCCGACTTCCTCAATCCGCGCCCGTACTCGCCACTGACCCGGATCACCGACGAACTGGAAAAACTGGCACACACCGACCCGGCCGTCGTCCGGCGGGACCTGCGGGCCGTGCACGGCGGGGCGCTACCCGGTCCGCTGCGCGGCTCCGCGCCACGGGTGCTCGCCCGGATCATCGACGCCCTCGGCGAGTACTGGCGGCTGTGTTTCGAGCCGTACTGGCCACGGATGCGCGCGCTCCTGGAAGGCGACGTGACCTTCCGGGGGCGGCAGATCGCGCAGCGCGGTCTCGCGGCGATGCTCAGCGGGCTGTCGGACACGGTGCGGCTCGTCGACAACGTGGTCGAGGTCCACCTGCGCTCCAAGCTCGACTACTCGCGAGCGGCCACGGGCGGACTGACCCTGGTGCCGTCGCTGTGGGCCCTCATCGCCTCGACGCCCATCTCGGCCGACGAACCCCCGATGATCCTCTATCCCGCGCGCGGCGTGGCGACGCTCTGGGAGCCGCAGTCCCTGCCCACGCCCGACAGCCTCGCCGGGCTGCTCGGCGCCACTCGGGCCGGCCTGCTCATCCATCTCGACACGCCCGCCTCCTCCACCGAGTTGGCCGTCCGCCTCGGCGTCACCCCGACGGCGGTCAACCAGCACCTCCGGGCGTTGCGCGCGGGCGGGGTGCTGGTCAGCACCCGGTACGGCCGGTCGGTGCTCTACCGCCGCTCCGACCTCGGCGACCTGTTGGTCGCCTCGGCCCGCCCGGAGCGATCGACGGCGGCTGTTCGCGCCGCCTCGTGATCCCGGATGGCTGATCCTCCACATAGGACAGCAGACCGCCGGTCGACGTTGCGCGAAACCCTAGGATTCCGCGAGCTTGCGGACGATCGCCTCCGCCAACCGGACGCTGTCGTCCACGCTGGCCAGGTCGACGTGTTCGGCGATGTCGCTGTCCTGGTGGTAGTGCGGGATGAGCTTGTCCCGGTCGAGTGACACGATCGTGGCGACCGGAAACCCGTGCCGCCGCGGCACCTCGCTGTCGGTGCTGTTGCGCGACCGCAGGCCGCGGGTGAGCGGGATGCCGAGCTGCGCGGCGCAGCCGGCGGCGAGGTCCTTGAACCCGGCCTGGTAGTTCCGCATGATGACCGGGCCCTCACCTTCAAGGAGTGCCAGGCGGCCGGAGCCCACGCTTTCCAGGTTGATGAACCAGGCCCGCGACCCGAGATCGGGGAAGTGCCGCCTGGCGTAGCCGCGGATGCCTTCCTGGAGTGCCTCCTCGGCGCCCGCGGACAGGAAGACCAGCCGGATTCCGGGGACCGGCGCGAGATGCAGCGCCCGCGCGACGGCGAGCTGGGCCGCCACCCCGCTGAGGTTGTCGTTGGCACCGGGTACGGCCCCGCGCCGGCCGATGTCGACCATCGCCAGGAGGTTGACCAGGCAGAGCGCGGTGCCGGCCAGCCACAGCCAGCGCAACCCGGCCGCCGCGCCGATGGCGACGACGAGCGGCGCCCCGATGATCGGCCACCAGGTCGGCGGGCTCGTCTTGGTCGCCTCGATGAGCTTCGGCAGGTGGCGTGCGATCCAGCGCAGTGGCCGCTGGTCGAAGACGATGCCGCTCGGGGCGGCGTCGTGGTGGGCGAGGATCACCACGGTACGGTCGGCCTCCGGGTCGCCGTCCTCCGCGATCACGTTGTACGCCTGCCGGCGCGGGATCGCCGCCCGGCGGAACCAGCGACGACCGCCGGCCACGTCCTCGGCGATCGCGGCGGCGGCGAGTACGGCGACGACCGCCGCCGCCCACCGGCTCAGCTCGGCACACGCGCCCGCGACGGCGCCGACCGCGGTCAACACGCCGATCGGCAGTGCGTACGAGCTGGTCGCCGCGGTCGGTTCGACCCGGGCGGGTATGCCCAGCGCACGGTACCGCTCGACCAGGGACACGGCGACCGCCTCCTCGCCCGGCGAGGTGGGCAGCCGCTGGATCGCCGAGTACTCGGCGATGACCTCGGCGAGAGCCTGCCGTTGTGGTTCACGGGTCGCTTCGGGGATCACGACACTCACCCGCTTCCTGACTGCACGAGGTGTTGCTGTAGGCGTGCGTGCCGGAACTGGTAGACGGCACCGGCACGCCGCAGTACCCCCCGCCGGTGCGCGTCGTCGAGAAACAGCATCAGCCGGACGGGAAGGTCGCCGCTGACCGCCGCCCACGTCTTCATGATCAGATAACGGCCCCACACCGAGGTGGCCAGGCCCATCAGCCGGTCGGCGAGCCCGTAACCGATGCCGACGACCACGGCGCGACCGATTCCGTCGCGGGGAGCCCCGGCGATCCAGTAGAGGGCAAGGGTCACGCCGGACACCGTCGAGGCGACGGTGACACTGCGCGCGATCGCGGCGAACCGCTCGTCGCGCCGGGTCGACCGCGGACTCAACGCGCGCGTGACGTCCGTCGGTACGTCCAGCCACACGTTGATGCTGTCGACCAAGCCGAAGGTGAAGAAGACCACGGCGATGACGAGCTGCACGTACGGCGAGCGGAACAGCACCCACGCGGTGACCGAAGCGGCCGCACCCATCGCGAGGTAGATCAGGAACCGGCGCAGGAAGGCGGTGAGCCCGCGATAGGAGGCGATCCGCATCTCGGTCGGCGTGGTCCTCAGCGAGATGGTGAAGAACCCGTCAGCCAACCCGACCGCCATGCCGACCATGACCGCGTCGGCCGCCGCGCGGTAGAGGGGACGATCCTGATAGATCGTGTAGCCGTAGCCGACACCGGCCGCCGCGGCGATCAGGCGGCCGGCCGTCAACGCGATCCAGCGCGCGGTCCGTTCGCGGCGGACCGGGTCGGAGTCGAACGCCCCGGTGCGGTCGAACCACCCGGCGAGTACGGTCTCCAGCGTCCATGCGCGGGAGCGCCCGCTCGCGCCGACGATCAGGGCGAGCAGCGCGAACGCGAGGCCGGGCAGCGGACCGAGGAGGTAGCCGACGAGCGCCGCGGCGACGATGGCGGGCAACGCGCCGACCACCAACGGCGCGACCGCCCGATCGAACTGCCACCAGGAGATGCTCGGGTTGGCGGGACTGCTGCCCCGGGCCGCGAGGTATCTCAACCAGTGCTCCGGCCGCCCGTGCGACCAGTCGGCCAGGCGCTGGCGGGATTGCTGGCCGCCACGCTGGTACGTGGCCGGGATCAGCTCGCCCAGCAGGTGGCGCTCGATGGTCTCCCGCGTGTCGAACCGCTCGTCGAGCAGGTCGCGGGGATCGCGGGGGCCGTCGCAGTAGATCTCCCGGGCCATCGAGATCATCAGCGGCGATCGGAGCGTCGCGGCGAGCGGCCCGTCCGGATCGGTGCGGACCCGAGCCGACACCTGCGCCCAGGCCGCCGAAGAGTCCCCGCCGGGCGCCGCCTCGGTCAGGTACCGCAGCGCCGTCTCGGCCCCGGTGGGCCGCAGCTCCACGGCCAACGACTCGGACACCACGTTTCCGGCGCGGACCGTGGTGCGGTAGTCATCGGTCCGGCAGGTCAGAATGAGCGGCTGCCCGGCCCGCAGCGAGCGGTTCAAGCGCTTGACGGCCGCGCTCCACAGCTCCTGCGGGACCTCGTCCAACCCGTCGAGGATGGCCAGAACCTTCCCGTTCTCCACCAACTCGCGCGCGATGTCCTGCGGGCTGCGACGCTTGCTCGAGGTCAGCAGGTAGTTTTCGGTGAGTTGCCGGATCAGCCACTCGTTCAGGTCGATCTCGGGATCCCAGGACGCCAGCTGCAGCGGAAGCGGTACGGCTTCGCCGGGCTTGCGACGCCTCAGCAGCGCCAGCGTCACCTCGATGACGAAGACGGACTTGCCGCTTCCCGGTGGGCCCAGCACCACGAGCCTGTGGCGGGGCATCGTGGTGAACAGCTCGACCAGGTCGCCCAGTTCGCCGGCCTCCGGGCCGCGCTGTCCCGGCGGCAGGACCTCCCCGGTCGCCGGCGAACGGAACACCACCTCGGGCACGCTGCTCAGATTGCTGTCGGCCAACTGCCAGGCCACCGGTAGCAGCCACGGGCTGTGCAGGCGACGGACCTCCTCCTCGGCCGACCACGACCGCAGCACCGCGTCGGCCAGCTGGCCGGCGTCATCCGCGGCAAGCTGGTCGCCCGGCGCCGCCCGGTCGTCGTCGCCGTCGGTGCCGCGCGGCCGGAGGTCCGAGGCCAGGGAGACGAGGGTGGCCAGCGCGGAGACGCCCGCGACGACCTTCGAGATCAGGGAACTCCCGCCGGAGTCGTCCTGCGCCCCGACGACCACCGCGAACACGATCGCGACGATCCACAGGGCGGCAAGGATCCAGGTCCTTCGCGACTGTCGTCCGCCGGCGCCCATCGTTCCCCTCACCGGAGATGTCTCATCGACACGGGACAATAGAGACCATCTCACCGGCGGGTGCGCTCGAAACAGTGGCGGACGGGACACAGTGGCGGACGGAAACCCGACACTGGGCTGGGTGAGGCGGTAGCGGTCCGGGCTGTCGTTCGAGGACGCGCCAGAGCGGCCGGGTCGCGCCGCGGCCGGACGGGCTGTGCGCCGGCCGCGGCGCGGGTACGCGGATCAGTGGTGGCCGGGAGCGCTCCGCACCCGCACGGTCGCCCGGGTCACGTACCCGGACCCGGCGCCGGTCGCGGCGAGTACCGCGACGCCGGCCGCCGTGTCCGCGGGGATCGGCGCGACGAACCACACCGCGCCGTGCCGGTCGGCGGTGGCCCGTCCGAGGACCGTGGAGCCGAGCCGCACCTCGACACTCTCCCCCGCCCGGTAACCGCCGGCGCGCAGGGTCGCGGTCGAGCCCGCGACCACGGGACCGGCGACCTGCAGCCGGCCCGGGGTCAGCGACGCCTGGTACTCGTGGCAGACGTCGCCCTGGACGCCGACCTCCGGGGCCGGGGTGCCGCCGGTGACTCCGTCGTCCTCGCGGACGGTCAGGGTGTTGAAGCCCTTGTCCCCCATGACCGCGCCGGAGACATCGGTGACCGAGGTCTTGAACGACGTGGAGGCGGTGGCGCTGGGCAGTGTGTCGCCGTACGTCGGCACGGTCACCGGCACGCAGACCTGGCCGGGGGCGAACGTCACCTTCCGCGTCGCGGCGCCGGCCCCGGCCTTGGTGGAGCCGAACACGCTGACGTAGCCGGTGACCGGGTGGCCGACCGGGCGGGACAGCACGGCCGCGATCCGGGCGGTACCCGGTCCGAAGCCCTCGTCGACGTTCGTCGCCGCCAGGTTCACGGTCGGCTGCTGTACCGGTACGGTCACCCCGACCCCGCGGTCCTCCAGTGCGAGGTCGGACAGGTAGACGCCACCGGCGGCGGTGCCGTCCGCACCGGTCGCGGCGGTGAACCGCACCTCGCGGATGTCGGTGAGGTTCAGCCCGTGCTGACCGGTCCGGCTGGGCTCGCCCGCCGTCGCGCGACGACCCGTCAGCTCCGCCGTCGGGATCGTCACCTGCTGCAGGATCACCTTGCGCAGCCAGGGTGAGGTGGTCCCCGGCATCCGGGTGACGGCCTGCGGGTTGAGCGTGGAGACCGGAGCGGACCAGGTGCGTCCGGCGCCGTCGACGACGCTGACGACCAGGTCGGTGCCGGTGGAGACGAACTCGTCGGCGGCGACCTTCACCGAGAGCTGGTCGTACCGGCGCACGTCGCGGGCCCCGGCGGGTACGGCGACCCGTACCTGACCGGTCAACGAGGTCCACGTCAGGTGGAGCATCGGGGAGGCCGGGACGTTCCAGGCCCACTGCGCCGGCGACCAGTGCGGCACGGCAGCCTCGTTGAGGGTGGTGGAGCAGTACGGCAGCGGCTGCGCCGCGGTCACTCCGCCGGTACCGCCCATGCTGGCGCACACGCTGGCGGTGGCGCCGCCGTACGCGCGCACGGCGGCGCTCGCCCGCTCGAAGGTGGCGATGTCCACCCGCGACTTCGCCGGCTGGGTCGCGCTGGATGTGACGTGGGCGAACGGCGTCGACGGGGCGATCACCGAGGAGCCGTCGAACAGCGGCTGGAACCGCTTGTCATCGCCGAGGACGAGCCGGAAGAAGCCGGCGATGTAGGCGGTCCCGACGTCGACCTGCTGAGCCGGGGTGAGCCGGGTCGTGGTGGGAGAGGTCGGGGCGCACACCGGGTCGCCGGCGCCCGCGGCGCCCGACCAGTCGTCGGCGGTACCCGACGGCCAGCCGCCGGGGGTCCAGATGGTGTTGAAGTAGTTGTGGTTGGCGCCCATCACGAGAACAGCCGAGCGCAGCACGTTGTCGTCGAAGGCGTGCCGCGAGTCGTCGACGATGTGCTGGCCCATCAGGTTTTCCACGTCTCCGTCGCAGTACGGCAGGACGGTCGCGGTGGCCACGTCGGGCAGGGAGATGCGGTCGTAGTCGACCGGTGCCAGCGGCAGCACCGCCCGGATGCCGAACTGCTGGGACACCGGCATCGCGTCGTTGAGGGTGGCGGCGGCCACCACGCCCTCGCCACCCCGCGAGTGGCCCATGATGCCGACGTTGCCGAGGTCGAGCCGGCCGATCAGGTCCGCGGGCGTGACGTCGCCGTCGAGGGCCTGATCGAGGCTGACGTCCCGGTTGGTGAACGCGTCGTGGTAGACCGCCGGCTGGCCGGCATTGGCACGCCTGAGCATCCGCAGCGTGTCGAGGATGAGTTGCCCCCGGGCCTGGGCGCCGTAGTCGGCGGCGCGCTGGTTGTCGTTGGCGTTGATGGCGTTGGCGGAGATGGAGACGACGACGTACCCGTTGCTCGCCAGGGCGCGGGCCGGGGCGTCGTAGCCGAGGAAGCTGGGGATCGGCCAGCGCTGCTGGGTGCTGTCCGGCGAGGTGAGGCAGGGCCAACCGGCCGGGTTGGGCGTACCCGGGCCGTAGCAGGAGGAGTGCCGGCCGTGCTCGAAGATGACCACCGGCTTCCGGCCGGTACCGTCGGGCAGGTAGATCTTGCCTTCGAGTTCGCCACGGATACCCCCGATGTTGAGCAGCGGGACCGCCTGATCGCCGAAGTCGTAGAGCGCCTCGGCGACCTGGTGGCCGCCGAGCGCCGCCGGATCGGCCGGCAGAGCCGGCGGTGTGGGCAGCGGTGCCGCGCGCCCAGCGTCCGGAGTGGACGGTGCCGGAGTGGCCTGCGGCCCGGCACCGAACGCGTCGGTGGTGACCGCGGTGGTGTCCACGATGGACGGATCGGTGGTGACCAGGGACAGGGACCTTCCGTCGGCGGACTCGGTCGCGGGACCGAGGTTCACGCCATCGGCGGCCAGGGTCGGGGCGCTCGCGGTGACCGGCAGCGGCTGGTCGAGGTCGAGGGTGACCCGGAATCCTCCGGCGACGCGGGTGACGGACCAGTCGGGTCCGGAGGCGACCCGGTCCGGGGGGCCGGCCGGGGCGGCCGAGGCGGTTCCGTAGGACAGGCTGACGGCCAGGCACGCCAGTGCCAGAGCCGCGACGACACGTCTGGTGCGCTGAGTCTGTCGAGACACGCGGATCCTTCCTTGTCGAATGACCTGGGTACGCCAGACGACGCCGGTCAGTGACGAAGCCTGCACGTTCTGATCACGGTAGGCAGAGCAGGTAAACGACAAGGCTCGATCTTGTTACTCCCAGGTTCCGATGATCTCGGCAGAGGTCGGGGGCGCCTACCGTCGCCGTCCGCGCGTTCTGGGACGTCGGAACATCAGGACGAGGGCAAACACGCTCAACAGGGCGGCGCACGTGTACACCGGCCAGTAGCGCAGGCTGAACATCGACACGTCGCCGTCGACCTCTCGGGCGTTCACGCCGAGATAGGCGAGGATGAAGAAGATCGGGAAACCGACGACGCTCAGCAGGCTCGCGATCGCCTCGATGGAAACGGTCGCGCGGGCCCGCTCGCGGGTGTCGATGGCGATGAGTTCCGCCTCGAGGCTGCTCTTGAGCCGCGTGAACGTCTGGCCGACCGTGCGCGAACGCTCCGGAATCCTCATGGCCTCGTACAGGTCGTGGTGGAAGTCCTCGATCTGCCGGCTCGCACTGCCCAGTCCCACGTCAGAGGTGGCCTCGACGTTGACAGCGAGGTCGAACTCCAGGTTGCCGATCAGATCGCCCATCCATTCCAGACCGTCGTGTGCCTGCGCGCTGGCCGCGCTGCTCTGCGGTTGGTTCTGGAACGCCAGGACGGACTGCTGTGCCTCGTACCAGATCTGCCGGAACCGACCAGACGTCGCGACCGCCTGTACCGTGGTCAACAGGACGCTGTTCTCCACCTCCACCGGCTGCTCGTAAAGAAAGCTGGCGTGCCGGGAGACCGCCGCGTACTCGCCCTCCGCGCGGTTGAGCGACGCGGGCCGCCGCAGCGAGTGGAACTCGGGTCGCAGCGCGACGTGTCTGGCGTACAGGAGGCTCGCGACGACCGGCTCGCCGGGGACAGGCGCGCCGTCGCCGTGCACGAAGGCGAGGGTGTGACGTTCGGGCGAGACGACGCCGGTCCCGGAATCGACGGCCTTGACCAGGAGTGCCAGGTCCGCGACCAGATCGGGCAGCTGCCGCCCGTCCAGGAGCAGGCGGTCATCGACACAGGCGGCAAGGACCTCACCGACGCGGGAACCCGGAGTGTAGGCGATCTCGTCCGCGTCGAAGTCCAGCAGAACCGCGGCCACGACCTGCCCGACCGGAACGGGCAGACCGAACAGGACCACCTCGGCCCGGACCGCGTCACCCAGGTCCACGTCGCCCAGGTTCGGGTCTTCGCCAGCACGGGCGGCGCCTCCGGGCCCGACGGAGACGTGGCCCCGCGCGAGCACCCGACGCGTGAGCGGGGTCGGCAGCTGCGCGTCGGACGGCGGGTAGAAGTGAGCGAACTCGGCCGCCAGGTCGAAGGAATCGACGGGTGCCGTGTGTGAGGTCGCCCGCCAGGCCGTGCTCACGACGTCGCAGACACGCACGCGGTACACGCTCACGAAAACTCCTCGGGCCGGCTCCGGCGCTGATCGACGTACATCAGTCTTTCAACTTGTCCGGCGGGTGGCTACCCTGTGCTGATCACTGGACTACCCTCAGCGGAGGGCGGGATGTCTGACGGCGCGGCGGACGGGTCCACGGGATCACTGACGCGGGTGGCGGCCGGGGTACAGACGCTGGAGCAGTTGGCCGCTCTGCTACGGACGCTGCGCCGGCGGCACGCCCGCCACCGCCGGGATCGGGAGCTGACTTACCGGGACCTGGCGGAGCGCACCGGCTGGTCGCTGACGTCGATCGCGGAGTACTTCACCGCCAGGAGACTGCCGCCGACCGACCGGTTCGACGCGCTGCTGGTGCTGCTCGGCGCCGACCCGGCCGAACAGGGCGCACTGGCCAGCGCGCGGGACCGCATCGACGAGCGCCGCCGCGCGAGCCACCCGCCACAGTCCGGATCGGCGGCAGCCGGCGCGCCCGCGGCGACCGCGGCTCCGGACTCCCGACCACCGGGGCGCCGCGTGGACGGCAGCGTCCGCCACGGGGCGACGGGCGGCACGCGGAGCGTGGTTCCCCGCCAGCTGCCGCCGGCGACGCGGCATTTCAACGGTCGTCGACGCGAACTCGCCCAGTTGGCGGAGTTGGCCGGATCGGCGCGAATGGCCGGTACGGTCGTGATCACCGCCATCGGCGGTACCGCGGGCGTCGGTAAGACCACACTCGCCCTGTACTGGGCGCATCGGGTCGCCGGCCAGTTCCCCGACGGGCACCTCTACGTCAACCTGCGGGGATTCGACCCGCACGGATGGGCGATGGACCCGGTCGCGGCGACCCGCGGCTTCCTCGACGCCCTGGCGGTGCCGCCGTTCCGGATCCCCGCCGACCCCGACGCCCAGACAGCGCTCTACCGCAGCGTGCTCGCCGACAAGCGGATGCTGATCGTCCTGGACAATGCCCGCGACGCCGCCCAGGTACGTCCGCTGCTACCGGCCGCGCCCGGCTGCCTGGTCGTGGTCACCAGCCGCAATCTGCTGTCGAGCCTGATCGCCGCGGAGGGCGCCCACCCGATCACGCTCGACGTGTTCACCCCCGCGGAGGCCCGGGAAGCGCTGGCCACCCGGCTCGGGACCCCACGCATGGCCGCCGAGCCGGCCGCTGTCGACACGATCACGGAATGCTGTGCCGGACTGCCACTGGCGCTGGCCGTGGTCGCCGCCCGCGCCCGCACGTCTGTCGAACGGCCGCTGGCCTCCGTCGCCAGGGAACTGGCCGACGCACGCGACCGGTTGGACGTCTTGGCCGACCACGACCCGTACACCGATGTCCGGGCGGTGTTCTCCTGGTCCTACCGGGCCCTGAGCACCCCGGCGGCCGGGCTGTTCCGGCTGCTGAGCCTGCACCCCGGTCCGGACGTCACCGTTCCGGCCGCGGCCGCCCTCGCCGCCGTCACCCCGCCCGAGGCCGAGGCGCTGTTGACCGAACTGACCTCGGCGAGCCTGATCGCGGAACGCCGTCCCGGCCGGTACGCCTACCACGACCTGCTTCGGGCCTACGCGGCCCACCTCGCCCGGATCACCGATTCCGAGCCGGACCGCCACGCCGCCACCGGCCGGGTCTTCGACCACTACCTGCGCACGGCCCACGCCGCCAACCGGTTGCTGGACGCGGCCGCGGATGCCGCGCCACCCGACCCGCCGGGCGACGAGGGCACGGCGGTCCGGTTCACCGACTACCGGCAGGCCCTCGACTGGTTCACCGCCGAACACGCGGTCCTGCTCAACACCGTCGAGCACGCGTCCGCCGCCGGCTGGCAGGCTCCCGTCGGGCAACTCGTCGAGGCGGTGGCCGTCTACCTGGACCGCCAGGCTCACTGGCACGACGGGGTGACCGTCTGGCGCACGGCGGTCAGGTCCGCGGACCGGACGTCCGACCGGGCCGCGCAGGCCCGAGCCCACCGCCAGCTCGGCCGCGCGTACACCCGGCTGTACCAGTTCGACGACGCCGGCCTCCACCTTCACCGGGCCCTGGAACTGGCCAGCCGAACCGGTGACCGCGCCGAACAGGCCGACGTCAACCACACCCTGGCCATCATGTGCGAACGCCGCGGCGACCTCGATCGGGCCCTGTTCCACTCTCACCGGGCACTCGACCTGTATCTTGCCGTCGGCCACCGGCTCGGGCAGGCCAAGGCGTACAACGCGATCGGCTGGCACCTCACGCTGCTCGGCGACCACGAACAGGCGTTGGTGTACTGCGACCGGGCCCTCACCCTGCTGCGGCAACTGGGCGACAGGACCAACCAGGCGCACACCCTGGACAGCCTCGGCCACGCTCACCACCAGCTCGGCCAGCATTCCCGGGCCACGGCCTGCTACGAGCAGGCGCTCGACCTGCACCGGGAATTCGGCGACCGGTTCAGCGAGGCGGAAGCCCTCGAACATCTCGGCGACATCCACCACGACTACGGTGACGCGATCGCCGCCCGACGGTCGTGGCAGCAGGCCCTCGACATCCTCGACGAACTCGCCCATCCCAGCTCGGATCAGGTCCGGGGCAAGCTGGCCGCTTCGGCCGGGCACCCGCTGCGAGCCACGGCCCCGTCGTAGTGTCCGATGTGGACCGGGTACGTGCCTCCCGCCGCGAGGGGGGTGCGGCGGGAAGCAGGTACCCGGACAGTCCAGGCCGGCGTCGTCGTCAGCTGTAGGTGATCGACGAGAGCGGGCAGTAGGTGAACCAGTAGGTGATGCCGTAGCCGACCGAGTACGGGTAGGTGTTGCAGTACCCGGACGCGTTGACGGTCGAGGTGCCCGGGGTGATGCCGTAGCTGTAGCCCTCCCAGGTGGCACCCTGGAACCCGTCGCAGTAGGTGTTGACGGCGAGGCTTCCGGCCGTGGTCGGGATGAGCAGGTGGAAGGTCTTCGTGCCGTTCACCACGGTCGCGTCACCGCTTGCGGCGGGTGTGTACCAGCCGGAACCGGTGTTGACGCTGTAGCCGTACGGCAGGCCGCCCTGGAAACACCACAGGGACACGTTCAACGGGCGTAACGCGTCGGCCGACGCGCTGGACGGCGCGACCGCCGCGAACACCGCGGTGGCGGCGATCGCCACGCCGAGCGCGGCCGCGGCGCGACGCAGACTTCTTACGATCATGAATGGACCACTGTCCTTCCTTGAGGCACGGGGTGAGGAGCCTTTGAGGCACGGGGCGAGGAGCGCGAACCCGATCGGTCACCGGCACGGCACTGGGACAGGGACCGCGCACCATCGTCGCCGCGCCCGCCCGGGCCCGTCACGGATCCCGAGCATCGCCGGAATTCCCCGAAAACCGCCGACGGAACGAAGCGCCGGCGGCAGACCGTCTCGCCGGGGCGGGTGGCGGGCCGGGTCGGTGGCCGGATGAGGCAGTGGGTACGCTGACCGGCGGTAGGCCGTAGCGCAGAGGTCGTCGCGCCACCTTGCGCAGTTGGAGGACGCCGGTTCGAATCCGGCCGGCCTACCGCTTTCGTTTGTGTGGGCGGGTCCTTGCCTGTGTGGGCGGGTCGCCTTCGGGTCGGAGGTCGCGGTGGTAGGGGGCGTCGGCGGCGTGGCCCGCCAACGGCGCAACGATCTCACGCAGTGGCACCGGATCCGGACCACCACCATACCGGCCGGGATGGTCGAGGCGGCCACCGCCGCGCGGGAGGCCGGCTACTGGCGCGCCGCCGCGATGGCCGCCCGCGCCGATGTGGACGTCGACCTCGCCGCGGTACGCGACACCTTCGGCGCCCAGGCGGCCGAAGGCGTCGAGGACGACCTGCGGCACCTGGCGCTGGACCTGCTGTGGTGGCACCTGCCCCGGCACACCGGCGGGATGACGACGCTGCGGGCCAGGGCAAGCGCGGTGCTCGCGCCGGTCCGCGGGGCGGCCGACGCTCCCCTGATCCGGGTCTGCCTGCCACCGTCGCCCACCGGACCGCAGCGGCTGTCGGTCAGCGTCAGCACCGCCGAGGAGCTGAGCGACGAGCGGTGGTTCGTGGCGCCCCGGTACATGTGGGACGTGCGCGAGTCCGGCGCGTTGCGCACCGCGTGGGGCGGCTCGGCGGACCGGCCGCCGCTGCTCCGCCCGGACGGCCGGCCGGTACCGCACGACGCGCTCGGTGGGGGCACCGACCGGGCCGCCGGCACCGAGCGCGTGTACCGGATGCTCGCGGACGGGGACCACCCGGGCGCGTGGCGGGCGTGCGGCATCGAGCTGGAGTTCGACAAGCCGGAGGCGTTGCAGCGCAAGGCGGCGCCGCCCACCTGCCCGGTCGGGGTCGCCGACCTGGCCCGCGAGGTCGCCCGCGCCTTCGACACCGAGCGGGTCAGCACGCTGTTCGGGGCCCACCTCAACCTGACCGTCGGCGACACGGTGACCGCCGAGGCATCGGACCCGTCCGAATACCTGGAGGTCACGCCGCGCATCCCGACCGCGGCGGCACCGGTCGACCTGGCGCTGATCCACGCCGGGCTGCTCGACCCGACCGACCTTCACCCGCTCATGCGCGCCGCGCTGTTTGCGGCGGCACCGCCGGCAGCCGGGTCGCCGCCGACCCGACCGACCGCCACGATCCGGGCGGCGCGGCCCGGACCGTTCGCGCCCGCGCAGTCCCAGCCCGGCGCGCCGGTGCGGGTCCGCTGCCGGGGCGACTGGCACCTGGTCGGCGTGCGGGACGGCGCGCTGCGGCTGCACGACCACGATGACGAGGAGCAGCGCCGGGAACAGGTGCTGCGGTCGCTCGGCGGGCGCAGCGACGGCTGCTTCGCGGTCCAGCAGGATTGGACCACCGGAGCGACCCGGTTGCCGCGCGCGCTTGCCGGCCAGCGCCGGGAGATCGTGCGGCGGGTCCAGAACGGTGACACCAACTGGCTGCTCGACGGCCTCGACCGCGGCGTCATCGATCCGCACCTGCGCGAGGCCCACGGGTGGACGCTGCTGCACATGGCGATGTGGGTCGACCACGAACGGGTGTATCCGGTGCTGCGCGAGCACGGCATCCCGGTCGACGTGCGCGACCGCATCGACGCCACCCCCCTCTACGTCGCCGTGATGCACGGTGGGCCGGCCGCTCTCGTCCGCCGGCTGCTCGACGATGGCGCGGACCCGTTCGCGGAGACCGTGCACGGGGCCAGCCCGCACGACGTGGTGTACCGGACGCGCCGCGAGGACCTGCCATTTCTGCTGGCCCGCCGCCGCCCGTAGCCGGCCGCCGAGGTCGCGGACCGGGCGGCGCGCGGTTCGACGGGGTCCGCTCCGCCGATGCCTCGGCACGGGGCCTACACTGCCCCGCACGGGGTCGTAGCGCAGGAGTCGTCGCGCCCACTTGTCAGGTGGGAGGACGCCGGTGCGAATCCGGCCGGCCCCGCTTCCCGCAGCCGGCCGAAGGGAGCGAGACACCGGTGACCGCCGTTGCTCGCGATCCCTGGCGCGGTACTCCGCCCGGACATGCCACGGCCGCGACCGTGGCGACCTGTACCCGGCTGCGGCACGGCGGCGACTGGCGGGCAGCGTGCGCCGCGGCGGGCTTCCACGTCGACGTGGATTTCGACGCGGCCCGTGCGGCATATGGCCCGGACGTGGTACGGCGGCTCACCGCCGACCTCGGCGAGCTGGTACCCGACCTGCTCTGGCAGTACCTTCCGGACTTGTTCCACACGCGGCTGTCGTTGGATCCGAGGGTCGTGGTGCTGTCCCCGGTTGCCCGGGCATCCGGCTCGCCGCCGAAACCGCCCGCGCTGGTGGTCACGCTGGCGTCCGAGCCGGATACGGTACGCCGGCCCCGGCTGACCCTCGCCCACCAGGATCGGTTGCCGAGGCATTCCATCCGGACGCTGCCGGCGGCGTGCTGGCGGGCCGGCGCGGTGGCCGAGCGCCGGGACGCGTACACGGTTCCGGAACCGTACGCCGCCGGCGAGGTGGACGCGTTGCGGGTCGGCGCAATGTCCCCCGATGACCTGCATCCGCTGGTGCACGACGCGCTGTACCCGGACCGGGTGCGTGCACCGGTCGCGCCGTCCTGGACGTGGCCGCCGGTCAGGGTGCGCTGCGGCGCGGTGTGGCACGAGGTACGGATCGTCGACGGCCGGCTGGACACGCCCGCGCACGACGACCGCGAGATTGATCGGGAGTTCACCTTCGGCGGGCTGGGCGGGCCGATGGGCGGTTGCGCGTCGGCGGTACGCGCCTGGCGCACCGGTGAGGGCCGGTTGCCGAAGCGGCTGCGCTGGCAGCGCGTCGACTTCTTCCGGCACGCCCTCTACGGCCACACCGATGACGTGCTGGCCATGCTCGACGCCGGCTTCGACGTCGCGGCTCGGGACGGTGCCGGTGCCACGCTGATGCACTACCTCGGCCGCGTCGACCACCGCCGGCTGTGGCCGCGGCTGCGCGCGGCCGGGCTGCCGGTGGACACCCGCGACCACCAGGGCGGCACGCCCCTGCGTCACGCGGTGGCGTTGCAGTCCGAGGAGGTGGTGACGCTGCTGCTCGACGCGGGCGCCGACCCGCACGCCATCGACGCCGACCGCACCAGCCCGATCGACCGGCAGGAGCAGTACGTGGAGGACTACCGGCGGCACCGGCAGCTGCTGCCGGCACAGGTACCGCCGTCGTCGATTCTCGCGCGGCTGCGCGCCACCGCGGCGAGGTGATCCGGATGCCGGCCGACGTCCGTGACGACGTGTTGCGTGCGCTCGCCGCGATCGGTGTCGGTGGGCACGCGGACCCGGAGCTGGAGCGCGCGGTCGGCGAGGCGTACCGGCGGCTGAAGCGTCGGGCCAAGGCACGCCGCGATGCCGCCTCCCGCGCACAGGACCGGTCGACGCTCGCCGGGGCGACCCGGTACCGCGATGAGTTGCCCGACCCGTCGCCGCCGGCGCCGGGCCCGTCGACCGGCCCGCCGTCCGTGCCATTGCCCGGCCCGCCGCCCGTGCCATTGCCCGGCCCGCCGTCCGCGCCGTTGCCCGACCCGTCGTCCCCGCTCGGTTCCGCGCCCGGCTCCGATCCCGGCTCCGGTCCCGACGCCGGCGGCGAGGCCGGGCCGGGCCGCCCGCTCAACCGGGTCCGGCGCTGCTACGTCTGCAAACAGCCGTACCGGCGGGTCGACGCCGACTACCACCAGCTGTGCCCCGAGTGCGCCGACACCAACCGGCTGCGCCGCGAGGCCCGCTGCGACCTGCGGGGGCGGCGGGCGATCGTGACCGGCGGCCGCATCAAGATTGGTTTCCACACCGCGCTGAAGCTGCTGCGCGACGGCGCCGACGTGCTCGTCACGACGCGGTTTCCGCGGGACGCGGCGCGCCGGTACGCCGCCCTGGCCGACGCCGCCGACTGGTCACACCGGCTGCACGTCCACGGCGTGGACCTGCTGCGTCTCGACGAGGTGACGCAGCTCGTGGCCACCGTCGGCGACCGGTGGACGCACCTCGACATCCTCGTCAACAACGCCGCGCAGACCGTGCACCGGCCGCCGGCCTACTACCGGGAGGTACGCGAGGCCGAGCGTGAGCCGCTGCGCGGCGCCGCCGCCCGGATCGCGTTGACGTCCAGCGGGCCGGCGGGCCGGGCCGGGACCGCCCGGCCGCCGCTGGGTCTCGACGCGCTGCTGCCGGCCGGCACCGTGGCCCCGTCCCCGTTTCCGGCCGGCGTCACCGATCCGTTCCCGTTTCCGGTCGGTGCCGCCGACGCGGCACCGTGGCCGACCGTCCGGGTCGACGACGCGGTGCTGTTCTCGGCGGGTCGGCTCGACGAGTTGGCGCTGTTTCCGGCGGGTCGGCTCGACGAGACCGGCCAGCCGCTGGATCTGCGCCGGGTCAACAGCTGGACGCTGCGCGACGGCGACGTCACTCCGTACGAGTGGTTGGAGGTGCACGTCGTCAACGCGTTCGCGCCGTTCCTGCTCACCTCCCGGCTGCGGCCGCTGCTGGCCGCCTCGCCGCACCCGGACCGGTACGTCGTCCAGGTGACCGCAATGGAGGGCCGGTACACGCACGCCACGAAGACACCCCGTCACCCGCACACCAACATGGCCAAGGCGTCGCTGAACATGCTCACCCGCACCGTCGCCGGTGACTACGCGCGCGACGGCATCTTCATGAACAGCGTCGACACCGGCTGGGTGACCGATGAGCGGCCGCATCCGCACAAGGCGGCCCAGCGCGAGAACGGGTTCCGGCCGCCGCTGGATGTCATCGACGGGGCCGCCCGGGTGTATGACCCGATCGTGCGCGGCATCGGCGGCGCGCCGGTGCACGGCCAGTTCCTCAAGGACTACCGGAGCGTGGAGTGGTGACCGAGCCGACCCCCGTACGATGCCCGGTGATCGCCGATCCCGGGCAGGGACTCGCCGATCCCGCCGAGTTCGACGCGCTGCTCGACCGGCTCGGCGGGCCGGGCACCCCGGCGCGGGCGACTGAGGTGTTCGCGCGCGGGACGATGCAGCCCGACGGCCGGCTCGACCTGTGCAAGCAGGGCATCGGTCCGGTGATGGCCGCGCGGTTGGCGGGCGCGGCCGTCGACTCCGCCGTGGTTCGCCACCTGCTGCTCGGTACCAACGGCCTCGGAGCCGCCGGTGCCCGCGCGGTCGCCGACGCGTTGCGGCCCGGGCACCGCATCGAGACGCTCTACCTGGGCTGCAACCTCATCGACGCGGACGGCGTCGAGCCGCTCGCCCGGCGGTTGACCGGCGACCGCACCGTGCGGGCGTTGTGGCTCAAGCGCAATCCGCTCGGTGACGACGGCGTCGCGGCGCTGTGCCGGGCGCTGGCCGCCAACGACACCCTGCGCACCCTGGACCTGGTCAACGTCGGGCTGAGCGTGGACGGGCTGGGCAGGCTCGCCGACACGCTCGCCCGGCGGCCGGCGCGCCTGCAACGGCTGTTTCTCGGCGGCAACGGGCTGGGGCCGCAGGCCGTCGACGCGTTGCGCTCGCTGGTCCACGACGGCGGCATTCGCGAGCTGTACCTCGCCTGCAACCACCTCGGCGACGCGGGCGTCGCGGCGCTGGCCCGGCACGCCGACGGCGTCGCCCTGACGCTCGGCCTGGGCGGCAACGGGATCAGCCCGGACGGCGTGGCCGCGCTCGCCGCGCACCTGCGTTCCTGGGTGGCGCTCGACCTCGCCCGGCCGCCGTCCGAACGCGCACTGGATGCCCGCGAAAACGTGGTGGCCGACGCCGGTGCGGCCGCGCTCGCCGCGGCGTTGCCCGATTCCCGGTTGCGCCGCCTGGACCTGCGCCGCACCGGGATCACCGGCCGAGGCGCGCGGTTGCTGATCGACGCGCAACGCGACCATCCGACGCTCGCGTACCTGGGCCTGCGGCACGGCGTACCCCGGCGGATGCGCCGGCTCGCCGCCGCCACGGCGGCCACCCGGCCGCCCACCGAAACGCACCCCGACATCCGGTCGATCGCGAGCGTGTACCGGTGACCCGGCCGCTGGTCGCGGCCGACGCGCTGGTCGCCGCCGTGGGTGCCTGGCGCACCGAGCCGGTACGCGACCCCAAGGTCGAGGCGCTCGCGCTCGCCGTGTCGGCGAACCTCCCCGTGCTGCTGTGGGGCGAGCCGGGCATCGGCAAGTCGGCGACCATGGCGCAGCTCGCGGACCGGCTCGGTACGACGATGGAGACCGTCATCGCCAGCGTGCACGAGCCCAGCGACTTCGCCGGCCTGCCGATCGTGGGCGCCGACCCGGCCAGCACCGGTGTGCCGATGGCTCCGCCGGACTGGGCCGTGCGGCTGGCCGAGGCCGGCGAGGGACTCATCTTCTTCGACGAGCTGTCCTCGGCCCCGCCGGCCGTGCAGGCCGCGCTGCTGCGGGTGGTGCTGGAACGGCACGTCGGCAGCCTGCGCCTGCCCGACGCGGTGCGCGTCGTGGCCGCCGCGAACCCGCCCGCCAGCGCAGCCGACGGCTGGCACCTCAGCCCGCCGCTGGCCAACCGCTTCGTGCACCTGCACTGGACGCACGACCCGGCGACCGTCGCTCGTGGACTGTCCGGCACCTGGCCGGCCGTCGACGTACCGGTGGTGGACCCGGCCCGGACGGGTACCGCCGTGGCAAAGGCACGCGGGGCGGTCGCCGGGTTCCTGGCCGCCCGGCCCGGGCTCGCACACCACCTGCCGCCCGATGCCGAGGGCCGGGGCGGGGCGTGGCCGTCGCCGCGTACCTGGGAGATGGTGCTGCGGCTGCTGGCGGTGCACCACGCCGCCGGTACCCGCACCGACGCGCTGGCGCTCGCCGTCATCGGCGCGGTCGGCGACGGTACCGGGCTGGAGTTCGTGACATACCTGGAGGAGCTCGACCTGCCCGATCCGGAACGGGTGCTGGCCAACCCGGAGGCGTTCACGCTCCCGCAGCGCGGCGACCGGCAACTGGCCTGCCTGACCGCCGTCGTGTCGGCGATCCAGGGCCGCACCACCCGGGAACGCTGGGAGGCCGGCTGGGTGGTGCTCGCCCAGGCGGTCAAGGCCGGCGTGCCGGACGTGGCCGCGCGGGCCGCGATGGACCTGGCCACGCTGCGCGAACCGAACTGGACCGTGCCGCCGACCGTGGACGCGTTCGTGGACGTGCTGCGCCTGTCGGGTCGCCTGCCCTGATGACTCCCGAATCCGAACCGTCCACGATGGAGCGCTCGGAACCGTCCACGATGGAACGGTTGGACCGGACGAAGCTGCTCGCCGCCCGGTTCCGGGCCGCGACCGACCGGCCCTACCTGGCGACGGCGCTCTACAGCCTGACCGTCGTCGAGGAGCACCGGCTGCCGACGATGGGTGTCGACCGGCACTGGCGCTGCTACGTGTCACCGTCCTTCGTGGACCGGCTTCCGGTGGCCGAACTCGCCGCCGTGTGGATCCACGAGGTCTCCCACCTCCTCCGCGACCACCACGGTCGGGCCGACCGGTTGCCGGACACCCAGCGGCACGACCACCACCGGGTCAACGTCGCGCAGGATCTGGAAATCAACGACGACCTCCTCGCCGACGGGCTGCCGCTGCCCGCCGACCGGGTCGACCCGCACCGGCTGGGATTGCCGGCCGGCCTGTTGTTCGAGGCGTACCTGCCGCTGCTGCCCGCGTCCCTGCCGTCGTGCGACTGCGGTTCCGGGGCCGACGGCCACGGCCGGGACTGGGACCGGCCGCCGGGTACCGGCTCCGGCTCGGTCGGCGAGGTGGAGGCCGACGCGATCCGGCGGTCCACCGCGAGCGCCATCCGGGCCGCGGCTCGCGGCCGGGCAGACGTGCCGGGCGGGTGGCAACGCTGGGCGGACACGGTGCTCGAACCGGTCGTCGACTGGCGGCGCGCGTTGACCGGAGCGGTACGCGAGGCGGTGGCGTGGGCCAGCGGCGCGGTCGACTACACGTACCAGCGCCCGTCGCGCCGGCAGTCGGCGCTGGGTTCGGTGGTACTGCCGCGCCTGCGCCAGCCGGTACCCCGGGTGGCCGTGGTCATCGACACGTCCGGCTCGATGGACGACGACCGGTTGGCGGCGGCGCTGGCCGAGGTGTCCGGGGTGCTGCGGGCGGTGGGTATCGGAGGCAACCGGGTCACGGTGCTGTCCTGCGACACGGCGGTACACGCGGCGCGCAGTGTCGCCTCGGTCGGCGAGGTGACGCTGTTCGGTGGTGGCGGCACAGACATGCGGGTCGGCATCGAAGCGGCGATGGCCGGGCCGGCAGCGCCGGACTTCATCGTGGTGCTGACGGACGGGCTGACGCCGTGGCCGGAGCGGGCACCGGGCCGGAGCCGGGTGATCGCGGGGCTGATCGGTGACGCGCCGGCGCCGCCGCCGTGGATCACCACGGTTCGCATTCCTGCGGGATGACGCGGGCCAGTTCGAGCGGGCCGGCTCAGGGCTGGTCGAGGTTCAGGATTCTCTGGGTGTTGGCGACCAGCACGTCGGTGGTTCCGCGCACCCAGTCAGCGATCGTGCGGCGCTCAGCGTCGCTGTATTTGGCCGCCATCGTCGTCATCTCGTCGGCGAACGGCCCGATCGCGGTGGCCAGTAGCGCGTCCATGCGTTCGTTCGGCAGCAGTCGCACCACGACTTTGCGGCGGTCGTGCGGGTCGCGGCCACGTTCGACGTAGCCGGCCTTCTCCAGCCGATCCATCAGCCCGGTGACGGCGCCGGTGGTCAGGCCGGTGTGTTCCCCGATCGTTCCGGCGGTCACGGGGCCCAGCCGCCGGAGCACGTCGAGGCACTTCCGCTCGACCGCGCTGAGCCCCAGGAGCCTGCCCACCGCCTCGTGGAACATGACGACCGCCGTCGCGAACTCGCGGCCGAGCAGTTCGCTCGCCACCGGATCTTCGGAAGCCGCACCTTGCGCCATCCCCTCAACTTACCTTAGTCTCGAGTTATCTTAGTGGCTAATGTAATGACTTTCTAAGATTTTGAAGCCGCCGGACCGGGAGCGGACCCAGCCCCGATCCCGCGGGGACCAGTCAGATCGGAGAGCAGTGACCGTGTCCACGACGACAGAGAGCCAGCTTCGACGCACCCGCGGCATCATCGGTGTCCTGCCCTACCTGCTCGACATCGTCGTTCCGCTCGTGTCGTACTACGTGCTGACCTCGGTGGGGCTGAGTCCCTTCTGGTCACTCCTGACCGGCGGCGCGCTGACCACGGTCGTCTCGATCGTCAACACGATCAGGCGCGGCAAGATCGACAACCTCGGCATCCTCGTGATCGTGGAGATCGCGCTCGGGCTGGTGCTCGACCTGGCCGTCCGGGATCCACGGCTCACCCTGGCACGCGGATCGCTGTTCATCGCCCTGGCGGGAGTCTGGATCCTGGTGAACACCTTCACCGGCCGGCCGATCACCGTGGACGCCACGAAACCCTTCGCGGCCAAGAAGGGTGGCACGGACGGCATCGTCGCCTTCGAGTGGCTGGCGCGGAATTCCCCACGGTTCCTGCGCATCCACCGGTCGCTCTCCACCGTCTGGAGCGTGATGTTCCTTGCCTACGCGGCGGTACGAGTGGTCGTCATCTACCGCGTGACCATCTCCGAGGCGGTGTGGCTCACCGAGGTCCCCGGCGTCATCGCCATCGCGGTCTGCCTCATCGCCTCGGCGCGGGCGGGCAAGCAGCTGGAGGCGCTCGTCACCGACCGGATGGAGCACCTGCCCGACGAGTCCGCATGAGCGCCGGCGTTACGCTGTGCGTCGTGCAGGAGACGCGCCTCGACACCGCTCGGATCCGGGCGGCTCGCCGGGTCATCGACCCAATCTTCCTCGACACTCCGCTGTACCGCTGCGAGGCACTGGAACCCGACCTCGGGTGCGCGGTGAGCATCAAGCTCGAGACGGCGAACCCGGTCCGCAGCTTCAAGGCCCGCGGCACCGAGGTCATCGCGACCCAGCTCGCGGACAGTGACTCACGGGCCGTCGTGTGCGCCAGCGCGGGCAACCTCGGCCAGGCCCTCGCGTGGTCCGGTCGCGGTCGGGGGCTCGACGTCACCGTCGTGGCGTCCCGCTTCGCTCCCGTCGCCAAGCTGGATCGCATCCGCGCGCTGGGCGCCAGGTTGGAACTGGTGGACGGCGACTTCGACCTGGCCCGCGAGCGGGCGGCGGCCCTCGCGCGGAACGACGGCATCCGGCTGGTCGAAGACAGCCTGGACATCGAGACCTGCGAGGGCGCGGCGACCATCGGCCTGGAACTGGTGGACAGCGCGCCGTCGTTCGACACCGTTCTGATCGCTCTCGGCGGCGGGGCGCTGGCCACCGGCGTGGGTCAGGTGGTGAAGACCGCGGCACCCGGAGTCGAGGTGATCTGCGTCCAGCCGCTGGGCGCACCAGCGATGACCCACTCGTGGCGGCAGCGGCGCGTCGTCACCACCGACTCGACCAACACCATCGCCGACGGCGTCGCCGGCCGGTGTCCGATCCCGGAGGTCCTGGACGACCTCCTCCTGGTGGCCGACGACGCCGTCCTGGTCCAGGAGGCGTCGATCATCACCGGCATGCGGCTGCTCCTCCAGCATGCCGGCCTCGTCGTCGAACCATCGGCCGCGCTCGGTATCGCGGCGATCCTCGAAGACCGCGACCGGTTCGCCGGCCGACACGTGGTCACCATCGTCTGCGGCAGCAACGTCGACGTCGACGCCTATCGCCGCTGGGTCGGTGCGGCCGCCCACCACGGGGCCTGACTCACCGACCGACCGGTGAACCTCACCCGGATCGATCCACCGGCGCCTGCAACTGGACTGCAACGTTCCAACAGTCATTGACGTGCGGAAGTTCCGTCGCAACAATCGATCGACTTGGATGTTATCTCCCCGAGGCCCTGGAGAGTGTGCGATGAGACGTTCCACGTTCCTGACGCGTGCGGCCCTGATCTCGGCTGTCGTGGCGGCCCCCGTCGCGATCGTCGCGACATCGACGGGTGTGAGCTGGGCCGCGACCTCCTATTACGTCAGCCCGTCCGGGAGTGACAGCGCCGTCGGCACACTGTCCGCACCCTGGAAGTCCATCGCGCACGCGCAATCCGTCGCGGCCGCCGGGGACACCGTCTACTTCCGTGGCGGCACCTACGCGTACGCCACCGCGACCTCCAGCTGCACCAGCCAGACGGCCACGGTCAACGCGATCGTGCTGAGCAAGAGCGGCAGTTCGGGCAGCCCGATCAACTACGTGAACTACCCGGGAGAGAAGCCGGTCTTCAACTTCTCCGGCATGACCAACGACTGCCGGATCAAGGGCTTCGACGTCACCGGCAGCTACCTCTACCTCAAGGGCCTGGAAGTCACCGGTGTCCGCCAGAACAACAACCTGAACCACGAGTCCTGGGGGATCTGGGTCTCGGGGAGCCACAACACGTTCGAGAAGATCGACACCCACAACAACATGGGGCCCGGCCTGTTCATCCAGAACGGCGGGTACAACCTCGTGCTCAACTCGGACTCGCACGACAACTACGATCCGAACAGCTCCAGCGGGGCCGGCGAGAACGCCGACGGGTTCGGCGCGCACATCTCGGCCAACAACCCCGGGAACGTGTTCCGCGGCTGCCGCGCGTGGTGGAACTCCGACGACGGGTTCGACCTCATCAACGCGTACTCGTCGGTCACGATCGAGAACTCGTGGGCGTGGCGCAACGGATACCTGCCGGAGACGACCACCGCCTCGGGTAACGGCAACGGGTTCAAGGCTGGCGGCTACGGTGGCGGGTACGTGTCCAACGGGGTCAAGCACACCGTGCGTACCTCCGTGGCGTTCCTCAACCGGTCGGCGGGCTTCTACGCCAACCACCACACGGTGGCTGACGACTTCTTCAACAACACCAGCTACAGCAACGGCGTGGACTACAACATGCTGGGCGTCAACTCCAGCGGTGCCGCGGTCGGTCTGGGCAACCTGCGCAACAACGTCGCCTATGTCGGGACGCTGACGTCCAACATGAGCGGTACCAGCGCTTCGTACAATTCCTGGAACCTGAGCGTCACCATGTCGAACTCGCAGTTCCAGAGCGTGTCCACGTCCGGTTGGAACGTGTCCCGCCAGTCCGACGGCAGCCTGCCGGTGCTGCCGTACCTGCGGTTGGCGTCGGGCAGCACCTTGATCAACAAGGGCACCAACGTCGGCCTGCCGTACAACGGCTCGGCGCCGGACCTCGGGGCGTTCGAGTCCTGACCCCGGCGTTGGTACCGTCCGACCGCTGGTCTTGCCCTGGCACGAGGTCCTGGCGTAGCGTACTGCTGATCTAGGACGTCCCACGTCCCGTGTGCGTGCGCACCCACCCTGACGAGAAGAGGACCGTTGTTCGTCGACTGGCCGGTAGACCGCCTGCAGAGTTACTTGCCCGCACGCGACGAGCCGAAGGACTTCGACGAGTTCTGGGCCACCACCCTCCAGCAGGCGCGTGACGCGCAATGGCCGGCCCAGTTCACCCCGTACGACGCCGGACTGTCCACTGTGGATGTCTATGACGTGACCCTCCCCGGCTTCGCGGGCCAGCCGGTGCGCGGCTGGTTTCTGGTACCCCGGCACGCGACGGGCCGGCTGCCCTGCGTGGTCGAGTACATCGGATACGGCGGCGGACGCGGGCTGCCGCACGAGTGGCTCGTCTGGAGCGCGGCCGGCTACGCCCACCTCGTCATGGACACCCGCGGCCAGGGCAGCAACGGCTCGCTCGTCGGTGACACGCCCGACCCGGACCCGGTTGGCCTGCCGCAGACACCCGGCTTCATGACCCGCGGGATCGCCGACCCTCAGCACTACTACTACCGGCGGGTCTTCACCGACGCGGTCCGGGCGGTCGACGCCGCCCGGGCACACCCCCGCGTGGACCCGGACCGGGTGGTCGTCACCGGCGGCAGCCAGGGCGGCGGCATCACCCTCGCGGTCGCGGGTCTGGTCGACGGGCTCGCCGCCGCGATGCCCGACGTTCCCTTCCTGTGCCACTACCGGCGGGCCACCGAGATCACCGACGCGTTCCCGTACGGCGAGCTGGTGTCGTACCTCAAGACTCACCGCGGCGACGTCGAGCAGGTGTTCGCGACGTTGGGCTACTTCGACGGGGTCAACTTCGCCGCCCGTGCGCACGCTCCGACGCGCTTTTCCGTCGCGCTGATGGACAACGTCTGTCCACCCTCGACGGTCTTCGCCGCCTACAACCACTACGCGGGTAACGACAAGAACGTCACGGTCTGGCCGTACAACGGGCACGAGGGCGGCGCGGGATTCCAGCGCGGGGACCAGATCCGCTTTCTGCGCGGGCTCCTGGGCGACGCCTGATCCCTCGAATCCGTGCGACAGCGCCGCTGACCCGGGTCCCCGACCTCAGACCACCCGTGTCCCGCGGAATCGTCGCCGTCGCCCCGTGCCGGGCAGACGGCGACGATCCCGCGTTTGCTGATGCGTCGGACCGGTCAGCTCGACGTGACGCTGATGCCGGAGACGGTGGCCGACCCGCCGCCGTACAGGCCGGAGAAGACGCCCGTGCCGACTTGTAGGTCGGCGCCCATCACGTCGGTGATGGTGCCGACCTTGTTCCAGGTGCCGCCCGCGAAGTAGTACCCGGTGAAGCTGTTACCGGTCTTGACCAGTTGCAGCTGTTGCGGGGTCACCGCGGCGGTCGTGGTGGTCACCTGGGTGGTGCCGGGCAGCGTCGCGTCGCTGCGGTAGGCCATCACGATCTGGTTGTTCGCCTGTACCCGCAGGTTGACTTCCTTGGCGTTGCCTGCGGCCCCGTCGCGGATCATCGGACCGACGCCCGCGGCCGGGGTCTTGGCGTCGACGGTCTCGGTCATGGTCACGTTGGTCGCGTTGACGGACCGGTACAGCGAGCTGCCCCGGTCGTCGTTGCTCCAGATGTTCCAGCCCGTCGTGACGATCGTGTAGGAGCCGTTGTCCTCGGTGGCGAAGCCGCTGGCCGGTCCGCCGAACTCGTCGGTGTTCAGGTGTCGCAGCGTCCACCCGGCGGGATCGGTGTAGTTGGCCGGCAGGACGGTGACCATGAACTGGGCGATCGCCGCGTGACCGTCGACGGTGACCCGCGCCTGGACCGCGGTGGCCCCGGCCTTGAGCCCGTGCAGGGTGCCGTCCGGATCCACGGTCGCGACGCTCGGGTCGGTCGGGGTGTAGACGACGTCATCGGGTACCGGCGAGGTGCCGTCGCTGGCGACCGTGGTGAGCGGAGTCTTCAGGGTCGCGCCCTCGCCCACGGTGAAGGCACCGGTACCGGCGATAGCCGCCACCAGATACGGGTTCGTCGTGATGGAGGCGCCCGGGTGCCAGACCGGCGCTCCGTACTGGTACGCGCCGATGGACGGGGTGGCGTCGGTCGATCCGTCGGTGATGCCGGGGATGGCGACACCGGCGTTACGGGCGGGTGAGTCCGTCTGGAGCGTGAAGTCGCGGTGCGCCGGGTCGACGTACCCGGGGTCGACGCTGGTCGGCAGGTTGTTGTTTATCTTCACGTTGTTGGAGGAGGTCTTCGCCTGGTTGGCGCCGATGTTGTTGATGATCTGCGTACCGCTGTCGAACGGCGGGTTGTAGGCGTAGACGCCACCGGTGTTGTTGTAGACCTTGTTGCCTTTGCCCGGCGAGTTCATCATGACGGCCGCGCCGTACAGGTACCCGTTGTTCCAGCCGACGTTGTCCCAGACGGTGGCCAGGCCGGAGCTGCCGTCCAGGTACACGCCGGACATGCCGTACTGGTCGACCAGGGGCATCGGGGTCGCGTCGTGGACCCAGTTGTGGTCGATGGTGGTGCCGGTCATGTCGAGGTTGCAGCACACGTAGATCGCCCCGGTGTCCACGATCAGGCGACCGAATCCGGAGATGTCGTTGTAGGAGAACGTGTTGTTGCGGAAGTTGTATGGTCCACCAGTCGGGAACAGGTGCGACTCGACCTGGATGCCGGCGTGGCCGACCCGGTAGATCGTGTTGTGTGAGACGACCTGGTGCTCGCCGAGCACCGTCACGCCGGCCGTGTAGGTGCCCATGCTGGACATGTCGTGGATGACGTTGTTCGTGACGGTGTTGCCGCCGCCGGTCTGGAACACCCCGTTGCCGGCGCTGAAGGCGATCTCGCTGTCCTTGAGGGTGTTGCCGGTGCCGTTGAGGATGACGCCGGTGGTGTTGTTGCCGGTGGTGTATGCCGGGGCGCTGTCGAAGGCCGACACGTACGCCAGGTCCAGTCCGGACAGCACGTCACCGGTGGAGCCGGCACCGGCGGTGATGCTCGCGCCGTGCACGTGGAAGCCCTGAATGTGGATGTTGCTGGCGTAGCTCAGGTCGAAGGCGTAGGTGCGTTGCTTGGCGCTGACGCGGTTGCCGGGGGCGCTGGTCGACCAGAAGTAGAGCGAGCCGCCGGCCGGGTCGTAGTACCACTGGTTCGGGGCGGAGAACGCCTCTAGCGAGCCATAGAGGTAGTAGCCGGTCTGGAAGGCCGACACGCCGAGGTTCGGGGCGGTGGTCAGGGTCACCGATCCCACCTTGGAGGAGGCGACCTTCTGGGTCTGCACCACGTACCAGTGCCGGGTCTGGATCTGTGAGCCGGCCCAGTACCCGTCGGGTTGGCTCAGCGCCGGATCGGCCACCGTCACTCCAGTGCTACCGGCCGCCGCGTACTCGACCCTCGGGGTCAGCGAATCGGCGCCGGGGTCGGGCCACTGGGCCTCGTTGGCGGCGGTCGCGTTGACGAAGACCTGGTTTCCGGCCAGGCCGGGGGCGATCGTCAGCGGCGCCCGGTACATGTTGCCCGCGGCGACAGCCGTGGCGAACGACGAGTGGGTCAGCCGTGGGTCGGAGGCGGTGATGGCGTCCAGGTCCGCGGCGGTGACCTGCTGCCAGCCGGTCACCGGGTCGGCGCCCTCGACGGTCACGGTCTGGTGCTGGTACGCCTCGATGGTGATGGGGGCGGCGGCGGTGCCGGAGTTGGGCACGTTGACCGTCTCGCGGTAGGTGCCGGCGAGCACTTCGCAGGTGTCGCCGGCCAGGGCCAGATCGGCGCAGCGCTGGATCGTGCGCAGCGACTTGCCTGTGCTCGTTCCGCTGTTGCGGTCGTTGCCGCTCGGCGACACGTAGAACGTGGTTCCCTGGGCCTTCGCGAAGGCCGGCACGGCGAGCAGGCCGACGGCGAGAGCCGAGACGCCAAGGATCACCTTGGCGCGGGTGAGGATCGTAGGCACGGCACTCCTTAAAGCTTCGACGCTTCGGGTTCAGTGCAGGTGCGTGAGCTGTGCCGGAGGGTGGGCGCGCAGCCGGATCGACGAGTCGAGCCTGATCGAGGTCGCCGGTGGCAGGTGGACCTGCACGTACGCGCCGTCGACGGTCAGCGCGCCGGGGCGCCGCCGTGGTTGGAGGGGCACGTTCGGGCCGGACGGCGGCCACGCGTCGGCCGCCTGATCGAAGGTGACGGTGCCGAAGCTGTGCTCGGCGAACGCGCCGGCCTGGACCACGACCCGGCGGGACCGCACCGGGTCGAGGTTGACCAGTTGGACGGACACCCGGTCGGGGCCGATCCGGTCGACCAGTGCCGCCACGTCGGGCGGAAGCCCGGGCCGGCCACGCTCGGGGTCGTGGTAGCGCAGCCGGGCGTGCCACAGCCCGCCGTTGTACAGCGGTTGCGGCGCTCCGCACGTGAGTTGGGACAGCGCCTCGGTGACCACCGGGTTGAGGTCCTGCCAGTGGTGCAGGTCGTCGGCGCCCGGGCCGGTGTGCGGGTCGGTCGGGTCGGCCCGGATGCGCGCCAGCCGGTGCGCGACCACCGCCAGCGCCAGGTGCAGCGCCTGTTCCGGGTAGGCCGGATTCGATCCGGCGAGGTAGGCCAGCCAGGGCTGCTCGTGGCCGGCCTCCTCCTTGCCGCGTACCGGCTGCGTGTCGCGCCAGCCCGGCCCGGACGGGTACCCGAGCCGGGTCAGCCGGTCGGTGTCGCCCGGGTCCTGGCTGAACTGCCACAGCGCGACCGGCAGCGCCATCTGCATGGGCTTGTAGGTGTGCCAGCCGCTGTCGTTGTGCTTGTACGGCACCAGCGTGGCTCCGGTACCACCGTCGGTACGTGCGTGCGCAAGCACCTGGTCCAGCGGTCCCCGGCCGAGGTCGAGCATCGTCTCGTCCCCGCCGAGCAGCGCCGCGTTGCACGCCGCCACGACGGCGGCGGCGCCGACGCTGTGCAGCCCGTGCGGCCAGGCCCACCCGTAGTGCCCGCCGTACCAGCGGCCGCCGAGGTACTCCCCCACCGTGCCGCCCAGGCCCACGTTGTCGGGCAGGACGCCGCCGCCGGCCCGCATCCGCGCCAGCCAACCACCGGTGTAGCGCAACACCCAGTCGCGGAACTCCGCGCGTCCGGTCAGCAGGTAGGCGTTGGTGAGCAGGCTCGTGGCGGCCAGGTTGACCGCGGTGTCGCCGCGACCCATCCGCTCGCGCATCTCCTGGCCCATCCGGCCGGCCAGCGCCGGATCGGCCAGAAGCTGTTCGTAGGAGGTGATGCCGGGGATCCAGTCCAGCGGGAGTCCATAGTAGACGAACACCGGACTCCACGGGAACACCGGCGTTCCGCCGGTCAGCCCGGCCCGCGGCCCGTCGGCACCGTTGTGCGGCGCCACGATGACGTTGTGCGCCGGGTCGTAGTTGCCCGGAGGGCCGCCCAGGTAGAGCTCGGCAGAGCGGACCGCCTGTGCGCGTAGCGACTCGTCGTGCGGGTCGGCGAGACACAGGTGGTAGAAGAACAACAGCCCTTCGCCCTGGTGGAACCAGTCGTAGCCGCGCTCGTGGCCATCGCGGACCATTCCGAGCTCGGTCAACTGCGCGGTCACCCCACGCCAGTGCCGCTTCGCGGCGGCGAGCAGATCGTCGTCCCCGCCGAGCAGGTACAGCAATGGCCAGTTGAAGAACGGCTCGTAGAAGTCGTCGACCCCGTCGCGGTCGTCCGGTGGCACGCCGAGCCGGCCACGGAACACCAGCCGGCCGTCGCCCTCGGTGTACCGGTCGGCGAAAGCGCGCCAGGCCCGGTCGAGCACCGTGAACAGCCGCCGTTGCAGCACCGCCCAGGTGGGTGGGGCCGGGCACGGAAGCGTCGCCTCGATGGTGGGCCAGAGCGCGCTCACGCCAACCTCCTTACTGGTGGTGGAAAAGTGGAGAGCAGCAGTCGCGGCGACTACTTGGCGGACGCGCCGAAGGCGTCCATCTGCTCCTGCGCCTTGGACAGCAGCGTCGGCATCCCGGACTTGCTCAGCTTGTCGAGGAATTCGGGGATGCCCTTGTCCGGATCGACCAGGCCGATGGAGATCTGCTGCTGGTACTGCTTGATGGTGGCCGCCACCGTGGAGACCTGGGTACGCAGCGGCGAGGTGTCCAGCGAGAAGCCCAACGCCGTGGAGACGACGGCGCTGGAGTTCAGGGCGGACTCCACCTCCCAGCGCTTGCTGGCGGCGTCCTCCTTCGTGCGGTAGTAGGCGTTGAACTGGTTGCCGAACTGCCAGTCGGAGTTCGGGTTGTACGGCGACTTCGCGGGGTCCACCCCGGTCGGCAGGCTCGCCACGCCGGTCGCCTTGTCCAGCACGTAGTCCTTGCCCTCGATGCCGAAGCAGAGCAGGTTGTAGAGGTACTTGTCGGTGTTGAGCAGCTCCAGAAACTCCAGTGCCTCGGCCGCGTGCTTCGTGTCGGCGCTCACGCCGGTCAGCGTGGAGGCACATCCGTCGGTGTTGAGGATCGGCTTGGGCACGAGGCTCTTGGAAACGGTCGCGAACGTCTCCAACTGCGGGTTGGTCGGCGGGGCCTGGTTGGGCCACAGCGCGATGCCGCCGCTGTGCTGCTTGGTAGCCCGGTCCTCGCCGCTGAGCGGGTCGGTGGTGGTGTATCCGAGCTGCCGCCAGCGGTGGAGCAGCTGTGCGGCGGCCTTGAACTCCGGCGTCTCGTATACATTAATGATCTTGCGTTGTGGGTCGTCGTAGCGAATGGCCAGGCCGTAGGCGGTGGCGACCGGGTCGTATCCGTGCAGCTCCGGGTAGAACGCGGTGCCGCCGGTGCCCGCGTCCGTGCCCCAGGGGATGACACCCTTCTCGCCGGACTTCACCTTGGCCAGGAACGGCTCCAGATCGGCGTAGGTGGTGATGGCGGCGGGGTCGAGGCCGTACTTGTCCGCGAGGTCCTTGCGGGCGATATAGCCCCACAGCTTCGGGAAGCGCTGTTGGTTGATGACACCGTAGAGCTTCCCCTTCACCTTGGCCCCGGCCCAGATGCTGGCGGGCAGGCTGGCGTACAGCTTGGGGGCGTGCCGCGGCAGCAGTTTGGTGATGTCGAGCAGGTTGCCGCTACCCGCGTTCTTGAAGAAGTCGTTGGACCACGTGGCCGTGAAGAAGAGGTCGCCCACGTCGCCGGCCGACATGTTCAGCGTCATCTTCTGGTCGTAGTCCATGGTGGGCTGGAGTGTGACGGTGAAGGACTTGCCCAACTTCTTCAGGTAGTCGTTCATCGCCTGCTGCACCGCCGGCACGTCGGGGGCGTCGACGTAGGCGAAGTACTGGTACTTCAGGTTGACCGAGCCCGACGTCGAGTCGTCGTCCGAGCCGCAGGCAGCGATCAGCGGTCCGGCGGCGCCGAGGGTACCGGCGGCGAGCAGTGCCTTACCACCGTTGAACAGCAGGGAACGACGCGAAATCTGTGTCATGGTGCCGTGACCCTCCCGGGTGTGGAATCAATCTTTGAGTCCGCCGATGGTGATGCCGCGGACGAAGTAGCGCTGCACGAAGAAGAACGCGGCGACGATCGGGCCGATCGCCAGCACCGCGATCGCCATCCGTACCGACTGCACGGGCACACTGGCCAGGTTGTCCGTCTGGCTGTTGCTGGCCGCGAAGTTGATGTTCGAGATGATGTGGTACAGCAGCAACTGCACCGGTGACAGATCACTCTTGTCGATGTAGAGCAGCCCCAGCCACCAGTCGTTCCAGTAGATGAGGGCGGTCAGCAGTCCGACGGTCGCCAGCGCGGGCGTCGACAGCGGCAGCACGATCTGGAAGAACGTGCGCAGCTCGCCCGCCCCGTCGACGCGGGCCGCGTCCATGATGTCGACCGGCAGCGACAGGAAGTAGGTGCGCAGCAACAGAACGAACCACGGCGAGACCAGGTACGGCAGGATCAGCACCATCAGGTTGTTCCGCAGGTGCAGGTACTGCGTGATGAAGATGTAGCTGGGCACCAGCCCGCCGTTGAACAGCATCGCGAACAGCACGTAGAACGCCAGCGGTGCGCGCAGCACGTATTCGCGCCGGGCCAGCGTGTAGGCCAGCATCGACATCACCAGCAGCGACGCGACGGTGCCCACCACGGTGACGAAGATGGAGATCCCGTACGCCTGGATGATCTGGGTGGGGTCTCCGATGACGTACCGGTAGGCGAAGGTCGTGAATCCGTGCGGCAGGAACGAGTAGCCGTGCTGGTCGATCGCGTGCTCCGAGGAGAACGACGCGGAGAGCACCAACAGCAGTGGTGCGACGAACGCGACGGCGCACAGCGCGAGCAGGACGTGCGCGACCAGCCGCGGCCAGTCGGGGCGCGCCGGGGTGGCACGGCGCACGGGCCGGATGTCGGTAGCCACGGATCTCCTCCTTAGAACAGGGCCTTCTGCGGGTCGCGGCGGCGGACCAGCCAGTTGGCCAGCACCACGAGCACGAATCCCACGAAGGCTTGGTACAGGCCGGCTGCCGCCGACATCCCGACGTCACCCAGCGAGGTCAGCGACCGGTACACGTACGTGTCGATGACGTCCGTCGTCGGGTACAGCAGGGTGCTGTTTCGCGTCACCTGGAAGAACAGGCCGAAGTCGGCGTGGAAGATGTGGCTGACCGACAGCAGCAGGTTGATGATGATCAGCGGCACCAGCATCGGCAACGTGATGCGTCGCATCTGCTGCCACCTGCCGGCCCCGTCCATGCTCGCGGCCTCGTAGTACTCCGGGTTGATCGCGATGATGGCGGCGAGGTACGCGATGACCCAGAAGCCCACGCCCTTCCAGACCGCGACGATGGTCAGGATCAGCGGCCAGAAGCCCGACCGGGAGTACCAGTCGATGGGTTGCATGCCCACGCCGGTGAGCGCGTGGTTGACCAGTCCGTGGTCGGCGTCGAGGAAGGCCAGCACGAAGTACGAGACGACCACCCAGGAGAAGACGAAGGGCAGGAACACCGCCGACTGGTAGACCTTGGCCAGCCGCGGGGAACGGTCGCGGACCTCGTTGAGCAGCAGCGCGAGGGTCAGCGACACCAGCAGGTTGGCCGCGATGATCAGCGCGTTCATGAAGACGGTGTTGAACGTGATGTGCCACGCGTCGCCGCTGGAGAAGAGGAACTTGAAGTTCTCCAGCCCGGCCCACGCGCTGCCGAACACGCCGCGCGCCGGCCGGTAGTCCTTGAAGGCCAGGACCACGCCGACCATGGGCACGTAGCTGAAGACGAACAGCAGCACCAGCGCGGGCAGTCCCATGAGGAACAACGTGAGCGTGGAACGAAGCCGGGCCTGCCGGCGGGAGACCGTCTTCGGGCGGTGCGGCGTCACGAGTTCGGGTGGCGGTGACTCAGCCACTTCCGTGACGGCGGTGGGGGCTGGCATAGGCAACTCCGAAGGGTCTTCCCAGCGGTGGCCGGGTGGGGCGGGGCCGGCACTGATGGCTTGTGATGGCTTTGCGACCTGGTGCGAGCCCGGGGCGGCGGCCCGGACCCCGCTGGCGAAGCGCCGATCAGAACGTGGGAAAAACTATTCCGCTCGCCAGGTCAGTATATTTCTTTACATGTAACTGGACTGCAATATACTAAGCACCATGGCCTTGCTCGAGCAACCCCCTTCGCCGGGTACCCGCACCGCCGCCCTCGACCGCGTGCGTGCCGCCCTCCCCGATCTCGCCCCGGCGGAACGCCGCGTCGCCGACCGGCTGCTGTCCGATCCGGCGCGGGCCATCGCCATGTCCATCAGCGAGTTCGCGGAGCTGTGCGAGGTGGCCCAACCCACCGTGTCGCGGTTCTGTCGCAACGTCGGCTTCCCCGGTTACCCGGCGCTGCGCCTCGGAGTGGCCAACGACTTCGCGGCCGACGGCCACCAGGCGCGCGAGTCGGCGCCCGACACGCTGAGCCCACTGGCCGACCGGCTGCGCACGGACGCCTCGATGCCCAATGCTGCCCGCCAGCTGCGCCTGGCCCGCTGGGTGGAGATCTGGCCGGCACCCGAGCTGGCCGGCGCGGGTGCGGTGCTCGCCGCGGGGCTGGCCGAGCTGTCGGTGCCGGCGGCCTGCTCGGCCGTGCCGAATCACTGGCCACGACGGGCGCGCGGAATGCCGACCGGTTCGGTGGTGGTGCTGCTGGCCTACGGCAACGCCGAATTCGGCGCGAGCGCCGGCCTCGCGGCAGCCCGCGAGGCCGGTGCGCAGGTGGTCTACCTGGCTGCGGCCCCGTCCCGGCAGTTACTCAAGGAGGCCGACGTCACGGTCCCGCTGCCCGAGGGACCGTCGGCCGAACTGGTCGGCCTGCTGCTGGCCGACGCGATGGTCGAGGCGGTCCGCCAGGCATCCAATCTCGCCGGACCGCCCGGTCCGGTCTCACCGTGGCGCCCCTGGGCGCAGGTGCAAACGCTGTTCCTGCCGTACAGCCCCGACCCGATCCCGGCGCTGCACCTGCGGGCACCGCAGAGCGTCCGCCGAGACACGCTCGTGGTGTTCTACAACGGCTTCCGGGGCAACAAGGAACAGGCGTTGCCGCCCGGCGTGACGGGCAACCGGGTCAGCCCCAACATCGTCGCCGCCTTGCTCAACGCCGGCCACGACGTGCTGGTCCCCGATGCCCCCGGGCACGGTGACCGCAAGCGGGCCTGGCAGGACGTCGCCGAGCTGCACCAGGCCAGCATGGCCGGGCAGGGACCGGACCTGCTCAAGATTGCGCGGGCCGAGTCGAAGGCCATCGTCGACGCGGCGTTCTCGCTGGGACTGGTCGCCTCCAAGGACCGGCTCGCCGTGGTCGGCCAGTCCTGGGGCGGGATGCAGACACTGTTCAAGCTGGCCTGCGACCCCCGCCCGGCCTGCGGGGCGGCCATCATGCCGGTCTGCGACGTGACGCAGATGTCCGAGTTCGCCGACCTGGGCGACGCCGCGCGGGTGGCGACCTCCGGCCCGAGCGCCAAGCTCGCCCCGCAGCTGGCCGGGCGGCCGCTGCTGGTCATCGCCGGGGCCGAGGACACCATCACCACTCCCGGACACATCGCGGACTTCGTCGAGGCGCTGCGGCCGGCCTACGCGGCCTCGGGTGCGTCGCAACACCTGCGGCACGTCGTACTCGAAGACGTGGGCCACGAGTTCGACCCGCGCCAGGTCGACGCCGTTCTGGAGTGGCTCGACCAGTACCTGGCCGCCGCGTGAACTCTGCCGTGAGGCCACGCGGGCCGCGCCTTCCCACCCTCGGGCTGGGCACCGCGCCGCTGGGCTTCCTCTACGAGCCGGTCGACGACGAGCAGGCCGCCGCCACCATCGCCCGCGCGCTCGAGGGTGGAGTGTCCTATCTGGACACCGCCCCCGGGTACGGGCTCGGTGTGGCCGAGGCACGGGTCGGCCGGGCGCTGCGGTCGGCAGACCCCGGCGTCATCGTGTCCACCAAGGTCGGCCGGGTACTGACCGAGCCGGCCGGACCGTTCACCCCACCGTTTCCCGGGGCCCCCCGCCTGCGGGCCCGGTTCGACTTCAGCCGCGACGGGATCCTGCGCAGCCTGGAGGACAGCCTGCGACGGTTGGGCACCGACCGGGTCGACGTGGTGTACCTGCACGACCCGGACGACCACGAGGACGAGGTGTACCGCAGCGCGTACCCGACCCTCGCCCGGCTGCGCGAGGAGAAGGTCGTCGGCGCGATCGGGGTCGGGATGAACCAGTCGGCGATGCCGGCCCGGTTCGTCTCCCGGCTGGACCTCGACCTCGTCCTGCTGGCTGGGCGGTACTCGCTGCTGGATCACAGCGCCATCACCGACCTGCTGCCGGCCTGCGCCCGGCGGGGCGTCGGAGTCGTGGTCGGCGGCGTGTTCAACAGCGGGATCCTGGTCGACCCCGGCCCGCACGCCCGCTACGCCTACTCGCCGGCCAGCGACGACGAGTTGGCCCGCGCCCTGCGGGTGCGCGAGGTCTGCCGCCGCCACGGCGTCCCGATGAGCACCGCCGCGATGCGCTTCCCGCTCGGCGACCCCGCCGTGGTCAGCGTGCTGGTCGGCATGCGCTCACCGGCCGAGGTGGCCGCCAACCTCGCCGCGTTCGGGCACCCCGTCCCCGACGACCTGTGGTCGGAGCTGCGCGCCGAAGGGCTGCTCGCACCCGACACACCAACCCCGACCACCGGCGCCCCGCCCGGGCTCACCCCGGTCGGCCAGTCGCCGCACGAGGGCGCGTCGGACCGCGCGTCAGACGCCGCATCAGACAAGGAGAACGTGGCGTGACGCGCAGTCTCACTGCCGGCAGCACGATGCTGTTCATCGGCGACAGCATCACCGACTGCGGCCGCGACCGCGACGACCCGGCGTCCCTCGGAGCCGGCTACGCCGCCATGGCCGCCGGCTTGCATGCCGCGCGCCGGCCGGGTCAGCGCATCCAGTTCGTCAACCGAGGCATCGGCGGCGACCGCGTCGTCGACCTGCGCGCCCGGTGGAAGCGGGACTGCCTCGCCCTGAGCCCGGACACGGTGTCGGTGCTGGTCGGCATCAACGACGTGTGGCGCCGCTACGAGGGCGACGACCCGACGACGGTCGAGGACTTCGAGGAGGACTACCGGTTCATCCTCGGCGAGGCCGCGGCGCACGGCGCACGGCTGCTGCTGATCGAACCGTTCCTGCTGCCGGCGCGCCCCGAGCTGTGGACCCGCCGCGAAGACCTCGACCCGAAGATCTCCGCCGTGCGGCGGCTGGCCTACGAGTTCGGGGCGGCGCTGGTGCCCGCGGATGGGCTGCTGGCCCAGGCGGTCGCCGACAGCGACGTCCAGGAGTGGTCGTCCGACGGGGTACTACACCTGACCCCGGCCGGGCACGCACTGCTGGCGCAGGCATGGCTCGCCGCCGCCAAACTCGACACAGCCGAAAGGGCCCGCTGATGCCGGCACCGACCCCGGCATGGTTCACCGAAGCGCGGTTCGGGCTGTTCCTGCACTGGGCATCTACGCGGCCGCCGCGCGGCACGAGTGGATCAAGTCCCGCGAACAACTGACCGACGCCGACTATCAGCGGTACTTCGACCACTTCGACCCCGACCTTTACGACCCTGGCCGGTTGGGCACCTGCCCGACCGGTACGACTTCGACCAGAGGCCCGCGGGCTGGACCCTCGGGCGCGGTCGGCGATGTCGTCGCCAAAGCCGGCGACCACGAGGACTGGGAAGTGTTCAGCCGCCAGCGCATCGACGAGGGCGCCCGGCTGTCGGACTACTACCCGCTGACGCCGCAGAGCCGGCAGGAATACGAGGAGTGGCGCAGCTCCCAGCGATAACGCCGGGCGGCCTCTGCCACGCCGCGGCCCCTGCGATGCCGCGACCTCTGCAACACCACCGGCCCCTGCAACACCACCGGCCTATACAACACCGCGGCCTCTGCCCACCCGCGCGCCACATCCGGTCCCCATCCGAAGCGGTGGCGCTATATCGCCCGGTGTAGTACGCTCGGCGTTATATCGCGGGACGGAGTAGAGAATGGTCGACGAACTGGGCCGCTGGGCCGAGCCGGGGCTGCTGGTGCTCGCCAGCCTGGCCGACGGCGACAAGCACGGGTATGCCATCACCAATGACGTCGCCGAGCAGGTCGGGGTGAGCCTCGGCCCCGGCACGCTGTACGCGGCGCTGAGCCGGCTGGAGGAGCGGGGCCTGATCGAGGGCCTGCCGGCCGAAGGGCGCCGCCGCCCGTACCGGCTGACCGCGGCCGGCGCGGCCGAGCTGTCGGCCCAGGCGTCGCGGATGCAGCGGCTGGCCACGCTGAGCCTGGGCCGGCTGCGGATGGCGTCGGCGTGACCGGCGATCCGTGGCTGGTCCGCGCGCTGCTGGCCTGTTACCCCTCGGGTTGGCGGCGCCGGTACGGCCAGGAGTACGCCCAGCTGCTGTGCGACCTGGGCGTCCACCGGCGTCCCCGGCTGATCGTCAACTCGTTGCGGGGCGCGGTACACGCCCGGTGGGAACAGGGAGGGTTCATGTCCACTCGTTCACCGATGACCACCGCGGTGTGGGCCACCGGCCTGTTCACCGTGGCCGGCATCGCGTTCCAGAAGCTCGCCGAGGACCTGACCGGCGCAGCCGGCGGCGTCTACGTGCTGCTGGTCGCGGCGGCCGCGGTCGCGCTGCTCGCGCTGGTGGCGGCGGCGGCGCCGACCGCGATGGCGCTGTTGCGCGGCAGGGATGCCGGCGCCTGGCGGTACGTGGCCGTCCCGTTCGCCGGCGCCGCCGCCTGGTACGGGGTTCTGCGCCTGGCGCTGCTGCTCTCGCAGGGCCACGGGGTGCACTCGGCGGCCACCATCACCGGGTTTGCGCTGATCGCGGTCAGCGGCATCGGTCTGGTCGTGGCCACCGCATGGGCGGCGGCGACCGTGCTGCGCCGGGTACCGGCCGACCAACCGACCCGGTTGCGACCGGCGGCCCTGGTCGTTCTGGCCGCGGGCATGGCGGTGACCACCGTCGTCGCCGTGATCTGGGGCGCACGGGTGCACGCGAGCGATCCGACCGTGTTCCACGGCGACCACGGGCTCCTGGCCACCCCGTTCGTGCCCAGCTGGATCGCCACGATCGGATTGATGGCCGCCGCGAGCGTCCTCGCTGCGGCGGCGGGCCGGCGCCAGCTGGCCGCGACCCGCTAGCCAACCCCGCACCACACCTCCCATCACCGCACCTCCCCCACCTTCCGGCGATCCGCCGAGAAAGGGCGATGCCCCATGTCCGCACCCGCCGCGCCAACGGCGACGATCCGCGTCGACGGCCTGTCCAAGCGGTACGGCCGCCAGCAAGCCGTCGACCGACTCACCTTCGCCGCCGGCACCGGGCAGATCTGCGCGCTGCTCGGACCGAACGGGGCCGGCAAGACCTCGACCATGCGGATGCTGGTCGGTCTGTCCACTCCGGACAGTGGCACCGCCCACATCGCCGGCGAACCGGTGAGTCTCGGCGCCGCGGTGCTGCGCCGCGTGGGTGTGCTCATCGACGGGCCGGCGTTCGTACCCCATCTGAACGGGACCGACAACCTGAAGCTGCTGTGGGCGGCGGCCCGGCGGACCTGGCCACCGCCCGGCCTGCGTGACGCCCTCGACCTGGCCGGGCTCGGCGCCGCGATCGACCGCAAGGTCAAGGGCTACTCGATGGGCATGAAACAGCGACTCATGCTCGCCCAGGCGCTGATGCGCCTGCCCGACGTCCTGATCCTGGACGAGCCGGCCAACGGCCTCGACCCCGCCGAGATCCGCGCTCTGCGGGAACACCTGGCAGCCCTGGCCAAGGCCGGCGCCACTGTCCTGATCTCCAGCCACCAGCTCGCCGAGGTGCAGCAAGTCGCCACCCACATCGTCGTGATGAACCGGGGCCGGCGCGTCAGTTCCGGGCCGCTGGCCGACGTCCTCGCCGCGAACCCGGCCCACCGGTCCCTGGAGGACGCCTACCTCGCCATGACCGACGGACGCCATCAACCGACGGACGCCATGACCGAAGGACACCGTGATGCTGCGCGTTGAACTCACCACCCAACTGATGCGGCTGCGCACCCTGATCGCCCTGGGCTTCCTCGCCGCCGTCCCGGTCCTGGCCGGCCTGTCGTTCGCTCCCGAGGCCGGACATCGCAACGGCACCCAGACCGGCCTGTTCGGAGCGTCCCCCTACTCGGCGCTCAACCACACCATGGCGAGCCTGGAGTTCATCGGGCCGCTCCTGTTGCCGGTCATCGTCTGCCTGCTCGCCACCGTCATCGCGTCCGCCGACCGCGACTGGGGCCTCCTGCGCTACCTCTACGTCGCCCCGGTCACCCGGGCCCGGCTGCTGACCGCAAAGCTCGCCGCCGTGGCCATCGCCACGGCGCTCGCCCTCGGCTGTGTGCTGGCCGCCGGGTTCGTCACCGGCCTGGCCCTCTTCGGCTGGCATCCGTTCCATCGGATCGGCTCCCCCAATCTGAGCACCGGCGACGCCATCGCCCGTGCGCTGGCGGCCAGCGGCTACACCCTGCTGTGCATGCTCAGCATCGCTGCGATCGCGTTCACTCTCGGGGTGCTGCTGCCGCGCGGCGCCGAAGCCCTCGCCGCGGCGGTCGCGTTCGTCGTCGCCGCCAGCATCCTCAACGGCCAGTCCGCCCTGCACGCGGTCGCCGTGGCCCTGCCGGTCCACTACTGGCAGAACTGGGTGGGGCTGTTCGAGCCGGGCCCGGCCGGCGGCCTCGGGACCGGAGCCCTCGTGCAGCTCGCCACCGTGGCCCTGTGCACCGCCGTCAGCCTAGCCGTGCTGCATCGCCGCGATCCGGCGGCATGACCGGCGCCCCGTCCGATGCCCATGCCATGACATCCCAAGGCGAGTCACGGACGGGGTCAGATGATGGTGGACGGTTGTCCTCACGAGCGGCTTGAGACACCTCGCCTAGCGCGATCACCCGCTAGGCGAGGCCCTGGGAACAACGCCAAGCGTGCCACTCACAGATCCGCCCCACTCCAGTGGAACGGTGCGAACCTGACCAGACCGAGGGCGGAGCGTATGGCTCTCATACGATCTTGGGGTGTTCGAGGGGGGATCGAACCCCCACAATGGTGCTTTCCCCCGAAAACGGGGGCGCATACCCCCACTATAGCCGGAACCCGTGCTCGCACAAAGCTTTCCGGGACGATCGCCGTATGTCCTATGTGGTCTGTGCAACTGGATTTGGCCGCCACTCATCTTGACTTCCTCACCGGGGGTACACACTCAGCCGCCAGTTGAGGATGCGTGGGCGTCCCGAAATGCCAACCCTTCGTCGAGAATGGACGTGACCTTCCGCTTCAGACTGCGCGCTGATTGTCGAGCTCGAGTCTGGTGAGCTTGTCGGGGTTGCTGATGAGGTGGATCGTCTGGATCCGTTCGGTGCGGGCGCCGACATGAAAGCTGAAGGCGGCGTACGGGGTCGCGCCGAGCAGCGTGAGGGCTCCCGGTCCGCCGTTGATATCGACGATGCGCATGAGGGTGCCGGTGGGGATGTTGTCCGCCGTTGCGGCAAAGAACCGGGCGACCTTCTCGGCCCCGTGGATCGGGCGGCGTGGGCCCGGTGTCTTCCCGCCGCTGTCGGCGATGAGCGTGACCTCCGGTGCGAGCACTGACAGCAGGGCGGCGAGGTCGCCGCCGATCGCGGCCTTCATGAATCGTTCGGTGACGGTACGCGAGACATTCCGATCGGCGTCGAAACGGGGTTGACGAGCCTGGATGTGTTGACGGGCGCGGTGGGCCAGTTGGCGGACGGCTTGGTCGGATCTGCCGATCGCGTCACTGATCTGAGGGTAGGTGAAGCCGAATGCCTCCTTGAGGACGAACACGGCGCGTTCCAGCGGCGACAGGGTCTGCAGGAGCACCAGCATCGCCATCGAAATCGAGTCGGCCAGGGCCGCGTCCTCGGCGATGTCCGGTTCAGTCAACATCGGTTCGGGCAGCCAGGCCCCCACATAGGTTTCGCGTCTGCTGGCTGCCCGGCGGATGTGGTCGAATGCGGCGCGGGTGGCGATGCGGACCAGGTACGCCCGCGGATCGGCGACCGCGGCGCGGTCCGCGCGGTGCCAGCGCAACCACGTCTCCTGAACGACGTCATCGGCCTCATCCACGCTGCCGAGGATCCGGTAGGCGACACCGTGCAGCAGCTTGCGGTGGCAGTCAAAGACGTCGAGCACGGCGTCGGACATGGTGCGCGGCCTTTCGTTGATAACGTACTGACCTGCGTGAGGCGCCGTACGGCTTAGCCGAGGTGGGCGAGTCGACCGCTGGCGACGACGACACACAAGATCAGAATGGCGGCATTGCCGAGCACGGTGCGGGGCTCACCCAACCGCAGATGAATCAGTGCGGCGCCGACCATGATGATCGCCAGTCCGATCGCGGCCAGCGGGGTCAGGACTGGCGCGACATCCATCGCCCATGGCAGCAGCAACCCCAACACCCCAAGCAGCTCCGCGAGGGCGACGAACCGCACCGCGGCCAGCGGCACCGGCCCCACCCCGGTCTGCCCCTTCGCGACCAACTTCTCCTTCGACCAGGTGCCCTTGGTCACGGCCGAGAACAGGAACACCATAGCCACGATCACCTGCATGATCCACAAAGCGACGTTCATCAAGTCCTCCACTACACACCGGCGCCGGGCGGCGCCATCGACAAGAAGGCGCGACGAGCGTGCCGAACTGTGACATCGCCCCGGGGCACCCGCCCCTCCCCCACGACAGCCGTTGTTGCAGGACGCGCAACAACTCGTCGCATGCGTCGTACTGTGTTGGCGAGCAGCTTGTCAAAGCAGTCAGGGAGCCGACATGTCCGACGAACCTGCCGTCCGCGAACTCCGCCTCGTGGTCACCGCGACCGACTACGAAGCGGCACTGCACTTCTACCGCGATGTCCTCGGCCTGGCCGAGCGCGCTGCTTTCGCCTCTGCCGATGGAAGGGTCACCATCCTCGACGCCGGCCGAGCCACCTTGGAGTTGGCCGACCCGGGCCACGCCGCCTTTATCGATGAGGTCGAGGTCGGGCAGCGAGTGGCTGGCCACATCCGCGTCGCGTTCCAGGTCGACGACTGCGACGCCGCCACGTCGAGGCTGGCCGCTGCCGGTGCTCAGGTGATCGCCCACCCGACCCGGACCCCATGGAACTCGCTGAGCGCACGGCTGGAGGCACCCGGCGCTCTGCAGTTGACTCTCTTCACTGAGCTCGGAGGTCCCGAGGCTGACTAACGCATGACCGACCAGCACCTAGCCAAGTGCTGCGACACTTCTGCCCCCTGTCCGAATCCAGCGCCGAAGGCCCGCGCGGTGTGGTCGCCAAGGGCGACCCGCCAGGACTCGGCGCTGGTGCCTGACCCGGCCGGTGTGCCACGCGCACGCGCCCGGCACACCGGTCCTACGGCGACTACTCGGCCAGCCCCACGCCGCCCAAGGGCACCAGGTCGACCCGTCGCATCGGGCCGTCGACCATCGCCATCACGGCGGCCATGCTCACCGGCGGGTTCGCCGCCGTCCGCGCCGCCTCCAGCGCCGCGTTCACCGCAGCTTCGTCGGACCACACCTCGAACGCGTACACCGTGTCCGGGTCCGCCCGATCCTGGTTGATCACGTACAGCTCGCAGCCGGGGAACCCGCGCAGCGTACCGGCGACCCGCACCAGCGCGGCCGCCAGTTCATCACCCCGCCCTGGCAGCGCCTTCGCCGTCATCAACCGGCCCACCCGGGCCGCCGCATCCTCGCTCACCACACTCACTTCCGGCTCAGATGCTCGTCGTGATACAGAACGGGTGCCCGGCCGGGTCCAGCAGCACCCGCCACCGGTCCGGCCGCGGCTGCTCTGGGGGCTCCGTCGCCCCCAGGGCGATCAGGTCCGTC